>CAWKYG010000006.1:0-13056 GCA_963853855.1 uncultured Solibacteraceae bacterium | reverse complement strand
ACGCTGCGCGTCATTCGAACGGACGAAGATCTGATGATTGCGCGATCGGTGTGCAGCATTCTCGAAACCGACGCGGGAAACGGAAAAGGAACGAACCATGAAAACCCACCTAGTTACATCGGAACAGCCTCACAAGAAACCCGAGGCGATCGACGCCACAGGACTTAAGCGCAAAAACCAACACGCTCTCGCCGGGCCTCCTCGACAAGATGAACGCCTACTGGCGCGCCGCCAATTATCTGTCGGCTGGGCAGATCTATCTTTACGACAACCCACTGTTGAAAGAGCCGCTGAAACTGTCGCATGTGAAGCCCCTGGTAGTCGGCCATTGGGGCACCACGCCCGGCCAGAACCCCATCTTTCAGCACTTGAACCGGGTAATCAAGAAGTATGACCTCGACATGTTCTACATCGCCGGTCCCGGTCACGGCGGCCCGGCGATTGTCGGGCAACGTCTCCCTCGAAGGAACCTGGAGCGAGGTCTATCCGAATGTCACTCAAGACGAGGCCGGGATGAAGAAGCTGTTCAAGCAGTTCTCTTTCCCCGGCGGGATCTCCAGCCGCGTGGCGCCAACCACGCCTGGGTCCATTGACGAAGGCGGCGAGCTGGGCTACTCCGTCAGCCATGCTTTCGGGGCGGCATTCGATAATCCCGGTTTGATAGTCGCCTGCGTCGTCGGCGACGGTGAAGCGGAAACAGGGCCCTTGGCCACCGCATGGCAGTCCAACAAGTTTCTCAGCCCCTCACCGACGGCGCCGTATTGCCGATCCTGCACCTCAATGGCTACAAGATCAGCAACCCGACCGTGCTGGCACGGATCGAGCATGAGGAACTGGAGCAGTTCTTCCGGGGCTGCGGCTGGGAGCCTTGTTTTGTGGAAGGCGACGACCCGGAAACGATGCATCAACTCATGGCCGCCACTTTGGACATGCCATCGAGCGAATCCGCGAAATCCAGACCAACGCACGGAAAAACAACGATACCACCCGGCCGCGATGGCCGATGATCGTCCTGCGATCGCCTAAGGGTTGGACAGGACCGAAAGTAATCGACGGCCTGCAAATCGAGGGCACTTTCCGAGCTCACCAGGTGCCGATTCTGGTGGACTCCCAGCACCCCGACCATGTCCAGGACCTAGAAAGCTGGATGAAAAGCTACAAGCCCGAGGAACTGTTCGATGAGAACGGTCGCCTCATGCCGGAATTGGCCGAACTGGCGCCCAAGGGCAGCCGGCGGATGGGCGCGAATCTGCACGCCAACGGAGGCGTTCTCCTGCGCGATCTGCGCATGCCGGATTTCCACGCCCATGCAGTAGCTGTGCCCTCTCCCGGCGCCGTCGAAGCTCAGGACACGCTCGTGCTGGGCAGTTTCCTGCGTGACGTGACCAGGCTGAATCAGGAGGAGCGGAACTTCCGCGTCTTCGGTCCCGATGAGACCGTCTCGAATCTACTGGGCGCTGTCTTTGAAGTCACCAACCGCCAGTGGGAAGCGCGGACAGCTAAGAATGACGAATTCCTCGCGCCCGCCGGGCGCGTGTTGGACTCGATGTTGAGCGAGCACCAGTGCGAAGGTTGGCTGGAAGGCTATCTGCTGACCGGCCGGCACGGGCTGTTCAACAGCTATGAAGCCTTCATTCGCATCGTCGACTCCATGTTCAGCCAGCACGCAAAGTGGCTCAAGGTAACATCGGAACTGCCTTGGCGCCGCAAGATCGCGTCGCTGAACTATCTGCTCGCCTCCCATGTCTGGCAACAGGACCACAACGGCTTCACCCACCAGGACCCAGGCTTCCTCGATCACGTGATTAATAAGAAGGCAGACATCGTGCGCGTCTACTTGCCGCCGGACGCCAATTGTCTGCTGTCGGTCTTCGATCACTGCCTGCGCAGCCGGCACTACGTCAACGTAGTGGTTGCCGGCAAACATGCTCTGCCACAGTGGCTGACCATGGACGCCGCAGTGGTGCATTGCACGGAAGGAATTGGCATCTGGCAATGGGCCAGCAATGACCAGGAGGGCGAGCCGGACGTAGTAATGGCCTGTTGCGGTGACACGCCCACACTGGAGATTCTGGCCGCCGTTTCCATCCTTCGCGAGCATCTCCCCAATCTGAAGATCCGGGTGGTCAATGTCGTCGATTTGATGAAGCTGCAGTCGAGTACCGAGCACCCGCATGGACTGAGTGACACCGACTACGATTCGCTCTTCACCAAAGACAAGCACATCATCTTTGGCTTCCATGGGTACCCATGGCTGGTCCACCGTCTGACATACCGCCGGACCAATCGCAACCTGCACGTTCGGGGCTACAAGGAAGAGGGCACCATCACAACGGCCTTCGATATCAGGGTGCAGAACGACCTGGACCGTTTCCACCTGGTGCAGGACGTGATTGATCGGCTGCCGCATTTAGGCTCCAAAGGGGCATATCTCAAGCAGACGATGCAGGACAAGCTCATCGAGCACAAGGTTTACATCGATAAGCACGGCGAAGACTTGCCGGAAATCCGTAACTGGAAATGGAGCGCTTCCCAATGAATCCTCAACAGTTGATAAGCACCGCGAAGGCACTGGTCGCCGACGACAAAGGCCTGCTGGCGATGGATGAAAGTAATCCAACCTGTAACCAACGCTTCGCCAAGCTGGGAATTCCGCAGACAGAGGACATGCGGCGCGCATACCGCGAACTGATCGTGACGACTCCCGGTCTCAATGAGTCGGTTAGTGGCGCGATCTTCTACGACGAAACCGTTCGCCAGACGTTGAAACAGGGCACTCCCTTCGCGACTGCTCTCGCCGATGCCGGTATCATTCCGGGCATCAAAGTCGATACCGGTGCGAAGGACCTAGCGGGTCATCCGGGAGAGAAAATCACCGAAGGTCTCGACGGATTGCGCGACCGCCTGGCGGAATACTCTCAAATGGGAGCGCGTTTTGCCAAGTGGCGCGCGGTAATCGCGGTGGGCTATGGGATTCCCAGTCGAGCTTCCATCGAAGCCAACGCGCATGCCTTGGCTCGCTATGCCGCGTTGTGTCAGGAAGCCGGACTAGTTCCTGTGGTTGAGCCGGAAGTGCTGATGGACGGCGCCCACACGTTGGATCGGTGTGGCCTCGTTTCGGAGGAGCTCCTGCGGGCCGTTTTCAGCCAACTGTACACCCAAGGAGTGATGCTGGAAGGCATAATTCTGAAGCCCAACATGGTCCTTCCAGGATCGACCTGCCCCAAGCAGGAAACGGTGGAAGAGGTCGCCGACGCCACTGTGCGCTGTCTCTTGCGATCGGTGCCCGCTGCCGTTCCGGGGATTGCGTTCCTGTCGGGCGGCCAATCCGCCGAACTGGCTTCGGCACGTCTCAATGCGATGAACGTGCGATTCGAGTCGCGATTGCCGTGGGAGTTGGCATTTTCATTTGCCCGCGCCATCCAGCAACCGGCACTAGAGATTTGGCGAGGGCAGGCGGCCAACATCTCAGAGGCGCAGGCAGCTTTGCGTCATCGAGCGGGGTGCAACCGGGCCGCGCGCCGCGGGGAATATTCCGCGGGCATGGAGGTGAAACCAAGGACCCCGCAACTTACCAGCGCTTTGATATAGCAACAATAGGAAGGATTATTTATGGAACCAACTGACGATAAAACCGGATCGCCGCCGGGCCGGGTGCAGAGTCCGATGCGCAGAAGAACCTCAAATCGATTCCCATGGAGGAATTGCAGAAGCAGTTAAGCTCGTCGCCAAACGGCCTGAGTCAGGACGAGGCGAAGAAGCGACTGGCTCAGTATGGGCCCAACGCGATTGCCGAAAAGAAGGAAAATCCTTACCTGAAATTCCTGACGTATTTTTGGGGTCCGATTCCGTGGATGATTGAAGGGGCAGTAATCCTTTCCGGCGTCGTCCGGCATTGGCCGGATTTCTTCATCATCCTCCTGCTGCTTCTGTCCAACGCCGTGGTCGGATTCTGGGAAGAACACCAGGCGGGCGACGCCATCGCGGCGCTCCGGAAGCAGTTGGCCATCAAAGCCAAAGTCAAACGCGATGGGAAATGGACGGACCCGTCGGCGAAGGAAGTGGTACCGGGCGACGTTATCCGTCTGAGATTGGGCGATATTGTCCCAGCCGACGCGCGCCTGCTGCCCGGCGACCCGGTGGAGGTGGACCAGTCCGCGCTGACCGGTGAATCCCTCCCCGCTACCAAGAAACCTGGTGAAGCGGTATTTTCCGGCTCCATCGTCCGCCAGGGCGAAAGCGAAGCTATGGTGTACGCGACCGGTGCGGACACCTACTTCGGCAAGACCGCGCAAATGGTGCAGGGACCGGAATCCGTTAGCCATTTCCAGAAGGCCGTACTGAAGATCGGCGATTACCTCATTATTCTCGCAGTGGCGCTGGTGGCGTTGATAGTCACCGTCGCGCTATTCCGTCACGACCCGGTGATGGGCACCGTGCAGTTCGCACTCGTGCTTCTAGTGGCGGCGATTCCCGTGGCGATGCCCACCGTCTTGTCGGTGACCATGGCGGTGGGAGCGCGCCTTTTGGCGAAGAAGCAAGCCATTATCACCAGGCTCTCGGCGATCGAAGAACTGGCGGGCGTGGACATCCTTTGCTCGGATAAGACCGGCACGCTGACCTTGAACAAGCTGACCCTCGGCGATCCCTTCATGCTGCAAGGAAGCACTGCTGCCGAGGTCGTCCTCTGTGCCGCCCTTGCGTCCCGCGCCGAAGACAAGGACACGATCGACCTTGCGGTGATCGGTGGAGTCAAGGATCAAAACACGCTGAAGGCCTGCCAGATACTCCATTTTCAACCCTTCGACCCGGTACATAAGCGCACCGAAGCCACGGTGAAAGGCGCGGATGGCAAGCAATTCTACGTTGCCAAAGGCGCCCCGCAGGTGATTCTCCAGATGTCCGCCAATGTGGGCGAAGTGCAGGGACCTGTCGACAAGGCCGTCAACGAGTTCGCAGCGAAAGGCTACCGGTCTTTGGGAGTCGCCCGCGCCGATCGGGAAAACCAATGGCGCATGGTCGGTGTACTGCCTTTGTTCGACGAGCCTCGTCCCGATGCCAAAGCCACCATCGCGAGCGCCCGTCAGATGGGTGTCAGCGTCAAGATGGTTACCGGCGATCAAATGGCGATTGCTAAGGAAACGGCCAAGCAATTAGGGATGGGCACTAACATCCTGGATGCCAGCGCATTCGGCGATATCAAGCATCACGAGACGGCGCAAGCCGCGGAATCCATCGAAAAAGCCGATGGGTTTGCGCAAGTCTTCCCGGAACACAAATTCCACATCGTGGATGTTCTGCAGCAGCGCGGCCACATTGTCGGGATGACCGGAGATGGCGTGAACGACTCCCCGGCGCTGAAGAAAGCCGATTGCGGCATCGCTGTTTCCGGCGCTACCGATACGGCGCGCGCCGCGGCTGACATCGTGCTGCTGGCGTCCGGCCTTTCCGTGATCGTCGATGCCATCAAGGAGAGCCGCCGCATCTTCCAGCGCATGAACAGCTATGCGATCTACCGCATCGCCGAAACATTGCGCGTGCTGTTCTTCATGACGCTGGCGATCCTGGTGTTCAATTTCTACCCCCTGACGGCGGTGATGATCGTCATGCTGGCTTTGCTCAACGACGGAGCCATCCTGTCGATCGCATATGACAACGTTCATTACAAACACAAACCGGAAGCGTGGAATATGCGCCTGGTGCTGGGGGTCTCCACGGTTCTGGGTGTTATTGGCGTCGTCTCCGCCTTCGGGTTGTTTTATCTCGGCGAGCGCGTCTTTCACCTCGATCGTGCGCACATTCAAACATTGATGTATCTGAAATTGTCAGTCGCAGGACATTTGACGATCTTCCTGACGCGCACCCGCGGCCCATTCTGGTCCATTCGTCCCGCGAAGACGTTATGGATGGCCGTACTGGGCACGCAAGCAGTGGCCACGCTGATTGCCGTTTATGGGCTGTTTATGACTCCCCTCGGTTGGGGCTGGGCGGCATTTGTTTGGGGTTACGCCATAGCATGGGCTCTCCTGAACGATCGCGTGAAATTGCTCGCCTATCGAATCTTCGACCCCACCAAACCCGCGTTATTGAGCAAGAAGCCGAAAGGTCAAAGTCCTCGGGACCTGACGCCCCAAATCGCCAAGAGAGCCTACGAAATCTACGAAGAGCGGGGCCGCCACGATGGCCAGGCGGATCAGGACTGGCTCGAGGCGGAGCACGAGACACAGAAAGAGGAGGCGGAACATGCGAAGACCGTGTGAACCTCGGCTGAGCGCCACTTAGCTGCATCGAGAAAAACCAATGAGTGAACTTAAACGCAGTTCTCACCAGCACGGGACGCCGGCTCGCGAAAGTACTCATCATGCCCCTGACCGGTATTGGAAACGGGCCCACCACGATTGGCGCGTCTGGGTCGCACTCTTTTTCATGATGGCCGCCATTACGATTTATGTCCTCAGCGACGATCTGTCGTTCTTCCCACGGTTCCATCGCCAGCAGCCGGTGACAGATGTCGGGGGAAAGTAGCGGAATGAGCGAGGCACTTCTTTATCCCCTGCGATTCGAGCCGATCTATCAGTATCGGCTCTGGGGAGGCCGGCATTTGGCTGGCTTGCTCGGCGCGCCGCTGCCGGACGGTCCTATCGGCGAAGCGTGGGTGCTCAGCGACCGCGAAGACCATCCCAGCCGCGTCGCCGATGGACCGCTCGAAGGGCGAACCATCGCGCAACTTCTGGTACAGTACCCGGAACAACTGATGGGAAAGCTGGCAGGGAGATTCCGCCGGTTCCCGCTGCTCTTGAAGTTCCTCGACGCCAGTGAAATGCTCTCCGTGCAGGTTCACCCGGCGGATGACCGCACAGACCTCCTGCCAGCGGGCGAGACTGGAAAGACCGAAGCCTGGGTCGTGCTGGAGACAGGGCCCAAAAGCCGCATCTACGCTGGTCTGCGGCCCGGCGTCACGGAAGCGGGTCTCCGGCAGGCGATCGCGAATAGCTGCGTGGCGGACCAACTCGCATACATTACGCCGCAGCGCGGCGACGCCGTCTTCCTGCCGGCTGGGACGGTTCACTCTCTGGGCGGCGGCGTCGTGGTGTTCGAGGTTCAGGAGAACAGCGACGTGACGTTCCGTTTGTATGACTGGAACCACGTCGACGCCACAACGGGCAAGCCGCGCGCGCTCCAGGTGGACCAGGCGCTTGCCTCCGTCAACTTTGGGGAGTGTGCGGGCGGCCTGGTGACGCCCGTAATGGAAGCCAGCAAACCCGTGGAACGCGAGTGGCTGTTTCACTGCGAGCATTTCTGGCTGTCTCGCCTGCGCGCCGACACGCCGTTTACGGTTGGCAAGCCTGACGTGCCGAGCGTGTTGGTATGTGTCGCAGGCGGGGGCCAAATCGAGCACGGCGGCGCCACTTATACCGTACGAAAAGGCGAGGTAGTTCTGTTGCCGGCGGTAGTCGGGCCGTGTACGTTCGGGCCGTGTGGCTCGGCAACCGTTTTGGAAATCGGGATACCGCAATGAAAAAGCTGATCGTGTTCGATCTGGACGGCACATTGGCCGAAAGTAAGTCATCGCTGGATGCCGAAATGTCGCGGCTGCTTGGCGACCTTCTCGGCATTCTAAAAGTTGCTGTGATATCGGGAGGAGGTTGGCCGCAGTTTGAAAAACAGGTACTTTCCCACCTTCCTCATGACGAAAGCCTGATGAGTCTATCCCTGCTTCCGACGTGCGGAACACAATTCTTCAGCTACGCACGGGAGTGGAAAAAGATCTATTCGGAAGACTTCACCGCGGATGAAAAACAGAAGATCGTCAGCGCTCTCCAGAAAGCGGTGGAGCAAGCGGGTTTCAAACCACCCAAAGTCTGGGGAGAAGTGATTGAAGATCGCGGGAGCCAGATCACTTTCTCGGCGCTCGGCCAGCAGGCGCCCTTGGAAGAAAAAACCAAATGGGATCCCGATTATGCCAAGCGGAAGAAGATCAAAGCGATTGTCGACACTTCGATCCCCGAGTTTTCCGTCCGCATGGGAGGCGCGACGTCCATCGATGTCACCAAACCGGGCATAGACAAGGCCTATGGGATACACAAACTCAGAGACGTTCTAGGCATTTCACTCAAGGAAATGATTTTCGTCGGCGATGCCCTCTTCCCGGGCGGAAACGACTATCCGGCGCAACAGGCCGGTGTCATTGCGATTCCGGTGCAGGGTCCGCACGAGACCAAGCGGGTTGTCGAAACCATCATCGCTTGTTTATCGGATCACGGCCAGGAAGCGTTGCGTCTATGAGCGGATTTCAGCTTCGGCGCCTGGGATGCCTGATGGAGCCGGAGCCGGGAAATCCTCAGGAGGTGGAAGGCGTCCTGAATCCAGCGGCTGCCCGCGGTCCCGATGGCCAGCTCTACCTGTTTCCGCGGCTGGTGGCGAAGGGGAATTACTCGCGCATCGGTATTGCAAGAGTGCGATTCAATGCAGACGGCGATCCGGCAGGAGTCGAGCGGCTCGGCATCGCGTTGGAACCCGAGGCCGACTATGAGTTGCAGCCCGGCGGCAAGGGCGGGTGCGAAGATGCGCGGGTCACGTTCGTGGAACCCCTCGGGCGCTACTTGATGACCTACGCTGCATTTTCAGCGCGAGGCCCCCGGATCGCTCTGGCGGTATCGGAGGACTTGTTCCACTGGAAGCGCCTGGGGCTCGCGAACTTCGGCCCGTACGAGGGTATCGAATTTGCCGGTGTGGACGATAAAGACGCCAGCCTTTTCCCCGTCGCCATTCCCAATCCATCCGGGCGTCCGGAACTGGCCATCCTTCACCGGCCGCTTTTCCCCGGCACTCGTCCGGAGGAGACCGTTCGCCATCCCGCGGCCCGTGACGTGGATCTGGAGCGGGAAAGCATATGGATTTCTTACTGCCCGACGACTCCGGACGGCGGCGAACCGTGTTGTCTCGGCAAGTTTACTTCCCATCACCGGTTGGCCGCTCCCGTCTCGCCCTGGGAGCGGCTCAAAATCGGCGCCGGCACTCCGCCTATCCTGACCCGGCACGGATGGCTGATTGTCTACCACGGCGTGAGCGAAATCGCGAAGCCCAACGCCGGGCGCCAACTATGCTACTCGGCTGGCGTGATGGTGCTCTCGAAGGAGCATCCGCGCGTCATCCGTTATCGTTCCGCGGAGCCGGTGTTGACTCCATCGCTGCCGCAGGAACGCGATGGGACGGTCGCCAACGTCGTGTTCCCCACCGGCATCGACCGGCGCGACGATCTCGGATTGCCAGACCGCTTCGACGTCTATTACGGGATGGCCGACAGCCGGATAGGCGTGGCGCGACTCGACGTGCCGGATTTCTTACCGGCGGGAGGAGTCGCCGACCCGCGGGAAGCCAAGGTGTAACCGTCGGGAGAGATGTTAAATGGTCATAAAGGTGCCCGTTAGATTCTCCGGCGTCGATTGCCTGAAGGACTCTGCCGTACATGAGGCTCGACGCGGATCGCAGGACGTCGCACCTGAGATTCATTCGGGCAAAAAATCATCTGCAAAGGGGAAGTCGATATGCGATTACAAGGTAAGGTGGCTATCGTTACGGGCGCCGCGACTGGCATCGGCAAAGCCATCGCGATTCGGTTCGCCCGCGAAGGGGCGGCCGTTGTCATCGACTACGTCGGCAGCCCGGACATTCCTGGCCGAGACTGAAAAAGCAATCGCGAGCTTCGGAGGCCGCTGCATTGCAGTGGCGGCCGACGTTTCGAAACCCGACCAGGTCGAAAACCTGATTCGAAAGCGCCGTGAAGGCCTTCGGCACCCTCGACATTGTCGTAAACAATGCCGGCATCGAGAAGAAATTTGCATTCGTCGACTATCCCCTGGGGGAATTGCAGAAGATCCTCGACGTCAATTTGATCGGACCCTTTCTGGTCTCGCAGGCAGCCGCCCGACAGATGATCCGGCAGGGAAAAGGCGGACGTTTGATCAACATTTCTTCCGTGCATGAGGATCTGCCGATGCCCATGAACGCGGCATATTGCGCCAGCAAAGGAGGACTGCGCATGCTGGCCCGAACAATCGCAGTGGAGTTGGCGCACGCCAATATCACGGTGAATAATATCGGGCCCGGGGCGGTCTTCACCCCTATCGATGCGGACGTGGAAGCCAAACCCGAAATGGAGAAGGCGCTGATGGGCGAGATTCCTTTGAACCGCTGGGGAAAGCCTGAGGAAATTGCCGGCCTGGCTGTGTACCTGGCGTCCGACGAGGCGGCATACATCACCGGATCCACATATTTCATCGATGGCGGGATGTTGCGGCAATCCGGCAGTTACTAATCAGACTCGAGGGAAAAATGACATCGAGTGAACGGTACGAAGCGATCATCATCGGGACCGGCGCCGGCGGCGGAACTCTCGCCTACCATCTGGCGCGCGCCGGCAAGCGGGTGCTGATTCTCGAGCGTGGTTCGTTCTTGCCGCGGGAAAAACCCAACTGGAATACGACTGCCGTTTTCCTCGATAATCGCTATCACACGAAAGACGTCTGGACAGACAAAGAAGGTCACGAACTCCACCCCGGCACCGGCTATTGGGTGGGCGGCAACACGAAAGTTTATGGCGCCGCGTTGTTCCGTTTGCGGGAAGAAGATTTTGGCGTGCTGCACCACAAATCCGGCATCTCACCCGAATGGCCGGTGAAGTATGACGTTTTCGAGCCGTACTATACGAAGGCGGAAGAGCTGTTTTGCGTGCACGGAAAGCAGGGTATAGATCCCACCGAACCGCGTCGGAGCAAGGAATATCCTTATCCGGCGCTCGCCAACGAGCCAAGAATGCAGGAGATTCAGAACGATCTGCAGAAGCATGGGGCTGCACCCGTTCCCCTGCCCGCTGGGTCTACAGTTGAACGAAGCCGATCGGGTGGATAGCAAGTGTATCCGGTGCGACACGTGCGACGGTTATCCTTGTTTGGTACATGCCAAGTCGGACGC
Source organism: uncultured Solibacteraceae bacterium (assembly GCA_963853855.1). GTDB lineage: Bacteria > Acidobacteriota > Terriglobia > Bryobacterales > Bryobacteraceae > Sulfopaludibacter. The sequence goes on along the minus strand of CAWKYG010000006.1, from coordinate 2,082 downwards.
GGAAGTGAATTGCATTCGCGAGATCATGCACCTGCCAAACGTTACACTCATCACCCAGGCGAAGGTAACTCGCCTGCTGACGAACTCAACGGGAACGTGGTAGATGCCGTGGAAGCGGAAGTGGACGGCTCCGGGAAAAAGGCCCGATTTTACGGCGACATAGTCGCGGTTTGTTGCGGCGCCATCAATTCGGCGGCATTGCTGCTTCTCAGCGCGAACGATCGACACCCCAACGGTCTGGCAAACAGCTCCGACATGGTGGGCCGCCACTTCATGTTCCACCAGGCCGACGCGATTCTGGCGCTGGGCAAAGAACCGAATCGCTCCGCGTACATGAAGACATTCTCGGTGAATGATTTCTACTTCGGCGATAAAGATTACCCCTACCCGATGGGGAATATACAGCCGATCGGTTCCTTTCATCACGAAATGATGAAGGCGGACGCGCCGCCCCTGACGCCGGCCTTCCTACTCGACCTGATGACCACACATGCCGTGCCCTGGTGGCTGATGACGGAAGATTTGCCCGACCCTGACAACCGGGTGAGAATCGCCGGGGGCAGGGTTCAACTGGATTACACGCCCAACAATGTGGAGTCGTTTGAGCGTCTGCGCGACAAGTGGATCGACACGTTGAAGCGGGCCGGCCATGCCGAGCATTGGTTCCACCTGAATGCCTACTTCAAGAAACGGATTCCACTGGAAGGCGTGGGCCACCAGAACGGGACCTGCCGCTTCGGCACCGACCCGAAGCAATCGGTTCTCAATACCAATTGCCAGACACACGATATCGACAATCTATACGTCGTCGATGCGTCGTTCTTTGCGTCCAGCGCGGCGGTCAATCCATCGTTGACCATCATCGCCAATGCGCTGCGCGTGGGAGATCATTTGCTCGAAAGGCTCCATTGAGCGATCGGCAGGATCCGAAGAAATCGGTCGGCATGGGCATCCTGCTGATTACGACTGCCTTCGCCTGCGTCGCGGCCATGAGCGCTTTCGGCAAGGGCGCGGCCGGTGTCAGCACGGGCACGCTGGTGTTTTTCCAGAATTTCATCAGTCTGATTTTGTTTGCGCCCTGGTTTCTGCGCGGCGGCGTCGGCAGAACTGCGGACGTCGCGGATCCCGCTCCACATTATGCGCGCCGTCGCAGGATTGCTTTCCCAGGCGCTTATGTTCGTGGCTGTAAAGAAAATGCCGCTGGTTGACGCTGTCCTCCTCTCGAACTCCGCCCCTCTGTTTATTCCCCTGGTCACCTGGGCCTGGCTGAGACAACGCATCCAGGGCATGGTGTGGGTAAGTCTGCTGATAGGCTTCGCCGGAGTGGTTGTCATTCTGCGGCCGAGCCTGGCTCTGCTCAAGAATCCCGCAGCGCCGATCGCCCTCAGCGCGGCGCTCTTCTCGGCGTTCGCCCTGGTATCGGTCAATCAACTTTCGAAAAGCGAACCGGCTCGCCGCATTCTGTTCTACTATTTTCTCTTCTCCTCGCTAGCAGCGGCTCCCTTTGCGATCCTGCGGATGGCATGCTCCCACGGGACGGGAATGGCTCTTCCTCGCCGGCATCGGTTTGACGATGGCCGCCAGCCAGATGCTGATCATCCTGGCGTATCAGCACGCTTCGCCGAGCCGGATCGCGCCGTTCAATTACACCGTAGTGATCTTTTCCGGATTGATCGGTTGGGTCGTCTGGCACAATACGCCCGGCTTGCTATCCTTGGCGGGCGTTCTGCTGGTGACCGCGGGAGGAGTCTTGAGCACCAGAGTCAGCGGTCCGAACTCTCAGGGTCATTTCGGCTGGGCAGGCTATTGGAATCATATTTCGGCTGACAAAGGAGGCCGCATGAGTGTCCCTGTCGTAGAAGGTGAGAAAGTGCGCTGTGTACTTCCCTGGCAAGCGACCGTGGGCGAGTCTCCCGTCTGGCACTCGCAGGAACAGCGCCTTTACTGGATCGACATTCAAAAGAAACAGATTCATCGCTTTGATCCGTCTCGGGGGGACAATCAGACTGTTCAGTTACCCGAGATCGTCACTTCGATCGCGCCGCGGTCCGCAGGCGGACTGGTTCTGACTCTCAGAAAGCA
>CAWKYG010000005.1:0-76111 GCA_963853855.1 uncultured Solibacteraceae bacterium | reverse complement strand
TTCTGTTGTCGATAACAGAAGAGCGGAAGAAACGTTCGATCTTGCCGCGTCCCTCGGGCTGATAGGGAGGAGTGTGCACGATGAGGATGCCGATGGAAGCGGCGATGCGGGCCAACTGCGGAGAGCGGTAGATCTTGGCGTTGTCCATATACAGGCGGGTGGGAATGCCACGGGCGGCGATGGCCTGGCGCAGGCAGTCGAGAAACGCGTCCAGTCCCTGATTGAGGTAGAACTGAGCGTGCGGGATGAGGCGGCTGGCATCGTCGAGTGCGGCTTGCAGGAAGACCTGCTGCTTGCCTCCGCCCGGGCGTCCAACCCAGGGGCCGAAGAGCATGTCGGACTGCCAGATCTGGTTGGCAAACTGGGCTTCGTACTTTTTGTGGGCGGTGGCCTTGTCGAGCAGGAGTTGACGTTCGGTGAGGCCGCGGGCGCGCAGGAAACGATAGAGCGTGGAGGCCGAAAGTCCGGCTTGATGAGCTTCGCTGGCGGTGGCCAACTCGCGCAGCAGAGCGGCGCCGGTACGATGCGGGTTCTCGCGTTTGAGCCGTTCGATGAGAGCGGCGGTGTCGGTCGCCACGGCGCGGGCCTGCCCACGGTCCTGCCGCGGTTTGGGCGATAGCGCAGGGAGCCCGTTGCGGCGATAGCGTAGTGTCCAATCCAGCAGCGTGTCCACCGAGACCTGGCGGCGGGTGGAATGAGGAATGTCGTAGAGGCGGGCGGCGATCTGTTGCGCGCGGCGCGTGAGTTCGCCACGGGGCAGCGTCTCCAGCACCAGGGGCGCAATCAGCCCGTAACGAAAGAGCGCGACTTTTTCGGCCTTGTCGTCCATCGAGTGTTTTCTCTCCTGGACGGCAGCTTACGGCGGAAGGCTTGGTGGTTCCATGCAAATGGTGTGTGGGGAGGTTCAGACGGGCGCCGCGGGGGAGGAGAATGCGGTGCGGCGGCCGTCGGGAGCCAGACCGCGCGGCCAGCCCAGCAGGTGGCAGCGGACGCCGGCAAACAGGAAGCGATGGGCGGCGATCCAGCCGGTGGATTCCAGCATGGTGAGAGCGCGATGGACGAAGTCGGGCGCGGGAATGGGCTGAGTCAGCGCGGCCAGGGAGACGCAGAGCGCTTGGGCTTGCGCGCGAAAGCGGCGAATCCAGAACTGGCCGCGCTGGTAGGGCATGGGCGGTGGCGGCCCGGTGCGAGCGGCGGCCTCGATCGTTTGCCCACCCAGCAGACGGGTGACCAGGAACAGCGCAATCACCATCAGGCTCGAGCGCAGGTAAGGCAAGATGAAGTCGGGCAGCAGGGAGACGGTGCGCCGGCAGGCGTGGCACAAGTAGCGGCGCACGCGAATGACGCCGTCGAAGGCGGTGTCGATCAGCGTGCGTGTATAGAAGCCGTGTGCGGTGAGGGGCTGTTTGGCATGGCACTGCGGACAGTGGCCGGGGCGGTAGTAATCGGGGTCAGCCAGGCGCTCGGTATACTGCTGCAGAGACCCGGCGAATGGGTGTAGGATCTGCATAGGATCTGCCTCTGGGAGCGTGAACTCCCAAGGTTCGTTCTGCGGCGGGAGAGCTCTTTTGGATGGGTGTCCGGGGGAGTTCTTCCGCTCACTTCGATATCCTACATAGCTCTTGGACAGGGATGGGATACCGCGCGGCGGTGCGCGATCCCGCTGAGATTGCCGCGCTCGGTTCCGCCACCCCTTCTCGATCATCTCCGGGATTGCGGAAACTAATCTGACAAAAGCTGCTTGCTACGCGGGGGAAAATTGCGACCCGTTACAGAATGTCTGTCGATCAAGTGAGGGAATGGCGCGAATCATTCAAGCAAATACTAGAAAAGCAGATTGATCCTCGCGTATTCATGGAAAAACTGGACGCATGTATCGGGCGTATCGCCGATAGAATGCTCACTCCAACTCAAATATCAGTCATCAGACAGGAGCTTCAAAAGTCACCGCAAACTATCGAGGTCTGGACATTGGGAGACCGCGAGGCCAATGCGTTTGGAAAATCTATTATAGAGATCCTAAGAAGTTCCGGATGGATCGTAAGACCGAATTATGCCGGAGAGATGCTTCCCCCACCCTATGGCGTAATAGTGAGGGGGAGCCCCGTTCTCGTAGGCGCATTGAAGCGTGCGGGGATCGCGGTCACTGAGCAGCCAGGAGCACCGTATATTCTAATAGGGCTCAAGCCGTATTGAGTTTTCCTTTCAACGCAGATTTCAGGCACTACCCCCCAGTTGCCCCGGCGCCGCCCCTTGCGCTATTCTAAAGACTCAAAGACTCTGTAAGGATTAGATTTAGTAAAGATGGCCAATACTTATTCCGCACTCAAGCGGGTGCGTCAGACCGAACGGCGTACGGAATTCAACCGCCAGAACAAGAGCACCTTGCGCCATGGCATTCGCGCCATGCGGCGCGCCCTTACATCGAAAGATGCCAAGGCCGCCGGCGAGCTGCTTCCCAAGACGTTCTCATTGATCGACCGTTCGGCGAAGCGGGGAATCATCAAGAAGAACACCGCCGCCCGCTACAAGAGCAAGCTGCATCTGCGCGTCAAAGCGCTGCAGGCGTAGACCTTCACCCCACCAGTTGTAAAATGAACTGCTCCATGACGATGCGGTCGTCCGGCCGCGCGTCGCGTAGCCCCTTGTCCGCCTCGTAAATCAGTTTCATGGCGCGTTCGAGCTGCGGTCTGCCGAATTTGGCCACCGTCTGATACACCTGTTCGGCGCGCGATCCCCACATCGGAACACCCATCGGGTAAAGTGCGCCTGAATCTGCGCGGCGCTCTTCAGCCCCGCCTCGCGAGCCACCAGCGCCATGCGGAACTGCGTGGAAAGGAACGCCAGCGCCAGCGGCAGGTACTCGCCTTCGCGGGTCAGCGTGTCCAGAATCTCCAGCGAGCGCGCGCGGTCGCGGCGCCCCAGCGCATTCACCAGCGCGAAGATGCTGGTGGCCCGCGCATCCGGCACCAGGGCGGCGATATCGTCCACGCCCACCGGCCGGTCGCCCGCGAACAGCGCCAGCTTTTCGATCTCCACCGCGATGCGCGCAACATCCGCGCCCAGCGCTTCCACCAGCAGATCCAGCGCCGCCGCGTCGATCCGAAAGCCCGCCGCGCGCACCAGCGATTCGGCCTCCTGCCGCGCTTCATGCGCTGCGAAGCGGCGCAGTTCCACCACGTCCGGAATGGCCGAATAGAATTTGCGTACGCGGTCCTGCTTGCGCTTGTCTTCGCCTTCGAAATCGAACCGCGCATGGCCTCGAACACCAGCACCGTCCCCGGCGTCGGATCCTTCAGGTACGCCGCAAGCGGAGCGGCGTCGCTCGTGCCGCCGGATTCGCCGTCGGAGTCCTCCTCGAGGGCCCGGCCGCGCGGCAGGGCCGCCTCCCCGTTCCCCACCCAGATGAGCCGCTCGGCCGCAAACAGCGAGAGCGCCCGCGCATCGTCCAGCACTTCGGCCAGGGCCAACTCGGCAAGATCGTGATACGTGACCGCGCCCTCCGGAACCGTGGCCAGCAGCGCATCCTTGAGCCGGCGCCGCTCGTAAGCTTCCGGACCCAGCAGCAGCAGCGACCGGCGGAACGGCGCCTTTCCGTATGCGCGCCAGCAGTTGGGCCGGAGTCATGCTCAAAAATTCTCCAGGATGGCGGTGACAATGCTGCGCGAGGCGTCTTTGCTAACGCGCGCCATGGCCGTGCCGCTTTCGTCGAAATAAGTCTGCGGGTTGATGGAGATGGTGTACCGCTCGCGGAATTCGAAACTGTTCCGCTGGTACAGCACCTTGCCGGTGGCGCGTTCGGTGAGGCTGATCTGCATGCTGACGATCACCTGCACGCCGGTCGCGCGCCCGGTCGCCGGGTCCACCACCGTAGGGTAGGCCGCATAGTTGGTCACCGCGCCCTTCAGCACCGCATCGGCTTGCGTCGGGTCGGAGATGATCTGGTAGCGCGTGCGCGAAATGAACTCGCGGGTCACATCTTCCGGCAGCATGCGGGCGATTTCGAAGCGCGTGGTGGGGTTGCCGAATGCCGCTACGGCGATCGTCTTGATGCTCTTGGGCATCAGATCGGCATGGCCGGCCACGTGATACCCGCATCCCGAAAACGCCACCAGCACCAGGGCCAAAATCCTCATAAGATCTGCCTTGCCACCGCCACCGCGTTCTCCGCGGCCAGGCGCAGGTTATCGGCCACAATCCAGAACCAGCAGGCTTCCGGCTCATTGCGATCGGGCACAATCCCGCCCACGGCAATGCCGCTCTGGCCGGCCTGCCCCACGTTCGTAGGCGGCTCGAACTCCCGGGAGCGCACTTCGATATGCGGTGCGGCGAGCCCGTTTTCGATCGCCTCCACCCCCGGATTGCCATCGAACTCCACCCACGCCGAAAAGCTGTAGCCGTGAAACACCGGCGCCTGCATCAGCCGCAGCGAAGGCGGCGGCGCGCCTTCGCCGTCTCCCGGTAACGCCAGCAGCGTGGCCAGGTGCCGCTCAATGCGCAGTTCGACATCCTCCAGCGGGCGGGGCGCCTCTTCCCCATACTTAGCCAGCAGGTTAAAGCTGAGCTGATTGTCGAACACGGCCTTGGGCAGGCTCTTGAACGAAAGCAGGCTCACCGTCTGCTGCTGCAGTTCCTCTACCCCCGGCATGCCGTGCTCGCTGGCCGGAGCGAAAATCTGGATCACCGAGCGGCGCACGGAGTCGTGCCGCTGCAGCCGCCGCAGAAACAGCGCCAGCGCGATGGCGGCGGGATGCGCGATCAGGTGAATCGTTCCCCCCGCCGGTCCTTCTTCGTCGTCCTCTTCAATAAACGGAGCCCGCAGGCGCGTCTCGGGACGATCTTCGGTGACGCCGGCCAGGTCGATCACCGGGCCCGCCGCCAGCTCCAGCGCTTTGCGGCTGAATTCCGGCGACCCGGCCAGGAACACCACTCCCGCGTCCACCAGGTTCACGGCGTTCAGTTGCACCACCGTGGCCAATTCGTCGCCTACGCGGGTCAGCCGGCCGGGCTCTTCATCTTCGGCGGCAATCAGGCGCAGGTCGAAGCTGGGCTTGCCCGTGGCGACAATGTCGCGGATTTCCCGGCCCATCAGGGTTTCAGAACCGATCAATGCGGCGGTCTTCATTTAAGCTTTATGTTCTCCACGACGCCAGTGCCGGCGCAGGATGCCTCCCAGGCGGATCGCAATACCACTCCCCATGTAACTCAGGGCCATCACCAGGAACAGAATCTTGGCCCAATGCACAATCCCGTACACCACTGCGGCCAGCAGGATCATGATGAGCCACGGATACCCTTTGCTCAGATTGATGCCCTTGAAGCTGTAATAGCGCCAGGTGCTGACCATCAGGAATCCCAGCAGAAGGAGCAGCGCCATCCAGGCGAGCGAAAGCGGCCACCACGTGATGGGCTCGCCACTGGCGGCGTACACGATCGACGCCACCACCGAAGCCGCGGCGGGAATCGCCAGGCCGACGAAATATTTGCGGTCCGGCCGCCCGGGATTCTTGGGAGTCGGATTGTGCTGGATATTGAACCGGGCCAGGCGCGCGGCGCCGCAGATCAGAAACAGAAAGGAAAGAAAGGTCCCCGCGTTTTGCAGATTATCCCGGAACCCCTGGGCAAGGGCGGTGCCTGCGAAATTGACGCCCCACGCCCAAGCCAGAAAGGCCGGCGCGATGCCGAAGCTGATCACATCCGCCAGAGAATCCATTTCGCGGCCGAAATCGCTGGTGGTATTCGTCATGCGGGCGATGCGGCCATCCAACCCGTCCAGGAAGACCGCCGCGCCAATCGCCTGGGCGGCCACCACAAACTGGTCCGCTGCCCCCGCCGCCCCCGCGGCGGCCAGCATCGCCCCGCGGAAGCATCGCATAATCGCCACGAACCCCAGGAATACATTGCCGGCGGTAAACAGTGTGGGCAGGGCATAGGCGGCCTTGCGTGGACGGCGGTCCGGAGAGCGCGGATCGACGAGCCGTTCTCGTAGTCCCATGAATTTAAGGCCGGTCCTTACGGCGGGCGATGACGCTCGATCCGCCCGCCACCTTCATGCCCGGCCGGACCGTGATTTCCCATTCCGGCCCCAGCAGAACGTCCGCCCGCGAGCCGAACTTGATCAGGCCGATCCTGTCGCCCATGGCCACCTTGTCGCCCACCTTCTTGCTGAACACGATCCGGCGGGCGATCAGTCCCGCAATCTGTTTGAACACCACGGTCGTGCCGTCGCCCTGCACCGTAACCACGTTCTGTTCGTTTTGCGTGGAGCACTCTTCGCGGCTCGCCACGTGGAATCGCCCTTTCTGGTACTGCACCTTGCAGATGGTGCCGCCGATCGGCGTGCGGTTCACGTGCACGTTGAAAACATTCAGAAAAATGCTGATGCGCTGCAGCGCCGGGCCTTCGGCTTTCACCGCCACCACTTTGCCGTCGGCGGGGGAAACCGCCACCGCCCCCGCCGGAATCACGCGCTCCGGATCGCGAAAAAAGTACAGGCAAAAGAGGGCCAACAGCCACAACGGGACAGCGAATCCCGGGTGGGTGAGCCAGGCGATCAGCGCACCCGCTCCTCCCAGGCCCAAAGCATAGTAGATTCCATCGATGACGATCACGTAAGTACTATTTTCACATACCCCCCACCCCGCTCCATAACATTCGGCAGGTACCGGGACCGTACGATTGACAGCTTGTTGGGAAGCCCAATATGGCCGATATGTATCTGTGTAGCCGCCACAAACGGGCATACACACTCCGAATGCGCCGCTTTCGGAAGAGGCATCACGCACGTGCGAAACTGCCTCACAGCCTGCCACCGGCCTGGGTGAAGCGTGAATCCAGGCCTCCTACCTCTTGCGCGATGATAGAGAAATGTGCCGAAGCATAAAAGTGCTCCGCAAACCCGGCGAGCCCGCCACACCGGAAGAACTCAACGCCGCCGCCCTGCAATTTGTCCGCAAGATCAGTGGCTTTCACAAACCTTCCCAGGCCAATACCGAAGTCTTCCAGCGTGCCGTAGCGGAAGTGGCCCAGGCCAGCCAAAAACTCCTGGAAGCCCTCCGCGCTCGGGGGCGGGAAAGCGGGGGTTAGGGGTGGGGGTTGGGGGATGAACTTGGGCGGCTCTCCGGGTGGATTTTCGTGGATTTGAGGGAGTGAAAAAACAAAGTTTGGCGGGAGGGCTTCGGGAGGAAAGTCGTATGTTTCGCTTGAGATAGCGGCGCGCGTCGGAGCAGGGCCCAGTACTGGCGAATGCTCTGGCAGCGATCCTTAAGTTACTTTCTGGCGAGCTGCGCTCGCCTGGACAGGCCTGGAGGCCTGTCCTACGGTAAGTTAATCCGCTATGCCCGGGCGAATTGGGAGGTTTGAGGCGGGGCGTAAGCGATAGCGAGGTGAGGGGTGGCGTTGCGGAGGTGGGAGTTTTGGCAGCTTTCGAGGATGCCCCCGGCCAGGAGGGTGCGATCCACGGGATAGGGTGCGACGCCGGTGGCGATCATCTCCTCCACTTTGCGCATGAGACAGGCGGAGTGGGTGGCGTTGGGCTCGGGAGTCTTTAAAAACTGGGTGGAGTGATTCTGCGCCGCGAAATTGAAATCCTGAATGGCTCCATCGAGCATCAGGACGGTGGCGCGCAGGCCGTCGCGGTACTCGATGAAATATGCCTTCGGGTTGGTGGCGAGACGGCGCAACTCGCCGGAGGCGACGAGGTCCTGGGTGCGGCCGTCTTTCACAGTGAGGCCGAGCGGGGTATCGCTGCGCGAAAGGGCGGAGGTCAAAAGAGCCTGGGAGTAGCGGCCCGCATCGCCGGCTTTCCAGACGGCATCGCCTTCGAGCAGTTGCACGGCTTTGACGCCGGTTTCGCCGCCGCGCCTTCGCTCGACCATGCACTGAAGGGCTTCGAGTGCGTGGAAGTCCATGGCTTCACCGGCTCCGACCATCAAGGCTTCGGCGATCTGGCTGTGGAGCGGCAGGTCGATGGCAGGGAGGCGCCAGGTGACAGGAAGCGAGGAACCGGCGAGGATGGGGAAGCGCAGGCGGCGGGCGGACTCGACGGCGGCTTTGGCGTTCTGGAAACTGCCGGGGAGCTGGCCGTCATGAAAGACGGGGACGGCGCGGCCATCCTGCTGGAAGGTCGCGATGCAGGGTGTAAGGAAATCGGAGGAAGGATCGGCGAAGATCAGGACGGCGTCCACGGACACCGTCTTGCCGCCGCAGCGCAACGCTTCGGCGACGGTGGGATAGAGCGGGAAGGCGAATTCGCGGGCGCGCTCGCGGGTGAGATCGGCCACCGGCGCGGGCTGGTAAAAGGACACTACGCCGAGATCGGGCCGGCGCCAGGCTCCGGCATAGGGGTAGCCGACGAGGAGGCGGTCGGCCATGTGGGGCGGATAGGCGTTGGCGAGAATCGCGACGCGCCTGGGTTGGCCGGCAGGCGCGGCGGCGGCGAGGGCGGTGGTTTGCAGGAAAGAGCGTCGTGTCAGCACGATCAGGTTCTCCAGAAAGTAGATCCGGCGGCCGGCTGGTAGCGGATGGCGAGATGCGGGGTGGGGAAGCGGGCCTGCGACTGGAAGAGACTTTCGACGCCGCCCGCGGTCAACCCGGTGGTGAGGAGGGTCCGCTCGATGGGATAGGACGTCTTGCCGGTGAGGTACATGGTCTCGCAGTGATGGACCAGCGGGCTGAAGAAATCGGCGAGGGTGGTGCGGCCATCGGGCATGGGCAGATACATCTGGGTGGACCAGGGTTGGCTGCTGCCATTCACGAAAGCGGCGAAGTTGAAGTCGCGGAGCAGGCCGTTCATGAGCAGCATGGTGCACTTGAGGCCATCGTCATGCTGATAGCGATACGCCACGGGATCTTTCACCAGGCGGCGCATATCGTCGATTGTCGGGAAGACCTGGTGGAAGCCGGCGCGGGCGGGCACGAGGGTGTGGCTGCGGCAGAGGGCGGCGTCCATTAACGGTTTGGGCCACACGCCTTCGCGGAGGGCCTGCCAGAAGTTGTCGCCGCGGTAGGCCTGAATCCATTCGACTCCGGTCTCCCCGCCCTGACGCCGTTCGACCATGCACTGGATGGTCTCGAGGGCGTGGAAATCGTAGCTGTCCACTCCGCCGTAGCCGACGCAGAGGGCTTCGCCGAGATGGGCGCCGAACGGCATATCCACCGAGGGAGTACGCCACGTGACCGGCAGGCTGGAGCCGGCCATAAAAGGGAAACGCATTTCGCGGGAGGTATCGTACATCTTGCGGGCCCACTCCCAATTCCAGGAAAGGTGCTTATCGCTGAAGACGGGCACGACGCGTCCACTTTCGCGGAAGACGTTGACCACCTGCTCGAAGAATTCGTAGCGCGGATACCTGGTCTGGCCCTTTTCGTTGCGCGGGTAGGAGCCGTGCTCGCCCACGATGACGACGCCATCGACGGCCAGTTTGCTACCGCCGGCGGTGAGCGCTTCGGCGATGGTGGGATAGATGCGCATGGCGGGATGGCGCGAGGCGCGTTCGCGGCTGAGATCATTGGCGCCCACCTGATCGACATAGAGCGACACCAGGTCCATGGGGGGATAATGGTGCGTGCCGTCCCAGCCGTAGCCATCGAGGAAACGGTCCACGATGTGTTGGGCGTGGGAGTATTTGAAATATGCGGTGACAACGGCCGCGAGTTTGGGACGCAGAGCCAAGTTGCCATGATTATATGCCAGTTCCTGTTCTTTGCAGCCGCGTTTTTGGCGAGTGCGCAGACCGGTGATACTCCGGCTGTTTCCGAGCGCGCGCGGGCTTTGCATGCCAGCGCCCTGGTGTTCGACGGGCACATTCATGCGATCGATCGCGAGTTCTATCACGGTGGGGACATTGGAGAACGGAAGGCGGACGGACAGTTCGACCTGCCGCGCGCGCGGCAGGGCGGACTGGGGGCGATGTTCTTCACCATTTTCGTGACGGAAGACTACTACCCCGGGCGGCTGGAAACCAAGCAGGCGCTGCGGATGCTGGATTGCGCTATCGAGCAGATTGGCCGCAACAGCCGGACGATCGAGATCGCGCGGACGGCGACGGATATCGAACGCATTCACGCGAGCGGGAAGATTGCGGCGGTGCTGGATATTGAAGGCAGCTTCGACCTGGATGGCGACCCGGCGGTGATCCGGCAGATGTACCGGCTGGGGATGCGGTCGGTGCAGCTTTCGGCGCATAACTGGACCAGCAATTATGCTGACTCGTGCTGCTCGGCCCCGAAGTGGCACGGGTTGAACGAGCGCGGGCGGGCGGTGATTCACGAAATGAACCGGCTGGGGATGGTGATCAACGTGTCGCACGCTTCGGATGAGGCGATCTCGGCGGCGATCGATGCGAGCAGCGTGCCGGTGATCGCCACGCATCACGGGATGCGGGCGGTGAACGATATTCCGCGGAACATGCCGGACTGGCTGCTGAAGAAACTGGCGGCCAAGGGCGGGGTGTTCGGGTTCCAGTTGGGGAATGAGTTTCACAACCGGCGGGCATTCGATTGGGTGACGGCGCACGCGGGCAAGGCGTTCTGGGACACGAGCGCCATTTTGCAGCGGGGCACGCAGGTTCCGATCGCGGAACTGGATAAGCTGGTGGGGCCGCAGTTTCCGATGCGGCCGGCGGAGGTGCCGCCGGAGATTCGATTGAGCGTGGATGAATGGGTGGGAGTGGTGGACCGGGCGATTCAGTTAGTGGGGGAGGATCACGTGTCGTTGGGGTCGGACTTCGATGGGGGACCGCCGCTGCCCAGGGGAATGCGGGATATTCGCGATTTGCCGATGATTACCGATGCGATGCTGCGGCGGGGGTATTCGGAGGAGCGGATTCGTAAGTTCCTGGGTGGGAATTTACTGCGGGTGTTTCGGGAAATTAGTGAGGGAAGCGGGCGGTGAAGCAGGGGTTAGGGATGGGGGTTGGGGATGGGGGTTGTGTCGCTCGCTTCGCTCGCGATTAGGGGCCGGGGGCCGCGGGCCGGGGCGAAGCCCCCGCTATTCCCCTATCCCCAACCCCCACCCCCAACCCCCGCTTTCCCCCGCTTTTCCGCCATACTGGAATCGCGATGTCCCCTCGCCGAATCACCCACCAGAACATCTTCCGGGTGCTGATGGCCGGCTTCGGCCTGGTCATCGCCCTGCTCCTCGCAGCCGCGCTGGTGGGCGTGCGCAGCATCGATTCCATCCAGCAGAATGCCGCCAGCCTGGTGCGCGAGCAGTCTGTCACCAACCGCCTCATCGACGAACTGCATTGCCAGCAGACCAGCCTCAGCGAAGTCTTTTCGGTTCTCGCCCGCGATCCCGATTCGGTGGACTACGACCGCATCATGAGCCAGCTCGCTGAAGCCGACCGCGATATCGACCGCATCTCCAACGAAGGTGCGCAAACTCCCGAACGCGACTTGTGGACGCGCCTGCGCCAGACCTCTGCCGATTTCTCCCGGGAAGCCCGCCGCATTCTATCGGTGGAAAATCCCGAGACCTTCCGCTCGCTCGATCTGTTCCGCGATCACGAGGCCTTCATCGCCGTCGTGGCGCGCCTGATCGAGGCCGAGTATCGCAAGGTCAGCGCTGCCCAGGCAGCAGATCGACCGCCAGAGCACCCGCCTGCTCGACGATTCGTTCCTCTTCGCCGCCGCCAGCGTGCTGCTGGCGCTGGTGTTCGCCGGCGTCACCGTGCGCATGGTGCTGCAGCTCATCCGCGAGATGGATTGGCAGACCGCCGAACTGGGCCGCGTCTCCTGGCACATGCTGGAAGACCAGGAGGCCACCGCGCGCCGCTTCTCGCACGAGTTGCACGACGAGCTGGGCCAGTCGCTCACCGCCGTCAAGACCAACCTGGCCGCGCTCGAATCCGCAGGCTCCGCCGAACGGCGGCCGCCTCGCCGATTGCTGTACGGCTGGTGGACGAAGCCATCGGCAACGTGCGCCAGATGTCGCAGCTCCTGCGCCCCACCATCCTCGACGATTTCGGACTCGAAGCCGGCGTGCGCTGGCTGGCCGAAGGCTTTGCGGCCCGCACCGGAATCGAAGTGGACTTCGAGTCCAATTACGCCGGCCGCCTGCCCGACGAGACCGAGACGCACCTGTTCCGCATCGCCCAGGAGGCGCTCACCAACGTCGCGCGCCACGCCGAGGCGAAGCACGTGCGGGTGCGCCTGGAATCCCACCACGGCGAGATCTGCCCTGACCATTCAGGACGATGGCCGCGGGCTGCCGCGCTCGCCTGCCGTACCCTCCGCGCCGCCCGATGCAACCCGGCGCCCGGCCACCCTGGGGATGATCGGCATGCGCGCCCGCGCCCGCAGCGCGGGCGGCGACCTGGCTGTCCGCTCGCATCCCGGCGAGGGTGTTTTAATTGAAGTGCGGGTGCCCCTGCAGAGATGAAACGCAATTCGCATCCTGCTCGCTGACGATCACGCCGTGGTGCGCCAGGGCTTCAAAATGATCCTGAGCGCGCAGTCCGACATGGAGATCGTCGGCGAGGCCGGCAACGGCCGCGAAGCCGTGGAACTGGCCGAAAGCCTGAAGCCCGACATCGTGGTCATGGACGTCGCCATGCCGGAGCTGAACGGCATCGAAGCCACGCGCCGCCTGGCGGCGTCCACGCCGCACACCCGCGTGGTCGCCCTGAGCATGCACAAGGACATCCGTCTATGTGCGCGAAATCCTGCGCGCCGGCGCGCGCGGATACCTGCTCAAGGATTCCGTCGCGGCGGACGTGGTGGCCGCCGTCCGCGCCGTGGCCCGCGGCGAAGGCTACCTCAGTCCCGCCGTCTCCAACGCCGTGCTCGACGATTATCGCAAGCACGTCACCAACTCCCATCGACCTGCTCACCAGCCGCGAGCGCGAAGTGCTCCAGATGCTCGCCGAAGGCAAAACCAACAAGGAAATCGCCGTGGTGCTGAACCTCAGCGTCTACACCGTGGACGCCCACCGCGGCCGCATCATGGAAAAGCTGAACGTGCACAGCATCAATGAACTGGTGCGCTTCGCCGTGCGCAACGGGCTGATCGATTGATTGAATCCGCCGCCGCCCGTGCGTGCTACAATCGACCACGCCCACCGAGGGGCGAGGACTGTGCCCGAGACAGTTGGCAGTTTATTCGCACCCGGGCAATTGGTCGCCGGCCGCTTCCGCATTGTCCGGGAACTCGGCCGCGGCGGAATGGGCGCGGTGTACCAGGCCATCGATGAGAAGCTGGTGCGCACCGTCGCGCTCAAGACCGCCCAGCCGGGGCACGGCCACCGCTTGCCTCCCGAAACTCGCGCCGCGCGCGAAGTCAGCCACTTCAACGTGTGCAAGGTTCACGATCTTCACTCGGTCGAAACACCGTGGGGTGAAATCGAATTCCTCAGCATGGAATTCCTGCAGGGCGAGACGCTGTTCTCGCACATTCGCGCGCACGGCGCCCTGCCGCCGGCCGAAGCTCGCGATCTCGCGCTGCAACTCTGCGCGGGCCTCGCTCAAGCCCATCGCCAGGGCGTGATCCACGGCGATTTGAAGCCCGCCAATGTGATCCTCGCGAAGACGCCGGAAGGCGCCGTCCGCGCCGTCATTACCGATTTCGGACTGGCCCGCTTCCAGCCGCCCGGAGAGGAAAGCGCCAACCACGGCGCATTGGCCGGCACCTACGATTACATGGCGCCCGAGCTGTTCCACGGCGCGCCGCCCAGTGTGGCGTCGGATCTCTATGCGCTCGGAGTGGTCTTTCACCAGATGCTCACCGGCGCGGCCGCACCCTGGGACCATACGCCCGAGGAGGTGCCGTCCGGCGAAAGCACCATCACCCTCAAGCAGGTGCTTCCCGGTCCCGGGCAGGCGCGGCGGTGCGCCAGGCTTCCGAAGCCCTGGAACATTGTCGTGGCGAAGTGTCTCGCTCCGCGGCCCGCCGATCGCTTCCAGTCCGCCGGCGCGGTAGCCGGGGCGCTGCTGCCCCGCCGCCTGCTTCGGCGCTGGCTGCCGGCCGTGGCAGTCTTAGCCGCAGCGCTGGGCGCCCTCGCCATCTGGCCGCGCCGCAATGCGGAAACACCCGTCCGCCTTGCGGTCCTGCCCGTCACCGTCTACGGCGCGCCGGTGCCCACCGCCGAGGGACTGGGGCTCGATATCGCCGATCGCCTGTCCGGTCTCCGCCACGCCTTCACGGCGATTCCGCCCGCCGAAGCCGTTCGCGATAAAGTGGAAACGCCCCGGCAGGCAAAATCCGCCCTGGGCGCCACCCACGCCCTCAAGATCGACCTTTTGAATTCCGGCACGCAAGTCACCGTCGATTGCGCCATTATCGACGCCAATACCGGCGATGTCCTGGGCCGCTTTCATCACGTCTACACCCCCCGGGAGGCTTCGGTCCTGGCCAAAGCTCTCACCGCCGCCGTCACCGGAACGTTCCATTTGCGCGCGCCCCCGGACACCGTTTCCGCCGATGCCTACCCGTCTTACATTCAGGGCATCAACCTGCTGCGCCGCGACCCGCTCAGCGCCGATGAAGCCATTCCGTTCCTCGAAGAGGCCATCCGGCGCGATCCCGTGGCCGCCGACACGTACGCCGCCCTGGCCGAAGCGCAGATGCAAAAGTCGCAAAGGGGCGGCGGCCCTGCGTATCTGGATTCCGCCGGACAGAACGTCGCCAAGGCGGAGAGCCTGAATCCGGATTCGGTCAAGGTGCTGCTGGCGGCCGGACTCTACCAGCGGGAGCGCGGCCAGTATGAGGAGGCCATCAAGGCCTGGCAGCGCGCCGCCGAACTCTCGCCCAACAGCGCTGCGCCGCGCGATCGTCTGGCCGGTCTGTACGCCCGCATGGGCCGCGCGGACGATGCTGTGAGCGCCTTTCGCAAAGCCATCGCCGCCGAGCCGGAATATTACCTGCCCTATCTGGATTTCGGCCTGTTCTATCTCTCGCGCGCTCAGTATAAAGAGGCCGAAGAGATGTTCCGCGATGTTACCGTCCTCATCCCTGGCCTGTCTTCCGGCCACATGGACCTGGGTCTGGCCCTGCTCGAAGAGGGCCGCCTGCCCGAGGCCGAAAAGGCCCTGCTGCATGCCCGGCAACTGCGCGAAGACTCCCGCGTGCTGGTCAACCTCGGCGCCCTGTATTATAAGGAACTGCGCTTTGCCGAGGCCGCCGCGCTGTTCGGGCAGGCCGCCACCGCGGAACCCTCGAACGCCACTATCCTGGAAAACCTCGGGGACGCCTGCCGGCACCTTGGGCGAACCGGCGAAATGCGGCAGGCGTACCGCAAGGCGGTGGACCTGGAGTCCGCGGCGATTGGCCGGAATCCCCGCGACGGGGTCGCTCATGCGCGCCTGGCTTTCGTATTCGCGGAGTTAGGCGACAGGAACCGCGCGTCGTTCGAGATGGAGCAGGCGTTGGCACTTACTGGCTCCGATCAGGATGTCATTGTGGACGCGGCGCTCACTTACGAAGCCCTGGGGCAGCGCGACCGGTCGCTGGCAGCGCTGGCCGCGGCCCCGTGGCGCCTGCTCCAGGCCTTGACCCGCGAGCCCGACGCCAAGGACCTGATAAAGGACCCTCGTTTTCAACAATTACTGGCGAAGACACCCAATCAATAATGCAAGGAGAAGAAATGGCACATCAAACGATCACGCTGACCTACGACCCTGCTACCGATGCCGTGCACAGCGATCCCGTTACCATCAAACTCGAGGTGGGTGACACCGTGGAGTTCACTTCCCCCCAGGGGCCGGTGAACATCTTGTTTCTTCCGGCCGGACACTTTTCCGCCAACGAGTTCCATACCGGCGATGAGGCGGTTCAGCGTCTGCTGCCCGGCAACACCAAAATCTGCTGCGGGGTGGTAGTGGACGGCAAACTCTGGGGCTATCCCATCCATCGACGCTTCGGCCACCAGATCATTCCCGACGGCGCCCTGTAGCGCAACCGGCGGTTGAGCCGGATTCGGGATTCTGCTATCCTCAAAAGGTTGAATTTATAACAACATAGCATCCCCGGCCGCGCGAGGCCGGGCCTACCTGCGAGGTTCACATGTCAGGCCATTCCAAATGGGCCACCATTAAGCACAAAAAGGCGGCTACGGACGCCAAGCGCGGCAAGGCTTTTACGCGCATTATCAAAGAAATCACGATCGCCGCGCGAAACGGCGGCGACCCCGACTCCAATCCGCGCCTGCGCACCGCCATCGTGGCCGCTAAAGCCGTCAGTATGCCGGCAGACAACATCAAGAAGGCCATCATGCGTGGCACCGGCGAACTGGAAGGCGGCCAGATCGACGAAATCATGTTCGAAGGCTACGGCCCGGGCGGGGCCGCGGTACTCGTCAACGTCGCTACCGATAATCGCAACCGGACGGTCAGCGAACTGCGCCATGCCTTTTCCAAGAATGGCGGCAATATGGGCGAGCAGGGCAGCGTCGCCTGGATGTTCGAGCGCAAGAGCCAGATCCTGATACCCAAGGAAAACGCCGGAGAGGATCAGCTCATGGCCATAGTTCTCGATGCCGGAGCGGACGACCTTCGCGACGATGGCGATCAGTGGGAGGTGGTTTCGCCTCCCGAAGCTCACGAGGCCGTTCAGAAGGCCTTGGAGACCAATAAGGTGGCGTCCACCGAAGCCGCTATCGCCATGATTCCCAAGAACCTGGTCAAACTGGAAGGGAAGAATGCCGGCGCTATGTTGCGGCTGAACGACGCCCTCGAAGATCACGACGACGTGCAGAGCGTCTACTCCAACTTCGATATCGACGAGAAGGAGCTGGAGGCGCTCGGGCAGTAGCGTGCGGGTACTCGGCATCGATTGCGGCTCGGAACGGACCGGTTACGGCGTAATCGAAAGCGATGGCGGCGTGCATCGCCTGTTGGCCAGCGGAGTCATCCGTACGAATACGAAGTGGCCCTTTGAGAAGCGGCTGCTGGAAATCGCCGGCGGGCTGCGAGAGCTGATTCGCCAGCACGCGCCCGAAGCGGCGGCGGTGGAAGAGGTATTTTTCGCGGCCAACGTGAAGACCGCGCTGAAGCTGGCGCACGTCCGCGGCATCGCGCTGCTGGCCATCGCCGAGGCCGGGATGCAGTTCGGGGAGTACTCTCCGCTGGAAGTGAAAATGAGCGTGGTGGGGTATGGCAGGGCCGAAAAGTCGCAGGTGCAGTTGATGGTCCGGTCGCTGCTGCGCCTGCCGCAGGCCATTGAATCCGAAGACGCCTGCGACGCGCTGGCGGTGGCTATCTGCCATGCCACCCATGAAGCTACCCGGCTGCTCACCGGGGCGCGGCCGTGAGGGGCAACATGAAGTGGACCCTGATTTTTGCTTTTGCGAGCCTGCTGCTGGCAGGCGATGAACCCAGCCTTTTCTACTCGCGCGACTTTCCCGGAAGCACCCCGGCGTACCTCCAGGTTACGGTGCAAAAGAGCGGCGATGCCGACTACCGCGAGGCTAAAGACGACGACCTGCCCCTGAAGTTTAAGCTCTCCGCCGCGGAGGTGCAGGCGGTGTTCGGCCTGGCTGAAAAGCTGGACCATTTCAAGCATCCCCTGGAGTCGCCCGTGAAGGTGGCGTTCATGGGCACGAAAACCTTCCGTTGGGACGCCGGCGGCCAGCAGACCGAAGTGAAGTTCAATTACTCGGAGGATCCCAATGCGCAGGCGCTCATGGATTGGTTCGAGCGCATGGCCGAGTCCGCGGAGCACCGGATCGACCTGGAGCGCGCCGCCAAGTACGATCACCTGGGCGTATTCAAAGCTCTGACGCTGCTGGAATCCGCGCTGGAGCGCGGGCGCCTGGTGGCTCCCGACCAGTTCCTGCCCATCCTGGACCGCGTGGCGAAGAACGAAAACTATATGCACACGGCACGGGCGCGCGCCGCCGAAATCGCCGAAGCCATCCGCGGCGCGTCGCAGCAGTAGAGCGGACTACATCTTCACGAGCCGGATATTGCTGTTCGAGGTACTCAGATCGAACAGCCCGCCGCCGTGTCCCAGCATGCCTTCGAGGTGGTTCTTGCTGAATTCGCCCTGCACCCGCATATCGAATTCGCTGGTGATGGAACCATTGCTGGTGCGTGCGATCAGCCGGGCATTGGGCTCGGTGGGCACCCGGACGGTGATTCCGTTGTTGGAGGTGGTGACCCGCACGTTGCTGGAGAAATCCGCCGGCAGCGCCAGGTCTACCGACCCGTTGGTCGATTCCACGCGGATGGGCTTATCGGCGTGCTCGATCTTCAGGTTCACGCTGCTGTTGGAAGTGTGCGCATCCACCGCGCCGCTGACGCCTTCGACGCGGATGTGCCCGTTGGAGGTGTGGATGGTCACGTCGCCATCCACGCGCGACAGTTCCACCGAGCTGTTGCTGGTTTCCGCGCTGAGCTGGCCGCGCAGGTCCTCTACCCGGATCGATCCGTTGGAGGTGTGCAGGCGCGCGGGCCCGGCGCCGTCCATGGTGCGAATCGAACCATTGGAAGCGATGATGCGATCCAGAATGGCGCCCCTTGGCACCTTAATTACAAAGCGGGCGCCCAGGTGGTTGCGGCGTTCAATCGGCCGTACCACGTGCACGGAGATGGAATCCGGCGAATTGCCGATGTCCACCTTGAGCGAATCGGCCGCATCCTGGGTGGGGCCGTACTTAGTGCCGCTGATATCTACGGTGGGTTGATCCCAGCCGGAAATCTCTATCGAGCCGTTGAAGGTTTCCACTTCCAGCCGGCCGTCCGCATGCATGGGATAGTTGTAGTGAAAATCGCGGTTGTACCTTCCACCGCTGTCGAAGTCCTCAATATCGCAGGCCGTCAGCGCGAGCAGCGCCGGGGCCAGCACGGGAATCAGGAGCCTTGCGCGCATAGGTTTCCTCAATTGGTAGAATACGCCCGGGCTCGCCGGTTTGTTCCCTGGATTATCCCCAGATCTTGCAGCGCGGGCACTTCCAGCCGGAGCCGGTGGGGCGGGTCGGGTGCTGGATTTTAGCCGGCGGATTGAAGTCGTGGTACAGCCCGCACTCTTTGTCGAACGCTTCCTTGGGAGTGGCGTAATACTCGTATTTGAATCGTTTGTACTTGCCTACGTGCTCCAGCAGACGCTGGCTCACATCGGTATCGGAGCGGCCGCAGTAACTGATGTGAAAACCGCCCTCCTCGTGTGCCTGGTCCAGCACGTATGCGCCTGGAGATGTGCTCGCAACTTCCTGACTAATTCCTGAAGGTGTCAATGCAAACGGTCCGCGTAACCCGGTCTCGGCCATTCCTTTGAGGTGCTCCTCTCTTAATACAAACGATGGTAGCGCGAACGCATCTCCCGCGTGGTGCGGTCCACCTCGGCGATGGCCCGGCGAACCTCGCGGCGCGCTTCTTCGGCGGCTTGCGAAGCCTGCCGGCGAGCTTGGTCAGTGGCGCGGCGGACTTCGACGCGGGCACGCATCATTTCGCGCTGCGTCTCCCTTTGCGTCTGGCGCATCTCACGCGCCATTTCCGCCCGCTCCCGGACGGCTTCGGCACGGGCGCGCCGGGCTTCGGACTGGTCCCACCAGTCGGTGGCGGCGAATATGGGGGTCAGCGCAAGTAGGGCGATCAATGCGAGTTTCATTCGTCCATGTCCCTTCATTGCTAATACTCCGGACCGGCGATTTGGTTACGTGGATTTGCGGATATTTTTGAGATAGTTCTTCCACCAGGCTTCCCGTCCCGGGAAATCGAAGCGTTCCTCCCACTCCTGCCGGAAGGATGCGGCATCCTTTGCGGCCTGCTCTTTGAGGAACCGGCGGACGCTTTTCCGCTCCGGGGATTTCTCCATGGCCCCGGACAGCAGATCGCAGGACGCCATACAGTCGTTGACGTCACCCAGCAACTGCTGCACTCCGCGGAGTTCGGCAATGCGGGTTTCGAGGCCCGTGCCGTAGCAGCGGCGGAACAGTTCCAGCGTGTAGCGAAACCGCTTGGTAGCCAGGCGGGCCTGATGCAGTTCTCGCGGTTGCGGCCCTTGCGACAGGAGGGCGCGGACCTGCCGGAAATAATCCGCGGCCAGCCGCGGCAGCGTGCGTGCGGCATGCGCCCGCGCGGTGCCGCGTTCGTTCGCGGGAACGGGGATGGCCAGTTGGCGGCTCCACTGGCGCGTCACGGCCTCGTCCCCCCATTGGCGGATCCTGGCCAGAAATTCGGCATTGGCCTGGCGCCGTTCAGACTTCAGGCGCGCGACGATGGCAGCCTGCGCCGCAATGCCGGCTTTGGTCAGACACTCCAGGGCAATGTCGCGGTCGCGGACCGCGCCGGCCAACTGCATCACCTGGCGCAGTTGCGCTCGAATGCTCTTCCAGGACTGGTCCGGATAGTAGAGCGCGAAGGTGCGGAGACCGCGGCTGAGGCGGCGGATGGACACGCGCAGGTCGTGGATGGTATCGGCATCGCCGGTCTCCGCGGTGAGAGCCAGACGGCGGGCGAAGTTTCCGAGGAGCGCTTTGGTCTGCTGCCGGGCATATTTCCGCATATCAGGCGCGCGCTTTAGTGACGGACACGGGCCGGTTGTAGGTTTGGCGGAATACATCGGCGGCCCGTTCCGCGGCCCACTGCTCCAGATCGATGTTACCGCTGGAATGCACCTGCAGCATCACTTCGCCATTGCCATTCAGGCGGCAATCCACCGATTGAATGCGCTGCTCGTGACTGCGCTCCAGATTGTCGGCCAGGCGGAGCAGCGGAATCAGCAGGGTCAGAACGCGCTTCTCTTCCGGCGACAAAGACTGAAAGGCACTGTGCATGGGGCTCGGCAGGGACTTACGATGATAGCGGCAGAGGGCGGCGATCAGGATGCGCTCGCGCTCGGTGAAGCCGGGCATATCGGAGTTGGACACGACGTAATAAGAATGCTTATGGTGGCCCACGCTGCTGACATAATGGCCCACGTCGAGAAGGTAAGCGGCCGCTTCCAGCAATTTGCCGGACGCCGGAGGCAACTGGTGCAAGGGCTGGAGCGCGGTGAAGATCTGCGAGGCAATATTGGCCACGCGCCGGGCCCGTTCGAGCGAGACGCCGTAGCGGCGGCCCATATCTTCCACTTCGCGGCGCTGATCGCGGCTCAGGCGCGAGAGTTCCGCGCCGACGTTGCGTGCCGCGAGGTCGGCGATGATGCCGTCGCGCACTCCGGCCTGCGAGTAGTAGACTGCGGGCAGGTGAAACTCCTGTAGAAAGTCCAGCAGCACGGCGATTCCGGGCACGATGATTTCAGCACGCCGCGGGCCAATGCCGGTGATTTTACGACGCCCGGCAAGGTTCAATTCCGCCAGTTTCTGGTAGAGATTCCGGACCTGCGCGGTGGTGACGCGGAGGCGGTCGATATCGTCGCGCTTGGAGCGCGGCACTCGCGCCACGGCGCTGGCCACGGCCGACGCGCTGGCGGACGTGGCGATGGCGCGGTCCCATCCGGTGTGGCCCAGGCGCCGCACGGCGCTCCAGAGTTTCTCCTGAATGTACTCGTGCATCTGGTGCAACTGGCGCGCCGAGGGCGGTTCGTCTTTGAGAAAGCTCTCACGCAGGCGGACGGCGCCTAGGGGCTTGGAGTAGGCCTCGCGAAGGTGGCCGTCTTCGGCGGCGATGATCTCCGCGCTGCCGCCGCCGATATCGATGATGATGACGCGCTTGCCGGTCTGCGGCCAACTGCTCTCGACGCCGAGATGGATGAGGCGCGCTTCCTCGCGTCCCGAGATGATTTCCACGGGGGAGGAGATGGCCTCCGAAGCCCGCGCCAGAAACTCCTTCTGGTTGCGCGTGTCGCGAATCGCACTGGTGGCCACCGCTCGCACTCCGACCACATCCAGCCTGTGATACAACTCCGACATGCGCGCCAGCACCGCGCAGGTGTTCTTCAGCGCTTCTTCGCTGACGGCGCCGGCGCGGAATACGCTCTCTCCCAGGCGGGTCACTTCGCGATCGGAGGCGAGAATCCGGGTGGGCTGTCCCGGTAGAACTTCCGCCGCTTCCATGCGAACGGAATTGCTGCCTATGTCGATTGCCGCGTATCGGGCCATTAAGCTAACAGCTTACAGCTTATGACTTACCCGCGAAGCCTGTCACTCGTGCCGGAGAGCCACCAGCGGATCCACTTTCAGGGCTCGCCGGGCCGGAATATAGCACGCGAGCATGGAAACCAGCGCGAGCACGAAGGAGGCGGCTGCCAAGGTCGCCGGATCGATGGCGCTCACCGAGTACAGCAGCTTCGCAAGTAAGCGCGTCAACCCAAGAGACGCTGCACTGCCGATCAGATGACCGGCAGCGGAGATCCTGCCGCCCTGCGCCAGCACGAGCCGCAGCACATCGCCGCGCTGGGCTCCCAGCGCCATCCGGATGCCGATCTCTCGCGCGCCGCTGCGCCACCGAGTAGGAAATCACGCCGTAGATTCCGATGGCCGCCAGCACGCAGCGCCAACCCGCTGAACACCCGAGCAGGATCAGCGTGACGCGCCGCGTGGAAACCGAAGCGTTGACCACTTCCTGCATGGTGGCGATCCCGAAGATGGGCTGCTCCTTGTCGATGGAAGCGACGACAGCGCGAACGGCGGAGACCAACGCGGCCAGTTCCTGGCCGGATTTCACCAGCAGCGTCATTTCGTTGGACGGCGCCTGGCGGAACGGCAGATACACTTCGAGGCGCGCGGGATTGGCGAGGCCGTACATCTTGGTATCCGCCAGCACCCCCACAATGGTGATCCACTTCGGCCCATTGGCGGCTCCCAGGCGGCCGAACGCTGAACCGTTTGCCGATGGGGTCGGCGCCGGGAAGCAGACGCTGCGCGAAGTTGGCATTGACCATCGCCACGAGCGGAGCGTTCTCGCGATCCGCATCCGTGAAGCCGCGGCCGCGCAGGAGGCGGACACCGAGGGTCTTCTCATATTCCGGGCTGACGATGTGCTCGTCGGGATGCGGGAAACCTTCCCGGCTTCGGCACGGGCATCCCTTCCACGGTAATATCGCTGCGCGAATGGTCGTCGGTGAGCGGAATCGCAGTGCCGAGCGCCACGGATTCCACGCCCGGCAAGGCACGAACCCGGTCCAGCGTCTGCTGCCAGAAAGCGAGCACCGCCGGATCCTTGTCGTATTGCGCGGTGCGCAGGCTCATCTCCAGCTTCAGGACGTGCTCGGCCCGGAAGCCGGGATCCACCGCAAGCAGACGATACAGGCTCTTCATCATCAGCCCGGCACCCACCAGGAGGACCAGCGCCAGCGCCACTTCGGTGGTGGCCAGTAGACTGCGCAGACGATTCCGCGCGCCGGTGCTGGTTGCCTTGCTTCCCTCTTTCAACTCCGCATTGAACATCGCCCGCGGTGGAATGCAGCGCGGGAGCCAGCCCGAAGACAAACATCGAGAGGACGACCAGACCGGCCGAAAACAGCAGGACGGTGCCATTCATGTCGATGCTCGCGCCGGCCAGCGTGTCCGGCGGAATCACACCGTGCGATGGCCGGAATGCCCGCAATGGCGAGACCCACGCCGGCCACGCCGCCCAGCAGCGCCACCAGAAAACTCTCCGTCAGAATCTGGCGGACAATGCGGCCGCGGCTCGCCCCGATGGCGATGCGCAGCGCCATCTCCCTGGCCCGCACGCGCGCCCCGCATCAGGAACAGATTCGCCACGTTAGCGCAGGCCACCAGAAGCACGAAGACCGCGGCTCCCAGCAGCACCAGCATGGCCGGGCGCACGTCGCCGGAGAAGCGCTTCGCGCAGCGGCTGCAGGTTGACGCCGAACTGGTCGTTGGGCTCGCGGATAGGCGCGGGCAAGGCGTGCCGCAATGCCGTCCATTTCCGCGCGGGCCTGCTCCATCCGCACGCCCGCCGCAAGCCGCCCCACCACGACCAGGTCGCCGCGTGCTCCCCTCTCGGTAGCGCTGTCGTTGTTGGTGGCCCACACGCCGATCGGCTCCATCACGTCGCATCGCTCCACCCAGCGAAAGTCCGGCGGCAGAACGCCGACGATGGTGACGGTCTGGCTGTCCAGGCGAATCGTCTGTCCGATCGCGTCCTGCGAGTCAGCCGCCGAAATGCGACTGCCAGAGCGCGTAGCTCAGCAGCACTACCGGCGCGGTGCCGGCCTTTTCCTCGCCGGGCGGTGAAACCGCGGCCGATCACCGGCCGCACCCCCATCATGGAAAGAAAGTCCGGCGAAACGGCGAGGCCGCCGATGTTCTCCGGTTGACTGCCGTGCCGCCCATATTGAACTCGACGGTGCTCACCGCCGCCATTTCCGAAAACGCGCGGCTCTGCGCGCGCCAATCCTGAAAATTCGGATAGGAGACGCTCACATTCCGACGCGCGGCGTGGTCTCGTTGAGGAGGACCAGGCGCGAGGCATCGCGGAAGGGCAGCGGCCGCAGCAGAATGCCGTAGACCACCGAAAATATTGCGGTGTTGGCGCCGATTCCCAAGGCCAGTGTGAACAGCGCCGCCGCGGCGAATGCCGGCGATTTGAGCAGCGTCCGCCAGCCGTAGCGCAAGATCCTGGACAGCGATTCGAACAGGGACACGCCGCGCGCGTCGCGGCACTCCTCCCTTATCTGAGGGATGCCGCCGAAATCCAGCCGCGCCTGCCGCAGAGCGTCGTCGCGGCTCATTCCTGTCCTCAGATACTTTTCGATCTGGCGTTCGGAGTGAAATCGCAGTTCGGCTTCCATTTCAGATTCCACGGTTTCCCACCGGAAGAGGGAACGCAGACGAAAGAACAAATCGTTGAGCATGGATGACTTCCCTTGCCCTTCTACAGGGAGAATAACAGATCACCTGTCGAAGCGCAAGGGAAAGGAAAGGGCGCTCACTGTATGATGGCGTTAGATGCAGATTTATCTCTTACGACATGGCATTGCCGAAGATGCTGCACCCGGCCATTCCGATTCCGAACGAGCCCTGACCAGCGAGGGAAAAGAAAAGCTGCGCCGCGTTCTGAAGCGTGCCAGGGCGGCCGATGTATCGCCCAGCCTGATCCTTTCCAGTCCTTATAAACGGGCGCTGGAGACGGCCGAGGTGGCGGCCGACGTCCTGGGATACAAGGGAAGGATCCTGCGCACCCGGGCCCTGGCGCCGGACGCCTCGCCATACGATACGTGGAGCGAAATGCGGGAACACAAAGACGAAGCCGCTATCCTGGTGACCAGCCACGAGCCGCTGATGAGCTCGCTGGCCGCGTTTCTGCTGAACAGCCCGTCGCTGATCGTGGATATGAAGAAGGCGGCTCTGCTGCGGGTGGATTGCCCGCGTGTCACGGCCCAGCCGCACTGCATGCTCAAATGGTTGCTGGTTCCGGGGGTAGCGGAATGAAAATCGCGAAGGCGACCGAACGGTACGAGGCGTGGCTGGGACGGCACCTGACGATGGTGGAGAAGGATCTGCACTTCAAGCACGAGCAGATGCGACTCGCGGCATTCCCTTTTCTGCGGGCCACGTATTACCGCTGGGCGCAGATCTGGAAAGAGGTCTGCCCGGAAGCGGCCGCGGCGCCCGAGGCGCTGGCGGTGGGCGATCTGCACGTGGAGAACTTCGGAACCTGGCGCGACATCGAAGGCCGCCTGATCTGGGGCATCAACGATTTCGACGAAGCCTGGACGATGCCGTATACCAACGACCTGATCCGGCTGGCCACCAGCGCGCTGCTGGCCGAGATAGCGTGCGACCCCAAGGAAGGCGATCGCCGCGATTCTCAAGGGCTATCGGGACGCGCTGGAAGCCGGCGGCCGGCCGTTCGCGCTGGCCGAGCACCATCACTTCGCTGCGGACGATGGCCGCGGCGCGGCTGCACGAGCCTGAAAGGTTCTGGGAGAAGACTGCACGCCCTGGCTGAAGTGGAAGAGGAGCCGCCGGCCGGCGCGCTGAAGGCGATTCGCCCGCCTGATGCCGGAGGGCGGCCTGCATTGGCGTGTGGCGACATCGCGTAGCGGGCCTGGGCAGCCTGGGACGGCAGCGCTACGTGGCGCTGGCCGAGTGGCGCGGCGGATCGGTCGCCCGCGAAGCCAAAGCGCTGGCGCCTTCGGCGTGCGTCTGGGCGGAGACCGGCAAGGGACGGCGCCCATTCGTTACCAGGAGATCCTGGACTCGCGCGGTGCGCTGCCGCGATCCGTTCGTGCGTTTTCAGCAGCCGCTGGATTGTGCGGCGGCTGGCGCCGGACTGCTCGCGCATCGAGCTGGCCGCGTTGCCCGAAGGAGCGCGACGAGATGCGGCTGCTGCTGGCCATGGGTTGGGAGACGGCCAATATTCACCTGGGGAGCGTCAAGGCCCGGGTTCTGGTGAACGATCTGAAGAAGCGGCCGCGGGGCTGGCTGCTGAGCGCCGCGCGCCGCATGGAAAAAGCCGTACTGGCCGATTTCCAGGATTATTCCACGCGGTAGTTGGGCGCTTCCTTGGTGATGATGACGTCGTGCACGTGGCTTTCGCGCAAGCCGGCGGGCGAGATGCGGAGGAAGCGCGCCTTCTGGTGCAGTTGCGTTGATGTCTTCCGCGCCGCACGTAGCCCATGCCGCTGCGCAGTCCGCCCACCAGTTGGTACACCAGGTCGGACAGCGGCCCCTTGGCGGCCACGCGCCCTTCGATGCCCTCGGGCACCAGCTTGCCGTTGGCATCCTGCGCGTAGCGGTCGCTGCTGCCCTGGGTCATAGCGCCCATCGACCCCATTCCGCGATAGGTTTTGAAGGTGCGTCCCTGGTAGAGAATGGTCTCGCCGGGGCTTTCGTCGGTGCCGGCGAGCAGGCTGCCGATCATCACGGTATCGGCGCCGGCGGCAATCGCCTTGGTCACATCGCCGGAGAATTTGATGCCGCCATCGGCAATGAGCGGCACGCCGCCTTCGCGGGTGGCGCGGGAGCATTCGGAAATGGCCGTGATCTGGGGCACGCCGGCGCCGGACACCACGCGCGTGGTGCAGATGGAGCCGGGGCCGATGCCTACCTTGATTCCGTCCACGCCGAGGGAGATCAGCTCTTTGGCGCCTTCGTAGGTGGCCACGTTGCCGGTAATAAGCTGCAGGTCGGGCAGTTTGCTTTTGATGGTTCTGACAGCGGCCATCACGCGCCCGCTGTGGCCGTGGGCCGTATCGATAGCGACCACGTCCACCTTGCGCTTCCACAACTCCTGCGCGCGTTCCAGAAAATCGCCGGTGGCGCCAATGGCGGCGCCCACGCGCAAACGGCCCTGGCTGTCTTTGGCCGAATTCGGGTATTTCAGTTTTTTCTGGATGTCTTTAACGGTGATGAGGCCCTTGAGGCGGAACTGATCGTCCACCACCAGGAGTTTTTCGACGCGATGCTTGTGCAGGATGGCTTCGGCCTGTTCCAGCGTGGTGCCTACCGCCACGGTGACCAGATTCTCCTTGGTCATGACCTCGCTGATAGGCAGGTCAAAGCGGGTTTCGAATCGCAGGTCGCGATTGGTGAGAATGCCGACCAGCTTGCCACCCTTGGTGACGGGCACGCCGGAGATACGGTAGCGCTGCATCAACGCCTGGGCGGCGGCAATGGACTGTTCGGGCTCGATGGTAATGGGGTCGACAATCATGCCGCTTTCGCTGCGTTTCACGCGGTCTACTTCTTCCGCCTGACGTTCCACGGACATGTTGCGGTGGATGATGCCGATGCCGCCCTGCTGGGCCAAGGCGATGGCCAGGTGGGATTCCGTCACGGTATCCATGGCGGCGGAGACAATCGGGATATTCAGGCCAATTTGCCGGGTCAGGCAGGTGCGGGTATCGGCTTCGGCCGGGAGCACTTCGCTACGGGCCGGTTCGAGCAAAACATCATCGAAAGTCAGGCCCTCGGTGAGCACTTCTTGAATCATAGAGATTCTTCCCATTGTTGCACACGAGACCACGGACGGTGCTCCGGACCGGGGCGCGGCGGGGGGCGCGACATGAAAGGCAACCATTCGCGAAAATAGCGGCCAACCGGGCAAATCATATCCCGAGTCACACGATCTTTCATGAAAAGGCGGGCGGCCAACGCTCCCTTACGGTCGCGTCTCGGAATCGGGTCGCGCGTGACCTGCCCGGCGCGGGCTACTTCTGCCTGGTTGGCATGTGCCCTTCGAGCGCGACGCGCACCAACTGGCTGCGGGTGCGCACTCCGGTTTTGCGGAACAACTGCTGGATGGCGGCTTTGATCGATCCTTCGGAGCCGCCCAGTTCTTCGGCGATCTTGCGGTTGGTGCTGCCCTCCAGAACTCCGTGGAGCACCAGTTCTTCGCGCTCGGTCAAGGGCATCCCGAATGATTCATTGGCGGGAGGCGGCGCCTGTTCGGTCAGGAGTTGGACAATGCCGCGGTCCAGCCAGACTTCGCCCGCGGCCACCAGGTGAATTGCCTTGGTCAACGAACTGGGCGGGCTGTGTTTGAGGAACACTCCGGATGCCCCGAGTTGCAGCGCCTTCAAAACCTCCGGCGCGTCCATGACTGCCGTGACCATGAGGATCTTGCCGGCATAACCGGCCTGCCGCACGGCGGCGATGAGATCGGTTCCGCTCTCTTTGCCCAGATTGAAATCCAGCAGCATCAGGTCCACCGGAGAGTGCTCGATAATGTCGAGCGCTTCGGAGATGCGGGCGCACTGGCCTACCACTTCCAGACCCTGTTCCGACGCAAACAAGCGACCCAGGCTTTCGCGAAACAGGACGTGATCGTCGATAAGGATGAGTCGAATGCGCTCCATGCTTTCCGGGCTGCATCAAAATCTTAGGGCCGATTGCGGGGCGGACCAAGAGCTTCACCTGAAAGATAGCCTGATCCCGACAAAAGATAGGTGTACGGGCTGAAAGATAGGCGCAGTTCCGAAGGATAGTTACGGCCTTATCGAACGGCAATGACGGCTCACTCAAAGATATCCGGTTCCGGCTGAAAGATAGGTGGCTGGCGCATTCCCGGCCCGGTAGAGTCAGAATTGATCCCCCGAAATGATCCGCGGAATTGTCACATTCGCCCTGGGCAATCGCCTGCTCATCGTAGCCGTCGCGATTCTGCTTTTCGCCTGGGGTGTGATCTCCTTTGAAAACCTGCCGATCGAAGCGTATCCCGACGTCGCCAACAACTATGTGCAGGTGATCACGCAATGGCCCGGGCGGGCCGCGGAGGAAGTGGAACAGCAGGTCACCATTCCGATTGAAATCGTGATGAACGGTCTCCCGGACCTGCAGCATTTGCGTTCCACTTCGGTGTTTGGACTTTCCAGCGTCATGCTGATTTTCAGCGACGATTCCAGCAACGACTGGAACCGCCAAAAGGTGCTGGAGAGGCTTTCCTCGGTGAGCCTGCCGCAAAACCTGCAGCCGCAAATCGGCACGGACTATAGTCCGGTAGGCCAGATTTACTGGTACACACTGAAGAGCACCAATCCGCGGTACGACCTGATGGAGTTGAAGTCGCTGGAAGACTGGGTGCTCGAAAAGCAATTCAAAATGGTTCCGAACGTGGTGGACGTGAGCAGTTTCGGCGGCATCACGAAGGAGTACCAGGTGCGGCTGGACCCGGAGAAGCTGATTTCTTACGGGCTGAACCTGGGACAGGTGGAGCAGCAACTGGCGAACAACAACACCAATGCCGGCGGCAGTTTCATTGAGGCGGGGCTGCAGCAGGTGAATGTCCGCTCGATCGGCCTGTTCGCGCACACCGGCGAAATCGGCGAGACGGTAGTCAAGACGCAGGGCGGGACGCCGATTCGCATTCAGGATATTGCCAAGGTGGTGCAGGGGCCCAAGATCCGGCTGGGCAGAATCGGGCGGTCGATTCATCGCGCCGATGGCAAGATCATCGATAACGACGACGTGATCGAGGGGATCGTGCTGCTGCGCAAAGGCTCCAGTTCCGACGAAACGCTGCGCCTGATTCACGAAAAGGTGAAGGAACTGAACGAGCACATTCTGCCCCGCGGCGTTAGGGTTGCGCCGTTTCTGGATCGCAGCGACCTGGTGCATCTGACTACCGAAACGGTGCTGCACAACCTGGCGGAAGGGATCGCGCTGGTAGCCATCATTCTGTTTCTGTTCCTGGGCAATGCGCGCGGCGCGCTGATTGTAGCGCTGACTATTCCGTTCTCGCTGCTGTTCGCCTCCATCTGCCTGGACCTTCGGAAGATTCCGGCGAACCTGCTCTCGCTGGGCGCGCTGGATTTCGGCATGGTGGTGGACGGCGCGGTGGTCATGGTGGAGAATATCGTGCGGCACATGTCGCGCCGGAATTCGGAGGCGCGGCCGGCGCTGGAGCGGATTCGCGAAGCGGCGTACGAAGTGCAGCGGCCGGTGTTTTACGCGATCGGCATCATCATCACGGCGTATCTCCCCATCTTCACGCTGCAGAGCGTGGAGGGACGGCTGTTCAAGCCCATGGCCTGGACGGTGGCGTTCGCACTACTGGGCGCGCTGATCTTTTCCATCGTGCTGGCGCCGGTTCTGGCCAGCTTTCTGTTTCGCGGCGACGTGCGGGAGTGGCACAATCCGGCCCTGATTTTCATTACGGAAAGGTATCGCGCCGCTTTGCGGTGGGCCATCGGGGCGCGTTGGATCACGGCTGGTTTTGCGGCGCTGTGCCTGGCGGCAGCGGTTCTGATCGCCGGCAGCGGGATCATCGGCTCGGAGTTTCTCCCGCATCTGGATGAAGGCGCCATTTGGGTGCGCGGGACGCTGGCGCCGAGCACCGGCCCGACGGAAGGGACGCGGCTGATGAACCGCGCGCGCATCATTCTGGCCTCCTTTCCGGAGGTGCCGGTGGTGGTTTCGCAGGTGGGCCGGCCGGACGATGGGACCGATACGGCGGGGTTCTCCAATACCGAGTACTTCGTGGATCTGAAGCGCAGGGAGCAGTGGCGGCCCATCTTTCACCAGGACAAAGGCCGCCTGATTGCGGCTATGAGCCACGAACTGGAAAAGCTGCCGGGGGTGCTGTGGAACTTCTCCCAGCCGATCTCCGACAACATGGAAGAGGCCGTGAGCGGCGTGAAAGGCGAACTGGCGATCAAGATCTACGGGGACAATCTCAGGCTTCTGGAACAGACCGGCGACGAGATCGTCAACGTGTTGAAGGGCATTGCCGGCATACAGGACCTGGGATTGTTTCGTGTGGTCGGGCAGCCCAACCTGAATTTCACGGTGAATCGCAAACAGGCGGCGCGCTACGGGATCAATGTGGCGGACGTGCAGGACGCAATCCAGACGGCGGTGGGCGGCAACGCCGTAAGCCAGGTGCTGGAAGGCGAACAGCGCTACGACCTGGTGGTCCGCTATGAACAGGCGGACCGCGAGACCAGGGAGGCCATCGAGAATATCCGCCTCCTGGCTCCCACCGGGGAGCGCGTATCGCTGGCGCAGTTATGCGATGTGCACGTGCTGGACATGGCGTCGCGAATCGACCGGGAAGAGAACTCGCGGTATGTCGCGATCAAGTACAGCGTGCGCGGCCGGGACCTGGGAAGCACGGTGGAAGAGGCCATCAAAAAGGTGGGCCAGCGGGTCAAACTGCCCGAGGGTTACAGCATCGGTTGGGCCGGCGAGTACGCCAGCCAACAGCGTTCCCAGAAGCGCCTGATGATTGTGCTGCCCATCACCATCATCGTGATATTTATCATCCTCTACACCATGTTCCGCTCGTTCAAATGGGCCACGCTGATGCTGGCGAATATCGCCATGGCGCCCCTGGGAGGGCTTTTGGCGCTCCTGGTCACGGGTACGCACTTCAGTGTGTCTTCGGGAGTCGGGTTCCTGGCGCTGTTCGGCGTGTGCGTGCAGACCGGCGTGATCATGCTGGAGTACATCAACCAGCTTCGCGTGCGCGGCCATTCGGTGGTGGATGCCGCGGTGGAAGGCGCGGTACTGCGACTGCGTCCGATCATGATGACGACGCTGGTGGCGACTCTGGGCCTGCTGCCGGCGGCCACCTCTCACGCCATCGGATCCGATTCCCAGCGCCCCTTCGCGATAGTGATTGTGGGCGGACTGATGGTGGCGATGGTGCTGAACATTTTCCTGCTGCCGACCTTGTACGTGTGGTCAGCGGGCGAAACCGATGTGCTGCCGGAGCCGGAGGTGGAGTTCGAAGAGGAGTAGGGTCAACTGGCGCGGCTGCCGCGAATGCCGCTCCACTCTTCAGCGGCGACGATGGAGTTCGCCGGATTGCGCGCGTCATACTTCACCGAGAGCGGCCCGGTGGCAGAGAGGTCGTCCGGAATGCGATCGCGGAGCGTGGACAGGTCCTGCGAGGCGGTGTATTCGACGCCGCGCACCGAGTAGGAGTAAAAGAGCAGGTCGTCGCGGATTTCGACCAGGGTGGCATCGCCCATTTTCCCTTGCCGTACCAGGATGGCGCGCCGTCGCCGTTCGCGCTCCTGGGGGGTGACGCGCGAATATTGCCAGGCGCGATAGCCCATGAGGGCGACGATTATGACCAGCACTCCGGCCAGTGCCACCGTTACCGCTTCCGCGGTTCTGTACGACAGACCCTGAATGGCGGGCATTGCGCGCTCGATCACCCGGCGACCGGCGTCTCCTGTGGAGGGGATGGGAGCGGCGCGGTATAGTCGGGCGAGGGTTTCACGTTTTGGCTTCCCTTTGGAATCATCCACAGTTTACCAAAAGGGCCCGATTCCTTTCTTTTTGGCGGCGAAAGGTGTATTTTCTGAGGGAGACTTTATGCGCTGGCGGATTCCGGTTGCGTTCCTGATATTTGCCTCCGCGGCCTTTGCGCAGGCGACGGCGGAGGGTGCGCCGCCGAACCTGCTCGAGGAGGCGCGGCGGACCGCGCTCAATTACACCAAGTCTCTGCCGGATTTCATCTGCACCGAACTGGTTCGCCGCTTCGAGGCATACGGCCCCATCGGCGCGTTTCGGCCGAGCGACACTCTCACGCTGCAACTCACCTATTTCCAGATGAAGGAAAACTACAAACTGGTGGCGCGCAACAACAAACGCACCAAGGCCTCGCTGGAATCGGTAGGCGGGGCTTTCAGCCAGGGTGAGTTCGGCAGCAAGCTGATGCTGCTGTTTCATCCTACATCGAAGGCGGAGTTCAAGTTCGAAGAGTGGAGCACGATCGGCGACCGGCGCGTGGCGGTCTACACGTACCAGGTGAAGCGCATCTACTCCCATTTCGAAATGCGGGTGGCGACGAACTCGGTGGTGGCGGGCTATCACGGCGAAGTGTTCATCGACGAGGCGACGCAGCGGGTTTTGCGCGTGGCCGAGTCGATTGACGTGCCTGAAGGCTTTCCGGTGCAATTTTCGCACAATACGGAAGATTACGATTTCGTGGATGTGAGCGGGCATCAGTACCTGCTGCCGGTGCAGTGCGAGAGCCTGGCGGCGGACCTGCCGCCGCTGCGGGGTCGCGGCGGCCGGCTGATGGATACGGAATCGCAAAAGGCCAACCAGATCCGCTACCGCAACGTGATCGAGTTCAAGGATTACCGCAAGTACGCGGCCGAATCCACGCTGAGTTTCGACACGCCGGCGGGGCCGCCCAAACAGTAGGCAGCATCGAATTTTGTGGGTGCACGGCAGATGCCTTTTGAATTGGGCCGGGATCATATGATACTGTATAGGTGGGGTTGATGAGTGCTCTCCGTGGCGAGGAACTGCGGATTCGCTGGATTGCAAACGCTGAGGGGCTGGAGCGAAATGGGCAATTTGCAGAATACCCGCCTGAAAAGCGCGAAGAAATCCTCCGAAAGGGATTCCTTGGACGTTACCCGCCGGACCAGGCAATCCGGCTTGCGAAGCAACAAGAGGGGCGAGGCCAGGGTGTGCGCACGTCGAAGTTCATTGACGAAATGCGCAGCCACTTCCGGTTGGTCGGCGAGGCCGTTCACGAGAAATTGCTCGAAGTTCTGGATGAGATTCCGCCGGAATGCTACGAACCGCCGCGCGAACTCGTGGATCCGCCGGGTTGTCCCTTCATTTTCCGATCTGGTGTTCTTGGGTGCGAGGTTTATTTCAAATTCCAGATCCGCGGAACGGCGAGGAAGCCGCAGGTTCTCTTCTGGTCCTGCCATCCACCCAGGTACGGAGTCAAGAGAAAAACGCTATGAAGTGCTTTCAATGCGAAAAAGGCAAGATGGTGAGCCGGATTACCGATATGACGGCTCATGTCAGGGGCGAGGATGTAACTGTCCGCACTGAAGCGATGGTATGCAGCCGTTGCGGATTTCAGGTGCTGACCGACGAACAATCCAGCGCCTATACCATTGCGAGCGCCGACGCGTATCGCCGGAGGCACCATCTTCTGATGACCGGAGAACTGAAAGAGATTCGGAGACGCTTGGGTATGAGCTTTCGCGCCTTTGCCGCCTATCTGAAGGTCAGCGAGGCGAGTCCCAAGCGATGGGAGGCCGGGTTGGTTCAAGACGAGGCCATGGACGAGTTGATCCGCCTCAAAACCGATCCGGTCTGGGCTCGAAAGAACGTCACGGAATTGGAAGCGCGGCTGGGCGTGACGCCCATGCGTTTAGCAAGCGCGCGGCGGAAGGATTTTCACGGGCAGGCGGCGGTTCGCTGAAGGTCTCTACGAGGATTTGCGAAGCAATATTTTCGGCGATCCAACGGGACTCCCAGTGCCGCCGCTGCCGTTCCTGCGGTTAGCTCCGCAAATCGCAGTCAAGCACTCTGCCAAACCAAGAGCACGGGCTCCCAAAACTGGCCGGATTGCCTCCCCCAAACAATAGCCGAAGCCCACTACAATGGAGTGATAGTGTCTGGGAAAACCTTCTACATTGAAACATTCGGCTGCCAGATGAATGTGCACGATTCCGAAAAGGTGATCGGCACCCTGCTGGCACAGGGCTACTCGCAGGTGGAAGAGCCTGAAGACGCGGGACTGGTTCTTTACAACACCTGCAGCATCCGCGACAAGGCCGAGCAGAAGGTGTTCAACCGGCTGCAGAACTTCAAACGGGAAGCCGGAAAGGGCAAGGTCTTCGGCGTGCTCGGCTGCGTGGCGCAACAGGAGGGCGAGAAGATTTTCGACCGGGCTCCGCACGTCAGCCTGGTATGCGGTTCGGCGAGCTATCCGCGCTTCGGCGAAATGCTGGTGCAACTGGAAGCCGGCAGCCGGCGCGTCACCGGTCTGAGCCTGGAGACCGAGGAGACGTTCGATACGCCGTTCACGCGGCGCGACAATCCGCACCGGGCGTATATCACGATTATCGAAGGCTGCGACAAATCCTGCGCGTATTGCGTGGTGCCGTTCACGCGGGGGCCGGAACGGAGCCGCACCAGCGAGAGCGTGATGGCCGAGGCGCGCGGGCTGGCCGAGCGGGGGTACACCGAAATTCAACTGCTGGGGCAGAACGTAAACAGCTATCGCGATCCCTCGCCGGCGGGCTGGGATTTCGCGGCACTGCTGGCGCGGGTGGCCGAAATTCCGGGCATCCGCCGGGTCCGCTACACCACTTCGCATCCACGGGATTTCGTCAAACGCATCGTGGAGGCGATGGATGCCAACCCGGTCTTGTGCGATCATGTGCACCTGCCGGTGCAGTCGGGGTCCTCGCGCATGCTGGCGGCGATGGACCGGCTCTACACTCGCGACGAGTACATGCGGCGCATCGAGTGGCTCAAGCATGCGGGTCGCAGGTATTCGCTGACTACCGACATCATTGTGGGCTTCCCCGGCGAGACGGAGCAGGATTTCCAGCAGACGCTGGACCTGCTGGACGAGGTGGAGTACGACTCGCTGTTCAGCTTCAAGTATTCGCCGCGTCCCAACACGGCCGCGCTGGCGATGGAGAATCGCGTGCCGGAAGAGGAGAAGCAGAGGCGCCTGCTGACGCTGCAGGAGAAGCAGCGGGCTATCCAGATCCGGCGCAATGCCGAATGGATCGGCCGCATTCAAGAGGTCATGGTGGAAGGGCGCAACCAGGCGCTGGGCCAGTGGATCGGCCGGACGAGCGACAATCGCACCCTGAACTTCAGCCACCCCGGCAGCAACGGCGATTCGCTGGTGGGCCGGTACCTGCCGGTCCGGGTGACGCGCTCCGGTCCCAACTCGTTGGTGGGCGAGAGCGTATCTGTGGTGTAATTGAGAAGGGGGAGGGCGCGCTATGGAAGTCGAGATGAAGATTCGCGGGCTCATGATGGATCCCGTTACCAACATGCCGATCGTTATTCTGAAGGATCTCGGCGGCAACTCGGTGCTCCCCATATGGGTTGGCGTTTACGAGGCGAACGCCATCGCCCTGGAAATCGAGAAAGTC
The DNA here is from genome assembly GCA_963853855.1 of uncultured Solibacteraceae bacterium. Classification (GTDB taxonomy): domain Bacteria; phylum Acidobacteriota; class Terriglobia; order Bryobacterales; family Bryobacteraceae; genus Sulfopaludibacter. Next base: position 39,963 of record CAWKYG010000005.1, on the reverse strand, counting down.
TCCACGCCCCGGCCGATGACGCACGACCTGATCAAGAGCCTGCTGATGGGTCTGAATACGGCGCTGCGCAAGGTGGTTGTCAGCGAATTGAAAGACGACACCTTCTACGCGGTGATCTGGCTGGATCGCGATGGCGAACTGATCAGTGTGGATTCGCGGCCCAGCGATGCGCTCGCCCTGGCACTGCGCCTGGATTGCCCCATCTACGTGGAAGAGGCGGTGCTGAAATCCTCGTCGAAGGCGACGGCCACGGCGGATAAAGCCGCCAACAACGAGGAACTGCGCCGCTGGCTGGAGGGCCTCAACGACGAGGACCTTGGCCGCTACAAAATGTGAGCCCGGAAGTTCTCTCACGCCTGGCCGAACTGCGGATTGAACGAATCGCCGAGGCCAAAGAATACGTAGTGTACGGGCGGGGAGCTTGTGTGGCTATGGTGCACGGCGCCTCGCTGGGCAGTTCGGGCTACATGACGGAAAATGGTTTGGCTTACCTGTACTGGCGCGAAGGTAAGGCCTGGCTGGTTTCCAAAGGCAGCGAGGTTTTGGCCGCCCCGGAGCAGGTGCGGGAAATTCAGGAATTCTCTGATGATCTGAAAAAGGCTTTAGGGCCGCCGATGAACGCAGATGAACGCGGATAAGATAGTTTGTTTTATCTGCGTTTATCTGCGTTCATCCGCGGCTGATCACTCTTTCCATGTCCATTTACGAAACTCTTGAAAAGCGGGGGCTGATCGCGCAGAGCACGGATCCGGGGCTGAGCGAGTTGCTGGCAAAGGAGCGCTTCACAATTTATGTGGGGTTCGATCCCACATCTTCGAGTCTGCACCTGGGCAACCTGGTCCCGATCATGGCACTGGCGCATTTTCAACGCGCCGGGCACGCGGTGCTGGCGCTGGTGGGCGGCGCGACGGCGATGGTGGGCGACCCGAGCGGGCGCAGCGACGAGCGCAATCTGCTCTCCGCCGGGCAGGTGAAGCAAAATGCCGAAGGCGTGCGCCAACAGCTCAGCCACTTCCTGGATTTCGAGGGGCCCAACGCCGCCGTCATGGTGGACAACTACGACTGGACCTCGCGCATGTCGTTCATCGACTGGCTGCGCGATGTGGGCAAGTATTTCACAGTGAACTACATGGTGGCCAAGGAATCGGTGAAGAGCCGCATGCAGAGCGAGCAGGGCATCAGTTACACCGAATTCAGCTACATGACCATGCAGGCGTATGACTTTCTGCACCTGTACGATCAGTTCGGCTGCAAACTGCAGGGCGGAGGCAGCGATCAGTGGGGCAACATCACCGCGGGAATCGACCTGATCCGGCGACTGCGGCAGACGCAAGCGTACGGACTCACGTTCCCGTTGATCACTACGGCGAGCGGCGCCAAGTTCGGCAAATCCGCCGGGAACGCGTTGTGGCTGGACGGCGGGCGGACGTCACCGTGGGAGTTTTACCAATACCTGGTACGGCAGGATGACAGGGACGTGGCGCGGTTTCTGCGAATTTACACTTTTCTTCCGGATGCGCGGATTGAAGAACTGGAACAGCAGATTGCGGAGCAGCCGGAGCAGCGCGCGGCGCAGAAGGCGCTGGCGTACGAGGTGACGGCTATCGTCCACAGCGCGGAAGTGGCGCGGGAGATTCAGCGAGCCGCGGAGATTGTATACGACGATCAGATTCAGGGCATCAGCGATCGCACCTTACGCGATGTATTTGCCAGCGTGCCCTCGGTGGATGTGGCCGCGGCCCAGGTTTCGGCGGGCATCGATATCCTGGACCTGATCATTCAGAGCGGCATGGTGAAGTCGAAAGGCGAGGGGCGACGGTTGCTGGATGCCGGAGGCGTCTACGTGAATAATCTGCGGGTGGGGGGCGGCATGAAGATCACTCCCGAGCATCTGGCTTCGGAGTCGCTCATTGTGCTGCGCAGCGGCAAGAAGAACTACTTCCTGGTACATGTAAATCAGTGATGTTGCGCTTTGCCTAACTCTAAAGGGGCATTACATTCCCTACGCATTAGTGCGAGATTGGAAGACGGGTGAGAAAGCTCTTTTACTGGAAGCTGAAGAAGCGCGAGATCAATCTTGGCGAACGCACCGCCGTGATGGCTGTGTTGAATCTGACACCGGATTCGTTCTCGGACGGCGGGAGGTATTCGGACCCCGATCGGGCTTTTGCGCGGGCGCTGGAACTGGAAGAGCAGGGGGCGGACATTCTCGACATTGGCGCCGAATCCACCCGACCCGGTTCGCAGCGGATCGCGGCGGCGGAGGAGATGCGCCGGCTCATCCCGGTATTGAAGCGGCTGAGGGACCGGCTGGCGATTCCGATTTCGGTGGACACGTACAAGGCGGAAGTGGCGGAGCGTGCGCTGGAACTGGGCGCGGAGATCATCAACGATCCATCGGGTCTGACGTGGGAGCCGCAACTGGCGCGCATCGTTTCCAATCACGATGCTGGCCTGGTGGTGAACCACATGCGCGGGAGGCCGGAAACATGGGCCAAACTGGCTCCCATGCCCGATCCCATGGCGACGATCGCGCACGAATTGGAAGCGGCGATCAGCCGGACGCGCGGAGTGGGAATCGACAAATCGCGGATCGTGGTGGATCCGGGAATCGGCTTTGGCAAACGCAAGGAGCAGAATTCTTTGATCCTGGGGCGTCTGGAGGAATTGGGCGCGCTGGACATGCCGATTCTGGTTGGCCCTTCGCGAAAACATTTTTTGAGTCACGAAACGGAGCAGGAAACGCGCTTTGCCACGGCTGCGGCCGTGACGGCGTGTGTGTTGGGTGGTGCGCACATCGTGCGAGTGCATGACGTGCGCGAAATGCGTGCGGCAGCGGACGTTGCAGATGAGATTCTGCGCGCCCGAGCCGGGTAATTGTACGTCCAATCTCGAAAGGAGTGCTATGTCGCGAATCCTTCTTTGCCTTGCCTTCCTTGGACTATCTTTCGGACAGTCTCTACCACACCGGGGTGAGTATGCGTTGATACTCCAGGACGCCCCGGTAGCTGAAAATACCCATTCGCGTGCCGAACTGGCAGGCGCCGCGTCGCAGGCTCGATTGCAAGCCGTGCGCAAGGCGCAGAGCCCGGTGCTGGCGGAGTTACAACGCCGTAAGATCCACGTGAATTACGCTTCGCAGGTGCTGGTGAACGCGATCTTTGTAAACGCCCCGGGCCAGGACGCCGCGCAGTTGCGCACTATTCCGGGTGTGGCCCACGTGCAGTATCTGCCGCCGGCGACGCGAGACCTGAATACGGCTCTCAACCTGGAGAACCTGTCGGCGGCCTGGAGCGCCGTGGGAGGCTCGGCGAATGCGGGGGCCGGCATCAAGATCGGCATCATTGATACGGGTATCGATCAGAACCACCCCGGGTTTCAGGCTCCCTCGCTGAAGCCGCCGTCGGGTTTCCCCAAGGGCGATTCGAATGTTAATAACTTCACTAACAACAAGGTGATTGTGGCGCGCAGTTATGTAGGGCTGATCGCGCAGCAGTACGACAGTCCGGACGATCTGACGGCCAGCGACCATGTGGGCCACGGCACGGCGATCGCCATGATTGCGGCGGGAGTCAGCCACAATTCTCCGATTGGGACGATTCAGGGCGTCGCGCCCGCCGCATTCCTGGGAAACTATAAGATCTTCGGTTCGCCCGGCGTGAATGATTTCACACTGGTGTCGGCCATGACGCAGGCGCTGACAGATGCTTTGGCGGATGGCATGGACGTGGTGACGTTCTCTATCAACGAAGGCGATCCCGCGTTGTACGGTCCTCTGGATGTGGATTCGCAAGCCTGCGGGGGCCAATGCGATGTGCGGGCGCAGGCAGTGGAAAGCGCAGTGCAGAATGGCCTGGTTGTGGTGGCATCGGCGGGCAACAGCAATGGGATTGGAGTGCAGCCTGTTACCCTTAGTTCCGTTCACACGCCGGGCACGGCGCCTTCCGCCATCACAGTCGGCGCCACCACCAACGCGCACCAGGTGTTCCAGGCGGTACATGTTACCAGTTCCGGCGCGCCTTCCAACCTGCAAAGCATTCACGCCCTGTTCAGCGACGGGCCGCACGTCGCTTCGCCGGTAAACGGGAAGTTGATCGATGTCACCACTCTGGGCAACGATGGCCTGGCTTGCACTACGCTGCCCGCGGGCTCGCTGGCCGGTGCGATTGCGTTGATTCAGCGCGGCACCTGCCTGTTCAGCACCAAGGTCAATAACGCACAGGTTGCCGGCGCCATAGGTGTGATCATTTACCAATCGAGCGGAGTGGACACGATATACAGCACCTGGTACGCGCAGGATACGGGCATTCCCGCGATGATGATCGGCAATACGGACGGCACGGCGCTCAAGAGTTATGCAGGAAGCAATTCGGGAGTGACCGTATCGCTCGATCCTACGCCTGGCACCGCGACGGGCACGCAGGACCAGGTGGCCAGTTACTCCTCTCGCGGCCCTTCGATCGGCAATTTCGCGTCCAGCCCGATCCTTACGTTGAAGCCGGAACTGGTCGCGGTAGGCGACGGCATTTATAGCGCCGCGCAGAAGCTCGATCCTAATGGCGACACTTACAACGCTTCGGGCTATGCCGGGGTGTCGGGTACCAGTTATGCAGTGCCGATGGTGGCGGGTGCGGTGGCCATCGTCAAGCAGAAGTTTCCCAACCTGACACCGGCGCAACTGAAGTCGGCGGTGGTGAATAGCGCGTCGGACCCGCAAAGCCTGTTGGATATCGATGGCAGCGCGTGGCCGCGTGTGAATGCCGTGGGCGCCGGCAAACTGAATGTCGGTAACGCCGTGAGCGTTGCCGCCACCATTGAGCCGGCCACGCTTTCCTTCGGCGTGGTTAACTCCGCGGCGTATCCTAAGCTTACCCTGAAGATCACTAATGTGAGCAGCGCTCAGGCCATCTTCAATCTCGCGGTGCAGCGCGCGCGATAGTTCCAGCGCCACGGTGCAGCTTTCTTCCTCTACGGTTACGCTGAACGCGGGCGCCAGCACGACCATTAACGTGACTCTTACGGGCAGCCAGCCCGCCGCAGGATCTTACGAAGGCTACATCGCGGTGACGGGTGGCGGCGGCCCTGCCCTGCGAGTGCCCTACGAGTTTCTGGTGGGAAGCGGCGCACCTTACGACATGTTTCCCGTTTATAACCCCGGATTCACGGGCGGGGTGGGCGATAACGCCTCTAACAACCTGGCGTGGCTGATTGCATTCCGCCTGGTGGATCGCTACGGCGTGCCGGTGCTGAATACGCCGGTGCAGTTCAGCGTGCTCTCGGGCGGCGGATCCATTGCGCTCGGCGACCCGGCTACGACCAATTACGGGCTTGCCGGCGCGGACGTCAACCTGGGCACCACTCAGGGCGATCAATTCTTCCAGGCGATCGCGGGAGGTCTTTCTTACACGTTCCAGGGATACGCCCGCAATTACCCCGCGATCTCCAACAACGGCGTGGTGGACGCGGCCACTAACCAGGTGGGCAACGGGCTTGCTCCGGGCTCGTATATCTCGATCTATGGAAGTGATCTGGCCGATGCCACGGAGGTCTACTCCACACCCTCGCTGCCGGTATCGCTTTCCTACGGCAGCATTACTTTCGATGGCGGCGGTCTGAGTTTGCCCGGCCACCTCCATTTTGTCAGCCCCAAGCAGATCAATGTACAGATCCCGTGGGAGTTTCAGGGGCAGACGTCGGTGCAGATGTCAGTCATGTCGAACTATCTGTACAGCGCCTACTATACAGTTCCGCTGGCCACCTACTCGCCGGGGTTCTTTGGCATCCATGGCGCGACTTACAACTCTCGGCTCGATTGTCACCGCGAGCAACCCAGCGAAGCGGGGTGACATGCTCGAGTTGTTCGTAAACGGGCTGGGCCCTGTGAACAACCCCCGGCCTCTGGAGACCCAACGACGTGCCATTTCTAATACGCTGACCACCCCGACGGTGACGCTGGGTGGAGTCAATCTGCCTGTTTCACTTCAGCGGGCTGGTGCCGCCATATGTCGGTCTGTACCAGGTGAATGTGACGATACCGGCCAATGCGCCCACGGGCAATCAGCCGTTGATCATCAGCATTGGAGGCGTGGCCTCGCCATCGGCCACCCTGCCTGTGCAATAAGATACGAAAACGGCTATTGGCTGAAAGCACTTTAGGTCTGCCGCGGCCGACACCCTCGTCGGCCTCAACCGTTTTCCGGAGGCATTACCGACCGGACGAGGTCCCTGACACAAAGGTGTTCGACTTGGCTGCGCTAAAATGGACAATTGTAGTTGCTGTATTATTTTTTACAGGAATACTAACAATTGTCTATGCGGCGCCTCTGGGTCATCCTTCTTTGCCTGCCGGCATTTTGTGCCGAGGTTGTTCCAAACCGTTATATCGTCGAGCTTTCGACGGAATCCGTGGGTGCCTATGTGGCCCGTACGGCCTCGCGGGGCGCTGGTAAGGCGCTGCTGCACAGCGCGGCGGCGCAGCGGCAACGCACGGCGATCCGGGCCCAGCAGGCGGCCGCCAGGACCCGTATCGAGGCAGCCCAGGGCAAAGTACTGGGCGCAGTTGAAACGTTGAACAACGCCCTGGTGGTGGAGATTGCAGACTCTCAGGCTGCCCGCCTGGCGTCCATCCCCGGTGTGGTGAAAGTACTTCCGGTCCACACTCTGCGCCCGTTGCTGGATCACGCCTTGCCTTTGCACAATGTGCCGCAAGCCTGGAGCCAGGTGGGGATCTCGAACGCGGGGGCGGGAATCAAAATCGGCATGATCGATTCGGGAATCGATATCGGCCATCCCGGGTTCGCCGATGGCGGATTCACCATGCCGGCGGGCTTTCCTCTGGCCGACACTCAAGCCGACCTGGCTTACACCAACAACAAAGTGGTTGTGGCGCGCAGTTACGCCAACCTGTTTGCCACTGTGGACCCCGACCTTTCGGCGGCGGACCACCTGGGACATGGAACGGCTACCGCCATGGTCGCCGCGGGAGTTTCCAACGCAGGTCCTCTGGCCACCATCAGCGGCGTGGCGCCGCAGGCCTGGCTGGGCAGTTATAAGGTGTTCGGAACGCCCGGCTACAACAGCACCGCTTCCGACGACATCATCATGTTGGCGATTAACGACGCCGTCAACGACGGCATGGACATCATCAACCTGAGCCTGGGCGGGCTGGCTTTCAACCTGGATGCCGATACCGAAGCCCAGATTCTGGATGTGGCCGATTCGTTGGGGGTCATCGTGGTGGCGGCGGCGGGGAATGGCGGTTCCGACCCGTACACCATCAACTCTCCGGCCGACGCGCCTTTGGCAATCGCCGCCGGCGCGATGAACAACGACCGCTTTTTCGCGGATGGCGTGGTGCTGCCGGACAATAGCAGCCTGGTTGCGGTGCCGGGCAACGGGACTTATCCCTCGGCTTCCATCACCGGCTCGCTCACCGATGTTTTCAGTGTGGACGGCAACGGGCTGGCCTGCTCTTCGCTGCCCGCAGGGTCGCTGACGGGGACCATCGCCCTGATCTTCCGGGGGACCTGCACTTTCGAATCGAAGATAGACAATGCGCAGGCGGCCGGGGCGGCGGCCGTGGTGGTGTACGACAACATCGATGGTGAAGCTATTCCCTTGATGGCGGTGGGCGCCGCGACGCTTCCCGCCGTGATGATTTCCAACGCCGATGGCCTGACGCTCAAGCCCCAGGCGGTGAACGGCTTCGCGGTGACCGTGCAATTGGTGCCCGGGAGCGTTTTACACCAATCCCGCGGGCATTGCGAGTTTCTCGGCGCGCGGCCCGAACATCGACTTTTCGATCAAGCCGGATGTGCTGGCGGTGGGCGTGAATGTCTACACGGCGGCGGAAAAGCTGGATCCCAACGGCGAAGTGTTCAGCTCCGATGGTTACGCCATCGCGGCCGGAACCAGCTTTGCCGCTCCCCTGGTGGCGGGCGCCGCGGCCATTGTGAAGCAGGCGCGTCCGGGGTTGACGGCGGACCAATACCGTTCGCTACTGGTCAACTCAGCGGCTCCGGCATGGCTTGCGCCGGGCACCGCGGCCAGTGTGCAGCAGGGCGGGGCGGGGGTGTTGGATGTGCTGGCGGCGTTGAATTCGACGGTGGCGGCGGCTCCTGTTTCGCTCAGCTTCGGCGCGGGCGGGAGCACGGTAGGCGCCACCCAGAGCCTGACCCTGACGAACGTAGGAACGGTTTCGGACACCTTCCAGATCGCCGTCGCGCCGGCGGACAGCAGTGCGCCGGCGCCGCAGTTGAGCCACTACCAGCGTGCAACTGGACCCGGGTGCTTCGGTGACTCTGCCGGTGGTGTTCCAGGCCGATTCCCTGACGCCGGGCGCGTACGAAGGCTTTGTCAATGTGCAGGGGCTGCAGTCGAGTGTCGCGGCGCATGTACCCTATTGGTACGGTGTCCCGTCGAATGTGCCGGCGCACATCACGGTGCTTTCCAGCACGGCTTCCGGAGCGGCCGGTTCGCGTATCGCGAATGCGATTCTGTTCCGGATTACGGACGCTATCGGACTGCCGGTAAGCGGCACGACGCCCTCGGTCACGGCGGTAACGCCGGGCGCCAAGGCCGGTGCGATTGTGTCTGCCGACTCTTCGATTCCGAACGCCCTGGCCGCCACCGTGCAACTCGCCCCGCAGGCCGGCACGAACACGTACCAGATCCAGGCGGGCAGTTTAGCGGTCACCGTCACGATTGTCGGGCAGTAGTGACACTAAGGGCGGCCGCAAGCCGCTATAATGTGACCTTGGGAGTTGTCCCCGCCCGATGATCGATATCAAAAAGAAACTACAGGACGAAATCGCCATTCTGGAGCATGAGATGCACGTCGAGCTTCCCAAGGAGATTCTAAAAGCTCGTGCGCACGGCGATTTGAGCGAGAATGCGGAATACCATGCCGCCAAGGACCGGCAGGGGTTCGTCAACGCGCGATTGGGCCAGTTGCGAAAGCGCCTGGCCGAAGTCTCGATGATCGACTTCAGCAAGATTCCGCGGGACCGTTCGGGATTAGGTTCCATCGTTGCGGTGCTGGATACCAACCGCGGCGAGGAGATGACCTACCACCTGGTGACCACCGAAGAGGCGGATGCCGCGAACGGAAAAGTCTCCACTACCAGTCCCATTGGCCGGGCGCTGCTGGGTAAGAAGGTAGGCGATGAGGTCAAGGTGCAGAGTCCCGGGGGAGTCAAGGAACTGGAGATTTTGAAAGTGACCACGATCCACGACGTGGACGAATGAGATGGCGGCAGGAAAGCAAGGTCGATGGACCTATACCGGGGCGATCGGCAAGGTCTTCGGTGTGGCGATCACGCAGATTGTGCGCTGGCTGGCCCTCTCGCGAATTCATCCGAATGTTCTGACGTTCATTGGACTGGTCATCAACATTTACGCCGCTTACCTGTTTTCCGCGGGGCATTTCCGTTGGGCGGGGGCGGTGGTAATCGGCGCGGGGCTCTTCGACATGGTGGATGGCCGGGTGGCGCGCGCCAGCGGCCAGGTGACGCGCTTCGGCGGGTTCTTCGATTCGGTAGTCGATCGCTATTCCGATCTGGCATTGTTCATGGGACTGCTGGTCTTCTACGCATCCATCAACCGCTTTTTCTATATCGTGCTGACCGCCATCGTGATGACCGGATCGGTGATGGTGAGCTATACGCGGGCGCGGGCCGAATGCACTATTCCGAAATGTAAGGTGGGTTTTCTGGAACGTCCCGAGCGCATCGTGCTGATCATCATCGGAGCGCTGTTCGACCGCATGGCGCCGGTCCTGTGGGTCATTGCGGTGCTCTCCAATCTCACGGTGGTTCACCGCATGATTTATACCTTCCAGGAATGCAACCGGCTGGAAGCTATGCCGCCGGGCGGAGATACACCCGCGCCCGTGCGGCAGCCGCTGGCACCGGTGTAGGCGCGTCAGGGTTAGTCTTCCAGTATCACGTGCGCCATGCCGAGTTCGGAAGTGTGGGTGATGGAGAGCGCCACGTTTCTAACGCCTAACTTCTCGGCGAACTTCGCCGCGACCCCGTGAAAACGTAAGGTCGGTTTACCCGAAGGTAGATTGGCTACTTCGAAATCCTGCCACCTGACTCCGTGCCGCCAGCCTGTTCCGATGGCCTTCATACCGGCTTCCTTGGCCGCGAAGCGCGCGGCATAACGTTCGAAGCGGTTGGCCTTACGCTCGACATACGCGATTTCCGCAGGGGTATAAATTCGACCTACGAACTTTGTGCCGAACTTTTCGATGGACGCACGAATACGCCCGACCTCGGCCAGGTCCACGCCGGTTCCTACGATCATGTTAAGTCCGCCCCCGAAGTTGTAATTGTAAGGGTGCCGTGTTTGACGCCCTTAGTGCTGATGAGGGCATCGGCCACCTTACGCACCACCGCGGATTTCCCGCGCACGACCAGCACTTCGAGACAATTGTCGTGATCCAGGTGCACGTGCAGGGTGGACAGGACGGAGTGGTGAAAGTCGTGTTGAATGCCGATCAGTTTCTCATTCAGCATGCGGACGTGGTGGTCATACACCAGGGTCACCGTGCCTACCACCTGGCTCTCCGGCGACTCCCAGGTCTGTTCCACCAGTTCGTCGCGGATGAGGTCGCGAAAAGCCTCAGAGCGATTCGCGTAGCCTCGCTTTTCGATCAGGCGATCGAACTTATTCAGGAGGTCGGTATCGATCGCAACACCAATTCTGCTGAGGCCGCCCATGCGTACACATATTAGCACCAGGGGTAAAAGTGCTGGGGAAGGAAGATATGCGGGGGATGGCTGGGGAGGCAGGAAAGGGGAGGGCGCTGTTCTGGACAGTACCCTCCGATTTCCCGGTGTCTATTGCCGTGGAGAGAAGTAATTGAGCGATCCTACTCCCCTTTGGCCTGGGCTGCCATGCGCTTCCGATGTTCAGCCCAACGCTTCTTCTGTGCAGCCGCAATGCGCTTGCGTGCCGCCGGGCTCAGCACGCGTTTCACGCCTGGAGCCTTTTTCTCAGCCGCCTGCGATGTTGGCGCGGCATGTTTCCCTTTTAGCTGCGCTTCAATCTCGCGGATACGTTCTTCGATCTTCTGCTTCTCGTATTGATAACCGACGAGTGCCATTTGTAAGGTGGTAACGTCGGCTACACTTCTACCTCGTGCCATTTTTTCTCCCCCGCACAATATAACATACGCTGACTCAAGCTGTGTCAATATGATTAAGAGCATTCGAGCTGATACGGTGTTCAAAAAGTACTATGCGAATGGTAGTTCAGCGGGTAACCGAAGGACACGTCACCGTAGATGGCGGTACTCGCGGGTCTATACGTAACGGTTTGGTGGTCTTGCTTGGCGTGGCTCGCGAGGATACTGCCGCGGACGCGGATTACCTTCTGGATAAGCTTCTGGGGTTACGAATTTTTGCCGATGACAAGGGCAAGATGAACCGCAGTATTGTGGACACCGGCGGCGAACTGTTGGTGGTTTCGCAGTTTACTTTGTACGGCGATTGCCGCAAAGGCCGGCGTCCCAGCTTTGACCGGTCCGCCGCCCCGGACCAGGCTAAGGCCTTGTACGATTACTTCGTGGAAAAGGCCCGGCGCGGCCCGGTAAGAGTGGAAACCGGTGTTTTTCAAGCCTCTATGCAGCTCCATTTGGTTAACGATGGTCCTGTAACTATCCTGGTCGATTCGGCGGACCGTACCAGGAGGAATTAATCCGAAAGTAACCCAACAAAAAACGGCGGCCGGGAGGAACTTCCCAGGCCGCCGTAGGTCAAACTGCCGATTCCTTTAGTTAATTGCGATTCAAGTATCTTTGGTACAGCCGTGTCTGTTTGTTCTCCAGGGAGACCTCATTACCGTTGATGAACAGATGCTTTACGTGGGTCTGTATTTCCAACGGATCGCCGTCTGTAACGATGAGGTCCGCCACCTTGCCCTTCTCCACGGAACCGATAAGGTCACCGGCGCCCCAGATTTGCGCGGGATTGATGGTTAGTGCCTTGAGCGCTTCGTCGTAGGGGAGGCCGAATGCGACGGCCGTTGCGGCTTGATACGGAATGTTTCGCACAAACTCATTGGTGAAGGTGCCGAAGGCAATCTTGATTCCCGCTTTGTAAGCTTCTCCCGGAAGAGTAAACGCCTGGTCATAGGGGGAATCCTCGGTTTCAGGCAAGGCCAGGACGCGGCCGAAGACCACGGGAACATTTTCCGCTTTTAAGTCGGCGGCAGCCTTGCCGATCTCGCGCGGCTGGAGGATAACCAACTTAATGTTCTGCTTTTTGGCCCACTGCACGGCGTCGTGAATGGCAGAAGCCCGTGCGGCGGTCACGGTTACAGGAAGTTTGCGGTCGAGTACCGGCAACATAGCCTCGAACTTCAAATCGGTCCGGAAGTCCGGCTAGATGGGCCGCTTTGGCTTTCTGATAGCGGCGGGCATTCTCGAAAAAGTCATTCAGTTTGGCCAGCGATTCTTCGTAGTTACGGCGAGCGGTAGCGGCGCTCCCGGCAATTCCGGTCTGACCGAGTATCTCGACTACGCTATCGGGTACGGCTCCGCCGCGACCGCCGCGACCGCCGAGCGTGGGGAACTGCACGCTCATGGCCGCGCTGGGCTTGATGGCCATGTCTTCCCAGGTCCAACCATCGGTATGGATCAGGGCGGCCTGTCCGGAGATCAACTGCCGTTCGCCGCCGCCCCCGCGCCCCCGCCTCCGCCGCCGGACGAAGGAAACGTCATGGCGCTGGTAATGCCATTTACGCGCACTACGCCGAAATGCTCGCTATCCGGGTTGACGGCACTAAGAGCCTTCAACTGCGGCATGAATTCGCCCAGTTCGTTGGTATCTACCGTCTCCCGGGTAGCTTCAATCTCCGAGAGGCCGAGTTCCGTTCCGGAATCGATCATTCCCGGATATACCCGCATGCCCTTGGCTTCGACAACGCGGGCTCCCTTGGGGGGTACGATTTTCGCGCCTATTCCGGTTATTTTTCCGTCCTGGATCAGAACGGAAACACCCTTCATTTCGCTGCCGGTAACCGGATACACATCGGCATCCCGGATCAGGATGGTTTCGCCGGCCGCTCCGGCGACCATAGCCAGGACCAACAGTATTCCAAACCGTTTCATCCGATTCGACCTCCGCGCCCGGTAGGCGCTCCCTGACGCTGCGGCGCCTCCTGCTTCAACTTCTCGAGCAGCTTTTCCTTCGCCGCTTCCTTAGCCGGACGGCCGCTCACTTCCTGGTCGCGGTCGAAATACTTGTGGCCGTCGATCAGGACCTTCTGCACCTTGGCATAGTCGGAAAGCGGGTACTTATCGTAGATCACCAGGTCGGCATCCTTGCCTACTTCGATGGAACCTACGCGATTGTCGATGCCCAGTTGCTTGGCCGGGTTCAGCGTCACCATGGCCAGAGCTTCGGTCTCGCTCATGCCGCCATACTTCATGACCTTGCCGGCTTCGCTGTTCAGATGGCGCATCAGTTCGGCATCGTCGCTGTTGAGGCTGACGATCACGCCCTTCTTAGTCATCACGGCGGCATTATAGGGAATGGCGTCGAAGGCTTCCTGTTTGTAAGACCACCAATCGCTGAACGTGGAAGCGCCGGCGCCGTGAGCGGCAATCTCCTTCGCCACTTTGTAGCCTTCCAGGACGTGCTGCAGGGTGCGGATCTTGAAGCCGTAATCATCCGCCACGCGCATCAGCATGAGAATTTCATCGGCGCGATAGCAATGCGCGTGCACGTACCGCTTGCCTTCGAGCACCTCTTTCAGAGGTTCCAGCTTGAGGTCCTTGCGCGGGGGAATGGGGTGCTCGCCGCGCGCCACCCTGGCATCGTATTCGTCCCACTCCGCCTTGTAGATTTTGGCTTCGTTGAACGCCTCCCGGATCACATCTTCCACGCCCATGCGGGTGGCGGGGTAGCGGGCCTGTACGGTTTGCGCCGGTGGCGCCGCGGCCGCCCTGCACGTTGCCGGCGCGCTTGGGATTCTCCCCGAGCGCGAACTTGATACCCGGCACGGCGCCCTTGAATATCATGGATTGGGCGTCTGTGCCCCAACGCATCTTGAGCACGATAGTCTGGCCGCCGATGGAATTGGCCGAGCCATGCAGGATGTTGGCCGTGGTCACGCCGCCGGCCAGCGCGCGGTAAATGGCAATATCTTCGGGGTTAATGATGTCCTTGATATTGACCATGGAAGAGACCGAGACGCTGCCTTCATTGATCCCGCCATCGCCGGCTATGTGGGAATGGCAGTCGATGATACCCGGGATCACGTACTGGTTACTGGCGTCGATTACGGTGGCTCCCTGGGGAACCATGACCTTCTCGCCCACTTCGGCGATCTTTCCGTCTTTCACCACAATGGAGCCTTTGAGGGTTCCCTTGGCTGACGGTCATAATGGTGGCGTTCTGAATGACGGTGGTTTGGGCGCAGAGAGGCGCCAGCGCCGCCAGTGCGATCAGTATCAGCTTTTTCATCGTTCCCCTCCCGGCCCCTCGGCGGTGGCCATGCCGCGGCCGCCCGCGGGCGCGGTTTCCGGCTTATATTGTTTGCCGTCCACGAATACCATTTCCACCCTGGTGCGGTCGTCGAAGATATCGCCGCGTAGTTACCACCAGGTTTCCGATTTTGCCTTTTTCAATGCTGCCGACGCGGTTATCGATGCCGTAGATTTCGGCGGGCGAAAGCGTCATGGCGCGAAGCGCGTCTTCGCGGGAGAGTCCCGCGTCGATGGCTTTCTTGACGGCGCGCTGCAGATCGCGAGGCGCGTCGATGCCATCCGAGTAGAAGGCGAACTTGACGCCGGCTTTACTGAGGACGGCGGGAGCTGAGGGCGCCTTGTCGATATTCTCCAGCGTGCGCATACTGGGCTCGGCATCCGGGTCGGTCTGCGGCGCCAGGGTGGGCCAGCGCAGGCTGATGAGCACCGGCGTGTTGTATTTTTTGAACAGATCGGCGGCGCCGTCGCGGTAGGCTTCGTGTCCACCATAAATGATTGTGGGCTGTTTCAACTCGGCGGCGAAGCGGAGCATGCGATCTTCTTCCACCAGACGGTTGGCGGGCAGCAGGATGCGCGGCGATGCCATCACGCCTTCCAGGGCGCGGTCATACTCGGGCCGCTCCATGCCGCGGGGGTCTTTGGCATAGGCTTCTTTGACCAGTTTGTAGTGGTCGGCGTCCAGGTAGACCTGCCGGATATAGGCGATCACGCCCATCAGGGAAGTAGGAAATCCGCCGCCGAAACCGCGGCCGCCGGCCAGGGAAATGTACTGCCCCATGGGAGATGCGACCACCATATCGCCGACCTTCTCACCGGAGAGCAGGTCGATCACGGAGCCCTGTCCCGCGAAAATGCCGCGTATCGGGAAGGTGACGGCGGTGGTGATGCCGCTGCTGCGCACGGTATCTATGCGCCTGTCAGTGGCCGAAATCTCATCCGCGGCTACGGCCCAACTGGTGGTTTGCGGGCGGTCCTCGGGACCCATCGCGCGAGGCGCCGGGGCCGCTGCTGTGGTCGCGGTGGTGGTGGCATTCTGCCCGCGCCCTCCGCCGCGTCCACCTGTCGCGGTGGCGGCCGGCGCTGCGCCGGGCATGCCCACGGTGCTCAAGGCGTCGATCAAGCCGGGATAGACGGTAAGGCCTTCGCCTTCGATCACCCAGGCGCCGGCCGGCACCTGGGCATTCTCTCCGACCTCGGTGATGAGACCATTGTGGATCACCACCGTGCCCTTGTTGATGACCGGACCGGATACCGGCACGATCCTGGCATTGCGAATCGCCACGGTGACTGGGCCGTCAGCCATGGCGTACGCGCAGAACAGAAGCAACGCTGTTACGAGTTTTTTCATAAGAGTAATGTTGCGTATTATATACGCTTCGTTAAAATTCAGGTGATCGACAGGGAACTGGGTAATGGCGCAGTGTAACGGCTTTTGGTTACGTACGAACAGCACCGTATACTGAGACTTGGCTCAGAAAAAGCAGATTCTCTACCGGGATGCCGGCGTGAATATCGACGAAGCCGACCGTGCCGTGGCTTCCATCCGCAATTTCGCCCGAGGGACATTCACCCGCGGTGTTCTCACCGATATAGGCTCTTTCGGCGCCATGTATCAACTGGCGGGGTTCCGCAAGCCGGTGCTGGTGAGTTCGGCCGATGGCGTGGGCACCAAGTTAAAGGTGGCGTTCGCTACCGGCCGCCACGATACGGTAGGCGAAGACCTGGTCAACCATTGTGTGAATGACATTGCCGTGCAGGGTGCGCGCCCGCTGTTTTTCCTGGACTATTTCGCGGTGGGAAAGCTGCATGCGGACGTGGCCACCGCAGTGGTGGCCGGGATTGCGCGCGGCTGCCGCAATAACGAATGCGCGCTGATTGGCGGCGAAACTGCCGAAATGCCGGGGCTGTACGCGGACAGCGAATACGACCTGGCTGGATTCATCGTGGGTGCGGCCGAGCGTTCCGAACTGCTCACGGGAAAAGGCGTGCGTGCCGGCGATGTTCTTCTGGCGCTGCCCTCCACCGGCCTGCACACCAATGGCTATTCGCTGGCCCGCAAGCTGCTTTTCGATGTGGCGGGGTACGGTCCGGACACGGTGCTTCCGGAAGTCGGCGCCACCGTGGCCGAGGCGTTGCTGGCCGTGCACCGCAGCTATCTGAAGCCTATCCGCGCGCTGATGGAGGCCAAACTGCTGCGCGGCGCCGCTCACATCACCGGCGGCGGCATCACGGATAACACTCCGCGGATGTTACCCAAGGGGTTCGGCGTGACCATCGACACCAGCTCGTGGAAGGTGCCTCCGCTTTTCGAAGTCTTGCGGCGCCTTGGCAACGTTCCCGACGACGATTACCGGCGCACGCTGAATCTGGGTGTGGGGATGATTTTCGCGGTGCCGGCGCGCGGCGCGGCGCGCGCGGAGGCGGTGCTCGAAAAGCTGGGGGAAACGCCATTTCGCATCGGTATGGTGACGGCGCAGCGGCGTGGACGCTCGCGTGTGGAGTACCGTTGAAGCGCCTCGGCATTTTGATCTCGGGCCGCGGATCGAACTTCGAGGCGATTGCGGCAAATATCGAACGGGGCGCGCTACAGGCGGAAATCGGCGTGGTCATCGCCAATCGTGCCGAAGCTCCCGGCCTGGAAATCGCGCGACGCAGGGGATTGAATGCGGTTTGCCTGCCTTCCCGCGGGTTGGACCGCGAGATCTACGACCGGACCGTAGTCGAAGAACTGGAAAAACGCCGGGTCGATCTGGTATGCCTGGCGGGCTATATGCGCCTGCTCAGCGCCGGATTCATCCGCCGCTTTCCGCAGCGGATCCTGAATATTCACCCCTCGCTGCTGCCGGCTTTTCCGGGACTGGACGCGCAACACCAGGCGTTAGCGCACGGAGTGAAAATCAGCGGTTGTACGGTCCACTTTGTGGATGAAGACCTGGATACCGGTCCCATCATTCTGCAATGCGCCGTACCCGTGCAAGACGAGGATACCTTGGAGACACTCTCTGCCCGGATTCTCAAAGAGGAACACCGCATTTATTCCGAGGCGATCGGCATCGTGCTGGGCGGCGCATACCGGATCGAAGGCCGCCGCGTGTTACTGGGATAGGCCCTGTGGCGCGGCGGGAGCGCCTGGTGGCCCTCTGTGTTGTTTTTTCCGTTCCAGGAAATCGGAGAGTTTCATCGGCGGGCCGGGACCCGTGGCCATCTGCCGCTCCACCGCCCTTTGATACTGGCGCAGGGTTTCCAGCCGCCGGCGCGGGTTCAGATTACACTGCTCCAGATCGAGCAGGAGAGTCAGCTCCCACGGCGCAAACGAGTTGCGGGCGGTGGCGCCGCGAATGAGTTCGCCCAGCAAGCGGCGAAACCGGTTGAGCATGACCTCCAGGTCCGTGGATTCAGACGCCGTCATTTCTTTGTACCCGGCAAATATGGGCCGCCGATGAACGCGGAGGAACGCGGATAAAGACCGGATATAAAACGACGTTCACGGGCGGCTGAATAACTGATCGGCCGGTAGTGGAAAAGCTTTAGCACTAAATTAATTAGATCAGGCTCTCGACATAGGCCGCCGAGCCATCGCGCAGCCAGCCGTCGAGCTGGGCCGGCTCTTTCAACTGTTGCCCGCGCCGGCGCGGCACCGCGACAAAGTTGCAGTTCCATTCGCTCAGGGCGGTCATATCGCCCCAGAGTTTTTCAAACTGCGCCACCGGGAAGACATCCTCCTGGCCTTTGCCCCAGCGCTTCTTGACGTCCTTCAGGGTGATATATGCCGGCATCCGGACGGCCACGCGTCGCACCGCTTCGCTCAACGTTTCGGCATTGTCCAGATCGTCGCGCGTCAGGTGAAACAGCGCCAGCAGTTGCTCGATGTCCACCCAGTAAGTGGCGCTGTTATAGAAAGACAGGCGGGACTCGATCTCCTCGGCAGGCAGGGCGAGTCCCTCCACTAAGCGGACACGGCCATCCACGCGGGCCAGGCCGCCGCCGCGATCTTCCAGATAGCGCGAGATGACTTCCCCGGTCATGCCAGCGCCGCTTTCGATGTGATAGCCGAGCAGAGACGGGTCGAGATCGGCGCCCATGGTATCGATATTGTGGACCATCAGGTAGCGCAGGCGGGGATGCTGCTCCAGCAGGCGGCGCAGGGTGCCGTTGCGCAGCAGGTTGGGCACCTCGTACCAATGTCCCACGGGATGCAGACACTGCAAGGGAAGATTGTCGTCGTAATTCGACGCCTCGCCTTTCTCCCGGGCCCACCCGATCAGCGCGGCGTGCAGGCCCTGGCGTACCTTCTGCGCCTGCTCGTCCAGCAATTGCTGCGGCATCTCTTCCCAGGCGAAGCGCAAGTCGCGCTCGGTGGGCACCAGGCGCAGGCCGATGGCGCGTCCCTCGGAAAGCAGCAACGGGCCGGGATACTCCTTCAGGTGTTCCGTGATGGCCTGGTGGGTGAGATGGCTGGTGGTGACCACGTGCGGCACAGCGGAGCCGCTTTCGCGCGCCACGCGAGCGCTCTTGGCCAGGTGGACCTCGATAAAACTGCGGTACCGTCCGCCCAACCGGCAGAATGGATTGATGGCTTTGACGACTCCGGCTCCTTTGGTCCATCGCGTGCCGACTCCGGCCGCCATGGTCACTACGGCCGCCATACCCTGGCGGATGGCTTCCAGTCCGGTGGCGCGGTAGCGGGCGTCGAGACTGCCGCGGGCGTCGAGGAAATCGCCGTCCCGCACGTCGTCGATGCGCGTTTCGGGCGGCAGCCGGTTCTGCGCGAGTCCGATCCGTCCGGCGCGCAGGGCGGCTTGAATCTGCTGGTGCTGGATGGGGTCGAAGCCGAGCGTCTCGAGGAGCGCCGCCAGGGTCTGGGAACTCTTCGAGACCGGCTCGGGGGGCCGCGGCAGCAGATGCTCGAACAACTGTGCGGTGACCCCGGAGAATTCCGGCAGGTCGCGGCAGGCAGCCGCAAAGCGGCTCAGTTCGCTGCGCCGGGCCTCCGGGATGGCACGGGATTCGGTGCGGATGAGCGACGGCACCAGCAGGGCGTAGTACTCGGGCGGCATCAATCCTTCGACCAATTCCGCGTGGCTGCCGCATTCGTTGATGGCGAAGCGGTACACCACCGGGTCGATGGCAAACGGTACGGCGGTGGCGAGTTGCTGTTTGGTCTGGTGCAGGATGGCGCGCAGCTTTTGCTCGCCTTCTGCGCGGCGCGCCGGGTCGAACAGGAAGCCCATGCCGCCGCCGGACATGCCGCCCAGCATCCAGAATCCCCAGAAGCTTTCGCCCATGGCCTGGCGCACGCGTTGGACCAGGGTGCTGGTATAGAAGTTGCCGGCCCAGGGGATGATGGTCTGGATGGGGCCATCGAAATTGCGCTGGGTGCAACTGCCGACGCCGCGGATATCGCCGGCGCTCGAGGCGGGCCACGACCTCGTCGAGCAGGCCGATGGCCTGATTGCGGGCCTGCCATTCGGCGGCGCTGCGCAGCAGGTACTTTTCGGTGACCATTTCGAGGATCGGTCCCACGTCCTGGGCCATGCCGCCGTGGACCAGCACCAGGCTCTGCTGGAGTTTCTCGCGCGTTTCGGCGGTGACCTGGTCCGGCCCGAAGATCTGGTGATCGGGCAACAGGCGGCCGCGGCTGACGCCGAATTCGGAATCGCCTTGCCGGGCCGGCACGCCGTGAATCAGCTTGATGCCGGGCCAGACGCCGCCGGAGTCCTGCCAGCCGCCGCCGGAGCCGCCCAGCCATTCGCCCAGGATGGCGCGCGCGGCAAGCAGGCGGCGGTCCTGCTCCTCCAGCCCGCCGGTAAGGGCGTGAATCTGGCCGGTGGCACGCATGCAGGCCGCAATCAGGCAGGCCAGCAGGGTGGTGGAGACGGCGAGGCGCGAGCCCTTGGGAATATCGTTGACCTTGCTGACCAGCTCGATCCCGTGGCCGCGTTTTCCGGTAAGACGGGCCAGCAGATCGCTCAGCGGTTCGGTGCAGATCTCCATGCCGGGAGGCACCAGGCCGGAGGCGATGACCGCGGCTTTGAGCAGACCCAGGTAGTCGCGCGCGAAATCGAATACCTCGGCGAACGTGGCGATATCGGCAGTGGCCGCGAGATCCACGCTGGTAAGGCGCAGCACGGGAGAGTCGATTACGCGAAAGTAGGCTTCCACTGGAGGAACCGGCTCGCCGGAGAGGGAGAGGTTCGACAGAGATGTTGACCACCCGGGCGCCTTCGGGATAATCCATGCCCAGGAAGAAGATGTCGCTCCATCCACTGTGAGTCAGGTCCATGCGCACCGGCGTGGCTTCCCGCAGGATGGAACGCGACAGCAGTTCGGGCCGCAGACGCAGAGGATAATCCTGAGGATGGGCGGTGCGGAACATCCACTGATTGCCGCGCACGCCGCGGACGCTGAGGCGCACCTGGTCGGCCAGGGTCTGGAAGCCCAGGGAACGGTAGCCGGCTGCCAGGGCGCTGGAAATTTCGGCGCCGGGGGCCTGCCGCCGGAACACGGTGATGGCTTCTTCGAAGCGGCGCTGGAGCAGGTGCACGTAGCCCTCGTAGGGAATCAGGGAGCGGGCGCCGGCGGATGCGCGCAGCGGGATGTGGAAGCGGTGGATGGCATAGAGGAAGAAGAGCGCCCGCACGCGCTTGTAGAGACTCGGCTGCTGGCGCCGGTACTGCTCCAGCGCCGCGCACTCGGCGAGGAGTTCGGCCAGCGTGGCGGTATCGCAAAAGCCGTCGAGCGACTGATTGCGAATTTGCGAATCGGCCGAATCGACGATCTCCGTCAGGCGGCTCACCGCGCGCTCCGTGAGAGTTCGTAATCGGCCAGGAGCTCGACGAGTTGCGAGAGCACCAGGGAGCGGTCCTGACCCTGGAAGGCGAGCGCCAGTTGAGCGATCAGCAAGCCGTAGCGGGCGCCCAGATCGTAGCGGCGGCCATCGTCTTCCCAGGCGAGGTACTGTTCCTGGCGGGCGAGTTCGGCGAGCGCGCCGGAAAGGGAGTCATGGTGCGCCAGCAGGCGAATCACTTCTGGAGTGAGGACGTGGACACCGAAGAAGCAGAGATACTGCCCGGCGCGCAGGCCGGGCACCATGAGGCGCTGCTCCGCCTCGGTGGGGGTGGGTTTTTCGATGACGGTATCCACTTTGTAGATGCCGGGCTTGCCGGCGACCGGCCGGCCCGAGACGGCGCCGAAGCGCGGCAGCAGGCTTTCGCGCGTGCGCTGCACGCCGGAGACGCAGCAGGATTCGGCGGCGGCCAGTTCCACGAGGCCCTGCACGGAGTGTCGCGAGGCGTTGACGTAGAGGTGATCGCCCACCATGTGGAGGAAGGGATCGCTGCCGACGAACTCGCGGGCGCAGTGGATGGCGTTGCCGTAGCCGCGCGGCGCGGGCTGCGGGACGAAGCGCACCGACCCGGAATGCGCGGCGGCCGCCTGCTGGTAGCGTGCCTCGTCTCCGGGCCAGACCACCACGCAGACTTCTTCGATGTTGGCCGTCAGGGCCTGCTCGATGAGAACGCCGAGGATGGATTTTTCCGCGCCGTCGCGGTCGATGACCAGTTGCAGAGGCAGCGTGCGCTGGTTCGGCCCGGCTGCTGTGATGACCGCCTTTTTGATTCGCAAATGTCAAATCTCCCGAACAAGGAGTTTAACTGAAAGCGGATCTATTGCACGGTAATGAACGCCCCGGTGGGCGAAGCGAATCCGTTTACGGTGATCTGCACGGGTTGGTTGCCGCTGGGAGTCGACGCCGGCAGATGCAGATTGAGTTGGTACAGGCCGGCGGCCCCGGGGGCGACTCCGGCGTACAACACGTCGCTGGCGGCCAGGGTTGTGGTGCCTACGGTCACCTGGATGGCGCCCGCAATCGAGGCGGCTGCCGGGGGCAGTTGGCCGGCGGCGTAAGGGGGATTGGTGAGTCCCAGGCCAGTGGCGTAAAGCGTCACGATGTCCCCGGCCTTGGCGGGTGCGAAGGTGCCGGTGGCCAGGAGTCCAGGAGTGCCTATGTAAATGCCGGTGCTGACATCCACGGCGGCGATGGGGTTCTGGCCGGAAGACGATGCCAGGAAATAGAAAAATTCCGGCGAGGCGCTTTGCGCGGTTACCGTCTGCGGGCTGCTCTGCTGGGGGTTTGCGGTACCGCAGCCGGTCACCACCTGCACGGCGGCATTTCCGGAAGCCACGCTCTGCGGCACCTGGAAATTCACCTGGTTGGGCGTTACCGCCAGGATGGGCGCCCGGGTTGTACCCACCAGCACGCAAACTCCGCCCAGATTGGTAGAGAGGCTGCCATTCACCAGGTTCGAAGCCGCGGCCACATTGAATGTTCCCGCGGGAGCGAAGCCGCTTCCAAACGCGGCGGCGAGTCCGTTCGGCGAAAGGGCCTTGACTGCCGGCGAACTGAGGCCGGCGCCGATGACGCCGCCGGTGGCGAGCTGCGGGCTGAGTGAAGCCGACGGTGAGAAGTCTGCCTTCACGCTTTTCGGTCCGGTCATCTGCAAAGTGCAGGTAGTGCCGGTGCAATCGCCTTCCCACCCGGCGAACACGTAGCCCGATTGCGGCGTGGCGGTGAGGGTGACGCTCGCGCCGGAATTCTGGAAGCCGGCGGCGGGCGTGACGGAGCCGCCGGCATCGGAGGTGATGGAAACGGCGTACTGCGTCTGGAAATTCACGGTCACGGAGGTCTGGCTGGCGCCGCAGGAGGCGTTGATCTGCTGGGCGCCGGAGAGCACGTACTGTACACCGGCGGATCCAGGCTGCGGGCTGGGCGCGGTGACCTGGTAGGCGGTTCCCGGTTGCAGCGCCACGCTGAAGGGAGCCGTGGCGGTTTGCCCGGCGACAGTCGCCTGCAATCCGGCGGGATTGGTGGCGATGGTGTAGCCGACGCCGGTGGTGAGTTGCCGGATTCGCAGGTTCGACGAATCGGCGATTTGCACGGTGCACGGGGAAGCGGAGACCAGGGCCGAGGGGCCGTTGAGCGAATAGGCCGTGGCCGGGCTGCCATCGCCGTTGTATCCGGCGGAGCCGTTGCCGGCCACCGTGGTGATGATTCCGTTGGTGTCCACCTCGCGAATGCGGTAATTGCTGGTATCGGAGATGTAGATGTTGCCGGCCGCATCGACCTGAACGCCGGTGGGCGCGCGCAAAGTGGCCGCCGTAGCGGGCCCGCCATCGCCGCTGTATCCGGAGGTGGCGGAACCGGCGATGGTGGTGATGGTGCCGTCGGAGGTCAGGCGGCGGATGCGGTTGTTGCCGGAATCGGCGATGAGGAGCGCCCCGGTGTTATCCAGGGCCAGACCTTGCGGCCCACTGAGATTCTGGTTAATGGCGACACCGGTCTCCGCGCCGGGAGGTCCGGCCGTGCCCGTGCCGGCCACCGTGCTGATCACGCCGTTGGGGTTCACCTCACGAATTACGTTGCCGGCCTGTTCGCTGATGAAAATATTTCCGGAGCCATCCACTACCACGCCGCCGGGGGTGTGCAGCGTGGCGTTGACTGCGACACCGCCGTCGCCGCTGGTGCTGGCGGTGCCGGTGCCCGCGACGGTGGCGATGTCCTGATCGTCGGCGAAGACTTCGCGGATGCGGTTGTTACCGGTATCGGCGATGAAGAGATTGCCGGACTTATCGAAAGCTACTCCGCGCGGGCCGTTGATGCTGGCGCCGAGCGCGCCGTTGATTACTTTGCCGCCGTTGACGGGACGGTCGGTGGAGGCGGTATCGCCGGCATAAGAGGCGATGCCGTTGCCCGCCACCAGCGCAATCTCCTGGGTATTGAGATTGTACCGGCGGATGCGATTGTTGTTGGTATCGGAGAAGTACAGATAACCGTTATTGAGGGCAAGGCCGTGGGGCGAGAACGAAGAAATGCCGTTGCCTGCAATCGTATTGATGACGCCATCGGCGGCGGTGACGAGGCGCACGCGATTGTTGCTGCCATCGGCGATCAGCACATTGTTATTGCGGTCCGTAGCCACTCCCTGCACGTTGAGGTTGGCTGAAGTCGCCAGACCCTGGTCGCCGGAGCCGCCGGCCGTGCCGGTGCCGGCGAACGGGGCTATTTTGCCCGCCGCCGTGATGGCCCGGACGCGGTAGAGGAAGGGCTCGACGAAATACAGAGTGCCGGCCTGATCCATGGCCATGCTGGTGGGGCCGGCCAGGATGGCGTTGGTGGCCACGTTGGGATCTCCGCCTCCACCGAAGGGTGAACCGATGGCGGATCGATCCACGCCGCCGTAAAGCGTGAGCGTGCCGTTGGGTGACAACACCCGGATCCAATTGTTGCCGGTATCGGCAATGAAGATGTTTCCGCTCTTATCGACTAACACGCCCTGGGGGCTGTATAGCGCGGCCTGGAGAGCCGGCCCGCCGTTGCCGCTGGAACCTTTGACACCCCCGATGCCGGCGATGGTAGTGATGATGCCGCTGGGGTTTACCATGCGGATCACGTAATTCGTGGTATCGGCGATATACACGTTGCCATGGGTGTCGCATGCCACCGCGGACGGGGCATATAAAGTCGCGTTGACCGCCAGGCCGCCATCGCCCGAGAACGCCACTTTGCCGGTGCCGGCGAAGGTGGAGATGGTTCCATCGGGGGCGACGCGGCGGATCTTGTTGGATGTGGAATCGGCGATGTAGAGGTTGCCGGCCGGATCGAGCGCGAGCCCGACGGGCGTTGCGAGGGCCGCCAATGTGGCCGGCCCACCGTCTCCGGACGAGCCCGAAATGCCATTCCCCGCGACCGAGAAAACGTGGTAGGAACTATCGATCCGCACTACCTGATGAGCGCCTTTGAGCGCTACATAGGAGTTTCCGTTCGAATCGGTAACGATGGCGGACGGCACATTCAGCGCCGCCGAAAGACCTGGCAGGCCATTCGGTGCGCCGCCGATCAGAGTGCTCAAAATGGACTGCGCACGCCCAAGAGTGGGTGTGAACGAGACGGTCAGGACAACTGCCCAGAATCTAAATCCCATGTTCCCTGTCATCGATTCGCCTCTTAATACGACAATCCCACGGAGACCTCAAACTGATTCTGGCGGGAGCTGTAAGAAGGGCCTTGGAAAGTATATCCCTGCCAACGGACATAACGAACTTCCGGCGTTAGCTTGATGCGCAACGCATCCACCACCCGGTAACCCAGTCCGACCACGACTCCGGCCTGGTTGTGGCGGCCTACCGGGGCTGGATTTTCGTTGTAATCGGTGGTGCCATCGGCGTAGGAGTACGAAGTTCCCGTCCGGACGCGGCCCAGATGCCGCAATTCCGCGCCGCCGAGGACGTACATTTTCCTGAATTTTCCACTGGACCGGACGCCGTAATAGCGGGCCACGAGGGGGAGTTCCCAATAATTGACCTTGGTGGTTTCCACCACATGATTGTTCTTGCGGTCGTCGGTGCTGGAGTTGGGATCCCGGATGCCGGTGACGTAGTCGGTGGTCTGCTGGAACTGTACCGGATGAAAGTGAAGTTCGAGACCCAGCGAAAGGTGGTCGGTCAGGCGATACTCCACCGAAGGAGCCAACTGCATCTTTGCGGCATGCGCGGTCCCGAAGTAAGTGGAGGTGGCGACCGGGTTGGTCGAATTCACTCCGATGATGGTGCTGGTGCCAAACGGGCGATTGGCAAAGTACTCGACCCGGAAGCCTACGGAGGGACGGCCGATGGGCGGAGCGGTATCGTCGGCGGCCACAAGCGGCACGGCAAACAAGCACGCAAAGATTACGGTTTTCAAAAAGTCTCTGACAATCATTTATTATCTTTTTCCGGTTAAAACTGAAGACGCACCGACAGCTCCATGGATCTTGGCCCCCCCTGGCGATATAAGCCGTTCACGCCGCCGGCAAACGACTGATTCACCATTTGACTCATCACGCCGAAGGTCGGGCTCGAATAGTTACCGCCTTCCAGGGGAGAGGGATTGGCAAAATTCGGGTGGTTCAAAATGTTATAGCCTTCAGCGGCAAGGTTAAGCTGGAATCGCTCCCCAAGGGGGATCACGCGGCGCAGGGCGAAATCGACCTGAACCAGCGAAAACCCGCGCAGCGAGTTACGCCCGAGATTGCCCTGGGCATAACCGGTGGGGATGGTGAATACGGCTTTGTTCAAACGCCGGCCGCCGGGCACGTTGGGATCGCTGATCCATACCGAACTCAGCGAGTACGTGTAAGTCACGCTGGGCCGCACCTGGGCAAACAGGTTGGTGCTGTTATTGTTAGTGCTGCTGTTGCAAGTGGCCGTGGCGGTGCTGGTGGTCGAACTGGTGGTACCGCTGGTGCACGTGCTGACGGCTTCGATATCGAAGGGCAGGCCGCTGCGCGCGGTGCCCACCAGGTCCACATACCAATTCTGGAGGAGATAGAAAAAGGTTCCCTTGGGCGCGGGCAGACGATAGGTGCCGGAGAAGCTCAGGTTGTGGCGGACGTCGTAATCCGAGGAGCCTTTATCGCCGGCGCCGAAGAGGCTGGCGAAACCGCCGCCGAAGTTGGAATCGCTGGACGCGCTGTCGATCGAATGCGACCAGGTATAGCTGATCTGCGTCTGGAAACTGCTGCTCAAGCGCTTGCGGAACTGCACCTGCATGCCGTTGTAGGTGGATGAAGCTCCATTGGTCACGGTGCGCAGAATCTGGTAGGCGCTGCTGGTGCCATTCGAGGGAACGGTCTGGATGCGAATCAGGTTCTTGCCGCGGGTAGCGGAGGCGCCGATGCTTAGCGTGGTCCCCGAACCGAAATTCTTCTCCCAGGTGCCGTTGATTTCGAGCACCCGGGGCGACACCAGGCCCGTCTCGCCGGTGGTAATTTCCCCGTACGGACGGGTGGGTGGCAGGCTGGGAGCGACCAGGTCGGCGACGGGGAGCGGAAAGTTCACCTCGGAGATGGTGCGGACGTTGGAATAAGGCGCGCCAGTGAAGGCGGAGTCCACCACTCCATAGCCCAGGTCGTAAAAGAATCCGACGCCGGCGCGCAGCACCATTTCGCGGCCGGGAGTATCGTCAGAGAGGTAAGCCACGCCGACGCGCGGGGCAACGTTGAACCACTTGGTGGCGTAGATGGGTTCGTTCTGGGTGACGCCGGCGATGGGGTCGCTGGACAGGGCGAAGGGCTTGGGACCCTGGCGGGTGGTGGGCGCCGGGTTCAGGTCCCATCGCAGGCCGTAGGTCACCGTGGTGCGATCGGTGGCTCGCCAGGTATCTTGCAAGTAGAGCGACAGGTTCTGGTAGTTCGGGTAGACGGTGCCGACGTTGGAGGTGACCTGGGTATTCAGGGCGACGCCGGTCAGGAACGATTCGCTATAGCCGGTGAGGCCTTCGAAAGTGACGTTCTGGCTGTAGGGAGTGCGCTGGTTGGTCTGCAGAAGCTCGCGATAATCCAGGCCGGCCTTCAGGTGATGATTGCCGAGAACGACCTTGGTGAAGCTGTCTACGACGTTCACCTGCCTCTGTTCATTGACGGTCCGGCCGCCGAACGCGTAGCCTGCGACGCCCAGAATATTCAGACTGAAGGAGCCGTTAGCGCTGGTGACGCCGGCGGGAAACACCAGCGAGTCGGGGAGGGGCGTGGTGCCGCCGTAGTTGTCGGTGGCGGTGCTTCCGCTGGCGGTGGAATCGGAGTAATTCACGCGCAGGTCGTTGATCGAGCCATCGCTGAATACGTGGGTCACTCCGGTAGTGACGACTTCGGCGCGCGAAGACTGGAAGCGGATGATATTCGGGGTCGAAAGCCCGGATGCGCGCTGGTCGGAGTTGGATGGCGTGAGGCTGTAACGGGCGAACAAGGTGGTATTGGGGCTAAGCGTGTGATCGATGCGCGCGCTGGCGAAGCTGCTGTTGGCGGGGTTGGAGACAATCGCGCGATACTCCGCGGCATCGCCGCCGAGTTCGCTGCCGTTCGGGAGGGGAAACGCCTTCAGATAAGGGATGAGGGCTGCGGGAGCAGCGGCACGGGTGGCCAGGTCGGGCACGCTGGTGACGATAGACTGGGGGGCCCAAAGCTTCAGTTTTTCGAAGGAGACGAAGATGAACGTCTTATTCTTGATGATGGGGGCGCCCAACACCCCGCCGGGCCGATCCTGATGCTCCTTGGCCTTGCCGAGGCCGCCGGCATTGGCGAACCAGTCGTTGGCGTCGAAGGAATCGTTGCGTTTGTAGTAGTACAGCGACCCATGGACGATGTTGCCGCCGCTGCGGCTGGTCATGACCACCTGGGCTCCCGGCGAACGGCCGAACTCCGGCGCGATCGAAGAGGTCTGGACCTTCATTTCCTGCATGGCGTCGATGGGAATCATCTGCGTGGAAGAGCCGGCGCCGGCGATGGGAGCGGCCAGGAAACCGCCACCTCCGCCGCCGGGTCCGCCGAAGCCGCCTGCAAATCCGCCGCCGGTAGTCGGCTGATTCACGCTGACGCCGTCCAGCATGTAGTAATTCATGTTGGAAAGGAGTCCGTTGGCGTTGTATCCGCCATCACCGCGGCCGCCTGCCGGCGTGGAGATACCCGGCGACAGCAGGATGAGTGATTCGACATTGCGCCCGTTGACGGGAAGGTTCTGGATATAAGAGCGGTCCAGGGTGACGCCTTGCACGGCATCGTTGGAAAGCGGTTGGGCGGTGGAAACGACCTCGACGGTAGTGCCCGAGGGCGCGCCGACTTTGAGTTCCACGCGAAAGGTTTTGCGGTCGCGGACCTGCAGGGTCAGGTGATCCACGTACTTATCGAAGCCGGTGCTTTCGGCTTCGAGGATATAGTCGCCGGGTTGTAGGAGGTTGAAGATCACGAAACCGGTTTCGTTGGTTTCTCCCTTGGTCACGATACCCCGCTGCGATTCGGTGAGCGTGATCTTCGCGCCAGGTACCACCGCAGCGCTAGGGTCTACGACCGTAACGGTAAGGGTCGCCGCGTCTTGCCCGAAGGCGACCAGACTGCCGATGAACAGAGCTACAGCCGTAACGTTTCTGACTACCACCTAGGTCCGACCCCCTATTTGCAGATTCCCGCGCTTCCTAGAGCAGCGGGAGCCGAGAACTAATATTACCTGAATGCTGAGAGACGCCCTGCCGGCTGGACCGGAGTACGCCGCTTCATACAAATTTCACAACTCCAGATTGCCGCGATAAAACATGTCCTTCAGGGGAAACAACGCCCTGATGACGAGTGTCCCGATTTGGGTAGTAAAGGTGACCGTTCGATCCGAAAACTCGATGGTCTGGCGGTCTTGGGGAAAGGAAATCACGACCCTGGGCTCGAATTGGCCTTCCACCCATTCGGCGCTATCGGCGTGAATCGGATTCTTGCCTTCCCGTTGCAGGGAACTGGTCTTAAGAATCTGGCTGGCGATTTCCTGCTTATCGGCGGCTTCCTTGCCGGCCTTTCCACCGCCCACCAGCGCGGACATGAAAGCAATCGGCATCCTGCTCATACTCAACACATAGTGCGGTGCAGAAACGGTAGCGGGCGCGTTGTTCTTACGGGCCAGGCGCACGGGAAGACCGGATTCCCAGCAGATGAGCACTTTGAAATCGGTGAGGGTTCGTTTGTCGCTGAGCCCTTCGGCGGCCGCCACGCGCTTGCCCTTCTTCTTGCCGGCACGCAGGGAGGACGGGGTCAGCTCGGGGCTGGTGACCCGGGCCCAACCAGACCGGCTCAGGATGGTTTGGATATCGTCGGAATCCCACTCGGCGGGTTTCTTGTCCATCCAGGTGTCGGCAGCACGTCCGGGCGGCAGGTATACCAGCACACCTGTGGACGCAAGCAGAAAATCTCTTCGACTGCCGAACATTGCCGTTAACCTTTCGTGAATACATTATTATAACCTCGGCACTCTTCCACTGCAGACTGCCGGAACGCGATGTATGGCCTCTCCCTTTTGCAATCCACCTTCCTAACAGGGATTTGGGTGAAAAAATCGCCTGTCAGGCGAAAGTGCGCGCCCCACCTAGTGACCCGAGGGCCACAACTGAGCGGTGGCGGCACGGATTGAAACCTGTTAACACGGTGCTGACAGTCATGCGAAAGCAAATGTTGGCGTGGATTGCCGCCGCTATGGCGGCGATGCCGTTGTGCGGGGCGTCGTACTACACCGTCCGTCTGGACGATCCTAAAGCTATCTACCTGACCCGGGAGGGGTTTCCCGTTCATGGCGACGGCGCCGGCGACGACAGCGAGGCGTTGCAGCAGGCCATCGACCGGGTGCAACAGACGAGCGGACAAGGGATCGTGTTTGTTCCCGAGGGCCGCTACCGGCTGTCCCGGACAATCAACGTCTGGCCGGGGATTCGACTCATCGGGTACGGGGCTGCCCGGCCGGTGCTGGTGCTGGGAGACAACACGCCGGGGTACCAGGATCCGGATCACGAGAAGCTCATGGTGTTCTTCGCCGGGTGGACGCCGCGGCGGCCAGATTCAGGATGCCAGCGCGGGCACCTTCTATTCGGCGTTGAGCAACATCGACCTGGAGATCGGGGCCGGCAATGCCGGAGCGGTGGGAGTGCGGGCGCATTACGCGCAGCACTGCTTCCTGGCGCACATGGATATCCATATCGGCTCGGGCCTGGCGGGAATTCACGAAGGCGGCAACGTGGTGGAAGACGTGCATTTCTACGGCGGCCGGTACGGCATCTGGACGCGCACGCCTTCGCCGGGCTGGCAGTTCACCCTGGTGGATGCCACTTTCGAAGGGCAGCGTGAGGCCGCCATTCAGGAGCGCGCCGCCGGGCTGACGCTGATCCGGCCGCAGTTCCGCAACGTTCCGACGGCGATTGCCATCGATCCCGATTCTCCGGACGATCTCTGGGTGAAAGACGCGCGCATGGAAAACATCTCGGGTCCGGCGGTGATCGTCAGCCTGGAGAACAGCGCCCGGAACCGAGATCAACATGGAGAACGTGGTGTGCAGCCGGGTGCCGGTGTTCGCCCTGATGCGCGAGAGCGGGAGGAAGGTGGCCGCACCGGGGCCGGTCTACGCACGTGAAGGTCTTCTCGCACGGGCTGCATTTCGCCGATCTGGACGCCGTGGCGGAGAACCGGGACGATCTTTGAAGCATCGCCGCTTGGCGCGCTGCCCGCACCCGTGGCCTCCGACCTTCCCGACCTGCCGGCGCGCGATACCTGGGTGAACATCCGTTCGCTGGGGGCCAAGGGCGATGGCGCCACGGACGATACGGAGGCGTTCCGGAAGGCCATTGCCGCGCATCGTGCGATCTATCTGCCGACCGGCAAGTACGTAGTGAGCGACACGATCGCTCTGCGGCCGGATACCGTCCTGATCGGGCTGCACCCCAGCGCTACCCAGATCGATCTGCTGGATGGCACGCCGGCATTTCAAGGCGTGGGCGGACCCAAGGCGCTGATCGAAGCGCCGCACGGGCGGCACCAATATCGTGATCGGGATCGGGCTGTACACGAACGGCATCAATCCGCGGGCAGTGGCGGCGAAGTGGATGGCGGGCGCCAATTCCATGATGAACGACGTGCGCTTTCTGGGCGGGCACGGCACCAACCGGCTGGACGGCAGCCGCGACAATCCCTACAACAACACGCACACCGCCGACCCGGAGCTTGCACGGCGCTGGGACGGGCAGTATCCCAGCCTGTGGGTGACCGATGGCGGAGGCGGCACATTCTTCGATATCTGGACACCCAGCACGTTCGCGCAGGCGGGCATGCTGGTTTCGAACACGTCGACCGCAGGCCGGGTTTACCAGATGTCCAGCGAGCATCACGTGCGCTACGAAGTGCAACTGCACAACGTGTCCAACTGGCAGCTTTATGCGCTGCAGACGGAAGAGGAGCGCGGCGAGGGCGGGTTCGCACTGCCGCTGGAGATCGAAGGGTCGCAGCAATATCACGGTGGCGAACTTCCACATCTATCGTGTGATCAGCTCGTTTCAGCCGTTTCCGTGGGCCATCAAGGTCTCGAGATCGAAGAATCATCCGGTTCCGCAATATCCACTGCTACAGCAACAGCAAGGTGTCGTTCGATGACGCGGTTTACGATGCAGACGCACGCGCGCGGGATCCGGCAGCGGGAGTTCGCCTGGCTGAACGTCTCGGGCAGTGCGCCGGTGGCTCGCCGGCGCCGAAATACGGCCGGCGCACGGGTGGAGAAACTGGCGGGCGGATTCTTCAATATTTCCGGAGGAGCGGTAGATCCCGCGGGCGATTTCTACTTTGTGGACGCCACTGGCAGCGCATCTATCGCTGGTCGGCGGCGGAACGCCAACTCTCGACGGTGCGCGACAATCCGCTCGACCCGATCAACCTGGCGTTCGACCAGGCGGGCAATCTGATGGTGGTTTCCTACGCGGGAAACGGCACGGTGTACACGTTCCGGCCGGACGCGGAGGACGACGGAATCACGCTGTTACAGCCGCAAGCGGTGGAGGCACGCGGCCGGGTATGACGCCGTGCTGCCGGTGGGCGACTGGCGGCGTGAACGCCGGCGCGCTGGGGAAACCGTACCGGCAATATGTTTCGCCGGATGGGACCACGTTCCTTCCGGCGGGCGAGGATTTCGTCAGCGGGGCGATGAGCTGGGGCGTCAAGAGCAGCGCGCTGTTGCGCGGATTCGGACTGGCGCCGGGCCACTCCGGGCAAGCCGTTTTACGTCACCGACGAGGCGGAGGTCCGGACCTGGGTCGGGACGGTGCGGCCGGACGGCAGCCTGGCGGACATGAAACTCTTCGTCGAATCAGGGTGGCGAGGCGGTGACCACGGACAGCCATGGGAATGTGTATCTCGCCGCCGGGCAGGTCTATGTGTACACTCCGGCGGGCAAGCTGATCGACACCATCGAGGTTCCGGAGCGTCCGCTGCAGGTGGTGTTCGGCGGCAAGGACGGGCGGACCCTGTTTATCGCCGCGCGGACGTCGCTGTATGCCGTGCGCGTGCAGTAGCCTTTTCACGCGAGAACATTGACGATCTGGCCGGTAGTCCCGGAGGAGGCGGTGGTGGTGGAACTGGCGGTGCTGCTCTGGCTGCTGGACGCGTGGTGGTGATGATGGTGACCCTTCATCGCCTGGGTCAGGCTGTTTGCGCTGCCGGACTGACTCGCGGACTGCAAATCGTTCTGCAACTGCGAGAAGGCGCTCTGCGCGGTGCTGAGATCGCCTGACTGGAGAGCTTTGCCGAGGGCCGCGAAATCGGTGCTGACCGGGTTGCCACCCTGCGACTGATCCGGCAGCAATTGCTGCAGCGCGGAGTAGGCTTTCTGGGCGCCGCTCAGGTCCCCGGACTTGAGGGCACTGGCCAGTTGTTTGAAATCCTGCATGATTTCTTTCATGGGGTTCTGCGCTTGCGTCTGACCGGAAGCGGAAGTGAGTGAAACGGCTGATGGTGACATGGAGTACTCCCTTAAATTGACTTGCAACTATCTCATCGGCCCGGTCCGGGTACTCGCGATGGCTCTTTGGGGTCAGTCCGGATCATTGGGATCATCCGCGGGTCATTGTATTAGGGAGGAATGCGTCCTATATTGAAGGTGGAAGGAGGCGCCTATGGGAGTCCAGGAGCAGGCCTTTCGAACCTACTATGCCTCGATGAGCGAGGAGAAACTGCTGGAAACGGCGGCGCACCGGAGTTCGTTTATCGGGGTGGCGCAAAGGGTGCTCGACGAGGAGATCGCTCGCCGGCACCTGACATTGCCGGAGGAGCACGAGGCGCCTGTAGAGCATGGCGGCGGCATCCTGCGGACCTTATCGCTCCGGGTGCGGGCTTCACTATTCCGCTAAGTGTTCGGGCGTCCGTTGTATATTAGCCAAATGCTCCAACGGTGCACTTGTGTCTTACTGCTCGCCTGCCTGGCCACCGCCGCACAAACCGCCCCCATAGTGGTGAAGGCCGGCAGGATTCTGGATGTTCACAGCGGCCAGTACCATACCCGGCAGATGATTCTGATCGAAGGCGGGCGGATTGCGGCGGTGGGCAATGCGGCGGAACTGGCGTCGAAAGTGCCGGCCGGGGCGCGCGTCATCGACCTGGGTAATCAGACGGTATTGCCGGGGCTGATCGACTGCCACACGCACCTGACCATGGCGCCCAACATGATCGGCCCGGCGCACCTGCATGTCTCGGTGCCGCGCGAGGCGCTGATGGGCGCCCGGAACGCCCGGGTGACCCTGGAAGCGGGATTCACCACGGTCCGCAATCTGGGAGCGCACGGCTATGCGGATATCGCACTGCGCGATGCCATCAATGCGGGCGATGTGCCGGGTCCGCGCATGGTGGCGTCCGGACCGCCGTTGAGCATCACGGGAGGCCATTTCGACGAGAACTTTCTGGCGCCGCAGTTTGAAGGTCCGGAAGACGGCGTGGCGAACGGCGTGGATGGCGTGACCGCGATGGTGCGCCGGGACATCAAGTACGGCGCGGACGTAATCAAGTTCATGGCCACGGGCGGAGTGCTGTCGGAAGGCGACGATCCGGCGCTGGAGCAGTATTCGCCGGAGGAGATGCGCGCCATCGTGGGGGCGGCGCACGGCCTGGGACGCAAGGTGGCGGCACACGCGCACGGCGCGCTGGGAATCCGCAATGCCGTGCTGGCGGGTGTGGATTCGATCGAGCACGGCACGTACATCGACGCCGAGTGCATTCGCCTGATGAAGGAGCACGGCACGTACCTGGTGCCGACCCTGTACCTGCTGGACTGGTTTCCGGAGAACTCCAGCCGGCTGGGCATGACGCCCGGGGTTCTGGAAAAGGCCCAGGTGGTGATGCGAGTTGCCGGTGAGAACATCGGCGCGGCCATGCGGGCCGGCGTGAAGGTGGCGTTCGGCACCGATGCGGCGGTGTATCCGCACGGCCTGAACGCGCACGAATTCGCGGCCATGACGCGGCGGGGCTTGACCCCGCTCCAGGCCATTCAGGCGGCGACGGTGAATGCGGCGGATCTGCTGGGCTGGACGGACCGGGTGGGTACGGTGACGGCGGGCAAGTACGCGGATTTGATTGCGGTGAACGGCGATCCGCTGGCGGATGTGACTGTGCTGGAGCGGGTGGCGTTTGTGATGAAGGACGGTCAGGTGGTGAAGCCGTAAGGGATATCGGCCACGTACACCTGGGTGGTTCCGGTGCGGTCGCTGGCGAAGGCGACCTTGGTTTCGTCGGTGGACCAGGAAGGGTGCGGATGGGTCCACTGCGGGCCGTAGACGGTATCGGCGGCGTTTTCCATCCAGCTCAGGGCGTTGCGCGGCGTGCGGCGAAATCCTCGGCCAGGGCGTAGCGCGATTGGCGCCACTGCGTGCCCTGGTTGCTCGATTCGCTGAGGCAGAGCGGGCGGCGCGCGCCGGTGGCGGCGTCGATGATCTGCAGGCCTTCGTCGGGATGGTTGGTGTCGCAGAGGATGCGCCGGCCGCGGCGGTCCGGCGCGATGTGCCAGGCGTTGTACTCGGCGATGGTGCGGATTTCGCGCGTGGTCCAATCCATGCGGCAGAGGGCGCGCGGCCAGACGGTGAAGACCAGGTCGCCGGTGTCGCCGAGAAAGGTCTCGTGCACCAGGAACTCGTCGTTGCCGTGCTGGTAGAGGCATTCGAGGCCGGTGCCGTCGCGGCGGACGCGGTGCATGCGCGGGGCCGGGTCGCCGGCGAACTCGATCCATTCCGGCTCGAGCGGATGGAATTGCGGGTGAATCACGGTGCGCGGAAACGGAATGGTGTGCCAGCCGGAGCCATCGAAGCGGCCGGCGACCAGGCCGCACTGCGCGCCGGATTTGAAGGCGGCGGTGAGCCATTCGCCATCGCGGCTGATGGAGCATTCGCCCAACTGGGCGCCGGGATGGTCGGCGATGCGGCGCTCGGCGAGGGTGTGCCGATGGATGGCCCACAGGCCGCCGCCGCGCGTGAAGACCAGGGTTTCGCCATCGGGATGAAGCGCGGCGGAAAACGGATGGATGGCTTCGCCGCTGGTGATCTGGCGCAGTGTCGCCCGAATCGAGCGAGGCTTCGAACAACTGCGCCGCAGCCGGTCCGGTAAGAGGTGAAGAAGATCTCGCGGCCGCCGGGGAAGAACGAGCTTTGCAGGAAGTAGGTGGGGTGGCTGATGGCCGGTGCCTTCGGTCACCTGCCAGACGTGCGCGCCGGTGGCGCGGTCGCGGATAGGCGATCATGCGCGCCCCAGGTACAGGTCGCGCCCCTTGGCCAGCGCCGCGATTTTGCGGTCGGCCACGGAGCGCTTCAGCATCCAGAAGCCGCAATCGGGATGGATCCAGGCGACGCGGCCGGGCCCCAGCACGCTTTTCGGCGCGCTCCAGAGCGGCGGCGATCTCTTCGGGCGTTTCGACGTGATTGACCTTCACGTCCACCACGCCGATGCCCAGGCGGATGCGCGGGTCGACGTCCCGCAGCGCTTCCAGATCGGCGGCGGAGCGGTGCGCCATCTCCAGCACCAGGTGATCGACGTGCAACTGGTTGAGGAAATCGGTGAGCGCGCGCCACTCGCCCTTCTGGATGGTCTGGCCGCCGTAGTTGCCGAAGCAGAGGTGGACGGCGCGCGTTCCGGTGAAGGCAGTCGAGCACGCGATTGATGGCCGCGGCGGCGATGCGGGCCGTCGGACGGGTTGCCGGGGATATTGGCTTCGTCCACCTGCAGGCAGGCGCAGGGCAGGCCGGCCACCTGCTGCGGCCAGCACGCCGGCGATGGCCATCAGCAGGTCTTCGAAGTCGCCGTAATGCCGGTCGAGCAGGGTGCGCGCCAGCATGTAGGGGCTGGTGACGGTGAACTTGAACGGCCCGCCGGCAACGCTGGCGGCGAGTTCGCAATCGGCCAGCAGATTGAGCGAGCCTTCGCCGAGCGGCCCTTCCACCACGCCCGCGGCCTTGCGGCGGAACCGCATGGCGTGCGTGCGCGCGAAGGCTTCGTGATCGCTGCGGCCCACCTGCGCCCGGACGCCGGCCATGGGGCGGATGAAGTACTCGATCATGCCGTTGGTGTCGGGATGGTTGACGTCGAAGCGGTAGAGTTCGCCGTCGGTGGGCAGGTCGATGCCGGCCTGGCGCTGGATGTCGAAGACCACGCGGGTGGCGTCGAGGCGCGCCTGCTCGCTGGGCAGGGCGGCGAGCCAGTCGGGAATCGGGATAGGAGCCGACGGTGGTGGTCAGGATCGCGGGTTCGGACGGCATTGTCTATTTGAGGATACGCCAGCGGGTACGCCGCGAGTTATCATGCGGTTTCCAGGAACAGGAGGTGCCATGCTGCACCAATCGAAAGCTGCCGCCGTAGTGGTGGCCGGACTATTTGCCCTTTGGCCGGCGCCGCCGGCGCAAGCGCAGGGCGGGCGTGGCGGGCGTGGCGGAACGCCGCCGGTGACCGGTCCCTGGTCGGACCAGAAACTCTCTCCAGATCAGCGGGCGGACCTGCTGATCG
Organism: uncultured Solibacteraceae bacterium; assembly: GCA_963853855.1. Taxonomy (GTDB): domain Bacteria; phylum Acidobacteriota; class Terriglobia; order Bryobacterales; family Bryobacteraceae; genus Sulfopaludibacter. Next base: position 2,115 of record CAWKYG010000005.1, on the reverse strand, counting down.
GGAAAATGACGCTGGACGAGAAAATCCAGCTCCTGCACGGGAGCGGCGGCGGCCGGGGCGGCGCGGCGGCGGTTCCCACCACGCGGCGATCCAATGGCGGCGCGGGATGGGTGCCGGGGATCGAGCGCCTGGGCATTCCCGATCTCAACATGGCCGATTCGGCGGTGGGCGTGACGCGCGGCGCGGCCGAGAGCCGGTATTCCACGCTGCTGCCCTCGGCACTGGGCGCGGCGGCGAGCTGGAGCCCGGAGATGGCGCTGCTGTACGGCCAGGTGATCGGCCGGGAGCTGCGCGACCAGGGCTACAACATGTCGATCGGCGGCGGCGTGAACATCACGCGCGAACCGCGCAACGGGCGCAACTTCGAGTATGCGGGCGAGGATCCGATTCTGGCCGGCACCACGGTGGGGATGCTCATGAAGGGCCTGCAGTCGCAGCAGATCATGGGCGATCTGAAGCACTATGCGTTGAACGACCAGGAGACCGGGCGCAATATCGGCAACGTGATTCTGGACAAGCGCTCCATGCGCGAGAGCGATCTGCTGGCGTTCCAGATTGCGTACCGGCTCTCGGACGCGGCCGGTTTCATGTGCGGCTATAACAAAGTAAACGGCGACTGGGATTGCGAGAACGATTACCTGTTGAACCAGGTACTGAAGAAGGACTTCGGGTTCAAAGGATTCGTGATGTCGGACTGGGGCGGAACGCACAGCACTACGAAAGCGATCCTGGCTGGTTTGGACCAGGAGGAGCCGGGCAGCGGTTTCTTCGGCGAGGCATTGAAGAAGGCGGTGGAGAGCGGCGAGGTGCCGGAGGCGCGAGTGAACGATGCGGTGCACCGGATCCTGCGCAGCATGTTTGCGGTGGGCGTGTTCGACAATCCGCCGGCCCGGCGGAGCGTGGTGGATGTGTTCAAGGGCCTGGAAGACGCGCAGCGGATCGCCGAGGAGAGCATCGTGCTGCTGAAGAATGCGGGCGCCCAGTTGCCGCTGAATGGCGCGACGCTGAAATCCATTGCGGTGATTGGATCGCATGCCGATGTGGGCGTGCCCTCCGGTGGCGGATCGGCGCAGGTGGATCCGCCGGGTGGCAATGCGGCGCCACCGCCTGCGGGGCAGGTTCAGCCGGGCGGGCGGGGATTCGGATTTGGGGGGCGCGGCGGTACGGAGTATTTCCCGTCTTCGCCGCTGAAGTACATCCGGGCGAAAGCGCCGGGCGCAAAGGTGGAATTCAACGAGGGCGCGGATGTGGCGGCCGCGGCGGCCCTGGCGAAGAGCGCGCAGGTGGCGATTGTGTTCGTCAATCAGCCGATGAGTGAAGGACGGGACGCGGCCACCCTGTCGCTTCCGGACAAACAGGACGACCTGGTGAGTGCGGTGGCGGCAGCCAACCCGCACACCATCGTGGTGGCGGAGACGGGCGGCCCGGTGACCATGCCGTGGGCCGACAAAGTGAACGGCATTCTGGAAGCGTGGTTCCCGGGGATCGGCGGCGGGCAGGCCATCGCCAACATTCTGTTCGGCGATGTGAATCCCTCGGGCAAACTGCCGGTGAGTTTCGCCAAGGCTGAGAGCGATCTGCCGCATCCGGAGATCGCGGGGATGAACCTGATGCCCCCACCCGGCGCGGGACGGGGCGGACGGGGCGCCATGCCGGCGTTCGACATCCCTTACACCGAGAATCTGGAAGTGGGATACAAGTGGTACGACGCCCGCGACAAGGTGCCGCTGTTCGCGTTTGGGCACGGGCTGTCTTACACCACTTTTGCGTATTCCGGTCTACGCGCCACGGCTGCGGGGAACGGCGTGGGTGTCTCGTTCAGCGTAAAGAACACCGGCAGGCGCGCCGGCAAGGAGATCGCGCAGGTGTATGCGACGATGCCGGCCAGCGCGGGCGAGCCGCCGAAGCGGCTGATCGGCTGGCAAAAGGTGGAACTGGCGCCGGGCGAAAGCAAGACCGTGAGCCTGGCGGTCGACCCGTTGTACCTCTCGATCTTCGACGAGGCAAAGGACGCCTTCGAGGTTGCCGGTGGCACCTACAAGATCTGGGCGGGTGGATCGTCGCGAAGCCTGGGGCTGTCGGGGAGCGTGGCTCTGCGATAGCAGGCGGAGAGTC
>CAWKYG010000004.1:0-332069 GCA_963853855.1 uncultured Solibacteraceae bacterium | reverse complement strand
GGCGGCGCGTCGCCGCCAGCACGAATGCATTTTCAATCACACTCACAGAAATGCCTCGCTCGTATAGTTGCGCCGCCAGCAGACGGTCAGCACGGCGGACCGTGCCCATTGTGCCTGACGTCTTGCGGTACGCCTCCAGCACCTGGCGAACATATTCTTCCTGGCCGTCCATGCTGGCGTCCTCAGCCTTGCGGTTCGCGCAATGGCGGGCCGTCGATGACGACCGTGTGGCAGTAATGCCGCAACCGGCTCAGCAAGGCCTCTACCATGGGCCGGTTGCCCAGAAAATTGGGCCACTCGTCGTAGACGAGATTCGTGGTGAGGATTGTGGGACGCCGCCGGTAGCGTTCTTCCATCAGCTTGAAAAAGATGTTCGACTGCTCCGGTTTCAGATTCAAATATCCAAATTCGTCGATCAAAAGGACGTCCAGCCGCGCCAGACGATTCAGCAACTGCCGCGTCGAACGATCCGCCAGCGACGCATACATTTCATCGAACAGGTCCTGGGCCTTGATAAATTGACACCGGTAGCCGTTCTCCAACGCCTTCATCAGCAGGCCGGAAGCTAATCCGGTTTTGCCAACGGCGGTCTTGCCGACGAACACGATATTTTCCGCCTTGGCGATGAACTCCAGCTCCGCAAACCCGCGGATCTGTTTGCGGTTGACGCCCGGCTGGCGCGCGAAGGGGAACGTCTCCAGCGTCCAGCGCTCGGGCAGCTTGGCGCGCTGGATGCGCCACTCCAGCGCGCCCTCCTGCCGGGCCTGAAACTGCGCGCGCACCAGTCGCGTGACAAACTCCGAGTAGCTGATGTCGTCCTTGTCGGCGGCGCGCAACTGTTCGTCATAGATCTCCAGGATGCGCTTGAGCTTGAGATTCTTTAGCAGTTGTTCCAGCTCTTCAGTCATCGTTCGGCCCCTCATCGAGCAGAAAGTATTCGCGCGTCACGCGGCGCAGGATCATCCTCTCCAGCCGGTCCAGATCGTATAACCCATAACGGGCGGCCTCTTCGACCGCTCCCACCAGCGGTTCGCGCGGATACTCGCGCACCAACCGCAGGAGTTGCCGCAGGGCAAGCGTGACCACCTTGCGGCTGTGCTGTTTCAACCCCACGACATAGCCGGCCAGTTCCGGCGCGGCGGTGACGATGGCCTGCTCTTCAGGATGCGGATCGGGCCGAGCGTCTCTGTGGCCGCGCGGCGGACGATGCTCCGCCAGCATCACCCGCTGGTGCTCGGCTTCGGCGATGCGCCGGTGCGTGACCAGGCGGCGGGCGTCGAGCTGAATCTCGATCTTGTCCCTGGTCTCGCGCACCTCCACGCGCCGGCCGATCCACTCCACCGGGACCGAGTAGCGGTTGCTGTTCAGCGCCACGTAGCCTTCGATATCGACCAGCCGCTGCTGCAGCCGGTAGACTTCCGGAATCCACGACGGCAGCGGCTTCAGATGCAGCCGCTCGACCGCGAACAGTTCTCGCGGAACCGCGCGGATATGTTTCTTGTAAGTCGAGTTGACCTTATCGCACCACTGCCGCGCCTGCTGATTCAGGTCCTCCCAACTACGGAAGGTGCGCCCCGCCAGGAAGTTATGCTCGATGAAATGGAAAGGCCTCTCCACCCGTCCCGAACGGTTGGCATTGCCAATCGCGTGCGCCACGAACTGAAAGCCGAAACGATCGCCAAAAGCAGCCATCTCCGGCACCGGCACCATGTCGCGCCCGCTGCCACGCAGCACCACCACGTGCGTGTTATCGATCATGGTGCGGGCTGCGGCCCCGCCGAAGTAGCGTAGCGCTTCGGTGAGAAACACCTTGCAGTCGAAACGCCGGAAGGTGGGGTAGCACTGGAAGAACAGCATGTGCGAGTAGCACAGCACCGCAGACGCGGTCTGCACCTTGCGTTTCCTGCCGTCCAGTTCGAGCTCATGCGGAGACGTGTCGTGCTGCATCTCCTCCCCAGGCGCGAAATCATACTGGCCCGCCGGCGTGGGCGGCGCGTATCCGATTCCATGCCGCCGGCAGAACGAGGTCAACGCGGCATACGACATCTCCGCGCCCGCCGCCATCAGTTCCTCATGGACTCGCACGAGATTCCCCTGGCACTTGTCGAAAAGCTCCAGGATCTGTTGCCGGTAGGGCTCCGCCTTCTCGGTTCGATGCAGTTCCGGCAGGGTTGTCGAGTTGGATCGCAGGACTTTGCGTACTGCTACGCGCGAGACTCCCAGCACCCGTGCGATCTCTCGTTTGCTCACCCGTTGCGCATTCAGTTCCAGAATCGTGGTCCGTTGTGCCTGGCTCAACATGGGGTTTCTTCTCCGCTTGGATGTCTTCGTCGATGCGATGGAGTTGCTTTTGAATGCGTTCGATCTGATACCGCGCGGCTTTCGCTTGCTGGTCATCCACCTCCATGGCAGCCGCGCCCGCCAGTCGCCGCTGTGCGCGGTTCACAATCGCCACAGCCATTTCCAGATCGCGTAACAGTTCGGCGCCGGTCCCGGCCGGTGCTTGCTCCTGCGCCTGCCGCTGCGCTTTGAAGAACAACTCGGGATCGTCCAGAATGCGTTGGCGGATTGCCGGCGAACCTTTGCGCCACGCAGCATACAGTTGGCCCGCCTCACGCGTATCGCAGTGATGCTGGGCGAAGATCGCCGCCATCCGCTGGCAATCCTCCAGGCTTTGGCGGGCCACCGGCACCAGAAACTTCAATGCCACCTGCGCCGGAATCTTGCCCTCGCGCACCTGCCGTTGGATCGCTTCCGGCAGAACTTCCACCAGTGCCAGCCGTCGCGATACCCAACTCACACTGCGGTCGAACCGGCGCGCCAACTCCTCCAGCCCGTAGCCGAAACGCCGCGCCAACTCCGCCAGCAGCCAGCCCAACTCCAGCGCAGTCTCGTGTTCGGATAATCGCAGCGAGCGGTCCAACAGCACTGCGGCGGCCTCGCTCATCGGCCATACCACCGCTTCCACTGTGTCCCGGCCCAGTTGCTCCAGCGCCGCGATCCGCTTGTAGCCGTCGATCACCACGTAACGGTCAGCCTGGCCTTCGGCCGCCACCACCACGATGGGCGTTTGCTGGCCCACTTCCGCCAGTGACGCCAGCAGTCGCCGCTGCCGCGCCGGGTGGCGCACTCGCAAATGCTCCCACCGCCGCTCGATCTGGTGAAACTCCAGTTGCATCGACAGGCTGAATGTACGGCCAGCACTGCCGCAGGATCAATATCTCCAGATTAAATGCGCGCCTGTTTCCAGCGCCGCTCCCGCTCCTCAACCCGTTCCAGCGCACGCCGGCAGTCCTGCGAACAAAAACGCTGCAAGGGACTTCGCCGCTCTGGCGCGAATCGCTCGTAGCACCCCGGCCGGTCGCAGGCGTGCTCGAAAAAAAAGTGCGGTAGTGGTTACCCTCGCGGCCTGCTTAACCGCCTCTGGATCTGATGCTTCCCGGGTTTTCGCGCGCTGCCGGTAACACCGGCTTTGCTCGTTGCGTTTTGCCTTGCCGGCAACCGTCTCCCGGTATCGCTGCTGGGCCTTCCAACGCGACCACTTCCGCGCCGCCTTCCGGCAGTCCTCCCCGCAATAGCGCTGGCCCGCCTGGCGGGGATGAAAGCGTTGCTCGCACCCTTTGAGCAGGCAACACCGCTGCCGCGGCCGACGCCCGGATTGCTGCCGTCGCCCACCCGCTTGCCTTTTGCGCGGACCTGTAAGATTCTCGGTAGGGCCCATGGGAGGTGATGACTCCCAGAAGCTCCTGCCCTGGGGGGGAATCTACTCCTCTCCAGGGCGCAAACCTCCGGCTCATTACGAAATCAACACTGTAACGGAAACGGCGCCACGTTTTGCGCGGCTGCCAGCGAGAGTGTGGCTCAGCTACAGACTGCCTGGGTCATTTTTGGCAAGCACAGGTGGGTCAGTTCTGGCGCGCTCCGAAGGGCTGTCCCAGATCGCCTCGTCCCCCCAAAAAGGTGACGCCTGTAGGGGCTTGGGCTGCCCCGGCGTGTTCGCATCACGATACGGAACCTTCACCTGGCTGATGGTGTTGTGCACCGGATCGAGCACCGGCAGGTAGTCGCGGCTTTCCTCGGGCGAGCCGTAAATCAAACCGTTCGCATTCACGCGCGGATTACGCCGGTCGCTCGCGATTTCGTCGTGGAGGTACGCCTTCGGGTCGGCCCAATCCCATTGAGTGATCACAACGTTGCGCTCAACGCCCTGTGGCCGGGGAGGCGTTTCCCTAGGGAGTTCGCCACCCGCAATTCGGCTGGTCCAGGCGCCAAACTCAGCCGTCGCTCGCGCCGTGCCCAGTTGTGTCAGGCCGCCCATCATCGCGTTCCCAGCCTGGCCGGACTGAACGCGGCGCAGCCACGCCTGTGCTGGAGAATCAAAGTTGCGAAACAGTGAAGGTATCGTACGGGTATACTCACTCCCGGGTTGGTGGCAGGACTCGCAACTATCGGTCTTGATCAAGTGGAGCCATTGGCCCTGGCTCTTGACATTCGGTGAGATCCCGTTACCGCTGGGACCAGTGCCTGGAAATTCGTCCTTATCCGGAATCTTCAACATCGCGTACCAATAATTCGCGGGGTAATATTGCGCTGCGGTTCTTCTGTCCCGGGCCACCGCTGGCCTCAGATCAGCTAGCTTTCCCGGGTAATTGTTTACCGCCTTCTGCGTTCGCCCGAGCAATCCCCCAAGTCGATTGAAGATTTCGCTGGACATATTCTCGGACTTCGGTTAACGTATGGTGGATGAAAGCGCCGGGAGCGACCCAGTCCAACGAACGGTTGCGCGAGTTGCAACGCGAGAACAGCCGTCTTCGCGAGGAAAACGAGCGGCTCCGGAAGGAGAAAGAGCGGCTCGAAAGCGAGAATCAGCGGCTGGAAAAAGAGCTGGAAGCAGCCCGGCGCGCTACCAAGCGTCAGGCCGCACCCTTTTCCAAGGGCCAGCCGAAATCCAATCCCAAACCTCCGGGACGAAAACCGGGGCTCGCCTATGGGCAGCGGGCTTGTCGTCCTGTGCCGCAACGCGTCGATGAAGAGCTAGCCGTTCCCGCTCCGCGACAGTGTCTGCGTTGCGGTGGCACAGTCTGCGTGCAACGGGTGGAACCGCAATACCAGGAAGAAATCGTCCGCCTCACACTGGTTCGGCGTTTCGATGTGGAGGTCGGTCAATGCCTGAACTGCGGCGCGCATACCCAAGGCCGGCACCCTCTGCAAACCTCCGATGCGCTGGGAGCAGCAAATGTGCAACTGGGGCCGGAGGCGTTGGCGCTGGGGGCGCACCTGAACAAGCAGGTAGGCCTGTCGCTGGGTCAGACCAGTAAGGTGCTGCAACTAGGGTTCGGTTTGCAAGTGAGCCGCGCCGGCATCTACCGAGCCTTGGCACGGATGGCCGAACGAGCCGCGCCCACCTATGAACAATTGATCGTGACGGCACGGAGCAGTTTGGTCAACTGGATGGATGAGACCGGCTGGCGGGTGGGAGGTCGTTTGCAGTGGCTGTGGGTGGCCGTCAGCGAAGCCGTCACCGTGTATTCCATTCTGCCGGGAAGGGGCTTCGCTCAAGCGGCCAAAGTTTTGGGGGCGGACTATGATGGCTGGCTGCTACACGACGGGCTCCGCTTGTACTATGGCTTCGAAAAGGCCAATCACCAAAGCTGCCTGGCCCACCTGATTCGACGCTGCCGAGACATCGTCGAAATCAGTTCGCCTTCTGCAAGCCAGTTTGCCCGTCAGGTGAAAGGGTTTCTGCAACATGCTCTGGACCTGCGAGACCGCCACGCGAACCAGCAGATGACACTGCGCGGCTTGGCGGTGGCCACCGGACGGCTGGAAGCCGGCCTGGACGAATTATTGGGCCGGACCTTCCGCGTTCCCCAAAACATTCGATTGGCCAAGCATCTACGGCACGAGCAACCTTATCTGTTCACATTCCTGCATTGTCCCGGCTTGGATGCGACGAACAACGCTGCCGAGCGCGCGATTCGACCGGCCGTCATCGCGCGCAAGGTGTGGGGCGGCAATCGGACCTGGAACGGCGCTCGCACGCAGCAGATCCTGATGAGCGTGTTGCGTACCGGATCGCAGCAAGGCAAAGATACCTTCGCTTTGCTTGTGGCACTACAGCGGTTCCCTGGACACCAGATTCTGGAACTGGTTGACCATGCCGGCTTTCGACCAATCGAGAAAACTTACCGGCATGGTGGCCATCCAGTCCTGAAACTCAAACCGCGGATCAGGCACAGAAAGAAATCGAGGCGCACACAACGCCAGAATCCAAGCCGGGTCGTTCGCGTTTAAGGAGCGGTACCGCCATGCGCCGCGTCGTACTCCCTGCGCAAACGATCATGCAATGACCTCAGTGCAGCGATATCCCTTTTCCGCAGGCGCGGATGCCGGGGCCGATCTGTCATTTCCAGTGACAACGTTTCCAACAAGCACTCCAAATCCCACCGATACAACCCGATGGGACGCTTTCCTTGATATCGCTGCAACCGGCCTTCTAAACCGAATGATTCCGGCAGCGCCAGCAACTTCAATTCCCGCAATTCGTCACCACTGATCAGTACATGGTGCCTGCGGTCGTACTTGCCCGGTTTCATTCTTCACCCAGTGTAGTTCTCAAGCGCCAGTCGAAGGCATCCAGTTGACCGATGCCACTCTGGGAAGCCGGTAAACAAATACATTTCCCGGCGTAGTATCCACTTGAGAGTACCGATATCTGGGGTTGGTTTCTCATGCCGCCAAACTGTTTCCTTCGGTTCTGGATAGATCCAAGCGGTCGCGGATGAATTTCACGAGGATTGAGGGTTTGGCGGTACTTGCGAGAAATTCCGGGAGGGTATGGCGGAGGGCAATGGCCACAACCTGTTCGGAGGGGGCCAGTCCCGGGCGAACAGTTCGGATCCACGAGCCGAAGGACTGCCAGACCAGCGTGGGGTTGGTCGCGGAGAGAATCTGCAGTAAGCCTTGGGCGATGAGCCCCAGTTGGATGTGGCGATGGTAGGCCGCGATCTTGCGACGCACGGCGTTGCGGTAGGCCTCCGATTTGCGGTGCAGGTATTGGTTGCCGCTCACGCGCCGTAGTGGCGTCATGGCCGCCATCCAGAAGTGATAGGCATAGGCGCCGATGACGTGGATGGCCTGCTTGAAGGACACTTCGATCTTGAAACGCAGGCCATAGATGCGGATGATGTCCAAAGCGGGGAGGGTCAGGTCCGTGCACATCAGCAGGATGACGCCGCGCTGTGGATGAAGCACCGCGACGAAGCGGACGAGAATACCGACAGGGCGCCACAACAGGTCGGCGGAGCGGAAGCGAAGGGTCACACCGTTTTCGCCGTAGACGGGGCTGGGCGCCTCCTGGAGTTGGCCGACATCTTTCAGCAGAGTCGCGATGTTGACCTTCTTGCCGTACTTGGCGGGTCTACCCTTACGCCGCAGCCGATGTGGCGGCGGGGGTGTGGCCGGGAAGAAAGCTACGCTATTGCATCTGACGCGCGTGACCAAGTGGTTTCCATGGGCCAGCAACCCGCGCACTACCTTGCCGCTGGCATAGTAGGCGTCGGCGACGAAGTAGAACGGCTGATTCAGCCCCAGTGAGCCGAGCAGCAGAATCATCTTGTCGAGCAGAGTTCGATGGTCGCGGTTGGAAAACACCGTGCCTTCGTGGATGCGACAGGCCAAAGGCAAGGCAAATACACTGGACAAGGCTTGTGTGAGCACAGCGACCGCCTGGCAGGAGTGGCCGAAGATGTACTCGGCCTTGTTATTGGACTCGGATTCTTGATGGAGTTTCTTGACTCCAGGCATCTTGCGACCGGCCTTGGCAACCTTGATTCCGTCGCCAACCAGAACCGGCCTGCCATCGATGCGCAGGATGCCGGGGTCTAGCCGGAAGAGCAGAGCGCACCAGGCGCGGGTGAGCTTGTCTAGATCCAGGGCCGGGCTGTGGAAGAAGTCCAGGAGGCGGTCGTAACAGGCCGGCTCCAGGCCCAGGGCGCGGACGATGCTGGTGACCCCCAGCAGATCCTTACGAATGGTCATTCCCGCCAGACAGAGGGACATCCAGAGGAAGGTCCGGGTGCGGGCGCAAGCGGGCTGCAAATCGCACACCAGATTCCACCAATGGTTCCAAAGCATGAAGCAGCCTCCTTGCCGGTCGGCTCGAACTTCGGGTTGTGGGTATTGATAATTGATCGGGCATAGTATAGCGTATATATGCTATACTAGCCACCCAAAAGGAGGACTCATGAGCCAGAAACGGATTCAACAGATCGAGCAGAGGATTGATCGGATCAAGAGGGCGCTACTGGAGATCGGCCCGATGCGTCCGGGCTCGCTCACCCGCCAGTACAAGGACCCCAAAAACCAAACCGGAGCCTACTGGCAGATCAGCTATACCCGTCAGATGAAGAGCCGCACGGAGTACGTTCGCCAGGAATGCGTGAAGGAACTTCGCCGCCGGATCACAGCCCACAAGCGGTTCAAACGCCTGGTTGACCAGTGGATCGACCTGAGTATCGAGCACTCCCGGCTGACCACGCAGATGGCAGAATCGAAGGCTGACTGATTGGGGAATTCGGTACTCTCAAGTATCCACTTTCGGAGAGTCTACAAGTCCATAGCCACGTGCCCAGACCATATACTTTGCTTCGGGCAAATCCGGGATCAGGTAGCGTCCGTGATCGTCAGTGACAACCTCTTTGATATAGTGCGTCGGCAAGTCCGTTGTCTCTGCAATCACCCAAACGCCGGCCTCGGGGCCGTTGCCGCTTGAGACCACCCCACCGATGTCGGTGGATTTGATTTTAACTGTGGCTTTTTTTTGGGCATCCAGAGGCCCTCTCGTAGCGATCAGGCTAACGGCGAGACCCAGTGCGACAGCGCCTCTACAGTGAAGAAATCGTCCGGTTCGCATATCATTCCTCCTCTTGCGCGATCGGGGCTGAAGTGTTGGCGATTCGAATCCTGGACGGAAGTATATACCCGGACCGGTGCTGTGTGTCCGACGCCTGCTCCGGCGAAGGTTAACTGAGTAGCACCGCCATGCCTCCTGCAGACGCACCCTTTCGTCCGCCCACAACCAGCTCAGCCCCTTCCTGCTTCCATCTGCCCGTAGGCCCGGTCCGTGTTGGAGGCAGGCGGGTGTGGGATAGTCCCGCGGTGCTCCGGGGCATCGGCGAGTTGGTCGCCGTAGGTGCCAAAATCAACCTTCAAATATTGGGTTGCATGCCGGGCGCACGGCGAGCTTAACTCGAAGGCGAACAGAAGGCGAATATGGCAAATCGCCCAGACTTCTCCCCGGATGCGCCGCTCTCGCCGGCGGACTTGGCCGAATTGCGCCACCGGTACGCCCTGCTCAGCCAATCGAGCCTGGAACAGGTTTACGCGGGCGCGTGGGAGCGGTGCAAGCTGGAGCGGAATGGCGGGCCGCCACGGGCCGAACAGATCCAGGTGCTGGTGACGGCGTGGAAGGCATTGAGAGGGGCGAGGTAGGGACTCAGAACAGAAGACGCCGGGTACACAATAGAGACTGGCGCGATGCCGGCCTCTGGGAGGGCGACCAAAGGAGTACGAGGATGAGACGAAGAGATTTTCCTAAAACGGTCGTGGGTGGCGCAATCGGTACCGCCGGTGCCCTCAGCCCGGAGGTGGCGTCAGCGGCCCCAAAACAGAACACCCTGATGCATGTCGGTGGAGACTACCATAGCATCGCCGGCGGCCCCCGCGCCGATATCACCGGGAAGGCGAACCTGGAATACAACCTGCGCCACGGCGTGAGGCATCTTACCGGCCAGGTGCAGCACCGCCTGGTCATCGATTGCGCGGGCGGTCCGGAATATCCCACGCTCGGCGAGGACGAATCGTACACGCTGGATGTCTCCGGCGCGGAGGCGCGCATCCAGGCCGCCACCGCGGAAGGCGCGATCCATGGCCTGGCGACCTTCGCGCAATTGATCCAGCCCGGGCCGGACGGTTTCCAGGTGGCCGGCGTTCACATCGAAGACCGCCCGCGATTCCCCTGGCGCGGGCTGATGCTGGACGTTTGCCGCCACTGGATGCCGGTGGAAGTGGTCAAGCGCAATCTGGACGCCATGGCGGCGGTGAAGCTCAACGTGCTGCACTGGCACCTTTCCGAAGACCAGGGCTTCCGCGTGGAGAGCAAGCGGTTCCCGCGCCTGCACGAGCTGGGATCGAACGGCGACTACTACACGCAGGACCAGATTCGCGACATCGTGGCGTACGCGCGCGACCGCGGCATCCGCGTGATTCCCGAGTTCGACGTGCCGGGCCACAGCGGCGCCTGGTTCGCCGGTTATCCGGAACTGGCTTCGACGCCCGGACCCTTCGCCGCTGGGCGGACGGGGCGGGTCGGTGATGGACCCGTCGAAGGAGAGCACCTACGCGTTCCTCGATGGCTTCATCGGCGAGATGACGCAGCTGTTTCCCGGATCCCTACTTCCACATCGGCGGCGACGAAGTGAATCCCAGGGCCTGGAACCAGTCGGACACCATTCAGGCCTTCGCCAAAGAGCATGGGCTGAAGGATGCGGCGGCGATCCAGGTGTATTTCAACCAGCGGCTGCTGAAGATCGTGCAGAAGTACGGCAAGACCATGGTGGGCTGGGACGAGATTCTGGTGCCCGGCCTTCCCACCGACGCGGTGATCCAATCGTGGCGCGGGCAGAAATCGCTGTCCGAGGCGGCGGCGAAGGGGTATCGCGGAATTCTCTCGTGGGGCTACTATCTGGACCACCTGAGCCCGGCGTCGTTCCACTATGGCGTGGATCCGCTGGGCGGGCCCGATGCGGCGGCGCTCACGCCCGGAGCAGGCGTCGCGCATCCTGGGCGGCGAGGCTTGCATGTGGGCTGAACTGGTGGGCCAGGAAACCGTGGATTCGCGCGTTTGGCCGCGCACGGCGGCCATTGCCGAACGGTTCTGGTCGCCGGCGGACGTCAACGATGTGGACTCCATGTATACGCGGCTGGAGGCGATCAGCCGCAATCTGGAATTCACCGGCGTGCTGCATCGCGCCAATTACAGTTTCGAACGCTGGACCGCATCGCCGGCAGCCAGCCGGTGGAACCGGTGCGCGTGCTGGCGGATGCGGTGGAGTCGCTCGGATTGGGCACGGGACGCACCGGACGGCCCACTGGCGTGATGCCGCTGAATCGATTTGTGGACGCATGCCAGCCCGAAAGCGAAGTGGTGCGAAGGACGGAAATCGCGGCCAAGCGGTTTTGTGGCCGACCCGGCGAGCGATGCGAAAGACCGGGCCGTTCTGCGGCGGCAATTCGAGATTTGGGCCGCCAACGATGCGGTGTTCCAGACGATGGCGCAGGACAACATGTTGTTGGCCGAGGCGTTGCCGGTGTCGAAGGATCTTGCCGCGCTGGGAGAGGCCGGACTGAAACTGCTGGACTATCTGACGCCGGCGCCGGCGCCTGTCCCCGCCAAACACAAAAAACTCAGCAGTAAGGAGAAGAAGGAAGAGGCGGCGGCAGCGGCCGCGAAGCAGGAGTGGCTGGCACAGGTGAATGCGCAGATCACGAGCCTTGCCAGACCGGCGCGCCGCGGGCAGCCTCTGCCGGCGGATGTGCGGCTGGCGGCCTACCGTCCGATCAAGGTGCTGGCGGATGCGATAAAGTAGGGCACTTTAGGTCTTGAACGGTGTAATTGGCCTTAGTCGGTGGTTTCGGAAGTACGCCAACGTATCAAGAACAACGCTTGCTGACGCGCGCGTCTCGGATCAGAGCCGGGAATGTGAGCGAGTGTGGGCTCGATTCGCGACAGTCGATATCGTCAATGCCACGGCGGCTGTCGATCCCTCCCCCCGCGCGAATGCGATAAAGTAAGGCAGGAAGAGGGGAAATCATGAAGTTTCAAATGGCCCTCACTTTGGCAATTGCCAGCTCCATCTGCGGCGCGCAAGACCGCCCGGATCCCGCTGCCTACCAGCAGTTCTTCCGGCAGGTTGCGGAGTTGAAGTCCTTGGGAGTCCACCCCACCGCACGGACAGTATGGGGCGAGGCACCACTCAAGGTTCCGAGCCTTCAGGATGTCATCGGTCTGACCGATGCGGAGGTGGAAACGCTGAACGGCACCGCGGCCGATTGCATTGCCAAAATCGCCGCTTTGGAAAAAGCCGCAGGACCGCTGATCTTCGAGTCCCGCCTTGAGATCGCCGGCGCCGGGCAAAACTCCGACGAGTTGGCGCGGAAGTTGAAGGACGTCGACGAGCAGCGGGACCAGATAGTCCTGGCCCATGTCCAGCAGTTGAAGACCGCCCTCCCGCCCACCAGCTTTGAAAAGGTGGACGCGTATGTCCGTGCGCCGGCAGACGCAAAGCAGAGCCTGAAGCCAACAGTCGACATTCCGCCTGGCACAGTCAAAAAACCGTGATGCGGTTCTGATCCGCGACCAAACAGGGCGTTCGCGCATCCAAGAATCATGGTGCGTCCGTCCGAGGAAGCCCTATCCCGAGTCTCGCGGGCCATCTGTGAGTATCGCGACCCCAGGGAACTCTTCCGCGTTCTGGCGGGTGAGCTGCGGGGAGCCGTCAAGTTTGATTTTGTCGCCCTTTTTCTTTATGACGAAGCGGCGCATAAACTCCGCAATCCCATCATGGAAACGGTGAATGGCCCGGGTTTCGCCATCCCGGAAGACTTCCCGCCGGAAGACACCATCACCTGGTGGATCCTGCAGCATGGCGAGCCGGTCGTAATCCCGTCACGCGATGACGAGACGCGCTTCCCGCACATGATGGAGGTCTACCGGACGTACGGGGTGCAGTCCGCCTGCATCCTGCCGCTCACCACGGCGCACCGCCGGCTGGGCAGTCTCAGCTTCGGATTGCAGGAACCGAATGGCTACTCGCCGGAAGATGTCCGCTACCTGACGCTGGTGGCGGATCACGTCGCTCTCGCGGTGGATAACGCCGTCCGCGAAGACGAACTGCGCAAACAGAAGGCCCATTTCGAAAAACTGTTTGAACTGGCGCCCGAAGCCATCGTCCTGCGGGACATCGATAACCGGGTGTTGCGCGCGAACCGGGAGTTCACCAGCCTGTTCGGCTTCACTCTGGAGGAATCGCTGGGGCGGAACATCAGCGACCTGATTGTCCCCGACGACGCGCGGGAGGAATCCGAGCGCCTCCGCGAAGCGTTGCGGCGCGGCGAGCGCGTGAATGCCGAGGTGATTCGCCAGCGCAAGGACGGCACCCGGCTGAACGTGTCCCTGGTGGCGGCTCCGGTTTCGGCCAACGGCGGGGCTCCCGAAATTTACGGCATCTATCGCGATATCACGGAACGTAAGCGCGCCGAAGACGCCCTCCGGCGCAGCGAAGCGTACCTGGCCGAAGGGCAAAGAATCAGCCACACGGGCAGTTGGGCGCGCACCGTTTCCACCGGCGAGGTCTATATGAGCCAGGAGAGCTTTCGCATCTTCGGCCTGGACCCGCTCACTACCCGGCCCACACTCGAAACGATTCTCAATCGCGTCCATCCCGAGGACCGCGATTCCATGGCGCAGACCGTGCGGGCGGCCATTGCCGCGCACAGCCACTTCGAGCGCGACTTCCGCATCATCCTGGAAAACGGCGCCATTCGCCACATCCACGTGCTCGGTCACCCGGTGATCGACGCGAGCGGGGAACTGGTGGAATTCGTCGGGTCCCACATGGACATCACCGAACAGCATCAGTCGCGGATCGCGCTGGAGCGGGCGTTCGAAGAAATCAAAACGCTGAAGGACCAACTTTACCAGGAGAATGTGGCGCTGCGCCAGGAAATCGACGAGACCGCCATGTTCGAGGAGATCGTCGGCAAGAGCGACGCGCTGCGGAACGTGTTGAAGCAGGTGGAGACGGTGGCGGCCACCGAGTCCACCGTGATCATTTACGGCGAGACCGGCACGGGCAAGGAACTGATCGCACGCGCCATCCACAATCTGAGCCCGCGGCGCAATAATGCGTTCGTCAAATTAAACTGCGCGTCCATCCCCACCGGACTTCTGGAAAGCGAGTTGTTCGGGCACGAAAGAGGCGCATTCACGGGGGCCATTGCGCAGCGCATCGGACGATTCGAACTGGCCAGCCGCGGCACCATCTTTCTGGACGAAATCGGCGAAATGCCGCTGGAGCTGCAGCCCAAGCTGCTGCGCGTGTTGCAGGAGCGGGAATTCGAGCGGCTGGGCAGTTCGCGCACGCTGCGGACGGACGCGCGGCTGATCGCCGCCACCAATCGCGATCTTTCCAAGATGGTCGAGGAGCAGAAGTTTCGGGCAGACCTGTTTTACCGTCTGAACGTGATTCCCATTCTGGTTCCAGCGCTACGCGAGCGGCCGGAGGATGTGCCTCTGCTGGTGCGGCATTTCGCGGAACTGTTCAGCCGGCGCATCAACAAATCCATCCAGACGATTCCCACCGAGACGATGAGCGCCCTGGTGCAATACTCTTGGCCCGGCAACGTGCGCGAGTTACAGAATGTCATCGAGCGGGCGGTGATTCTGTCCACCGGCGGAGTGCTGAGAGTGCCGTCGTCGGATTTGAAAAACGTACCTGCAACGGTTGCGGCAGCGCCGCGCCGCGCAAAAACCGAAGCTCTCGCGCCGGATCGCGACCGCGTGATGCAGGCGCTCGAGGCCAGCGGCGGGCGCGTGGGCGGAGTGGACGGCGCAGCGGCACGCCTGGGCATGAAGCGGACCACGCTGATCGCCCATATGAAACGCCTCGACATCAATCCCCGCACTGTCATTCATCACGCCTGACACTGTCATGACACCTCGTGACACTGTCACGGGCGGCCTAAGCGCTTTCCCGACAATATCCCGCTCATGGTCCGACAGATGCACTCCGCAAGGGCGTGTTGCGAACCATGATCACCGAGGCGCCGTTCGAGCAGCAGTGGACGCTGCAAGGGCGGTTGTGCGGCCAGTGGGCCGCCGACCTTAAAGCCATGTGGGAAGAAACGCGGAGAGCCCGCGCCGGCCGCAAGTGCACGGTCAATCTGGAGGACGTGACTTCCGTCGACCAGACCGGCGAGACCGCCCTGCTGGAAATGGCGTTGGAGGGCGCACGGCTCATCGCCAGCCGCGCCTACATGAAATCCATCCTGGAAGGCCTGAAATGTGGATCATTAAAGTTGCCCTGAACCGCCCCTACACCTTCATCGTCCTATCGCTGTTGATTCTGATCATCGCGCCGGTGGTGATTTTCAGGACTCCCACGGACATATTTCCGAATATCGATATCCCGGTGATCTCGGTTGCATGGACTTATACCGGCCTCAATCCGGAGGAACTGGAAGGCCGCCTTACTACGCCCTACGAGAAGGCGCTCACCACCCTGGTCGATAATATTGAACATCTGGAATCCACTACGTATAACGGCGCCGTGGTGGTCAAGATGTTCCTCCAGCCGAATGCCAGCCTCACTACCGCCAACGCGCAGGTGACGGCGGCCTCGCAATTCCTGCTGCGCCAGTTGCCGCCCGGAACCCAGCCGCCGCAGATTATCAATTTCAGCGCCTCCAGCGTTCCCATTCTGCAACTGGGAATCTCCGGCAAGGGCCTGGCCGAAGACGCGCTCAACGATCTGAGTTTGAATTTCCTGCGGCCGCAGTTGGTGACCGTGCCCGGGGCCGTGGTCCCCTATCCTTACGGCGGAAAACAGCGGCAGATCATGATCAACATGAACGCCGGCCTGTTGCAATCGAAAGGGCTTTCACCGCAGGACCTGTTGAGTGCGGTAAACCTCCAGAGCCTGGTATTGCCTTCCGGCACGGCCAAGATCGGACCCACGGAATACGACGTGCGGTTGAATGACAGTCCGCGGAAGGTCGACGAGTTGGGCGCGCTGCCGATTAAGAGCGTCAACGGCACGCCAATTTACGTGCGCGATGTGGCGACCGTGGCGGAAGGGTTTGCGCCCCAGACGAATGTGGTCCGTCAGGATGGCCGGCGCGCCGTGCTGCTATCCATCATTAAGTCCGGCACCGCTTCCACTTTGGATGTGGTATCGGGCATCCGCAAGCTGATTCCGCGAGTCGCAACCACCCTGCCGCCGGAACTGAAGATCGAGCCGCTGGACGACCAATCCACCTTCGTGAGAGGCGCGGTGAGTGGAGTGATTCGGGAAGCCGTGATCGCCGCCGCGCTCACCGGCTTGATGATCCTGCTGTTTCTGGGAAGCTGGCGCAGCACACTGATCATCGCCATTTCGATTCCGCTTTCGATCCTGGCATCGGTGATCACGCTGGGCTTTCTGGGGGAGACGATCAATATTATGACGCTCGGCGGACTGGCGCTGGCGGTCGGAGTGCTCGTGGACGATGCCACGGTCACGATCGAAAACATAGAGCGCTTCCTCGAAGATGGGTATGACTTGCGCGAGGCGATTCTGGACGGCGCGGGTCAGATCGCCGTACCCGCGCTGGTCTCGACGCTATGTATTTGCATCGTGTTTCTGCCTATGTTCTTCCTGGGCGGCGTGGCGAAATACCTGTTCGTTCCTCTGGCCGAAGCCGTAGTGTTCGCCATGCTTGCGTCGTATATTCTTTCGCGAACGCTGGTGCCGACTCTGGCGATGTATCTACTGAAAGCCAAGCACGCGACGGCGCGCTCCCACAATCCGCTGGTGCTGTTCCAACGCGGCTTCGAGCGGGTGTTCGAATCCATCCGTGAAAGCTACCGCACGGTACTGGCGTATCTGTTGTCCGCCCGCAAGTTCTTCGTACCGGCGTTTCTGCTGGCCTGCGCCGGTTTGTTCCTGCTGATTCCGTTTCTAGGTCAGGATTTCTTCCCCAATACGGACAGCGGACAGTTCATTCTGCATGTGCGCGCCAAAAGCGGGACGCGAATCGAAGAGGTGGCGCGCCTCTGCGACCTGGTGGAGAATTCTATTCGCCGCACCATTCCGGCGGCGGAGATCGAGACCGTAATCGATAACATCGGCATGCCCTACAGCCAGTTGAACACCCAGCACATGACCAACGGCACCATTGGCGCGGGAGACGCGGACGTGATGGTCTCGCTGAAAGAGAATCATCACCCCACCGCAGCATATGTTCGCCGGTTGCGGACTACATTGCCGGATGAGTTTCCGGGCACCACGTTTTCATTCCTGCCTGCCGACATCGTGACGCAGATTCTGAACTTCGGCCTGCCCGCTCCGATCGACGTGCAGGTGGAGGGATCGGACGGAGTGGGCAACCGCAAAATCGCCGACCGCATGCTCCAGCAACTGCACCAGGTTGCGGGACTGGTGGACCTGCGAATCCAGCAGCCCGAAGATTATCCCGTTTTCAACGTGAACGTGGACCGGACCAAGGCCGAGCAGGGCGGGTACTCGGAACACGACGTGGCTACCAGCCTGCTGAATACCCTGAGCGGCAGCTTCCAGGTGCAGCCTATGTTCTTTCTGAATTACCAGAACGGCGTGAACTATAACCTGGTGGCGCAGACGCCGCAATACCAGATGCAGACGCTGCAGGACCTGAAGGGCATCCCCATCACCGCCGGTGGCATGGCGCGCCCGGAGATCCTGGCGGACGTGGCTTCGGTTTCGCGGTCGGACGAGCCGGCCGTGATCTCGCACTACAACATTCGCCGCGTGCTGGATATCTACGGCGCGGTGCAGGGGCGAGACCTGGGAGCCGTGGGCCGGGATGTGCAGAAGATTGTCAGCGCCAACGAGCCCTCGCTGCCGCGCGGCAGCTTCATCCACATTCGCGGGCAGATCGCAGACGATGCACTCGTCGTATGTGGGGCTGCTTGCGGGGCTGGGCTTTGCGATCGTTCTGGTCTACCTGCTGATCGTAGTGAATTTTCAATCCTGGCTCGATCCCTTCATCATCATCACGGCCCTGCCGGCGGCGCTCGGCGGCATCGCGCTGTTCCTGTTCGTCACCCACACCACGTTGAGCGTGCCGGCCCTGATGGGCGCCATCATGTGCATGGGAGTCGCGACGGCGAACAGCATCCTGGTGATCTCCTTCGCCAAAGAGCGCCTGGAAGCGCACAGCGACGCTGTGCGGGCCGCGCTGGAAGCGGGTGCCGCGCGCTTCCGTCCGGTGCTGATGACCGCGCTCGCCATGATCATCGGGATGATTCCGATGGCTCTGGGCGCGGGCGACGGCGGCGAGCAGAACGCGCCGCTGGGCCGCGCCGTCATCGGCGGCCTGATGCTGGCCACGGTCGCGACCCTGGTGTTTGTGCCTTCGGTATTTGCCCTCTTGCACGGCAGCCGCAACGATCCGCCGGCCTATCACGAATATGAAGACGAACGGGAACCTGTACACGCCTGACAAGGAGATTCAAATGACCCAAGAAATCGAGACCGCCGATGCCGCCGAAACCGCGAATACACGAAGCCTGGCGAGAGCCCTGAGCGCATTGGCAGGCGCGGTTGTTCTGGCGATCGTCACTACGGTAGTGTTCGGCATCCGGGAACGCGCCGCTACCACCGAGGGCCTGGTGCAATTGGCCCACGCCTCCGCGGCGTCGCCCGTATCGGTGATCTATCCCAAGCCCGGCGGCAGGACCGATGAACTGGTGCTGCCCGCGAACATTCAGGCTTACATCGACGCCCCCATCTATGCCCGCACGCACGGGTACCTGAAGCGCTGGTATTTCGATATCGGCGCGCGCGTGAAACAGGGCCAGCTTCTGGCAGAGATCGAAACCCCGGAAGTGGACCAGCAACTGGAACAGGCGCGCGCCGACCTGAAGAGCGTGCAGGCAGCTTCCGCCCTGGCGCAGACCACCGCCACACGCTGGCAAAGCCTGCTGCAGAAGCACGCCGTCTCCAAGCAGGAAACCGACCAGGCGGTGAGCGACCTGGCGTCGAAGCAGGCCATGGTGGACGCCAGTGCGGCCAACGTCCGGCGGCTGGAGCAATTGCAGAGTTTCGAAAAAGTGTACGCGCCGTTCGACGGAGTGATCACCGCGCGGCAGACCGATGTGGGAGCGCTCATCGATGCTGGCTCTTCGCCGAAAGAGTTGTTCCACCTGGCGGCCATCAGCAAACTGCGCGTGTACGTCCCGGTGCCGGAGGTGTCCGCCGCGGCGGTGCGCAGCGGGGAGCGCGTCGCCATAACCAGCGATCAGTTCCCGAACCGGGCATTTTACGGCACGGTGGTGCGTGATTCCAGCGCCATCGATCCGGCATCCCGCACGCTCAACGTGGAAGTGGACGTGGACAATCCGACCGGCCAGTTGCTGCCCGGGTCGTATGCATTCGTGCACATTGGCACTCCAGCGGCCGGCGGGCTGGAGATCCCGGCGACTACACTGCTGTTTCGCGCACAGGGTTTGCAGGTGGGCGTGGTGCGCAATGGACTTGCCGAACTGGTCCCGATCGTGATTGGCCGCGACTTGGGCGCCACCGTCGAGGTGACGGCAGGGCTGCGCAGAAGCGACGCGGTGATTCTTTCCCCTTCGGATTCGCTGATTGACGGAACGCCGGTGCAGGTGGAGACGGGAGGCCAGAAATGAAGTACGCGCGTTTGGCGCTGGTAGGGATTGCGTGCCTCTGGTTGGGCGGCTGTATGGTGGGTCCGAAATATAGCCGCCCCGCGGTGCCGGTCACGCCCGCGTTCAAAGAGCAGGGTCCTGCGAGTTTCAAGGAGATGGATGGCTGGAAGACGGCGCAGCCCAGTGACCAGACGATCCGCGGTTCGTGGTGGGAGCTGTTCGAAGACTCGCAACTGAACGCTCTGGAAACGCAGGTGGATATTGCCAACCAGACCTTGCAGCAGGCGGCTGCCAACTTTGCGGCGGCGCGGGCGGCGATTCGTGTGAGCCGCTCCAACCGGGCCCCTACCGTCACCGCGGGACCTTCCGTAGGAGCGTTGCGCGATTCCGCCAATCAGCCTTACTTCAATAAAACGGCGGCCAACGGCGGCACCGGAAACTTCGTGCTGCCCTTCGATCTGAATTACGAGGTGGACCTGTGGGGGCGTGTGCGCCGGACTGTCACCTCCGCCATCGAAACGGCGCAGGCGAGCGCCGCGGATATGGAGACTGCCCGCTTAAGCCTGCACGCCGAACTGGCGGTGGACTACTTCAACCTGCGTAGCGCGGATACGCAGGAGTGGCTTCTGGCGCAAACCGCGAAAGCCTATCAGGACGCCCTGCAACTGACACAGGACCGGTACGAAGGCGGTGCGTCTCCGGAGTCCGACGTGACGCAGGCGCGCACGCTGCTGCTCTCCGCTCAGGCAGCCATGACGGACGTGGCGGCGCAGCGCGCCCAATACGAACATGCCATCGCCGTACTGATGGGCAAACCGCCCGCGGCCCTAACGCTGCCCGCTATACCGCTCACGGTCCATCCGCCCACGCTGGCCGCGGTGCCCGGCCTTTTGCCTTCGCAGTTGCTGGAACGCAGGCCCGATATCGCAGCCGAAGAGCGCCGCATGGCCGCGGCCAACGAGCAGATCGGAATTGCACAGGCCGCGTTTTATCCCACGCTGAGCCTCTCCGCCGCCGCGGGTTTCGCCGGCACCTCGCCGTTGAACTGGCTCACCTGGCCGAGCCGCCTCTGGGCCGTCGGCCCAACGCTGACGCAGACGCTGTTTGACCACGGCCTGCGGCAGGGCAACTCGGAAATCGCCCGTGCCAATTACGAAGCTACGGTGGCCGCCTACCGTCAATCCGCGTTGACTGCGTTTCAAGAGGTGGAAGACAACCTGGCCATCTTGCGTGAACTGGAGACGGAGGCGAAGCAACAGCGCCAGGCCACCGAATCCGCCGAGCAGTCGCTGGCCTTGTTCCAGACGCGCTATGAGGGCGGGGTCGATACCTATCTGCAGGTGATCACGTGGCAAACCGCGGCGCTTCAAAACGAGCGCAACGATATCGACCTGATGCGCCGGCGCCTGGAAGCCGACGTCCTGCTGATCAAGGCTCTCGGTGGAGGCTGGGATGCTTCGAAGCTGCCGAGTGTGTAGCGCGGAACGCTTCCTAACGGTCGCGTCTCGGAACGGAGCCGTTCGCGATCGGAGCCGCGCGCGTCAGCAAGCGGTCTTTTTGATACGCAGGTGAACTTCTGAAACGGTGCGCGTCACTTACTGGCAAGCCACGGAAACGCCGTGATGCGCAGTTTCGCCGAGCCATACGGAATCAGAGTGACGGATTCGTCCGGCTGCTTGCTGGTTACGGGGCTGACCGGCAGCGGCCCCGCCGAATCGTCCATCAGTTCCCACGAAGTGAGCCGCCGGGCTTTCAGGGTGAGTTCGACCGGAGCTCCGTCCACGCTGAACGGCTGCCTGGCGATGGGAAGCTCTTTGACCTCGACCGATTTCGCGAGGTTGTTGCGGTCGATGTCCAACGCATAATTCCAGGGCGTGGTGGGATACACTTCCCAATCCGAAGACGGCCCGGTCTGTTTGATCTTGTGCCAGCTCTCGCCGATCTTCAAAGCGTATACCAGCGGTCCCCGCTCCAGTGCAATCGAGTTGTTGTACCACGTCGAAGTCCGCACGGCCATGGGAAAGCGGATAGCGACGCTATCGCCGGTCTTCCATTGCCGCTCGATGCGATAGAACTCGCCGGCCCTCACGCCGTTTTCGGCCCTGCCGTTCACGGCGATAGTGGCGGCACCAGCCCATGCGGGAATGCGCAGAGCGAGGGGGAACTGCGCCGGCCGCGCTGCCTTCACGGTGATGGTGACGGTATCGCGAAACGGGTACTCGGTGGTCTCGACCAGCGTCACCGTAGTCCCGCCCCGGACTTGCGTGGTGACTTCGCTGGGTCCGTACACCATGGCGGCGAGACCTTCGTCAGGTGTGGCCATCCACAAGTTCGCGGCCAGTTTCGGCCACCCCTGGTGCATGTTGGCTGTGCAGCATCCGAAGTTCGGTTCCAGCCCGAAGATGTTCGATGCCGGGCCGTTCGACGACCACCGCCGGTTGGCCAACGAACACATGACCTGATTCGCCTGCTGATCGTATTGATGCGCCCACAGGTCCGGGGAAAGGGTGGCGGGCAGCGCGTTGTAGGCGATGCGCTCCAGCCGGTCGCCCAGGGACGGCTCGCCCAGAATGGCGGCGTCGGTTTCGAGCGAGAACATGGCTTCCACTACGGCGCAGAGTTCGGTGCCTTGCGAAGGATCGCGCCCGGCGTAGTGCTCGTCGGAGGCGAAGATGCCTTCGGGCTGGCCGTGGTAGCGATCCAGTTGCTGCATCATCTGCGCCAGTCCGGCGCGGTCGCGCGGATCGCCGCTGACCAGCCACCATACCGGCGCGGCCTTGAGCGCCATTCCGTTATTGACGCCATGCGTGGAAAGGTTGGTGTTGGCCTTGTCGACTTTGCCGGGAAAGCGGAAATCGGCGAATTGCGCCTCCCAATCGTGGCCCTGCGAACGCACCTTGCGTGCCAAGTCCAGCAGGCTGCGGTCGCCGTTGTGATTGTAGAGCCAGATGATGCTGAGCACCTCATCCTGCCAGCGGTAGATGGCCCACTCCTGCAAGGGGCGCTGATCAAGCTGCTTTGCCTGGTAGGCGAAATACTTCTCCATGAGCGGAATCACGCGGGCGTCGCCGCTGGCTTCCTGATATTGCGCCAAGGCTTTCAGCATGACGAAATTGGGCCACCAGTCCTGCGGGTTTCGCGGATTGTGCGAATTCAGCGGCCCGATCCAGCCATCCTGTTGCGGATGCTCCAGCGTCCAATCCATCCACTTTTTGACTTTGGCGATGAGCGTGGGGTTGCCGGTGAGATAAGCCAGGGGCACCAGACCGTCGAGGAAATAGGGACCGCGCTCCCAGCTTTCGCCGGTTCCGCCCAGCCAGCCGCTGTTGCTGCCAAGGTCGGGCCAGAATTCATCCAGATGCCCGCTCAGTCCATTGGCCTGGATCTGCAACTGACGAAGCAGCCAGCCGGTGGGCTTGACCGAGCCCAGCGGCAGAGGATTGAAGGCGTTGGCCTGGAGAGGCGCCCGGTTCGGCGCGGCGGCCGCACAGAGCACTAAGGCAAGAAGGGTACTGGCACACTTCATGGTGGACTCATTTGTAGTCTACCGCCGTCCGGAGGATGCCCGGATTTCCAGGTGAGCGGGCAGACGCAGCGTCACCGATTCCACATTGGCCGGGCCGTTGATCCGGTTCAGCAGAATCTGGGCGGCGCGATAACCGATATCGTAAGCGGGCTGCACGATGGTAGTAATCGACGGAGTGAAGATATCATCCACTGTAAGTTCATCGAAAGTGGCGAAGGCGATATCCCGCGGCGTGCTCAATCCGCGGTCACGAAAGGCGCGCAGCACGCCCAGGGCCGTGGGACCGTTGGTACAGAAGATCGCATCGGGCAGAGGGGAGGCGGAAAGCCGCTCGCGACACATGGCGGCGATATCGGGCGTGCGGAGATTCCCGGGCCAGATGAGTGACTCATCCAGCGGAATGCCTGCGCCCTGCAATGCCTGGCGATAGCCTTGCACGCGGCGGCGTTCGTTCTTCAACGCCAAAGGTCCGGTCACGATGACGATCCGGCGATGTCCCATATCGATCAGGTGCTGCACGCCGAGTTGCGCCGCATCCTGGTCTTCCACCGAGACCGAGTCCACCGGAACGCGATCGGGAATACGGTCCAGGCAGACAATCGGGATGCCGGCATCGATCATCAGGGAGATCTGGTTCAGCGGCGTCGGGGCCGCGGCTACCACCAACAGAATTCCCTCGACGCGTTGGGATCGGAGGAGTGAGAGCAGGCTTTTCTGGCGCTCGCCATCGTCATTGGAATTGACCGCAATCAGGGAATAGTCGCGCGTCCGCGCCGCCGCCTCCGCGCCGCTGATTACTTGCGGAAAGAAGGAGATGGTCAGGTCGGGTACGATGATTCCCAGCGTCCACGTCTTACTGGTCTTCAGACTGCGGGCGACGTGGTTGGGATGGTAGTTCAGCTTACGGATGGCTGCCTGTACTTTCGCGCGCAGGGGCTCACTTACCGGAACCGATCCCGTGATCACGTGGGAGACCGTCCCGACCGATACGCCGGCCACTTCGGCGACCTTCTTAATGCTCGGCATGTTTCCTTAAGGTTACCGAATTACTACCGGGAGCACGACACCGGAGGGAGCAGCCGCATTATTGTGCGTCATGGTGATGGGCTGGTTGCCGGCCGCGACTTGGGGGACCACGACGTTCATTTGAAACAGGCCGGGGCCCACGATACCCGAGTAGGTCACCGTTGCCGGCTGTCCACCGATGGTGATCGCCGGATTCACAATCAGCGCAGCCGCCGGGAAGATCGCCCCTGCCGGTGAAGTGGCCAATCCGGTTCCGAAGATTTCCAGGGTCTCTCCGGGCACGGCTGGCGTGGTTCCCGGAACCGCCGATGGGTCGCCCACAGTCACGCCATTGAGATGAACCGCGGCGGCGTATTGAATGCCGTTATTTCCGTAGGTGAAATATCCTGGCGCGGCCGTCAGTACCTGCGCCTGCATGGTCGGGCTGGCGGTTCCATCGCGGATCACCTGCACCGTTGCGGGGCCCGCCGGCAGCGGATCCGGCGCTTGTACGTTAAGCTGACCCGGCGAAACATAATAAACGGGCGCGTTCTGGCCTCCAATGGTCACCAGCACGTGATCGATTTCGGTGGGCAGCAGGGTCTGATTATTGTTCTGCGTGAATTCCGTGTCCCACCAGATGCGCGTGGCCGTACCCAGGTATTGCCCTTTGATGGTCACCCAGGATCCGGGCACGATGCCCGGCTGAAACGTGGCACCCTGGACCACGCTGGAGATCGCCGGCGTCAGCAGTTTGCTGGGGAACTGCGCGTACAGATCTCCGCTGGCGGGGGCGGTGGCCGGATTCAGTGTCTGCTCGAGACTGTTCACCAGCGAGGTCATGAAGCCGGGCCCCAGGTCTTCTGTTCCCGGATTGGCGCCCCAATCAGGGTTGGCATTGAAGACCACGGCCCAGCTAAAACCGCTGGGTGAATGCACCACGTACGAAGCCGTGGCGCTGAGGGCTCCGTCCTTCGACCACCGGATCCCGCTCGAGATCTTACCCATATTGAAACCCAGCCCGTAATAGGCGTTGGGCGTCAGGTTTTGCGCCGGAGTGTACGTCTGCATCAGTTGAATGGTG
Organism: uncultured Solibacteraceae bacterium; assembly: GCA_963853855.1. Taxonomy (GTDB): domain Bacteria; phylum Acidobacteriota; class Terriglobia; order Bryobacterales; family Bryobacteraceae; genus Sulfopaludibacter. The sequence goes on along the minus strand of CAWKYG010000004.1, from coordinate 306,986 downwards.
GACGGCTTCAGCAGCGGACCGCCGCGGCGTCCATCGATTCCGTCCAGGAAGCGGACCAGGTCCACGGTATTCGCCACCCACCCGCCGGTGGAATCCAGCGTCTCCACATAGTTCGCGCCATACGCCGGCTGCACCAGGCTGGTAATGAACGGGAAGACGCTGGGCACGTTAGGCGCGGTGTCGTAATAGGTGACCTCGCCGTTCACCGCGTCGGACATCAGGCTGGCGCCCAGTTTCTGGCGTGCGATGCCGAGCGGCGTGAGAATGTTCTGCTGCACGTACTGCTCGTATCCCATGCCGGAGACTTTCTCCACCAGGCGGCCCAGAATGCAATATCCGAAGTTGGAATAGGCGTAGGTGGTGCCCGGAGCATGATCGAGCGGCACGCTGAGAAACGCGCTGATGACGTCGGAGCAGGTTCCGGGCAGCGGCTTGCCTTCCTGCGACGCCACGAAGTTGGCGATTCCCAGCGGTTCCGTGTAGGACTGTCCCATGTACTTCTTGGTGAGGGTGCGATCCCACCCGCCGGTATGCTGCAACAGTTCCTGCACGGTGATCTGGGCCACCTGCGGGTCCATCGCCTGCCCGTTGAGAGGCGTGAAATTGGTGAGCCACTTGGTGAAGACGGGGTCGTTCAAGCCGAGTTTGCCGGCTTCGTAGAGTTGCAGAATGGAAATAGCGGTGAAGGTCTTGCTGACGCTGGCGATGCGAAACAGGGAGTCCGGCTGCGCGGGCAGGTTCCCGGCGACGTCGGCGCACCCGTAGGCGTGAGCCAGCACCAGTCTGCCCTGGTACGTCACGGCGAATGCGCCTCCCTGGACGTTGGCGGTCTTCATGGCATTCTGGATCAATGTATCGAGCGGTTGAAACGAGGTTCCCACCTGCGGTCCGGTAAGGGAGGTAGCGCAGGTCGATTGAGCGAGAGCCGCCGGGAGCATTCCGGCAAACAGGACAACAGCAAGGTAGCGTGGGGACATAGGATGGGTTCGGTTTCTCTTGATCTGAGGTGCAGTAGCAAGTTTAGAACAGGACGTTGACACCCTGCACGATTCTGCTCGATAAGTATCCTTTGCCGTCGCCGGGCCGCGCGGACAGATCCGGTGACCGCCCTTCGGCACGATTAGCCCGCGACGCCGAAGCGGGCGCGCAGTTCCCGCCGGCCGTGACCGGTCACGGCGAGGGCCCTGCTATCGAGATCCTGCACCACCCATCCGCGCTGCAGCACGGCTTTCAACACGGCAGCGCCCAGGGCCCCGGCCAGGTGGGGCCGCCGTTCGCTCCAATCCAGGCAGGCGTAGGCAAATCGACGGCGCAACGCGCGCGCGGCTGCCAAGTCCACACCGAGGGCCTGGAAGGCCTTGCTTCCGGCCTCCGTAAGTTCATAAGCGCCGGAGAGCCAATCGAGGGCGCGAAAGCGATCGTGGAGCAAGACACCCAACGTGCCCGCCAGGTGATCGTAACAGGTGCGGGCGGCGCGCAGGCGGCTGGGTGTGTTGGGAACGAATTTACTGACACGCCCCCCGGCGAGCACACTCAGCCCTTCCAGCACGCCGGCCACGTTCGGACCTTCCAGGCTGTAGTAGCGATGCTTGCCCTGCACTACGACTTTGACCAGGCGCTCTTCTTTCAGGCGGGTCAGGTGAACGCTGGCGGTTGAGGGGCTCACGCCGGCCACGATCGCGAGTTCCGTGCTGGTGCGGGCACGGCCATCCAGCAGACAATAGAGCATGCGCGCCCGGGCCGGTTCGCCGATGGCCGAGGCAATCCGGGAAACGCCGGCGTCCGCGCGCGACTCCGCATCCATACTTTGATGGTAGACGAAGTGTTGATGCCCTGCAACTGACATACTGACGCACATGCATCGCCGCCAGGCCATTGGCGCTATTGCCGCGACAGGCGCGGCGCTTGCTTTGGGATGCCATGGGCGTTCCGAGAGGAGAACACCGATGAAGATCACCTGCGTCATCCGCTACCAGATCGACCCGTTCCAGCGTGAGGCGTTCCAGCAATACGCCGACAACTGGAGCCGCATCATTCCGCGATGCGGCGGCCACCTGGTGGGCTATTTTCTACCGTACGAAGGCACTAACGATATCGGCTGGGGCCTGATTGCGTTCGACAGCCTGGCCGCTTACGAGGCGTACAAAGCGCGCTTGAAGGCGGACCCGGAAGCGCGCGAGAATTTCAAGATGGCGCAAACCAAACGCATGATTCTCCGCGAGGAGCGGAACTTTGTGGAAATAGTCGAATCCACTTTCGGCAGGTGCCCATGCTGACGCAGGCCGAAAAGGGACGGACGTTTCGCGCGCTCCACGAGCGCGACTTCGCTTTCATCATTCCCAACCCCTGGGATGCCGGCAGCGCCCGATTGCTGGCGCACCTGGGGTTTGAAGCACTGGCCACTACCAGCGCGGGCGCGGCATTCGCCGCCGGAAAGGCCGACGGCACCATGGAGCGCGACGAAGCGATGGCGCACGTCTCCACCATGGTTGCCGCGACGGAGCTGCCGGTCAGCGCCGACCTGGAAAATGGCTTCGGCGATTCGCCGGAGATGGCCGCGGAGACGATTCGCATGGCCGCCGCCACAGGCCTCGCGGGTGGATCGATCGAAGACAGGTCGCGGGGCGAGGGCCGTGCCATCTACGCGCGGGAACATGGCGGCGGAGCGCATCCGCGCCGCGGCGGAAGCGGCGCATTCCCTGCCCTTCCCGTTCACCCTGACGGCGCGCGCCGAAAACTACCTGGCCGGCAAGCCCGATCTCAAGGACACCATCGAGCGCCTGCAGGCCTACCAGGAAGCCGGCGCCGACGTACTGTACGCGCCCGGCCTGGCCACCCGGGACGACATCGGCGCGGTGGTCCGAGCGGTGGACCGCCCGGTCAACTTTGTGATGGGACTGGTGGGGGTTAGTTTCAGCCTCGACGAACTCTCGGCGCTCGGGGTAAAGCGCGTGAGCGTCGGCGGATCGCTGGCCCGCGCGGCTCTGGGCGCACTGCTGCGCGCCGGGCGCGAGATGCGGGAGCATGGCACATTCACATTCACCGGCGATACGGTGAGTTCGCGGGAGTTGAACGGCATTTTCCGTGGCCGGTAAAGAAATTTCTCCTCACGTGTCGATTCCCTGCCCGCCGCTTCGACATACCAGTGAAGGAGAAAGAAATCGTGCCAACCGCAACAATTCAACATCCGGTTTCTCAGGATGAAGCCGCGATACGGGATCTCATCACAGGCATTCACCACGCGCATCACAATAAGGAAGCCGCGGCGATTGCCGCGCCGTACACGCCGGATGCAACCGTATTCAATCTTTCGCCGCCCCTCTCGCATTCCGGTGTGGACGTGCAGGTAGAACAGGCGTGGCTGGATAGCTGGGAAGGCCCGATCGAATGCGAATCGCGCGACCTCCGCATTACGGTGAACGGCGATTTCGCTTTCGGTCACGGGTATTACCGGCTTGCCGGAACGCCCAAGGCGGCCGGCCGTCCAATTGGCTTCTGGATGCGGGCTACAGTATGCCTGGAGCGGCGCGAGGGCGCGTGGCAGATTGTTCATGAGCATACTTCGGTGCCGTTTTACATGGATGGCAGTCTGCGGCCCGCATTCGATCTTCAACCCGAAAATAAGGAGAATGTGCGATGAACAACAAACGGTGGAACTACGCATTGTGGGCCGTGCAGGTGTTGCTGGCTCTGCTTTTTCTTTTCACCGGCGGAATGAAACTGGCGCTGCCGCTCGCGGCGCTGGCCAAGCTATCGCCGCTGCCTGGACTGTTTCTGAAGTTCATCGGGGTGGCCGAGGTGGCGGGCGCACTGGGCCTGATTCTGCCGGGAATTCTTGGCATCCGGCAGGGGCTCACGCCGCTGGCGGCGGCGGGACTGGTGGTCATCACGGGCGGGGCCACGGTGGTGACCCTGGCAACAGGAGGCGGGGCTGCGGCAGTGCTTCCCGCCCTGGTGGGATGCCTGGCCGCGTTCATCGCGCGCGGCCGGATGACTTCTACGGTGATGGAGGTGGTCCATGCTTAGCGCGGTTGCTATCGGCGCCGGCATTCTGGTAGCGGCATTATTTGGTTTTGCCGCCACCAGGCCAAACACGTTTCACGTCCAGCGCAGCAGAAATATTCAGGCGCCGCCGGAAAAGATCTTCGCGCTCATTCAGGATTTCCGGCAATGGCCGGTGTGGTCGCCCTACGAAAAACTGGACCCGGCGATGAAACGAAAATATAGCGGCTCGCCGAGCGGGAGAGGCGCCGTGTATCAGTGGGCCGGCAACAGCAAGGCCGGCGAGGGACGCGCGGAGATCACCGATACCTCGGCGCCGGATAGCGTGGCGATCAAGCTGGATTTCCTGAAGCCGTTCGAAGGTCACAACACCGTGGAGTTCACTCTCGCGCCGCATGGCGATTCCACCACGGTCACGTGGTCCATGTACGGCCCTCAAAAATACCTGGTCAAACTGATATCGATATTCTGCAGCATGGATCGCATGATGGGCAGAGAATTCGAAGCGGGACTGGCCAACATGGAGTCGGTGGTCACTCAACAGAATGGATGGACCAGCACAGCCGCCCGTTAGATAGCGCGGCTATGATGAAGTTTGCAGGGCTTGCGAATCTCTCTCCTGCCGGCATTTGTTCTTCCGCTGATGGCGCAGTTGACCACCGGCACTATACAGGGGACGTTGCGCGGAACGGACAACCGTCCCGCTTCCGGCGTCCCCATCGTCATTACCGGGGCGGTGGGATTCCGTGCATTAGTTCACACGAATTCGGTGGGTGAGTTCGACGTGACGCTGCCATACGGCCGGTACCGATTGTCCGGCGCCGCGGTTGTGGTGGTCCCTCTGCAGACCACTATCGTGCATCTGACGGTGGACCCGTCCGGGGTGGTACGCGCCGCGCCGCCCACGGAGACACGGCCTCCCGGCAGCGTCTACCCCACGGGATTCAGCCTGCAATCGCTGCTGCTGAACCGCGAGCCATCCACCGTCGCCGAGCCGCTCGATTTTACAGGCCTGGCCGATAGCCGGCCGGCGGTGCTTTCGCGGCGCGCCGATTCCTGGACCAGCACGCAATTCCAAATGCATAGTATGGACGCCGGCGATGCCTGGCAGCCGGGACTACCGCTGGTAGTGCCCGATATTGATGCGCTGGATACGCTGGCGATGCGGGACGGCACCGTTGGCGTCTTTCTGGCGCAGCCCGGTCCGGCGTGGCACGTCACGCTCGGCACGGCAAACACCGCGGCGGGGCTGTCTTCGACGAACCTGCCTGCGCCGGATAGTCGCGGATTGGTGCAGCAGCCGGACCGGTTCCAGTGGATGACGCGCGACGAATTGCAGGTTGGCGGACCAGTTACGCGGTGGGCCGACATCTTCGCAGCGGCCAGCGGACAGTGGGCGTCCCAGACCGAACCGCTCGCCCGCCCCGGGACCATGCAGGGCAGCCGTCTGCTGTTCGCCAATGCCCGCGGACGCGTTCGTGCCGGCTCGCACGACCAGTTCGACGCCATGTACAGCGGCTCGCGCATCGATCTTTCCGACGGCGGAACGCCCGCCGGCCTGGAAGCGTTGACCGGCTATCGCCTGGCGCCCTCGTTCGTGCTGCCGGGCGGATTTTCCGGCGACCCGGAGACCGATCACTTCGATTTCGTGCAAGCGGGTTGGACCCACAGCAGTCTCGAGGTCCGCTACGGATATTCGACGGCGCACCTGGATTCCCGCGTCTCTCCAACGGGCCGGAGCCAGATCGAACTGGTGGGCGGCGCGGTCACCGGATCGGCGCCCCTCGGAAATCTGGCGGTCCGGCCGCGCCATCAATTCGCGGGGGCGTGGCAGCCTGGTGTGTGGCGCGCTTGGGGCGTCCGCCATCAGGTCACGGCCGGCGGGACGTGGGAGATATCTTCGATTCGCAATCGCTTCTCCACTCCTTCCAACAGGAACTACATCACCGCGGATGGGGCTCCGGCCTTTGTCACCGAGTTCAATACGCCCGTGGACTCCCGCGAGCGAGTGCAGTCGTCTTCCGCCTCTATCGCGGACAGCATGAGCGTCGCGCACTCGCTCACGTTGGACGTGGGGCTGGTGGCCGAATTCGCGCGCGGGTCGCTGCCGGGGCAAGCGGATCTGATCGCGTGGAACAGCGTCTCTCCGCATGCCGGCGTGGCGTGGCGCGTGCCGCATTCCCACGGCCTGACGTTGCGTGGCAGCTACCGCCGCTTTTACGTACCGTTGGCGGGCCGGTATCTCGATTTCGGAGACCCCGATAGCCTGGGCGGCAGCACTTACCAGTGGAACGGATCGTCCAATCCGGGCGCGCTGCTGCTGCGCTTCGGCGGGCCATACTCCTCAATATCGCCGGCGCTGCGGCGTCCCTACTCGGACGAATTCGACGTGGGCGCCGGATTCGCCGTCGCGCGGCAGAGCACGTTGAGTATCCATCTGTTCCGCCGGGATGACAAAGACCGGATCGCGGCGCTCGACACCGGCGTGCCCGCGCAAGCCTTCACGCCGGTCTCCATATTGGACCCCGGACCCGACGGCGTTCCCGGCACCTTCGACGACCAAAGGCTGACGGTGTACGCGCAGAACCCCGCCACGCTGGGGCAGGATCGCTACCTGCTCTCGAATCCGGCCGGCCTGCGCGAGTTGAACGCCGGCCTGGTGGCGGAGGCGGGCACTGCGTGGCGTGGCCTGACGCTTCATGCCTCGTTCCTGGCGGAGAAATCGTACGGTCCCACCAACCCGGGCGACTCACTCTACCAGAATGACCCTGGCGTGATCGGCGCGCTCTTTCTCGACCCCAATACTGCGATTAACGCGGCCGGCCGCAGCTTTGTGGACCGCGGGTTCATCGGCAAGATTCAAGCCGATTACCAACTGCCGCGCGCATGGGGCGGCATTGAACTGGCAAGCTTGGCGGATTACCTTGACGGGCTGGTATTCGCGCGGCAACTGCTGGTCACCGGCCTGCCGCAAGGCCCGTTTCTGGTGGCGGCCACGGTGCGGGGGAGTCCCGAAGGCGGCAATCGCGCGCAGTATGTTCTCAACTGGAATCTTCGGGTGAGCCGCCGCTTTGAACTTCCATTCGGCCGAATCACAGCCATCGCCGACCTTCTGAATGTCAACAATTCCGCGCAACGGGTCCAGGAGAGCGACATCAGCGGGCCGGCTTTCAATCTGCGTCTGCCGGTGGCGATTCAGCCGGCGCGTTTCCTGCGCATCGGTTTTCGCTACGAGTTCTGACACGGCGGGCGCTCCTGTGCTGTGATGAAAGAATCCCAAATGAACGGCGCTGAGTGTCTCCTGCAAACCCTGCTGGCCAACAACGTGGACCTGTGTCTGATGAATCCCGGCACCTCCGAGATGCAGTTCGTCTCGGCGCTGGACCGCGTGCCCGAAATGCGCGGGGTCCTGTGCCTGTTTGAGGGCGTCTGCTCCGGCGCGGCCGATGGGTACGCCCGGATGACGGGCAAACCGGCGGCCACCCTGCTGCACCTGGGACCCGGTCTGGCGAATGCGCTGGCCAATCTTCACAATGCGCGCAAGGCCCGCTCTCCTGTGGTGAACATCGTGGGCGAGCATTCCACGCAGCACCTGGTCTACGATGCGCCGCTGACCGCCGATATCGAAGGGTTCGCGCGGCCAGTCTCCGGTTGGGTTCACACCGTGGAGCAAGCCGCGGCCATGGGCGAAGCGGCCTCGGCGGCGGTGGCTGCTGCCTTGGGGCCTCCCGGGCAGGTGGCGACATTGATTGTGCCTGCCGATTATTCCTGGAGCGAAGCCGGAGAGCCCGGTTGCCCCGCACGCAAGCCGTCGCGTCCGCTGCCCGGGACCGAACAGGTAGGCGAGATCGCGCGCGCCTTGCGCTCGGGCACGACGGGAATCCTGCTCGGCGGATCGGCCCTTCACGAGCGCGGCATTCGCGCGGCAGACCGCCTGCGCGCGGCCACGGGCGCCCGGATTTTCGCGAATCGCAACGGCGCGAGACTGGCGCGCGGAGGCGACATACCCGCCGTGGAACGGATTCCGTATTTTCCGGAATACGCACAGGCGCTGTTGGCGCCGATACAGCGGTTGATCCTGGTGGAGGCGCGTCCGCCGGTTTCGTTCTTCGGCTACCCCGGCTTGCGGGGCGCGCTGGCGCCGCCCGATTGCGCGTGCCATGTGCTGGCTTCGGAAGAGCAGGATGGCGCGGGCGCGCTGGAGTGGCTGGCCGAAGAAATAGGTGCGCCGGTCCACGCGACGGCTGCCATACTGCGTCCCGACTTACCTACAGGCGGCGAACTCACTGCCGCCGCCATAGGGAGAATCGCGAGCGCGCTGGCGCCGGAAGGGACCATCTTTTCCGACGAGTCCGTCTCTTCGAACGAAGCTCTTTGGGTGAATCTGGCAGCGGCGGCCAGGCACGATTATCTCCCCGTTACGGGCGGTGCCATCGGTCAGGGATTGCCGGTGGCTCTGGGCGCCGCGCTGGCTTGCCCGCAGAGTAAGGTGATCGCCCTCGAAGCCGACGGTAGCGGCCTGTACACCACGCAGTCGCTGTGGACCATGGCGCGGGAGCGGTTGGATGTCACCATCGTCATCCTGGCGAACCGACGCTACCGTATTCTCGATATCGAGATGGCGCGCACGGGCGCCGGCAAAGTGGGACCGCGCGCGGGCGAAATGATCGATCTAACCCGTCCGGCGCCAGATTGGATCAAACTGGCACAGGGCTTTGGAGTCGAAGCGGCGCGCGCCGCCACGGCGGACGAATTCATTGGCGAATTCTCCGCGGCCATGCGCGAACCCGGTCCCCGATTGATCGAGGCCGTTCTCAGTTGACGCGAGCCACCGTGGCTTCCACCTGAAACTTCCGGGACGTAACGGGATCGTCGATGGCCGCGATCACGGTGGGCTTGCCCGCTTCCAGGGCAGTATCCAGGTTCAATTTGGTTTGCGCTACGGTCGGGTTCGCTGGAATCGCGGCGTGCGCGGCGGCATCGGGAGGCGCTACGGTGCTCAGGTCCAAGTCGCCGTGTAGCAGAATCCGGCCGTTCTGCTCGTTGAGGCTACATTCTATGTTCACGCCGATATCGATATAGGTGAACTGTGTGTTTACCAGTGGGTTGACGCCAGTACCGCCCGATTGAAACGATCCCGAAGCGACTGGAATCCGGTCTCCCACTTTGAAAATGGCCTTGCGGCCCGTTTCCATCAGCAAGCTATAGTGCCGGACTCCTTTGGCAGCGGTATCGCCGCCATCGCGGATATTGAAATCCAATTTGTAGATGGGCGGGCCCACTCGATCCTGGGCACACACGGGAAGTTGCGGCAGCAGCACGGCTGCCGCAACCAGTACCACGGAAACGCGCATCGTTCATGATCCTCCTGAGTTGTCAGACGCAGGAGATCACGAAAACGTGGACTTACCGCCCTTAGAAGATCAGACGGAGCGAGAACTGCAGGTGGCGCTCGGTTCCGGCTACGCTGCTGGTGATGACTCCAAAGTTTCCGTTTCCGCCGAAAGCCTTGGAATCGCCCAGGCTCGCGTCGGGGTTGTTGAAGATCGGGGAAGTTGAAGATGTTGATCGCCTCAGCCCGGAACTGAGCGCTGAAGCGCTCGGTAATCCTGAAGCCCTTGAACGATCGAGAAGTCCAGGGTTTTGGTGGGTGGGCCGGTCAGTGTTTGCAGTCCGACGTCGCCGCCGGTTGCGATGCCGGCAGCCTGATTGGAGAAGGCCACCGTGTAATTCGATGATATTGAACCACTCGTTGGGAGTGCGTCCGCCGGAGGGAGCCGCGTTGCCGTTGCCGCTGTAACCGGAAACGTAATCCGGCATGCACTTGCTCCATACGCCGTGGCAACTGGTTCCCGACATAGTGAAGGCGTCGCCGGTCCGCAAGGTCAGGATGCCGTTCATCTGCCAGCCGCCTAACACCACGTCGGCAGCGCGGCTCATGCTGCCGCCGAACTGCTTGCCTTTGCCGAATGGCAATTCATAAGTTGAAGGCGGTGGTGAAGCTATGCCGGATGTCCCAGGATGCGCTGGAATAGGACGAGCTATAGTTTGTCTGATCCAGGATCGAGGTATCGCCGCTTAAGCGGCGTATTGCCGTTCGCCAGAGCGTGGCTCCATACATAGGACGTCAGGAACTGCAGGCCTTTGCTGAACCGCTTTTCCAGTTTCACGGAGCCTGCGGCATAATTGCCGAACCCGAACGACGAAGTCATCGAAAGGCCGTTGCCCACCGACTGGCAAGTGGAGCAAGCGGGCTGAATCTCCTGCAAATTCGCGGAACTGATCGCCGTATTGAATGTGCCCAGGTTCGGGTATGGGTCGGAGTTCCAGAGGATCAACTGATGTGCCTGGTGGTTACCCTCATAACCGACTTCGAGAGCCATGTTACCCGGCAACTCGCGCTGGATTACGAAATTCCACTTATGCACCAACGGATTCTCGTAATCCGGCTGCACGCCGCGCATGGAAACGCCCGCATTCAGAGTGAACGGACTTAGCGGATATCCGCCCGCGAAGCCACCCGGCATGAAGTCGCAGTTGAGGCACTGCGGCTGGCTGATACCGACATAAGTGCTGTTGCCCTGGTAGCGCGACAGGTTGACCGTTTCATTGAACGGCACGCCTTCACCGCGGTTGGGGCTGCCGCCCTGATTCTCTTCGCCGCCATAGAACATGCCGTATCCGATGCGAATCACGGTCTTGTCGCCTAACTTATAGGCGATGCCGACGCGCGGTCCGAAATCGAGCTTATCCCACGGGATCAGGTAATTCGAGACGTGGCAGCGGTCCACGGTCACGGTGGGGAACAGGGCGCCGAAGTTGGGAGGCAGCGGCGTCGTTGCAGTTACCGCCCTGCGGGATGTAGAGTGTGTTGCTCTGCAGGTCGTAGTTCGCCTGCCGGCCCCATTGCTCGCCGATGGGCGACCACAACTCATAACGCACGCCGAGGTTCAGAGTCAGCTTCTGATTTACCTTCCAGTCGTCCTGAGCGTAACCCGCGTAAGCCACCTTCTGCGACGAAACGAAGTTGGTGGTGGAAATAGCGCCGCTGTCCACAACGCCCAACAAAGCCGACGCCATGGAGTCGCCGGTCAGACTGCTGACGCTTCGATCCGTTGGAGGCGGTATTTCCCGACGGGAAGGCGGTCTCGTTCTGGCTGAAACCGATATTGCCGTGAGGATCGGGAACCTGGAAGAAGGGGAACTTCACGGAGCGGAATTCGAAGCCGAACTTATAGGCGTGCGCGCCCTTGCTGAGTGCGACGTTCTGGATCAGGTCCCAAACGTTGTTGTACTCCTTGGTGGGAACCCAATCCACCGCGCCTACGGTGGGATAGCCGTTTCCAAAGCCGATCTGCGGCAGTCCGCCGTTGTTGGCCGTGGCAGTAGTGGGGTCGTAACCGCCGATGCCGAACTGCTTGAACAGGTCCGTGCTGGGGTTCGCCCCGATGCGCGACGTCACCAGGCGCGTGAAGCCAACGCGGCTTTCCGTCACCAGGCGTGGGACTCCAGACGCGCGTATAGCTCATCTGCCCGTTGCGGCTGAGGTCGATTTCACCGGCGCCGTTGAAGCCCGTATCGTCCAGCGCGCCCGGCAGCGGAGCGCCGTCGGTCTTGGAGGTATTCGACCAGCTCAAGGATCCGAACAGGCTGTCCTTGTCGCTAAGGCGATAATCGACGCGGCGTCTCCCTGGTCGGTGTTCAGACCGCCGACCGTGTTGTAGTAATAATCGTTGGTCGGCTGCGTTGCCCGTAATGACCGCCTGATTGGGATTCGGATAGAGTTGCATGATCTTCTGCCCAAGCGGGATCCATCCGGTTGCGCGGGATGATATTGCCGGGGAACGGAGTCCGCGACACCGGGATCTGGAAGCCCGCGGCAGTTGGTCTGGTAAGTGGTCGACGACGGATCGTAGATGGCGCCCTTCTGGACGGTGATCGGCTGGCCGTTGACGTCGGTGCCGGTATAACTCGGTCCCAGGAGGCTGGAGAAATCGCCGCCTTTCATGGCCGCGGTGGGAACCGTCGTGTAACCGGAGTAACCCAGGCTGGGAACCGAACCGCCGGAATCGGCGATGCGCGTTCCCTGGTAATCGCCGAAGATGAACAGCTTGTTCTTGATGATCGGGCCGCCGGCAGTTGCGCCGAACTGGTTCTGCACTGAACGGCCCGCGCGGTTGGCCGGCGCGATTGTTGGTCCAGGTGTTGGCATCCAGGTCGCGGTTCTGCAGATACTCGAACAGGCTGCCGTGCAGCTGATTGGTGCCGGTCTTGAGCGTCACGTTGATCACGCCGCCGGCGGCGCGGCCATATTCGGCGTTGTAGCCGTTGGTCTGAATGTTGACTTCGCTTACCGCATCGATAGCGGGCCCGATCGCGTAAGAGGTCTGATTCAGGAAGTCGATGGTGTTGATGTTGTTATCGACTCCGTTGAGCAGGAAGTTATTCTGGCCGTTGGAGCGAACGCCGTTGGCCGAGAAACCGCCATTGGCGGAATCGCGTGCGCCCGGTTCGGCGGGCACGACGCCCGCGGAGAGGCGCGCGAGATAAGTCAGGTTGCGCGTCCCACCTAACGGGACATCGGTAATCGTCTTGGTGTCCAGAGCGGCGCCCACCTGCGTGCTTTCGGTCTGGAGCAGTGGCGCCGAAGCTGCCACTTCGACGGTCTGGTTAACGTCGCCGACCGTGAGGACGATGGTGATACCGGTACGTTCGCCGGGCGTCAGGAGAATGTTCATTCTGTTCGAGCCGTCTTGAAAACCGGGAGCGACCACGCTGACGGTATATGTGGACTGGTTTGAGCGCCGGGCGCACAAATTCACCCAGGTTGTTGGTCAGTGTGGAATACACCTGATTGGTGGCGTCTTCAGTAATGGTGACTTTGGCGTTGGCGACGACGCCGCCCGAAGGAGTCGGTAATCGTCCCAGCCAGAGTGGCAAGATCGCGTTGCGCAAACACTGCGCCCGCACAAAAAAGGACTACCGAGGCAACTCGTAGCCCCGCGAGACAACGATTCATTTCCCCTCCTCTTCCTGCAACCTTGGCAAGACGGAATAGTGGAAAGATACTATCATCATCAAAACGCGGAATCAATAGCTTTTCGGTAAAAAAGTAAACGCTTTCGTCGATTTGAGCCGCAATCGCCTGAACCGACCTTAAGCCGGCCAGACCCCGGGAGCGGCGTAGAATCAATGTCTGATGGCGTCTCTTCGCCCGTTCGCCGTAGCGCTGTTGGTGGGTTTACCGGCCCTGGCGGCGCCAGGCAACGGATATGTGGATTCGAAAGTCTGCGCCACCTGCCACCGCGAAATCGCGGCCAGCTATGCGCGCACCGGAATGGCCCGGTCGTTCTTTCGGCCCGCCGCCGCCAACACCATTGAAGACTACGCGGAAAGCTCCCAGCTATTACCATGCCCTTTCCGACAGCCACTACGCCATGACCATCCGAAACGGCCAGTATTTCCAGCGGCGCTGGCAACTGGACGCGGGCGGCAAAGAGATCAACGTGGAAGAACTGAGCATCGACTATGTGATGGGCTCGGGAAATCATGCCCGCTCGTATCTGCACCGGACCGCGCGGGCATGCTGATCGAACTGCCCCTTGGCTGGTATCCCGGCCACGGCGGGGAATGGCGCATGGTTCCCGGGTCCGACACGCGAGCATCCGCAGACCCGCAGGTTCATCTCCTACAAGTGCATGTTCTGCCACAACGGCTACCCGGACATCCCGGCCGCCAACCAGGAACCGGGCAGCGATCCGGTGTTCCTCGGCGAACTGCCGCAAGGGATCGATTGCCAGCGATGCCACGGTCCGGGAGCCGAACATGTGCGCACCAGCCGGCCGCGGCCGGCGATGGTGAATCCGGCCAAGCTGAGTCCCGAGAGGCGCATGGAAGTGTGCATGCAGTGCCACCTGGAAACCACCAGCGGACGCATTCCGGCGGTGCTGCAGCGATTCGACCGCGGCACGTTCTCCTATGTGCCGGGACAGCCACTGGGGGATTTCGCGATCTCCTTCGACCACGCGCCCGGTACCGGGCACGAGGGCAAATTCGAGGCGGTCAGCTCGGTCTACCGGCTGCGCCAATCGCGCTGTTTTCTGGAAAGCGGCGGGAAGCTGGAATGCGCCACGTGCCACGATCCGCACCGGATTCCGCGCGGCGAAGAGGCGCTCCGCTACTATTCCGGCGTTTGCCTGCAATGTCACACCTCCACGCATCCCGCGGGCGTGACGGCCACGGCGGCCGATTGCATCACGTGCCACATGCCCAAGCGCCGCGCCGACGACGCCCCGCATGTGATCATGACCGACCACCTGATTCAGCGCCGCGCGCCGGCCGATGCGCTCGCCGAATTCGCCGAACGGCCCGCCGAAGAGTATCGCGGAGAGGTGGTGCCGTACTATCCTTCGCCGCTGCCGGAGACTCCGCGGAACGCTCTGTACCGCGCGGTGGCGCAGGTGGGACTGGGCAACAACGTGACGGCCGGATTGCCGGAACTGGTGCGGCCTGATCGACGAATTCAAGCCGCCAGAGGCGGAGTTTTACATGGTGCTGGGCGATGGCTGGAAGAGCGAGGGCAAGCCGCGGGAAGCCGCCGCGGCCTATCGACAGGCGTTGCAGATCAAGCCCGATTCCGTGCGGGCGATGCGAGCCCTGGCCGCGGTGGATGCGGCGCACGCCGAACAGATTCTGGCCCGGGCCGTGCAAGTCGCGCCGGACGATCCGGAATCGTGGTTCCGCTAGGGAGTGCTGACCTCGTCGGCGGAACGGATTCAGAAGGCGATCGCGCTCGATCCCGTGGCTTCCCGATCAATCGCGCAGGCTGGCGGAAGTGACGCATTCGGAAGCGGCGCTTGCAGGATGCCCTGCGGACCGATCCGTTCGACGATGCCGCGTGGGATCTGGGCGGACGGATCCTGGCGGAGAAAGGCAAGCCGGCGGAGGCGTTTTTCGATTTCGAGCGCGCCATCAAGCTTCGTCCCGACGGCCGTTACCGCTACGATTATGCCCTGGCGCTGGCGCGCGCCGGCCGCTTCGACGATGCGCAGACCCAGGCCGAAATGGCGGTGCGCGCGGACGCGGGACTGGTGGAGGCGCACGAACTGCTCGGCGGGCTTTATGCGCGGAAGAAGCAGTTGCCGGACGCGGCGCGGGAATATGCGGCGGCGCTGGCGCTGAAACCTGATCTGGCGCGCGTCCAGTTTCGCCTGGGAACGGTGCTGGCGGCCGAAGGGGACCGGGAGGGAGCGGCGGCGCACTTCCGCGAGGCGGCGAAGGGCAACGATGCCGCGGTGGCGCGGCAGGCGGCACAGGCGCTGAGGAGATCGGGAATCCGATAGCCATGCGGCTCTTCTTTCTGGCGGCGATGCTGGCGGCGGCCGCCGAAGCGCCCACGGTTCGCTTCATCGATATCGCGGCAGCAGTCGGGCCTCACCGTTCCCAACACTTTCGGCGGCAAGGAAAAGAAGGAATCGATCCTGGAAAGCACGGGCACGGGCGCGGCGATTTTCGATTTCGACGGCGACGGCGCGAACGACATCTTCATCGCCAACGGGCCGCCCTCGCGTTCGGAGCTTTACAACAACGACGGCGCGGGACACTTCACCGAAGTCGGGCGGCAAGCTGGATTGACGCGCATCGGATGGGCGCAGGCGGCCTGCGTGGGCGACATCGATAACGATGGCCACCCCGATCTCTTCGTCACCTACTACGGCCACAACAGCCTGTATCGCAATCTGGGAAACGGGAAATTCCAGGACATTACGGAGCGCGCCGGCCTGCCGGTGACCGGCACGCGCTGGGGATCGGGCTGCGCGCTGATCGATTACGACCGCGACGGCCGGCTCGACATTTTCGTCGCCAACTACGTGGATCTCGATTTGGCGCACGTGCCGAAGCCGGGCAGCAGCAAGAGTTGCGAATGGAAGGGCATGGCGGTGTGGTGCGGGCCGCACGGTCTGCCGGCCGGGCACAACGCTCTCTATCACAACAACGGCGACGGCACCTTCACCGACGTTTCCGCGAAGGCCGGCATCCTCGCGCGCGGACGGCTGCTACGGCCTGGGCGCGGTGACCGCGGATTTCGATAACGACGGCTGGCCCGACATCTATGTCGCCTGCGACCAGACCCCCAGCCTGCTCTATCGCAACCGCCACGACGGCACGTTCGAAGAGCGCGGCGATGCGGCCGGCGTCGCGTACAATGCCGATGGCGCGCTGCAGGCAGGCATGGGAATCGCGGTGGCGCGATTACGATGGCAACGGCTTTCTGGATATCGCCAAGACGAATTTCTCGGGCGACCGGCCTTCGCTTTACCGCAATCGAGGACGGCAGTTTCTTCGAGGACGTCTCCGAGATGGCGGGCCTGGGGCGCAATCAACTGCTGGGATGGGGCATGGCCTTTCTGGATGTGGACGAAGACGGGTGGCCCGACCTGGTAATGGCCAACGGGCACGTCTATCCCGAGATCGACCGCTCCGCCATCGGCGAAACGTACCGGCAGAAGACGCTGTTGTACCGCAATCTGGGCAACGGCCGCTTCGCCGATATCACCGAATCGGCGGGACCGGGATTCGCGCCGCGCCGGCCCGCCGCGCGGGCTCGCCATCGGCGACCTGGATGGCGACGGCCGGCCGGAGATCGTGATCGTGAACATGAACGAAAGACCCACGCTGCTGAAGAACGTGGGGCCGCGGCAGAATGCCATCGCGATCACACTGACGGGCACGCAATCGAATCGCAGCGCCATCGGCGCGCGCTGCCTGGTGGAAGCGGGGGGCCGCAAGCAGATTGCCGAGGTGGTGAGCGGCGGCAGCTACTTTTCGCAAAATTCGCTGACGCTGTACTTCGGGCTGGGAAAATCGGAGAAGGTGGATCGCGTGGAAGTGCGCTGGCCGGCCGGCGAGACTCAGGCGTGGTCCAACATTGCGGCGAACCGGACGGTGGGATTGACGGAGGGCATTCAAAAAGTCACCTCTCGCGAATTTTGACGATTCTATCCGCCACCAGTGCCGTCTCCACCTGCTTACCGCCGCCGGGCCAAGCGATCTCGACCTTGTCCACCTCTGACGCCGCGCCCAGTCCGAAGTGCAGGCGCAGATCGCTTTGCGAAAGATAGCTTCCGCCGCTGCGCACTTCCGCCGTCTGAGCAGATTCCGCCCGCCGTAACCCGCACGCGCGCTCCGATGGCGCTGCGGTTGGCTTTCACGCCTTCCAGTTTCAGTTCGATCCAGTGGTTCGCCGGCCGGGAACCGAGCCGCAGCAGCGAGGGCGGCTCGTTCTGATTGTTCACCAGCGCTTCCACCGAACCGTCGTTGTCGTAATCGGCGAAGGCGAGGCCGCGCGAGGAATGCCGCTCCAGAATGCCCGGGCCGGCCGATTCGGAAATGTCCACGAACTTGCCGTGATCGTTGCGGTACAGGATGGCGCGCTCGCGGTAATGAATGTCGATCTTCAGGCGGTCGACCTCCGGGAACGCGTGGCCGTTCACCAGCAGCAGATCGGGCCAGCCGTCGTTATCGAAATCGAAGAACCCGCATCCCCAGCCGACGAAGCGGGTGTTCCGGCCCATGCCGGATTCCACGCTCACGTCCTGAAACTCGCCCTTGCCCCGGTTGCGGTACAGCGTTTCCAGTTCGTCGGAGAAGTTCGTGCGGAAGATGGAAGGAGTCCCATCGTGCAGATAGTCCGCGGCGGCGACGCCCATGCCGGAGAGCGCCTTGCCGTTGTCGTCCAGCGCCGCGCCGCGCATCATCGCCTCGTCTGCGAACTTTCCGTTTCCCTGGTTGATGTAGAGGATCGAGGGCGTCTGGTCGCTGGCCACGTAGATGTCGGTGAGGCCGTCGCCGTTGAAATCGCCGGTGAGGACGCCCAGCGAGTAATTGCCCTTCGGGCTTCGACCGACGCCGCTTTCCGTCGGAGACGTCGCGGAAGACGCCGCCTTCGTTGTGGTACAGGATGTTGCGGTCGAAGGGCAGCCCTCGCGGCCCGCAATTCACGGCGATGCCGCGATAGAAGCAGTAGGGATTGGCGCCCGGCTTGGGGGTGGTATGGAAATCGAACTTCAGATAGTTGGCGACAAAGAGGTCGAGCTTGCCGTCGTTGTCGTAATCGATGAACGCGCAGCCGGTGTTGTAACGGACGCGATCCTGCGTGAGGTGCACTTTGGCGGTGACGTCCTCGAAGCGGCTGCCCGCCGACGTTGCGATAGAGCGCGTTCTGTCCCCAATAGGTGACGAACAGGTCGGTGTAGCCGTCGTTATCGTAGTCGCCGGCGCAGACTCCCTGCGCCCAGCCCTCGCGCGTAAACCCGAGCGATTCGGACACGTCGCGAAACTTGCCGCCGCCTTCGTTGTGGTACATGCGGCTGGGGGAACCGGGCCCGGAGGCGATAAAGATATCGGCCAACCCATCGTTGTCGTAGTCGATGAAGGCCACGCCGCTGCCGGTGGTCTCGAGGATGAACTGCTTGGACTCGCTGCCGCCGTTGGGGATGGGCGTGGTCAATCCGGCTTGCCGCGCGACGTTGCGGAACTCCGGATTCTGCGCCGCCGCGATCCCCAGCGCATAGCAGGGCGATGGCGCGTTCTCACTTCTTATCGCCCAGCCGCTTCAGGAAATTCGGTGAACTCGCCCTCCGGAGGCTTCTGCAGTTTGTCGAGCTCCGCTTTTTCGCGCTCCGCATCCGCCGCGCGGCCGGCATTGCGATAGGCCATCATCAGGTTGTAATGCGCGGTCTCATTGCGCGGCTGGAGCTTCACCGCGCGCTCCAGCAGCGCGATCGCCTCCGGATAACGCCTGGCCTCCATCCGCAGTTTCGCCACCGCGATGAGCGCTTCCGGAAAGTCGGGGCGCAGTTCCACGGCTCGCTCGAAATGCGGCGCGGCTGCGCGGCCTTCTTCTGCTCGGCCGCCAGGATCTGGGCCACCTGATACTCGGCCACGGCATCGGAAGGGTTCAACGCCAGTTCCGCTTCGAATTCCTTGCGCGCCTGGTCGAGCACCGCGGGATCGTGCGATTGTTGCAGCAGCGCGCGCCCCAGGCGATAGTGCAGGTTGATGGCCTTGGGATTCTTCTCGATGGCCTTGCGGTATTCGGCGACGGCTTCGGTGTACTTGCCCTGGGTTTCAAATACCTCCGCCGAAAGCTGATCCACGCGATAGGAAGACGGCGCCTTCTGATACATGCGGTAGATGGCGTCGTTCCAGGCTTTCATGTGATAGTCGGCGGACACGTAGAGCACGTCGGCATCGGCCGGGAATTGCTTTTTCGAGTTGCGCGACCACCGCGCCGGCTTCGGCGAAACGCTTGGCGGCGACCTGGCACTGCGCCAGGGCAAGGCCTGCAAGACGCCGATTCTCGCCCGCCGCGAATCCCTTGGCTCAGTTCGGGAATAGCGGCCTCGCAGCTCGCCGGTCGCGGCGCTGGTAAACGCCAGGAAGAGACGCGCGCTGAGGATCGTTGGGAGCGCGCTCCAGGTCCGTTCGCGCGCGGCCTGGTAGTCGCCGCGCTGGAAGGCGGCGATTCCGTCGGCGACAGGATTGGGTCTGAGCGAACACCAGCGCGGCGGCGAAGAGGCGAGCGACAGTTCTAGTGACCCGCATCGTCGGTCATCAGCCCCAGGTTGCCGAAGCGGCCCCGGTCGGTTGCATCGAAATAGCGGAAGCTCAACACCGGCGGCGCGATCCGGGCGCCATCAACGCGGGCGGCGACGAGCCTTTCCGAAGGCGGCTCGCTGATATCCACCACGCGTCCCGATAACGCAATCGCCTGGATCAACAGCGCAATCACTGGAATCATCTTGCCCCCAATTCGGCCGAGCGCTTTCGTGGCGGTGGCGTTGCCCGGCTTGCGTTCCAGCAATTCGTCCAGCACGGCGCGGGCCTTCTCCCGTTCGCCCATCATAACGTAAATCCGGGCCAGATTCAGATACAGCTCGTCGTCGTCCGGATTCATCTTCATGCCATACCGGAAAGCGGCGATGGCATCGTTCGGCTGACCCATTTTGGCGTACAGCACCGCCAGATTGTTGATGGCGCCGGGATGATCCTGCTGCGCCTCGATGGCCTGCTGAAACCAGCGGCGCGCTCCGGGCAGATCGTTCGGCATCGGCCGCCAGCAATCCAAGCTGATTCATGGCGTCGGCGCACTTGGGGTCGAACTCGAGCGCCCGCTGGAACATCCGCTGCGCGCCGGCTTTGTCGTCGCCGCTTGGCGTAGGCTTCGCCTGCGCCCACATAGCCAGGTGGATAATCGCTCTTGCGCTGGATCACCTGCTGGAACGTTGCCAGCGCCTCTTTGTTCCGGCCCAGTTCCAATTGAATGCGCGCCATGGCGTGCAGCGCCTTCCAGTTTTCGGGGCGCGTGCGCACGGTCTCGGCCAGATACGGCAGGGCACGGTCGGGATAGCCTGCCCAATAGAAGGCCGCACCCAGCTTGAAATAATTCCGCCGCGGAGCCAGGTAGTATTTGCCGGGGAACGGAAGGGCGAGCGAACGGTTCTGCTCGATTCGCGCCAGGTCGCTGCGCATCTGTGCGGCCGAAGGAATGGCGGCATACACCTTGCGAGCGCGGCTTTCGCTATCCACCAGCAATACGAGCGGGAGCGAAAGGTCCTGGCGGTACTCGAACAGATACCGGCGAAACAGCGAATACGTGGCGGCTACGTCGTCCTTTTCGCGCTTCAGATCGACTAGCGACACGGGAACACCGGCGGCCATCTGCGGAGGCTCGCCGCCATGCAGCACGACGAACCCAGCCTTCCTTCGATCGGGCGTGGGTACGGGTTCCAGCAGCCACGTATCGCCGAATTCGGGCTCGTTCCTGCCGTGCGGCGCGGACGACGGCAGCAGCTTTCGTTCGCGAAAGGGCGTCCGGGAATGGCTCGCTCGCGCCTTCCACAATGGTATAGACATAGCCGGACTCAAGGCCAGCAGCCTCTTGCACCGCACCTGAGGGCCAGGCGATTTTCACGTGAGCCGTGCCCTGCCCGGCGAGTCCGAAATGCAGTTTCTTGGAATGCTGCGAGAGGAATCCGCTGCCCGCGCTGAGGAACTGCACCTGGCCGTTGACCTCCACGCGCGCGCCAATCGCATCGCGATTCGATTTGGTGCCGCGCAAAACGATGGCGATCGCCTTCCGGCCGGCGATGGAATCGTTCTGCATGGCGCGGATCTGCGGACCCAGGCGATTTTTCAGCACCAGGTCCGGAACGCCGTCGCCATCGAAATCGGTCACCGCGAAGGTTCGCGTGTCGTCCGCGAAATCCAGGCCGCTTACGCCGGAAGCATCCTGGTACGCGCCATTCTGCTTTACGTAAAACACGTTCGGCTCGCGCCCGTTCCAGCTATAATCCTCGCGGATCAGTTGATTCAGCGCGTTCCATCCATTTTCGTAATCGGCCGCGGGGCGCTGCTTTTCGGGAGTTTTGGCCACCACCTGCCGCCAGAAAAAGCTGTTCAGATCCTGGCGCGAGGGATTGGTCACCATGCCGGTGCCGATCAGAATTTCGGGCGTGCCATCCAGGTCCCAGTCGAATCCGCCGCTGCTCCACGCCCAACGGCCCATCTCCACTCCCTGACTCGCCTCCTCGAACGTGCCGTCGCCCTTGTTGCAGATACAGGCAGTTGCCCTTGGTGTGGCGGCGGAACGCCTCGGCATCGCGCGCCGCGGGTTGGAATGCGGGGTCGCGGACGACGCGCTGCCCGGCCGCGGTCCACATATCCGAGACGTAGAGATCGGGCCGACCATCGCCATTCGAGTCGAACCAAGCGGCGCTCATGCCCGGACCGGCGCCGTCCAGACCGGCCTTCGCGGCCTCGTCGCGGAAATGGCCGTTGCGATTGCGATAGAGATTGCCGCGTCCGAAATCATTGGCGACGTAGAGGTCGGGCCATCCGTCGCCATCGAAATCGCACCAGGCCGGGCGCGAAACTGAAGCGGTCGTTATTCTCGTCGATGCCGGTCTCGCGCGGTCACGTCTTCGAACTGCATAGCGGTCCCGCCGCGATTGCGAAAGAGGAAATTCGGCGGCCCGTTGCGCGCATCCTGATACGGCGCGGGATATTGATACTGGTCCTCGCTCTGGAAGTAGATATAGCAGCAGAGATACAGGTCCAGCCGCCCGTCGCGATCGAAATCGGCGGCCGCCATCCCGGTGAAGGAGCCCTGAGGCGTGGTTTTGAAAGCGAAGGCGTCGCGCTGCTCGGCAAATGTGCCGTCGCCCTGGTTGACAAAGTAGAGTGGACCCGAAGAGCGCAGGACGACGGCGTCCTGCCGCCCCACATTACGGAAATCGGCAAACAGGGCGCACGTGGTTTCATCCAGCACCCCCAGACCCGAGCGCTCCGTGATGTCCTCGGCGGAACCATCGGCACGAATCTTGTAGAGGCGGTTCGGCAACCCGCCCGGCTGGCAGACATAGATTTCGTCGACGCCATCGCCATCGATATCGGCCACGGCAATTCCCTGGTTGCCGTACACGTCGATGCCGCACGCGGAATCCAGGCGCGACCGCCAGTATGGGTTTCCGGGGAGCATTTGTTCGCGGAACGACTCGACGGCCCCGAACACGTGCGCGGTCACATCGCGAAAATATGGCCGGGGCGAAGTCACAACCTTCTCGGTCTCTACCTGAAGGTCGGGCAGGCGCCAGATGCCGGTCCGGTACTCGGTCTCCTTCTTGATTTCGAAGCGCACCCGGCCGTCAGGCAGGGCATAGAATCGGCCAGCGCCTGCGTATTTACTCGCCAGGCGCGCTTCCAGCGCCACGGCCTCCTTTTCGGCGGCGAACTCGTCGCTGCCCGGCTCGACGTACCGCAGTACCGCATCGTAAGGATTGGGCTTGGCGTAATGGACCGGAAACGGAGTTGCGGCCGAGCCGCTCGAATGGGTCAACCCCGCCGCTGCCGCCGCGGCCAGGAATTCACGCCGCGTCATCGAATCACTTCCTGCGCCTTCACCAGTTGCGCGTGCTTCTCGCGCTCCGCCTGCGCAGCTTCGTGCTTGCCGATGCGGTCGTAATCGCGCGCCAGGCGGTAATGCGTGGCGGGATCGGAAGGCGCCATTTGCGCCGCGCGTTCGAACTCCGCCGCCGCTTCCGGGAAGCGTTGCAGGCGGTCCAGCACGGTGCCTTTTTCAAAGTGGGCCGACGCATCGGCATCATTGATGGCCAGCGATTTTTCCAGCAGCCGAAGCGCCGTCTCCGGGTCCAACGATTGCGCGTCCAGCGCCTTGGCGCGGAGCAGATATCCCACGGCACTCTCGGGATGCGCGGCCTGGTACGCGGCGGACCGCTGCGCCACCTGGGGCAGGCGGCTGGGAATCTGGTCCAGAATCTTGCCCAGAAACGTGTAGGGCTGTTCGGTCTCCGGCGCGATTTCGATGGTGCGCAGAAAGGCGTCCGCGGCTTCCTCGAAACGGCGCAGGCCATAGCACGCCACTCCCAGCGCCAGTTCCAGTTGCGCGCTGTTCGGCAGCCGCACCGTGCCTTCTTTGAGAACCACTTCGGCTTCGGCGAATTTCTGCTGGTCCAGCAGCGGCCTCGCAGCCTGAAAGTAAAGTTCGATGGCGCGGTCGCGAGCCCCGGAGTTTTCCGGCACCTTCACGGAGTATCGGGCCTGGGCTTGCGCGGCCTTCAAAGTTTGCTGAGTTTCCGAATAATAGATGGCCAGGCTCTGCAGCACCGCGGGGTCTTCCGGCGCGAGTGTCGCGGCTTTTCCGGCGGCCTGCTCCGCCTCGGCGTTCTTATGCTGTCTCCAGTACGTCTGCGAGAGCGCGACCCACACGCGCCCATCGCGCGGCGCCAGTTTGCCGGCCGCTTCCAGGCTGGTCTGCGCCGCCGGCAGGTCGCCGCGCTGAAGGGCCAGCAGTCCGGCTCGAAACGAATCTTCAAATGAGCTGGAAGCCGCGAGCAGCACGACCAGGACCGCGAGCATCATGCCATCCGCGCAACCAGGCTGGCCAGCTCGATGGGCGAGTCGGAACGCTTGCCGCGTTCGAAACCGGGGCCGATGGCTACCGCCTCGCCGTGATCTTCAAACCAGGCGAGGAACGTGGATTTATCGTCGCCGGAAAGGCGCTGCTGATTGAGCCAGGTATAGTAGGCGCCCATGTCGGCATCGATGAGCGAGCCGCGTGGGTCAAGGTCCGGCTGGCGCTGATGTTCCGCCAGCAGTTCATTCATCTGCTTCTCGCGCTGGCGCGGAGCGAAACGGAGTGAACACGGTCAGCGGCTGCGCGCGGCGCAGCGCTTCGCGCGCGGCCCATTGAACGAAGGTGGTCGCAAAGACCTGCGTGCCCGAGCCTTCGGTCAGCAGGCTGAGTTGAAAACGGTTGAGCACCTGGTCTCCGCCGGAGCGGAGACCGGCGTCTTCCGGCTTGCATCTGCGCCAGCATGGTGCGAAACGCTTCGGGATCGAAGACGGCCGCTTCGTAGGTCTTCTGCATGCGGGTCTGGATGGCGGCGCGCGGCGCGGCCAGTGCGCCGTAGGAAACGCGCGTGACGCTTTGCGGGGCGGCGAGGCCGGCGCCGCCATCGATATACCAATGGCCGTACGGCACGGGATGCGCGGCGGCACGCGCCGATGGCCGCATCCAGCAGCACCTTGACGCCGCCCGTGGATTTCACCTGCGTGAAATAGACGCCCTGCGGGCGGAGCTTGCGGAAAAGCCGGTAATCGTTCTTGCGCGCGACCCCCTGGCCGATCACCGCAATGCCCAGCCGGTGCATAGGGCAGCGCCGGATCGGGAGCCGAAGGCCGTGACTTTCCGCACGTAATCCACCGCGGCGGCGCGGAAGGAATCGATCTGGTGCGTGGCCCACAGATGCGCCGAGAGCTGTTCGGAAAAGATGGCCGGCGAGTTCACCCAATCGGTCTGCTCCAGCTCGCGCGCGAGCTTGAGCTGCGCGAAGGCGGACATGGCCGCCTGGAACGGGCCGTCTGCGAGACTCCCGAGATAAGTGAACTGCCGCGCCAGGTCCGCGCGTTCGGCTGGAAATTTCCAGTCGTAGACGATCAACTCGCGCAGCAGCAGCGGCAGGAACGCCAGCGGCAGGCGCCGCAGCAGCGCGATGTTGCTTGACCGCGAGCTGCCGCGCTTCCGGCGGATATCCGGCTGAAACTGGCGGCGGTCAGTTGATTCGGGAGCATGGCTCAGGCCACCTCCGCGATCGGTTTGCCGGTGGAAAAGCGCGCGTCGAAGCCGAAGTACGCGCCCAGGGTCGGGACCAGGTCGGTCGATTCCACGCGGCGGTCGACCACCACGTTCTGCTTCACGTCCGGCCCCAGCGCCATCATCCAGGTGGTGCGCGAAACGGCATCGCCGGTGCGGTGATGCTGGAAGCCGTTGCCGCCGGAATCGATGTCGGAATCGCGGCCGAAATCCGGCAGGATGAACATGGTGGTCTTGCCCGCGTATTCCGGGATCCTTCTGGATGGCCTGCCACAGCTCGGCGCACAGGCGGTCGGAGCGCTTGATGCCGTCAAGGTAGAGCGAGAAGGTGCCGGAGTGGGCGATGTCGATATCGTGCAGCGTGACCCACAGCAGGCTGGGCGCAAGCTGGCGCATGAGCTGCTTCGCGATGTAGACGGAAAGCTCGTCGGGGCTGACCAGGTTGCGCGCGTGCGCGGCGAAATCGTCGACCGACAGCTTGAGGACCTCGGCCATCTGGTCGCAGTTCGATCTGGTGCCCGGCGAGCGAAGGCGCGTAGAGCGGCGTTTCGTAGTTGTCGCGCAGCAGGTGTTGGTAGCGCGCGCCATCCGTGCCGGCGGAGAGCGCCGCGGCCAGCAGGCGCTTCGGCAGAATCACGCCCGCGCCCAAGCCCGGGCCGTACAGCTTGTTGGCGCTTTCGCCGATGCGCGCGAATCCATTGCTGGGCGCGACCACCCAGGCGTCCGTGGCGGGCCGCTTCAGGTCTTTGCGGAAATACTCGAAGACGGTGGGATTATTGGGCGAAACGGCGGCGAAGTTATTGAACGTCTCGTAAACGCCGGTGACGATGCTGGCGGTGGCTACATAGTGGCCCAGGATGCCCTGGTTGACCACGTTGCGTCAGAAAGGTGCGCCTGCGGCATCAGTTCGGTGAGCAGGTGCGGGATATTTTCCTGCCCGTCCGGCATGAAAGTTTCGTCGTCGCGCGCGCCGCCTCCGAAAGTGACCACCACGGCTTTGCGGTTCTTCGGTACGGCCATGGCGCGCAAAAGAGACGAGCCGAAAAGCGCGGCGGCCGGCCCCGCACCGGTCACGGCGCGGAGAAAATTCCGGCGGCTCCGCGAGATTTCCCGGGGATTGCGGCCCTTCAACTCGGCAAGGGGCATATGCTACCGAACGCTCAGATTCATCATACTGCGAATAAGAAGGGACGCAGTACCGCGGATCACTCCTGGCGCAGGGCTTCGAGCGGGTCAATCCCGGTCACCTGGCGGGCCGGCACAAAGCAGGCCACGGCGGCCACAGTCAGGAACAGCAGCGAGACGGCAAGGAAGGTGAGAAGGTCGGTGGGTTTGGTGTCGTACAGCATCGTGGAAAGCATCCGGGCCAGGAGCGCCGCGCCGGCGATTCCGATCAGTGTGCCCGCGAAGGCGAGAACCAGCCCCTGCTTCACCACCATGCCGATGATTGCGCCGCGTTCGGCGCCGAGCGCCATACGAATGCCCAGTTCATGCGCGCGTTGCGTGACCGATAGCGCCATAACCGCCGCGATTCCGCTGGAACTGATCAGCAAGGCGAGGCCGGCGAAGATACCCATGAGCAGAGTCATGACCCGGGGGGACGCGATGGAATCATATTCCAGCCGTTCCATGGTCTCCACCTGATCGACCGCGATGTGCGGATCGATCTGGTGGAAAGCGGCGCGCAGCAGCGGCTCTACGGCTATGGGATCGAGCGTCGTGCGCACTACCAGGCGATTGGAGAAGCCGGCCTGCTTTATGGGCTCAAAGACCTGGTCGGCCGAAGCGTGGTCGAGTCCGAACTCCTTCACGTCGGCCACAATGCCCACAATCTGGGCCCACGGCACGCTGCCACTCAGGCGAATGCGCCGGCCCATAGGGTCCGCTCCGGGCCAGCGGTGCCGTGCCAACGCCTGGTTGATTATCGCTACGGGTGCGGCTTTCTGGTCGTCATGATCCGTGAAGGCGCGGCCCTTCACCACGGGCTGGCGAATGGTATCGAAATAAGCGGGCGAAATGGTGCGCAGCGTGGTTTGCGGCTTCGGTTCGTCCTTAGGCACCGCATGCCCTTCGATTTCGAATTCGTTGGGCTGGGGCCCGCTGACCAGGCCGGCCGGATTGAGCGGAAAGCCGGAGGCAATGGCCGCCGACTCCACGCCGCCCACCGCGGCGATCTGGCGTAGCACGTTGTCCATCAAGGCGGGCAGTAGCGCCTGCGTGTAAGGCGGAAATCCGGGACTGAAGCGGAGCGTCACCAGGTGATCGGGACGAAAGCCCGGGTTCACCTGCTGAAGTTTTGAGAAGCTGCGGATCATCAGGCCGGCGCCGATGAGCAGGACAAACGAAACGGCGACCTGCGCGATGACCAAAGCACCGCGCAGGCGGTGGCGCGAGCGGCTGGAGGTGATGCGTCCCCCGGCCTGTTTGAAGGCGTCGCTGACCCACTGGCCGGTGGAAGCGGCGGGCGCGAGTCCGAACAACACCCCCGTGGCGAGCGAGACCAGGACGCGTGAAGAGCAGAATCGGCAGATCGATGTGCACCTCGGCCGCGCGAGTGGTGAAACGTCCGGCGAATTTCACCAGTACGGCAAGTGCGGCAGGCGCCAGCAGCAGCCCGAGCGCACCGCCGGCCAGCGAAAGCATCACGCTTTCGGTGAGCAACTGGCGGATCAGGCGGCCGCGACTGGCGCCCAGCGCGGCGCGCACGGCGAATTCGCGTTCGAGTTTCAGCACGCGCGCCAGCAGCAGGTTGGCCACATTCGCGCAGGCGATCAGCAGCACGAAACCGGCGCCGGCCAGAAGCACGAGGAAGGCGGTGCGGCCGCGCTGCGTCAATTCGGTCTCCAGAGGGGCGGCCTTCATGGTGTAGCCGTACTTGGCGGGATAATCGTCCGGGTGTGCGCTTTCCACCTGGCTTGCGGCCACCGCAAGATCCGCCTGGGCTTTTTCGAGCGGCACACCGGTCTTGAGGCGGCCAAAAACGGTCATCATGCGTGCGCCGCGGTTGCCGATAAACTGCGCACTGCTGCGTGTGGGGCATTGCGAGGTGGGCATGTAAACATCGGCTTCAGCGGGATACTGCGGGATAGGCGGCAGCACGCCCAGAACGGTGTGCGGGCGGTTGTTCATCTGGAATACTCTGCCCACGATGTTCGGGTCGCCGCCCTGGTGGCTTTGCCAGTATTTGTAGCTCAAGATCAGGACGGCGGGCGCGTCTTTGCGGTCGTCGGCGGCCACGAAGGTGCGGCCCAGCAGCGGCTTGACGCCCAGGACATCGAAGAAATTGGCCGATACTACGGCGGTTTCCACGCGCTCGGCGGTGTCCGTGCCGATGAGCAGGAAGTTCATCATGTGATGTTCCACGATGCCGCTCAGCGTGTGATTGCGGTCGCAGTAATCGTTGAGCTCCTTCACGGAGAAGGGCATGTCGTCGATATGAGCCTGGCGGAGCTGCTGATGCAGCACCACCAGTTGGCCGCCATCGCGATACGGCAGAGGGCGAAGGAGCACGCCGTACACAACGCTGAAAATCGCCGTGTTGGCGCCGATGCCAAGGGCCAGAGTGACGATTGCGGCGGCCGAAAATCCGGGGTTCTTGAGCAACATGCGGGCGCCATAGCGGACGTCTTGCAAGAGCGCCTCCACGGGCCGCCCGGCGCGGGCATCGCGGCAATCCTCCTTTAGGGGCTCGATGCCGCCCAGGCTGAGCAGTGCCTGGCGGCGTGCCTCCCCTGGATCCATACCGCGGCCCAGGTTGATTTCGGTCTGGCGATCCACGTGGTACCGCAGTTCGCGATCGAGCTCACGCTCGTCTTTCGCGCGCCGGGTGAGAAAACGGAAGATGGCCTACAATCCTTCGTCCCATGGTCCCCTCCTTACGCCCCTACGATTCGCGCCACCGCGGCCGACAGGCGAATCCAGTTTTCCTTTTCCTCCACCAACTGGCGGCGTCCGCGGCTGGTGAGCTGGTAATACTTGGCCTGGCGGTTATTCTCCGAAGTTTTCCAGTCCGCGGAAATCCAACCCTGGTCTTCCAGGCGGTGGAGCGCCGGGTAGAGCGAGCCCTGGTTCACCTGCAGCACGTCTTCGGAGATCTGCTGGATACGCTGCGAGATGCCCCATCCGTGCATCGGTTGCAGCTCCAGCGTCTTGAGAATGAGCAGATCCAGCGTCCCTTGCAGCAGGTCGCTCTTGGATTTCGGCATGACGTTTTTACACCCTCCTCCAGGCAATCTACAGAAAGCTTACACCGGCTTCTGTCGATTGTCCAGAGAAGACCGTTTTATTGCATGCGCTCGATGTGGATGTCTTCCACCTGCCAGTGGTGCTGACCGTCGTAGCGAAGGACGCAGGAATAGGAATCGCGGCCGCTCGAGCCGCGATTCGCCGGCCAATCCAGGTAGCCGGAAACATGAAACCGCGCCGGGCCCCAGCGTTCGATGATGCTTTCGCCCGGCTTGCTGAAGTTCACCGCGCCCCGCAAATCGGGCGCGCTCTGCAAAAAGGCCACCGCCGCGCGGTACGCGTCAGAAGGGGAAATCCTGCGCCAGAATAGCTGCGATTCGAGGCTTTGGGACACCAGGGCCACCGCCATCACAACCATAACGGGCATCACGATCAGGACGTAAAGGCCCAATCGGCGTGCCCAAGGCGACACGAACAGCAAGCGCTGGCACACGGGACAACGCCGCGCGCCATCCGGCAGACCGATGTTGCACTCGGGGCAGGTCAACCTGCCGTCCTTTCGTACGCGATTTCGATATGCGTATTATAAGGGACCAGTCAAGCGCCGCAGAAGCCCCCCTGCCCCTGGTCTGTCATGCTACCAGTGTGGCCGGAAACCCAGAGAAGACCAATGCTGCCCGCATTCTCGATCGCGAAGCGATTCGTTACGAACTGCGGGAATACGAGGTGGACGAGAACGACCTGAGCGCGCCGCACGTAGCGGAGGCTATCGGGATGCCGCCCGAGCAGGTATTTAAGACGCTGGTAGCGCGTGGCGACCGCACCGGCGTGCTGCTGGCCTGCATCCCGGCGAATACCGAGCTCGACCTGAAAGCCCTGGCCGCGGCCAGCGGCAACAAGAAAGTCGAACTGGTCGCAGTGAAAGAAGTGCTCGGGCTCACCGGGTACATCCGCGGCGGCGTCTCCCCGGTGGGGACGCGCAAGCCGTATCCTTTATACCTGGACGAGACGGCTATTCTGTGGGATGTGATTTCGGTCAGCGCGGGCGTGCGCGGCTGCCAGATGCTGCTGGCGCCGGACGACCTGGCGCGGGTGGTGGACTCGCAAATGTGCGCCATCGCGAAGTAGACCCCTACCTATTGACAGTCTATAGAAAGAGCGATAGGCTTCTATAGTAATTCTATATGAGCGGCAAACAGACGAATCTGCTGCAGGGGACGCTGGACCTGCTGATTTTGAAAGCGCTGGCCCTGGAACAAATGCACGGGCTGGGAATTTCGAACCGCATCGCCCAGATCACCAAGGGGACCTTTGTGGTGAAGCCGGGATCGCTGTTTCCCGCGCTGCATCGCATGGAGGAGGCCGGGTGGCTGGCGTCTTCCTGGGGCGAGAGCGAGAACAACCGGCGGGCCAAATATTACAAGTTGACGGCGGCGGGGCGGCGGCAGTTCGAAACCGAATCGCGCCAGTGGCAGACCATCGCGCTGGCCATGCGAAGCGCTCTGGAAGCGCAATAACGCGAGCGAGCCATGCCCCTCCATTTGTCGAGCCTGTGGCGCAATCTGGTACGCAAAGAGGAAGTGGAACGCGACCTGGACGGCGAACTGCACGCGTACCTGGACCAGGTGACCGAGAGGAACCTTCGCGCCGGCATGACCCCGGAGGAGGCGCGGCGAGCGGCACGGATGGAGCTGGGCGGAATGGAACAGGTGAAAGAAGAGGTTCGCGGGCAGAGAACCGGCCGCCTGTTGGAAGAGATACGTCAGGACGTCCGCTACGGCGTGCGCACGCTGCTCAAGAATCCCGCGTTTACCTGCGTGGCCGTACTGGCTCTGGCCCTGGGAATCGGCGCCAATACCGCGATGTTCAGCGTGGCGTACGGCGTCCTGCTGCGGCCACTGCCGTACCCGGATGCTTCGCGCCTGGCGGTTGTGTGCATGCGTTATTATCCACGCGATTTCGCCTACGGCACGCTGTCGATCCGCGATTTCGAAACGTGGACGGCCAACAACCACGCGTTTGAGGAGCCGGCGCTGTTCAGCAATACGCGGTTCGATATCGGCGGCGATGGCAGTGTGCCCGAGCAGGTGAAAGGCGCGATGGTGACGGGCGGGTTCTTTCCCGCGTTGCAAGCGGCGCCGCTGCTGGGCCGTTATTTCGGCAAGGGCGAAGACCAGGCCACCAGCACCTCGCTGGTGGTGATCGGCGAGTCTCTCTGGCGGCGGAGGTTCCACGCAAGCCGCGACGCGATAGGGGGAAGCATCCGGATCGGCGGCGCTGTTTACACGGTGACCGGGGTGATGCCTGGCACCTTTCGTTTTCCGAGCGCGGATACGGAGGCGTGGACGAATCTCAAGCTGGCGCCATCGACGCGCTTCGGTCCGTGGTTCTATCGCGGGCTGGCGCGGCTGAAGCCGGGAGTGAGCATGCAGCAGGCGCAGGCGGAGACCAACGCGATCGGCCGGCGGCTGATGCAGCAGAACAACTTTTACAAGAGGCTCGCCATGCCCGTGTTGGAATTGCGGACGTGGCTGATTGGCGAGGTGCGCCAGGCGCTTCTGATTCTGATGGGAGCCGTGGGGCTGGTGCTGCTGGTGGCAGTGGTGAACGTGGCGAACCTGATGCTGGCTCGCGGCACGGCGCGCGATCGGGAAATGGCCTTGCGGTTGAGCCTGGGGGCGGAGCGCGGGCGGCTGGTCCGGCAGTTGCTGATAGAAAGCACGCTGCTGGCGGCGGCGGGAGGAGCGGCGGGAATCGCGCTGGCGTATGGCGCCATTCAGTTGCTGCACGCCTGGAATCCGGGTAGCCTGCCGCTGATGGAGTACGTGCGGCTGGATGCGCGCGCGCTGATGTTCACCCTGGCCGTTTCGCTCTTGACGGGCGTGCTGTTCGGGCTCTACCCGGCGATGCAGAGCGCGCGCGCCGATCTGAATTCGACCATCAAAGAAGGCGGCCGTTCGGGTTCGGCAGGACGCCGGCGCGCACGCGTTCGCGCGGCGCTGGTGGTGGCGGAGATCGCGCTTTCGGTGATGCTGCTGGTGGGCGCGGGATTGTTTTTGCGCAGCCTGGACCGTTTGCAGCGGGTCAGCGGCGGCTTCACGGGACCCACGCAGCAGATCCTCACCATGATAATCTCTCCCGGAGACCGCAAATACCAGGATGCCGGCGCCGGTGTGACGTTCTACCAGGACGTTTTGCGGCGAGTGCAGGCGCTGCCCGGTGTGGAGTGGGCGGCCCTCTCCGATGCGCTGCCGCCGGACCGCCAGGGGGACGCCGATTCGTTCGCCATAGAAGGGCAGCCGGTGATTCCAGGCGAAATCAATCCCATTGTTTCCGATGTCACCGCCAGCGCGGAGTATTTTCGCGTGCTCGGCATTCCACTGCTCCGCGGACGATACTTTGACGAGCACGATACGGCCAGCTCGGAGCCGGTGGCGCTGATCAGCCAGAGCATGGAGCGCCGCTTTTTCAAGGGCCGGGACGCCATCGGACACAGGCTGATGCAAAGCGGACCGGGCCTCGAAAATCCGTGGTTGAAGATTGTCGGCATCGTGGGCGACGTGAAATATCTGGGCCGCGCGGGGAAGGCGGATAGCGATGCGGCGTACTATATGGCATTCGGCCAGAGTTACTCGCAGCGCATGTACCTGGCGGTGCGCGCCAGCGAGGGTGCGGCCGGGATGATGGCGCAACTGCGCCGCGAAATACAGGCGGCAAATCCGGCGGCGACGGTCTCGCAGACCGGCACCATGCAGCAGGCGCTGGACCGGGACGTGGCCGAGCCGCGCTTTCAAACGGCGCTGCTGGCCTTGTTCGCGGCCACCGCGCTGCTTATGGCGTCAGTGGGAATCTACGGCCTGATCTCGTTTTCGGTGGCGCAGCGCACGCAGGAAATCGGCGTACGGATCGCGCTGGGCGCGCGGCCGGGCGATGTGCTCCGGCTGGTGATTCGCCAGGCCATGGCTCTGGCTGCGGTGGGAATCGCGCTTGGGCTGGCGGGGTCGCTGGCATTGACCCGGCTGCTGCAGGCTATGCTGTTCGGCACCAGCGCAAAGGATCCGTTCACGTTCGCGTTGGTGCCTTGTGCCCTGCTGGGTGTGGTGTTGCTGGCAGCGGCGATTCCGGCGCGGAGAGCTACACGCATCTCGCCGGTGGTGGCGCTGCGCTACGAGTGATCATGTTTCGCGGGGCGCTTCTCTCGCCGGCCCATCATTTGATGCAGGGCGAAAGGAACCTCGTCGGGATGGGATGCGCACCAGGCGATGATACGTTCCAACTTGACACCCTCGTCGGCCATTCCGCTGATTTCCATCAGCTCGGATTCGATGATTTCCGGATCTCGCATAGAAACTCAAGCATGACATACGGCGGCATTCAGCACACCTGCACGGTCTCGATTCCCAGGAGCGCGCCGAGTTTGCCGATCTTGCCCGCGATGTGCCCTACGCCGATGGCGCAGTGATGCGCCGGTCCCTGGGCGTTCCAGGCGTTGATGAACTCGCGCGCGCCGAGGCGGAACCGGTAGCGGCTGTTGGTGTTTCCGATTTCGAGAATCGGGCCGGGCACCGATTCCGCTTCCGCGGCCAGCAGTTTCAGGCTGCCCGCGCTTTCCACCACGGATAGCAGGGTCACGGGCCCGTTTTTGACGCTCATCTCGACAGAGAGTCCGCGGCCCACTTTGCCGTGGAACACCCGTAAGGGGCGCACTTTGATTTTGCCATCTGCAATCGCGAGGTGGCCGGGGCCGTCGTGTCCCATCAGGACGACATCGCTTTTGTAGTCGGTGGCGTAGTATTCCGAGAAGGAGCCGCCCGCCCCGAAGCTATCCATGATCTTCATGGCCTGGGCGTTTTTCACTTCGCATTCGCCGGCTACCGGGATGCCGCGGGCGGTGAGCAGGCTGGTGCCCAGGATGATGGAGCTGACGGCATCTTCGTTGGCCGGATTGCCCGATCCGGAATAGTAGTACGCCAGCGACCCCAGGCGGTGACGCTCCACCAGGCGGTCCAGCGCCAGGGATGTGGCGGCGGCGCGTTCAAGTTCCTCACCAGGGCATTCCGCCTGGACCTCGAAGGCTTCGCGAAAATGGGCCACGCGGCATTGGATTTCGGCGGCGGACACTTCTGCCCGCAAGGCCGCCAGTTCATCCACTTCCACGATCTCGATGTGCCCGCCGAAGACGGCGCACTGCAGTG
This sequence comes from uncultured Solibacteraceae bacterium, assembly GCA_963853855.1. Classification (GTDB taxonomy): domain Bacteria; phylum Acidobacteriota; class Terriglobia; order Bryobacterales; family Bryobacteraceae; genus Sulfopaludibacter. The sequence goes on along the minus strand of CAWKYG010000004.1, from coordinate 272,429 downwards.
TGAGGTCGGAGTAGACATCCAACATGCCGCCGTAGTAGTGGCCCATCACGCCCAGGCGGTTGTGCTCCATGGTGTGCGCCACCCGCGCCGCATCGAGCCATTCGCCGATTTCGTTCCACACGGCATCGTCATTCTCCATCATGCCGGTGACCTGGAAGAACGGGATATGGCAGCGGCGGAAAACGTTGGCGATTTCCGGAACCGGGCATGCCTGGCACCATGCCAGCCACTCGCCGGTCATGCGGCCGCGATCCTGCATGGCGTTGAATGTGGCGTAATCGATGGCCTCTCCCGGGGAGAGATTCAGGATGATGACTGGCACTTTGGCCCGTCGCACCACGGGAAGGACGGTGGACGACAAGGCATAAGTGGTGACGTGCAGGAAGAGCAGGTCGACGTCGGCCCTGCGGAAGGCGTGGCCGGCCTCCGAGGCCTTTTCCGGGTTATCGATCATGCCGAGGTTGACGACCTCGACGTCCGCGCGCCCCAGGCGGGCGGCGACGCGCTGGACGTATTCATTCAGGCGGCCCAGAAGCCCTTCGAACTGGGACCAATAAGCATCGAGACCAATGGCGAACAGACCGATGCGCAGCGTGGGTGGGGAACCGGACGGCATATGCGAACACAATTATGAACCATCCGGCGGGTTGGTTGTTCTACATGCGCTTGAGCCAGATATTGCGGGTAAAGTACGCGCCGGTGGATTCGACTTCGAGGCCGAGTTTGCCGCTGGGACGGAAGTAGGCGGGGTCATTGTCGATGAACTCGGAGATGAGGTGGCCGTTCATGAACATGGTTGTGACGTTGCCCTTGGCGATGAGCAGAAACTGGTTGTAATCGTCCTTCTTGAACCAGGCGTTGCGCGTGGCTTCGTCGGCGATGGTGGCCAGGATGCGCCGCTGGCCCGGCTCGGCCAGCACGATGGAACCGGGACTGGCGGCGATGCCGCGGATGGAAGACTGCTCGTAGTATTGTCCGGGATAGCGGTTGTTGGCGTCGAAATCGAACTGCGGGCCGGCCATGTCGAATTTGGCGCGCTCGGCGGCAGTAGGAGGCGTGCCGGGATTTTCGCACGCGGGACCGCGGCCGGGACCCCGGCCTCTGCCGGCCTGAGCACCGGGTCCGCCCCGGCCTGCCCCGGGTGCGCGGCTACCACGGTTGGCAGCAGCCAACATGCCGCCGCCTCCGCGGCCCGGATATTTCAGCAGGACATCATTGTCCGCCGTCAGGTAACTTCGGAATTGAACGCCTCCGTTGACATTGCCGGTGCCCTTGGATTCGAACTTCAGCATGAAATCGGAGAGCTCGCCGCCCTGCCAGACCAGGTAAATCGTCCCGGTCGGTTTTTCGCATGTCGGCTCGACGTAGATCGAGCCATCTTTGACGCCCCAGTATCTGGTGTCGCCCTCCCAACCGTTTAAGGTCTGGCCGTCGAACAACGAAACCCATCCTTCGTTGTCCGCATAATCGAACGGCTGGCCGCCGCGCATGAAGCCTCCGCCGCGCCCGGCCGCGGGCGGCTGGCCGTTCTGCGGAGCCGTCTGTGGCGACGATACCCACGGCGCCAACAGAAGCAATGCGCCGAGTCCGCCAGTGAGAAATCGAGTGTATGTTTGCGTCATTATTCCCCTCGCTGTAACGAAAGCTGCCACGAGTCTTGAAACGATTCAGAATTCTAATGGAATTTTCGCGGCGCCGCAAGGCCGGGCATCCAGGCCGGGCATCCAGGCCGGGCATCCTGGCCGGGCATCCTGGTGTCGGTGTGTCAAGGCGGCGCAGGGTAACATGATCTTGGGAATGGCATCCGGTTTGACCAGCGTGGCGGCTTCGTGTTGTGCCCATTTGTTACGCGGGTGCCGCGTGCAACTGACGCGCGGAACGCGTCCGCGCGTGCCCGCGGTGGTGGTAAGCCAGGGCACTCAGTTGCTGATGTGCGATGTGTTTGGGAAGCCGGATCTGTTTGGCGGGCTGCCGCGAATCGACCGCCGCATCGTGGCCTGGGGAACGGGCGCGGCGCCGGTGGAATTGCCACATGCGGCGGTGCTGGTTTCCGAAGAGGAACTGGTGGCGAGGCTGCAAGGAGAGTGGCACGATTCCCAGGACGCCGCGTGGACGGTGTACGGATCGCGGCCTCTGCCGGAAGGCGTGGAGGAGCGCCATTTCGGCTCGCGCCGGGCCTGGGCGGCGGCGGCGGATTTCGCTGGCTCGGCGTGCTGGGTGGAATCGTTGGAAAGCGGATGGCTGTTTCTGATTCCGGGCTGGTTGATCGCGGTGGGGGCGACGCCTGAGGAACTGCTGGCACAGAGTCGCGTAGTGGCCGGGCAGGTACGCGGATTGCGCGGCGAGGCGGTGGCATTCCCCGCGTATCCACGGATAGCCGATCCGCTGTGCGGGCCGGGCTGGCTAGCCTGCGGAAGCGCGGCGATGGCGTTCGACCCGATCTGTGGCGATGGCACCGGGAATGCGGTGCGCGAGGCGATTCTGGCGTCGGCAGTGATCCGGGCGGCCAGCCGCGGAGAAGCGATCGAGCCGCTGCTGGCACATTACCGGGCGCGCTTGATAGCGGGCTTCCACCGGCATCTGCAACTGGCGCTCGAATTTTACCGCCGGGGGAATGGCGGCGCGTGGTGGCAGCAGGAGACCGCGGCGATGGAGCAGGGCGCAGCCTGGTGCGCCGGCGAACTGGCGCGCGGGCCCGGCTTTCGCTACCGGCTGGAGGGGTTCGAGCTCAAGGCCGGCACGGAGTTCTGAGCGCAAGGTCAGTTCCTGGTTTGTTTCACTTTCACCGGCTGGCCGGACCCTTCATCCAGCAGATAGGGCTTCGCGTGGGGCGCGGATTCGAAGTCGAAGGTATCGAGAATGCTGCCTGCCAGCGCGTCGAAAGACTGATCGCCGATACGGCCCAGGCCCCAGTTATCTTCGATGAAGCGGAGAATGGACGTGGTATCGGTAAGACCGTGGCTGACGTAGTTCTGTTTGGAGTAGGGTGAGATCACCAGAAAGGGAAGCCTGGTACCGTAGCCACAGCGGTCGAGGTAGGCTCCATCGGCCGCGGTTCCGCACATGCCCGCGGGCCCCAGGAGAAAATCCTGTCCCGGGTCGTTCGATTGGTTCACGATCGGTGGCATCACGTGGTCGTACCAGCCGTCGGAATCGTCGTACGCAATCAGAATCGCCATGTCCTTCCATTCGGACAACTGTTGCAGGGCGTTGATGGTTTCGACCAGGAACTGCTGCTCGGCGAGCGGCGTCGAATCGCTGGGATGGCCGGTTTGCGGTTTGGCCGCCTTCAGGAAACTTACCGCGGGCAGGTACCCTGCCTTGGCGGCGTTCCAGAAATCCGTCAATGCATAGTTGTGGTTCGCCTGGTCGGATGACGTCCCGATTGCGGAGAGGGAACTGGGCGGCAAATGATGCTGGTTCGAAGTGCTCTGGTAATACTGAAACGGATCGTAGTGGCTGTTGTAGCTGGATGGGCAGGATGCAATCGGCTGATTGCCGGAAGACTGCGGGAAATCGGCATAAAACCAGCCCCACGTGATTCCTTTGCCGTTCAGCAGATCGCCCACGTTTTGGCCGGTCATTTTCACAGGCGTCCCGTTCGCAGTGGTGACGCAGTCGTCGAAACCGGCTTCCACATTGGCGACGATCGAACCGTTAGCCACCTTTCCCGCAATCGTCTGCACACTGGTCTGATGCGTTTGGCCGGAGATCAGGTTGATATGGCCCATCACCGTGGTGCCAAACTCAGTGTCAAAAAAGTTATCGCTCAAGGCGAAGTGCTGTGCATAATTCCAGAGCGCGGTGACGGTGTTGCCGTCATAATAAGCCATGCTCAAGGCCGGCGTGCATCCTGAGGCCGTGGCGCTGGTGCTTTCGGGGAACTTATTCAGCAAACCGCTGTTGTACGCTTTCTGCTCGTCCGCGTAGTGGTTGTCGTTATCGCACGTAGTTTCCATACTGCGCCCAAGGCGGAATGGCGCAGTCGAGTTCGGATTCCGCTTCAGAAATGCCGACGTCAGTCCGTTAACCCCCGGAGTGCCTGGCGCCGCCACAAAGGAGGGTTCTCCCTCGGGATTGAGTGCAATAGGATAGGTACCGAAATAGTGATCGAACGAAATGTTCTCGCCGAAAATGACCACCACGTGTTTGATGGGAGTCGTTGTACCGATGAGGGGAGTACTTTGAGCGCTTGAAGTGCCGGCCAGCAAAAGAATGCCGATCGAGGATACCAAAAGTGTCTTTTGCAACGTTGATTCTCCCTTGACCTAGAAAATCTATCGCAGGGAAATTACGGGAGCATGACTATCCGGCCACAGTTCGGCATCGAAAAACTGTAGCTGCGGATTTCAGCTCCTGCTCCGTTGCGAGATTTCGCTACCGGCTCGAAGGGTTCGAGCTCAGGGCCAGCACGGAGTAGGCGGTGGCGGCGTCGCTCATGAAGCGGCCGGCGTCCGAGGCCGGATCCCGCTTCTTATTCATGGACGTGGCGAGCCACGCTCCGGAGGCGTCCTGATTGCGCTCCAGCCAGGCGCGTCCTTTGGCGATCGGGGCCTTCGCCGCCATGCCGGACTGCTGCAGGGCGACAACCATCAGGCCCGTGGCGTAGCCATCGCTATTCGCGTCCATAGGCGTGCCGTCGCGGCGTTTCCAGCTCTTCATGACCAGCGAGGATTCGGTCCAGCCGCCATCGTCGCGCTGCTTGGAGACGATCTCGGCGACGATGGATTGGCGCTGTTCCAGGGTCAGCAGGCTGGGCAGTTTCCCGGAAGCCCACAGCGCCACGGCGCGATTCAGTGTGGACTGAGTTTCCTGCTCGCGCTGCAGATATCCGGCCAGAAGGGCCACGCCGGGCTGGTCTTCTCCGCCATAGCCTGCGGCCAGGGCTCCCAGGGTGGCGCCCCAAAACGCGGAATCGTCGGCTTCCCATGGCTCGTTGTGGAAGTTGAGCCAGGTCCAGGAGCCGCGCTTGTCGCCATCCTTCAGTTGAAGCGCCCACATATTGCGGAGAGCGTCTTTGGCCGCGGGCTCCCCGTAGCGGGCAAGTACCAGGGCGTTCAGCACCGCTTCGGTGCTGCGCGATTCGGCCGATTTGGGCGCGCCGTTCTTGGCATCGTTGTAGAAGGGCAATACCTGGTCCCAGAGGGACACGCGCTTTTCCATATTGTCCAGAAATGCGCGTTCACTGGCGCTCACGCCGTGCTCGCCGGCGCCGCTGCGGAGCGCGGGCCGCCCCAGCGCATACGGCAAGGTGGTGTGGCACGAGACGCAGAAGGTATCGTGATCGCGGGCGGCTGGCGCCCATGAGGCCCACCAATCCATGCGTCCATCCAGATAGGCGGCCGCAGCCTTCGGGTCCCAGGATTTAGCGTCGGCGGCCAGCGCCGGGAATGCGCAACCGAACGCCACCACGAAAAGAACAGCTTTCATCGTGCCCCTCCTTTTATCGAAGTGTAGCTGGTTTGGCGGCCCCGTAGAAGAGGCCGTTGAAGAGCAGCTTGAAAGTGGCGTGCGGTTCGCCGCGGAAAGTGACCTCCGGCCCCATCACGAACACCTTGCCTTCGCCGCTGGTGGCTTCCACCACGGCGGTGGCCCCGTCCAGCATTTCCTGACCTTGGGCCCATCCGCTATCCAGCGTTTCTTTGCCGGAGAACCACGCCACCCGGTTTTCGCCCTTGGCCCTGGCGTCGGCCGGCAACCGGAACACCGGGCTGTTGTCGAAGAACATGTCGACGGTGTCCGGCATGCCGTAGGCCAGCGGGTTGGTGTTGTCGATTTTGGCGCGCATCAGCGATCCGGGAATGTAGAACTTGTCGCGCGGCGACGCCGGCGAGCTCGTTGGTGACGGGCACGCCCAGCATTTCCGCCATGCTGGTGGAACTGCCCACCGTCACGACCGCGCCGCCCGATTGCACGAACTGCTTGATCTGCGGGATGGTCTTGGCTTCGGTGATGCTGCCGAGCCAGCCGCGATACTCTTCAGGCACGCTTTGCGGGTCCACCGCGGCCCCGCCCCTGCCGCCGCGGCCCCCTCTGCCGCCGCGCATAGCGCCGTCCTGAAACACCAGCACGTCGAAGCGGCTCTTCAAATTGCCGGCATCGAGCGTCTGCGGGTACACCACTTCGAAGGGAAACTCGTACTGTTCGAACAGCCAGCGCGTCCAGCCCGAAGGCATGGATCCGCCGTACTGATCGTAGAGGCCAATGCGGACTCGCGGAATACGGTATGCGTCGCCAGTCGGAGCTTTCGCCTCACCGTAGACTGCCACGCCGAGTTCGGCGGCGCCCTTCCGCAACACCGGCAGCACGCCGCTGGAGGCAGGCACCCAGATGGCGCCGGTGCCCAGGTCTTCCCCGCCCGCCTGCGCGGAACCCTTCAGCCAGTACACTTCGGCATTGGCCTTGAGCAGGCGGTTCACCAGCGTGAAGGAGGAGTTGCTCTGGTGGCTGATCAGGTATCCCGCCGGATTCGCGGGCCCGGTGACGCTGCGCGGCATGGGCTTCTGCAAGTCCCTTCAGCTTGGTAAAGGGGCCACTGAAGCCGTCCGAGGACGCGATCGTACTGGACGCCCATCTGCATGGCCAGAGTCCAGCCGGCGATGTCGTAGGGCGGGATGGGCGGACCGCCGGGAAACAGGTCGTCGCGGGGATGGTCCTGGGGCTCGAACATGTCGCGCACCATGGGCCGGAAGGCCTGCGCCGTTTTGACGATGTAGGATCCGGCGGGGTAGCTTTTGCCGGCCACCTCGAAAGCGGCCGAGGCTTGCAGCACGGTGATGCCGCTTTTGAGCAGCGAGTTGATGAAGCGCGTGGCGGTGGGAAAATCGGGCTGGCCGGACGGCATGATGTAGCCGCGCGGATCGCGCATTTGGGGATCGTGCAGCACCTTCTCGTAGAGCGCCGCGGAGACACCGCGCGCGCCGCGGCCGCCGCCGGGGGCATCGCCGCCGGCCGGCGGCTTCCGCTGGCCGGCGGCCCGCGTTCGCCGGCCGCCGCGCGCAAGGCTTCGATGCGCTTGGGCGTGATGGTCCAATAATCCTTGCTGCCGCGCTCGATGGAGTTCATCCCCATGCGCCAGATGTTGTAGAGCAGGGTTTCGCGATTGCGCGAGGCGTAATCCAGCATGGCGCGGTTGGTTTCCATCAGGTAATCGATGGTCTGGCGGAAGTGCCACGGCTGCGGCGCGATGGGCAGCGGCAGATCGCTGATGTACAACTGCTTCTCGGGAATCAGCGGGATCTCCATGGGGGTGGGGTTGCCGATGATCTCGGTGAGGAGCGCGATGGTGTTGTGGTAGGTGGTGGTGTTGCGCATGCCGCCGTTCCACCAGCCGTCGTAATTGGCCTGCGTGCGCATGCCGCTGCCGCCCTTGCCTTGCGCCACCAGGCGCGCGTGCATGGCGGTGCCCACGGCCTGGATTCCCAGCGTCACCAGCGGATCGAGATTGTGATTCACCGGGTCGCGGAATGGCGGAATGAAGATCACTTCGCCGGCCGGCCCCGACTGGTGATGGTTGTACATGAGCTGCGGGTTCCACTCGATGAAGAGCTGCCGGTTCATGTTGGCGGTCTCCGGCATGTTGGAGGTGAGCGAGTCGCGATTGTCGTCGTGGCCGATGTACTTGTTGTAGAGGCGCGGCAGCCCGTTCATGGTGCGTTGCGTCTCGTCCTTTTCGCGCATGTACCAGTTGGCCACCAGTTCCAGGCCGTCGGGATTGGCGGGCACGCAGAGCAGAATGTCGTCGTTGAGCAGGCGCAGCGTCTCCGGATCGTTGCGGGTCAACATCTGGTACACCATCTCCAGTAGCTGCTGCGATCCCGGCGACTTCGGTGGCGTGCAGGCCGCCATCGATCCACACCACCGCTTTGCCTTCGCGCGCCAGGGCGTGCGCCTGGTCGGAAGAGATGCCCTCGGCGGCGGCCAGTTTCTGCGAGATCTCCTTATAGCGCGCCAGGTTCTTCTGATTCTCGGGCGAGCGTGACGATGGCCATCCATTGATGGCGGCCCTCGGCGGTCAGGCCCATATCGGTCAGCTTCAGGCGGTCGGATTCGGAGGCGAGCTTCTTCCAGTAGGCTTCCAGCTGGGTGTAGTTGACCAGGCGGTAGTCGTCGCCGATGTTGAAGCCGAACTGCTCTTTGGGAGTGGTGATGTGGCGCTGGGTCTGCGCGGTCAGGCTCAGGGCGGCGAGTAGAAGAACGGTTAGTTTCATGGGGGCTCCGGTTACTGCAGGAATTCTTTCCACCACTGGACCTCCTGGTAGTAGCGGTGGACCATGTCCCACGGCGGCCAGCCGCCGTGATAGTTGCCGGGATAGCGGATGAACTTCGCGGGCACGTGGCGCTTCTTGAGCGCGGTATACATCTGCTCATCTTCGGTGATGGGCACGCGCATGTCGGATTCGCCGTGGACGAACAGGGTGGGAGTCTTGACGTTGGCGGCGTAGGTGATAGGCGAAAGCGAACGCATCAGTTCGTTGCTGGCGCTCTCCCAGGGCGAGCCGAAGAACTCGCTTTCCTTGGTGCGCGGAATGTCGGCGGTGCCATAGTCGCTGAGCCAGTTGGAAATGCCGGCGCCGGTCATGGCGGCGGAGAAACGGCTGGTTTGCGTGATGATCCAGTTGGTGAGGAAGCCGCCGTAGGAGTAGCCGGTGACGGCCAGGCGTTTGGGGTCGATGGGGTAGTGAGCCAGGGCGTAATCCACGCCGGCCATGACGTCTTCGAAATCCAGCTTGCCCCAGCCGCCCCAGGTGGCCCACAGGAACTTCTCGCCGTACCCTGTGCTGCCGCGCGGATTGGTATACAGCACGGCATAGCCGTTGGCGGCGAGCCATTGGAATTCGTAATCGAAGGCGCTGCCATAGGCGCCGTGAGGTCCGCCGTGGATGGCGAGCACCAGCGGGTAAGGAGACTTGCCGCCGTGGGGCAGCATGATCCAGCCTTCGACGCGGGTGCCGTCTTTGCTGGGGAACTGGATGCGCTCGGCGGTGGCGACGTCCACGCCGGTAAGCCACGGATCGTTGAGCGCGCTGAGGCGCTTTTCGCCGCCGCCATCGATGCGTGCCGCGAAGGCTTCGGCAGGATGTCGCGGGCTCCGACGCCGTGAATGCCATGCGGTCGAACGCGGCGGAGAAGGTGAACCCGCCGAGATTCCGCGGCGCCGTGCGTGAGTTGCTCCACCGTGCCGCCCGCCGCGGGCGTGCGATGCAGTTGCGTGTCGCCGCCCTCGGCCGCGGCGAAGTAAATGTACTGGCCGTCCGGGCTGTAGACCGGGGCATCGGGGATGAGATCCCATGCGGCGGTGAGGTTGGACATGGGGCCGCCTTCGGCAGGGATGCGATACAGATCCACGGCCGCGCCGAATTTCTGCTTCGCCGCGATGACCTGGCTGAGACTTTGGCGGCGGCGGAACACGAGAGTGCGGCCATCGGGCGACCAGGCAGGCGAATCGTACTCGAAGCCATCGTCGGTCAGGCGATGCGATCTGGCCTTCCAGGTCGACGGTCCACAGGTCGGCGCGCTCGTAGGAGTATTCGTCGCGCTGGTGCGAATCGGCGGCCAAGGCGAGGGCCGCGGAATCGGGACGCCAGGCGGGTTCGCGCGCGTCCACGCCGAGGTGCGTCATCTGCCGGGCGGCGCCGCCGTCGCGGGCAACGATGTAGAGTTCGTTGGGCGGAGTGGCGGCGGGATCGCGCGGATCGGGCAGGAAGCCGCGGCCGTCCGCCTTCACGTTCATCCAATCGTAGATGCGGCCCTTGAAGCGCTGCTCCAGTTGGCGCTCCAGCGGCGTGGGCTCATGGGCCGCGCGCGGCGGAGGGGTGCGCTTGAGGAAGGCGATCCAGCGATTGTCGGGGCTGAAGACGGGCGCTCCCGCCACACCGCGAATCTGAAAGGCTTCACCCGCCGGGCGGTCCATGCGCAGGAACCAGACGTCGCCTTCACTGGAGGCGGCGCGGCCTCGCCCGCCACGACCCTCAGGCCCGGCCGCTGAGTCGCGCCGGACGGAGCGGAAGGCCAGCAGCTTGCCATCGGGACTCCACTTCGGGCGCCGAGGCGCTGAACGCCGGGGTAGTCGAGACGGGTGGCGGGCGCCGACCCGTCCGCCGGGGCGATCCACAACTCGCTGTGGTGCTGATTTTCCGCTTCCACCGTGATATTGCGGACGAAGACGACCCAGCGCCCATCGGGCGATATGGCAGGGGTAGCGGCGGTTTCAATGCGATAATAATCGGCCAGTTGCAGCGGGCGGCCCGCGGCGTGAAGCCAGAAAATGGGCAGACCAAGCAGAAAGCAAGTACCCAGCTTTTGCATTGGCGCGATTATACAAGAAGTGGGGCGATAGCCGTTATGGCTGCTTTCAGGCAGCTTCCCACGGATTGAAGAGCGCAACGCCCAAAGCCTGATAGTCCCGGAGCTTGCGCTCTGCGCTAAGCGTTTGTCAGGAAATAACCATGCCAATCGCTCCCTCACGGTCGCGGCTCCGATGCGCGTCCAGAGCCGCGACCGTGAGGGAGCGGATTACAGCCAATTGATCTAATAGTTTTCTGACGACCACTAAGTACGCCCCACCTGTCAGCAATTACCTGGGTCACGGGAAGAAGCCGACCGGCAAAGAAAGTCACAAGGTCGTTGTCCAACCAATTCCGAAGCTGAGTTCGTCTGTTGCCGTTAGGCAATAGGGTTATGCCCTTGCGACGTTCTCCCGGGTCAAGTCCAGATCATCCGCCAACCCCCGTACCTTTGCACACACGTCGGCGAAGGTCCGTCTTGCAGCGGATTCTTCAGACGAGGCTGGCGCGTTCTGTTCGGCGAGTTCAAGCAACCAACGACCAACGGACAATCCACGCGCCTGCGCCTGCTTTTGAAAGCGAAGTGCACTGTCATCCGGGATTTCCACGGTCACATTCATAATTTCGCCCGTTTCCATTTTATTCTGGATTCTACGAGTTTTCCCATGAACGGACTTTTCCAACGCGGGATCGAACTGTTCAACCGGGAGGAGTTCTTCGAGTGCCATGAAGTGCTGGAAGAGCTCTGGACTCCCGAACGCGGACCGTATCGTTTGTTTTTGCAGGCGGTGATTCATATGGCCGTCGCCTGCTATCACTGCCAGCGGGGCAACCCGCGGGGTGCGGAGGGGCAGTTCCTCAAAGGACTGCGGAAACTGGACGGGTACCTGCCCGTGTGTCAAGGGATCGATACCCGGCGTCTAAGCAATGAGGCGCGGGCGGTGCTGGAGCGGGTGCGGGCCGGCTCGCCGGTGGGAGAATTTCCGAAGATTCACGGCGGAGGCGAGTGATGAGATGGCTGGCGATTCTGTGGGCCGCGGCGCTGTTCGCGCAAACCGGGGACTATCCCGCGGACAAGGAAAATGTGGTTTTTAAAACGCAGATCGGCAAACAGATCGATAAAAGCGACGTGCAGTGCGGCGAGTATTTCTGGAGGTCCGAGAAGGCCGATAAGAAAGGCGTTCCCACGGTTTATTATTTTTACGGCGATCCCTCATACGGCAAGAATAAGCTGGGGCTGTATCACCAGAGCCTGTACAAGGTGGTCGTAAATCCGGACAAAGACCCGCCGACGGTGCAGGTGATTCGCGATGGCGAGGGCAACCTGAAGGAGGTCCGGGTACAGATGACCGGGGCGCAACTAAAGGTCTCGAAGGCCTGTTTCTCCGAGTGATCTCAGGCGGCCTGGGGCCACGCAATGAACCGGTCACAGGAGCAGAATTCGCGTGCCAGCAGGTCGCCGGTCATTGCCAGGCAGGGTTTGCTGCCGCTGGTTCCATGTTGAGATTCCAGGTGGCCGCAGGTTGCGCAGACAGAGTCCGGAGACGGCTCCGGCTTCTGAGCAATTCTTGAGGGCATTTGCGCAATTTCCTTTACTACTGCTACAGACGTAGCAGATAAGGGAAAGGTTGCTCACTGCACCGGCGGTTCGAAGTAAGTCTGGGCCAGTTCTGGTTTTTCGCGGATGGCTTTGCGCCAATAAGAGCGCGCTTCGTCCTCCTGTCCCATGGCCATCAGCACGTGTCCCAGGTTCAGCAGGGCCTCGGCAAATTGCGGATTCTCGTTTAGGGCCTGTTGATACAAACTGACCGCGTCCTCGCTCTGTCCGCGCTTCTGGCAGATGAGGGCGGCGTTGTAGAACAGCTCAGGGCTGCGCTCGCCCAGGTCCAGCAGTTTGCGATGCAGCTCATAGGCTTCATCGTAGTTCTGCTCTTCCATGGCGAGTGCGGCCAGGCCGCGGACGGCGTCGGAGGAATCGGGACGCATGACCAGAGTCTCCTGGAAATAGCGTTTCGCCAAGTCGGGCTTACCGCTGCGCGCGAAGGCTATGCCGGCGTTGAGGCAGGCTTCGGGCCATTCGGGGCGCTTGGCCAGGCATTCCTGGAAGTCCGTGGCGCTGGCCGCATAATCGCCGCGCAGCAGCCGCAGATAGCCCAGCCGGAAGAGGGCATCGCTGAATTCGGGAGCATCCTCGGGGATCTTGGCGTAGAGCTTCTCGGCCCAGTTACGCTCGTTCTGCTGTTCGAGAACCAGGGCCAGGTTCCACATCACGCCGGCCTGGCGAGGGTCCACTTCCAGAGCTTTCTCGTAGCAGCCGCGAGCGGCGGAGAGGTCCGACAGTTCCTGGTGTGCCACGCCCAGATTGAGCTGCGCCTGCGCCGATTGCGGATTCAGCACGGTGGCTTGCGTGTAAGCTTGCGCGGCCTTCTGGTAATTCCCCATTTTGTGATAGGCGACACCCAGGTTGAACCAGTTTTCAAACCGGTCGGGCACCATTTCCGAAAGGTTGCGGCAGAAACGCGCGGCGCTCAGATAATCGCCGTCGGCGAAGGCCAGGGTGGCCATGGCTTCCATCGCCACGGTGGAATCGGGCTGGAGTTCAGTAAGCATGGCGGCGTAACGGCGCACGGATTCGTGATCCTTGCGTTCGAGGAACATGGCCACCAGGTTGGAGAGCGCCTCTTCGCAGCGCGGATTGCGCGCCAGCACCTTGCGATACACGTCGACAGCTTCGTTGGGCCGCCCGGTCTGCTGCAGGCTCACGGCCTTGCCGAAGAGCGCCTGTTCGTGCTCGGGAAACAGGCGGAGGTACTTGTCGAGCGGCTCCATGGCCTGCGCCGGGCTGCCGGTATGGATCAGCGAAATGCCGAGCCCAAGAAGGGCGTCGGCGCGCGTGGCATCCACTTCGGCGGCGCGCCGGAAGGCATCGGCGGCTTCCTTCCAGTTCTTCAGGTTGCCCTGGCACACCGCCAGGTTGAAGTAGGCGGTGCGATGCTGGGGCTCCAGTTCCACAAGTTGCGCGTAGGTGGAGGCGGCCGAATCGTAGTCGCGCATCTCGTAGTGGATGTGTCCCAGGGCCGAGTAGAGGGAGGCATCGTGTTCACCCGCCTCAATGGCTTTGGTCAGCATTTTGGCGGCGCTTTCGCGCTTGCCCTCAAGGTGGAGAGAGACGGCTTTGGATAAGGTCCGGCTGCCCACACGCTTGGGATTTTTGGCATCGTCGATCGATGTTATCCCCAGCGGCATGGAGACTACGTTAATTGATTCATTTGTTACGAATTCCATCTTTCCCTCCTGCTGACTTTGGTCACTCGGTTCTGAAGTTCTGCCGCGGTTGCGTCGAGTGCGGCTTCCTGCGTGCGCTCCGGCAAGGGTTGCGGCTGCGGAGTCGGCTTCGGTGTCTGATCGGGCCATAAATCGGCGCTGGCGCGCGATCCATCGCCCAGCGTATTGGCAACATAAGCACAAATGCGGCCAAGGAAATCTTCGTTTTTGGAGATCTTCATCCAGTAGAGCCGGGCGCGCTCGCCGGTCTCACTGAAGAAACCGACACCGCCGGCCACCAGCGTGTCATCGATCCAGGTATCCACCAGTTGGCCATCCACGGAGGTGAGCAGCTTGTTGCCGCGAACGTCCACCTCCACCTGCATGGGCCTGCTGTTGTGGACCATGACGTTCAAAGGAATTTCCACCGGGCGGCCTTTCTTGCCGCCCACTACCGGATAGTGCACCACGGCGATAACCGGGCGGAGCCCAGGCTCGATCACCTTAAGTTTCATGGCGTAGTAGTTCTCGGCATTGGTGGCGCGCACGGCCCAACCCAGGCTCTTGTTTTCGATCTGGCCGAAGAACTCCAGGTGGTAGTCCTTGTACCCGAGCGAGGGGTGGAACAGCGCCAGTTGGCCGGTTTGCACATAGCCATCGGGGTTGCGCGACCAGCCGGGGGCCCACTGTTTGGATGCGGTACCCCAGGCCTGCCATTCCGGTGCGGAAGCTGTCGGTCATGGTGGCGGCGGCGCGGTCGGAGATGGCCGCGCGGATGCGTGCCATCGCGCTGCTGGGCGGCGCGGCGCCGCGCGGACCGCCGGCCAGGGGCGAATTGGCTGCGGGCGACGAGGGGCGCGACGGCGAATTCGATGCCATATCGCCGAACGAGAATTCGCGGTTCACCGCGGGCGTCTGGTTGCCGAGTTGCAGCGTACCCATTCCGAACCACAAGATGGCCCCTAACAACAGGCAGGCGGCGAGCGCCCTGATGGCGTACCGTACCGCCGCGTTGCCGGCCTTCTTGCTGGCCACTTCAGGCAGGCGGAAGATGGCCGTGAAAGCCGGGTGGTCCTGCTTGGGCTTCGGCGGCGCTTCTTCCGTGCGCTCCACGATGATGGGCAGGCTCATGCCGGGAAGAATGGGCCGGTTCACCGGTGCGCACCAGGCCATTCCGCCGGTGGGGGCGCCGGAAGAGCGCTGGCAGTGGAAATCCAGGGGCACGAAACCCTGTTCGGACACGCTGGCTTCGGGAGGTTCGGAACTAAAGGGCGCCGGCGGTACGACGAAGAGCGTGCGCAGCGGCTCCGCGCCGGCATGCGCGGCCTCCGCCGGGCGAGACGGGTGCACGCCGGGGAGGATGGCCACGTTGCTGTCATCCATGCCGGGATCTTTGGTTTGCGGCTGCGCCAGCCGGGGCAGTTGCAGTTCCGGTATGGCGGAGAGCGGCACGGGCAGGCACCCGCCGCAGGCCGGCATGGTTTCCACCGGCTCTGCCGGAAGACCCTCAGCATGACCCGCGAGGTGCGCTGCGGCCTTCCTCTGCTGGTGTACCAAAGCCGGCATCTGGAGAGTCTGGGCGCCGCTGGCCGGCACTAGCGCCGGTTGGCACAACGGAAATACCATGCGCTCCGCCGGCTCGGCCGTCAAACCGCGGGCAGCGGGCGCGACGGAGACGCCAATTGCGCCCGGCATCCGCCGCCAGGAGTTCGCGCCCATCCGGAACATGCGGTTCAGGCAGTTCGGCATAAATGGGCAGCGCGGCGGTCGCGGCCTTGGCCCATACCCGCATCGAGACCGGTTCCGCCACCAGAGGCGGCTTGGGCCGCAGGCTCACGGGCATCCACGGCTCAGCCACCGAGAAGATGTGGATGCCGGGAAGCCGGAACTCGGGGACGCCGCAGGATTCCGGGACCGAGATGGCGAGGACTTCGATACAGACCGGCTCGGCGGACAGATTCGGCATCCACTCATTACAGGCTTGCGGGACCGGTACCGGTTCGAGGCAGACATCCGCCGGAGGCAACTGGAATTTCGGCAGCCGGGGCTGAGCGGCGGCCGGAGTTGCGGCGCTGGGAGCGGGAGAGGTGGGAACGGGCTCGCGGGTGGACGCCGGTGTCCAGCGCTCGCGCACGTTGGGTTCCGCCGTGGAGGCCAGACCGGGCTCGAACGGCACTACCTGGAATTTCGGCAGCCACGGTTGAACCGTTCCCGACTCCGCCGCTTCCGGCGCGGGCAGCGTATGCACCGGTTCGACGCCGGGAGCCGGGGTCCAACGGGTACGCGGCGTGTAGGCGGGCTCAGGTTCCAGAGATAGCTCGAAAGGCTCGATCTGGAACTTCGGCAGCGAAGGTCCGGTCGATGCGGCGTCAGCCGACCCGGCGGCCGGCGATGCGTAGACGGATTCGGTGGCCGGGGTGGCCGCCCAGCGGTCGCGGGTTTGCGGCACCGGCACCGGCGCAAGATGTGGTTCGGCAGCGGCGATCTGCAGGTCCGGCAGCCGTAGAGGTGCCGCGGACGCTGTTACGGGGATGGCCGCGGGCGAGGCATACGCCGGTGCCACAGGTGCAGTGGAGACCTGTAGGGCTCGACCATACTCCGCCCGCGATAACGGGACCTCCAGGACGCGGGTGGGGAGCACCAGCGCAATTACATGCGCGGCGGCAGCAACAGGCTCTGCCGATGCCACGGCGAAAACCATTCGCTCGACCGCTTCCGGCTGAAGCGGCATGGGGCCGGCCGCCGCGAGTGGCCAGCCATACTCCGCCTTCGATACCGAGAGATCTAAGGCGCGGGTCGTAACCGCGGCGCCGGCGGCGGCAACAGGCTCTGCCGATGCCACGGCGAAAACCATCCGCTCGACCGCTTCCGGGCGAAGCGGCATGGGGCTGGTCGCGGCGAGCGGCCGGCCATACTCCGCCCCGGATAGCGAGAGGTCCCAGGCGCGGGCGGGGAGTAGCGGCGCAACTGCGGCGACAGCAACAGGGTGTACCGATGCCGCGGTGAAAACCATCCGCTCGACCGCTTCCGGGCGAAGCGGCATGGGGCTGGTGGCAGCAAGCGGCCGGCCATACTCCGTCCCCGATAGCGAGAGGTCCAAGGCGCGGGCCGGGAGCACCGGCGAAACTGCGGCGGCGGCAACAGGCTCTGCCGATGCCACGGCGAAAACCATCCGCTCGACTGCTTCCGGGCGCAGCGGCATGGGGCGCGTCGCCGCGGGCGGCACGAATTCGGTATCCTCCGGCGCCGGCAGGCCGGTCGCGGCCTCGAGTTGCAGCCGCGGCATGCGCACGTCACTACGATATTCGGCAGGGGGAGCGCCAGATCCGGCTAGAACGATATCGGCCGGTGAGGGTGCCGCGATAGAGCGGGGCATGTCGCCGAGCAGGGGTGTAATCGAAAAAGGAAGCGAGCGGCGATAAATAAATGGCTCAAATCCATGCTCTAATTCCCAATTAATTCCGGTGAATTTCTGATTTCCGGATTGAATTAAGAAATCGGACACGAATCCGGCGGGCGGCGCGGGAGGCGGCTCCGGCGCGCCGATCTTCGTCAATGCCTTTCCGAGCCTGTCCCTATACTGTTTGCGATGCGCCGAACTGCAAAATTCGTCGTCGCGAATCAGTCGAAAAGGCCCGATCTCTTTTCCACAAAAAAGGCAGCCCAACCGTTAATCCTCAGACTAATACCATCGGTACCAGGACCATTATAGGCGGATAACAAGTGAAATTATGCCGGTTTAATGCCTGGAAAATTACCATAGATTTGGTTAAGAGCCGGCTGGTAACCATGGTTAATCTCCCTCCCACCCGGTTGTGCGAAACTGAATCTGTTGACAAGAACGATCCTGCTTCTTTTGTGCGGCTTGAGCGTCTGGGCGCAACGCCGCCCGATGACCCCCGGCGACCTGTGGTTGTGGCGGCAGGTGGAGAGTCCGCGCATCAGCGCCGACGGCCAAGGGGTGGTTTATGTCGAAAAGTGGAGCGATCGGACCCACGACGACCTTTACGCAAACCTGAAATTTGTGGACAGCAAAGGCCGGCAGCAGCGCCCCCTGACCGAAGGCAATTTCCATGACCTGGCGCCGCGCTGGTCGCCGGACGGAACACGCGTGGCCTTTCTGTCCGACCGGTCGGGAAAGGTGCAGATTCACTCCCTCGCGCTCGCTCCGGGTTCGCCCCTGGTGCAGGTGACGCGCCGCGAAATGGAACCCCTTGCCCTGGCGTGGTCGCCCGACGGACAGTCTTTGGCATTCACTGCGCGCGTGGCTCCGGAAGCGGTAAAAGCGCCCTGGGCTCCGCCGGACATCCTGCCGCTGCTGTTCCCCCGCCCCCAGGGGCCGGTGCAGGTCTTCGTAGTGCCGGCGGCGGGCGGTGTCCCGGTGCGTCTCTCCGGCGCCGATTTGGATTACTCCGGCGAGCCGGCATGGATGCCCGATGGCCGCTCCCTGGTCTGCGCCGCGGACGGGCAGATCTTCAATATCCGCTTGTCCGACCACGCGGTACGGGAACTGACCGGGAACCGGTTGAACAATCGGGAACCGGTGCCTTCGCCCGACGGCAGCAAAATCGCATGGATCGCCACCGAAGTGAAGCCGCAGAACTACGTCGTCCGCCGGTTATGGGTGATGAATGCCGAAGGTGGGCGCGTCCGTATGCTTAGCGGCGCGCTGGATCGCGACGTCATGAATCCTCAATGGAGCAACGATTCCCGCACCGTCTATTTCCTGGCCGACGACCGCGGATCCACTCATCTGTACGCCGGGCGAAACGACGGCACGGCCCGGCAGGTCACCACGCGAGCCGAGCGTCTTCGTGATTTTTCGCTGGCCGATAACGGTCGCGCCGTAACGGTGCGCTCCACCGCCACCGAAGGCGGCAACGTGATCACCTTCAGCGCCGATCTTCCCGGCGGCGTGGTGACGCTGGCGGAACCGGACGATCGCCTCATGGCCGACCGGAATCTGGGCGACGTGGAGGAGATTCATTACGACTCGGACGGCAACAGCATACAGGGCTGGCTGGTAAAGCCTCCGCATTTCGATGCCGGCAAGAAATATCCCCTGCTGCTGGATATTCGCGATGCGCCGCGCGCCATGTACGGCGTGGAATTCCAACTGCGCGCGCAGATTTTCGCGTCGGCGGGCTACGTGGTATTGTGCCTCAACCCGCGCGGCACCCCGGGATACGGCGAAGAGTTCGGGCACCTGCTGCGCACGCGCTTTCCGGGCGACGACGCGGACGATCTGCTGCGCGGCGTCGAGTTCGTCATAAATAAAGGATATGTGGATCCCAAACGTGTGACGATGGCGGGCGGCCTGGTGGCCGCGTGGCTGCTGGGTCACAGCGACCGGTTCACCGCGGCTGTGGCGCGCCATGCGATTGTGGACTGGGCCGCGGACGTCTCGCTGGCTCCGGACGGCGCGCGCCGCGCCGCGGAGTGGATGGGCGGCATGCCGTGGGACGATCCGGACCAATACATGAAGCGATCGCCCCTGTTTTCCGCCGCCGCCTTCAAGGCGCCGACCCTGGTAATCACCGGCGACCCGGATCCGGAAAGCGAGCAACTCTTCTTCGCACTGCGCCAGCGCAAAGTGGAGTCGGCGCTTGCAAGAATCGCCGGGGACAACCCCGCCGCCCGCGTGCTGGAGTTAGAAGCAACACTGGGGTGGCTGGGAAGATAGAATTGGATTGAATATGCATATAATGGACATGCCCTTGACGTCGTGAGGCAAGCATGACTAAGACAGTTCGCACAATCATCTTGACCAGCTTCATGCTAATTCCGCTCTGTTACAGCCTGGACGGTCAATCATCCCCAGATCGTGACCCTCAATTCGAAGTGAGTTCGGTAAAGCAGAGTGTGTCCAGCAGTCGTGCGGCCCGTGTCGACCTGATGCCGAACCGGCAGGTGAGTTTTATCAACGCTCCCCTAAAGTTATGTATCGAGGTCGCCTACGATCTGCCGGAATACGCCATATCCGGCCCAGACTGGCTTCAGGAGTATCGGTACAACATAGAGGCAAAAGCGCCAGCCGGCACCGGCAAAGAAACACTGCTGCTGATGGCTCGGAATCTTCTTGTTGAGCGGTTTAAGTTGGCGGCTCACTTGGAAACTCGCATTCTACCGGTTTATGCTCTCACCGTTGCGAAAGACGGTCCGAAAATCGCCCGGGCTCAGGGTGACGAGCAAGTTGAGTCAAAAGGGTTTCTGGTCAACAGACTCGTAACAATGAAGGATCTGACGCGACTTCTTTCCACGCGGCGGTTCGGGCTCGACCGGCCCGTAATAAACATGACGCACCTTGAGGGAACATATAAGATTACATTGTCCTTTACGCAAGGGTCCCGTAGCGGGCGCGGATCAGACAGTGATGACGTGCAGCACGAGTCAATCTTCGATGCCGTGCGTAACCAACTTGGTCTCGCCCTGACGGCTAGCAAGGCTCCGGTCGATATTCTGGTGATAGATCACGCCGAACAAGTTCCAGTCGCGAACTAGCGAACGCCTCGCTCTTTGCGTCTTTGCGCCTTGGCGTGAAAAGAAAGACCACCCTGACCAAGAAAGTCAGTGGCAAGGACATCGACTCCGTCCGACATCCGCGTGGTGCCGATCGAGGACGGCATCACGCGAATCGTCAGCGGGCTGGAAGAAGATGATCACGCAAAGTCGCAAAGAGGCGCAGGGATGCCTCGGCAGCCTCTCCTTGGGATTTCAAGGGCGCAGCCCTTGGCGGGAAGACCCGAGAGTCGTTAAACTGCGGTGAGAAATCGGAAAATTAGTTAGAGCAGAAGTAAGGAGAATTCCTGCCGGTTGCAACCATCCGCGTCATTCAATGGGATCTGGCCACTATCGAATCTCAACAAGGAGAAGTAGGAGAGGTGGCGATCGTACTTGAGTCTTCGGAGAAATTACAGACTACCGCCACGAGTCGCGCATCGACTCGCAGGCCGTCAGGCAAGCCGCGGAAGCACTCTATGCCTGGACCCGGCCAAACGCGCCGGTTCCGGACTCTTGCGTCGAATCACTCAGAGAGTGCCTGCCCGAATTCGAGAGAATTCCGGGATAGCTCTACTTCTTGTAGACCACCCCGCCCTTCATGACGAAGCTCACCTTCTGCACGCGCGGTGATGTCCTCCAGCGGATTGCCGGGGACTGCGATGATGTCCGCGAAATAGCCGGCCTTCAGGTCGCCGGTCTGCCCCTGCCAGCCCAGCAGCTTCGCGCCGTTCAATGTGCCGGCCTGAATGGCCGCCAGAGGGGTCATGCCGAATTTCACCATCAGGACGAACTCGCGCGCCTGGGTGCCGTGGGGAAACGGCCCCACGTCCGATCCCACCGCGAAAGGCACTCCCGCCGCCAGTTGCTTCTTGAATTGCTGCGCGTGATAGTCCACCAGCACCTTCTCCCGCTCGGCCTGCTCCTTGGTGGGCGCATGATCGGCGAAGAATTCGGAGATGGTAAAAGTCGGCACGGCGAAGATCTGTTTCTCGCGCATGATCCGCATGGTCTCATCGCTCAATTGATCGGCGTGATCGATCGAGACGCACCCCCGCCCGCGCCGCGTAGAGCGTGCCCGGTTCGCCGGTGGCATGCACCGCGACGTGCTTGCCCACGCGAGCCGCCTCCTGCACGGCGGCGCGCAACTGCGCCTCGGTGTACTGAAACGGAGTGTGGAACTCGCCGTCGCGAAACGAATCCGGCCCGGTCTCGTAGATCTTGGTGAAGTCGGCGCCTTCCTTATATTGCTGGCGCATCACCTTCACCAGTTCCAGGGCATCGTTGGCGTAGTCGGCATTGGAGAGGACGTGCTGCGCCGGGTTGAAATGGTTGGCGTCTTCGTGCCCGCCCAGAATGTCCACCGCGTTGCCGCTGACGCGCAGGCGCGGTCCCGGAAACATTCCCTTATTGATGGCATTGCGGACGGCGGTATCGGCCGAACCGGCGCCCTCCGTTCCCATGTCGCGCTCGGCGGTGAATCCGGCCAGCAGGTCGTCCTTGCGCCGCCGAGACGGCGATCAGGGTGCGCTGCGGAACGGACTCCTCCACCGTCTGCAGGTCTTCGGCGCCGGGATGCAGAAACAGGTGCACATGCGCATCGATCAGGCCGGGCATCAGCGTGCGATCGCCCAGGTCGATGGTTTCGGCGCCCGCCGGGTGGTTCACCTGCGTGCCCACCGCCACAATGCGTTGGTTCTCTACCAGCACTTCGCCGGGAGCCAGGATTTTGCCGGTTTCGACATCCAGCAGGCGCGCCGCATGCAGCACGATGGCGCGCGTTTGGCCGAACACCGCGGACCCCGAAAGCAGGGCCGCCAGCGCGGCAAAGCAGATTGTGCGTTTCACTTTTTCTTAGCCGTCTTCTTCAGTTCCGCGTCGAGCACGTTCTTCATCGGCTCCAGTTCCAGCGATCCGTTGTAACGCTGGCCGTCGATGAAGATGGTGGGAGTGCCTTCCACGCCCGCCTTATCGCCATCCGCCTGGTCGCGCTCTACGGTCTTGCGCGTGGACAGCGAATCCAGGTCCGCCGTGAACCGCTTCATGTCCAGTCCGATGCGGGCGGCCAGCGCCATTAGGGACGGCCGGGCCAGGTTGGTCCGGTTGGCGAACATGATGTCATGCATCTGCCAGAATTTGCCCTGCTGATTGGCGGCAATGGCCGCCTGCGCGGCCAGCAGCGCCTGCCCGTGCGAATCCAGCGGATACTCCTTGAAGATCAGCTTCACCTGGGTCGGGTAAGCGCGCATGATCGCGTCCAGTTGCTTGATCGCCTTGGCGCAGTACGGGCACTGAAAATCGCTGAACTCCACCAGCGTGATTTGCGCATTGGCCGGACCCTTCACGGGAGCGCCGGCCACCGGAATCGCCACCGCGGTGTCCAGCAGTTTCGGCGGCGCCGGCGGATGTCCCCAGCGCGAAGCGGACGCCGCGGCCAGGGCGGCATTTTCGTCCTTGCCCTGGCGCAGCGCACTGATCACCTCGTTGCTCCAGCCCCTGCTCCATCCGCAGCCCGGGTCCTTCACGCGGCATTCGGCCATCTTCATGTCGCATCCGCAATTGCAATTGTGGTTACGGATCAGGCGTAGCGCCGTATTGACCTTGGCGGGGGACAGGCCGCTGAAATCGAGGCCCGGCAGCCGGGTCACGGTCTGCCACTCCTGCGCCACCAGCAATGCTCCGCCCGCCAGCAACAGGCCCAGGACCGCCCAGCGACCCCTCATCGGGAAGAATTCCATGTTCCTATTGTAAAAGGTCATCGCCGTGGTTGTTGCGGCCATATCGTAAAATCGCGCAGGGCCATCCGCGCGGGCTTGCCGTTCATAGCGGCGAGCGCGTCGTTCAGTTCCAGCAGTTGTCCGCGCGAAAGTTCCAGCACGTGCTCTTCCGGCTGATATTTCGTGCCCACTGGATAATCCTTGTATGGCGTGGAGGATTCCTCGATGTGCGTTCCCAGCACGTGCGCCACAATCTTTCCACGGGTGAACTCCACCAGGCGGGAGGTGCTGCGCACGAATTCCGGAAAATCGCGGACGTACAACCGGCCCGGGTACAGGCTGTCGCCAGTGAGCAGGATGCCGGTCTGCCGGTCATAAAACGCGATGCTCAGGGTATCGTGGCCGGGGATGGGGATCACGTCGAGCACGCGCTCGCCCAGGTCGATCTGTCCCACGCTCTCGGGCCATTTGGCGATTCCGAAGAACTCGCGCGTACCGTCCACGGTCAGCGGGACCATGGTCACGCGGGGCAATGCGCGGAAGCCCGGGTCGCCGGCTACATGGTCGCCGTGCGCATGGGAGTGCGCCACAATCAGCTGTATCCCCGGGCGCCCTTTTGCCGCCGACCATTTGGCGACGGTCTCGGTCACCACGCGCGCCGCATCGCTTTTGCCCGCGCCGGTGTCTTCCAGCAGGGCTTTGTCCTTGCCGAATATGAGGTACAGAAAAGGCTTCTCATAGTTGGTGCAGCCCGATTCGCGCAGGATGTAAAAATCTTCGTTGTAAGGCTGAACCTGCCAGTCCGGCACAGTGCTGCAATCCGGCCCGCCGGTAATCCACTTCGCCGCCAGCGTGCCGGTACGGACGCCGGCGCCATCGGGTTGCGGCGACTGGGCGAGCGCGGCGCAGAGGAGCGCGCAGCTCACCACGGAGCCACGAAGGACACGGAGGAACACACGGAGAAATGCAGCGCTGGGAAATTCTCCGTGCTTCCTTCGTGTTCTCCGTGGCTCCGCGGTGAAAAAACAGCCACTCACTTCGGCGGACCCAGGGGACTCGGTTTGCACCCTTCGGTTTCCGAAGTGTAACTGATGGCCGTGGCCTTCCAGCCTTCTTCGGTTTTCAGCATCAGGAACGAATCTACGCCGCAGTGATTGAAATTGCCGTTGGCGTGAAAATCGTACTCGGCCCAGACCATCGCGATGCTGCCGCGCACCAGCACTTGCGGATTCCAGATGCGCTCCAGAAGCTGCGATTTGTTGGCCGCGATGGACGCCGCAAAATCGTCGCGCGACACCGTTGCCGCCGGCCGGCCGCTGCGCGCGCCGATCAGTTTCGCCTCCGGCGTCATGGCGCCTTTGATCATGGCCGCATCGTGCGCGGCCATGCCGTTGAAAATCTGCTGCACCGCCGCCAGAACCGCCCGTTCCTCCTCGTTTCCGGCGGCAGCCAGGGTGTACCCAAGCAGCAATAACAACGTCAGAACGCGCATCAGTTCTTCTTATGACCCAACCGGCTGCAGGCTTCGTCCGCCTTGGTGGGGTCGATCGGCATCGTTGCCTTGTTGGATCATCGCGATCTTCCCCTGCATATCGACCACAAACGTGGTGCGATTGGCGATGCCCATCGCCGGATTCAGCACCCCGTACAGTTCGGAGACTTTGCGGTCGTGATCGCTCAACATGGGAAACTCCGCCCCGAGTTCCTTGGACCAGTGCGACAGCGTCGCTATAAAATCCGTGCTGATCGCCAGCACCTGCGAATCATTTGCTGTAAATTTTCCGATACCAGCCTGGTATCCCGAGAGTTCCTTGGTTCAACCACCGGTAAACGCGGCCGGGAAAAACGCCAGAATCACGTTCTTGCTGCCGCGGAAGTCCGACAGCTTAATCTCTTTTCCGCTGGTGTTCATTCTGGCGGAAATGGTGAAATCAGGCGCCATATCGCCTTCTTTCAAGGTCAATTTGGGCGGCCCCGGAGCCTGCCCAAATGCGGGCGCAAGGCTGCACGCCAGCGCCACCAGTCCAAGTGTCTTCATCGTGTGCTTCCCTCCAACATGGCCGGAGGGTACCACGCCCGCGCCGGCCTGTGCAAGCGCGCTATATTCAGATTTCACACGAAAGGAGCAGTTTTACATGTACATCAACCAAACCCGCGAGCGTCTGGCCCGGGGTGAGACGGTTTTCGGGTGCGGACTCCAGGTCTACCGGTCGGCAGAAATCCCGCGCGCCTTCGCCGCCGCCGGCTTCGACTATGTCTTCATCGATATGGAGCACGGCGCCTACGACCTGGAAACCGTGCAGGACATGATCGCCGCCTGCAACACAGCCGGCATCACTCCCATCGTGCGCGTGGGCGAACTGCTGTACTCGCTGGTGGCGCGCCTGCTGGATTCCGGCGCGCAGGGCATCATTCTGCCGCGCGTGGAAGATCCGAAGCTGCTGGCCGAAGCCATGAGCTGGATGCGTTTCCCGCCGGTGGGCAAGCGCGGTTACGGCGTCAACCCCACTATGGTCAGCTACGAAGGCCATACCTTCGCCGAGATCATCGAACACCAGAATCGCAATACCGTCTCGGTGGTGCAGTTCGAAACCCGCGTGGCCATGGAGCGCGCCGACGAACTGCTCTCCGTGCCCGGCGTGGACATCGCCATGGTGGGACCGGCCGACCTTTCCATCTCGCTGGGCGTGCCTGGCGATTTCGACAACCCGCTGCATGATTTCCACCATCGGCGCGCTCATCGAAAAGTGCAACCGCCACGGCGTGGTGCCGGGCATCCAGACTCGCAGCGTGGCCATGGCGAAAGCCTGGGCGGAGCGCGGCATGCGCTTCGTGGGCGCCGGCGCGGAGCACGGACTGCTGCTGGAAAAGGCCAAAGAGGCGGTCTCCCAGCTTAACCAGGTCCGCATCGCCGCGACCACCCGTTAGGAGCCAGCCATGCCGGCATTCCCCCTGGGCCTGAACACCTACTGCCTGCGCGCCATGCGCTGGCCCGACCGCAAACTTCTGGAATACACCGCCGGACTGAAACTGGATGCGGTATTCCTGCAGGATTCGGTGGACCCCGGCACCAACGATCCGGCCCACTGGAAAGAAGTAAAGGAGCAGGCGGCAGCGCTCGGCCTGCACCTGGAGACGGGCAACGGCGCCTCTCTCCCGCGCACGCCGGACCGCTTCGACGCCTCCGTCAAGATCCTGACCGATGCTATACGCCGCAGCGCCGCCATGGGCTCGAAACTGGTCCGCACCCTGATCGCCAGCGACCGCGCGGCGCTGCCTCCCGGGCCCGTGGAGCAGCACATCGAGACCATGATCAAGCTGTTCCGCGCGGTGCGCTCGCAGGCCATGGACGCGGGCGTGAAGTTCGCCCTGGAGAATCACAAGGACCTGTTGTGCTGGCAGACGCGGCAGGTGATTGAAGGCGCCGGCACGGAGATCGTGGGATCGTACCTGGATACCGGCAACCCGGTATTCGTCATGGAAGACCCCATGGAGACGGTGGAAACGCTCGGTCCGGTGGCGGTGACCTTCCACCTGCGCGATTCGGTGGTCTATGAAACGCGTAACGGCATCGCCGTGCAGTGGGTGCCCCTGGGAGACGGCGTGGTGGATTTCAAGCGCATCGTCGCGCGCGCCAAAGAGATTCTGCCGCCGGTGTATGTGTACATCAAGCCCATCACCGGCCGGCCGCCCGAGATTCTGCGCACCCTGGAGACGGATTTCTGGAAGAAGTGGCCGGACAAGCGTGCCGAATCCTTCGCCCGTTTCCTGGCGCTGGCCAAAAGCGGCCACCCCTACGAGCGCGAGATGGTGATTGAAGACGTGCCCGGCCGCTCGAACCTGCCCGAATTCGCCCAGGCCCTCCAGTTCCAGCAGCGCGACCACATGGAACGTAGCGTGGAATACGGCAAGAAGACGCTCGACCTGGGCATGAAGTGGCGGTCGTAGAAGGCCGCTTTAGCGCTCCAATTGCCGCTGCCCTACTTCCAGGGCGCAGCGGTGTTCATCCAGGTGCGAGTAGATCTGCCGGCGGATATCGGCGCAGTATTTCCGGGCCTCCTCGCACTGCTCCCAGGCGCGGTTGAAGGCGTCTATTTCATACGAGAGAGCAATATCGCCCAGCTTGGCGACGAGGTAAGAAAAGTCCCCTGTCGCGGCGGTATAGAGATCCAGGAGGCGAGCCCGCTCCGCACAACGCAACGATTGAGCCCGCAAACTTCTTCTCGGCTGCCTTTTCGGCGAATCGGAGAAGCTATCGCGGGCGGTCATACGGACGCTCCCTCTCAACTGCGGTCAGGCAGAATCCCGTCCCTCAGTGCCTCAATCCTACATCCGCGAGCCTCCGAACACAATCGGACCCGGCGCCATTTCGGACTGTACTGTGCTTTTCCGCCGGGTGGGGATTCAACTGCACTCGTATAGGACATTTGACCGATGCGTAATTTAACACTCGGGACCACAATTGTTGCCATGGACCATAGCCGCTCTGCCATGCAGGTTGCGCTGCGAGTCCTGAAAGCCCTTACGGAAGACCAGCTTCCCGATCCCACAGACATGACCAGACTGCGGAGGTTCGTGCCATCGCTGGGCGATCTTTCCGCGGCGGAACTCGCTTGTGGCGCAATTCGCCACGTGATCGAACAGCGCGCCGAAGAAGCGCGCAGACTTCTGGGTAAGCGCGCGTGAATCTCCGGTTTGCAACCAGCATCCCATTGGCGCGATACTCGGCTAGGCAATGAAAAAATCGAAACCGGCCGCCAAGTCGAAACGGCGTGTATCGAAACGTGCCTCTCCAGCTCCGGCTGTGGCCGCTGCAACTCCGCCGGACAGCAAGGAACGCTGTCCCATCGTCGGCTTCGGAGCCTCTGCCGGAGGCCTGGACGCCTTCAGTTCGCTTCTGCAGGAGATGCCTGCCGATTCCGGCATGGCCCTGGTTCTGGTGCAGCACCTCGATCCGCAACACTCCAGCATTCTGACCGAGCTACTGTCCCGCGCCACTTCGATGAAGGTAACCCAGGTGGTGCACGAAACCAGTGTCCAGCCGAATCGCGTGTACGTGATCCCACCCAATAAGGACTTGCTGATCTCCGGCGGCGTTCTGCATCTGGAACCGCGCTCCCCGGCGGCGCCGCACATGCCGATCGACCGCTTCTTCCGCTCGCTGGCCGACGATCAGGCGGAGAGAGCCATTGCCGTAGTCCTTTCCGGCACAGCCTCCGACGGCAGCCAGGGTGTCAAGGCGATCAAAGCCGCCGGCGGCATCGCGTTTGCGCAGGACCCTGCGACCGCCCAATATGACGGAATGCCGAGAAGCGCCATCGCAACCGGCTGCATCGATTCGGTTCTTCCGGTGGCAGGCATTGCCCGCGAATTACTGCGTCTGCGACAGCATCCCTACCTGCGCGAAGAGCCCGTAGCACAGGACGAGGCCGGTTCGGAAACCGATGCCCGGCACCTGCGCGAGATTTTCGGCCTTCTTCGTAACGCGACCGGCGTCGATTTTAGCCTCTACAAACCCGGAACCATCCAGCGGCGCACCCAGCGGCGGATGGCGCTGCTCAAAATGGAGAACCTGGGCCTCTACGCCGAATTCATTCGCCAGCATCCGGATGAGCTGGCCGCCCTGTTCCAGGATATTCTCATTAACGTCACCTCTTTCTTTCGAGAACCCGCCACATTTGAAGCCATCCGGTCGCAGGTGCTTCCGGCAATTTTCAAGGATCGCAGCCCCGCCGACCCGGTGCGGATCTGGGTGCCGGGCTGCGCCACCGGTGAAGAAGCGTACTCTATCGCCATTTGCCTGAGCGAATACATCAACGAAGCGGCCGTTTCTACGCAGATTCAGATTTTCGGCACCGACCTGAGCGAATGGGCGCTCGAAAAGGCGCGCGCCGGCGTTTATCCGGACACCATCGCGGCGGACGTCTCGCCGCAGCGCCTGCGCCGTTTTTTTGTGCGCGTGAACAGCAGCTATCAGATCGCCCGCGTCATCCGGGATACGTGCATCTTCGCGCGGCAGAATCTCACCAAGGACCCGCCCTTCTCCAAGTGCGACCTGGTTCTTTGCCGGAATGTACTGATCTACCTCGGCCATCCACTGCAAAGCACCGCTTTTCGGCTCTTCCACTATGCCCTGCAGCCGCACGGCTTTCTGATTCTTGGATTATCGGAAAGCGTTGGCAACGCGACCAACCTGTTTGAGCCCACGGATAAAAAGCTCAAGATCTACTCCAGGAGGCCCGCCAATCCGCAGTTTGGAACCGACATGGGTCCATACCAGGATCTCCGCCCGAACGAGGGCCGCCACGAACCGCCGCCGGCCAACATCCTGGTGACCACCCATCACAAGGTAGACCAGATGCTGCTGGCGCGCTACTCGCCTGCCGCGCTGGTGGTGGATTCGGCGCTGCGCATCGTTGAATTCCGCGGCCACACGGCTCCTTATCTCGAACATAGCGCGGGAGAAGCCACGCTCGATCTCACCAGAATGGCGCCTGGAGCCCTCGCCGTGGAAGTGCAGCGCCTGGTACGCAAAGCCCACAACAAAAACAGTCCGCTCAAAGGCGCCGTATCGATTTCAGCGGGAGAACACATCCGTTCCCTGGACCTCACCGTAGTTCCCGTTCAAACCGATCGTTCCGTCCCCGAACAGTTCCTGGTGATCATCGAAGAACAGGCTCACGCTCCCGCTGTTGAGAAGAAGAAAAGCGCAGTCAAACTGCCCGCCAGCACCGCCGCCTGGGCTCTTCGCGTAAAGGAAATGGAACAGGAACTCGCCGCCACGCGGGAATATCTGCAGACGGTCATCGAAGAGCAGGAAGCCGCCACCGAAGAGTTGAAATCCGCTCACGAAGAGGTCCAGTCCGGCAATGAGGAGCTACAGAGCACCAACGAGGAATTGCTGACCGCCAAGGAAGAGCTCCAGTCCACCAACGAAGAACTCACCACGGTCAACGAGGAGATGCAGGGCCGCAACTCCGAACTCCAGCAGATCAACAACGACCTGCTCAATCTCCTCAGCAGCGTCAGTATCCCCATCCTCATGCTCGGCGGCGATCTGCGCATCCGGCGGTTCACCCCGCAAGCCGAGAAGCTGTTCAATCTTCTGGCTACCGACGTGGGCCGGCCGGTGAGCGATTTGCGGCTGAAGATCAATGTGCCGGATGTGGCCGCGCTCAGCCAGGAGGTGCTCGACGACCTCACTCCCCAAGAGCGTGAAGTGCAGGATACCGACGGCCGTTCGTACTCCCTGTGGGTCCGGCCATACCGGACGGCGGAGAATCGCATCGAAGGCGTGCTGCTGGCGCTGTTCGATATCACCGAGCGCAAGCAGACGGCCGAAGCCCGCTACCGGCGGCTTTTCGAATCGGCTGCCGACGGCATTGTAATCATCGATGCCGCCAGCGGCGAGGTCCTGGACGTGAATCCCTTCCTCCTGAGGCTTTCCGGCTACCCGCGCAACCGGATCGTTTCCGCAAAACTCTGGGAGACTCTCCTTTTTCAGGGAAGCGGAATCGACGAGAAGCTGATCCGCCAACTGGGCGAGACCGAATCCCTGCACAAGCATGCCTTTCTGGTAGGCGAATCCGGGCAGCCGATCGAAACCGAGATCGTTTGCAATCTCTATTCCGAAGGGGAACGGAAGGTCGTTCAGTTCAATATTCGCGACATGAGCGCTCGCAAACGCACGGAATCGCAGTTCCACGCGCAGGAACAGCAGGTTCGCCGGGAACAGCAGTTGGACGCCGCGGGGCGGCTTGCCGGCGGCGTGGCGCACGACTTCAGCAACCTCCTCACCTCTCTGCTGGGTCATTGCGATCTGCTGGAAACCGAACTCCAGGGAAACGGCGCGGACGGAACGCACCTTCAGGAAATCCGTGCGGCGGCCGAGCGGGCGACCCTGCTCACCCGGCAGTTGATGGCCTTCGGGCGTAAGCAGGTGGCGCAACCCACTGTCCTGGATCTGAACGAGGTGATCGCCGGAATCCAGCAGCTTCTTCTGCTGATGCTGAATAAGAATGTGGACCTGGACGTGCGGCTGCAATCGTCACCGTCGCTGGTGAAAGCCGATCGCAGCGAACTGGAGCAGGTGGTCCTGAACCTGGTCCTCAACGGGCGCGACGCGATGTCCGAAGGCGGGCAACTCATCGTACAGACCGGAGCCGCCTCACTTTCGGAGGCGCAGGGCCAGCAGGGCTCGGCCGTACCGCCCGGCGATTACGTCACCCTGGTGGTGAAGGATACCGGCTCGGGAATGAACTCGGAGATCAAGGCGCACCTCTTCGAGCCGTTTTTCACCACGAAGGAAAAGGGCGAAGGCACGGGGCTTGGACTGGCCACCACGCATGGGATTGTCCGCAAATCCGGCGGTTTCGTCGTCGCCACCAGTACGTTGGGCGTAGGGACTACTTTCACTGTCTATCTGCCGGCGGCCACTCGCGAGGAAGCCGAAGCCGGCTCGCCGGCTCCAGTCACTCGTGGAGGCAGCGAAACCATCCTGCTGGTGGACGATGAGCCCATGCTGAGGCAGGTTGCCGCGCAATACCTGGGTGGCCTGGGATATCACGTACTGGAAGCCGCCAGCGGCCGTGAGGGAATCCGCGCCGCCAGCGAGCACCAGGGCCCCATCGAGCTCCTGGTGGCCGACGTGGTGATGCCGAATATGAGCGGTCGCGAAGTGGCATTCCAACTAGCCCCGCAGCGTCCCGAAATGAAGGTCGTCTACATGTCCGGCCACAGCGAGGATGTGATCGCGCACCACGGTGTTCTGGGCAATGCGGAGGCGTTTCTGCGCAAGCCCTTCCGCCTCCCGGAATTGGCCGCCCGGGTGCGCGCCATACTGGATCGCGCGTAGTATCCGCTTGCCGAAATTTCGCGCGCTCGCTGACGCGCGCGTCTCGGATCGGAGGAACGACCGTTAGGGAGTGCTATACGCCGCCGGGTTAAATCAAACCGAGCCGGATCACGGAACTCACCAGAGACGCTGCATTTTGCACGCCGAGCTTACTCATGGCATTGCACCGGTGGCAGGCCGCGGTCTTAAAAGTAATGCCCAGCTTGGCCGCGATCTGCTTGGTGCTCAAGCCCTCAGCGACCAGTTTCACTACGTCCTGCTCCCGGTGGGTCAAGCGTGCAGCGGTACCGTTGACAGGCGGGGCGGACGAGGCTGTAGCCGCCGGCAGGGGTGCAGAATCGGGCATTGGTTCGTTGAGGCCGGCCAACGCTCGGCGCAGATCCTCCAAACGCGCGAGAATGGCTTCCCGTTCCGCACCCGCCGTGGAAACGCCTGCCAGCGCCGCCAAAGCCCCGTGGTATCCCTGGCGAGCCAGCCGGAGACACCGCTCGCCCGTCTCGATATACCCCAAGTCCATATCCGTCCGGCCCACCGAAGCCAGCGTGAGACTCACATCGATTCTGGAGATCAGGGACTTGACCCGCAGCAACTGGTTTTGACCCAGAAGTGCTTTCAGTTCGGATCTGGCGAAATCCCCGGCTGGCTGGGTCATCGGTTGAGGTTTCGGCGGTTCGCCCAGGGTTCACCCCCCCGGGTCTTCCGCAACACGGCATCTGAGAACTTCTGAAGGGCTCGCCGAAACTCTTCGGTTGCTGCCGAGAATTCGTGGTTGGCATTCCGGAGAACTTCGGTGCCGTCGGGATGGGGCCGATCCAGATCGCTGTAAACGCTCTCGGCACGGCGTAATTGAGCCAATGCCAGCTCATATCGCTTGCGGGCGACGTGAAGCTCTTGTCCGGCATCGGGCTCTTCAGCCATCACGACCAATTCTATCCTATAACCACTAAGGATAGTACCTGAATGTTATAGGCTAACAGATAGGCGCAGCCCTTACTGAGCTCTTGCTCCCGCTTCCAGCTCATTCAGAAAGGCTACAAGCCATTGACTTACCTCGTCCGGCCGCTCCTGCTGGATCCAATGTCCGGCTCCGGAAATCAACACTTTTTTCCAGAGGTTCGGCACATTCGATTCGAGGGCCTCGTACTCCTCATCCAGAAATTCCAACACCGGGTCCGCCGAGCCCGCCAGAAACAGCGTCCGCTGGAGCAACTTGGCGCCGCTCAGAAAAGGGGTCAGAGCCCAATTCCGATCCATGTTGCGGTAATAATTCAGGCCTCCGGTGAAGCCTGTCCGCTGGAACTCCGCGGCCAGCGCGGCGAGATCCTTTTCCTCCAGCCACCGCGGCAGACCGGGAGGTGTCGCGGGCAGATCCTGCGCGCCCGGCTCCGTCACGGGCTTCCAGCGCTTCTCCCGGGGGATGTCTCCCGAGAGCCTCCACAATCCC
This sequence comes from uncultured Solibacteraceae bacterium, assembly GCA_963853855.1. GTDB lineage: Bacteria > Acidobacteriota > Terriglobia > Bryobacterales > Bryobacteraceae > Sulfopaludibacter. Next base: position 239,366 of record CAWKYG010000004.1, on the reverse strand, counting down.
GCCAGCAGGCGTGCCTTCACGTCCGTGCCGAAGAATGCCTCGGCCAGCGGCGACCGCAAAAAGGCCTGGTAAAACAGCTTGCCGGGATACTTCCGCTCTTCCCACTGCGATTCGTTCACGTCGCGGCGCGGCACGAATGGCACGCTCGCGAGCGCCACCGCGCGAAACAGATCCGGCCGCAGCAGCGCGCAATGGGAGGCGATCACAGCGCCCCAATCGTGGCCGGCGATCACCGCAGGAGCCCCGGCCAACGCATCCACCAGCCCCGCGATATCGGCCGTCAACTGAAAAATGTCGTAAGCTTCCAGCGCTTCCGGACAATCCGTCTGCCCATAGCCGCGCAGATCCGGCGCCACCGCGTGGTACCCTTCCTCGGCCAGCGCTTCCAGTTGATGCCGCCAGGAACTGCCCAGCTCGGGAAAGCCGTGCACCAGCACCACCAGGGGTCCGGCGCCCGCTTCGGTGATGTGCATCCGGATGCCGTTGGTCTCGACGAAGCGGCGCGCCACCTCGCCGTCCCAAGGCTCCTGCAAACTCTGCTCCGGCAAGCCTCCAGCCAGCAGGTCCCGGGCGCGGCCTTCGTGGCGCACCGGTACCATGACGCGCACCCCTCCCAGGTTGTCCACCATGATGGGATCGTGGAGCATCTGCTCGTTTTCCACATAGCAGGGGATCCCTTCGGCCTGCAACAGGTCACGCGCCAGCCGGGCCTCTCCGGCATACCGGAACACCTGGACCGCCACCGGTTCTTCGATCTCGAAATCCTCCTCGAACTCCGGTTCGGATTCCTCCAGGCGCTCGGCCGGCACGGGAGCGCGCCCCTTCAAACCTCGCCGTTTGACCTCGGCGTGGTAGCATTCGCGCGCCACGTCCATCAGCTCGCCGGGATCCAGCGACAGCAACTCGGCGTCGCTCATCGCCGCGTAGTTCCTGCGGAAGTCGTCTGCTGTGATCTTCACGCTGGCGATGATAGCAAACCGCGCCTACAGCAGGTGGAATCCCACGTAGATATCGGCAATTACGGCGACCGGTTTGCCGTCCCTGGTGGCCGGTTTGAACCGCCAGGTGGCCACGGTTTTCAAAGCCTGCTCGTCCAGCCCCAGTCCCAGCGATTGAATCACTCTGAAGTTGCGCGTCTTCCCGCTGGGGTCTACGATCAGTTCCACCACTACGGTGCCTTGCAGGCGGGCTTTGCGGCCTTCATCGGAATACTCAGGTTCGGGCGCGTAAATCGCCACGGGCCGGGTCACGCTGCCGCCTACGCTGTACACTCCTCCGCCGAATCCCCCGCCCTCGCCCGGACCCGCGCCGCCGCCGTTTCCCGAGCCCACCCCGCCGCCTTTGCCGCTGCCGATGCCGCCGCCCGACCCGGTGCCGTTCGAGGGCGGCCCGATTTTGCCCAGCGGATCCCCGTAGTTCGGCATGTTGACGTTCGGCAGCACCACATCCGGAGGCGCCAGAATTGCGGCGTCCATGCTGAGCCGCGGGGCCAGGTTGGCCATCACGGCCGAAGGCGGAACGAACTGCCGCAGCGCCGTCTTGGGCAGCCGGCCCTTGCTGGCAGGTAGCAGCGAACGGTCGCCGCCTCCACCCCCGCCCTTCATGGCCGCCAGTTTGGGCGGCGCGGGCGCCAGGTCGAGCGGCATCACCAGGGTCACCGCCTGTTTCACCTTCACCTGCACGGCGTGGCTGGACAGCACCGTGAACAACAGCGCCACCACGCCCGCCTGCACGAGCGTGGACATGAGAAAAGAACGAAGAATCGAGCGGTACCAGGGCAACTCTGTATCGGAAAGAGAAAGAAGTTTCGGCAAAGCGAAATCGACATCATCCGGCATGGCACTCTCCTGCTAGTTTTTTAGCACTTACCTGCTAAATTTCTAGCACCAACGGACCGGGCGTGTCAAGGCGCAGTACAATACTCCAAAACATGAAATACTGGCCGTTTCCATTACGCCTGCTTTTCCGCTTTCTTTTCTGCTATTACCTGCTCTACATGGCGCCGGCCCACGGTTCGGCCAACCTGCTCGAAATGCTCCCCGGCACCTCCTGGCTGACGCGCCCGTACATGAAGATGTGGGATGGCGTCGAGACCTGGCTGGCGGTGCACGTCTTTCACCTGACCGGCGAAGTCACCACGCGCTTCCTCACCGGCAGCGGCGACACCACCCTGGATTACATCGAGTTGCTCTGCTTCGTGCTGCTGGCCTTGTGCGCGGCGCTGGTGTGGTCTGTGCTGGACCGCCGGCGGCTGGAATACCGGCGGCTGCATTCCTGGCTGCGCGTGCTGGTCCGCTACACCCTCGCGGTGACCATGTTCACCTACGGATTCGCCAAGATCTTTCCGCTTCAGTTCCGGACTCCCGGTCTCGCCCGCCTGATGGAACCTTATGGTGAATTCTCACCCATGGGAGCGCTGTGGTGGTTTATGGGTGCTTCCACGGCGTACATAATCTTCTCCGGCGCGGCGGAGGTTACGGGCGGGCTGCTGCTGCTTTGGCGGCGAACCACCACGCTGGGCGCGATGGTCTCTTTCGGCGTGCTCTGTAACGTGGTGGCCCTCAACTATTGCTATGACGTCCCGGTGAAGCTGTACTCCACCAACCTGTTGTTGATGGCCGTATTTCTGATGGCGCCCGACCTGCACCGCCTGTGCTCGTTCCTGATCCTCAATCGCGCGACCGAACCGGTGGACCTCTCCGCCCCCGGTTTCGCCAGCCGCGGACTGCGCATCGCCGCCCGCGTGGTGCCCATCCTGTTCGTGAGTTATGTACTTTACGATCAGATCCACGGCGGCTGGCAAGCCTACCACAGCAGCCTCCACCCCAAGCGGCCTTCGCTCTACGGGATGTATGTAGCGGATCCCCTGCCTGCCGATCCTGCGCAGTGGCACAAGGTGGCCATCGAATACCCTACCGCACTGACAGCGCGGCTGATGGACGACACGGTGAAGAATTACCGCGCCAAATACGATGAGGCCGGCAGCACCGTGACCCTGACCGCCGGCAAGGACGCTCCCCTCACCCTGACCTATTCGCGGCCGGATCCCGACCACTTGCAATTCACCGGCCCGCTCACGCTCCGCCTGCGCAAACTCGACCCCGCGAAATTCCCGCTGCTGAGCCGCGGCTTCCACTGGATCAACGAACGGGCTTTCAACCGGTAACGGGGCACGCTTCGCGCGCCGGGGGTTAGGGGTGGGGGTTGGGGATGGGGGATTAGTCAAGTTAGTCAAGTCAAGCGGCCATGCGTTGGGGTTTTTGGGGTCTGGAAAAGAGCTTTCTCGCCTCGGCGAGGCGTTGGGCGTGGAGGATCAGGTTGGCGAGTTCGGGGGCTGAAAAATCAAATTGCGGGTAGCTGGTCAGGCGGGGGAGATCGCGTTCGAGGTTTAGAGTTTGTCCTTTGGTTGCGGCGAGTTGAGAGAGGAGGGCGGCTTCTTCTACGGCTTGCTTCAGGGCTTCGCGGCGCTCCTGCTGCAACTGGCGGAGGAGGGTTGTGGTTTTGAGTTCCTTGTTCTTGATGCGCTGCTGGTAGAGGCTGAGGAGAGCGATGCTTTTGGGGTCGTCTTGCCAGGTGCGGGTTTGGGCGAAGGCGGCGTCGATTTCGGGGTGATGCGCGGTGATAGTGTCGGGTTGGGTCATGCCAAGGGCGAAGCTGTTGTTGATGAGGGCAGCGGCGTGCTTGAGGCGCCAGCGATCATCGGCGATTTCCTGGACGAGTTCGATTTCCATGCCTCCGACGGGGGCCCAGAATTCGTGGATGTCGTGGCAGTGGGTCTTGTAGGCCGCCTCATCTTCAGGAGTGAAGATGAGGACCTGGCCTGTCAGGCCGTGCCGGTATGCGTTCAGGGCGCGGGGGTCGCGCGGTTTGGGTGTTACGAGTTGTTCTTCCATCGAAACTTCCTCCCAGTTTCATTGGATCACGCGAACTTATGGATTCCTGGGGTAAGTGAGTGTAAGTGACTGATAGTAAGTAGAAAGAAAGATAGGGAAACGGAGTGACTGAGGACGGCCGGACTTTCTCATGGTTTTCGAGAACTCGGTGCCAAAGCCCTCCGCCGCCAAGTCGCCCTACTCCTCGCGCAGCGCCACCATGGGGTCGACCCTGGAGGCGCGGCGGGCGGGGATCCAGCATGCCGCAAGGGACGCCGCGAGCATGACCACAGTCACCGCGACGAACGTCGCCAGATCCAGCGGATGGACACCGTAAAGTTCAGTGGCAATGAGCGGTGTCGCCAGAACCGCCGCACCAAGACCCAGGGCGCCTCCGAGAAGCGTGGTTTTCAGGCCATCCCCAAGGACGGATGTCACGATCCTGGCGCGCGGCGCACCCAAGGCGAGCCGGATCCCGAATTCACCCGTTCTCCGGGTCACGACATAGGCCAGCAATCCGTAGATACCGACCGCGGCCAGGATCAGCGCAAGCACCGAGAAGGCGGCCAGGCAGGTGGCCTGAGTCGTTTCCGAAATGGCGCCGTTGGCCATGATCTCTTCCATCGTCCGGGGACCGGATAGCGGAATATCAGGGTCCATTTTCTGCAGGAGTTCACTCAGGGGCCGAACGATTGCCGACGGATTTCCCGCGGTGCGAATGGCGAGGCGCATGGTAGGCCAGGGCCGTTGAGCATGAGGCCGGTAGAAGCTGCCGCGGAAGGTGGTCTCTTCACGAAGGCGGCTCTGCTTTACATCACCCACCACGCCGACGATCTCCCAAGGCGTATCCGTGGCCCGGTCAATGACGACCATTTGTCCCAGGGGATTCCGCGTCGGGAAGAGCGACCTGGCGAGTTGCCGGCTGACAACAACCACGCGGCGGGAATTGGCCGTATCGGCGGGCTCGACGTCCCGTCCGGCCAGGATCGGGATTCCCATGGTCTGGAAATAGCCGGGCAGCACGACACGCTGGTAACCATCGTCCTGCTTCGTGAAGTCCGTGGGCGGATTGTCGACGGCATATATGCCGACGTCGTTGAAAGGATCCCGCAGGGGGAGTTGGCTGATCGCGGCGGCGGAGGTAACACCGGGCAGCGACTTCACGCCCTCCAAAAGAGAGGCAAAGAAGGCCACCCGTTGGGCGTCCGGATATTTCACGGGAGGCAGCGGCACCTCCACAGTGAGGAGATTGTGGGCATTAAAGCCCGGGTTGGCGCGATGCAGAGAGTCTAAGCTGCGGAGCAGAAGTCCGGCCAGAGCCAGAAGGGCGATGGAAAGAGCGACCTGGCAGGCTACCAATCCTCTCCGCAAGCGCGCTCCCCGTCCCAATGCGCCTCGTCCGCTGGAACGTAGTTGTTGGGCCAGGTTGATGGTTCTGGTCTGCCATGCCGGGATGAGGCCGAATCCGAACCAGGTCAGAAGCGTAGCGGCAAGTATGAACAGAAGGGCAGGCCACGAAATTCCAATCCCGCCCAGAAACAGTGTCTCCAGGGGCATCAGGCGCAGCAGGCCGTTCTGCGCCCAGACGGCGATGAGGGCGCCCATCCCTCCGGCGGCTCCGGCCAGAATCAAGGCCTCGGCCAGGAGCAGCCGGATGAGCCGCCAGTGCGAGGCGCCCATGGCGGCACGCACTGCCAACTCGCCGCGCCGCACCACGCCCCGCGCGAGGAGCAACCCCGCGGCATTGGCCCAGGCAATCAGGAGGATCGCCGCGGCGCCGCCGCAAAGCAGGCTGAAGCTGGCATGGTACTGCTCGGTAAGAGCACTCTGCAAGGGAGTCAACAGCAGTGCCTTCTTGGCATTTGTGTCCGGGTAGGCCTTTTCCAGTTGCGCGGCGATTACGTCGACTTCGCTTTGTGCCTCGGCCAGCGTCACACCGTCCTTGAGCCGGCCGAGAATGAACCAGTTGTTGAATCGCCGCGGGCCGAGGTCCTGCGGCCGCACGGGGAGCCACACGTCTACATCCTGGATGAACTGGAATCCCTGTGGCATTACCCCCACCAGGGGACAGAGTTCGCCATCGATCGCGATTGCATGACCGGCCACGCCGGCTTCCGCGCCAAAATGTTTCTGCCAATAGTTGTAGCTCACAATGGCGACGAGTGCCGCTCCGTCCCGGCCATACTCCGCCGCAAAGGAGCGTCCCAGCGCCATGTTCACACCGAGGGTTCCGAACAGGCCGGTGCTGACCCTTAAGGCTTTGACTCGCTCCGCCGTCCGGCCGGTTGTTGCCGTAACATCCCGTGGGCCGACAAAGAATGTTTCGAGAGCCGAAAACGAGCGGCTCCTGTCCCGATAGTCCAGGTAGTCGGGGCCGGACAGCCACGGATTGATGTTGCCCTGGTAAGTAGCCCGACCCAGCACCAGGCGATCCGGTTTGAAGTACGGCAGCGGCCGAAGCATGACCGCGTACGACGTACTGAACATCGCCGTGACCCCACCGATGCCCAGCGCCAGGATGAATGTAGCGAGCAACGTAAAGCCCGGATTCTTTCGCAACTGCCGTAGTGCGTAGCGAATGTCCTGGAGCGGTTCACTCATCTGATGGTCCTCCGGCGTTCACGGTAGTCTCCTTGCAAGCTACTACCGCGCTGCCGGTAAAAGGTTACTCAAGTTGGGCGAAATTCTTGAGCGAGGGGCTTCAGATCATCGCCAGGGGCACATCCCGGGCGGGAGCCGGAAAGGCCTTATCGATCGCCGCGATATCGTCCGCCGGCAGTTTCCATCCCGCTCCGCCCGCGTTTTCGCGGGTGTGCTCCGGATCGCCCGCCTTGGGGATGGTGAAGGTCTGGGGCAAGCGGGTAAGGAAGTTGAGAATCACCTGCCGCACGGTGCGGCCGTTCCGCTCCGCGACTTCCGCCAGCACCCGTCCGCCCGCCGATTCGGGCCGCGGGAAAGCGCGCCGCCCGAAAGGTGTGTAGCCCACCACGGCGATTTCCTGCTCCTGGCAATAGGGAATCAGTTTGCGTTCGATGCCGCGCTCTTTCAGGTGATACAGCACCTGGTTGGCGGCCAGCCTGTGATGCCGCAGCGCGGCCAGGGCCGCACGCACCTGCGGCATGTCGAAATTGCTCACGCCGGTGAAGCGAATGCGCCCGTCGTCGATCAGTTTTTCCATGGCGCGCATGGTCTCGCCGATGGGAAAGCTGCTCTCCCAATGCAGCAGGTAGAGATCCAGGTAGGCGGTGCCGAGCCGCCGCAAGCTGCGGTCGCACGCGCGCAGCACCCCTTCGTAGCTGGCGTTACGCCGGCAGCACTTTGCTCACCAGGAATACCTCTTCGCGCCGTCCGGCGATGGCCTGGCCGGTCAATTCCTCGGCGCGCCCGCTGCCGTACATCTCGGCGGTATCGATGTGCGTGAGTCCCAGGTCCAGGCCGGCACGCAGAGCTTCCACCGCGCGCAATTCGCCGGCCCGCGCGCCATCGATCTCCCAAGTCCCCTGACCGATCGCCGGAACTTCCACACCGGTAGATCCGAATCGCCGTCGTGTCACTCCCTCATTATGCCAACGGCACGGAAAAAACTGAGATTAATCGCCGTCTCGCCCCACCAATCACATATGTCACGGTTTTGGCTGTGGTTGGCGTTGTGTGTCGGGGCCGGCGTGCGCTGCATTGCAGCCGACCACCACTACCCTCACCCTGCTCAGCGGGAACCCCGTTTACGGCGCGGCTTTGAATTTTCGCGCCCAGGTGACGGCACTGACCGGCAGCATCACCTTCACCGTGGATGGCGCTTCGCAAACACCGATTCCCCTTGACGTGAACGGCGGCGCTACCCTGGCGATCTCCACGTTGCTGCCTGGGAGCCATACCATCGGCGCCAGTTTCGCCGCCACCGATACCTACCAACCCTCGGCGGCCACACCGCTGCCCATCGCCGTCGCCAAAGCTCCCACCCTGGTCGGACTGTCGGCCACTCCGGCCCAGATCGGCCAGCCCGTGGTCATCACCGCCACCGTATCCATCTCCGGAAATGGCACGTTCAGCGGGACCGTGGGGTTCGCGCCGGCCCCGGATTGCGGAGCGGTGCCGGTGCAGTACGGGCTCGCCAGGTGCACCATCACCTTCAGCGCCATCGGCACGTTTCCCGTATATGCCACCTTTACCGGCGACGATAACACCACTGCCAGCATGAGCAGTATGACCCTCACGGTGAACAAAGCGCCCCCCAACGTCTATGTGACCACCACACCCCTCTCTCCGATCTGGGGCTCCCTGGCTGGGATCACTGTATCGGTGGTGGGTGCGACCAACCTGCCGGCCCCTACCGGTTCGGTCATGTTCTTTTCGGGTACTACGGCCATCGCCAACTTGCCACTCAGCGCCGATGGCCATGCTTCCTACTCGATGTACTGGGATGTCGGCTCCTTCGCGGTCTCCGCCGTTTATAGCGGGGACTCCAATTACCAGGCGTCGCCGCCGGTTCCCAACACGCTCAATGTGGGCAAAGTGTCCACCTTTCTGACCGTGTCCTCAGACCCTGCGCAGGTCGGCCAGCCGGTGACGTTGCGCGCCTCAGTGGTGCTCGCCTCGGGAACCGGGCCCATCACCGGGACGGTAGATTTCGCCCTCGGAGGCCAGCCCGTGACCGGCTGTACGGGAATTCCTGTGGCGGGCGGGCTCGCCACCTGCCAGACCAGCGCCACGCAGCTTGGTTCCCTCACTTTGAGCGCCAGTTTCAGCGGCGACGCCAACACCAAGCCCAGCACCGCCACGGCAGCCATGGTAATCAACAAAGCGGTGCCCAACGTCACTGTGACCACCACGCCGGCATCTCCCATCTGGGGTTCGCCGGAGGCTGTCAATGTGTTGGTGGCGGGTGCGGCCAATTTGTCCGTACCCACCGGTTCCGTGGTGCTCTCATCGGGCGGAAAGACGCTGGCCACCCTGCCGCTCAGCGCCGATGGGCACGCGTCGTACTCGGCGAACTGGGATGCCGGATCATACACCGTCACCGCCAGTTATGGCGGCGACTCCAATTACCAGGCATCGCAGCCGGCGGGAGCCACCCTTACGGTCGGTAAAGCGCCCACCCTACTGACCGTTTCTTCCGACCCGGCGCAGATCGGCCAGCCGGTGACGCTGCGCGCCTCGGTGGTGCTCGCCTCGGGAACCGGAGCTTTCACCGGTACCGTGGATTTCACGCTGGGCGGCAAACCGGTGACCGGATGCACTGGCATCGCGGTTACAGGCGGGGCGGCCACCTGCCAGACCAGCGCAGCGCAGCTTGGTTCTCTCACATTGGCCGGCAACTTCAGCGGCGATGCCAATACCATGGCCAGCACCGCCACGGTCGCCATGCTGGTCAACAAAGCCGTGCCGGGCATCTACCTGGCGCAGACGCCCACCGCGCCAGTCTACGGCCAATCCATCACCGTGAATTGTCTGCTGATGGGCGCAACCGGCCTGCCCACGCCCACCGGAAGCGTTGTTTTTTCGAGCGGCGGCAAGACGCTGGCCACGCAACCGGTGGGAACCGACGGGCGGGCCTCGCTCACTTCCACCTTGCCGGTCGGCTCCTCCACAATCGTTGCGTCTTATTCCGGCGACGATAGCTATCAGAGCCCGCAACCGGCCAGCCTCAGCGTCTCGGTCGGCAAAGCACCCACTGTGCTGGTGGTCTCTTCCGACCCCGCGCAAGTCGGCCAGCCTGTGATTCTGCGGGCCTCCGTTTCGCTGTCCCTGGGTTCCGGACCGATTACCGGTACGGTGGATTTCACGATCGCGGGTAAGGCAGTTTCCGGATGTACGGGAGTGCCGCTGATCAACGCGGCGGCCTCCTGTCCGGCCAGCTTCGGGCAACTTGGAAGTATCACGCTGGCAGGCAGCTTCAGCGGCGACGCCAATACCCTGCCAGCCACCGCATCGGCCGCCGCCACGGTTGGCAAAGCCCTGCCCGGCATCTATCTGGCACAGACGCCGCAGGCACCGGTGTTCGGCCAGCAGTTGGTAGTGGACTGTCTGCTGTCCGGCGCGACGGGGCTGCCGGTTCCCTCCGGTACCGTGAGTTTTTCCGATGGCGCCCGCTTACTCGCCAGCCAGGCCATCGGGGCCGACGGCCATGCCTCGGTGACCACCCTCATGGCGACGGGAATCCATGCCATTACGGCTTCCTACAACGGCGACACGAACTATCAGACTGCCTCCCCCAATCCGCTGATGGTGGCTGTCTCGCAGGCGGCCACCACCACCACCCTTACCGCCGTGACCGGCGGACCCTTGACGGCGGCGGTAGCCGTAACCGCACCCGGCGCGGGATCGCCCACCGGCTCGGTGCAGTTCCGCAACGGCACTACTCTCATCGGCACGGCGCTGCTGGCCGCTGCCGGGTCGGGCTTCAGCGCAGTACTGACGTCGAATGCCTCCGGCAGCATCACCGCCTCTTACCTGGGCGATGCCAACTTCGCGGCCAGCAGTTCCAGCGCGGTGGCCGTGAACGCCACCCAATCGATTGTCACCGTGACCAGCGATCACAATCCGTCCAGCGCGGGCCAGCAGGTCACCTTCACCACCGTAGTCTCCATCTCTCCGCAGGGCACCGGCGGAACACCCACGGGCTCGGTTTCACTCTCCTCCGACGGCGCCGATCTGGGTTCCGCGGCGCTGGTGAGCGGCCAGGCGGCAATTCACGCCACGCTCGCCGCCGGTTCCCACACCATCGCCGCCCGCTACTCCGGCGACTCCTCGTATCCCGCAGGGAGTGGGACTTATACCCAGACGGTCAACCCCGCCGTGGCCGGCCTGACTCTGTCCAGCAGCTCGCCCGTGTCCGTAGCCGGCCAACCCGTGACCCTGACTGTGGCGCTCCAGGGACAATCCGGAACCGTGCAATTCACCGAGGGAGGCACTTCTCTCGGCTCCGCTCCGGTCACTGCCGGCGCGGCCAGTCTGACGCTCACCCTGCCGGCCGGAGTGCACACCATCACGGCATCCTGGGCGGGCGATGCCACCTATGCGGCCGGGTCGGTGCAACTGGTTCAGACCGTCACCAAAGCCATCACGGCCATTAGCCTGACGCTCTCCAGCACAGGGCTACTGGCTACCCTCAACGTCAGCGCGCCGGGCGCTGGGATGCCGGGCGGCACCGTGCGCTTCCTCGACGCGGCTACTTCGACGCTCCTTACCACAATCACCCTGGCCGGAACGACCGCCGCCGCCCCCCTGCCCGCCACGGCCGATTCGGTGGTCGCGACCTACTCGGGCGACGCCAATTTCTTCGGCGCGACTTCGGCCACGCTCCACCTGCTGGCAGTCACTAACGCTGCGTCGTACGTCTCCAGCGGCGTCGCCGCGGACGAAATCGTAACGCTCTTCGGGCCGAACCTGGCAGGCTCCACCAAAGTGACCGCCACGGACAGTTCCGGCAAGAGCTTTGACGTACAACTGTTCTACGTTTCGGCCACCCAGGCCAGCATCCTCATACCCGCCGGACTCGCTCCGGGACCTGCCACGGTGAGCATCTACACGCCGGCGCGCCGGCTCTCGGCCCTGGTGAACATCGGAACCGTTGCGCCGGGCTTGTTTACCGCCGATGGCAGCGGACAGGGCGCGCCTGCCGCTCAAGTGATCACCCTGAAACCGGACGGCACGCCAAGCGATCCGGTACTGGCTACCGCGCCGATCGATCTTCATGCCGGCGCGGTGTACCTGGTTCTTTACGGCACCGGGCTCCGCCACTCCGCGGCGCTGCCTGTGTGCACCATCGGCGGGCAGCCCGCTGGGGTGCTCTATGCCGGCGCGCAGGGTATGGCCGGGCTCGACCAGGTGAACATTCTCATTCCGGCGACTTTGAAATCCGGCACGGCGACCTTGAACCTGACCGTGGATGGCAACCCGGCCAACGCGGTCACCCTGACCATTCGCTGAATCCGGCCGGATGGCATACAATAGCCCGTGACATGAACAGGCGAGGTTTCCTCACTGCCGCGGCCGCACTCGCGCCGGCCGCCCTGGCGCAGACGCAGCGCGACTGGAGCGGCAAAGAGCCCATCCGCTACTCCGATCCCGACGTCGTGCCGCTCGATAAGCAATTCGACAAATACAAAATCAACAACACCCACATCGAACGCGTCTGGACCGGTGCGCTGTGGGCAGAAGGCCCGGCCTGGAGCGGCCAGGGGCGCTACCTGGTGTGGAGCGACATCCCCAACAACCGGCAGATGCGCTGGATGGAAGAGGACGGGCACGTCAGCACCTTTCGCGTCTCCGATTACAGCAATGGCAACACCTTCGATTACCAGGGCCGCCAGGTGTGCTGCCAGCACGCCTTGAGACGGGTGTGCCGCTTCGAGCCTGATGGCACCGTCACCACCATCGCCGACAAGTTCAACGGCAAGCCGCTCAATTCGCCCAACGACGTGGTCGTGCATCCCGATGGCGCCATCTGGTTCACCGACCCGCCCTACGGCATCCTGGGCAACTACGAAGGTTTCCAGGCGAAGCAGGAGTTGAAGGAGGCCGTATACCGCGTCGATCCCAAGACCGCCAAAATCGACAAAGTCACCGACGAACTGGACAAGCCCAACGGCATCTGCTTCTCCCCCGACTATAAGAAGGTGTACATCTGCGATACCGGCACGCCCCAGGACATCCAGGTCTTCGACCTCGCCGATGGCAAGACCCTCCGCAACAAACGGCAGTTCACGAATATGAATATTCCCGGCATAGGCAACGGCTCGGCCGACGGCATACGCGCGGACGTGGACGGCAATATCTGGGCCGGCGCCGGGTGGGTGGGCGCGGGCTATGACGGAGTCCACATCTTCTCGCCCGAAGGCCATCGCATCGGCCAGATCCGGTTGCCCGAAACCTGCGCCAATCTCTGTTTCGGAGGCAGCAAGCGCAACCGCCTCTTCATGGCCGCCAGCCAGTCGGTGTACGCCGTCTACGTGGGCACGCGCGGCGCGCACATCACCTAGGGATCCGCAGATCCAATGACGTAGTTTCGCCGGCACGCACCTCAACGCGCACCGCCTGGCCCGCCATGCTCTCCTCAAACTCGAGGAACCGGATGCGCGCAGAGTGGTCCGCCGGAAAGGCCAGGGCGTAATAATCGCCAGGGCGGACCGAGGAGATCTGGTAGCGATCGCCGGCATCGCACTGCGCCGTGAGAACCGACTGCGGCCAGCGCAGCGCAGGATCCACCGGCGCCAGCATCACTTCGCCCCCGCCGCAGCTTTCCACGCTGCCGCGCACCGAGCCTCCGTTCGTCTTGTAGGTCAAGGTGAGCGGAAACGCGCCCGAAGCGATCGCCACATCCGGCGCGGCCAGCACAGATTCTCCCAGGCGCACTTCGTCCAGATAGTAGCCCGGCACCGGAGTGTTGAGCCCGTCGAAGCGGTAGACGCCCGGGTAGAAGTACGGCATGGCGAAATTGCCGCCGGCATCGGGCCACCCGGGCGGCGCCGCCTCGGCCATCCGCCCGTGGCCGAAAGCGCGCAGCCGCAGCATGGGCGGTTTGGGCGACGGGCGGCCCTGTACGGGTTCCATAATGACGCGGCCGCGCACCGTTACCCACGCGGCCAGCCGCAGTTTCAAACCCTCCAGTTCCTTCCCGGCGACCTGTACCCACTCTGCGGCACGCAGTTTCGTGTCGCCGCGTTCCACGTCCGAAGATACGCGCCATAGCCCGTCGGCGACGGCCGGAAATTCGAATGTGCCGTCGGCTTTGGTCTGCGCGCGGACCACCGGGGTAAAGAAGTCTTCCCCCACCACCACGGCGACCTTGGCCGCCGGCGTCCCTTCCGGATTGAGTACGATCCCGCGCACGGAGCGCGTGGGGACGGCGACCAGCTTCAACTCGATATCGGTTTGCCACACCCCTGGCCGTCCTACAATTTTCTGCGCCGCGGCCTCTTCCGCCACTCCGGGATACCAGGTGCGCACCCACGACCGCGCCTGCCCGGTATCGGGATCCGGATCGGGCGGCTTCCAACCAGTGGGCGGAACCACGCTCAGTACGGACAGGTCCCCAGGCAACTGCATTTCGGAAAACTTCCCGTCCTTGTCGGTATCCTGGCTCCCCATCAGATTGCCGGTGGCGAAATCCACGCGCGCATGGGGCACCGGCTGGCCGCGACCGTCCACCACGCGGCCGCTCAATCCGCCAAGCGGGATCATGCGGGCTTCCAGCTTCACCGGGTTGCCGCGCTCCGGCACCTGAATTTTACGCGGCGGAGGCGCATTGAGCCTCGGCGCCATGGCCTCATCGATGTGATTCGCGGCTCGGTAACGGGCGGTGTATGCGCCCGCCTTGACGTCTTCCAGGCGGAAGTGCCCCTGCTGGTCGGTGGTGGTGGAATAGGCAGCAGGTTGGGCGCCGGGTGGTCCTGGGTCATCGCTCTCGACCGAGGCAGAAACTGCCACCAAGTCCACTTTCACGCCAGGAATGCCATTGCCAGTGACGGAATCGACGACGGTGCCTTCGACGGACTGAGCGGCGGCGCCCGCAGTCCAAAGGATCAGGACACAGACAGCCTTGCGCATGATCAAGGGGCGCAGGCGCGATGGCGGCAGTTACGCGAGCGGGCCACTATATTTTCATGTCACGATTACGCTAATAAATACTTGACAATTATACGCGCATATTTTATGATCATAAACGGATGAGGCCAGCGGCCTCTCAACAGATCAAAGCAAAGGAGCTTACAAAACCATGTCACTTAGCCATTTCGATCCCTTGACCAACCTCCGCGTTTTCGAGGACGCCTTCACCCGCTTCCTCAACGAACCCCAAACCAACCGGCCCTGGTCCCCGGCGGTCGATATTTACGAGACCGAGAACGAACTGGTGCTGAAAGCCGACCTGCCGGACGTCGATCAGAAAGATATCGATGTCCGTGTCGAAAACCAGACGCTCACCATCGCCGGCCAGCGCAAGTTCGAAAAACAGGAAGCGGGCAAGGGTTTCCACCGCATCGAGCGCAGCTACGGCGATTTCGTGCGCAGCTTCGCGGTCCCGAACTCATTCAATACAGAAGAGATAGCGGCGCAGTACAAGAACGGTGTGCTGACCGTTACGTTGCCCAAAAAGGAAGCCGCCAAGCCGCGTCAGATCAAAGTCGAAGTCAACGCCTAATGCATCGAATAAGATAGAAGTGCGGAAGGCACTGAAGCTGCTGGGAAAAACAGGGCAGGCCGGTCCCGCGGGGGCGGCCTGCCCATTTGGTATTGGAAAAAAGGTAAATCCATGTTTCGATTGGACAGACTGACTCAGAAAGCACAGGAAGCTCTGCAACAGGCCCAGTCGGTTGCAGAAAAGAACGAGAGCCAGGTGCTCTTCCCGCTACACCTGCTCATTGCCCTGGCCGAAGAAGCCGAAGGAATTGTGCGGCCGGTCCTGGAGAAGTGCAATGTCCACCCGGACGCCATTGTCACCGAAGCCCGCCGGATGCTCACCGGTCTCCCCAAGACCGCCGGCATGCAACCCGGGATGTACCTCTCCCAGCCTCTCAACCAGGTGCTCGAACGCGCCTTTGACGAGGCCACCCATTTTAAAGACGAATTTGTTTCCACCGAGCACCTCCTGTTGGCCATCGCCGAACAGCGCAGCGATCCCGCCGGCCAATTGCTCGACCGTGCCGGCGCCACGCACGACGCCATCCTGAAGGCGCTGGTTTCCGTCCGCGGCACGCAGCGGGTTACCGACCAGAATCCCGAAACGAAGTATCAGGCCCTGGAGCGCTATGCGCACGACCTGACCGAATCGGCCCGTCAGGGCAAGCTGGACCCGGTGATCGGCCGCGAAGACGAAATTCGCCGCGTGATGCAGGTACTGAGCCGGCGCACCAAGAACAACCCTGTGCTGATCGGAGAACCGGGTGTCGGCAAGACCGCCATCGTCGAGGGCCTGGCGCAGCGCATCATTCGCGGCGATGTACCCGACCAACTCAAGAACAAAAAGCTGGTGGCCATCGATCTGGGTTCCATGATCGCCGGCACCAAGTTCCGCGGCGAATTCGAAGACCGCCTGAAAGCCGTAGTGAAGGAAATCATCGATTCCAACGGCGAGATCCTCTGCTTCATCGACGAGCTGCACACCCTGGTGGGCGCCGGAGGTGCCGAGGGCGCGATCGACGCGGCCAACCTTTTGAAGCCGGCACTGGCGCGCGGCGAACTGCGCTGCATTGGCGCCACCACGCTCAACGAATACAAGAAGCACGTGGAAAAGGATGCCGCCCTGGCCCGTCGCTTCCAGACCGTCATGGTGGGCGAGCCCAGCGTGGACGATACGGTCGCCATTTTGCGCGGCCTCAAGGAGAAATTCGAAATCCATCACGGCGTGCGCATCAAGGATTCCGCCATTATCGCGGCGGCAGTGCTCTCTTCGCGCTATATCGCCGACCGATTTCTGCCCGATAAGGCCATCGATCTGATCGATGAGGCCGGATCGGCTCTGCGCTTGCAGATCGGCTCCATGCCGATTGAAATCGACGACCTGGACCGCCGCATGTCGCATCTCGAGATCGAGCGCCAGGCCCTGACTAAGGAAAAGGACCCCGGCTCGCACGAGCGGCTGCGCTGGGTGGAGAACGAACTGGAACGGCTGCGCGGCGAATCGGCGCCTCTCAAAGAGCGTTGGAACCGCGAGCGCGACGCCATCGCCAACGTTCGCAAATTAAAGGCGGAGCAGGATACGCTGCGCCAGGAAGAGGAAAAAGCCAGCCGCGCCGGCGATTGGGAAAAGGCCGCGCAGTTGCGCTACGGCCGCCTCTCGCAGATCGAAAAAGACATTCAGGCCGCCGAGCAGGATTTGGAAGCCATCAAGGAACATGCGCTGCTAAAAGAAGATATCGGCGAAGACGATATCGCCCGCATCGTGGCCAAGTGGACCGGCATTCCGGTGACCCGCATGCTCGAAGGCGAAATTCAGAAACTGGTCCAGATGCCCGAGCGGCTGAAGGATCGCGTAGTGGGCCAGGATGAAGCCGTCCGCCTTGTTTCCAACGCGATTCTGCGCAACCGTGCGGGATTGAGCGACCCCAACCGGCCCATCGGCAGCTTTATTTTCCTGGGCCCCACCGGCGTCGGCAAGACCGAACTGGTGCGCGCCCTGGCACATTACCTTTTTGACGACGACAAAGCCATGATCCGCGTGGATATGTCGGAGTACATGGAGAAGCACGCGGTGGCGCGGATGATCGGCTCGCCTCCCGGCTACGTGGGTTACGACGAGGGCGGCCAGCTTTCCGAACAGGTGCGGCGCCGTCCCTATTCGGTGGTGCTGTTCGACGAAATCGAAAAGGCCCACCCGGAAGTGTTCAACGTGCTGCTGCAGATTCTGGACGATGGACGCCTGACCGATGGCCAGGGCCGCACCGTCAGTTTCAAAAACACCGTGGTGGTGATGACCAGCAACGTGGGCACCGGATTCGTGGATAAAGCATCGATCGGTTTTTCGGTGCACGCCAAAAACACGAAGAACGACGATACCCGCAAGCGGTTGCTGGACACTCTGCGCCAGCAGTTCCGGCCGGAGTTCCTGAACCGCATTGACGATATCATCGTGTTCAATACGCTGTCGCGGGAGCACCTGTCCCAGATCGTGAACATGCAGATCGACAACGTGAGCAAGCTGCTCAAGGATCGCAAAGTGAAGATCGAAGTGACCGAAGCTGCCCGGAATACGATTATTTCGGAAGGCTACGATCCGCAGTTCGGCGCGCGGCCCATGCGGCGCGCGATCCAGCGGCTGATTCAGGATCCGCTGGCGCTCAAACTGATCAACGGCGAGTTTGTCGAAGGCGAGACCATCCTGGTGGATGCCGCGCCACAGGGGAACGAGCTACAGTTCACCAAGTTGGTTCCGGTGGCTGTGTAAGGAATTGGCCGCAGATGAAGGCAGATAAACGCAGATGGACACAAACGGAAATTCTTATCTGCGTTGATCCGCGTTCATCTGCGGCCAACAAGAGTTTTTTGAGGTAAGCTCATGAGCTTTAATTCTTTGAAGACGGTTCTTCTGCTGGGCTTGCTGAGCGGCCTGCTGGTGGTGGGAGGCGGTGCTCTGGCCGGCCGAAACGGGCTGTACATGGGACTTGGCCTGGCTGTGGTAATGAATTTTGCCAGTTACTTCTTTTCGGATAAGATCGCGCTTGCCAGTTACTCGGCTCAGCCGGTAACTCCCGAGGAGAATCCGGAAGTCTACCGCCGTGTAGCGCCGATTGTGCAGGGTCTGGCCCACCGAATGAGCATTCCCATGCCTAAGCTATACATACTTCCCGAAGCTTCACCCAACGCTTTTGCCACGGGACGAAATCCGCAGCATGCCTCCGTGGCATTTACCGCGGGCATTCTGCAATTAATGAGTGATTCGGAAATCGAAGGAGTGGTGGCGCACGAACTGGGCCACGTACTGCATCGCGACATCCTGATCAGCTCAGTGGCCGCCACCCTCGCCGGCGCCATCACCATGCTGGCCAGCATGGCGCGCTGGGCCATGATTTTCGGCGGCGGCAGCCGCGACGATCGCGATGGCGAAGGCGGCGGTCTGGCGGCCATCGCCATGATGATTTTCGCACCCCTGGCCGCGGCCCTGATCCAGATGGCCATCTCGCGCTCCCGCGAGTACGATGCCGACGCCGCATCCGCCAAATATGTAGGCTCACCTTACCCGCTCATCAATGGGCTGCAAAAACTGGAGACCTATTCCAAGCGCATCCCCATGGACGCTTCGCCCTCCACGGCCCACATGTTCATCATCAAGCCGTTCAGCGGCCAGGCCCTGATGCGCCTGTTTTCCACGCACCCCTCCACGGAGGACCGGATCGCCCGCCTGCAGGCCATGCGATGAACGAAGTCCGGGTCAACCGGAAGGCGGCCGGCAGGGTCGCCTCCGGTCATCCTTGGATCTTTGCCAGTGACGTGATCGAGCGCGACGGAGCCCAATTCGGATCCGCGGTGCGGGTGCTCGATCCCGGCGGGCGCCTGCTGGGCACCGCGCATTATAGTTCCGCCTCGCAGATCACGCTGCGCATGCTTTCCCCGCGCGCCGAAACGATCGATCGCGAATTCTACCTGAAGCGCCTGCGCGCCGCCGAAGCGCACCGCCGGCTTACCGTGCATTACAGCGAAGCGTACCGTGTGGTGCATGGCGAGGCCGACCTGCTCCCCGCCCTGGTGGTGGACCGGTATAGCGACTGCCTGGTGATGCAGACGCTCGACCAGGGCATGGACGCGGCGCGGCGCGAGATCGCCAGTTGCCTGCAGGAGATCTTTCAGCCCCGGGGAATACTGGCGCGCAACGATGTGGCCGTCCGCACGAAAGAAGAGCTGCTGCTGGAGACCGAAACCCTGTACGGTGAAGTGCCCGAATCGGTGACTGTTCGCATGAATCATCTCTCCCTGAGGGCCGATCTGCGGCATGGTCAGAAGACCGGCATTTTCCTGGACCAACGCGAAAATTATCTCGCGGCGGCGCGGTACGCCAGAGGCGGCAGGGCGCTGGACTGTTTCACATCCACCGGCGGATTCGCCCTGCACCTGGCCGGTAAGGCCGAGCACGTGGACGCGGTGGATAGCAGCGAGCACGCCCTCGCTACGGCGGAAGCCAATGCCCAGGCCAACGGGATTCACAACGTCTCCTTCCAGGAGGCCGATGTGTTCGATCTGCTGTCCGGCTACGCGGCTGCGCATCGGCAGTATTCGCTGGTGGTGCTGGATCCGCCGGCCTTCACCAAGTCGCGCAAGAACCTGGACGCGGCCACTTCGGCTTATAAGGAAATCAACTTGCGCGCGCTGCGGCTGCTGGGTCCGGGCGGAATTCTGGTGACCTGCTCCTGCTCGCAGCATATGAGCGAGAGCATGCTGCTGGAAACGGTGGCGCAAGCCTCGCTGGATGCCGGCCGCACGCTCCGCATTCTGGAGCGCCGCACGCAAAGCCAGGACCATCCCATTCTGCTCACCGTTCCCGAAACGCTCTACCTGAAGTGCGTCATTCTGGAAGTAATGTGACGTGTCACGCTACAATCGACTCTTACATGTCACTCGTCGTGGTGGGATCCGTTGCTTATGACGGCGTAGAAACGCCGCATGGAAAAATCGACCGCATGCTGGGGGGTGCGGCCACTTATATTGCGCTGGCTGCCAGTTATTTCACGCCGGTTCGCATCGTCGCCGTGGTAGGCGACGATTTCGCGCAGGAGGATGTCGACCTGCTGGCTTCCCGGCAGATCGACCTTTCCGGCATGGAGCGCGTGCCGGGCGGCAAGACGTTCTTCTGGGCCGGCGTCTACTCGGCCGATATGAACGATCGGACCACGCTGCGCACCGATCTCAACGTCTTCGCCGATTTCAACCCCAAGCTGCCCGAAAGCTATCGCACAGAGCCGTATCTGCTGCTGGGCAACATTCAGCCCGAGTTGCAGAAGATGGTGCGCGCGCAGATGCCCGGCGTCAAACTGACCGGCGGCGACACCATGAATTACTGGATCAACGATTTTCGCGCCCAGTTGCTGGAGACCCTGAAGGAGTGGAACTTCCTGCTGATCAACGACAGCGAAGCACGCCTGCTTTCCGGCGAGTACAATCTGCGCCGCGCCGCCGCCCGCATCATGGAAATGGGACCGCATACGCTGGTGATCAAGCGCGGGGAATACGGCGCCATCCTGTTCCGCCGCGGCGGCCACTTCATCGCGCCGGGCTACCTGCTGGAGGATGTGTTCGACCCCACCGGAGCAGGAGACTGTTTCGCCGGAGGCTTTATCGGCTACCTGGCCGGCAGCGGCGTAACGCCGAGCGACGGCGACATCGACGCCGGCGAACTGCGGCGCGCCGTGATTTACGGCTCGGTGATGGGCAGCTTCTGCTGCGAGAAGTTCGGAGTAGATCGCTTCCGCTCGCTAACGCGCGAGGAAATCGAGGCCCGCTATCAGGAATTCCAAAACTGCACGTCGTTCTAACGGCGCGGGCCTGTTCGCCGTCGTGATTCTGGCGCTGGCCGCCGTGAGTGCCCTGGCTATCTTCTTTGTTAACTCCCATGGCTGGACCCTGTACTATGGCGACGCGGAAGCGCACCTGAATACCGCCCGCCGCATCGTGGACAATCAGAACCCCGGCTACGATCAGATCGGCACGGTATGGCTCCCGCTCGTCCACGTGATGATGCTCCCGCTGGTGCGCCACGATGCCCTGTGGCGCTCGGGGCTGGCGGGGGCGATCCCTTCGGGCTTGTGCTTCGTAGTGGCCGGCGCGTTCCTGTTCGCGACCGTGCGGCGCATCTTCCATTCGGATGCGGCGGCGCTGGCCGCGGTGGGCCTGTTCGCGCTCAACCCCAACCTGCTCTACCTGCAATCCATCCCCATGACCGAACCAGGCGCGTACGCGTGTCTCATGGCGCTGCTGTACTTCACGGTGCGGTTCCGCGAAACGCAGGGCTGGGGCGCGGTGGCCGGAGCCTCGGTAGCGGCCTGCCTGGGCACCATGGCGCGCTACGAAGGCTGGTTCCTGCTCCCGTTTGTGGCGGCGTATTTCTTTGCCACGGCGAAGCGGCGCTGGAGCGTGACCATTCTGTTCTGCGCCATCGCCGGGCTGGGTCCGCTCTTCTGGCTCTTTCACCACTGGTGGCTCACCGGCGACCCGCTGGATTTCTACCGCGGCCCGTACTCGGCGATGGCCATTCAGGGCGATAAGCCGTATCCCGGCAAGGGCGATTGGCACACTTCCCTTCTGTATGTCCGGGCCGCCATCGAGCGCTGCGCCGGGCCGGGCCTGGTCCTGGTCGCCATCGCCGGCGGAGTGGCGGCGCTGGTGAAGCGCGCGTTCTGGCCCGTCACACTTTTGGCGCTGCCGCCTCTTTTTTACGTGTGGAGTATGCACTCCTCGGGCAATCCTATTTTCATGCCGGGCATGCCCTACCCCTATTCGTTCTACAACACGCGCTATGGCTTGAGCGCGTTTTGCCTGCTGGTCTTTTGCGGGGCCGCCCTGGTGGCCTTGACGCCACGGGCACGCGGCATTGCGGCGACCCTGGTGGTGCTGGCCGGAGCCTTCATCTGGATGGCGCATCCATATCAGAAATATTGGATCACATGGGAGGAATCGCGCGTCAATTCCGAGGGCCGGCGTGCGTGGACCCGGCAAGCCGCCGCGTACCTGGGTCCCCGCTACGTGCCCGGTTCGGGTATCATCACATCGTTCGGCGATTTGACCGGTATCTTCCGCGAAATGGGCGTCCCCATCCGCGAAACGTTCTCCGAACTGAACGGCCTGCCATGGCTGGCGGCGGTGGAACGGCCGGAACTTTATCTGTGGCAGGAATGGGCCGTCGTTGCGGGCGGCGACCGGGTGCAGTCCGCGGTCAATCGCGCCAACCGTCAGGGCCCGTGTTACACGCTGGAACAGACCATCATGGTGAAAGACGCACCGGTGATCGAAATTTACCGGCGCACAGGAGGCTGTCATGGTAGCTCATGAAAACGTTACGACCGCTCTCGAATTGCCGGGCATGCGCATCACGCGCAACATGGGTGTGGTAAAGGGAATCGTGGTGCGCTCCCGGTCCATCGTCGGCACCATCGGAGCGAGTTTACAGACCATTGTAGGCGGAAATATTTCGCTGTTCACCAAGCTGTGCGAGAAGACCCGCGAAGACGCATTCGACCTGATGATTGAACACGCCAACGCGTTGGGCGCCAATGCGATCATCAGCGCGCGGTACGATGCCACCGAAGTGATGCAAGGCGTCACCGAAGTGCTGGCATACGGCACCGCGGTGCTGGTCGAAAAGATTTCCTGATGAAGATTCCCTTCACCAAAGCGCACGGTGCCAAGAACGATTTCCTGCTCACCTGGGAGCACGAAGCGCCCGAAGGCGACCGCGCCGCCATGGCGCGCGCCATTTGCGAACGGCATACGGGCATTGGCGCCGATGGCTGGATGCTGGTGGCCAAGCCCACCGATGGCGAGGCTGAGGGGTCGATTCAACTCTACAACTCCGACGGCAGCACGGCCGAGATCTCCGGCAACGGCACGCGTTGCGCCGCGGCCTTCCTGATCCGCCACGGCTATGCCGCCGGTGTAGTGCGGATCCGCACCGGCGCCGGCATCAAGATACTGCGCCTGCTGAAACGCAGCAGCCTGATCTTCGAATTCGAGATGAACATGGGCCGTCCGGAAATTCTGGCCGAGCGCTTCCAGTTACCGCTCGCCGGTGGAGCGCGCGATGTGACCCTGCTGGACGTAGGCAATCCGCAATGCGCCGTGCCGGTCGAAAATTTCGGCTTCGACTGGCGCGCGATGGGCGCGGAAATCGAATGCCACCCGCACTTCCCCCGGCGCACGAACGTATCGTTCCTCAAACCGGTGGACGCCCACACCATCGAGGTTCGCTTCTACGAACGGGGCGCGGGTGAGACCATGAGTTCGGGCACCGGGTCCACGGGAGCCGCCGTAACCGCGGTGGTGCGCGGCATGGCTCGCTCGCCGGTCCGTGTGCTCACGCCGGCCGGCCCCATCGACCTGCGCTGGGAAGAAGACGTGTACCTCACCGGCCCCGCGGAAATCATCGGCGACGGCGAGTTCTTCGCGCTGTAGTACGTGGTGGGACAGTCAGCGCGACAATCGGAGAACCGGCTTAAAATAGGATCGTGGAGAAAGTAGCCCGCATTTTCGACAGCTTTGAGGAAGCCGATGCCGCGGATGCGTTTTCCCGTGCTGAAATGACCCCGCAGCGGCGGGCCGAAATATTCTTCGAACTGCGAGAGCGTGTCCACCCCGATGCCTTTAAGCAGCGATTTGCGAGAGTTTATCGAGTGCTTGAACTCGAACAAAGTTGAATACCTGGTAGTCGGCGCGCTCGCAGTTTCGTGGCACGGATTTCCCCGATAACTCCGCGGACATCGATTCGGCAACCTTGACATATCCGAAGCCGATCTCACACGCCCGGGCAAAGTGATCCAACTTGGTTACGCGCCAAACCGCATCAACCTGATGACTTCCAGCCGCGCCAAAGACCGCATCGACGCCGAGGAACTTCGGAAGCAAGAGCCGTCGAACTAGCTGCCGCCCTGAGATGAGCGGAGTGATGCAGCTTACTCCACTACGCCCGGCGCCGCTCCGGCAGCCGATTCCAGCGAACAGCCCGCATGACCGCAATTGCACGACAGCTCCATCGTGCCTCCGGCATCATGACAATACTGGCTACAGAATTTGCTGCCCTCCGCCACCTGACAGGTGCAGGCGGGATGCTGACATTTTTTGTTTTCCGGCATACGGAAGCCCTGGCAATTCCACCGCCAAAATGCGGAGCGTCACGCTCAGGCGGAGTGGGTCTGCTGCTTCATCTTCGCCATGGCTTCTTCCATTCGTTTCGACATGTCGGCCGGAGCCACATCCTCCTTGTGCGTAGCCACCGCCCAGGAATGTCCGAATGGATCTTTCAGCTTGCCGTAGCGGTCTCCCCAAAACATGTCGGCGACGGGTGTATCCACCTGCGCGCCGGCGGAGACAGCACGGTTGAAAATGGCATCCACGTCTTCCACGTAGAGCATAACGCCCGCCGTGGTGCCGTGCAGCGTTTGCGGCGACTGGTTACTCATGCCCGGCATCTCATCGCCCAGCATGATTACCGAATCGCCGATTTTAATTTCCGCATGTCCGATCTTCCCACCGGGACCGTCCATCCGCACGATCTCGTGCGCGCCGAACGCCCGCTTATAAAACTCGATCGCGTTCGCCGCGTCGTTGACTGTAAGATAGGGCGTCGCGGTGTGGTAACCCTGCGGAACAGGCTTCACTTTCTTTGCCATGTCTGAATCTCCAGATTGTTACTTACTAAATCAGTCTAGCTCCGGAACCGGAGGAATGAAGGTGCGGAATAATCCGTTAGCCACGAACTCAGTATTGGTTTTGGCAATTCCCCGAAAGGCCGGGATGCGCACAGTGTAATTTCTACCACTTAGCCGGTAGACCCGCCCTTTTATTGCAACAGCCACGCCTTAAGACCACCTTGTTGAATATGGCCCGACCCTTGCAACTCAGTCCCACATGCGGCTAGGCATGCGGCTCACTTTTTCCCTCGCGGCGGGCGTGGCACTGGTGTCGGTCGGCTTGGCCATCTATCAGGCAGATACCGTGCGGCGTAATTTGCGGCGCGAACTGGACCGCCGCGCCCTTGTAGTTGCTGAGAGTCTTGAGAAGTCGATCGCTCCACTGGTCGAAACCGATTCCGTCGCTACCCTGGAGGCACTGCTCCCGCGATACCAGGATCATGAGCGTCTCTCTGCCATCGCCATTTACGACACACAGGGCAAGCTACTGGCCGCCACTCCCAATTTCGCCCAACGGGACGTTCCGCCCGGCCGCGCTCTACGCCTCGCGAGACAACCCGCCGACGGTAATGGCGAGTTCCTGCGTCTTGGCGGCCGGCCCATGCACCTGGTGGCGACTCCAATTGCAGGCGTGGCCGGACCCGACGGTACGCTGGCAATTCTGCACGACGCGGGATACATCGATGCTCAGGTAATGTCGTTGTGGCGGCGCGCCCTGGCTGGTGTGGCGGCGCAAACACTCATGATCCTGTGCGCCACGCTGCTGATTCTCCGCTGGACTCTGAGGAATCCCCTGCGCCGGTTGGAAAAATGGCTCAGCGATCTGCGGCGCGGAGCGGTATCGGAAGTCCCCGACCTGGCCGGTGAAGCTGCATTCGAGCCATTGAAGCGCGAGGCCAGGCGACTGGCCACGACCTTGACCGCCGCGCGCGCCGCCGCTGAGGAGGAGGCGCGCCTGCGCGATGCCGGCGAATCGCTTTGGACCGAGGAGCGCCTGCGCGCATTCATCCAATCCAGACTCCAGGGCAGCCGCCTATTTGTAATCTCCAACCGCGAGCCTTACGAGCACGTCCGGCGCGGCGCCGATATTCAGTGTTCGGTTCCGGCCAGCGGCCTGGTCACGGCGCTGGAGCCGATTCTGCGCGCCTCGGACGGTACCTGGATTGCCCAAGGCACCGGCAATGCCGACCGTGAAACCGTGGACCGTTACGATCATGTCGGCGTACCGCCCGAACACCCGCAATACACCCTTCGGCGCGTCTGGGTGACACCGGAGGAAGAAAAGGGATTCTATTTCGGATTCGCCAACGAGGGCCTTTGGCCGCTCTGTCACATTGCCCACACCCGGCCGGTATTCCGCGCACAGGATTGGGCGTGTTATCGCACCGTCAATCAGCGCTTCGCCGATGCCCTGCTGGAAGAGATCTCCGGCGAGGAAGACCCCATCGTGCTGGTGCAGGACTACCATTTCGCCCTGCTGCCGAGAATGATCAAAGCCGTGCGTCCGGACGCGCGCGTAGCCATCTTCTGGCATATTCCGTGGCCGAATCCGGAAGCGTTCGGCATCTGCCCCTGGCAGGAAGAACTGCTCGATGGACTGCTGGGCGCAGACCTCGTGGGCTTTCACGTGCAAGCGCACTGCAACAATTTTCTGGACACCGTGGATCGCCTGCTGGAATCGCGCATCGATCGCGAGCGCTTCGCGGTGAACCGCGCCGGGCAGTTCACATACGTGCGGCCGTTCCCCATCAGCGTGCCCTTCACAAACGGTGTCTCCGGCCCGGCCGCCATCGGCGGATCGGTCTACCTGGAGCGCGCGGAGCTTCTGCGCAACTGCGGAGTGGAGGCTTCCATGATGGGTATCGGGGTGGACCGCATCGACTACACCAAGGGCATCCCGGAGCGGTTCCGCGCGCTGGAACGGCTGTTCGAGCGTTATCCGGCCTATGCCGGCCAGTTCACGTTTGTGCAGATCGGCGCTCCCAGCCGCACGCACATCCGCCGTTATCACGACCTGATAGACGAAGTAACTCAGGAAGCTGAACGCATCAATCACCGCTTCCGCACCAACGGATGGAAACCCATCGCACTACTGCCGCAACACCACAGCCATGCGCAGATCCAGCGATACTATCGGGCGGCCGACCTGTGCCTGGTAACCTCGCTGCACGATGGCATGAACCTGGTGGCTAAAGAGTATGTGGCGGCACGCAACGATCAACAGGGAGTGTTGGTTCTCAGCCGCTTCGCCGGAGCCAGCCTGGAATTGTCGGACGCGCTGCTGGTGAACCCCTACGACACCGAGGGCCTGGCGGACGCCATTCACTGCGCGCTCAGCATGGCGCCGGAAGAGCGCCGGGCCCGCATGACCCGCATGCGCACCTACGTCCGCGAACACAACATTTATCGCTGGGCCGGCAGCCTGATCGCGGAACTCGCGGCCATCCGGGTAAACACCGAAACCGGCCGCGCCGTCAAGCCGCCAAAACCGGACTTAGCTATCTTTGGCGCCCGGATGTAACGCCACCTGAGCATCTCTTCCTACCCGCAAGCGGCTGGCGCAACCGTGCCGCCCGAACGCTCTGAAAACAGGAATATGGAACGCGGGATGCCCGGTAAGGTCGAGCGTCATTCAACAATTTGAGAATCGGAGAGGAAGACAAACTATGCGTAGAAGCGTTCCCACCGCTTCGAGTTCCTCTTCACCTTGTTTTCCAAGGCAGACTGATCGACGCCACCTGTTACGATCAACAAAAGAGCGCTACCACCTGCAATCCTACAAGCACCACCACCGCCTTCGCTCTGCTCGTCTCCAACCAGGCTTACAAACTGGACGCCGAAGGCAACACCAAGGCAGCGGACGCCCTCAAGAGCCGGGCGGATCGCTTCGCCAATCCGACCCAGCCTCCAAGTGATCGGGTGACCGCCAAGGTCAGCGGCACGGTTGGAGCGGATAATACCTTGAAAGTAGATACGATAGCGGTTCAGTGAGTGCCACGAAAGGGTTACTAAGTACAATCGAGCCTACGCTCGCTGACGCTCGTGGCTTTGATCGGAGCCGGTAGAGTAGAAAGCCAGGTGACAGAGAGCGGCCTACCTCCCCCACTCCAACCGGACATGCAGATTTTCCGCATCCGGCTCTCCCGAAAAAGCTCTCGCCTCAGGCATTCATTGGATGCCGTTTCGCTACGCACCCACTCAGCGCGATCAGCCTTTGTTCTTCGAACCACTGAAATATGGTCCGATCTTTCGGGAACTCGAATCGGCGCTGGCTTGGTCATTGGAGATGCGCGCCCCCGTGAGGGCTTCCCAGGTTCCTCGGCTGATCTTTCGCTACGGCTCACGCTTTCGCTTCCTGAGGCTTCAGCCCACGGATTTCGCCGCGTCCTGCTGAGGTCGCTACACCGGCCGTAAGGAAGCGAGTTTTACCACGGACTGCCAGGGTGACGGATTAGGGTTCGCGCACCGTCAAATAGCGGTCCACCTGAGTCTCTTCGGTCCGCGAAACGGTCCCGCTGGGCCAGTGGATTTCCACGGTGGCGCGCGTTTCGGCGCCCAGGCCGAAGTGGACGCGGACATCGCTGGAACTGGCATACCCAACCGAAGTGGTGACCTGGTTCCACTGCTGTCCGGCTGCGGTTCGGACGTGCACCACCGCGCCGATGGCGTCGCGATTGCTCCGGCGGCCGATAAGATGCAAGCCCAGCCAGTGATTGCCGTTGGCGCTGGCATTGCGTAGCAGCACGGGCCGCTCGCCAAGGCGTGAGATCACAGTGTCGATGCGGCCATCGTTATCGAAATCGCCGAAGGCCGCGCCGCGGTTGAGGGCGGCAGGGCCGGCGGGTATGGCGTCGAAGGTGCCGTCGGGCCGCTGTGCCAGAACGATGCTGTGCTGGCGGGCGCCCTCGGCGTTCTCGTTCAAATCGCCGTTGGCGGCGAACAGGTCCTTGCGGCCGTCGTTATCGAAATCGTAAACGCCACAGCTCCAGCCGGTAGTCGCCATGGTGGCGGCGCCCACGCGCGAACGGTAAGTGAAATCGGCGAAGAGGCCCTTGCCCAAGTTGCGGTAAAGCGGGTAGGTTTCGTGGGCAATGGCCGTCAGGAACAGGTCGGGGCGGCCGTCGTTATCGACATCGCGGAAATCGACCCCCATGGAGGAAAGGGTGCGGCCGTCGTCATTGACGGCAACTCCGGCGGCGAGCGCGACCTCCTGAAATCGCCCGCCGCCTTCGTTATGGAACAGGAAATTCGGCCGCGTGTCATTGGTGACCAGGACATCCATGCGGCCATCGCCATCGTAATCGGCAAAAGCCACTCCCATGCCCTTGCCGATGTAGCGGCGGATGCCGGCGGCTTCGGAAACATCCGTGAAGGTGCCATCGCCATTATTGTGGTAGAGCGTGTTGGGAAGGCCGGTGTAGTTGTCGGGATGGCAGTGCAGCAGGGCGCCGGAGCGGGGGTCGCGGCAGACGGGCTCGGTCTTGGGGTCCCACGCCACGTAGTTGACCACGAACAGGTCCAGCCGCCCGTCGCCATCGGCATCGAACCAGCCGGCGGCCACCGACCAGGGCTCGTTGTGAATGCCGGCCCGGGCCGTGACATCTTCGAAGGTGCCATCGCCGCGATTGCGGTAAAGGGTATTCCTTCCCACCCCGGCGACGAACAAGTCGGTGTGGCCGTCGTTATCGTAGTCGGCGGCGGAGGCTCCCATGCTGTAGCCCTCGCCTGCGAGGCCGGCTCTTGCGGTGACATCTTCGAATACGCCCTTGCCGCGGTTGCGGTAGAGGCGATTCCAATAGCGCGGATCGCGTTTATCGAAGCCGGGCTGAGACGCGCCATTTGTCAGGAAGAGATCGAGGAGCCCGTCGCCATCGTAGTCGAACAGGGCGACGCCACCGAGCATGGTTTCGATCTGGTGCTTTTCGCCGGGTACCGCGCCGTTGCGCAGAACGAACTCCACTCCCGAGCGGGCGGTGACGTCTTCAAAAGTGATGGCCGCGGGTGGCGCCGAAGCGACGGTCGCCGCCAGCAGCAGGCAAATCAGGAACGGGCGCACGGCTAAAGCCTACCCTACCATTTAAAGCGTATACCGCCCCAGGCACCAATCGGCGCGCCGGGCGCTAAGAACGTGGTGGTGCGGAGGGGATAATTTCCGTCTACCGGCGCGAACGGCCGGGCGATGAAATTGCCGGAGTTATCAAACGGCGTCGGACCAAGTTGCGCGGCGGTGTAGTAATGATGATCGAGTAAGTTATTTACTTCGACGAATAACTGAATCCGCTTCCGCAGTTGATAGTGCGCCGCCAGGTTCACCACTCCATAACCGGGCGAGAATCCGGGACCGAGATAGTAGACGCCGTCGGGCTGGTCCAGGTTATTCTCGTTGCCGCGTGCGAAGGAGCGCCCCACCGCAAGGAAATCGACGTTCACCTGGAGTTTCGAGGTGGCCTGCCAGTCGCCATAGGCTTTCAGAATGTTCTGTGGGGTTTGCGGAATGCGGTCGCCTGGCTGCACGGTGATATTGCCGTCAATTCCCGCGCCGCCGTCGTTCGCGCTGTTGGCCATGCCGTCGATCGCCTGCGCGGTTTGGTAAGTGGCATCGAGTAAGGTGTAGTTACCGCCGAGAGTGACTTTGCCGAACCGGCGGCTAAGACTTACATCCGCCCCTTGCCGTTGTGTCCGCCCGAAGTTGGCGAAATACCCGAACCCGTTCTGTGGGGAAGCGACGAAGAGCAGGTCGTTGTCATTTTCCGCGCGGAACCAGCCCACGCTCCAGCGCAGGCTCTCCAGCGAGCCGCGGAAACCGGCCTCCAGGGTTCGCGTCACTACCTGCTTGAGCGGCGGATCGCTGACCAGGGCATTGGGAAAATTGCAAGGCTCGTCAGGATTGGCGCAACCGAGCTCGATGGCGGTGGGCGCGCGGCTGGCTTCGCTGTAACTGAAATAGAAGTTAGCGGCGCGCCAGGGCGAGTAAGTCAGCCCTACCGCCGGGTTGAAGCGCGGGAAGACATAACTGCCATTCAGAGATCCGCGGGCGCCGGTGGGGTCGAACGGCAGCCGGTCGGCATTATCGATGGAGGTGCGGTTATACCGGCCGGACGCTGTGAAGGAGAAGGAGCCCACGGTGAGGGTATCGGTGGCATAAACGCTATAGCTGCTCACCAGCCCATGGAGATCGACGCGAGTGTCTACGGGAACGCCGCCGGCGCTGGTGCTGCCATCGGCGAACGAAGGGATGGGAGTGATGGTAACGCGGTCGGAGTTCAGAAAGCCGAACTGCGAACCCTGGTCGAAAGAAAGGCTGCTGCGATCCCACGCCGCGCCCACGATGATATGGTTGTGCGCCACCAGCCAGCCCGCCTGGCCGCTCAGCCCGTAGTTGTTCTGGCGGCTGGTGCCACGCGTGATCAGGCCGGTGCACCTTTCGCTGGGATCGGCCATTTCCAGGCCCTGTGCGATGCAGCGCCAATACGGGAACGGCTCCGTGGCGGCATTTCCGGTGGTGGGAAAGCCGGAGTATCCGGCTGCGGTAAGCGCTTTCACGTCGGCCGCGGACAGGTTGTACAGAGATTGATCAAAGGAATCGGAGTTGATGTCGCCGTTGATGGTATCGGCGCGAATAAACCGGAAGTACACATTGCCCGAGAGCGTGAGATTACTGTTGATGCTGTGGCGCAGGGTGAGGTTGACGGCCGGAGAGTGATTCCAGGTGATATCGGGAATGCTGTAGACGCTGGAATAATTTTGCGCCAGAAACCGCGTGTCCTGGAGTCCGTTACCGGTGAGCCAGTTGCCGGCGTACGACAGACTCAGTGCGACCGACGTGTTTCCGTGCAGCCAGCCGAGTTTGCCGAACGCCTGGCGGACTTCCGAAGGCGAAGCCTGCCGCCAGCCATCCTCCCGAAACAGATTGCCGGCAATGTACCAATTGAGGCCTTTGGCATTGGATCCGCCATGTTCGAATTCGCCGGCGCGCCGTCCGAAACTGCCGCCGCTGACTTGCAGCGAGGTGCCGGGGTGGGTGTTGCCGTCTTTGGTCTGGATAGAGAGTGCGCCGCCCAGAGTGTTGAGGCCGAACAGGGGGTTGGATCCCGGCATGAGGGCCACTTCGTCTATAGCGATCTTGGGGATCAGGTCCCAGGCCACGATGTCGCCGAAGGGCTGATTCTGCCGCACGCCATCCATGTACACGGAGATGCCTTCAGGGGTTCCAAGCAGCGGCGAGGCGGTGTAGCCGCGGTAATTGACATCGGGCTGGAACGGGTTCTCCTGGTTTTCATTGATGTGGACGCCGTCCAGGCGGCGATTCAGCAGGTCAGAGAGGTCCAGCGCGCCGCTCTGCTCCAGGTCTTTCGCCGAAGCGGTCTGGACGGGGGCCGGGATCTGGTTGATGGCCATATCGGTGCCCACCAGCGGCGTGGCGGTCACTACTTCGATGGCGGAGGTCTGCGAGGCCAGGGACATCTGGATGGTACGTGCGACCGGCGCGGGGGATGGCACGTCGAGCGAGACTGTCTGGGTGGCGAATCCGCTTTTGGAAAGCTCCACCCGGTACTGGCCAAAAGGCAAGCCCGTCAGGGTCGCGATGCCATGCGAATCGGTCTGGAAACTGCGATCGATTCCGGCCACCCGGTTCTGCAGTTTGCCTGAGACCCTCATGGCGGCTCCGGAGGGATCCTTCACCTCCAGACGGATCTGCCCGGTTGGATTTTGCGCCCACAGTCCGGCGGCGCACACCGCCAGCACCAACGAAACCAACGCCCCTCGCATCAATTCAGTTTATTCCATGTGTGAGCGTCTTCACGAATGGAGAGGATCTGGTTGGGATCCAGGCCGGTGAAGTTCTGCCGGATGCCGCTGGGCCAGCGAATTTCGAGCGAATCGATTTTCGCCGCTTTGCCCAGCCCGAAATGCTGCCGGTATGGACTGGTGGCGCCGAAGCCTTCGCCGCCTTTCACTTCGCGATAGACGATCAAGCCTCCGGCTTTGACCGTGAGTTGCGCGCCCACCGCGAAACGATTGCTTTTCACGCCGTGGAGATCCACTTCCAGCCAGTTGTTCCGGCCGGCTTTCAGGTTGTGATAGATGGCATCGTAGGTATGGTCGCCGGGATAGTGGCCGCCCAACTGGGCGAAGATATCGAGGGCGCCGGTATTGTAAAGGTCGACGAACGCCACGCCGTGGCCTTTGTTGCCGGGGCGGCCGAAGCCCACGTAGTGGGTGAGATCGCTGAAGGTGCCGTTGCCGTTGTTGCGGAAGAAGCGGTTGGGTTCCAGGCGGCTCATCTGCGGGTCGCCCACGCCGAAATAGAAATCGATGTAGCCATCGTTATCCACGTCAGCCACGCCCGCGCCCATGGTCCCCATGGGGTAATACAGTTTGGCTTCGTAAGTGACATCGGTGAAGGTGCCGTCGCGGTTGTTCCGGTAGAGCCGGTTGCTGTCCCGGTTTACGGCGCGGGCATTGGGCGGCGCATACCCTTTGCGCAGACCTTCCACGGTGGCATCCCAGGATGCCAGGCTGGTGGTGAGGATGTCCGGCCAGCCATCGTTGTTGTAGTCCACGAAGAAGCAGACGAAGCCGTTGTGGGAACCCTGGTAAACGCCCGCCTTCCTCGCCACCTCGCTGAAATGCCAGTTGCCGTCATTGTGATACAGGCGATTGGGCGCGGGGTCGAGTCCGTTGATTAAGATGTCGAGCCGGCCGTCTTTGTCGTAGTCGCCGAGTGCCGCGCCGATGGCGCCGAATGCGGCCGGCTCGTTGATGCCGGCGGCTTTGGTCATGTTGGTGAAGGTGCCGTCGCGGTTATTACGATAGATTTGCGTGACGCTGCCGTCTTTCAGTACGCCATTGGCGATCACGACGTCAAGCCAGCCGTCATTGTCCAGGTCTCCCCACAGGGAGACGAAGCCGGAGCCGGCGTCGTCGAGGCCGCTCTTTTTGGACACGTCGACGAACCGGCCATGCTCGTTGTGGAAGAGCTTATTCGGCATCGGGCCGTTCCAGCCGTTGAGGGACAGATATAGGTCCAGCCAGCCGTCATTGTCGTAATCCACCAGGTTGAGCGAGTAGCCGGAGGGAACTTCGTGCAGTCCCACCTGATCGGTAACGTCGGTGAATTTGTCGCCTTCGTTGCGATAGACCTTGAGGAAGGTGCCGCTGCCGCTGACGATCACGTCCAGCTTGCCATCGCCATCGATGTCGCCCCAGGCCACGGTGCCGTTGCCGTGTAGGGAGTGGATGCCGAGTTTGGGCGCGATGTCTTCAAAGGCAAGCTGCGGCGGATTCGCGGGGTCGACTGCGGGCTCATCCACCGGGAACTGGACGGAGGCGGGCATGGGCGGCGGAGGGCCGGGAAGCTGCTCGATAGCGGTGCGCAGAAGCCACTGATCGATGGGGTTCATATGCACCTGGAGCGCCTCGTAGAAGTTACGGCCGGCCTGGGCAAAATCGCCCATGCGGTAGAAGCAGGCGCCGAGTTCGCGCAGCACCTCCATCTTCTGGACCGGGGAAAGATTGCGCGTGAGCGCCTGTTTGTAGAACGAAACGGCCTCTGGAAAATTGCCGCGGCGCGAGTGGGCGTTCCCCATGAGCAGCAGGGCGGTGGATTCATCGGCGCTGAACGGCATGGAATCGTCCAGCACCTGCTCGAGCATATCGATGGCCCGGTCGAGTCCCAGCAGCGGGTCGTGCGGCACGCGATGGCCGCCCTCTTTGGTGAAGCGGACTTCACCGCTCATCCAGGAACTCAGGTCGAGCAGAAATCCATTGTCGTGGGGCTCCAGCAGGGCGACGTGGGCGGCCAGTTCGTAGGCCAGGTTGGGATTGTAATAGAGCAGCTCGGCGCGCGCCAGGATCACGGCTTTCGCGCGCATGGCGGGGATGTGATCGGGATTGTGCTGCAAGGTGCCGTCCAGCATTTCCATGGCAAGCGCCAGGGAGACGCGGCGCTTTTCCGGATCGTCCAGCGTGTAGAAGTCCATCAGGTACGAGCGCGCGATCTGGTACAGCACTTCGGCATCGTTGGGGCGCAGTTTTCGCTGCGCTTCCAGTTCCGTGCGCGCCTCGGCGGTCTTACCTTCGCGCAAAAGCAGCAGCGCTTTGCGAAGCGGTCCGCTCTTTTCGGGGAGCGGCACAACGGGAAAATCGTGAGCCTGGTGGTCCTGTTGGCCGAAAATGCCAGGAACCAGCAGGGTAGCAACTGCAAGTCCCAGAACCGCGGCGGATATCCAAAACCAGCTTTTCACAACTGAGGTCCTAGGGTTCCAGTTTAGTAAACTGGCAGCACCCATGCTTTCCAATCAGCGGCACCTGTTCGATATTCCCCCGGATGTGACCTATTTGAACTGCGCCTACATGTCGCCGCTGATGCACAGCGTGGTGGAGGCGGGCAGGAACGGGCTGGCGCGGAAGTCACGCCCCTGGGAAATCTCCTCCGCCGATTTCTTTACCCAGACCGAAGAATTGCGAACGCTGGCGTCATGCCTGTTTCACTGCACGGCGAACGATATTGCGCTGGTGCCGTCCGCGGGATATGGGATCGAAGCGGCGGCGCGGAATCTCCCGGTACGGCGGGGACAGAAGATCCTGGTGCTGGCGGAGCAGTTTCCGTCGCACGTCTATCCCTGGCGGCGCGTGGCGCGGGAGAAGGGTGCGGAGATCGCAACCGTACCGTGGCCGGAGGATGGCGACTGGACCAGCGCCGTGCTGGAACAGATTACCCCGGAGGTGGCGATTGCGGCTCTGCCGCACACGCAGTGGACCAGCGGAGGGCTGCTGGACCTGGAGCGGATCGGCGCGGAGTGCCGGCGCAACGGCACGGCGCTGGCGCTGGACCTGACGCAATCGCTGGGGGTTTATCCGTTCGACTCCGCCAGGGTACAGCCGGATTTTGCGGTGGCGGCGGCATACAAGTGGCTGCTCTCACCGTATGCCACGGGCGTGCTGTACGTGGCGCCGAAATGGCACTGCGGGCAGCCGGTGGAAGAGGGGTGGATCCAGCGCGACAACGCGAACCGCTTCGCCGAGCTGATTCGTTACACCGATGGGTACCAGGAAGGCGCGCGGCGGTTCGATATGGGCGAATGCTCCAACTTCGCGTTGCTGCCGGGAGTGATTGCGGCGATGCGCCAACTGCTGGCGTGGGGCGTGGACGAGATTGCGGAGACTGCCGGGGCGCTGACGCGGCGACTGGAAGAACGCGTGGGCATGGCGGCGATTCCGGAGCGCTGGAGAGCGCCGCATTATCTGTGCCTGCGGGCGGACGGTGTCGCCGTGGCGGACCTTGCCGAACGCCTGGCGAAGGAGAAGATCTACATCAGCGTCCGCGGCAGTTCCATCCGCGTGACGCCGCACGTCTATAACACAGTGGACGATGTGGACAGGCTGTCCGAAATCCTGTTGCGCAGCCGGTAGAACATGATTGCGGCTGTAAACTGCGCCACCATGCCGAAGAGGACCAGGGCCAGCAGCGAGTGATCGTAGAGCAGGCCCATGGTGGCGCTGCCCAGAAACCACGCGACTCCATAGACGCCGTTGAAGGCTCCGAAAGCCGTGCCCCGTTTGTTCATGGATACCACCTGGGCAATGCCGGAACGTAAGGTGGCGTCCTGTACGCCCAAGCCCACGGCCCAGCAGGCTACGGCCACGGCCGCTGCAGTGGGGCCGCCGAGGAATCCCAAGGGCAGGGCAAACAGCGAAACGAACAGGCCGAAGGTGAGGATCTGCGATGCCGTAGCGATCGAAAAGCTTGCCGAAGATCATAGCGGTGAGCCCGTTCACCCCCATGGCGCCGGCATACAGCAGCGGAATGACGGCGGGCTTGGCGATGGCCGTCTTCTGAAAGTGATAGGCCAGCAGCGGGAAATCCACGAAGCCGCACGCCAGCACGCCGGCGGCTGCCACGTAAGTCCAGAACACCTTCGGCAGCGTCTGCTGTTTGGCGGGTTTGGGAGTAGTGGCTCCCGCATTGGGATACACGGCGCGCGCGGCCAGCAACGCTGCCAGCGCGGCACCGGCGGGAATGGCCAGCCGCAGGAACGCGGGACCGAAGTGCTGCGTCCGCGCCACGGCCGCTACCATGAGCAGGGGACCGAGGACCGCTCCGGTCTGATCCATGGCCGCGTGCAGGCCGAATCCCCAACCGTGGCCAACTTTACCGGTGGCTTCAGAGAGCAGCACGTCGCGGGCCGGGCCACGCAGACTTTTGCCGGTCCGCTCTATGACCACCAGCAGAGCGGCCATCTGCCAGTTGCCGGCAAACGCCATGGCCGGCACCACCACAAGGTTGAGCACGTAGCCAATGATGGCGACGCCCCAGTAAGCGCGCGTGCGGTCTACCAGCTTTCCGGAAAAGTAGCGCAAGCTGGCGGCGATCATTTCGCCCAGACCGGCGATAATGCCTACCTGAGTTGCATTGGCGCCCAGATCCTTGAGGAACGGCCCGATGATGCTGTAGGCGCCTTCATAGGTCATGTCCGCGAACAGGCTGACTACGCCGAGGCAGACGATGAACCGGAGAGCAACCGCGCGTTCTTCCTTGGAGACCGTCAATCCTGTACCTTAGCACTCACGGAGGCTCTAACGGTACAGAAGAGCGGCCACCTGGTGCGTTTCGGTCAGGGTCTCGACCACCGACAGCATTCCGAGCAGGAGCAGAAGACCGACAGCCGCGTAGCGAATGGTTTTCGGGGTGAAGTGATCCAGGATCCACTGGCGCACTCCGGCACCGATGGAGGCTGCCAGCGCGCCCTTGGTTGCCATTGCCGATACGGCGCCGATCCAGACCAGCAGGGGCGCTCCAAAGCGCGCGGCCATAGTAGCGGCAGTGATCTGGCCCACGTCTCCCCATTCAGAAAAGAAGATGGCGGCGAAGGAAACCAGCGCCGCCCGGGAGGAGGGATATTCGTCCTTCTTCTTGGGTTCTCTCTTATCGGGCTTACGCCACAGAACGAAAGCGATAGCAAAGAAATTCAAAGTGGTGACGGCGGCTACCAGCAGCGGCGGCAAAGTGGAAATCGCTTTGCCCACCAGCACGGCGACTCCCATTTTGGCCATGAATGCCACCACCATGCCGCACAAAATCGGCAGGGTTTTGTACCGGGTGGCTAATACTCCCGTGGTGTACAGCAACTTGTCGCCGACGATTTCGGCGACAAACACCGCGCCGTAGGTTGCCAGAAAGACCGCGAACATGAACCCGAATGCCCTCCAGTTATTCTGGCAGTATATCCCACATCGGCGCGCGTTTGCTTAAGAGAGAATTATCCGTTTTGGCGAAGCCAGTCGCGGAAGGCGTCGCGATAGAGAATGATGCCTTTGCGCGAATAGCGGAGATAGCCCTGGCGGCGGAACTGGTTCATGTAGTGGGTGACGATCTCCCGCGAGGTGCCCACATACTGCGAAAGCAGTTCATGCGTGAACGGGACCATGCGAACCGAACCATCCGATTCCACGGTACCGAGCCGCTCGGAAAAACGGATCAGGGAGCGGGCCAGCCGGCGGGCGATGTTATCCACCGAAAAGCTTTCGATGCGGTGGGTGAAATCGATGGTGCGCTGCACCAGGATCTGCAGAAGGGCCACCGCCAGCCGGGGGCGCTTCATCACGATGTCTTCGATCTCCGCGGTGGTCCAGGTCATCACCTTGGTGTTTTCCAGGGCCGTAGCCTGCTCGGAGCGGTGCGGCAGGTTCAGGAACGCGGATTCGCCAAAGAACTCATCGGGCTGATAAATATCGACCACCACCTGATGGCCGTCATCGGCCAGCCGGGAGACTTTCACTTTGCCGTCAATCACGAGGTGGATGCTGTTGGACGGTTGGTCCTGGTTGTAAATGATCTGGCCTCTGCGGTACTCCACGATGCTGGAGCAGGGCAGGTGGGCTAGGGGATCTTCCAGTGGTTTCTGCGACGGAGTTGCTAAAGGAACAGTTGCCATATGTCTCCTCCAAGAACTTATAAACTTTCTACTACCGTTGCGGCGCGCAGGTATCGCTGATTGTCTCGATACTGCGCACCTTGAATAAAGGGATAGGCGTGCCCGGATTTGAAGTCCCCCGGACAGTCACCTTGTGCCCCATGTGTTTGGCGAATCCTTCCGTCGGGAAGCCATCCGCCTCCAGGTTCGCGATCGGGGTAAGAGTTCGATCGTCAGTGAGAACGTAGTGGCTATCCTGCTCATCCACGCAACCGGTCATGGAGGCTCCGGCCGGTTTCGGCTGAGCCTTAGGCTGCTTCTGCGCTTCCTGCCCGGGTAGCAGAGTGGGATGAGCGTTCCCCACGCCGGTGGCGGCCAGGATGGCAAATAACGGGATGGAGATGAACCGAAGATTCATGCGTCCTCGTTTTCGAACCTAGGAGCACTTCTTGTGCCAAATGATACGTCGATTTTTCACGAAATCGCAAGAAGTTTCGCAAATGTAATATTTTCATACGGATGCGGACACTGTTCCAGGTTCACAAAGGTTATGACTCGGTCGAGCAAACGTTGCATTTCTTACACTCCCGGGAATTTTTACAAGGCAGATCTCGCGTTCCCGGCGATCTCTGCACAGGTTATATGATGGTTGAGTGCCCGCCTGGCGCTTCGGTTTGGCGCTGCTGACCGTCAGCAGACTGCTGGCCGCGCAATCGTATGCGCCGCCCGCCGGAGACCGTCCTGCCATCCGCCGTCCGGTGACCTCGATTCTGCCGGGTGGCCGGGTCATTTCGCCGATGGGCGAGGTCCATGTCACGGGTCCGGGACCGTTCGGGATCGCCGTCAGCCCGTCGGGCAAAAGCGTGGCCACAGCGAATGGCGGTCCGTGGCGGTATGGCGTCACCATCCTGGAGCGAGGCAAGCAGCATTGGGAATCCCGGCAACTGATGGCCCGGGCTCCGGACTCGCTGGACCAATCTTACCCGGCGGATTGGCGCAGCGTTTCTCTGGGCATCGTATTTTCCGGCGACCACAACCTGTATGTGGCGGAAGGGAATTCGGGGCGCATCAGCCTGTTCGATTCCAGCGACGAGCGGCGGCGCGTGATCGACCTGAATCAGGGCGCGTACCGCGACAGTTTCACCGGCGACTTGGCGTTCGACGCTGAGCGGAACATTGTGTACGCCGCCGACCAGGGAAACAACCGGGTGGCCGTAATTGACGGGAAAACGCGCCAGATTCTGAGCTCGGTGCCTGTCGGGCGTCTGCCGTTCGCCATGGCGCTGTCGCCGGATCGCCAGAAGTTGTACGTGACCAACGTGGGGCTGCTGGAGTATCACGCGATTGGCGGCGCCGATCCGAGCGATCCACGGGCTTCGGGACTCGTCTTTCCGGCGTTCGGATTCCCAGGCGCGGAGGCGGGCGCCGGCGTGGAGCGGTCTACCACGCGCGGCGTGGTGAAGGTGCCGGGGCTGGGCGACCCACACGCGCCGGAGGCCAATTCGCTTTGCGTGATCGATGTTTCCAATCCGGCGGCGGCCAAGGTGGAGGCCTTCGTTCGTACGGGCGGGAGCCCTTCGGGCGTCGCCGCCACGGCCGATCGCGTGTTTGTCTCCAGCGCCGCAAACGATTCGGTAGCGGTGATTGACGCCAGGAGCAATCGCTTGCTGGAGGAGATTCCGATTCGCATTCCCGGACTGGAGAGCCTGCGCGGTGTGATTCCCGCGGGGCTGGCTTACTACGAGAAATCAGGCTGGCTGCTGGTGGCCGAGGCGGGGATCGACGCCATCGCGGTGATCGACGTGGCCTCGCGGCGGGTGCTGGGACACGTGCCTGCCGGCTGGTATCCCACGCGTGTGGCGATCAGTCAGGATACGGTGTTTGTGACCAGCGCCAGGGGCCACGGCCAGGGTCCCAGCGGTCAGGGAGGTTCGCGCGGGGCGCTGATGATTGAGCAGAGGATGCTGGGGACGCTGGCGATTTTTGCCATGCCGGCGGCGGAGGATTTGGCCGCGCAGACCCGGTTCGTGATGCAGGCAAATGGGTTCGAGAAGCGGCCGGGCGCGCCGGGGACGAGGCTGCCTTCGGGCGTCCGCCATGTGGTGGTGATCGTCAAGGAAGGACGAAGTTACGACGAGATTCTGGGCGATGTTCCGGCGGCATCCAACGGGGCGGCGCTCGGTTTGGGCGAACTGGCGCACCTGGGCATGAACGGATTCGTGGATGGACGCCACATCCGCATGAGCCTGAGGGACGCGAATATCACGCCGAATCATCACGCTATCGCCCGCCAATACGCCTTCAGCGACAATTTTTACTCGGACGGGGATGCCAGTCTGGACGGGCACCACTGGCTGGTTGGGGCATATCCCAACCCGTGGACGGAAAGTTCACTGATCGCGGCGGTGGGGGAGTTGAAGGAGTTCCGGCTGGGGGCGCCGGGCCGCCTCGCGTTCGCCGGTACAGCCTCTTCGGTGCAACCGGAAGACGAACCGGAGACCGGAAGCCTGTGGGAGCATCTGGCGCGCCACAATGTTTCGTTCTACAACTTCGGAGAAGGGCTCGAAATGGGCGGGGTGAGCCAGGGGCCGGACATGCCCCCGCTGGGCGCGCGCTTTCTGACCAACATGCCGATGCCTGAGCCGCTCTACCGGAACACGTCGCGCGAGTATCCGGGATTCAACATCCATGTGTCCGATCAGTACCGG
This sequence comes from uncultured Solibacteraceae bacterium, assembly GCA_963853855.1. GTDB lineage: Bacteria > Acidobacteriota > Terriglobia > Bryobacterales > Bryobacteraceae > Sulfopaludibacter. Next base: position 198,042 of record CAWKYG010000004.1, on the reverse strand, counting down.
GCCACGCAGTTCATCCACGAGGTGGAGGACAAGTACGTCAAAGGAGGCGCGGAACTGCCGCAGTTGCTATGGGTCTATCTGCCCGGCGATTACAGCGGCGCACCGCGTCCGGAGGACGGCTATCCGTACGAGGAGTCGTTTGTGGCCGACAACGATTACGCCGTGGGCCGGATCCTGGAGTACCTCTCGGGGACGAAATGGTGGTCGTCGATGGCGGTATTCATCACTGAAGCCGACGCCAACGCCGGCATGGATCATGTGGATGCGCATCGCACCATTCTGCTCTGCGCGGGTCCGTGGGCCAAAAAGAATTACGTCTCGCACATCAATACCAGCTTTCCGGGGCTGCTCAAGACGATCTTCGAATTGCTGCACGTGCCGGATCTGAACCTGTTCGATGCATCGGCGGCGGACCTCTCCGACTGCTTCGCGGCGAAGCCGGACCCGTCCCCCTATCGCGCGGTGGATTTAGACAAACGGATCTTCGACCCGGCTGTGCGTCCGCAAGAACACTCTAATAAGGCATCTCGCTAGAAAGAATCCTTATAGTAGGGTATTGCATCTAACCCTAGCAGATAAGGAGATCGGAGCAATGCTGCGAAAACTGACCGCGACTGAAGATTCTTCCGCAATCGCGATTCTCAGGCTTGTACTGGGAATCGTTTTCTTCGCGCACGGGGCGCAGAAGATGCTGGGCTGGTTCGGAGGCCACGGTTTTTCCGGGACTATGGGCTTCATGAACGGCACGTTGCACATTCCGGCACCATTCGCCTTCCTGGCCATAGCCGCGGAGTTCTTCGGTGGACTGGGATTGATTCTGGGCCTGCTGACGCGCGTGGCGGCTTTCGGGATCGCGGTCAATATGCTGGTCGCGGTTGTGAAGGTGCATGCGCAGTTCGGATTTTTTGCGAACTGGTCGGGGACGCAAAAAGGCGAGGGAATTGAGTACCACCTGCTGGTGCTCGCCATGACCGTGTTTCTAATGTTGAAAGGCGCGGGCGCTCTTTCGGTCGACCGGAAACTGGCGCAATGACAAAACCGCCAAATCCGGGCGCCGCCAAACTGTGGACGGTTCTGGCCAAGTGCCACCGCGCGCTGGCGGCGATGGTGGAACACAATATCGCGGATCTGGGGCTGTGTTTAACGGATTTCATGGTGCTGGAAGCCCTGTTGCATAAGGGCTCCCTGACCATCACGGAGATTCAGTCCAAGGTGCTGCTGGCCAGCGGTTCCATGACGGCGGCCATCGACCGCGTGGAAGCCAGAGGACTGGTGATTCGAAAACTGACATCCCGGGACCGGCGGGCACGCCTGCTGGAACTGACTCCGGCGGGCCGGAAGTTGATCGAGGGAGCCTTTGCGGAGCATGTCGAGTATCTGGAAAAAGCCATGTCGGTTCTGGATGACAAAGAAAAGAAACAGCTCTATGCCGGCCTGAAGAAATTGGGCCGCGCAGCGGGCGGAGGGGAAAATGAACAAACAGATTCTGGGGATTCATCACATCACGGCAATCGCCGGCGATCCTCAAACCAACCTTGATTTTTATGCCGGGCTGCTGGGGTTGCGCCTGGTGAAATTGACGGTGAATTTCGACGATCCGGGTACCTATCACCTCTATTACGCGGATGGTGTGGGGCACCCCGGAACCATCCTGACGTTCTTCCCTTGGCCTTCGGCGCCGAAAGGGCGGCACGGCACCGGACAGGTGACAGAAACGGCTTTCGCCATTGCGGAAGACGCGGTGGATTTCTGGATCGCCAGACTCACGGAGCGGCGCGTCGCCTTCACGGGTCCGGTGGAGCGCTTCGGAGAGAAGGTAATCTCGTTCTCCGATCCGGACGGCATGAGGGTGGAACTGGTGGCCACCAGAATGGCGCCGGCGGACAGGATCTGGGAAGCCGGACCGGTTCCCGCGGCATTCGCCATCCGCGGGTTCCACAGCGCCACCCTGCGCGAGGCGGACCACCGGGCGACTGCCGGCCTGCTGACCGACACCATGGGCTTCGAGCTGGCGGCCCAGGACGGAAACCGGTTTCGCTACGCGGCCGGCTCCGGCGGTCCGGCCGCGATTGTAGACCTGGTGCGCGCGCCCGAGGAGCGCCCCGGCAGAGTGCTGGTGGGAACAGTTCATCACATCGCCTGGAGGACGCCGGACGACCGGCAGCAAGGCGAATGGCTGGCGGAACTGACCCGACGCGGGTACGGCGTCTCACCGGTGATGGACCGGAAATACTTTCACTCGATCTATTTTCGGGAGCCCGGCAACATCCTTTTCGAAATCGCCACGGATCCTCCCGGGTTTGCCGTGGACGAACCGGCTTCGGAGCTTGGCTCGCACCTGGTCCTGCCCGCCTGGCTGGAGCCGGAACGCGCCAGGCTGGAAGCGGTTCTGCCGCCGCTGCGACTGCCGCACGCGACGGAGGTGGCCCGGTCATGATTCACGATCCACATGCCGATCAGCCCGTGCTGCAGGCGGGACAAAAACTGGCGGACGCGGCGGGAGCGGTAATTCTGCTGCACGGAAGGGGTGCGCCGGCGGAAGATATCCTGAGCCTGAGCGAGCAGTTCGATCTGCCGGATGTTGCCTGGCTGGCGCCTCAGGCCGCGGGCCACACGTGGTACCCGTATTCGTTCCTGTCGCCGATCGCGCAGAACGAACCCTGGTTGGGTTCGGCTCTCCGCAAGGTAGAGGAAACAGTGGAGCAGGCGGTGCGCGCGGGCATTCCGCGGGAGCGGATTGTCATCGCGGGATTTTCGCAGGGTGCATGCCTGGCGTCGGAGTTTGTGGCCCGGAACGCCGGAAGGTACGGCGGTATGATTGCGTTCACGGGCGGGCTGATCGGTCCGCCCGGAACGGAGTTTACCTATGCCGGCGACCTGGCGGGAACGCCGGCCTTTTTCGGCGCGGGTGACCCGGACCCGCACGTGCCGTGGTATCGCGTACAGGAATCCGCGTCGCAATTCATCAGCATGGGGGCGGACGTAGTGTTGAGGCGATACCCCGGGATGCCGCACACCATCAGCCGCGCGGAACTGGAAGAAGCCAGGAAGGTCATCGCGGCGATTCCAGTTCCCTGAGCGCACTCCCTTGGCCTACGCTACCGGGACTGATTCTTTCTACCGGAGCGTTCAATCCAGTCGCGGAACATGGTGGTGTAGCCGCGCGCGTCGCCGCCGCTCTTGAGCTGCTCGACGGTGAAACGCATCTTGCGCCCCCAATTCTGATATTGCCAGGTGGTGCCGGGAAGGTTCTGCTGCGACAGTTCCTTGGTGAGATCTTCCTGGTTGATGGCCAGCAGTTGCGAGGGAGTCAGCGCCAGAAAGCCGACGATGGCATTGTGGAGTTCGCCGGTAAGCTCGCCGTATGCTTCGGCGGAGCGGGGCAGGTCCCCGCGCAATAATCCGAGCGCGAAGAGTGTATCCAGCATCTTCTGCTTTTCCTGGCGGCGCCCGTCCCTCTGTGCGTGGTAGGACGCATCGTCGAGCACCCCGGCGGTGTGGCGGGCTTCGATATCGGCGCTCACCCAGAAGCCCGCTAGGGTGGGTAAATCGTGTGTGGTGGAGGAGACCAGTGCCTGCCGCGGATATTCTTCGTAGCGGCGGAAGTCGCCGCGTTGGTTCTTCTCGAAATAGAACAGGCGGTAGCTGAGAATGCCGAACCGCGCGAGCGTTTCGCGAACGGCCGGCTCCACCGTGCCCAGATCCTCGCCAACGATGACCACGCGGTTGCGAACGCTCTCCAGCGCCAGGACGCGAACAAAATCTTCATTCAATTCCTTCACGTAGGCGCCATGCGTGGCGTCATATTGATCCGGAATCCAGTACAAACGGAAGAGGCGCATGACGTGATCGATGCGCAGCGCGCCCCCGTGGCGGCAATTGCGCCGGATGGATTGGGCGAAGAGATGATAGCCGTTCTTGCGATGAGATTCGGAATCAGGCGGCGGGAATCCCCAGTCCTGGCCCTGCGGCGCGAAATCGTCCGGGGGAGATCCCACGCGGCAACCGGAGACATAGAAAGGCCGGTGAGCCCAGAGATCCGAACCGAAACGGTCCGTGGCCAGCGCCAGGTCATGGTAAAGACCGATGGAGAGACCCGTATCGCGGGCATGCTGCTGGGCGGCGCAGAGCTGCAGATCGATTTGCCATTGCAGGTATTCAAAAAACATGACACTGCGCCAGTGTTTTTTGCGGAATGCGAGAGTCTCGGGGGAATCGGGATCGCGATATGGGGCGGGCCAGTCCGGCCAGATCCACAAGTCAGGATTCCGGCGGTGGAGGTGCTCATCGAGAGCGCAGTAGGCGGCGAACTTTTCCAGCAGGTCGCCTTCCCGGTCGCGGAACCGCTGGAATTCGCGAGCGCGCGGCGAATCGGTCCGCCGTTCCCGCAAAAAACGGGCGAAGGAGATCTTTAAAAAACGCAGTTTCAACGCGGCCACGCGTTCGTAGTCAACAAACTCGGTGGCGCGCAGCGCTTCGATCTCCGCGATGATTTCGGGCGAGGCGCGCAGTTCCCGGGCCCGCCGGCACTGGTTGTAGTCCTCGATGCCCTCGAGATCGAGGTAAAGGAAATTCTGATAAAAGATGCAATTCGGCAGGTAGGGGCTGGTATTGAAAGGGCGGCGGTTGTGAATGGCGTGGAGCGGATTGAGCCCCACAAAGCTGGCGCCCATATCGCCGGACACCCATTCGATCAGGTCCCGGAGGTCGCGGAAATCGCCGCAGCCCCAATTGCGCTGCGAGCGAACACCGTACAGGCTAACGGCCACTCCGGCCACGCGCCCTCCGCGACCTAACTGCGGGTCGGTATAAGCACGTTCCGGAGTCACGATATAACTGGTGGATCCGTGGGTCTGGCCCGCGGTGGCAGTTATGGTGTGATATCCCAGCGATAGGGCGATGGGAAGGCGTGCCTGTTTGCGCACCCAGGTGCGGCCATCCATTTCGATGGAGGCGGTCTGGGGCAGTTCCCAGAGGTTCAGGTCGAATTCCGTTTCTTCGCCGGTTTCCCGCCGCACTACCAGGTGCGCCCGCATACCCAGCGATTCGGCCGGGACCTGCAGCGGGAACTCCGCCACCGGCAATTCGCGGGCGATGACGCAGGGCGGCAGCAGCGACTGCCATTCCTGACGGGTGTGCTCTGCCAGGGCAAGATCCAGCTCCTGCTGATTTCCGGCGGCAATCCCCTTGGCGCGGAGAATGGTTTGACGCGCTTCGACTGTAGTGGTGTGATAATGGCCCCAGATATCCCAGAAGCCGGGCTCGATTCCACACACCGAAGCGGCGCGCTCGAGTTGTTGCTCGAATGATTCGGGTGACATGATGCGATGGGTATCTTGATTTTACCGCGCCGGCGGGAGTTTCCTTTTCCTATGCGAAAATAAAAGTATATGAATAAACCATTTGCCAGCAGCCTGCCGGAGATCTTTACGCGCGTTGACAATTACTCGGTAGACAACGCGTCGGCGGCAGCCTCGGAGGGTTTGGTATTCACGACGCTGGACAAAGCGGTGAACTGGGCACGGAAGAATTCGATCTGGCCGATGACGTTCGGGCTGGCCTGCTGCGCTATCGAGATGATGTCGATGAGCGCTTCCAGGTTTGATATCGCACGTTTCGGGGCGGAAGTGTTTCGAGGTTCCCCGCGGCAATCGGACCTGATGATTATCGCCGGACGCGTTTCGCAAAAGATGGCGCCGGTGATTCGCCACCTGTATCAGCAGATGCCCGAGCCTAAGTGGGCTATCTCGATGGGTGCATGCGCCACTTCGACCGGTGTGTTCAATAACTATGCTTTGATTCCGGTGAACCAGGTAATTCCGATCGATGTGTTTGTTCCCGGCTGCCCGCCGCGTCCGGAGCAACTCATCTATGCCCTGATGCTGCTGCAGCAGAAGATCCAGGATCAGAGCGGTACGGTGAAGCAGGTTCTCAACCTGGCCTAATTCAGGGATTGGGGACAGGGGGCTGGGGAACGGCGGTCAATGCGGCGGGCGCTACGTTTCGGACATTCAAAGCAGGCAACTCGGCCGTCTGTCTGCCGAGCCATTTCTCGATGATCGGAAGGGCTGCCAGCGCGGCGGTTTCGCCGGCCTGGATCAGCGCCGGACCTGACCCGAAGGCGTCCCACGCCATGCCATTGACCGCGGGCGTAATTACCAGATCGCTTTCCAGGCGCCACCCCTGTTCGGTGTGCGTTTGCATGATTTGAAAGCACCGGTTGATCACCTGGAACATGTTAGTGGGCGGGCAGGCGCGGTCCTGGGCCGGCAAATGCACGGAGATCACGTGCGTGGCGCCAAGTTGGCGCGCCAGATGCGCGGGAATTTCCATGCTCATGGCGCCGTCCACCAGCAGAGTCTCGCCGGACTGAACCGGCTGAAAGAGGCCCGGGTAGGAGCAACTGGCGCGTATGGGCAGAAAGACATCGCCAGAGCCGGAGAACGTCACCGAGTCTCCGGTACAGAGGTCGGTGGACAGGACGCCCAGCGGAATGCGCATGTTCTCGAAGCGATTCTGTTTGAGCAACCGTTCCAGAAAGCGTTTCATGCGCTCACTGACCACGAAGCCCATGCGGGAGATGCTCCAGCGGGCTACGTCTCCGAAGCGCATGGCGCAGCCGGCGCGGCCGATCTCCGCGGGAGTTGCGCCGCTGGCATAGGCGGCCGCGACGATGGACCCGGCGCTGACGCCGGCGATGCAGTGAATCGGAATGCCATGCTGTTCCAGGACCTGCAATACGCCCACGTGGGCGATTCCGCGAGCGAAGCCGCCTCCCAGCGCAAGCCCGATTTTTGGTTGGGGCAGCGCCGGCGCCGGTTTCGCTGCCGGCAAGGCAAGCCTGCGGAGAGCGGAGAAGAAGCGGCGCGTGGCGTTCATTACTCCCTCCTGACGATGGCCGTGACGGAGCCATCGTAGAATAGTTTACTAATGATTCTTACTCGCAAGCTAATCGCTGGGGTTTTTACACTTTTAGTTGTTGCCATATCTCTGGTCCAACTGCCGGCGCAGCAGCGGCCGTTTACGGGAACACCGGAAGTCGAGCACGCGTTGCGCAAGCTCAACGAGCTGGGCACGTTTCTGATGATCGCGGCGCATCCCGACGATGAGCGGACAGCCGTGCTGGCCTACTTTGCGCGAGGCCGTCACATGCGGACCGCCTACCTTTCTTTGACCCGCGGCGAGGGCGGGCAGAATCTGATCGGCTCCGAGCAGGGGCCGCAGCTTGGATTGATTCGCACGCAGGAACTGCTGGCGGCGCGGCAGATCGATGGCGCGGAGCAGTTCTTCACGCGGGCGATCGACTTCGGGTTCACCCGCACCGCCTCGGAGACCATGCAGAAGTGGGGGCACGACCGGATTCTGTCCGACGTGGTATGGGTAGTGCGGAGATACCGGCCCGACGTGATCGATTGCGGATTTTCGGGGACGCCGCGCGACGGACACGGGCAGCACCAGGCATCGGGGATTCTGTGCCACGAAGTGTTCGATGCGGCCGCCGACCCCAAGCGGTTTCCGGAACAATTGCGCTGGGTCAAGCCGTGGCAGGCCAAGCGGCTGGTGGAATCCAGCGGGTTCAGCGGGTTCGGCGTGAATTTTACTCCTCCTCCGGGCAGTGTTCCCCCTGGGCGTGCCGGCGCTCCGCCAGACGCGGGATCGGCGGAAACCGGCGCATACAACCCTATTTTGGGCTACTCCTACGACGAACTGGCGGTGTTGAGCCGCAGCATGCATCATAGCCAGGGAACCGGCGCCATGCGCCGTCCTGGTGCCGGCCGCAGCGAGTTTGCGCTGCTGAAAGGCGCGCCCTCGCATAAGGATCTGTTCGAGGGCGTGGATACGAGTTGGAATCGGCTGCCGGGCGGCGCCGCCGTGGGACAGTTGCTGGATGAGGCCATTCGCACGTTCCAGCCGCAGCATCCGGAGGCGGTGATTCCGCTGCTCGCCAAGGCCCGGCCCCTGATTGCCGGCATCGACGACCCGCTGGCGAAGGAAAAGCTCGCGGAATTGGACGAGACGCTGGCGTTGTGCGCGGGCCTTTGGGTGGAGGCGCAGGCGCAAAAACCGGAAGTCGCGCCGGGCGAGGACTTGAACGTGACGGTGACCGTGCTGAATCGCTCTGCCGCGGATGTGGCATTCGAAGGCGCCAGGGTGGAGGGCATCTGGAACGAGACCCTTCCGGCCAAGCCGGCAAAGTTGGGAAACAACCAGAGCGCCACGGTGGAGTTCACGCGGCGGGTGCCACAGGCGCAGCCCTATTCGCAACCGTACTGGCTGGAGAAACCGCCCTCGGGCGACGTTTATACGGTAGACGACCAGATGCTGATCGGCCAGCCGGATACTCCACCGGCGGCCCAGGCGCGGCTGCGGTTGACGATCGGCGGAGCGCCGGTAGAACTGGTCCGGCCGGTGCATTACCGCTATGCCGAACGCGCCGAGGGGGAACGTCACCGGGCCGTGGTGGTGGTGCCGGCGGTGGCAGTAGAACTTCCCGAAGCGGTGGCGTTGTTCCCGGCGAGCGCGCCGCGGCAGGTGGAGGTGGCAGTGGTGGCCAATGAGCCCAACGCGTCGGGCGATCTGCGACTGGAACTGCCCGCCGGGTGGAAGGCCGAGCCCGCCTCGCAGGCATTCCATGTGACAGCGGCGGGTGAGGAGAGTGCCATGACGTTCCAGGTGACTCCACCTGCCGGAGAGACCACGGCCACGTTGCGCGCTGTGGCTACGGTGCATGGCAGGGCGATCGGGTCCGGCATGAAAGTGATCTCCTATCCGCACATTCCCGTGCAGGTACTGTTTCCGCCCGCGGCCGTGAAGCTGGTTCGCACCAACGTAAAGGTGACGGCGCACAAGGTGGGTTACATTGCCGGACCGGGAGATGAGATGCCGGACGCGCTGCGGCAATTGGGGCTGGACGTGACGCCGTTGACGCAATCCGACCTGGAGCACGGCGACCTTTCCCGCTTCGACGCGATTGTGGCCGGCGTGCGGGCCTACAATGTGCGGGCCGACCTGCGCGCCAACCAGCCGCGATTGATGGAGTACGTAAACAACGGCGGGACGTACATCGTGCAGTATCAAACCGGCGATGGGCCGGATCCCGCTGCGCCGCCGGCGGCCGGCCGGGGCGCGAATCCCCTGGGGATTCCGGCTGCGAATCCCATCACGTCAAATATGGGGCCGTATCCTTTTATAGTGCCGGGGGGAAATAAATACCGTGTCACGGTGGAAGATTCGCCGGTGGCCTTTCCGCATACCGACAGCCGGCTGCTGCAGTTTCCCAATCGCATCACGGAGAAGGATTTCGAAGGCTGGGTGCAGGAGCGCGGCGCGTACTTCGCGGCGAAGTGGGATCCACATTACGAAACGGTGCTCTCTATGCACGATCCGGGAGAACCGGCGTTGCAGGGCGGCGAACTCTAGACGCGCTATGGCAAGGGCGCCTACATCTTCACCGCGTACGCCTGGTTCCGGCAACTGCCTGCCGGTGTGGCGGGAGCGTACCGGCTATTTGCGAATATGCTGAGCGCGAAGTAACAGGTCGCGCTGCGCTTCTCCGATGGCACGCCAATCGAAATTGCGGCGGGCGTGCAGGTATGCCGCTGAGCGATCTGGGCGCGGCGCTCGGGATCGCTCAACAGTGTAGCGATTGCCGCGGCGAAGGCCTCTGGCGCATCCGCGATCCATACGCTGTGGCCGTGCAGCAAGCCGAGGCCGGCGCAACCCGAAGTGGTGGAGACCACGGCGCGCTGCATGGCCATGGCCTCCAGCACCTTCACATTGGTTCCTGCCGAAACCGTGGTGGGTACGATTACCAGCGTAGATTCCACATAGAGCGGACGGACGTCGGCGACGAAAGAGAGCATACGGATGCGCGGATCCTGAGGCGGTTCCGGGGTGTTGGTGAAAGCGCGCCAATACAGCAGGGGATCCGCACCGCAGACTACCGTCAGGGTGAGCCGCGGGAATTTTTCACGCAGCAGCGGCCAAACCTGTTCGGTAAAGAAACGGTATGCCGTGACGTTGGGAAAGTGCCGGAAGGACCCGATGAATAACAGGCTGTCGCCGCATGTTTCGGGTTCCGGAAGGAAGCGTTCGAGATCCACGCCGTTCGGCAGTATCACGCTGTTGGCTGCGCGTCCAAGCATGGTGGAATCCTTCTCCGACATGACGACGGTATAGGGCGAACGCCGCACTGCGCGGGTTTCGAAGCGGCGCCAGCGAATGTAATCCCACCAGGCGGAGAGGGTGCGCTCGCGGCGCGCGATCTGGCCGGAGAGGTCGAGGGTGACATCGTGCTCCACCAGGATGTCGCCGCCATAGGGCGCGAGTTGCGTGTATTCCACCTGCAGCACCTGGAAGCCGAAATCGCGGCGCTGCTCTTCGAGGGCGCGGCGCATGGCGGGCGACCGGAATTCGTGCACTTCGGGCGGCAACAGGCTGCTCCAGCGGGGCTCGCGATAACGCGGCCTTTCCACCAGCACCAGGCGCGTGCAGAATTCCAGGAGCGGCGCGGTCTCCGAGGCGGCTCCCGGATCGGTGAAGGCGAACAGTTCCACGTCGAATCCGCGCGCGATTTCACGCAGCAAATTGTAGATGCGGACCGCCCCGCCGTGGGAAAGCGGATAGGGCAGGTACGGCGAGAGCACGGCCACCCGTTTCCGGTCCGGCGAGCAGGTGCGCCCTTCCAGCACGCGATGGCCTTGCGGCACGGTGGATCGCTCGCGGCGCCTCGGCCACCAACGCGGCCGCAGATGGATGCGGTCCAGAGGCACGCCGCGCCAGAAGAGAAACGAAGAGAGATTGAGTCCCAGGTGGTGGCGTTCGAGGCGCGTGTTGTATGCTAAAATTTTGCGCGGCGCCAAACGGTACGCGGCGCGGCGCAGCGCGTTGGAATCGGAGCCCAACAGCACGGGTGCCAGTCCGATGCGGTGGCGTTTCAGCGCGCGGCGCATTTCGGGCCAGTTCTGGGGCGTGATCACGAAATGGCGGCGGTCCGGCACCAGGTCGCGAATCTCCCCGGTCATGCGGCGGCACAGATCCGGATCGCCCGTGCAGAAGATCGCCACTATGGCCTCGGGGTCTTTGCGCAGCAGGCCAAAGAGCCATTTCTTGATGCGCTGTTTCATTCGAGCGACCCGGTGCCGCGCAAGACCGCACAGGCCGCCAGCGGAGTGAATGCCGCGACGAGGGTGAGCGGCGCATACCCGTAGAGGTCGATGGTTTTTCCAAACAGGGGCGAGACGACAGCCTGCAGGGCTCCGTACGAGGCTACCAGAATGGAGACGGCGAACGCGGCACGCGCCCCGCCGAACGCGTCCAGCGGCAAGGTATACATGTTCACGCTGAAGGCGGACACGGCGAAGATGCTGCATGAAATGCCCGCGGCGGCCCAGGCGGCGGAGGGTGCGAGCGGGATGGCTGCGGTGGCGAGCGCAAGTACCGCTGCCAGCAGGCAGACGCGAAAGCGCGCCTGCATGGGAAGAATCCCGCGATCCACCAGGCGCAGCGAGAGCCATCCGCCGGCGAATCCGCCGGCCAGCGCGAACAGGGGAGGAATCCAGGCGATCCAGGCGGACTGGACCAGCGTGAGGTGGCGTACGTCGACCAGGTAAGCCGTGGTCCAGTTGGTCCATAACGAATAGCCAGTCATGCTGAGGGCATTGGCGGCTACGAAGGCCCAGAGTCGTGGATCGCGCAGTAACCCTGTGGCTGCGTCGACTGGCGCAGGCGGAGTCGCGACCGGTCCGGCGCGGTGAGCCATCCAGTTCCACACCGGGATCCAGAGCAGGCCGAGGATGCCGGTGACGGCAAACGCCGCACGCCAGTCCGTGCGCTGCGCGATCCACGTGGCCAGCGGCGGTGCGACGATCAATCCCAGGCTGACGCCTGCCTGGTTGACGGCATTGCCGAGCGCGCGTTCGGCGGGGGGCAGATATTGATGGATGGCCTTTCCCGCCGCGGGCATGCCGCCCGCTTCCGCCATACCGAGCACGGCCCGGCATCCCACCAGTCCGGCCAGTCCGCTGGTGAATCCGGTGGCGATGCCGGCGCACGACCACACCCCCACCGCCAGGCTGATGGCGCGGTTCAGACCGATGCGGTCTGTGAGCATGCCGGCGAATGGCGCGCTGGCCGCGTAGGTGAGGGAGAAGGCCGCGAGGATCCACCCGTAGTCCGCATTGGAGAGGTGGAACTCGGCGCAGAGCACGGGCTTGAGGGTGGCCAGGGTCTGCCGGTCCAGGTAGTTGATGGCGGAAGAGACCACGAACACGGCCAGCACCAGCCAGCGGAAGCGTGCAGCGTCGTCGGACTGTTTCACTGGAATTCGATGGTGGCCACTTCGCCCGCGGTCGCCAGGCGCGAGTTGGTTTTCGGGAAATACTCGATGGTAACCGTCCGCGGCTTTCTCTGGGCGCCGCAGCCCAGCGTCAACTCGCCCGTGCCGCTAATGGCGATCTTGCCGGGGTCGGAGACCAGCAGCCTCAGAGTCTTGTGGTCGTCGCTCTCCAGGACCAGCCGAGCCTGCTTGCCCAGGCAATCGACCTGCTTCAAGGTTCCGTGGAACTTACCTTCCGGGTGAGGGAAGGCTGACCACGGTACGACTTTGTCAGGCGGCGCGGGTGGAGCGTCGCTGTATTTGGCCTCGAGGGCGTGGAGTTCGGCTCGCGCCTGATCCTTCAATTTGGCAAGTTCGGCGGCATCTTCATCGGCCTTGCGCTTTCGTTCGGCGGCCTCGTAGTCGAGCCGCTGCTGTTCGATCGACATGCGTGCCTGGTGCATCCTTTGCCGCTCGGCGGGGTCGGTGGCGGCCTGTTCCCCTTGCGACCAGGCTTTGGCGGCGTCGGAATAGTTGTGATCGGCCAGGTAGCACTCGGCGAGTTTCTGCCAGTAGAGGGGATTGCGCGGGTTGCGCGCCGCCGCATCTTTCCAGTGCATCAGCCGCTGGGCCGGATCGGTGTCGCGCTGCGCCATCAGGGCGAACGGCTCGTCGAGTTTGGGATTGATAGCCGCCGCCCGCAGCAGTGCTTTGTCGGCCTTCTCGTTGTCAGGTTCCAGCTTGGCGTACTCGATATAGGCGCGGGCGCTGGTACTGCCGGCATCGATGGAGGCGGCGAAGTGCTGGCGCGCTTCGTCGGAGCGGCCCGCGCGCAGGGCCAGCAGGCCGAGACCCTCCTCGGCCTCCGGCATCTTGAGGTGGTCCTGGATCAGCCGCTGGTATTCGGCGCCGGAATTGGCGGCGAGCAGGTCGGCGCGCGCCAGCCGGACGTCGGAATCGGCGATGGCCTTTTCGGGGAAATCGCGTTCGGCCAGCGGGCGGCTGTTGAGCGATGCCGTTTGAAAGTTGCCGGCGGCGAGATGCTGTTTGGCCTGAGCTTCAATGTCGGCCGCGGACTTGCCGAATGCGTTGCGGTAGGCGGCGTCCTCATCCACGCCCTTGCGGAGGTTGTAAAGCAGCACGCGGATCTTGCCGAAATATTGCGGATCGACCACCAGCAGGTGCACGCGAGCCCAGTCCAGGTCGGGATGCGCGGGCGGCGTGCCCACGGTGATGTGAATGCTGTTGTTGGTGAAGGTGGAGAAGAACTCGGTGAGGCCGTGTTCGAAGCGCGCCGGCATCTGGCTGGTGTTGGCTGTGAGGAAGAGCCGGGTCAACTCGCGGTAAATCTCGGGGGTGACGGGTTGCTTCTCTTCGAGCACGATGGCGTAACGGTCGCGGCCTTCGGTGATCGGCGCGGGGGACGTCCAACCTTTGGAGGATTTGAAGACCAGGACGCGGATCGGCATGGCCGTGGTGAGATCGTCTTCGCCGACGATCTGGCCGAGCGCGTGGCGGAACTCTTCGAAGCGAACGACAGTGTCGCGTCCCACGCGCGGGCCGGCGTCGGTGAGGACTTCGTAAGGGCCGGAGGTAAACTTCACCCAATGGTCCTCGGCGATCAGGAGGAAAGGCACCGCGCAGATGAGGAGAAGCTGCCGCATTGCATCCTTATTATCCCGCGCTCCGTGTGCATCTGGTAAACTGAGAGTTCTTCGCCCGTGGCGCTATCGTCTAACGGTTAGGACGGAGCCCTCTCAAGGCTTAAATACGGGTTCGATTCCCGTTAGCGCTACCAACTCTTTTAAAATTAATCACTTGCAAAATTGGTGTACAAGGTTGGCCCTGCAGGCAGGCTCTAATAGACCGGGGCAGGGCGTGATTCCGTTTCCAATTCCTGCCGAAATAGCTCGCGGCAGGCCCGATCCTCCGGCGAGATCGCCGATCAATCGTCAAATTGGGCACGATTCGACGAAACAGCAGTACGGCGCCTAAACTACAATTCGGAGTTGCGTTTGCCTCTCTGCTCCATCGACCAGCGCACGCGTTCCGCGATAAAGCCTGCGAAAGGCTCGATGTCGCCGTCGATGCTCGCACGGTCGAGCGCCGCAAGATACGCGTTGCGGTCCTCGACGCGCACTACCGTCCAGGGATAGCCGCCGGAGGCAAGCATCGCATTCATCAGGAACCGCGCCATGCGTCCGTTGCCGTCGGGATACGGATGGATGTAGCCGAAGAGCCAGTGCCCGAGAACCGCGCGCACGCCCGGTTCCCGTTCCTGCTCCAGCAGGTCGAAGAACGCGGGGATGGCGTCGCGCACGGCCTCCCATCGCGGCGGCACGTAGCGCGACGTGCGCAAGTAGACGGCGTCGTTGCGGTAGCCAGCGAGTGCGCGCGCCGGAAGAATACCCGCCGTCACGCAGGGCTGGAACAATTCGCGGTACCAGTCGCGGTGCGTGTTGCGAACAAGCTGTCCCGGATTGGCTCCGCCGATGATCTCGCCGACATTCGCCTTCACGACCTGGAAAGCCTGCCAGTAGCCGCGCGCCGCGAGCGCGTCACGGCTCTGCCGGTCGGCATCATGATGGTCGGGGTCCCAGTTTCCGGCGCGGACGCGCTCGATCAATTCGGCGGAGACGCTGTAGCCTTCGATGGAGAGCGAGTGGTAGGCGTCGCTCTGATAGATGTCCTCGACGAAGCGTATGTAGGCGCCAGTGTCGCGCGGCAGCCCCGGCGCCGGCGGAAAGACATCGAGGACGCGCGCGCGCATCGACGCCCACATCGCCTGGATGCGTCCGACGATGGGCGGTGCCGCCGCCGCGGGCGCGGGTTCCAGCGCGCGGCCCGCGAAGGGATCGCTCTCGCGCACGTCGTAGCCCGCGGCCTTCATGGTGGTGACGATCTCGTCGGCGGCATCGCCCCGCCCCAATCCGCGCAAGGCTCCGGCCAACCTGCCCGCCACAACGGTGTGGCCGCCGTCAAGCAGGCGGCGGAGTAACTCTGAGGCATCGCGCAGGCTGGCGAGGACGACACGCGCTTCGATGGCATTGGCAGCAAGGAACGCCTCGGGCACGCGGATCAGCGCGGCCGCGGTCGTGAACAGGTGCAGACCGTCCCGCCCCGCCAGATCGGCGGGCGGCGGCATCTGCGGGATTTTAAGGTCATAGAGGGACGTGCCGAAGAGCAACGGGATTTTGTGGTTGTTCGCCTTCGGGCTGTGGATGATGACCTGTGTCGGGATGACGGTTTTCTCGGCATGGAGCAGGAGGGACTGCTCGGGCGAGAGGTGCCAGTCGTCGCCGAATCGCTCGTTGGAGTAGCGCGCGCAGAATTCCCAGAAGGAGGCGTACCACGGCGTGCTGTCGCCGTCGCGCACGCCAGGGCTAGTGGAGATCAGCCATCCCTTGCTAACCTCTTGGAGAAACCCATTCTGAAGCAGGCGCTCGCGGTGGAGGCGGCTGAAGTCCCGGGACTGGAACACCCGCCGTCCGTTCCTCTGCAGGTCGCGAAGGACGGTGAGCGATGCCGCAAGTTTTTCATGGGGAGTTGCCATAGCGCCTTGCCTTCCGTACGAGTCCAAGCCTTTGTTGCTGTACGTATGCAAGCATATCATGTCTTACATCTACAAGCAAATGGCGCTGTATACTTACAAGCAGATGCTGCTGCATCAATACAAGCTAATGCTGCACATGCATCAATTTTATCAATTATTTACTACAAACTCCTGGGCCGTAATCGGGCCTTTAAGAGGCTCGTTTTCCCGTAAAGAACAGGGCTCCCGGGAATGCTTCGGCGCATCGCTGCGACGCCGTCCACGTCACTATTTTCGGGTTGGTGCCGAGCAGGGGGAAGCCATTGGTGCGGGCTGTTATCATGCGCGCATGCTAGTTCGTCTGAAGGAAGGTTTCGCGTTCAACAGTCAGGACGCCGTCGCCAGCTACGAGGGGACTGGGTATCTGGCGATTGAAAACGGGGCCCGTATAGCCTGCCAATTTCGGGCAGACCAGGACGGCAACAGTATGGTACAGCTTCTCTGCCACCGCATACTCCCGAACGAGTTTGCTTTTCACTTGCTTGCTCTCCTGGACACAGGCGGCTCCGCGGGTTTTCGCGGAACGACAGCGGCTGGCTTGACAGTTGTGATGGACACGGAACGCGGCGGCAGGCCGTTGTCTCTCGACAGCGATGGATATGGTTCGATGTATTTTCTGCCTGGCAAGATTGCTGTTTTCGACAAGGAGCCGCCGACAAATTCGCACCGGTATCTGCTGACTTGCTGACAAACTTCGCGTTTTCACCTTTTACTCATCTCGGCGAGCCACCGCACCACCCGCCGCCCCATCGAATGGCTTTGATAATCGACGGCCAAAGCGTAGACGTGGAGATCACGCCCTTGCCAGATTATGTGCAACGGATCGTGACGCTCTGGCAAACACGGGCGATTGTACCGACCTGTGAGTTGTACATTCCTACCCCTGCCGGGGCACCGAAGGAATGGCCTTTCGATCTGGCGGTCCGGATCTGCAAGCTGATGTCCGTGGCTGCGGGAACCGTTATCGAATGGATCGTCGCGACCGGGTTAAAACGCGCAGGGCGAGCGCATACGAACCGTGCACGCCGCTCGTCGCACCAAACCCTATTGCTCTCTGGCGGTGGCGCCAATCAAAGAATTCGGCTACGAGGCAAACACAAGAATGTTGCAGGAGTTCCTTCAACACGGCCTTGACCAATTTAAGAACCGCGATTGGCGGAAGATGAATGGTTTGATTGCCGCCTTTTTGGATGCCCGGCTTGAGAATGACTACGCCGAGGCGAGAGGCATTAAAACGGTCGTTGTACTGGACTTGAGAGTACCGAATTCCCCAATCAGTCAGCCTTCGATTCTGCCATCTGCATGGTCAGCCGGGAGTGCTCGATACTCAGGTCGATCCACTGGTCAACCAGGCGTTTGAACCGCTTGTGGGCTGTGATCCGGCGGCGAAGCTCCTTCACGCATTCCTGGCGAACGTACTCCGTGCGGCTCTTCATCTGACGGGTATAGCTGACCTGCCAGTAGGCTCCGGTTTGGTTTTTGGGGTCCTTGTACTGGCGGGTGAGCGAGCCCGGACGCATCGGGCCGATCTCCAGTAGCGCCCTCTTGATCCGATCAATCCTCTGCTCGATCTGTTGAATCCGTTTCTGGCTCATGAGTCCTCTTTTTGTGTGGTTAGTATAGCATATATATGCTATACTATGCCCGATCAATTATCAATACCCACAACCCGAAGTTCGAGCCGACCGGCAAGGAGGCCGCTTCATGCTTTGGAACCATTGGTGGAATCTGGTGTGCGATTTGCAGCCCGCTTGCGCCCGCACCCGAACCTTCCTCTGGATGTCCCTCTGTCTGGCGGGAATGACCATTCGCAAGGATCTGCTGGGCGTCACCAGCATCGTCCGCGCCCTGGGCCTGGAGCCGGCCTGTTACGACCGCCTCCTGGACTTCTTCCACAGCCCGGCCCTGGATCTAGACAAGCTCACCCGCGCCTGGTGCGCTCTGCTCTTCCGGCTAGACCCCGGCATCCTGCGCATCGATGGCAGGCCGGTTCTGGTTGGCGACGGAATCAAGGTTGCCAAGGCCGGTCGCAAGATGCCTGGAGTCAAGAAACTCCATCAAGAATCCGAGTCCAATAACAAGGCCGAGTACATCTTCGGCCACTCCTGCCAGGCGGTCGCTGTGCTCACACAAGCCTTGTCCAGTGTATTTGCCTTGCCTTTGGCCTGTCGCATCCACGAAGGCACGGTGTTTTCCAACCGCGACCATCGAACTCTGCTCGACAAGATGATTCTGCTGCTCGGCTCACTGGGGCTGAATCAGCCGTTCTACTTCGTCGCCGACGCCTACTATGCCAGCGGCAAGGTAGTGCGCGGGTTGCTGGCCCATGGAAACCACTTGGTCACGCGCGTCAGATGCAATAGCGTAGCTTTCTTCCGGCCACACCCCCGCCGCCACATCGGCTGCGGCGTAAGGGTAGACCCGCCAAGTACGGCAAGAAGGTCAACATCGCGACTCTGCTGAAAGATGTCGGCCAACTCCAGGAGGCGCCCAGCCCCGTCTATGGCGAAAACGGTGTGACCCTTCGCTTCCGCTCCGCCGACCTGTTGTGGCGCCCTGTCGGTATTCTCGTCCGCTTCGTCGCGGTGCTTCATCCACAGCGCGGCGTCATCCTGCTGATGTGCACGGACCTGACCCTCCCCGCTTTGGACATCATCCGCATCTATGGCCTGCGTTTCAAGATCGAAGTGTCCTTCAAGCAGGCCATCCACGTCATCGGCGCCTATGCCTATCACTTCTGGATGGCGGCCATGACGCCACTACGGCGCGTGAGCGGCAACCAATACCTGCACCACAAATCGGAGGCCTACCGCAACGCCGTGCGTCGCAAGATCGCGGCCTACCATCGCCACATCCAACTGGGGCTCATCGCCCAAGGCTTACTGCAGATTCTCTCCGCGACCAACCCCACGCTGGTCTGGCAGTCCTTCGGCTCGTGGATCCGAACTGTTCGCCCGGGACTGGCCCCCTCCGAACAGGTTGTGGCCATTGCCCTCCGCCATACCCTCCCGGAATTTCTCGCAAGTACCGCCAAACCCTCAATCCTCGTGAAATTCATCCGCGACCGCTTGGATCTATCCAGAACCGAAGGAAACAGTTTGGCGGCATGAGAAACCAACCGCAAATATCTCTACTCTCAAGTACTGGAGATGCTGAAGGATCTTTTTGTTGATGAGTATTCGGAAAAGTGTGGGAACCGATGCTACCCCAAGCACTGAGGAGGAAGATAGGGACTGTCATTAAGACGGCGCTCAAAGAGAGCGATGTTCCTCCGGAAGCCGTGGGCGCAGTTCGCGACAAGTTGGGGCAGTGGGATCCCTCGTTCCGCCGAGTAGTGCTCTATATGATTGAGCAACTCGGCCTCGTTGAAGACGAGAAGAGCGTCAAGGCGATTGTCGCATCGCGGAATTCCTTGGTTCATACGGGACAGTTCCTGTCAGTGAAAGACCCGGCCAAGGGCAAGGATCTTGGGTTCGCCGATGCCGGGCATGAGTTCTTCACTCTGCTGAGCTTTGTGGACCGAATCCTGTTGCGGATAGTAGTGCATCTGGGGATGTACACGAACTATTCGGAGTGCTCGATGAGCCGCTTCGCGCCAGTCATTGAGAGTCTACCGGTGCGCTGAATCATAAGGTCGCAATTCGCGGCGGCCGTTCCTGATACCACGGGCGCCGTTTACGCGGTTGCCGGGCGACTAGAACGGCAGTCGCTCCGCCGAAAGAGAAGGCGGTTCATGGCTCAATCTTCGCGGTGCGAAGTCGGTCGATGCCTTTTCTGATTTCGGCGCAGTAGTTCTCGCCGTTTGGACTTTTGAGCCAGGCGACCTGCTGATCCCATGCGGTCTTCATCTCAGGCTGGAATAGCCCGGCATCAGCGGAGAAGTAATTTCTTAGCGTGCCGTCTGTCATCCAAGTTGTCGGCAGCCCGCCGACCTCGCGGCACCACATCTCAACAAACAGCTTCATGTAGTTGATGCGCAAAGGGAGGGGCGGGTGCTCGGTGCTGAGATCGGATTCGATCTGTATCTTTCCGGCCCCGCGGGCACAGAACTGGATCATGCCGGCGAGGAGGACGCACGACAGGATCGAGTTGTCGAGAGACTTGGAGTTGGAGGACGACGTGTTCAACAGACGCGACGCAAGCGGGCGACCGGCGCCACTGAAAAAATGCGGCAGGTCGTGATAGATGCCGTACCCGTCGGCATCGAGCTCTTGCGCTTGCGACAAAACGGCTCCGAGGACGTCGGCATGGGGCGGATGATCCTCCAGATGCTGGCGCACTGTCGGGTTCCAGATCCATTCCGCTCCATCGTTATGGCAGCGTGTGCACAAGTAATACGGACGCGACACTTTCGCCGGGCCTAAGGCGGTCAGAACCGGCTTGGTACGTAATTCCTGATAGCAAGCCCGATGGCCGCACGAACAGGGAACGGACTGCAGCTCGGCACCCGGCGCTGGGAATTGGAGCAGTTCGGTCAGCGCCGCAGCCCCAGCATGGTGCAGCGCCGGACGAACCGCCATCTCAACCGCTTCCAGATCCAGACGACCGCTCTTGCGTCGGTCCTGGATGATCACGCGAAAGAGCTGATCTTCTTCGCGAATGACTTCCCGCCAGATGGCTTCCGCCTTTTTTTCCCGCAGTGACGGCGGTGTCTCCTCCACTCGCCGTAGCCCGCAGATCTGTTCGTTGACGTCCAACAGATGGCCACTCAATTCCCGGAAACGGTGGTACTCAGCAACTTCTCGCTGGGCTTTCGCCAACAGGGCCGGAGTTGAGAACGTTTCGGTGACGGATTTGCCCTGCGCCTTGCGGGTGAGCCGGAAGTAAGGACCGTGCCCAGGATCGCCGGTCCGATGGCAATGACAATTTGGATTCCCACACTGACCACTGGTTCCGGTAATCGATTGAATGAATGCCACAAAAAAAGAAAATCGGCCACTCGTCATTTTCAAGTCACACCCGTCGCACACCTCGCACACCCGGCCCCCCAAGCCTCCGGCCCCAACCAGTGCTACTATTGGCGACAATGGCTCGTTGGTGGAGCGCGCTTAGCTGCCTCGTCGTCCTCGTTTTCCTTCTGGGCTCTGTCACCGGACAGGAATCGGTTCCGCTGCGCATGATCGTGGTGAGTTCGGCGGGCGAGGCGGAGAAGATTCAGGAACAGTTAAAGTCCGGGGCGGATTTCGCGGTGCTGGCGCGGGAAAACTCGGTGGACGCCACTGCCGTGGATGGCGGCCTGATGGGCAACGTCGATTCCGGCAGTCTGCGGGCGGAACTGCGCGCGGCCCTGGCCGGACTCAAACCGGGGGACGTTTCGGCGACCGTGAAGATTCCCACGGGATACGCCATTCTGAAGGTGCTGCCGGCGAGCGAGACCGCGAATATCGCCAATGTGCAGAAGGCGCGGCAGTATGCCGTCAGCGCGGAAGCCAGCATACGATTCACCTTCGACATCTCGGGTAACAACGAAGCGGAAGCGGCGCTGGCGGGCTTTCACAAGCCCGAGGGTTGGAACCGCAACCTGGCCACGGCCTGCGAGATGCGCCAACAATCCTACGCGGCCATCGTGGCTCGCGCGGAGCAACTGATCGCCAGCTCTACGGAGGCCCAGGACGCCATGTCCGCGCGCGTGGCTCTCGGACAGCTCCACGCCTATCACGGCGAGATGGACCAGGCGGTGGCGCAGTGGGAAATTGCATACGCACGGGCGAAGAAGGATCTGCCCCGCGCGCTGCCCTATCTGGAGGAACTGCTGGGAATCGGGTACCTGCACAAGTCGGAGATTGCCAACGGCGTGTACCGGACTCCCGGCGAGCGGTGCCTGTTTCCGATGACCCCGGCGATGAAGTACGGCAAAACCGCCGATTCGGATAAAGCCGTAGAACATTTCCTGGCGTTTTTGAAGTATCGCCCGGACGACCTGGAGGGCAAGTGGCTGCTGATGCTGGCCTGTATGACCCTGGGAGAGTATCCAGGGGACGTGCCGAAACAGGATCTGCTGCCGCCGGACGCCTTTGCTTCGGCGGAAGACCTGGGCAGGTTCAAGGACGTGGCGCCGGCGGCGGGGATCAACCTGTTCTCCATGGCGGCGGGCGTGATTGTCGATGACTTCCAAAACAACGGACGGCTGGACGTGGTCACATCGAGCTACAACATGTGCCAGCCCATGCACTACTTCCACAACAACGGCGACGGCACGTTCGTGAACAGCGCGGACAAGGCGGGGTTGAGCGGGCAGTTGGGCGGACTGAATATGGTGCAGGCCGATTACAACAACGACGGCTGCGTGGACATCCTGGTGCTGCGCGGAGGGTGGGAACTGCCGCAGCGCAAGTCACTGCTGCGCAACAACTGCAATGGCACTTTTACGGATGTCACCGTGGCGGCGGGATTGGGAGAGCCTACCAGTACCCAGACGGCAGTGTGGGCGGATATTAATAATGATGGTCTGCTGGATCTGTATGTGGGCAATGAGAGCGGGCCCAATCAACTGTTCCTCAATAAGGGCGATGGCACGTTCAAAGATATTTCGCGCGGCTCCGGCACCGATATTTCGGCATTCACCAAAGGCGTGACGGCGGCAGATTTCGATGGAGATGGCTACGTGGATCTGTACGCCTCCAACTATCGCGGATTCAATTCGCTGTTCCACAACAATCACGACGGCACGTTTACCGATGTCGCCAAAGAGGCCGGCGTATTGGGCACCGGGCATAGCTTCCCGGCATGGTTTTTCGATTACGATAACGATGGCTGGCCGGACCTGTTCGTATCGAGCTACTTCATGTCGGTAGACGAGACCGCGCGCAGTTACCTGGGGCTGCCGCACAATGCCGGCACCCTGAAGCTGTACCGCAACCTGGGCAACGGCGCATTTCGCGATGTGACCAAAGAGGCCGGGCTGGACAAGGTGTTCATGCCGATGGGCGCGAATTTCGGCGACATCGATAACGACGGTTACCTGGACATGTACCTGGGGACCGGCGACCCTACGTATGGATCGCTGGTTCCGAACGTGCTGCTGCACAATAAAGAAGGAAAGCGGTTCGTGGATATCAGCGCCTCCTCGGGGACCGGGGAATTGCACAAGGGCCACGGCGTGGCGTTCGCCGATATCGATAATGATGGCGACGAAGATATCCTGACGGTGATCGGCGGGGCGGCGCCGGGAGACAGTCATGCGTTCCGGCTGTTCGAGAATCCGGGGCACGGCAACGATTGGATCAGCCTGCGGCTGGTGGGCGTGAAGAGCAACCGGTCGGCCATAGGCGCGCGGATTCAGGTAACGGTGAAAGACGAAGGCCAGGCGGCGCGGAACGTTTATCGCACGGTGGGGAGCGGCGGATCGTTTGGGGCTTCGCCGCTAGAGCAGCATATTGGATTGGGGAAGGCGGCGCAGATCGAGAGCATCGAGATTCGCTGGCCGGGATCGGGAACGCGCCAGCGATTGACTGGCGTGGCGAAGAATCAGGCGATCGAAATCACCGAAGGCGCGGCAGATTACAAGAAACTGGCCCGGACGTCATACCGCTTGGGAGGCGGCAGCCGGTGAAGCGGCGGGAACTGCTGGCGCTGGCGGCCTGCGCCACAGCCTGGGGCGCGGCAAAGCGGTACGCGGTCACGGGAATCGTGTTGCAGGTGGATGCGGCACGGCGCAGCTTTGTGGCGTCCATAGCGGCCATTCCGGGATACATGGAAGCCATGGCGATGCCGTTTTTCGTGCACGACGCCAGGGAACTGGCGAATCTGCGGCCGGGCGCATACGTGGAGTTCACCCTGGTGGTGGATGCGGGCGATTCGTGGGCCGAGGGAATTCAGTTGCACCACTTCGCCAGCATGGAGCAGGAGCCTCTGCTGGCGCGGCGTCTGCAATTGCTGGAGGGAACCAAGGCGCTGAAGATCGGCCAGGCCATTCCCGGCTTCACGCTGCTCGACCAGGCCAACCAGCGGGTCAGCTTCTCGCAATTCGCCGGCAAGGTAGTGGGCGTGACCTTTATTTATACAAGCTGCCCGCTGCCGAATTATTGCTTTCGCCTGTCCAACAATTTCGGCAGATTGAATCAACGATTCGCCGCCCGCATGGGGCGCGACCTGGTGCTGCTGAGCATCACCGTCGACCCCGTGCACGACCGTCCCATCGTGCTGGCGAAGTACGCGGCCACGTGGAAGGCGGATCCCAAATCCTGGCACTTCCTGACCGGGAGCCTGGCTGAGGTACAGGCGGTGTGCCGGCAGTTCGGCGTGAACGTGTGGCAGGATGAAGGCCTATTTACCCACCCGCTGCGCACCATGGTGATCGACCGCGCCGGTAAACTGGCAGGAGACTTCGAAGGCAACGAATTCTCGGCGGAGCAGTTGGGAGACTTTGTGCAGGCGGTGATGGACAGGTGAGAGTTCGCCGGCAGAGGCCTCACCACGGAGGCACTGAGAACACGGAGGAAGCACGGAGGAACATCACTCAAACGCATTTCTCCGTGTTTCCTTCGTGTTCTCCGTGACTCCGTGGTGAAAATAATGGTCCGACCTTTGCGGCCCCTTTTTCGCAATCCTCATTTGCAAACCATTGCCGCGCATTACTGGCCGCGGCCGGATCTGAACGGGCTATTTCCGTTGGAGCGGCGGCTGTTTCAGACCGAGCCGGATGTGCAGGTGCTGGTGGAATCGCAACGGCCCGAGGGCTCTCCCAAAGGCGAGATTGTCATGGTGCATGGCCTCGAGGGCTCCGGCGAGGCGGGGTATATCCGCAGTTTGAGCACCTTGGCGCTGGAGTCGGGATTCGCCGCGCACCGGTTTCACATGCGCACCTGCGGCGGCACCGAACACTTGTGCCAGACGCTGTATCATGCCGGACTCACTAGCGACCTGCTGGCGGTGCTGCGGCAATTCCGCAGCGAAGGGCACGCGCCGGTCTTCCTGGCCGGCTTTTCCCTCGGCGGGAACGTGGTGCTGAAACTGGCGGGAGAATTGGGCGAATCGGCTCCGGAACTGCTGTGCGGCGTGTGCGCCGCTTCCACACCCCTCGACCTGGCGGCGTGCGCCCGGCGCATCTCGCAGCCGGACAACGTATTTTACGAGCGGCGCTTCGTCAACAACATGCGCGCCCGCCTGTGCGCTACCGGCCGCTATTCGCCGCGCGATTTTGCCGGACTGCGGACGGTGGAGGCCATCGACGACCGCATCACGGCGCCTTCCTTCGGCTTCGGCAACGCCGCCAATTACTACCGGACGCAATCGGCTATCGGGTTTCTGGAGCGGATCCGCGTGCCGGTGCTGCTGGTGCAGGCGAAGGACGATACCTTCGTGCCGTTCGATATTTTTCGCCACGCGGCGGTAAGCGCCAACCCGCGGATCGAACTGATGGCGACGGACGCCGGGGGACACCTGGGATTCCTGAGCCGGGGCCCTGAGCGCTTTTGGCTCGACAGGACGATAATGAATTGGATCACTCATCGTCAAGGTCTATAGATGAATACTACCCACGCGTCGTTTTGGGAGGCGGTGACCGGCGCGGTGCAGTCCCTGCGCAGCAGCAAGCTGCGCAGTTTTCTGACCCTGCTCGGCATTATTCTGGCCACCACCACGCTGATCGCGGTGATGTCGCGTGATCTCCGGAATGGACGTGTACATTGCCCAGAACGTCATCCAACATGGGCGCCGACGGCTACACGGTGACGCGCATCGTCATGACGCAGTGGGATCCCAAGAAGTATCTCGAGATGCTGCGGCGCAATCCGCAACTCTCGCGCGAGGAGTTCGAGTTTCTGCGAAGTCGCATGCCACGCTGACCAGCGAAATCGGCATTTCGGCGGTCCGCAGCGGTAAACGTGCATAGCGGCAAAGAAGTCGCTGAGGGCGTGACCCTGACGGGCGCCACTCCCAACATGGCCGTGATCCCGAATTTCGAGGCGGCGGAGGGGCGCTTCCTGTCGGACACGGAAAACGACCGGCACCTGAATGTCGCGTTCATCGGCAACGATATCAAGCACGAAGTTCTTTCCGCACGGGCAATGCCATCGGACGGACCATTCAGCGTGGAAGGGCTCCCGTTCGAGGTGGTGGGCGTGGCCAAGGCCAAGGGCTCGGTATTCGGCCAGTCGCAGGACAACTTCATCATCATTCCCAGTCGAGACCTATTTCAAGATCTGGGGCGCGCGCAGCGGCATGGATTACGCGGCAGTCGGCGGTGGATCATGACCACCTGATGCAGGCGCAGGAAGAGGTGCGCACGCTGATCCGCGCGTACCGCCACCTGGGGCCGAAGGACGACGACACCTTTTCGATGCTCACTTCCGATGCGCTGCTGAATTTCTGGAACCAGTTGACCGGCGCCATCGCGGCCACCGCCGTGGGTGTGGTTTCGGTTTTCATGGTGGTGGGCGGCGTGGTGATCATGAATATCATGCTGGCGGTGGTGACGGAGCGCACGCACGAAATCGGCATCCGCAAGTCCGTGGGCGCGCGCAGCCGTGATATTCTCAATCAGTTTCTGGTGGAGTCGTCGCATGCTTTCCGGCATCGGGCGGCGTGATCGGCGTGATGCTGGCGTGGATCGTGGCGGTGCTGGTGCGCATCGTGACGCCGGTGCCCATGTCCGTGCCGGCCACCGCAGTGATCGTGGGCGTGACGCTCTCCGCGCGCGGTGGGACTGTTTCTTCGGCATTTATCCGGCGCAGCGCGCCGCCAAGTTGGATCCCATTGAAGCGTTGAGGGCGGAGAAATGACGACATCGGTTCATTGAGTGCCGGAATCCGGCTGGCGCTGACCACCATGCGCGAGCACAAGATGCGCTCGTTCCTCACTGTGCTGGGAGTGATTATCGGCACCGGCGCGGTGATCGGAGTCGGCTCCATCATCGCCGGGCTGGACGGCGCGATCACCGGCCTGATCCGCAGCTTCGGGCCGAACACCATCATCGTTTCCAAGACAACGGCGATGGGGCAAGCCACGCGCGAGGAGCGGGCCGCAAACCGCTGACGCTGGAGAACGCCCGCGCCATTGACGAGCGCTGCCCTTCGGTGGAGCACGTCAGTCCGTACCTGTTCCCGCCCAATGGGATTCACACCGCCCGCTACAAGGGCAACGACGTGTACCAGGCGCAACTGGCCGGCACCGAGGAAGGCTACGCCGCCGGCGGCACCACCATGAAGTACGGCCGGTTTTTCACCGACACCGAGAACTCGCATCATATGCCGGTGGTGGTGATCGGGGAAGATGTGGCCAAGCAGTTGCTGCCGAACCAGGACCCGATCGGCAAATGGATCAGCGTGGATGGCACGAACTGAGGTGGTGGGCGTGATGGACCGGCCGGCCGCCTCCCTGCCGGGCCAGGACGATCTGCGCGTGCTGGTTCCCTACTTCACCATGCACAAGATTTCCCCAGCGCACAGGAGCACATGCTGATCGCGATCGCCTATCCGGGAATGGTGGACCAGGCGCAGGATGAAGTCCGCGCCGTGCTGCGCATCGAGCGCCGAGTGCCGTTCAACGCGCCCGGACAATTTCTCCATGACCACGGCGGAGCAGATGATCGAAGCATTTCCACCGCGTGACCGCCACGGTGGCGCTGGTCATGGTGATTCTCAGTTCGATCGGGCTGCTGGTGGGCGGCATCGGCGTGATGAACATCATGCTGGTGAGCGTGACCGAGCGGACGCGCGAAATCGGCATCCGCAAGGCCGTAGGCGCGCGCAAAAGCGACATCATCGTACAGTTCCTGACCGAGGCGGTGGTGCTGACCGGACTCGGCGGAATCATCGGGCTGATGCTGGGCTGGACCATTTCGCGCGCTGCGCGGTCTGATTTTCCCGAACCTGCCGACGGCGGTGCCGCTGTGGGCGGCCGTGTTGGGCGTAATGGTGTCGGTGGGGGTGGGGCTGTTCTTCGGAATCTGGCCGGCGGGCCGCGCGGCGCGGCTGGACCCGGTGGAAGCGCTCCGCTATGAGTAGCGCCGCTATGCCGCGCTGAAACCGTCCGCCGCCATGTGGGCCTGCCGCCCCGCGTGAAACGCCACGTTCGCCAGGTGCGGGGCGGAGACCGCGCTGGCTCCCACTTCCACGGTGGCGTTGGGCTGCTGCCGCGACTTCACGCAATCCAGAAAATTCTGAATGTGCGTCTCGATAGGGATGGGCGCGGCCACGGTCTGCACCGGGTCGGGATTCTTGGGCACAGGCTCCTTCCAGATGCGGTAGCCGGCGTTGTTGAGAATCATAGTGCCGGCGTCCCCCTGGAATTGGATGGACCAGTCATTCTCATAAGAGTTGCAGTAGTTCAGGGTCCAGGTGGCCATCAGGTTGGGATACTCGAACACCGCGCAGAACACATCCGGCACTTCCGAGCCCGTATTCTTGGCCTCCTGCCCGAAGCACACCGCCGACTTGGCCGGCCCCGAGCCCGTGAACCACTGGACCACATCCATCAGGTGCGTGCCCTGGTCCGTCATGTTGCCGCCGGAATAATCCCAGAAGTAGCGCCAGGAGCGGAAGCGCATGGGCTCCAGGTCGCGTTCGGGCGCGGACCCGAGGAAGCGCTTCCAGTCCAGTTTGCCGGGCAGGGGCCGGTTGTCGAGCGCCTTGGAGACATTCCAGTTCCACATGGGCTTGGCCATGGTGATGCGGCCCAGAATGCCGCTGTCCACCAGTTTCTTGGCTTCGATCACCGCCGGGGCGCTGCGCCGCTGCATGCCCACCTGCACGATCTGCGAAGTCTTGCGCACCGCATCGATCATTACCTTGCTCTGCTCCAGCGAATGGGACATGGGCTTTTCCAGGTACACGTCCTTCCTGGCATCCAGCGCGGCGAAGAGCATGGGAGCGTGCTGGTGATCGGGGGTGGCGACGACTACCGCATCCATGCCGGATTGCGCCAGCAGGTCGTGATAGTCGAGGTAAGGCCTGGCGGCGGGGGAATCCTTCCGGGCGGCTTCCAGATGGGGCTCGTAGACCTCCGCGATGGCCACGCACTCGGCGCCCAGTTTCTGAAAATTATTGTTCAGATAACGCCCGCGCCCGCCGGCGCCGATCAGGCCGTACGCCAGCCGGTCATTGGCGCCCCAGGCACGGCGCGGAATGAAGAGCGGCGCGGCGGCAACCGCCGAGGTAAGGAAGGTCCTGCGGTTCGAGTCCATGGGCACACTGTATATCCGCACAACGGCCATTGCAACTGCGTGTGCCCGCCGTGCCTGTGCCCGCCGGCACTCTTACACCACCGTGACCGCCGCTGGGTCTACGTCGTAACCTTCGTCCTTGGCCGTCTGGATCGCCAGTTCCTTCAATGCGTCTTTGCCGGATTCGGCGGCGTCTTTGGAGATGGGACGCTTGATGACTTCGGCGCCTACGAAGATGTGCACTTCCCAGCGCTTGTGGGTCTGATCGAACTCGACTCGCGCGTTGTTTGCTCGCATATCTGCCAAGCTCCTTTCCCGGTCAACCTAGCTATAGTTTAGCTCCGGCGGGGTCCCGCGGCAGCCATTTTTGGCAGGCAAAGAAAAAGAAAAGACCGGGAGCGGCTAATCATAGCCCGCTAATCTGCCGATAAAAACAATGTGCGTAGTGTCTTGGGTAGAGCGTGCCTGCTGATCTATGTCGCGGGCGCAGCCGCAGGCCAGACCAGTCTGGCCGATGCCAGTTTGGAACAGCTTCTCAACACCCGGGTGACTTCCGTCTCCAAAAGGGAAGAGAACCTCGGCCGCTCGGCTGCCGCCGTTTTCGTCATCAGCGCCGAAGACATCCGCCGCTCCGGCGCTACCAGTCTTCCCGACGTTCTGCGGATGGCCCCCGGGGTAGATGTGCAGCAGGTGGATGCCAACATCTGGGCCATCAGTATCCGAGGATTCAACTCCCGCTATTCCAATAAGGTGCTGGTCATGGTGGATGGCCGCTCGGTCTACACGCCCACCTTTGCCGGAGTGTATTGGGACAACCAGGAACTGCCGCTCGAAAACATCGAGCGGATCGAAGTCATCCGCGGGCCGGGCGCCACTCTCTGGGGGGCCAACGCGGTCAACGGAGTGATCAGCATCCTGACCAAGTCCGCCAAAGATACTCAAGGAGGCATGATCGGCGCGGGTGGCGGCTCGAACACGCACACGCTGGACACCGCCCAATTCGGAGGCAAAGCCGGACAGGCGGGGGCCTACAGGGTCTTCGGCCGTTTCCGCGAGGAGGGCAATTCCGCGATGCCCGGCGGAGGCAGCGCCTACGACCGGTGGTCTGGAGTTCACGGTGGTTTCCGGTCGGATTGGGATCTTTCGCCGCGCGACGCGCTGATGGTGGAGGGCGACCTGTTTTTCAACAGGGAGCACGAGACGGTCCGTTCGGGATGGATACCTTCCGCTTCCCAGGCGCTCGTGGGGCAGCAATTTGACTCCTCCGGCGGCAGTCTGCTGGCCCGTTGGACTCACTCGACGGAAGGCGGCTCGCAAACCTCGCTACAGGCCTATTACGATTCCTATCGCCGGACGGAGTTCGGCTCGCCCGAGAAGGTACGAAGTATCGACGTGGAATTCCAGCAGCGTGTGAGCCTGGGCAGCCGGCAGGAGATTGTCTGGGGTCTGGGCTACCGGGCCAGCCCGTCCAGCCTTGCGGCCGGTCCGGCTCTTTCTCTATCGCCGGCATCGCGTACTGACAATCTGTGGAGCGCCTTCTTAGAGGATGAAGTCCGGCTTACTCCCTCGCTTGCCCTCACCCTGGGCGGGCGCCTGGAGCACGGACCTTATGGCGGCTGGGAAGACGAGCCGGGCGTGCGCCTGGCCTGGAGTCCCCGGTCGGGTCGGAATACGGTCTGGCTGTCGGCCGCAAAAGCCGACCACTTGCCGTCGAGGACCGATACCGGCATTCAGGTGGACCTGTTATCGGCGGCGGTTGCGCCGAACGTAATGCAGGTGGTTCGTCTTTACGGCAACCCGCAACTCGACGATGAGGAAATGCACGATTACGAGGCCGGGTACCGCACACGCCTCTCGGACAAGCTCACGGCCGACATCGCCACGTTCCTCAGCTATTACAAGCACCTGGAGACCTACGAGCCGGGGCCGGTGACCGTGACGCCGGGTTCACCCATGATGGTCATGGCTCCGATGACCTTTGAAAACCTGGCTCGGTCAGTGGATTACGGCGGCGAGGTATCCCTGAACTGGACTCCCGCGAAGGGCTGGCGGATTCGGCCGTCGTACTCGTACTTACACGCCACTTTGGGCTTGGAACCTTCGTCGCATGGGGCGACGTCCGCGAGTATCGCCTCCGGCTTCCCGCAAAATCAATTGCAAATTAATTCGTGGTTCAACCTTAACAGCAAGACCGAGTTCGATCAGTCCGTGTATTACATGGCGCGACTACCGGGTTCCTCGATTCCGGGGCATACCAGGTTGGATGTCCGGCTGGCGCGCCGGATTGGAGAAAACGTCGAGGTGAGCCTGGTCGGGCAGAATCTGCTGCGCCCGCGAACTCTGGAATTCGGCGATGCTTTCAGCACCATCGGGACGGCGGCCATGCGCAGCGGCTATGGCAGGATTGCGTGGCGTTTTTGACTCATTTCCGCGTGAGGTTCGCCTGTTTGTGCCTGGCGCTGGTTCTGGCGCAGGGAGGCGCCCGGGCGCAATCGGCGGGCGAGTATGAGCTCAAAGCCGTCTTCCTCTACAAATTCGCCGGTTTCGTGCAGTGGCTGGACGATTCCGGGAAAAGCACCGTCTGCATCGGCGTGGTCGGCCAGGATCCGTTCGGCGCGGTGCTGAACGCCGTAGTCGAGGGAAAAAGCCTGAA
Organism: uncultured Solibacteraceae bacterium; assembly: GCA_963853855.1. Taxonomy (GTDB): domain Bacteria; phylum Acidobacteriota; class Terriglobia; order Bryobacterales; family Bryobacteraceae; genus Sulfopaludibacter. The sequence continues at coordinate 166,379 of CAWKYG010000004.1, read as the reverse complement.
CGGCCGGAGTTTCACGGTACGCCGATCGCGCAACGCGAGGGACCTCACGGCCTGCCAGATCGTATTCATCTCCTCTTCAGAGAACCCCAGGCTTCGCGCAATTTTGAACCAGCTCCATCCGGACGTCCTGACGGTGGGCGATATGCCGGGATTCTGTGAGGCCGGCGGCGTCATCGGGTTCGAGATTGTGGATCACCGGGTGCGCTTGCGCATCAACCTGGCGGCGGCGCAAAAGGACCGCCTGCAGATCAGTTCCAAGCTGCTGCGCCTGGCGAGAGTCGTGGAAGGAGCAGCGCAGTGAGAGGAGTCAGGATTCCCTGGTTGAGCGGACTTTCCCTCAAACACAAGCTGCAGTCGATTATGATGGCGACGGTCGCCGCCGCGCTTCTGATGGTCTGCGGTCTGATGTTCCTCTCGGAGGTCTCCAACCGGCGCTCGGATGTCCGGGAGAAACTCGAGATCCTGGCGCAGATGATCGGGCAGAACAGCGTTGCCGCGCTCAGCTTCGGCGACGAGGATTCCGCTCACAACCTCCTCCAAAGCCTGGAAACCCAGCCTGGGATCGTCGCCGCGGGCCTGTACACGGTCGATGGCCGGCTCTTCACGAACTATCAACGCTCTGGCGACGACGCGATGGTGCCGCCGCGGGCCGGCCGCGCCGGTTTTGAACTTAGCAACGGGCGTCTGGCATTCTGGCAGCCGGTAATCTGGAATGGCCAGACACTCGGCACAGTTTACCTGCGGCCGGACATGGCGAGACTCGGCGAGCGGCTGCGCCACTCGCTGTGGATGATCCTGATGGTATTCGCGGCTTCCAGCGCGGTGGCGTATGTCATCGCCGCACACCTCCAGCGGCTCATCTCCGATCCGATCGTTCACCTTGTCCAGACGGCCAAGGCCGTGACCGTACTCAAGAACTACGGCATCCGGGCGCAGATGTCCACTAACGGCGAAATCGGCATGTTGATCGCCGGTTTCAACGAGATGCTCTCCGAAATCCAGAATCGCGACCGCATCCTGCAACGCCACAGCGAGAGCCTGGAAGAGCAGGTTTCGGCTCGTACCGCGGAATTGCGAAGACTGAACGAAGAACTGACCGGCGCCAAAGAAAAGGCCGAGTCCGGCAGCCGGGCAAAGAGCGAGTTCCTGGCGAATATGAGCCACGAGATCCGTACACCGATGAACGGAATCCTGGGGATGATCGAGGTGATGCTGGATGCCGGGACGCTGCCGGAACAAAGCGAATCGCTGATGATCGTCAAAAACTCCGCCGAGGCGCTGCTAGCTATCATCAATGACATCCTGGATTTCTCCAAGATCGAGGCCGGCAAACTGGATGTGGACCTGATCCCGTTCCGGATTCGCGAGTGTGTCGAAGACACTGTCCGCCTGCTTTCCGTCCGGGCTGGTCAGAAAGGTCTGCAACTGGCTTGCGACATCCACTCCGACGTGCCCGATCGTATTCACGGCGATCCTTTGCGGTTGCGGCAGGTCCTGCTGAATTTATTGGGTAATGCAGTCAAGTTTACGGATTCCGGAAGCGTGTCGGTGGAAGTCTCTGCGGCTTCGCGCGACAACGGCCGGGAACTCGAGTTTGCCGTGTACGATACCGGCATGGGCATCCCGAAGGAAAAACAGGACACCATCTTTCAGGCGTTCGCTCAGGCGGACGGCTCCATGTCCCGCCGGTTTAGCGGCACCGGCCTGGGTCTCACCATCTCGTCGCGGCTGGTGGAGATGATGGGTGGCAGAATCTGGGTGGAAAGCAGGCTGGGTCAGGGCAGTTGCTTCCGTTTCACCATTTCCGCCACCGAGCCGGCTTTCGGAGAAACTGCCCCAGTCGAATCAACGGCTGACGCAGACATTGCGGCCTGCCCCAGGAACTCCCACTCCCTGCGGATTCTGGTCGCCGAAGACCACCCGGTGAATCAGCAGATCGTGATGCGCATGCTGGAGAACTACCGTCACAGCGCCGTCCTGGCCGGCAATGGCCGCGAGGTGCTCCAGGCTCTGACGCGGGGCTCCTTCGACCTGATCCTCATGGACGTCCAGATGCCGATTATGAACGGGCTGGAAGCGGCGCAGGCAATCCGGCGCACGGAACGCGGGAGCGGCCGTCACATTCCCATCATTGCCATGACCGCTCACGCCATGAAAGGCGATCGCGAGCTCTGCCTGCAAAGCGGCATGGACGGATACCTCTCCAAGCCCGTCCGCATCCGCGAGTTGCTGGGTGCTCTGGACCGCTTCGCGCCGGCGGCACAGGCGTAAGCCGCTACAATAGTAACTCTATGCCATTCCAGGAAGTGGTCGAAGCCGAAGGCCACCTGATCGACTCCCACATCATGGAGAACATCTTCGATAAGGTCGTGGAGTACAGCGGCCGCTTCGAAGTGGAACAGTTCCGCGATCGGCCGCACCAACAGCGAACCCTCGTATCTCCGGCTGAAGGTCGAAACCCCCGACGCTTCCGCACTGGAGCGCCTGCTGCAAAGCCTGCTGGAGCTGGGCTGCGCCCCCGTCGATACCGGAGACGCTGCTGCTGCGCGTGGTGGAGCGCGACAAGTGCGCGCCCGAGGATTTCTATTCCACCACCAATCATCGCACCCTGGTGCGGCACGGAGCCAGAAGTGGATCGAAGTGGAAAACCAGCGCATGGACGCCATGATCGTGGTGGCCGAAGGGCGCGCCCGGTGCCGCCGGCTGCGCGACCTGCGTGCCGGCGACCGCATTGTGGTGGGTCTGCGCGGCATCCGCGTGGTTCCCGAAGCCAAGGAGCGCGACCGCCTGGCCTTCGCCTTCATGTCCAACGGCATCTCCTCGGAACGCCAGGTGGAAACCGCCGTGCGCCAGACCGCGGCCCTGGTGCAGCAGGCCATCGAGCAGAAACAAGGTGGTCGTGGTGGCCGGTCCCGTGGTGGTGCATACCGGCGGAGTGGCCGGACTCAGCGCGCTGATCCGCAGCGGCTGCGTGCAGGCGGTGCTCAGCGGCAACGCGCTGGGCGTGCACGATATCGAAGCCGCCCTGTTCGGCACCTCGCTCGGCGTGCGGCTGAGCGACGGGCGGCAGGAAGAGCACGGCCACCGCAACCACATGCGCGCCATCAACGCCATCTATCATGCCGGGATCGGTCGCCAGGCCGTCGAATCCGGCCGCCTGCAATCCGGCATCCTCTACGAGTGCGTCAAGGCCGGCGTGCCCTTCGTGCTGGCCGGCAGCCTGCGCGACGATGGCCCCCTGCCCGACACCATCACCGACATGAACGCCGCCCAGGACGCCTACGCCGAACAGTTGAAGGGCGCCGGGCCTGGTGATCTGCCTGGGCTCCATGCTGCACTCCATCGCCACCGGAAACATGCTGCCGAGCTGGGTCAAAATCGTGTGCGTGGATATCAACCCGGCGGTGGCCACCAAGGTCAGCGACCGCGGCACCGGCCAGGCGGTAGGCGTGGTCGCCGATGTCGGGCCTTTTCCTGGACCTGCTTTCGAAAGCCTTAGCATGAAACGCGCCTATACCGACGAACACGCCGCGGCCGGCGTCCACGCCCCGCTGCCCGAAATTGAAACCTGGCCCAACCAGTACGCCGATTACGAAATCGAAATCGTCATGCCGGAATTCACCTGTGTCTGCCCCAAGACCGGCGCTCCCCGATTTCGGCAAAATCGTCCTGCGCTATGTGCCCGACAAGCTCTGCCTGGAACTGAAATCGTACAAGATGTACCTGCTGGCCTACCGCGATCTCGGCATCTTTCAGGAGAACGTGGTCAACCGCATCCTGCGCGACGTGGTGAAGGCGGCGAATCCTGTGAGCGCCACCGTGGTCGGCGATTTTTCGGCGCGCGGCGGTTTGACCACCCTGGTGACCGCGGCGTTTGCCCGTCCCCGGAGGCGCACGCGTGGAAAGCGCTGAGCTGATCGCCATCCTGCAGGAGGTCCGCGACCGTGTGCGCAGCCGGCACCCCCAGGGGGTCATGCCAGGCGATTCCGCCATTCCATTGGCCGACCTGATGCCGCTGGTGCATGCGCGCGACGCCGCCCTGGGCAAAGTGGCCGCCATCGGCACGGTGAATCCGCGGCCCGGCGGATTGGTCAACGGCCTGGTTCAGGCCTGGAAGAAATTTCTGGCGCGCGTGCTGGACTGGCACGTGCGCGAACAGGTGGAGTTCAATCGCAAGATCGTTTCCGCCGTGGATGCCGCCATCGAGGCGCTGGGCGAAACCAACCGCGCCATCGACCGGCTCGCCGGCCGCATGGCCGACGCCGAGAAAACCGCCGGCGAACTCAAGGACATCCGCAATCATTGGGCCGACTGGCGGGCGGATTGGGAGCGCAAACTCCAGCAGAACGAGATGCAGTTCCTGCGCAGTGTGGCCGACGTCCAGGGCGCGGCGCAGCACCGCGCCACCCTGATGGATGCCAGCTACCGCGACCAGGTGCGCGCCCAGCACCAGGATTTCACCGGCGCGCTCCAGCGCCAGATGATCGAGGTGCAGCAGCGTCTGTGGGCGGACATGGAACGCATCCGGCTGGAGTACGAGCGGTTGATCCATTCCGAGCTGCGCACCATCCGCCAGCGCGCTGAAGTACGCGGCGGGTTGCCGGAACCGCCGCAGGGGACTCCCACTGGGGAATCGCCGGCTTCCCTGCCCTTCGATTACGGCCGTTTCGCCGAACGGTTCCGTGGCGCGGAAGAGTACGTCAAAGCCGGCCAGCAGTTCTATCTTCCCTATTTCGCCGGCGCGCGGAACGTGCTGGATATCGGCTGCGGGCGCGGCGAGTTTCTCGAAATGATGCGCGAGGCCGGTGTGCCTGCACGCGGCATCGATCTGAGCGAAGAATCCGTGGCCACCTGCCTCCACAAAGGCCTCGACGCCGAAACAGCCGACCTGTTCCTATACCTTGCGGCCTTGCCCGAGGCTTCGCTCGATGGCATTTTCTGCTCCCAGGTGGTGGAGCATCTGCCGCCGTCGCGTTTGCCGGAGATGCTGCGTCTGTGCGCCAGCCGCCTGTCGCGCCACGGGGTCATCGCCATTGAAACGCCGAACCCGGAGTGCCTGGCCATTTTCGCCACGCACTTCTATCTCGATCCCACGCACCAGCGCCCCGTTCCGCACCCGCTGCTGGCCTTTTATCTGGAGGAGTTCGGCGTGGGGGGCATCGAAGTACGCCGTCTGGCGCCCGCCGTGGAATCGATGCCGTCGCTGGCTTCCCTGCCGGAGGATTTCCGCGAGGCTTTTTTCGGCGCCCTGGATTACGCGATCTTAGGCAGAAAACTGTAAGCTACCGCTCTTCGATCGTCACCGGCACCGGCATTTCTTTCTTGCTCCGGACCACCGTCAGCGTGAACGAACGCCTGCCGTGCGCTGTCCGCAGCGTGCTGGTGATGTCGCCCGAGCTGGAAACATGCGTATCGTCGATTTTGACGATCACGTCGCCGGCTTTAATTCCGGCCCGTTCGGCGGCCGAGTTGCGGTTCACAGCCTTCACCAGAACCCCGTCCTTCACCCCCATGAACTCCGCGAATTGCGGCTCCTGGTTTAGCGGTTCGCCTTCGATTCCCAGCAACGCGGTGGGCATGATCGCGATGATCCGGGGCATCGCGACCGGCGCCATGGGAGCCATGGGAGGCATCGGAGGCATGGGCGCCATCACCACGTTGATGTCCCCACTGGGTGTCTCCATCCACAGGCCCTTGCGCTGTCCCACCGTCGCGGTCAGCGTCAGAGCGGCGCCGTTGCGCCACAATCCCAGTTTGACGGACCGGCCGGCCGGAGTTTCGCGCACCATGCGCTGCAGTTGCTCGGTCCCCTGCACCGTGGTTCCGTTGTATTCCAGCACCACGTCGCCCGGCTTGATCCCCGCCTTAAAGGCCGGAGTATCGGGATCCACGCTGGTGATTTCCGCGCCCCGGTCCTCTTTCAACTTCAACGCCCTGGCCCGGTCGGAGTCCACATCCTGCACTCCGATTCCCAGGTACGAACTGTCCTTTTGCAACACCATCTGATTGGCATCGTGGCGCGCCGTCTGTGCAAAGCCGCCCGGCGCCATCAAGGCCGCCGCCAGCCATGCCAACCCGATTTTCTGAAAGCCTCTCATGGCAACAAACCCCGACCGATTTATCACTGCCTCTTAATAAAAATCGTCCCACCCGTCCCCGTAATCTGCAGCAGGGGACCGCCTCCGTTCACCCGGCCCTCTGCCACCAGTTGCGTCCCACGCCGGCCAATCTGAATCGCCGGATAATCCGAAATGATGCGCCGCAGACTGTCGGACATCTGATTGGCGGCGCGAATGGTGAGCCCGAGATTCGACGGTATCAGCACCGTGATATCGCCGTTGCCGGTGGCCAGAAATGAATCGGCCGGCCGGCTGCCCAGCAGATTGGCGAAAATGCTGCCCATGGCCGTCGAAACGCTCATGGCCCCGGAAATATTACTCAGCGCCACGGCGCCCGTAGAGACGCAGTGGACGCCCACCGCTCCGCTGACTCGCACCGGCCCCGCCATATTCTGCGCGCTGACCTGGCCGCCGGCATGTTCGATCACAATCTCCCCGCCTCCGGACGTGGCGTTGACAGCTCCGCCGGCCGAGCCGATATGCACGCCCCCGCCGCGCGTCTGCGCCGTCACTTCCCCGCCCACATGGTCGGCCACGATGTCGCCGCCATCGGTCATCAGGCTGGCCTGCCCGCGCGCGCTCTTCACCGAAATACGCCCGGCGCCGGTGCTGCAATGCAGGTTGCCGTTCACCTGTCCTACCGAAACCGCACCGCCCCCGGTGACCAGGTCGCAATCGCCCTGAATCCGGTCCGCGAACAGTTCACCCGCGCGCGAACGCACGCTGAGGCTGCCATCCACTCCGCGCACGTCCACCGTGCCGTCCGAAGTCGAAATCTCCGCCGCGTTCAGCCGGGGCGCGCGCAGCGTCACAGTCGACAAAGCCTCGCCCCCCGGAACATTGACCACACAGATTCCGCGCTCGCTGAATATTTGCACCCGGGCGTTCGCCAGTTTGCGCCGAGCCTCGCTTTCGGTTCTCGCCAGCACCTTCACCGCCACCGTGTAGGTGAACTCGCGCGCCACACCCGCCTCCACCGTCACCGGGCCGTGGCCTACCAGCCGCAGGCGGGCTTCCGGGGGGGCCGTGCCGGTGATCGTCCGCACCCACCCGCCGCCTTCGCGCTGGAGCATTTCCTGGCTGTAACCCTGGTTCACCAGGACCCAGGCGAGCACCGCGACCGCGGGCAGAACGCTAAAAAGTGCCGACTGACGCATTCATGTCCTTTAGCGCTTTTTCGCACTTGAGGCGAACCGCGCTGTTTCCGTCTTTCTGTACCAGGCTCTGCAGCACTCCGACCATGGTGTCATCGTGGCGCGTCACCAGCAGGCTGATCGCCTCCAGCCGCACCGCCGCGTTATCGTCGGATTGCAGCACTTGCGCCAGGGTCTTGCGCACCGCCGCGTCGCCCGCCAGCCCCTTCAAACCTTCCAATGCCTTGAGCCGCACCTCGGCGTTGGCGTCGTGCGCCAGCGCATTCAACAGCACGTCGCGAACTTCGCTGGAAGCCGCACGGTCCTTCAGCAGTCCCACCGATTCCACACGCACGGCGGGATTCTCTTCACTGGCCGCCGCCACCAGGAACTTCTGGATGGCGGGATCGCTTACGTCCCCGGAGACCACGCGGCGCCGCGTCTCGTCCAAGGCGATCTGCACGTGGCCGGCGCTGTCCGGCTGCACGCTGCGCACCGTGGAAAACACGTCGTCGCCGGTCATTGAGGCGGTGTACGCCACCGGCGCGCTCCCGGAGGGCGTGATCGCGAAATTGCCCATGCCTGCGCCGGTATAGCGCGCGGCGAAAAAGCCGAGGGCGATCAAGGCCATCGCCCCCACAGGCTGGCGGTACCGCGTAACGCCCGTAAAAGAGAGGCCGATCGCTTCCAGGAAGAGCGTCCAGGGCCCCTTCTCCGGCCGGCGGATGCGCGGCGCGCCGCCCTGAATCGCCGCCGTCAGATCCGCCCGGCAGTCCTCCAGAAGCGTGTGTGGCGGCGCCACCATCAAACTGTCCGCCGCTTTGGCAAAGGCCCGTTGCCTGGTCATCTCCCGGGCACAGGCCGCGCACTCGTGAAAGTGCGCCTCCACATCATCCTCGTCCTCAGGAGACAACTCACCGTAATAATACAGGGGAATCAATTTCCCCGCCGCATCGCAATTCATACGAAATCTCCCAACGCCGAACGCATCTTCTGTGTCGCCCGGAAGAGGCAATTCTTGGCCGCCTCTTCGGTTGTCCCCAGCATTTCGCCGATGTTCCGCAAACGTAGTCCCTGATAATGCCTGAGTTCGAAAACCATCCGCTCCCGAGGCGTCAGATCTTCCAACGCGCCGTCGATGCGCCGCTTCAACTGCCCGTTCCACATGGAACGCTCCGGATCGCTCTCCGCGCCTTCTTCCTCAAAAGTGTCCATCCGGTCGATGGGTCCGTCACTGGTTTCCACGATCGTGGACTCCTCTTTGCGAACCTTTCGCTTCCGCAACTGGTCCAGGCAGATGTTGGTCACAATCCGGTACAGCCAGGTATGGAAGCTGCAATCGAATCGAAACGAGTGCAGGTTGCGGTATACCCTGAGGAACGCTTCCTGATAAACATCACGGGCATCTTCCGGACTGCGCAACAGATTCATCGCCAGCCGAAGCACACTTTGGTCGTACGCGCGGATCAGTTGCTCAAAAGCGTCCTGATCGCCGCCCTGAGCGGCCCGAATCAATGAATCGACGTGTGGACTCAATCGGGCCCCAACCGCTCCGGCTGCATCCTGGGCCATAAAACCACGATAGCTTATCTTGTCAACAACTTCCGTTCAGTCTGCCTGTGGACTTTGACGTGCCTGTTGCGGAATCGTCACGGTGAATCTCATGGAACTCAGGGATTTCCGTTCGCCGGGATTCCGGTCGCCGTGCCCGGCCGCGGCAGAGTTCCGGTCTCAGGCGACAGCCACGAAAATCAATTGGTGCAGTCACTTACAGCGGCACTCCACTGTGCCCGGAGCTCCAGGATTTTGTCGGACCCCTAGCGCCTATGAGGCCAGACGCGCTGCTCGCCGCAGGGCGTTCTCATACCCGCGCACAACGTGGTAGACGCCGGCGTCGATGAACCTTCCCAATTGCAGTTCCAGTTCCTCTTCGGCATAAAGCTGCATCGCATTGACCGGGAATCCCTGCTCGTGGATGAACTCGATCACGAGCTCTTTCAGCATATGGAACCGGAGCACCGCTTCATGCAGCGGTACGTTCTCTTCGAAGCGAGTTTTGCCCAGAACGCGATAACGCTGCTGCTGCTCTTCATGGTCCTTTGCGCTCAGTAAATCACCCAAATTCTCCAGAATGTCCCGGCACCACTCCCGAAGTTCGAGTCGCGGACGTTTTGCCAGTTCCTGCATATCCGGATGACTGCGCACCGCCACGATGAGCCTCTGAGCGATCGTATCCCAATGCGTCTCAATGAGTTGTACCAGTTTCGTGGATAACATGCCCCTCCCTGACTGCGCGGGCACCGGTGGGGTTGGCGCACCCAGTAGCTTGCGTCAAAAGCCCCGGTGCTCACACCTCTATTATCGCAAATCCTCAGTTTTATCCTCAAAACGCGGTATTTTCCGATCTTTTAGTCTGGAATTATACGTGCACGGTGTGCGGCGGAAACGTTCTGTGCTCTCGCTAAGGAGGATGCACGTATGGACAACCAGACACTGACGATCACCGATAACCGGACTCAAAAAACCTACGAGGTTCCGATCTCCCATGGCACTGTCCGGGCCATGGACCTCCGCCAAATCAAAACCGGCCCCGAAGATTTCGGGCTGATGACCTATGACCCCGCCTTCATGAATACGGCCTCCTGCCAGAGTGCTATTACCTATCTGGACGGCGACGCTGGGATTCTTCGCTATCGGGGCTACCCGATCGAGCAGCTTGCCGAAAAATGCACCTTCCTGGAAGTCGCCTACCTTCTGCTGAATGGGGAACTGCCGACGTCGGAACAACTCGAGGAGTGGAACAGCCGCGTAATGCGCCACACCATGATTCACGAGAACGTCCGCAAGTTCATGGACGGCTTCCATTACGACGCCCACCCCATGGGAATGCTGATCAGCACCGTGGCTGCTCTCTCCACCTTCTATCCGGACGTCCGCAACATCGCCGACGCCCGCTGCCGCCGCAAACAGATTGTCCGTCTGATCGGCAAAATGCCCACCCTGGCCGCCTTCTCCTATCGTCACCGCCTTGGCCGTCCGTACGTTTATCCCGACCCCGACCTGAGCTACACACAGAACTACATGAACATGCTGTGGCGGAAGACCGAACCCAAATACGCCGCCAATCCGGTGCTCTCGCGCGCGCTGGAGGTGCTGTTCATCCTCCATGCCGATCACGAGCAGAACTGCAGCACCAGCACCATGCGCGCGGTCGGAAGCAGCAATGCCGATCCGTTCTCGACCACTGCCGCCGCCATTGCCGCGCTTTCCGGCCCCTTACACGGCGGCGCCAACGAAGAAGTATTGCGCATGCTGGATGAAATCGGGTCCAACGCGCACATTCCGGCCTTCATCGAGCAGGTCAAGGAAGGCAAACGAAAGCTCATGGGCTTCGGCCACCGGGTTTACAAGAACTACGATCCGCGCGCCCGCATCATCAAACAGGTTGCCGAGGAAGTGTTCGAAGTCACCGGACGCAATCCGAGGATCGACATCGCGCTCGAACTGGAGAGGATCGCCCTGAGCGACGAATACTTCATTAAGCGCAAGCTGTATCCCAATGTGGACTTCTATTCCGGAATTATCTATCAGGCCATGGGTTTCACCGCAGATCAGTTCACCGTGCTGTTCGGCATCCCGCGCACGGTAGGCTGGCTGGCGCAATGGGAAGAGATGATGCTCGATCCGGACCGCAAGATCGCCCGCCCGCGGCAGGTTTACACCGGCGCGGAAAAGCGCGATTTTGTGCCCATCACGCTGCGCTCCATCCACGATCGCGAACTGGTAGGCGCGTAGGCCTCGCTACAGCCCGGTTCCAGGCGCCTGCGTGCCGCCCGCCGCGGGCGCCCGCGTGTCACTGGTAGAATCTACCTCATATGACACGATTGGCGATCGGCCTCCTGCTTACCGCGGCGGCAGCATGGTGCACTGCGCCTGAAGAGTTCTCCACCTCGGCGGGAACGCTCCAGCTCACGCCCATACAACATGCCAGCCTGATGATTCGGGCCGGCGGAAAAGTGATGTACATCGACCCCGCTCAAGGCAGCTATGAAGGTCTGCCGCAAGCCGATTACATCCTGATTACCGATATTCATGGCGACCACATGGCGCCGGCGCTGGTGGCTAAATTGAAAAAGGCCGGCACCGTGATTCTTGCCCCCAAAGCGGTGGCCGCCCAGGTACCGGGCTGCACCGTGATTTCCAACGGTGAGAACCGCACTCTCGGCGCTTTCAAAATCGAAGCCATTCCCATGTACAACCTGAAGCCCGGCGGATTCCACGAGAAGGGCCGCGGCAACGGGTATGTCATTACCTATGGCGGCAAGCGTTTCTATTTCTCCGGGGACACCGAGGGTACGCCGGAAATGCGCGCCCTGAAGAACATCGACGTGGCCTTTGTCTGCATGAATCTGCCCTACACCATGACGCCCGAAGCCGCCGCAGAGGCCGTCAAGGCCTTCCATCCCGCTATCGTTTATCCCTATCACTACACCAAGGAAGAAAACGCGCAGGCCTTCGCCAAGGATATGCAGGGCAGCGGAATCGAAGTTCGCCTCCGCAACTGGTACCCAAAATAAGGGCACCGGCAGGGTGGCTGACGCGTGGCAGTCAACGTGCCCGAGAATCTCAAGCTCCCGGCTAGCAATGGCGGGAGCATACCTACTCGGGAGGGCTTTATGAAAACAAGCGTATGGATACTCACGATCTCGCTGGCAGTGGGAATGGCAGTCGCGCAGACCCAGGAGGGGCAGAAGGCCAGGAAGGCCGGTTCGACGGGGAGCACCGCCCCGGCCGAGATGAAGACTTCCAGGTTCCAAGGCACTCTGGTGGATATGTCATGCGCCTCGGAAGGGTCTAGCAGCGCCGCCTGTCCCATCTCCGCAAACAGCAGTAAATTCGGCATGAAGATGGATGACGGGCGGACCGTCAAGTTCGACCTGGTGGGCAACCAGCGCGCGCAGGACGCGATCAAGAACGGCAAGGGCTGGAACAAACAAATCACCGCGAAGAAGCCGATTCGCGCCAAAGTCGACGGCGTCCTCACCGGCGACAAGCTGATCGTGTCATCCATTCACTAGTTCTACTGTGTCATAAAAAACAAATCTGTCTTATAATGTTTTCGTGGCTGAGAAAATCCTGGCGCCAGCCCCACAGGAGAAACGCCTCGCCGCATACATGGACTGGCTGGCGCAAGCGGTGGGGCATGCGGACCGCGAACTTCCTCTGCGGAATTACTGTACCGGCTTGTTGCTCGACGGAGAACGGAAAAGCGTCGAGCCCATGGCCGCGCGCTTGGCTCCCGATCATGTGCAGAGCATGCACGAGTCGTTGCATCACTTCGTCGCAGAGTCGCCCTGGAGCGATGCCGACATGATGCGGCAGGTCCGCGATTACGTCCTGCCGGCAATGCAGAAAACAGGGCCGGTAACGGCTTGGATTGTAGATGAGACCAGCTTCGTCAAGAAGGGCACTCATTCGTGGGAGTAGCACGGCAGTCTTGTGGCCGGGTGGGAAAGACGGAGAACTGCCAGGTGGCGGTGAGTCTCTCGGTGGCTACCGCGATCGGGAGTCTGCCGTTAGCCTGCGGTGTATCTGCCGGAGGAATGGGCCAATGACCCCGTGCGGCGAACGGAGGTCGACATACCCAAGCATGTGCAGTTCCAGACCAAGCCGCAGATTGCGCTGGCGCAGATTCGGCAAGCGGTGAAGGACAAGGTGCCGCCCGGGGTGGTGCTGGCCGATGAAGTGTATGGATCCAGTGTCGATTTCCGGGATGGTGTGGCGGAACTGAAGCTGGACTATTCGGTGGCGGTAAGATCCACGACGACGGTATGGGCGCTGGAACGACAGCCGTTGCCGCCCAAGCCTTGGAGCAGGAGGGGCCGCGGCCCAAACGGGTGCAACGGGACCGGACGCACCAACCGATCTCGGTGGCGCAGTTAGCGCGGGAGTTGCCGGAGAAAGCTTGGCGTGAGGTAGCCTGTCGCGAAGGCAGTCAAAAACCGTTGCGTTCGCGTTTTGCCGCATTGCGGGTCAGACCCTCGTCCGACCCATAGCTAGGTCTGTGTAAGAATGCCCTACCGCCGGATGGTAGGGCGGTCGCCAGGCGCGGGACCGATCTTCAATTTCGGGCGATTGCCGGCGGGATCGGTCTTGCGCCCGGCTTCCTGGGCCATAAGGCGCTCGCGAATCCGGGTGTATTCGGAGGTGGTCACCACGTAGTTGGGCCGCGACGGAAGAATCTTCTGGATTTCCTCCTGTGTCTTCGAGATCCGGTCGGCATCCATAGGGTGCGTGGCGAACAATCGTGAGACCGCGCCGGGCTCTTTGCGCTGCAGCGCTTCCAGTTTTTCGAAGATGCTGACTGCGCCGTTGGGATCGTAACCCGCGGCGTACATGTACTGCACGCCCAGGTAGTCCGCCTCGGTTTCGTCCTTCCGTTGAAACCGGAGCAGCGACATGGGAATGCCGACGCCCGCCGCCTGCCGCGCGGCGTATCCGCCCCAGCCTCCCAACGCGATGCTCAGCGGGATCGTGCCGATCTGCGCAAGCTGTCCCTTGGTGGCGTTGCGGGTCATGTGGCGCGCCGCCACGTGGGCAATCTCGTGAGCCAGCGCTCCGGCGAATTCGTCTTCTTCATCGGCCATCTTGATTAGCCCTGTGTAGACGAAAACATAACCGCCGGGCAGCGCGAAGGCATTCACTTCGGGCCCATCGATCACCTCGAAGGTGAAGGGCACTTTGGCGTCGGAGTTGCGCACCAGGTTCTGGCCCAGCCGGTTCACATACTCGGTGATGATCGGATCGTCGAGGATTTTGGCCTGGCGGCGCACTTCCTGGGCGAGTTGCCTGCCCAGAGCCATCTCCTTCTCCAGAGAATAGAAGTTGATGCCTTTGCCCACATTGCGGTTGCCGATCTGGTTGGGGTCGTCCTTCTTGTCGGCGGCGCAGAGGGCTCCCGCGGTGAAGATCAGGGACAGGACGGCAACGGCACGAGTCAACATCCCAGGTGCCTCCTGGCACCTTTCCCTATATTGTAAAGGAATGGTCTCAGTTAAGAACGCAAATTCTTCGGTCACGCCGGCGGTTTGGGAACAATACGCGCACCAGTTCCCGGTCCGCGCCAACCGGATCTATCTGAATCACGCGGCCGTCTCGCCGCTGTGCAAACCCGCCGCGGACGCCATGAAGCATCTGGCCGACGATTGCCTCCATTTCGGCAGCCTGCATTATGACGAATGGCTGGCCGCCTACGAAGGGTTGCGGGTTGCCGCCGCCCGGCTGATCGGGGCCAATCGCAACGAGATCGCATCGGTGAAGAACACCTCGGAAGGCATTGCCACGGTGGCCGCCGGGCTGAACTGGAAGCCCGGCGACCGGGTGGTCGCGTTCCGCGAGGAGTTCCCGGCGAACTACTACCCGTGGAAGCGGCTCGAAGAAAAGGGCGTCGCTGTCACCTGGCTCAGTGTCGGAGATTCCCTGGACCGGATCGACGAAGCCGTGCGCGGGGCCCGCCTGCTCTCCATCAGCTTTGTGCAGTTCCTGAGCGGCTACCGGGCGCCTATTCGAGAAATTGGTGAGATTTGCCATCGTAACCAATGCATTTATATGGTAGATGCGATTCAAGGCATGGGCGCCTTCCCGATCGACGTGCGAGCCTGTCACATCGACACCCTGGCGGCGGACGGCCACAAGTGGATGACGGGTCCGGAGGGATGCGGCATCCTCTATATCAGCGAAGTCCTGCAGGATCAAGTAGATCCGGTGGAATTCGGCTGGACCAACGTAGCCGGATACAACGATTACGCTTCCCGGGACATGGCGCTCCGCCCGGACGCCGGAAGATACGAATGCGGAACTCTGAACACTATTGGAATCTATGGCTTAAAGGCAGCAATTGAATTTTTACTGGAAGTAGGGGCAGGAGTAATAGCCCCGGTTGTCCAAAATCTCGGTGACCGCATCGCCGCCGGGGTGCAAGCCAAAGGATATGAACTATTTATCCCACGGACGGCGGAGACGGGCGCGGGCATCGTGAGCTTCCGGAAAGCGGGCGTCGACGCCACGGAATTGGTGGTGCGGCTCAGGAACGCGGGCATTTCCGTGGCGCCTCGCGCTGGATGGGTAAGGACTTCGCCGCATTTTTACATATCCCCAGCGGACATCGACCAGTTTCTGGATGAGTTGCCTTAACGGCGTCCGGCCAGAAAGGTGTCCACCGCCGCGGCGGTCTCCGCAGCCACGTGTTGCAGATTCCGATCGAGCGACTGCACCACGTCGGCGACGCTCTTCCCGCTGACCGGCTCGGTACGCTCCACCGTGCGGTCCCAGACAACCTGATTCGTCTTGCGGTCCACCAGGTCGACGTACAGTGAAATTCTGGTCTGGATGGCCGCCTGGTCCACTTCGTCGAACTCGCTGAGCGTGCCCCGCAAGAGGTAATCGCCAGTGCTCGAACTGCCCGACTCCAGAACATAGCGGTACTTCCCCGAATCCCGCAAGGCGCCGATCAGGGCGGTGCGGACCATCGACCCGGGCCGCTCGATCCAGCGATCGTACTCATACGCGCCCGCCTCGTTAGACCCGATGCGATAGCGAATCCGGCCATCCTGCAGCTCTTCCGGAGTCGCCACGTCGCCCACCAGCAGGATGAGACCGTCGGGCCTGGCGTGATCTCCCGGCGGTGCCGGCGTATTCAGGGTGTAGTAGTGAACCGGCTTGCTGGAGACGCACCCGCCGTCCGCCAGACACGCGGCCATCGCCAGGAGGATTGCTGTCGCGGTACGCATGGATTATTTCCGAACCTCCCCGGGTTTGCGATCGGGCACTTTGATGCCGCGAATCAGGCTGGCCGGAGAACGCATCAGGGTATCGGTCAGGGTCCTCAAGTTCTCCGTGCTCATGCGGATGTTGTCGAGCAGCTCGTCGATGTTGCCCGAATTCTGATCCAGGGTCTGGTTCAACTGGTTGAGCAACACCGTCGATTTCGCCAGTGTGTCACGCAATTCGGCCACGGCGGCATGGATGTCCGGCCGGTTCTCCATGAGGGTGGAATCCACATGGGCCAGGGTATCGTTGGCGCGGGCGGTGGTGGTGTTGAGGGAATCCAGCAGCGGCCCGAGCCGGACCGTCAATGCCTGCACATTGGTGAGCGTGGCGGCAAGCTTGGGGCGGGTTTCCGTCAACATGCCGTTGAGGTTGTCCAGGGACTCGGTGGCTTTGGGCCGAACTTCGACCACCAGTTTATCCAGGCCGTTCAAGGTGCCGGCGATGTTGGAGCGGTTCCGGTCGTTGAGCAGATCGTTGGCGCGGGAAAGCGTGACCTGCAGGCCGTCCAGGTTCTGATTGAGTTTCTGCAGCGCCCTCTGCACGCTGGGCATCAGCGCCTGGGCGGCGTCGCCCAATTGCGGCAGGCCGAAGGCTTCGGCGCGACAGCAAGGCGGAGCCGGGCGGCAACAGTGCGGCGCGCTCGCTGCCGGTGGTGATTTCGATATAGTTGTCGGTCAACGGGCCGAGGGTCGAAATCTTGGCGACGCTATCGGTTTTCAGCGGCGCGTCGCGATTCACGGTGAGGTCGATTTCGATTCGCGTCGAGTTCCCGGGGTCCACCCGGACCCTGCGCACCTTGCCGACCGTCATGCCGCCGTATCGCACGGGCGCGCCCGGCTGCACTCCTCCGGCGAACTTGAAGTAGGCTCGATGCTGGACGGTGGCGGCGCCCAGCCCGCCGGAGATTACGACCGCAGTCCCCAACAGCAGGCCTCCGGCAATCAGGACGAACAACCCAACCAGAGTTCGCTCGCGGACCGCATCCATCGTTCTTATCTGATCCCTTCCGTGTAGATTCGCATGTGGTCTACATCGTCATCCTGCGTGGAATCGGCGACGCGGTCCAGAAACTGGCGGACTCGGGGGTGCCGGCTGTTTCTCACTTCTTCGACCAGGCCCAATGGCGGCGATGTTGCCGTGATCGATCATCACTATCCGGTCGGCGATCAGGAAGGCGCTGGCCAGCTCGTGCGTCACCACCACCATGGTCAGGCTGTAGGCCTTTTTGAGATTCAGGATGAGGTCGTCGATGCCGGCGGCGGTGATGGGGTCCAGACCCGCGGAGGGTTCGTCGAAGAACAGGATCTCGGGCTCCAGGGCCATGGCGCGGGCGAAGGCAGCCCGTTTCCGCATGCCTCCGCTGAGTTGCGAAGGGCTGTAGTTCTCGAATCCGCTCAAGCCCACCTGCTCCAGCTTGATGCGCACCATGACTTCGATGGTGCTCGGTTCGAGCGTGGTGTGCTCCAGCAACGGCAGCGCAATGTTTCCGCCCACGGAGAGGGAGCCGATCAAAGCGCCGCCCTGGAAGGCCAGGCCGATGCGTTTGCGGATGGCGTCCATCTGCCGTGTGTCCGCTGTCGAAATGTTGACGCCGTAAATCAGCACTTGACCGGAGGAAGTCTTCTCGAGCCCCACCAGAGTCCGCAGCATGGTGCTCTTGCCGGAGCCGGAGCCGCCTATGACCACCAGCGTTTCGCCGCGCCGGACGTCGAACGAAAGGCCATGCAGAACCTCCAGGTCCCCGTAGCGCACTCGCAGGTCGCGTGCCGAAATGACCGGATCGCCGGAAACGGGCGCCGCCATAGTTTTAGCTGGCCCCCCGCGCCATGTAGAACAGTGCCGTGAAGACCAGGTCGATCAGGATGACCAGCAGAATGGAGATGACAACGGCGGATGTGGTGGAGCGGCCCACCTCTTCGGCGCCGGCGCCGGTGGCGAAGCCTTCGTGGCAGCCCACCGCGGTGATCACCAGGCCGAACACCAGGCTCTTGACCACGCCGCTGGTGATGTCGCGAAGCAGCAGGGCGTCGCGCGTCGCCAGCAGGTAGCCGCCAAATGTGAAGCCGCCGCCGACCACTCCAAACAGGGCGCCGCCCAAAATCGCCCATCAGGTCCGCCCAGATCGCCAGGCAGGGCAACATCACGGCCATGGCTAGAAATTTGGGCACCACCAGAAAGGCTATCGGATCGAGCGCCATGGTTTCGAGCGCGTCCAGTTCCTCGGTGACCCGCATGGTCCCGATCTCCGCCGCGAAGGCCGAGCCGGACCTTCCAATCACCACGATCGCAGTGATGAGCGGCCCCAGTTCCCTGGTAATGGCGATCGCCACCAGGGAAGCCACCAGCTGCATGGCTCCCAGTCTCTGCAGCTCATAAGCGCCCTGCAGGCGATGATCACGCCGACAAATAAAGTGATCAGCGAGATGATCGGGATGGCGCCCACCCCGGCGCCCATCGCTTCATGGATGGCGCGTCTGCAGCATGCGGCTGCGTTTGAGGGGTGACAGAAACAGCAGGCGCAGCGATTTCGCCGAGATCTCCGCCAGCGCGCCCACGTACGCGACAGTGTTCGCTCGGTTGCGGCGCCCACGCTTGCCACCCATTGCATTACGACGTACCTAACGCCTCCTGCTCGGTTTGAAAGACCGGAAAGATCGCGAATCACATGGGTGAGTCGAAACACCTCCTGAACCGCGGGGCTGAGCCCGAACAGCACGAACGCTTTCTCCAGTTGCTGCGAGCGTTTGAGCACTTCGATGAGGGTGGCGATGCCGGAGCTGTCGATGTAACGGATGGCTGCCAGGTTAAGGGCCAGCGTCCCCACGGTAGGCAGAGCATCGAAGAGAGTACGGCGGAGGTCCGGCGACGTGCCCAGATCCACATCTCCGTCCACTTCCACGACCTTGGCCGCTCCCACATCACGAACGGAAATTTTCACGTGCTCTTCCTCAGGTATTTGCTTGCCACAAAGCGATTTCCCTCCGGCGATTCCTCGTAGGATACCCGGTCCATCACCTTTTGATGATATGCGTTCCCAGGCCGCCCGGCTGATCGCAGCCAATTTCGCGTGCACATATTTTTGACCTGTCCGGAGCATCGCCGTTGTCGAGCAATGCAATCTCCAACCCGTCCGCGGTCTCCCGGCATTCCAGTTCCATCAATCCATCCTTACGGTCGTGATAGGCGTGACGGATGACATTGGTGAGGGCCTCGTCAACGGCCAGCACGATGGCGCGGCATTCGGATTCGTCCCAGCCGATGACTGCGGCGAGAGAACCGATGGCGCCGCGGACCACGCACAAATATCGCGGATCGCTGGGCACGGAGAACTTGATTTGCAGGCGCCGCGGAGTTTCGCCATAGTCACGTCACACGTGCCGCCGTTGCAGGGCCAATACGGTCACGTCATCCCCGGCGGGCGCCGTTCCGCGAAATCCGGGCTATGGCCGCGAGCAGCCCTTGCCGGCTGCCACCGGGGATTCTCTGGGCAGGCTTCGGGCGATGGAGAGCAACCGTTCCAGCCCCAATTGCGTGCCGGATTCATCGCAGGCCTCGTTGACGCCGTCGGTGTACAGCAGCAGGAGATCTTCCCGGCGCCAATTGTATCGCCGTCTGGCTGTAGGAGGTTCCCGGCAATCAGCCCCAGGGGAAGATCGACAACCTCCTTGCTGAGCGGAGTCGATTCCAGCAGAAAGCTCCACTCCCGCGCAGCCGCACGATACCACAGCGGCGGCACGTGCCCGGCATTGGTAAACAGCAGTTCTCCGGTATTGCGAATAGAAGCTGGCAAGGAAAGCCGTGGCAAACCGGGTGTGTTCCGCACTCCTTCGAGAAAGTTGTCGTTCAATTGACGGATCAAGGCGGATTGGTCCCAGCGCTCCACGTGCCGCCGAAGAGCACTCGCGGAGTCGGCCGGCGGCAACGCTGACCGCTTCCCCATGTCCGGCCACATCCGCCAGCACGACGCGCGCCATCACTCCTTGGCTGCAAGCGACATGTAATAGACATCTCCACCGCCGTGGAGAGGAGCGCAGCGGCTGGCAGGAGATCCACCCGGCCATCCCGGCAACTCCGCCGAATACGCCGCCCGATGATTTCCCCCGCGCACTTCTTGGCAGGCCAGTCTGCGGACGCCATCCCCGGTTTCCATGATGTTCTGATTCACCCTGACTCTATTGAGTGCCGAAACTTCGGGACGGATTCAATAAGTGGTACGGAAAAATACAAACGGGTCGCGAAGCGAGTACAGGATAACGGATCAATATACCGGCCCGTATCGAGCGGTTCTTCACGATGGGTACCGGAATCGAGCATATCGAATCGCGCTCACTGGCGGGCATGAGCGCGATCAAAGACCACTTCCAACCGGGTTGGCATCGCGGTATCCAACAGAAAGGTCGCAACGCGGTAGCGGTAGCCTGCCGCGTCCGCCTGCGGCCGGTGCTGATCACTTCGCTCGCGAAAACTCGGCGCGCACAGCGAAGCCTGCGCCCCGCTGGCGCGCGCCATTCTGGGCGCCTTGGCTGTGTCCGTATTGCTCACCCTATTTCTGGTGCCGGCCGCCTATGTTGTGGTCCACGACTGGCTTGCGCGCCTAGCCCACGCCTGGCCCCAATACTGTTCCGTTAGGCCGCTGCCGCCGGACATGTCCGCAGGGCTGGAGACGGCCAGATGTGACCTTGCTCCGAATGGCGCGTTCGGGGCCGAACTTCCCAGAACTTTGGGGGGCTGGTCGGCGCATTCACTTCAGCGCATTGGGCGTTACTCATCCAAGTGGACACAATCACGTTGCCAAAAGGGTCATTTGAGCCCATTTGGCCGGAGACAGTCTCGGTTGAAACCGTGAACGTTATACGACCCATTCACGTTTCGGGTCTTTCACGTATAAACGTTTTACAGTGCCGCAAGAGGTGCACAGGTCAGCAAAAAGGGTCTCCCTTTTGTGTCTTTCCAACCATCTGAAAAAGCCTTTTTCTTTCGCTTTGCAGCGGAGGCCGGGACGTACGTCACCACCACCACCAGAAGCAGAAACAGTGAGACCGCTGATGAGTTGTGAACCGCCGCAGTGTTCACATGTATTGTTGGGCATGAACAACTATAGCCCTAGTTTTTGCATTATCGGTGGAAGGCCTATAAACAGTGGGCCTGGCATGCCAATTGTGGGTTCCGCGAGACCACTTGGCCGTATCGCCGACTCGTGGACCTGCCGGCACGCCGGCAAACTCTCAGATACGGCGTTCCGGGAACCGTCAGATCGCGATGCCGTTCCCCAGCATACTCGACGTTTCGCTATCTTAACTGACTAGTATCGATCGGTAGCCCCCTGGACTTCGCCGGGGCGGCGGGTAACAATGAGATAGGTGCAATTTGCATCTATTACACATGCAGGAGGAGTAACAGGTATGACCGAAACCGTTCTGAAACTGCCGCTGATTGGCGAAACCGCGCCCTCGTTCGAGGCCGAGACCACTCAGGGCCGCATCCGATTCCCTGAGGACTACAGTGGCAAGTGGGTGGTCTTCTTCAGCCACCCGGCGGATTTCACACCGGTCTGCACGACCGAATTTATGACTTTTGCTGTCATGCAAAAGGAGTTTCAGGACCTAAACTGTGAATTGGTAGGCCTTTCCATCGATAGCACGTTCAGCCACATTGCCTGGCTGCGCACCATCCGCGAAAAGGCGGAATTCCGCGGCATAAGGGACGTGGAGGTGATGTTCCCGGTAATCTCCGACCTGACCATGGAGGTATCGCGCGCCTACGGAATGCTACAGCCGGCGGCCAGCACTACGCAGGCAGTCCGCGCCGTCTTCGTGATCGACCCGGACGGAAAGGTCCGCGCCATCCTCTACTACCCCCTGAGCAACGGGCGGAACATCCCGGAAATCAAGCGTCTCGTGATCGCCTTGCAGACCAGCGACAAATACAAGGTGGCGACGCCGGCGGGATGGATGCCGGGCGAAGAGGTGATCGTCCCGCCTCCCGGGTCTTGCGGCGCCGCGAAGGAACGCATGGCGGCGGCGGACCCCACGGTGCGGTGCGTGGATTGGTTCCTCTGCTTCAAGAAGTTGCCGGAATAGATGCCAGCCGGCGGCCGCCGGCCCGCGATTTTGGTTGCCCTCTCATGAAAAAACAAAAACGCATTCTGATTGTTGGAGGCGTGGCCGGCGGCGCATCCTGCGCGGCGCGCCTGCGCCGGCTGGACGAACAGGCCGGGATTGTAATTTTCGAGCGCGGCCCTTACGTATCCTTCGCCAATTGCGGCCTGCCCTATTACGTCGGCGAGATCATTCAGCGACGAAGCAAGCTGCTGGTGGCCACGCCCGAGTTGTTCCGCGAGCGTTTCCACATCGAGGTTCGCACGCGGCACGAAGTGGTCTCGATCGACCGCGCGGCGAGCCAAGTGGAGGTTCGCAACCTCGAAACGGGCAGCGTCTACCGCGAGCCGTACGATGCGCTGGTGCTCTCGCCAGGCGCGTCGCCCATCCGGCCCGATTTGCCGGGCATCGACCTGCCCGGCATCTTTACCCTACGCACGATACCGGACAGCCGCGAGATTCGCGACTGGCTCAAGACGCAGCAATGCGCAACGCGCGGTGGTGGCCGGCGGTGGTTTCATCGGCCTGGAGATGGCCGAGAACCTGGACGTATGGGGACTGGAGGTGACCATCGTCGAGATGGCGGACCAGTTGATGCCGCCGCTGGACCCGGAGATGGCCGAGTTCGTGCGCCTCCGCCTGGCTGCCCACACCGCCCAGGTTCTGCTGGGCGACAGAGTGGCTGGATTCGAGCAGGCCGCCAGTGGCGGATTGCTGGTGCGAACGCAGACCGGCGCGCGCCTCCCTGCCGACATTGTCATCCTCTCGCTCGGCGTGCGGCCGGAGGTGGGCCTGGCGCGGCAGGCGGGGCTCGAGATCAGATCCCGCGGAGGCATTCGCGTAGACGATCCCATGCGCACCAGCGATCCTCGGATCTGGGCTGTGGGTGACGCGATCGAAGTTCGAAACAGTGTGACCGGAGAGTGGGACCTGGTGCCGCTGGCCGGACCCGCCAACCGCCAGGGACGCATTGCCGCGGATGTGATCTGTGGCCGCGCTTCCCGTTTCCGCGGTATCCAGGGTACGGCCGTCTGCGGCTTTTTCGGTTTGACCGCGGCGATGACCGGCGCCACCGAAAAATCCTTGCGCCGGGCTGGCGCGAGCGATTACGAAGCGGTGTACCTGCATCCCGGCCATCATGCCGGCTACTATCCGGGCGCCAGTCCGATTCACCTGAAACTGGTGTTTCGAAAGTCCGACGGGCGGATTCTGGGCGCCCAGGCCGTGGGAGAAGAGGGCGTGGAACGGCGCATCGACGTGATCGCCATGGCGATTCAGAAGGGCGGTACGGTGTTCGACCTGGAGGAAGCCGAGCTCTGCTACGCGCCGCAGTATGGAGCGGCGAAGGACGCGGTCAACCTGGCCGGTATGCTGGCGGCCAACGTGGTCAGGGGCGATGTGGCGCTGGCGCCGTGGAGCGGCTTGCCGGACACCAAGGCATTCCTGCTCGACGTGCGGGACCCCAGCGAAGTGGCAGGCAACGGCATCGAGCGAGCGGTAAACATCCCGCTGGATCAGATTCGGGATCGCCTGGGCGAGTTGCCGCGCGACCGGGAGATCTGGGTCAACTGCCGGACCGGCCACCGCTCCTACTATGCCTGCCGGCTGCTCAGCCAGAATGGGTTTCGCGTGCGAAATCTGCCTGGCGGGTACGAATCGTATAAGGCATGGTTCCCGGAAGGCTGCCCTCGCCTTTGCGGCGTGAAACCTTGAAAACCTACGCTACGATGGAGCGGGAAGACCTGCTGCGCGCGCTTGCCATGTTCGCCAAAAACTGGCTGGCGCACGACGGGTGCTGGTTCCTGGCGGCCGAGGAACGCTTCGGCATGGATACCGCGATGGAGTTTTGCGGCTGCCGAAGCGCGGCGGATCATGGCAACTTTCGAGATCCCCGAGGGAGGCGGTCTGGCGGCGCTGGAAGAGGCGCTGGGCTTGCGGCTCTATAGCATGATCAATGCGCAGCGCGTGGAGTGGCCGGAAGACCGGCAGCGCCTGCGTTTCTTCATGGACCGGTGCCGCGTCCAGGAAGCCCGCCGGCGGAAAGGGCTGCCAGACTTTCCCTGCAAGCCGGTGGGCACGGTCGAGTTCGAGACCTTTGCCCGGACGGTGGATCCGCGGATTGTCACCAAATGCCTGGCGTGCCCGCCCGACGCATCCGCTGGCTTGTGCTGCGCCTGGGAATTCACGCTCGGCACATAAGCTGCCAGGATTCCGGCACCTGACGGCGCGCCGGCACCCTGGGTTCGTCACCGCGCCGGACCGCTCCCGAAACTGCCATTATTTGCGCCGTTTTCCAGCGCCCGCGTGTGGCGCATCAGTTGCATATCCCACAGCGACGGATGCCGGAAGGAGCCACGGGATGAAAATCGCAAGCGCGCTTTTGGGAGTTGCACTACTCGCGCCGGCGCAGGGTGCTGATCTGAAGCCGCAGACCGTGCGCGCGTGGAACCAGTATGTTCGCGAGGCCGATTCGGCCATGCGTGCGCGACTGGAGCCGGGCCGCCATTTCCTGTGGACCGACGAAGCACCGGACCGCGCCGAGCGCGTCCGCAAGGGCGAAATTCTGATTGCACCGGTAGATGGAGCGGGCATGCACCATGTAGCGGACGGATTGGTCCATCACTGGGTAGGAGCCATGTTTATCCCCGGCGCCACGCTCGAAGGGGTGCTTGCCGTGGCTCACGACTACGGGCGTTATAAGGAAATCTACAAACCCAAGGTTCTGGATTCCACGCTGCTGGCCTGCGGCGACGGCCGGCAGGAATATTCCATGCTGTGGATGAACAACGTTCTGTTTGTGAACGCGGCACTGGAAAGCCGGTACGAAGCGCGCGATTTCCCGGCGGGTCCGCGGCGGTGGTACACCATCACGCACGTGACCAGCGCGCAGGAAATCGAGGACTACGGGAAGAGCGGGGAGCGGCGGCTGCCGGCGGGCGAAGGCAGCGGCTTCATCTGGAAACTACAGAGCATCGCCCGATACGAGGAACGCGACGGAGGCGTTTACCTGGAACTCGAGGCCATCGGCTTGACCCGCGATATTCCCCCGACGGTCCGCTGGATGGCGGCGCCCCTGGTCACGCGGCTTTCGCGCAGTACGCTGGCGGCGTCCCTGCGGCAGACACGGGAAGGGGTGGCACCGTCCGCCCGCGCGATACCGGCGCTGACGGCGTGCTCCATGCGCGGTTTCGATCCCGGTGCGATGGCGACGGCCGAAGAGGACGGACCCGGAGACACCCACCGATGAATCGCGGAATCGCCGCGGTTTCCTGCGTGTCCCTGCTTTTGATTTTTCAGGCCCGGACATCGCCGCTTTCGGTGATCGCGCTGGGCGTGGCGAATCCGGGTGCGAGCGGCGTTCCTTCCGGCTGGCAGATTAAGGTGGTCCACGGTAAGCCCGATGTGTCCGGCTGCCAGGAATCGGACAGACTGTGCGTCCATTTGAGAAGCCAGAGTTCGTCGTTTTCGCTGGAGCGCAGTGTGGAGGTCAACCTCGCGGAGACTCCGTACCTGTCCTGGCGTTGGAAGGTCACCAGGCTTCCGGAGGGCGGCGATTTCCGGAAGGCCGCCACGGACGATCAGGCGGCCCAGGTTCTGGTGGCATTCACCGACCGGCGAGTGCTGAGTTATATCTGGGACAGCACCGCGCCGAAGGGCACAACTCAGAAGGCCGGCGCGCCTCCGCTGGTACATATTTTTGCAGTGGTGTGCGAATCTGGCGCAGCCGAAGCAAACCGGTGGGTGGAAGAGACTCGCAACGTGGCTGCGGATTACGAGCGCTCCTTTGGGAGGCCCGCGCCCGCGATCAAAGGGCTGCGCCTGCAAATCAATTCCCAGCACACCGGCAGTCTGGCCGAAAGCTACTTCGGCGAGGTGGCTTTTCGCAGTACGCCCGAATAGGAGTTGGATGGGAGGGGTATGGGACGCAATAGTTTGTTGAAACTGAAAATGCCGGCGCTGGTATTGGCGCTTTCTGCCGCCGCGATGGCCGGCGCCGCGGGTTCGGACCTGGAACGGGCTGAGAACGCCTACCAGCACACCGACTACAAGACGGCCCTCAGTACGCTGCTGCCTGTCTCGCCCAAGAACGGCGCGGTCTACGCCCTGACCGGCAAGGCATATTATATGGATGGGCAGTACAAGAATTCCATAAGCTGCCTGGAAAAGGCCATTGCGGAGGATCCGCAGAATTCTACCTATTATGACTGGCTGGGGAAAGCCTACGGAAGGCGCGCGGAGGAGTCCAGTTTCCTGACGGCTTTGCCGTATGCCAACAAGACGCGCGCCGCTTTTGAGAAGGCCGCGGATCTGGATCCAACCAATCTGGAAGCACTGGGCGATCTGTTCGAATACTACCTGCAGGCCCCCGACATCGTGGGAGGCGGGGTAGACAAAGCCGAAGAGGTTTCCCTCCGGATCGGCCGGCTCAGCGAGGCCGAATACCACTACACCCGGGCCCGCCTTGCGGAGAAACGGAAAAGGGTAGAGGTAGTGGAAGCGGAACTCCGCAAGGCCATGGAACTGGAGCCCGGCAGTATCGGCCGCGTGATTGACCTGGCCGGGTTCCTGGCCGCGCATGGCCGCTACGAAGAAAGCGACGAGCTGTTTCGCACGGCGGCTCAGATGGAACCGGATGCGCCCAAGCTGCTGTTCGCGCGCGCGTCGGCGTATATTCGAAGCGGGCGCAACCTGGAAGATGCCCGGATGCTACTCCGCCAGTACGCCACGGCGCCCATTACTCCCGACGATCCGCCCCGTTCTGAAGTTGCCAAGCTTCTCAAAGCGTCACGGTAAAGACTTGCGGATTCCGAGTTTCTCCATGCGGAACTGCAGCGTGCTGCGTTTCAGACCCAGCGCGGAGGCGGCTCCACGCGGTCCGCTGACGACCCAACCGGTCGATTTAAGCACCTCGAGAATCTTCCGGCGTTCCACCTCTTCGAGCGTCTCCTGTTGGTTCGCAACGGCGGCGGGCTGAGCGTGCAGACCGGCGAGCGGCACATGCAGAACAGGCCCGGCGGAAAGAATCACCACGCGCTCGATCAGGTTCTGCAATTCCCGGATGTTGCCCGGCCAGCCATAGTGCATTAGCGCGTGCATGCTTTCCGAGGGAATGGTATCGATGGTTTTGTTCATGCGCCGGGCAAACTGCTGCACAAAATGACGGACCAGAAGGGGAATATCTTCCTGCCGTTCGCGGAGCGGCGGCACAAAAACGGGAAACACCTCCAGGCGGTAATAGAGGTCCATGCGGAACTTCTGCTCTTTCACCATGGCGGCCAGGTCCCGATTGGTGGAGGCGATCAAACGGGCGTCGGTGCGCAGCGTGCGCGAACTGCCGAGGCGCTCAAATTCCCGTTCCTGCAGCACGCGCAGAAGCTTGGGCTGGAGTTCCAGGGGGATTTCTCCGATTTCGTCCAGGAAGACGGTCCCGTGGCTGGCGAGTTCGAAGCGGCCGATCCGCTGCGCGATGGCTCCGGTGAAAGCGCCCTTTTCATGGCCGAACATCTCGCTCTCCAGAAGACCGGTGGGGATGGCGGCGCAGTTCAGCTTCACAAATGCGTTCCTGCTGCGCGAGCTCAAGTTGTGGATGGCCCGGGCTACCAGCTCTTTGCCCACTCCGGTTTCCCCGTAAATGAGCACGGTGGAATCGGTGGGAGCCACGGTCTCGACCTGTTGCAACAGCTTCTGCAGGGGCTCGCTCCGGCCGATGATGGAATCGAAATTCATCTGGCTGCGAATTTCGTCTTCCAGGTAGAGCTTCTCCTGGGCCAGCTTGTCTTTGAGTTCGGCGATCTGTTTATAGGCCAGGGCGTTTTCCACTGCTATGGCCACTTGCGCGGCGGCCTGCCGGACGAATTCCACCTCGTCCCCGGTGAATGGATGATCGTGAAGCCTGCCCAGGCATAGGACGCCGAGGGTGCGGTTGCGGCTCACTAGGGGAACGTCGCACAAGGCATGAAAGCCCTCGGCCACCGCCAGGTTGCCCGCGTCCAGCGCGGCCAATGCGCGGGCGTCCAGCGCAACGGGCTCTCCGATGCGAAATACGCGGTTGGTCGGTCCTTCGGCGGCCGGGACCTTGCCTTCCTCGCGGATGAGGCCTCTTCCTTCCGGAAAATCCACGGCGTGAATGCGCAGCCGCTGGTCGTTCGGGTCGGGAAGCGCCACGCCTACCGAATCGCATTTCATCATGTGGCGGACGCTCGCCGAGATGGCTCTCAGGAGATCGCGAAGTTCCAGATTCGAGACGATGGCGTTGTTGAGGTCCAGCAGGAGCTTCAGACGCTCGTTATCGCTTCGCAATTCCGTCGGAGTGGCCGGGGTTGGGACGGGCGCGGAAAGATCCATGCATTCCCCAAGATGCAACTCCCAGCGGTCCGGTGACATGAGCGGTTGTCACCCCGGCGGCCGATGTTGCATCCTGGTTGTAGAACCACTATGCCGATGTATGAATATCGCTGCCAGGGCTGCGGCAAGAATTTCGAACTGCTGCGGCGGATGCAGGACTCCGACCGGGAGTTGAAGTGCCCGGAATGCCAGTCTGACGAAGTCGAGCGGCTGCTCTCGACCTTCGCCGCCGGCGGGTGCAAGTCATCCGGGTCCGGCCGGTTCACCTGAGCGCGTTAGCTACGGCCGGTCCGGCCGACACGTCGCAGACTCAGGCCAGCAGTTTCCATCCGGCGATCTCATATCGCGGTCCGCTGCCATTGCCGGAGCCGCTGAGCGAGCCCGACTGTTTGGCTGAATCCCAAGTCAAAGTCACCTCGGCCAGCGACGGGTTCCAACTCCCGTCATCTTCATAAAGGACGGCCGGGGCCGCTGAATTTCCGAACACCTGGACGTGCAACCGGAGACTTTCGGCGGCGGCTGTGTGAAGCGTGGGTTCGGCGAGCGGGAGAACGGTGCCGGCCTTTACGTAGATCGGGAGCTGTTCCAGGGGAGGGTGAATCTGGATGCGCCGCTTGCCGGCGGACCGCTCTCCGGTCCAGAAATCGAACCAGTCACCGGCGGGAAGGTAGACGCCGCGGCTGGACTCGCCGGCCACCACCGGCGCTACCAGCAGAGATTCGCCCACCAGGTACTGATCGTCGATGTCCCAGGTCGCGGGATCGCCGGGATAGTCCATCACCAAGGCGCGGAAGGGCGGCATTCCCTGACGTCGATAGCGGACAAAAGCGGCGTGCAGGTACGGAACCAGGCGCATGCGAAGCTCCATCACGGCGCGGCATTGGGCTTCCACCCGTTCCCAATCGGGCGCCAGCCGATCGGCGTTGTTAGCCGCACGCTCCACCTGTTTCCATGGCGGATTCTTGATGTACCAACCGTTGATCAGGGCCATGGGCGATAAGACCACCGACTGGAGGCGGCGAATCAAATCCTCCGGGTCGCTGGCATTGCGCAATTCGGGGGTCCAGAGCAGCCCGGAGAAGCCCATGTTCACCACGCCGCGGATAAATTCCTTGTGGTCGTATAGATCGCTGTACAGAACGTAAGGATACGGGGCGGCGAGGGCGCCCGAAGAGCGGACCAGGCCATAGGTCCTCTGCCGCCGTTTTTCGAAGACGCTCTGGAGGGCGTCCTGGTAGCGCTGGCCGAAGAGGCAGTGCATCTGCTCGCCATCGGCGCCGGAGGGAAAGCTCGCCACCTCGGGCCAGGACCAGTTGCCGGTGAAGTCCGAGTTGTCGCACTCGTCGAGTTTATAGCCGGAGACGCCGAGGGCGATGTGCTCCTGCTCGTGATAGGCGGCAAAAATCCGGCGGGCTTCGGAATCGAGGAAGTCGGGCACCAATCCGCCCCAGACTTCGTAATCGCCGGAATGCGGAGACAGCGCCTGGTGGATGGGCGAATCGGGGTGAGTGAAGGCGTGCTCCCACAGGTTAAGGCGGTACGATTGGGATGCCAGATCCTTTACCAGGCGGGCGGGTTCGGGAAACTTCGCGCTCCAGACATAGGTGCAGGAATACGCGTGCGTTTGCCAGCCCGGTTCGAGACCGATGACGTCGCAGGGGATGCGGCGGTCGCGGAATTCGGCGGCCAGGCGCAGCACGTCCTCCTGGCTGTAATCGCTCTTGGCGCGATACCACATGCCCAGGCCCCAGCGGGGCGGGAGCACTCCTCCGCCAGAGAACAGGTTGTAGCGTTGCACGGCTTCGCGCATGGTGGGGCCGCCAAAAACATAGACGTCCACACCTGAGGCTTCGGGGATCTCGACCATCACTTCGGTGGCCTGGTTGAAGCGCAACCGGCGGTACGCGGCCGGCAGGGCATCCTCGCCAATGGCCGCGGGGGCTGCTTCGGCGGGCGGCGGCGGCGCGCCTTTCCGGTCCTTGTTGCCGCAATAGAACGTGGCATACCGGGCCGTATCCACAAGCACGCCATAGCCGCCGGTGGTGACGTAAAAAGGAACGGGAGCGTGCGAATCGCCGGTGTCCATTTTCGGATCGGCGTTGACTCTCAGTTTCTTTTTCAGGCCGCGCTGGATCAGGGACTGGAGCTGGAGTCCCAGGCCGTACACGACCTCCTTGGGAGCCAGGGGAATGCGGACGAGGTAGCCGCGTCTGGATCCACTCGCGGCCACGGGGACAGGGCACGCCGCCAGCGCCGGCAGGTTGGCCAGTTGCGCGACGGCGGGCGGATAGTGCCGTGTGGCCACGGGGCCGATGGCTTCCGGAGAGCCAAAGCGGAATCTCCAGACGCCGGGATGAACCTGTTGGGGGGCTTGCCGGGGCTGCGCGCCGGATGGCTGGACCTGCAGGAGCGCGCCGCCGGTGCCGGCCGCTCCCAGAAACTTACGCCGGTCGATTCTCATATAGGGTTACCTCAATTCTCCATCGAAACGATTGCCCGTGGAACTGTGAAGTCTTGGCGCAAATCGTCCGATATGTAGCTTGACAGGATCGAAGCACCGGACGAATGGCCAACTATCGACTCTCCCTTCGGGCAAGATTCGCCTTGTGGACGTCCACGGTAGTCGTGGCATCCACTCTCGGGCTGACCGGAACGGTCTATTGGGTCTGCTCCCGTACGCTGACAGCGCAGGCGGACGAGGCGCTCAACCGCAGTGCTACTGGTACTGCTCAGGCTTTGGACCTATGGATTAGCAGCAGGGAGCGGGATGCGGCGAATCTGAGCGAACTCCAACCGTTGGCGTCCGCCTGTGCGGACCGCAAACTCGACGGTGCGCAACAGGCGCTGACGGAGATTCAACACCGGTCGCCGTTTTACGAAAACGTATTTCTGGCTGACGAAAACGGCAAGATCTTTCTGGATTCGATCGGCGGCAAGTCCATGGGCATCGATGTGATGTCGATAGAGGGCTTTCGTCCGAACGTGGAACACGCCCGGCAGGGAGAAGTCTGGATGGGCGAGGCCATGAAGTCGCCGGCCACAGGAAGGCCCGTTGCCTTGGTCACTGCGCCTGTCAGGATCGGCAGCCGGCTGGTTGGCATCCTGGGAACTCCCATCGAGCTGTCGGATTTCTCGGATACCTTCGTCAAGGAGCACCGCCTTGGCAAGACCGGCTACCTGTACGTTTTCGACAGCTCTGGAATAGTTGTGGCCCATCCCGACCCGGCGAAAATCATGAATTTGAATATCGCCAAAACGGATTTCGGCGGCGAAATGCTTAGCCGGGACGCCGGATTGTTGCAGTACACGTTTGAGGGAACGGCCAAGACGGCATATTTCCAGCGCTCTCAAAAGAAAGCGTGGACCGTTGTCGCGGTGACGTCAACCAGGGAACTGCAGGCCGGGGTGCGAGAGGTTCAGTTCTACCTGGCGCTGTTCGGGCTCATCACGCTGTGCGGCATCGTTGCCGCCGTAATGGCGATTGCGGGAAAGGTGTCTAGTTTGATCAATGGAGTGGTGTCCGAACTGACGGGCTCGGCCGACCAATTTGTGGCGGCTGCCTCCCAGATCGCACAGACTTCTCAATCGGTGGCGCAAGGGGCTTCGGAACAGGCAGCTTCGATTGAAGAGACCTCGTCCGCCGCCGAAGAAGTTACCGCCGTAACACGGCAGAACAAAGAAAGAACCGCGGCCCTGGCAGGCGCGATGAATGAGGCCGGCACAAGCTTCAGGGTGATGAACGAATGCATGGACGGCCTGGTCCGGTGGATAGCGGACTTCCGGCAGTCCAGCGAGAAAGTGTCGAAGATCATCAGCGCGATCGATGAGATTGCGTTTCAGACGAATATTCTGGCGTTGAACGCCGCCGTGGAGGCGGCCAGGGCAGGCGAAGCTGGTATGGGGTTCGCCGTGGTCGCCGAGGAGGTTCGCAACCTCGCTCGCCGGAGTGCGGAAGCGGCAAAAGACACCTCCACCCTGATTCAGGGGTCGATCGACAAGACCGAGGAAGGACAGGGAACCGTAGACGAATGCGCGAAAGCCATGGCCACGAACTCCCAACTCGCGCAGCGCGTCGTGCAACTGACGGGGGAACTGGATGGAGCCACCGCGGAGCAGGTCCGCGGCATCAATCTTATCTCAGAGGCCGTATCGCGGATTCAACAGACCACGCAGGAGACGGCCGCCAGCGCCGAAGAGAGCGCGTCCGCCAGCCAGGAACTCAATGCCCAGTCCGCGTCGGTGCGCACGATAGTGACCCGGCTTCAGGAACTTGTTCACGGGCAGACCGGGAGAATTGCGGGGCCGAGAAGACGGATGATATAGCCCAGCAAGCCCGAAGCATGGACAGCCGGCGCGGCGTTTGGGGATTTCGCCGCGCCAATCGTATACCGGCCGAACAGTCGTGGGGCGATCTTTTCGGCCGGATTGCGGATCTGCTACTGCATGTATGACGCAGCAGGCGCCGATTTCGTTGGTTCCGGCCCTCTGCCTTTTTCGATCCATTGGCGACGTGCTTGCAAGCTTGATGGTATGACAGAGAAGAAGCTTACACTTCCGGAAATCGCCTTACTCGGCGGGACTCGTGTCGCATTGGGAATGGGCGTGGGCCTGTTGGTCGCGAATTGCCTTTCAAGAGAGCAGCGCCGTAGCGCGGGAATTTCACTGCTGGCCATGGGTCTGCTCACCACCATTCCCATCGCGTTGGAAATCAAAGGGAAGACCCCCATCTCGGATCGATCGCTGTCGCTGGCCTCGTGACAGACGCTACACCGGTTGGCTGGCCAATCGCAATTCGTCCTCGATCTCGTAGATGCGATCTTCCAGCTTCCGCGTGGGTGCTCCGGCCGCTTTCGCGTCCTCCAGCTTTTTTCGGGCAGCCGCCAGTTGCTTCTGAAGGCCGGGGATTTTGGGATTCGGCTTAGCGTCTTTCGACTCCGGCGGAGCGGCGTCGCGAGCCTTGGCGGCGTGCTGCTGCCCGGACGCTTTTTTGGACTTGGCTTTGGCGCCGGTTCTATAGCGGAAAGCGGTGACCGAGGGAGGCGGTTTCAAAGGCGCGCCGAAATCGGCCCGGTACTCTTCGGCAACCGATGCGGCTTCGATCAGCAACTCGCGAAACCGCGATTCCATCGCCTGCTTCGCCTGCGTCCTGAGAGTCTCGCCCTGCTGTTTCCACTTCTGATAGTCAGAGATTACGTCGGCCATGAGTCTGGTTTTAGCACGTGGCGCAGGGCGGGGACCACTACACGCCGAAACAAATCGTCGTACTGCTTTCGTGCCGCCACGGGGTAATCGGTCAGATTGGTGGCGTCCCGGCTTTCGAAGATCTGAAACCGCGAATGCCAGGAGCGGTCATCGGTGACGACAATCGGGCCGATTCCGTCGGGAAACTGATCGGCGGTAATGTCGATGATGAAGCCCTGGGCCTCCAGCCACGCATGCCTCTGATCGTTATGGCGCTCTTTCAAACGGCGGCTTCCGCAGACGTATTGCACATTTTCAAATCCTTCGCCAATGAGATAACGGCCCAGCAAATTGCTGGCAAATTCGCACATGTCCTTAGGGAACAGCCGGAACCTGGCCCGCAGGCGTTCCGGCACATTGTCGGATTGCTGCATAGCCCGCCGAAACTGGGTCGCCAGGCGTATCAGTTCCTGTCGGATGTGTGCCGGCTCGCGTGCTTTAGCCACTCCCCTGATGGTAACAGGCGCCCTTACATCGAACTGGACATCGAAGGTGGCGCGGCATCCGGGGCGCTGCCCCAGTTTTTATTGGGCGCCGGGCCCATCTGGAATACGAGCTTTCCTCCGCCGGCGATGTCCGTGTGGCTGAACCAGGGTTTGTTCAGCGGCTTGCCGTTCAACGTGGCCGATTGGATATAGATGTTCTTATCCGAATTGTTGTTGGCGACGATCACGAAGTCTTTGCCGTTGCCGAGGTGAATGGTCACCTCGTCGAAGATGGGGCTGCCGATGATGTACTCGGGACGCGCCGGGTCCACGGTATAAAACCCCATGGCGCTTAGCACGTACCAGGAAGAGGTCGAGCCCTGATCGTCCATGCCGGGAAAAGCCAGGCCGTACTTATCGCTGCCGTACATCTCCTTGAGAATCCGGCGCGACAATTCCTGCGTCTTCCAGGGCTGCCCGCCCCAGTCGTAGTAATAGGGCGCCTGCTGGTCGGGCTGATTGCCCTGGACATACTGCCCCACCATGCCAGTGCAGTCGCGGCAAATCCCCTTGGGCGCGTAAGGCGTGTTGAAGAACTCGTCCAGCTTGGCGTCGAACTTGTCGCGGCCGCCCAGCAGGTTGATCAGACCCTGCACATCGTGCGGTACCAGCCAGAGCGTTCCCCACCCGGACGCTTCCTTCATCATGAAGTTGTAGTAGGGCTCCTTGGGGTCGAACGGCGAGATCCAGTTGCCATCGGCGGTCTTGCCGCGCATGAAGCCCACCGAAGAATCGAACACGTTGCGGTAATTGGCGGCGCGTTTCAGGAACATCTGGTAATCGTCTTCCTTGCCCAGTTTTTTCGCGTACGTCGCCAGGCAATAGTCATCCCAACTGTACTCCAGCGTCTTGGCCACGCCGGCATTGCCACCGGCATACGGCGGGCTGGGATTGCGGTCGGGGATGATGTCGGAAACCCATCCCTTTTCCAGGTACTCGGCCAGATTGCGGCGCGGTCCTTTGGTATCCACCGCGTTCTTGCGCAGGTATTCGTAAGCGCCTTCCCAATCGAACTTGAGCCCGCGCTGCCAGTCGCCCAGGTACATGAAAATGCCGTGGTCGCCATGGAACGACGTCTGCATGTATCCGGTCTCGCGGGCCATATCCAGCGTCGAGGCGAGGATATCGACCTTGGTTTGGGGCTCGACCAGCGTGAGCAGCACGATCTGGTTTCTGCCGGTGTCCCAGAACGGCACCGGGCCGTAGCGGTCATGGTCGGCGGTTCGCATCTGTCCGTCGAGTCCGCGGAACTGCTCGCCCTTATGGGCCACCAGCCTGGGGCTGGCGAATGAGTGGAAGAGATTGGAATAGAACAGCATGCGCTGCTTTTCGGTTCCGCCCTTGACTTCGATGGTGTTCAGCTTTTTCGCCCAGGCGTCCTCGGCGCGCTTCTTAATGCCGTCGAAATTCCAGCCGGCGCTTTCCTCTTCGAGATATTTCTGCGCCGCCTCGTAGCTGTCGCCGGAGGCCACTTTCACCAGCACCTGCTCGCCTTCGGTGGTGACGAAATTCAAATAAGCGCCGGCATAGTTTCCAGAGTCGGTGCGGGTCTCGGCGGTCACGGAATTCCCGCCCAGCACGGCGCCCGCGGCCGCCCGGTGTTCTGCGGCGGATTCTGGTGAAAGGTGCCGAACGAGGCAAAGGGCCTGGAAAATTCGGCCACAAAATAAGTCCTGGCGGTGCCGCGCATGGAGGTGCCGGAGATCTGTCCGCGCATCCCGCGCTGGGCATACCCGCGGACTATGCGGTCGCCGGAGACTTCCAGATTGCCGCCCGCGCGGCCCATATCCATCACGATGTGCGACCGCTCGGATTTCGGAAATGTGAAGCGATAGAGGCCGGTCCAGGCGGTCGCGGTCATCTCCACCTTCACTTTGAAATCGTCCAGGTAAACGGTGTAATATCCCGGGGTCGCCTTCTCTTTATCCTTGCTGTAGAAGGCCGCGGTGCGCTCCGGCGGAACGGTCCAATCGCCCACAACGGGCATCACCGTCAAACCCTGCATGGCGCCGGTGAAGCCCAGCATGGTGCGGTGCGTGTAGTTGTACGACATGCCCACGCCCGCGCTGTACGAGAGGTCCAGGTTCTTGTTCACCGGGCTGAGATTGGTCACGCCGTGCGGCAGCACCGCGCCCGGCGACGTCATTCCGGTGTACAGTTCCTCGCCGGGAGGCGGCGCATTGCCGATCCACTTCGGATTGTCCAGGGGGGCGGTTCCGACCAGCGCGTTCACATACTCGATGGGCCGCTTCGCCTGAAATGCCAGGGCGACGGCGCATCCCAGCGACAGGAACAAGACTGGATTTGGAAAACTCCTTATCATGCGTTTCATGGTTTCTTCCCTATTTTGTAAGCCGCACTTCTACTGCTACCGGTTCCGCCGAATTCGGGAACCTCACTCGCAGCATACCGGATGAAAAATCAAATTTCGAGGGATCCAGGGGCTGCCCGCCCACCAGAACCTGCGCCGGGGCGGACGGCATGGCGATCTGGACGACGGCGTTGGTATCGCCGATGCCGTCGGCGCGGAACTGCAAGGTCTGGCCTTCCGCTTTCTCGTCGCGCACACGGCAGGCGGCGGCCACTACCTTCATTTCGCCTGGCTTGACGCTGCTCAGGTCGAGCAACAACATGCGGGTCCGCGGGCGTAATGGTTACTGTGTTCAGCACCGCCAGTTCAGGATCGAACAGGTTGAGGTAGCGGCCGTGCAGGACGTACGGTTTCGCGCCGGGAGTGGATTCGTCGAGCCCCGCCGCCACCAGGTAGGGGCCACGGCGCAGCACCAGCGAATCGGTTTCCTTCCAGGCGAGTTTGACCGCCGCGGCGGCCTGGCGCACCGCCTTGCGAACCGTTTCCGCGCCGTCCTCTTTGTAAGTGAGCGCGGCCGGAGAAAGGGCCTCGCGCACCACCACGCCGCGCCCCACTTTGTGCAGTCCGGTAGCATCTTTGGCCAAACCGAGAGCTTCGAACAGGTGCTCGCGCGGGGTGGCGAAAGCATTGGGCGCGGTGTTCCACCATTCGCGAACGGCGTTGTAAGGGTCGCTGTCATCATCCACCACCACCAGTGCCCCGCCCGCGCGCACCCATTTGGCGAGAGCCGTGTGGAACTCGGGCGTGGGCGGCTTCTGACCCTCGTAAGTCAGCAGCAGAAGCTTGTAGCGGTTCAGGAAGCCGGGCGCCGTGGCGCTCTCGATCTGCACCGGTTCAACCGGCACTCCCGCGCTTGACCAGGGGCATCGCCAGGCCGTAGAACGATCCGAGATTGGCGTCGGAGGGCTGCGGATCGGCGCGCTGGAACATCATCGTATCGGAGATGAGGACCCCGGTATTGGCGGTCCCGGCGTTCTCCCATCGCACCGTGGACTGCTTCATGTCGCCGAGCGCGCCGATCACCGTCTGTAATTCCGTTTCGTAGGGTTTCGGAATGGTGACTCGTTCCACGTTCGCATTGCGCCGCCCGAATCCGCCCAAGCCGGTCCCGGCGGGAGCCTGCTCCTGCTCCTTCACGGATTTTTCGACGGGAATACTCTTCAGGGGATGGCGGCTGTTGAAGACGCGATCGGGCCACGGCATGATCTCGTAGTGCCACACTTCGGGTTGCAGAAGCGACGCCGTGAGGGTGCTTTCCCAGTTGGTGCGGTAGTCGTCCCAATCGTGGTTGGGATCGTCTTCAATCGGATCGTTCAGGTACCACACGCGCCGGCCGGAGGCGCGCACCAGGTTCTGCATCGCGCCGTATTCCAGGAACGCCGTCTCGAAGGTCCGCTCCTTGCGGCGCCCTTCGTAGAGATTGGCGGTGCGGGCGGTGCCGGTCCACACCTGGGCGATGTAGCCATCCGCGCCCACATCGATGAGCGAGGATTCCGGGCTCACGATCCGCCAGTGCGCGTAATTGATCAGAGAATGGGTGGGAACGTAACAGCGGATGGTGCGGTTGTTGGCCTTGCCGTACTCTTTCGCAAAATCAAAAATCTGGGCGAGCGCCCGGCGATACAGAAAATATTTGAGCTTGGAGGCGCGGTATTGGGCGTCGGGAGAGGAGTTCGGCGCCTGCCAGTCTTCGTGGTAGTAGGCCTTCCATTCCCGTTTGAAATTCTCTTCCCACCCGCCGCGGGCCCAGAATTCGGGCTCTTCCAGGTGGATGGCCTGCGCGCCGGCATCCAGCGCGCGTTTGACCCCCAGGGTCAGATACTTTCCGTAATTCTCACCGGGCGAAATGTACGGGATGTCGCGGCTGCCGCCGTGCAGAATGGGTTTGCCGTCAGCCTGCGTCTGGGCCTGATCCCAATGGTTCTGGCCGTCGAACTGGCCGTTGAGATAGTCCTGATACTGTCCCCAGGCGACACCGGTCATGACGTGGATGATGTAGCCATGCTGCCGCCACGTCTCGATGTTCCCCGGCATGCGCGGCCCGATGCCGTATACCATGGCGACATCGGCATTGAGATTGGTGCGGGGAGACCACGGGCCGCTGGTTTGGAAGCTCAGCCGCTCTTCCGCGGCCGGCCGGTCGCCGCCGGACTGCAGAAGAGTCGCGGCGGCGGCCAACAGGATCAGGCCCTTCGATGACATCGTCATTATCCGCGCCGCCCGGGCACATCCCACGCGCTGCCGGCGATTTCCTTCAGGTCCCAGCCCTTGCGATAGTCGCGGCGCAGGTACTGGTTGGCCTCCTCGCAGTTGGTGATGCGGAAATCCAGCGGGTCCCACTGGATGCGATGGCCTATGCGGAGCGCGATATTGCCCAGTTGGTAGGCTTCGGTGAAAGGCCCGGCGTAGCCGAAATGGCAGGGCGCCGGTTTGCCCGCCTTGACCGCGGTGGCCCAGTCTTTGTGAACTTCTTCGCGGCCCCACTCTCTTTGCGGCGGCGCCGGCAGCGCTTCGGTGCTCTGGCCGGCGAAGGGTCCGCGGCCGGCGGGATAGCTGCCTTTGGTGCCGATCCACACCATGCCGCCCTGACCGCCTCGAAATGGCGGGGCGCCGGGAGCCGGCGGGGTGGTCGGACGCGGCGCCCGCATGGCTTCGGGCAGAGGCAGGTTGCCGTCGTACCAATACACCGAAAGCGGAGGATGGACGCCGCGGGCCGCCCAATCGAAGCGGATCACGCTGGAATCCGGATACATCTCTTTCTTCATGCCGGTAGTTTCCAATACTTCGACGGCCGAAGGCGCGCCCAGGTCGAGAGTCAGAAAAATGACATTCATACTGTGAGGCGCGATATCGCCCACCGCGCCGCTGCCGAAATCCAACCATCCGCGCCAGGAGAATGGATGATACAGCGTGGCATTGGCCGCAAACTGCCGTTTTCGTTCCGGACTATAGACCGCATGACCCTCGGGCCACTTGGCCTGGAACGGGCGATGGGCCGCCGTACCGAGCCATAGGTCCCAATCCAGCGTATCAGGTACCGGATCCTCACCCGGCACGCGGTCCAGACCCTGGGGCCAGATGGGCCGGTCGGTGGTCATGTGGATTTCGGTGATTTCGCCGAGCGCGCCGGACTGAATCAACTCAGCGGTACGCAGGGTCCGCGGTTCCGCGCTGGTCTGCGTTCCCATCTGCGTGATCACCTTGGTCTCGGCGGCAACGCGCGCCATGATGCGGGCTTCGTGGACGCTCTTGCAGAGCGGCTTCTGGCAGTAGACGTTGAGGCCGTGCCGCATGGCCCAGACGCTGATGTAGGCGTGGTTGTGATCGGGCACGGCAACGATGACGCCGTCCAGTTTTTCGCGTTCGATCATTTTCCGGAAGTCGGTATACTTTTTGGCGCCAGGATACTCGGCACCGCGTTTATCCAGGATGGTGGAGTCCACATCGCATAGGGCCGCGAGGTTCTCTCCCAAGCCATTGAACGTCTTGGCATCGACGCCACCCATGCCGGTGAGGCCGATGATGCCCAGGTTCAGTTTTTCGTTTGCCGCGTAGCCTCGCGCCAATCCGGCGGGAAGAATCATGAACGTGGCGGCAGTAGTCAGGGCCTGGCGTCGAGTCAGGCGGTTTCCCGTTTCGAGTGGTTTCACAGCTTCACCTCTTAGACGATTTCCAGTTTTGCCAGCGCTGTTTCGTGCGAGTGGGCGGCGGCCAGCGCTATGCCTCCCAGCAGTCCTGCTTTGTCCTCCAGCAGGGACCGCTCGATACGAATATCGTGCACGGGGAACATGTGGACGCGTTCGGTGACGGCCTGGCGCACCGGTTCCAGGAGCAGATCGTCCGAGTGCCGCGACGCTGCCACCGAGCACCACGAGGTCGGGACACAGGGCCGTGACCATGTTGGCGATGCCCATGCCGAGCCAGCCGGCGACCCGGGCGATTACGGCGCGTACGGCTGTATCGCCGGCCCGCGCCGCGGCGCC
This sequence comes from uncultured Solibacteraceae bacterium, assembly GCA_963853855.1. Taxonomy (GTDB): domain Bacteria; phylum Acidobacteriota; class Terriglobia; order Bryobacterales; family Bryobacteraceae; genus Sulfopaludibacter. The sequence goes on along the minus strand of CAWKYG010000004.1, from coordinate 125,775 downwards.
CATCTCTTTCGGGGTAACTGCGCCGGCGTTCCCGGCGACCATTTCGAAAAGCACCGGAGCCAGACCGCTTTGCAGCAGGCGAACGCCCTCGCCAACCAGTGCGGGGCCGCTGGCCAGCGCCTCGAGGCATCCGCGGTTGCCGCATCCGCACAGAGGTCCATCCTTCTGCACGGTCTGGTGCCCCAGTTCCCCGGCCGCGCCTAACGGGCCGAGCCGGAGTTTCCGGTCAATTACGATGCCGCCGCCGATGCCGGTCCCGATGGTGAGAAAGATCATGGTATCCACCGACCGCCCACGCCCGAAGGTGAACTCTCCCAGCGTAGCCATGCGCGCGTCGTTGAGCAGAGACACGGGACAATCCAATGCCCGCGAGAGGGTCTGGCCAACCGGCACATCCCGCCACTGGGTCGGAAGATTCGGCAGGAATCTGGTGATGCCCGTCTGGATGTCCACCAGGCCCGGCACACCCACTCCCACCGCTAACGGTGCTGCGCCCAGACGGGAAGAGAGATCGCAAACCAGCCCGGCGATTCGCGATAGAACCGCGTCCGGCCCCTCGTGGGAATTGGTGGGTACCCGCCCCTCTGTGAGAATCTTGCCGTTCGACCCGGCAATCGCCCCGGCGATCTTCGTACCGCCGAGGTCAATGCTCGCGAATAGTTCCTGCACTTACATGCCTGTCAGGGCGTTTTGTCCGTGACTTCCAAAAACTTCCCGGTCAAATATCCTTCCGGCTGGATCCCGCCGAGCCGGTTGTGAAATTCGTAAGCGTCGCCGCGATAGAGCGTACGCTCCGACCACAACGGGCGGTTGCCGCTGAGATATCCCACCGAACGGATCAACATGCCGGCCGCGCCATCCCGCAGTTTGAGCAGCCGGGCATCGGCGCCACGGGCGTTGACCGCCCGGATGCTTTCGTCGGCGCCTTCGATGGACAGTTGATAGCGGTGCGTCCACACGCTGTAAAGCGAGCCGCGCACGTCTTCCGGACTGAGGTCCGGGCAATGCTCCGACACGACGTACCGTTTTTCCAGAATCACCGGCAAACCGTCGGCCAGCCGCAGCCGCTCCACATAATACAAGTTCGCTTCCGGACCAACCTGGAGGAGTTGCGGCACATCGTCGAGCACGTCTTCGGCGCGCACAGTTTGAAACTGAAGCACCTCGGTGCCGGGTTGCTTTCCGGCGGCACGGGCTTTGTCCACGAAACTGACCAGGGCCCGGAGGTTGTAGTCCAAGGGGCGCCCCCGGACGAACGTGCCCACGCCCTTACGGAATTCCAACAAGCCTTCGGAGACCAGGTTCGAGAGGGCTTTGTTGGCCGTCGCCCGGCTGACCTCGTAGCGCTGGCAGATCTGGCGCTCGGTGAGGAACTTGCTCCCCAGGGGACACTCTGCCGAGCCGATCAGGAGCCTTAGCTGAGTGTTTAGTTGTTGATAAATCGGTTCCTTCACCAAAGAGGTCATGTGGCTATGCCGCCGTATCAATCGAGTTATCTCGCAGGATGGCCGAAATGTCAAGAAATATAAGGAACTGTCGGAAAGATAGTGAAATCTTCCGTTGACAGCTCCCGAGCCCGAGCTTATATTCTTGCCTAGTGGCTAAGCCACGTTATCGCATTTCAGGGGAAGGTCGCGCCAGACCTTCTGTGGGCCAAGGCGATATCAGGCAGGCCAAATTCAAAGGTTTGGGAGCAAGTGATGTCCAACAAATACAGATTCCTCGTAGCGATTCTGTTGCTTGCCGGTTCCAGTCTCGCTCAAGATCGGGGCACCATCCGCGGGGTGGTGACAGATCCTTCAGGAGCCAGCGTGCCGGACGCAACGGTCACGGTAAAGAATGTGAACACGGGTCTGATACAGACCGTGAAAACCGCCGCTGATGGAGTTTACAGCGTGCTTTACCTGCCTGCGGGCGACTACACAGTTAGTACAGAAAAAGAAGGGTTCCGAAAGTCGGAAATCGGCGGCGTGGGAGTCCACGTGGCCACGGTTTCCAGCGTGGATGTGACCCTGACGATCGGCGCCGTGGACCAGGCGGTGGAGGTGACCGCCGCCGCGCCTTTGCTGGACGTGCAGGGTACCAACCTCGGCAAAGTCATCCCCAAGGATGCCATTAAGGATCTGCCGCTGTTCATCAGCGGTGGATTGCGCGCCAACCTGGCATTCGTAGTTCTGACCCCGGGAGTGATCGGGGCCGCCAGCAATCCGCGCATCGGCGGAGGTCTGCTGGACGGCCAAAGCGAACAACTGGACGGCGCCGAATCCAACAGCGAGCGGCGCAACGACCCGGCGATGAACGGGGTGAGCGTCGAAGGCATGGAGGAGTTCAAAGTCCAAAGCTCGTCGTACTCCGCCGAATATGGCCGGACTTCCAACGGCGTGATCAACTGGGTTACCAAGTCGGGCACCAACCAGATTCACGGCAGCGCGTTCGTGTTCAATCGCAATGAGGTTTTCAATGCCCGTGGATTCACCACGGCGCCCTCGAAACGGCCGATCGTGCGCCAGTGGAATCCGGGAGGAAGCGTAGGCGGCCCCATTTACATTCCCAAGGTGTATGACGGCCGCAACAAAGCGTTCTTCTTTTTCGCATACGAACGCTCTTCCAATAGAAATGGCCAATCGACGTCGCTGGTGACCGCGCCGCTCGACGAATTTCGCAATGGCGATTTCCGAAAACTGGTGGACAGCACCGGGAAAATGGTCCCGCTGTACGATCCGTTCGACTCTGCGGGAAACATCATCCCGAACTCGACGGACCGGCAACCGCTCCAGTGCAACGGCGTGGTCAACGTGATTTGTCCCAACCGCATCGACCCCACCGCCAAACTTCTGGCGGCGATGCTGCCGCACCCGGACAATCCGAACCTGTTGACCAACAACTACCGTTCCCGGAGTTATTCGACCTCGCGGTCGGCGCTGCCTTCGATCAAGCTGGATTACGTCTTCAATGAAAAGCAGCGGATCAGCTATCTGTACAGCCACTTCCGCAGTCCGGCTACTCCGAGCATCAATCAGTTCGAGGGTCTGCCGGGCACCGGTTTCCCCTCCGACAACCTGATCGAGTATCACCGGCTGAATTACGATTACGTGATCAAGCCGAACCTGCTGAACCACCTGACGGTTGGTTACAACCACCGGCACATTTACGAGGCTCCCGACTACGTCAACACCTTCCCGACAAGCCTGGCCCAGCAGATCTACCTGAAGGGCAATCCCAACTCGCTGATACCGGGCGTTTCGACGGTGTACGGCGCGGGTGGCGCTACGTGGGGCAATACCGTGTTCACCGATTCCAGGCAGCGTACTACCAACCTCAAGGAGCAGGTGGCGTGGATCAAGGGCGCGCACAGCGTGAAGTTCGGATTTGAGTATTTGGCGGGCATCTATCGCCGCATCGACAACAACAATACCTGGGGCAACGTGAGTTTCAGTTCCGCGGCGACCGGCAACACCAGCATCGCCAACAGCGGCAATGATTTCGCCGCATTCCTGCTGGGCACGTCCAGCGGCGGCGGCTTCCGTTATCCCGATGACACCGCTTTCCACTGGCCCTACTATGCGTGGTATGCGCAGGACGACTTTAAGGTGACCCCCAAGCTCACCATCAACATGGGCCTGCGGTACGAGATTCCGGTTCCTAAAGAAGAGCGCCATCTCCATAACAGCAACTTCTGCCCGACTTGCCCGGCGACGGCTTTCGGTGGAATTCTGGGAGCCATGGTGTACGCCGGCCAAGGGGGAGCGCCCACGCGTTTTGGCGCGACCAGGATGAACGCCCTTGGTCCGCGATTGGGCGTGGCCTACCAGATCAATGAGAAGACCGTGATCCGCAGCGGCGGCGCAATTTACTATCAACCGGAGCGCGAAGACGGCAACGCCGATAACGGCATTCAGGGTTTTGGCGGAACCTATGGCGCCACGGGCAACTATCTCTCCAACGGCATTTCCTTCCTGACGCCCAACGGCCTCACCGCCTTTACGCCGCAGATTCAGGCTCTGAAGCCGCCGATTTCCGACCCCCAGACACTCACTGGCAATCTGTTCCAGCAGAGCCCCTTCTTCTATTACTCGAAGACCGGCCGGTCCGCGTATTTTTCGGACTGGCAGCTCAGCATCGAGCGCACCGTAACCGCCAACTCCGTGTTCCGCGCCACTTATCACGGAGTGGTCGGCAACAAGATGATTTCGCGGCAGCAGAACCTGAACCAGCTCGATCCCAAATACTGGGGTATCTATGGCAGCCTGCTGGGCAGTACCATCGCCTCCGTAATCAACAACCCGATCGTGGTTGCGGCCGGATTCAAGCTGCCCTACCCCACTTATCCCACGAACCTGCAATTGCAGCAGGCATTGCGTCCCGTACCCGCAGTTCTCCGGCATCGACAGCAACGCCAGCGGCCAGAACGACGGCCATTCCACATACCACGCGCTGGAAACCAGCTTCGAGCATCGCTTCGGAAATGGTCTCTACCTGATGGCGACTTATACTTTCTGCAAACTGATCTCGACGTCGAATGGTGAGGATGCCAACCGCGATACGCTCGGCGCCGTCCAGAATCAGTACAACCGGCGGCTCGACAAGGCTGTGGCTTATAACGAGGACACGCCCCATAACATCCACGTTGGCTACGTCTACAACTTGCCGATCGGAAAGGGCAAGGCCCTGCTCGGCAACATGCCAAAGCTGCTTGAGGGCGCGTTCGGGAACTGGAAAGTGTCGGGAGTCCATACGTATGTTTCCGGCACTCCGCTGTGGATCAGTTGCGGCCAGAACTTCTTCGGAGCCGGCAGCAACGCACGGTGCAGTTTCGCGTATGGGGCCACCACCGGCCAGATCCCGCTCATCAATCCCGCATGGAACTGGAGTCATGACAACATCGGCACCACCGCCATGGGCAGGATTCCTTACCTGAACCCGGCGGCATTTGTACTTCCGCCGAACATGACGTATGGCGATACTCCCCGCCAGATGTCCTACCTGCGCAGACCGTGGACAGTCAACGAAGACATCGCGATCCTGAAGAACTTCGTGATTCACGAGAAAGCCAACCTGGAGATTCGCGCTTCGGCATCCAACGCGCCCAACCGGGTATTGTTCGGCGCCCCCAATACCACCCAGAGCAGTGCCGACTTCGGCCGGATCACGAGCCAGGGCAACAGCCCGCGCTCGGTCCAACTCGGCGCCCGCGTAGCCTTCTAAATGAATTCGCCGGCGCATCGCCAGTTCGTGGATGCGCCGGCGATTCGAGCGAGAAGAACGCTCCCTGACGGTCGCGTCTCGGAACGGTGAGAACGGCGGGGCGCAAATTAGAGAGGATATTCAATCATGACGCAGAATCCAACTCCATCCAGCCGGCGAACGTTTTCTGAACCATGCCTCGGCTGCCGCCGCAGTGCTCGGTGCCGCCGCACCGCTACTGGCGAAGGGCGACAAGACCATCAAGCCGGGGGTCTCGGCGCGCTCGGCGTCGCGCGTGGTGGGCGCGAACGACCGCATCCACGTCGGCATGATCGGCGTAGGGGGCATGGGGACGGTGCATCTTCAGGCCTTCATGAAACAGACCGACGAGGAGAAAGACATTCAGATCGTGGCGGTCAGCGATATCTATACGAAGCGCAAACAGCGCGCGCGCGATATCGCCAAGCTCACCGATAAGGAAGTCCACCACGACTATCGCGACCTGCTGGCGCGTAGCGACGTGGATGCCGTGCTGATTGCGGCGCCCGATCACTGGCATGGCCAGATGGCGTTGGACGCCCTAGCCGCCGGCAAAGACGTATACCTGGAGAAGCCCATGACCCACACCCTGGAAGAGGCGCGGGCGCTGGTGGAGGCGGTGAAAAAATACAACCGCATCCTGCAGGTAGGCAACCAGGGACTCTCGGCGCCCAGTACCCATAAATCGAAAGAACTGATCGATGGCGGCGAGATCGGGCCGGTCTTGTGCGCGCAGGCCACCTCCGCCCGCAACTCGCTGCTGGGAGAGTGGAATTATCATGTCGATCCGGAAGGCACCCCGCAGAATATCGACTGGAACCGGTGGCTTGGGTCGGCTCCCAAGCGGCCGTTCAACGCCGACCGCTACTTCCGTTTCCGCAAGTATTGGGACTATTCCGGCGGCATCGCCACGGACCTGTTTTTCCATGCCCTCGGCCCGATTCTTTACCCGATGGGAGCGCAGTTCCCCACGCGCGTGAACGCCGCGGGCGGCATCTATGTGCACAAGGATCGAGAGGTGCCGGACACCTACTCGACGGTGATCGAATACCCGAACTTCTATATCGAAATGTCGGGATCGATGGCTAACGCGGGCATGGGCCAGTATCACAAACAGGCGATTTACGGCCACAAAGGCACGCTGGTCATCGATCGCAACCAGGTGCTGGTATATCCGGAAACGTATCCCGAACTGCGGCAGCGGTCGCAGCCGGCGCAGGCGCGGCCGGAGGCGAGGGTATTCGAACTGCCTCCGCAGGCTCCGCAGCGCGATGCCCGCACGCCCCACACCACCAATTTCTTCGCCTGTGTTCGCTCGCGCAAGCAGCCCAACGCGCCGGCAGAACTCGGCTACCAGATTATTTCGGCCATCAAACTGGGCGTATACGCCTATCGCGAAGGCAAGACAAAACTGTTCGATCCCAAGACGCAGAAGGTGATCGAGAAGACCGCGCCTCGCGTCGAATACCAGGGCGATGGCAAGAATCACACGGTTCAGGAATTGGGCATTCAAGTTCCGACAAGTTAGGAACAACAAGGAGAAGACCGGCATGAGACGTGTTGTGGCCTTATTATGCTTTTTGACTTTGCCCGTGGCGGCACAGGAATATAAGATCGCCGTGGTCAGCATGTTGCACGCGCACGTGTGGCTGCACCTGGATACCATGTTGAAGGGCGACAAGGTCAAGCTGGTGGGCATTTCCGAAACGCTGCCTGACCTGATCCAGCGTGCGGAGCGGGAAGACGTGATTCCGCAGACCCAGGGCGTGACGCGGCCCGGCGTGCCGGCGTCGCTGATTTTCGCCGATTGGAAGCAGATGATCGACCAGACCAAGCCGGATATGGTGTGGGCCTTCACCCCCACCAACGGACACCTGGACGTGGTCCGTTACTGCGCGCCGAAGGGGATTCACGTGATTATGGAAAAGCCTCTCGCGGCAACATTAAAGGAAGCGCTGGAAATTCAGGCGCTGGCGCGCAAGTACAACATCCTGGTCCTGACGAATTACGGTTCCACCTGGCAGGCCAATCAGTATGCGGCCAAGGAGGCTGTGGATGCCGGCGAGATCGGTCCGGTGTGGCGTCTGCACGCGGTGACGGGCCACAATGGTCCGGGCAATCCGAAGACTTCTTCTTTCGCCGCCTGGCTCGCCGACCCGGTGCAAAACGGCGGCGGCGCGATGGTGGATTTTGGATGTTACATGGTGCTCTGGAGCCTGCAGATGAAAGGCATGCCGCAGAGCGTGTATGCTACCGCACAGCACATGAAACCGGAAATGTTTCCCAAAGTGGAAGACAACGCCGTGATCATTCTGAATTACAAAGACGGCGTGGCCATCCTGGAAGCGAGTTGGGACCTGCCGCCGGCGCAGCGACTGGGCAACGAAATCTACGGCATGAAGGGCAGCATCGTGGGCAACTCTATCCGCAAGGCCGGCGCTCCGGCGTCCGCTGCTCCGGCTTCCGGCGGCCGCGGGCGGGGCGCCCAGGCGGGCGATCCTCTCGCCGTCACACCGCTCCCGCCCGAGCGTGCCGAACCCATCGCCTACATGGTGGATCACATCCGTAACAAGAAGCCGCTCGACGGAGCTTCCGCCCTGGATCTCAACGTCTCCGTGCAGGAGGTTCTCGAAGCGGCTAAGATGTCCGTCCAGACCGGGCGGGCCATTCCCCTGCCCCTCAAAAAGTAAGAGTAAGGTAACTCTATGGACTATTCCTATCTCGACATCGCCAAGATGATCGACCATTCCCTGCTCAACCCGTCGCTCAGCGACAGGGAGATGGAAGCCGGTTGCTGCCTGGCGCTTCAGTACGATGTGGCCTCGGTGTGCGTCAAGCCGTACTTCCTGGCGCGATGCGCCGAACTGCTGGCCGGCAGCAACGTAGCTGCCGGCACCGTGATCGGATTTCCTCACGGCGGTCACACAACTGCGGTCAAGGTGGCGGAGGCCGAAAGGGCGCTCCTGGATGGCGGCGCCGAGTTGGATATGGTCGTGAATGTCGGAAAGGTGCTCAGCGAAGACTGGGCCTATGTTCGCGAAGATATCCAGGCGGTCGTTGCACTGACTCACTCCGGCGGCGGCATTGTAAAAGTGATTTTCGAGAACAGCTATCTGCAGGATCGGCACAAAATCCGGCTATGTGAAATCTGCGCTGAAGTGGGGGCGGATTTTGTCAAGACTTCCACGGGCTACAGCTCCGGCGGAGCCACTATCGCGGACCTGAAGCTCATGCGGAAACACGCGCCCGCGCACATTCGCGTCAAAGCGGCGGGCGGAATCCGCACATTGGACGCGCTGCTGGAAGTGCGGGCCATCGGCGTGGCACGGTCCGGCGCCACCCGAACCGCGGAAATGTTGAACGAATGCAAGCGGCGGCTGGAAGAAGCGGCTCAGGAGCAACCTCTATGATGTCCGGATCCATTCGCAAGCGATGGCTTTTTCTCGCCGGGATTCTCGGCGGTGTCTGGTTCGTGGTGGCGCCCTCGGCTGGTAGTCCGCCGGCCGATGCCTTGGACGAAGCGCCCAAAGAACTGGTGTTCCAACTGGCCAAGATCGACGGACCGGTCCACGACCCCGCGCGGCACACCTACTGGTTCGGCCCGTTTCCCGAGTGCTCCTCGGTGCTGGACATCGATGGCGACGGCAAGCTGGACATCGCCGCGGGGCGCAACTACTACACCGCGCCGGACTGGACGAAACACGCGGAGTATCGCGACGGCGCCGCCACCAACGGCCCCGACGTGGACGACAATTACGAAGGCACGATGGACGTCAACAACGACGGCCGCATGGACGTGCTCAGCTCCGGCTGGATGCTCAAACAGGGCATTTTCTGGTACGAGAATCCGGGCAAGCCGGGGGTGAAGTGGCAGTCGCACGACCTGCACCGGGCGGACGGCCTGGAAGGCATGGTGATCGGGAATCTTGCCGGCCACGATGGCAAGGACGTGCTGGTCAACTACTTCGCGCGCAAGCCGGGCCGCGGGCTGATCTGGTTCGAACATGTGAACCAGGCTCCGTGGTTCGTGGAGCACAAGTTGGGGCCCGAAGGAGTCGGCGTCAGCCATGGCAGCGGCATCGGCGATATCAACGGGGATGGACGCGACGATGTAGTCACTACCAGCGGCTGGTTCGAAGCCCCGCAGCATCCTACCGAACAGCCCTGGATCTGGCATCCTGACTACCAGTTCTCGGCGTTCGGCGCGGCTGGGAGACCGGGCGGCGCCGGGCTGCCGATCCTGATCACCGATGTGAACGGCGACGGCCTGAACGACATCATCATGGGCTCCGATCACGGCTATGGCCTGGCCTGGTTCGAACAGAAGATGGAAAACGGCAAGCGCTCCTTCGTGCAGCACTGGATCGAGACGGAGTATCCCACCTTCCATACCATGGCCCTGGCCGACCTGGATGGCGACGGCAAGCCGGAACTCATCACCGGAAAGCAACTGCTGGCGCACAACGGCGGGGATGTGGGCGCGCTGGAACCGGTGTTCGTGTTTTACTACAAATTCAACAAGGGCAAATTCGAACGGCACATCCTGTCTTACAGCCATCTGGAACGGTACTTTGCGCCGGGCTACAGCGGCCCGCCGCCGGTTGACGTAATCGGCGTGGGGATGCGGCTGAGCGTCGCCGACCTGGATGGCGACGGGCGGCCGGATATCGTGGTGGCCTGCCGCAGCGGCCTCTACGTGTTTTTCAATAAAGGCTACTCGCAACATCCGCGCGTACCGAGTCCGCTGCCCGACCGTGATTCCTATCCCGGCAACATCAACTGGGAGGCTCCCAGGAACCCGGCCCGGGCGGACGCCGACGGCTTTCTTCCGCTCTTCAACGGCAGGGACCTGAGCGGCTGGCAACCGGCCACTAACTGGGTAGTGGAGGACGGCCTGATCACTCTGAAAAATCGCACGGACCGTCAGGAACACAACGACAACTACTTGTGGACCGAGCGGCAGTACGGCGACTTCGTGCTGGACCTGGAATTCAAAGTGGCCCAGGGGACCAACAGCGGCGTGTTCCTGCGCACGTCTAATGCGAAGGACCCGGTGCAAACCGGAATTGAAATTCAGGTTGCCAGTTCGGCCCCCGGACGGCCTTTGGGCAAAGGCAGCGTCGGCGGCATCTACGATCTGGTGGCGCCCTCGACGAATCCGCTGAAGCCCGGCGACTGGAACCACTACACGATCACCTGCAAGGGATCGACGATTTCCGTGGTCTTCAACGGCCAGCCGGTCAGCGAAGCGGACCTGGATCAGTGGCCCGAGTTGCACAAGAATCCGGACGGGACGGCCAACAAGTTCGACAGGCCCGTGAAGGAATTCGCGCGGACGGGGTATGTCGGATTGCAGGACCATGGCACGCCGGTGTGGTATCGGAACATTCGCATCAAGCCGCTCTGAGAGGTTCAAATGAAGGCACCCCTGTACGTACTGACGATGTTTCTTGGCGTAGTGCTGGCCGTTCACCTGGCGATGAACGGCAAAGTGGGCAGTGTGTTGAACAACGCCCGCGTGGGCAACGCTCTCTTCTGGTGCATCGGGGCATTGGGCGCCGCGGCGATTGGCCTGACCGGGTGGCGGAGCGGCGCACTCGCTCCGCTTAAGGATGTCCACCCCGTGCTGCTGACTGCCGGGGTGCTGGGCGCGTCGCTGGTGTTCGCGATTGCCTGGCTGATTCCGCAAGTGGGCGCCGGACCGGTGATGATTACGCTGCTGGCCGGACAGGTTCTGGGCGGGCTGCTGATGTCGCACTACGGCTGGCTGGGCTCTCCGGTTCAGCCGGTTACTTTGACCAAACTGGCCGGAGTAGCGGTGATGATCGGCGGCGTGGTGCTGGCGACTTACAGTAAGTGAGAGTGGACATGCGGAAGCTCAGGTTAGGATGTTCGGACCTTGAAGTAAGTGCGCTCTGTTTCGGTACGGATCTGGTCGGCAGCAAAATCGACTGTGAGACTTCTTTCCGCCTGTTGGATCTCTTCCGGGAGGCGGGCGGCACGTTTGTCGATACAGGAAATTTTTATTCGGCCTGGATTCCCGGATGTGTGGGCGGAGAGAGCGAGACCACCATCGGGCTGTGGATGAAGGACCGCGGATGCCGCCAGGAAATGGCGATTTCCACCAAGCTCGGCTTCGACTACCCGGGCTGTGCGGGCGGTTTGAGTGCGGCGGAGATTGAGCGGGAGTGCGAAAAGAGCCTGCGGCGTTTGGGAACCGACCGGCTGGATTTGTATTATGCGCACCGCGACGATCCCGAGACCCCGCTGGAAGAGACCATGCAGGCGTTCGACCGCCTGATTCGCGCCGGCAAAGTGCGCGCCATCGGGGCCAGCAACCTGCGAGCGTGGCGCATCGCGGAAGCCAATGCCGTGGCGCAGGCGAACGGGTGGGCGCGTTATTCCGTAGTCGAGCAACGGCACACTTACCTGCGGCCGCGGCATGGCGCGGATTTCGGCCCGCAGATTTGCATCAACGACGATGTGAAAAGTTATTGCCGCTCGCGTAACATCGCATTGATTGGTTATTCGACCCTGCTACAGGGCGCCTATACGCGACCCGACCGCGCGGTCCCGATGCAGTATGCCGGCCCGGATTCCGATGCGCGTCTGGCGGTTCTGAAGAGCGTCGCGGAAGAGACTTGGCGCGACTCTGAATCAGGTGGTCATCGCCTGGTTGTTGCAGAGCGATCCCCCGGTGCTTCCCATCATCGCGGGCAGCCGGCCCGAACAGGTAAGGGAGAACCTCGCGGCGTTGGACATCCGGCTCTCGCAAGAGCAGATCCAGCAGTTGGATACCGCGGGCAATCCGGAGATCAAACAGGCGTGGCTGCGGTAGTACGGTCCGCGGTTATTGCAGCGTGGCCGCGGCCGCTTCCACCTTTTGCCTGCCGATGAGGACGGGCTGCACCTTTTCGTGCGAATTCTCACTCAGGCGGACAACCGTAGCGTCGGCATCGAACTTCGCGTGGAACTCGGGTATGTTCGGCAAGCCGGGTTCGATTTTTTCCCATGCGGCAATCCGGTACTCGCCAGGGGCGAGCCTTGCGAATCGAAAGGTGCCTGCGGCATCCGTGAGTGTGGACCTCGCCTGGTCGATGGTCCCCGGCGGGGGCATCCCGGCGATCCACAAAGTGACGGTGACGCCGGTGAGCGGTTGCCCGTTCGAGTCGTTGACCACTCCGGTGACGTCGGCTGCGTGGGGGGATAGGACCATCACCAGCGGAGCGCCTCCCGAAGTGGTATCCAGTTCGCTCCGGGTAACGTCCCGATCTCCAAAGCGTACCGATTTCACGTAGGTCCCGTCGGGTCCGCCCAACCCCATTCGATAGGTGCCCGGGCCGATGTTGTGGAAGATCCAGGTGCCGTCTTCTTTTGATTGCGCCATGGCATTATTGTTTACGCCGTCGGACGCGGTCAGGGTGAAGCGGCCCAGCGAACTCGCAATAGTCTGCGCCTGCTGAGGGTCCGCATCCTCTATTTGCACCGAAAGCGGGATTTCGAGGGCGGGAACCAGAGTCAGGACGACGCCGTCGAGGTCGTGGTCCGAAAGCACAACGGAGACGTGGCCTTGCAGTTGGCGGCTGGCGCCGGACCAGGCTAGCAGCGCATAGGCGCCGGGCAACAGGCCGTTGACCTGGAAGGCTCCGTCGATGGCGAATATCCGATTCGCATTACCGAGTGGATCGCTCGCGTCGGTCATGCCGGGACGAATCAACGTAATTGCAGGATTGGCCACTGGGCCGCCGGCCAATTGAACGACCTTTCCCGAGATATGAAAGACGCGCGCCCGGCGCAGGCGAATATCCAGGCCGTGAAGTTCGGTTTCTCCCGGCAGGTCGATCAAGGTTGCGCCGGATAGATCGACTGACGACGGATAGTACGTGGCTACGTATCTTTCCTCACCTGTTTTGCCGCGACGGATTTCGCGCTGGTTGGTGTCGGTAAGGCTTGGCGGATTGGAAGCGGTCAAATAATAGCGTCCAGCCATGAGACGACCGATCGAGAAACTGCCGTCGGGACCGGCAGAGACGGGGCTGAGAGCGGTGAGCCGTTTCTTACTGCCGACCAGGTTCAAGCGGAGTACGTTGACGCGGGCGTCGGGAAAAGGCTCGCCGTCTTCGTTCGTTACCTTGCCGGAGACGAATGAGGGGGCGGTCATTCTGACGGTGATCTTCTTCCGTTCGCCCTCGGCGATGGGCACCGCGACTTTGCCGTCGGGTTCAAGGTAGACAAAATCGAGATAGCCGGAGCGTTGCGCAAAGATCCTATAGGTATTGGGTTCGACGTCTTCGAAGGCAAACGCGCCGTCGGAGTTCGAGGTGGTCCGGTAGGCGGGCGGAAGCGGGGCCGCGGATGTCCGGTTGTTGCCCACCAGGGCGACCGTAGCGTGGCTGAGCGGCTTCCCGGCGGTGTTGGTCACGCGCCCTTCCACGCCAGTCTTCGGTGCGGCGTCCTGGGCGGCGCCGAACCGGCAGACGACAAGGGCCAGCAGAGCAGCCCTCCAAATCACAGAACGCACCGTCATCTGGCATCCCTCTTTTCCGTAAAGACGCGGAAGGAGCCGGAATCGTTAACCGGAAATCCTAAGCCCGCGCGAAGCGGTGAACTCCGGTCGGGTCGTCCGGCGCGACCGGCGGCGGACCGGCCGGTTGAGGGCGGTCGCCCATCAGACGCCGGATCCGCTCCATGGCGAACCCCATATCGGTGAGGTAGCTCCGCCGCGCCGCCGTCACCCAACCCTCCCGGCTGACCACGTCGAGAATCTGCTCCCCTTCCAGAAAATCGGCGGCTTGCAAATGTCGCACCGACCGCAAGTCCATATTTATTGCTTTGGCAAACGCACTGGTATTGATGTCGGCCATCCAGTGCGCGATGCCGCTCTGCTGACAGGCTTCGGTGGCGAGCGCGTGCACCGTGGCGGCGGGCAAATACATCAGCAGGCCTTCGGTGATCATGAGCGCCGGCGCAGGGCCGGCGGCGGCGTAGAGTGTGCGCCGTTGTGCCACGTCGTTCACGTCCGCCGCGATGCGCTCGCGCCGGCAGCGCGGAGTCTCCCCCGCCATCAACGCGTCCTTGTAATCCAGCATGTCCGCGAAATCAACTTCGATCCATCGCAGATCCGGCGCGAGTTCCAGCCGCCACGGCCGCGTATCGAGGCCGCAGCCGACGCAGAGGACCGTCGCGATCGGTTCCGATGCCAGCGCATCCAACAGCAGCTCATCCATGAAACGGCTACGGATTCCGATCCCGAAGCGCATCATTTCGGGTCGCGGCAACTCGCGAAGGATCGCCATACCGCGCTCGCCGGCCAGGCGCGCCGCGAATGGATCGTTCACAAAGCCGTCCTGGCACTCGGATTCGAGGGCCCGGCACGCGGCTACCATAAGTGCGGTGTCGCTGACGTGGGTGATTTCGCCGTGCGATGGGGACATGGGAACCATTATGTACCAGCGCGGCGGGACTTGTCTGGGGCCACTCATGCGACAATCTGAACTATGCGCGGCGCTTCGCGTGGCGGCCTTGCAATTTCCGTACTCGTGGCAATTTGCGGCGTCCTGATGGAGCGCGGGTACACGCAACAGGCGCCCGCCAATTCGTACATCGATCCGGCGCTATGCGCGCAATGCCACGCGACGATTGCATCCAGCTACCGGAAGACCGGCATGGGGCGGTCGTTCTCTCGCGTGGTGGCCGGAGATATCGCTCCCGGTGAGCCGTTCTATCATGCGGCTTCGGAAAGTTACTTTGCCATGATCCAGCGTGGCGGCAGGTATTATCAGCGGCGCTGGCAAAAAGGATTCGACGGCAAGGAAACCAATATCGACGAAAAGCAGGTGGATTTCGTTCTGGGTTCCGGGAATCACTCGCGCACCTATCTGCATCTGACCAGCCGGGGCGCGCTGCAGCAGTTGCCGCTGGGTTGGTATTCGGAGAAGGGTGGTTACTGGGCCATGAACCCCGGGTACGACCGGCCCGATTATCCCGGCTCGACGCGCCCGATCACTTACGAGTGCATGTTCTGCCACAATGCATACCCGTCAATTCCGGAGGGGCATGACGAAGCCGGCGCGAAGCCGGAGTTTCTGCTGCCACTTCCCGGGGGGATCGATTGCCAGAGGTGCCATGGGCCGGGGCAGCGCCACGTGCAGGCGGCGACCGCGAAAGGCGCGAAGCCCGAGGAGATTCGCGCCGCCATCGTGAACCCGCGGCGCCTGAGCGCGGAGCGGGAAATGGAAGTGTGCATGCAGTGCCACCTGGAGACTACGACAGTCGCCTTGCCTCACGCTATCCGGCGTATCGGCCGCGGGCCGTTTTCGTACGTGCCGGGGCAGCCGTTGGGAGATTTCCGGCTGACGTTCGACCGCGCGGGCGGCATGGGCGAGAGATTTGAGATTGCGCATGCGGCCTACCGGCTGCGCGAATCGCAATGTTTCCTGAAGAGCCAAGGGAAGCTGCGATGCACCACATGCCACGATCCGCACAATATTCCGCGGGGCGAGGCGGCCGTGGTTCATTACAACGCGATTTGCCGCGACCTGCCACGCGGCAACGCTCCAGAGCGCGGCCGCTTCCGGGGTCCACCGGGCGGGCGCCAACTGCGTGAACTGCCACATGCCGAAACGGAGGACCGACGATGCGGTCCACATCGTGATGACGGATCACCTCATTCGCAGCCGCGAACCGGCGGGCGATCTGCTGGCGGATAAGCCGGAAGTGCGCGAATCCGTGGCGACGGCGTACCGCGGCGAAGTAGTGCCGTACTATCCGGCGAAACCAGGGGCGACGGCGGAGGAGGCGGAGCTTTACCTCGCGCTGGCGCAAGTCCGCGAGTGGAGCAATCTGAAAGAAGGGCTGCCGCGTCTGGAAAGCCTGCTTGCGAAGTATCATCCCCGGCAGGCCGAGTATTACGTAGATCTCGCCCAGGGATTGTCCGCCGCGGGACACCTCGCCGAAGCCTTGCCTTACGCGGAAGAAGCTGTGCGGCAAGCGCCGGCATCCGCGATTGTGCTGCGCAAACTGGGCGACGCGCAGATGGATGCGGGACAACTGGCGAAAGCGGAAGCGACGCTGCGGCGGGTCACCGCGCTGGCGCCGGACGACGCCGTGGCATGGGGTCTGCTGGCGCAGGCGCTGGCGCGCGAGAACAAGAACAGCGAAGCAGAAGCCGCATTCCGGAAGGGCATCGATGCCGACCCCGAACTGCCCGGCCTACGCAACTCCCTGGGCGCGCTACTGCAGGCGGGGGGCGACGGAGCATCGGCGGAGCGGGAGTTCCGTGAAGCGATTCGGATTCAGCCGGGCGACGCGCGGAGCACGGGCAAATCTGGCCAGCCTGCTGGCGTCGCGGACCCAGATTCCCGAAGCGCGTTATCAGTTCGAACAGAGCATCCGGCTGAATCCCGATGATGCCGCGGCGCGGTTGAATTACGCGCGCATGTTGGCCTCTATCGGCGAAACTGCCGGCGCCGAAACGCAGGTACGGGCGGCGCTACAGGCGGACCCGAATCTGGCGGGCGCTCACCAGTTGTGGGGGTCTCTGCTGGCAACCAGGGGCGACACCGAAGGCGCCGTGCGCGAATTGCAGACGGCGGTGCAGCTTCAGCCGGATTTCGGCCGCGCCCAGTTTGAGCTGGGCGTGGTGCTGGGACGCAAGGGCGATTTTGCCGGCGCGCTGGAGCATCTGAAACTCGCGGCTCAGAGCGCCGACCCGGACGCGAAAGCTTCGGCCCAGCAGCTATTGCAGAAACTGGGCCGGTGATCTAAACGACTACCGGCTGAAAGCCGGCAGCAGCGTCCAGGGGGACCCGCGCGGACGGGGGCGTCCGCCCCACACAAAGGTGAAACGTGCTGGAAGACCTGGAGATGGAAACTAAAACTCGAATCGGACAGTGAATGCCATCACGCGGGCCGAATTCGTCAGCGTGTTATTGGCATATCCAAGCGACGAAAGATTGGACACCTGATTGGTCGCTGGATTGAACTGGATACCGGTGTTGATGCCCGAGTACTCCGGGTGGTTAAACACGTTGTACGCCTGAGCCTGGAACCGGAGCAAACGCCTCTCACCCAGCGGAAAGTTCTTGGTCATGGTCACATCGAAGTTGGTCTTGCGCGGAAGGGTGAGCACGCCGGCGCCGCCGCCCATGTCGCCCAACACAGGAGGCCCGGCAATGGAGTTATTCGGCCCCGTGGCGATGGCCGGCAGCGCGTACGCCGCGGGATTGAAGTATACTTTCCCGTTGCCGCTAATCGGAATGTTGGCCAGCGGATTGCCGATCACCTCGCAGCGGGCGCCCACGTCTGGCGTCCCGGTATAACCGCCGGTGATTCCCTTGGAGCCAGAAGTCAGGCCGCAACCCGGATTATATGGAAAACCGCTCTGCACCGAAACGATTCCGGAGAGTTCCCAGTTGTCGGTTACGGCGCCGAGCGCCCTCACACCCAGTTTCTTTCCCAGGCCCGGGATGTCGTAGTTATAGTTGATCTGCAGGTCGTGCTGCGTGTCGAAACTCAGGCGGCCATAGTTCCAGTCGTGGTTGTTGGGAACCTCCGGCGTGAACGCGGTTGTTCCCATGGCTTTGGAGAATGTATAGGCCGCACCGACTGCCAAGCCGCGGGAGAGGCGCCTGGTTAGTGTGGCGGTCAAAGCGTTGTAATTGCTGTCTCCCGAAAAGTTTGAAGCGGTCATTGTACCGAATCCCGGGTACCGGGTGCGCTCGAAAATGGACCCGATATCGGCACTCGTATTGCCCGCCGTGGTTGGATTGATGTTCGACGGCGTGAACGGCCAGCCCGTTCCGATGGGAATCCAATTGGCATCGTAAGTAAGGTGCTGATCGTAACCGCGGTTCCAGTTAGTGCCGATACTCACCACGGTATCCGCGGTGAGACTTCGCTGTAACTCGAGGCTGGCGTTCATCACGGTGTCCCAGGGAACGTTGCCCGCAGGCCAGATGTTGGGACTGTTGGGAGCAGTACTCTGACTTGACAGGCTCGGCGGGGCTCCGGTGTTTTGCGCCGCGATCTGCGCCAGGGACACATTGCTCACCGACACCTGGTAAACCGTCGGCGCCTGTCCGGACATGCCGTATACCTGATTGCCGTCCAGCCGGTTGTAGAACATTCCAAAGCCACCGCGAAGCGCCGTCTTGCCGTCGCCAAACAGGTCGTAGGCAAAACCGAAACGGGGAGCAACGGCCAGCGGAGCCTGATGGTACGGCGCCAGCGGCACGCCGTTGAGCCCGAGGACCGCCAGTCCCGCAGTTGGATTACCCGTATTGGGAACGAAGTCTCCGATGAATCCGTTGGGCGCGGTCGCACCTGTCAGAGGATCCATCGCCACCAGCCCGTTCGCGGCACTGGTGCAAGTAGATTTTCCGCCGGTACAAGCCGGGCGGTAAATCCGCGGCATGGCCGATGGGGAATACATCGAGGGTATGAAGTTGACAAACGTATCGTTGAAGTCCTCCTGCGGCGACTGATGATAGAATCGCATCCCGATATCGAGTGTAAGTCTGCGGTTCACTTTCCAGTTGTCCTGCAGATAGAACTCCACGTTCCAGTATTTGACGTCGAAGGTAGTCGTTCCGGTGTACTGGCTGTAACTGTTGACATTGCCAAGCAGCGCGTTGGCGAATCCGTCGTTGGTGTTGAGCTGGGGCACGCTGGTAGACGACGCGAAGCTGAATGCGCCATTATAGTTTCTTCCGGCCGGCTGATACTTCTCGTTATGTTCCACGTAAATGCCGGTCTTGAACGAATGGCTGCCCACGATCTTACTAAGGTTGTCCTGGTAAGTCCAGATGGGGTTGGCGTTTTGGTAGGCCCCCGCGGAGGAGCCGTTACGACCATAGGATACGGCGTTGGGGGGCGCCCCTCCGAAGCTGAAAGTTGGCAGCAGAGTCTGGTATCCGTTGATGGGCAATACCGGTCCATTGTCTTTCGCCGTCGGCGGCGGGAATAAGGTGGGCAGCCCGGGTTCCAGGGAGCGCTGCTCGCTCGCCTGGTTGTCGATGGTGTAAAACGAATGGCGCTTCCGGCTATTTAGTGGCTGCCGGGTCGAGGTCCAGTCCCCCGCAGTGGAAGTAGATCGCATTAATGAAGTTCTGTTTGTTGCGGAAGCCCCGGGCCGTGTATTTCACCCATTGAATCTTGGCATTGATGGATTCGCTGGTCGCGTTGGTAATGCGGTGCTTGAGGTAGGTGATGATGTTGGCGAAGCGGCGCTTGAGCATGGCAGCTACCTCCTTCATCGGCGTCAGACGGCTGCGCACCGCCCAGCCGTACCACCACTGGAAGTGCTTCCGCGCCGGGCCTTGGTAGATGTAGGTATACAGGTTCATGGCGGTCTCTTTCAAGGCCCAGGCGCGCGCGGTCTTCAGTTCGCCGTTGCGTAAGGCGTCGAAGGCCCGCCGGTCATCGGGGTCCATACTCGCCGGGTTGCGCAGCCAGTCGTAGCGCGTGCCCTTCAGTCGATCGTCACCGGCGGCGCGCAGAGCTTTGTTTTCTTTGCGGCGCACCTCGTCCACGGCTTGGCTGAGATGTTGCGCCACGTGGAACTTGTCGAAGACAATCTTGTTGTCGGCATCCGCCACATGCTCGCGGACCGACTTCACATACGGGTCCCACATATCCATCGCCACAGCCTGGATTGCTTCTCGTTGCGTCTCAGTCAACGTCCCCCAAAAGCCGTCGAGACTCTCTTGTTTGCGGTCTTCGGCCACGTAGAGAACCCGCCCGCGTTCCAGGTCGTTGACCACCGTCATGTATTTGTGCCCTTTGCGGTAGGCCTTCTCATCCACTCCCAGATGGCGAATCGGTTCGGCTTGCCGGCGCTGCAGTCCGCGCTTGACGGCCCGCTCCATGATGCCGTGGATCTCGTCCCAACTCAGCCCTAACTGGTCGGCCACCGCCTTTTGGCTGGCGGCTTTGAGCCAGGCGATAGCAAGACTTTCAAAGAGCGCGGTAAAACGGCTGGAGGGTTCCGCCCAAGGCAGCTTGACGACGCGCACGCCGTGGGTAGGGCACTGGCTACGCGGCGGGTCGGCGTGTAGGATGGTGCGATATTGGCAGGTGTCGAGATGGCGCCACTGCCGCTCGGGTTGATGGTCATACAACTGGCTGGGAGTGCCGCACTCGGCGCAGGGCCAAGTGGGGAGGTCTTCATGGGTCAGATAGACATGGACTTCCTTGGGCGCCAACTGCAGGTCTACAGAGGCCACGCGCCAAGGATGTTCGATGCCGAGAATGCGCCGGTAAAGCTCACGATCTTCCACGATCATTGGATGGCCATACACGTCTTTGGGGTGCATAGCGTGCGGCCAACCGGGGGGATGCACAAGGGGGGTTTCAGCGGAGCGCTTTGAAACCCCCTTTGTGGGGGGAGCCGCCTGCCTTTGGCGGCGTGGGGGGAACCCGCCCGCCCCGGCTTTCCCCCGGAGGGGGAAACGGGAAAGGGGGAGATCAAACTTCCTTGCTGCCGCAGGCAATTACCCGGGGGATTCGCCAGCGGGGGCGGCCCGCTGGGCAAGCCCCCGCAAGCCCTTATAGCCACTCAAAAGCCCGAATTCCCAAACGAATAGGTGTCCCAGCTTTCGGCCACCGTGATTTCGTTGATCAAAGTAGGCGAGAACGTGTATGTGGCCGTGCCCGCATAACCATGGCCTCCGTTCGGATGATCGATGGGCGAGATACCCTTCTGTCCCAGCACTCCACCTACGTCGGAAGTAAACTGGACTCCCTGGTAGAGCAGGGTTGTATCATCATAGTCATTGATCCACCGGAAATAGCCGCTGAGTTTCGAAGTAACATAGGTATCGAACCGAACCACGTCGTTGCGCCGCGGGTGCGTGGCGCTGGCCTGCTCAAAGTAGTTGACGATATTCAACTGCGCGGGTAAGGTCGCCGTATAGTTCGGCAGCGGGAAGAAGTTGAGTAACTGCTGGCCGGCCGGATTGATTCGAGACGCGGGGATCACATTACCCGGAAAGGGCTTATTGGCGTTCTCCGGATCGAGTACCTGGATCAGACTGCCGTTGTTATTGAAGCTCTTCGAAAAGTCGCCCTGGCGCTCCAGCGCCGTGGGAGTGTAAACGTTCTCCTGACCGCCGCTCACAAACTGGCCGGTATATTCCTGGGACACAAAAAAGAAGAGCCGCTTCTTATCCGTGTTCCAGTGCTTTGGAATAAACACCGGACCACCGAGGGCATAGGTTTCGACGTTATACCGGTAAGGCAGCCGCGGAGTGGCCGCCCCATTCTTAATGGTGTGGTTGTTGACCCAGCTATCCGCGTTGAATTCCTCGTGCCGGTGGGTCCACTGGGCCGAACCGTGGAACTGTTGGGTTCCGTTCTTGGTGATCACCGTGATGGCGCCGCCGGAGTTACGCCCGAATTCAGCCTGGTAATTCGACGTAAGTACCTTCATTTCCTGAATCGAGTCAAGGTTCGGCTCATAGTGATTGGAACCGTTCGATCCGGTATCCATATCCGTGATCCCATCCACGGAAAAATTCAAGGCTGCCGTGTTTCCGTCGATGTGAATTCCGCTGAACGCGGAGTGGCTGGTTACGTCGCGGGTAGTTGTGGTGTCCACCACCCCAGGAACGAGCCTGGCATAGCCGAACAGATCCCGGCCCTTTAACGTAAGGTCTTCCAGGTTTGCGGCGTCGACAGTCTGGGAACCCTCGGAACTGGCCAATTGTACCGGGGCCGATTCCGCAGTGACGGTCGTGGTCTCGGTGACGCTGCCGACCGGCATGATCATTTTGCCCGCGTTGTGAGTCTCCTCCGCCACCACGACGATGCCGGCCTGCGTCGTCGTCTTGAATCCGACTGCTTTCACGGTGACGTTAAAGGTGCCCGGCAGCAGGTTCACGAACCGGAATGTCCCGTTGGCATCTGTGAGCCCTGTCCGGACCGCACCCGTATCGACGCTGGTCAGCGTGACCGCGGCGCCCACCATCACCGCATTGGACGAATCGACAACGGTTCCCACCAATGAGCTTGCCACGGTCTGGCCAAACATGCTGGCGCAACTCAGCGCCAACGCAAGGAACAGGCTTGCATTGTCTTTGAATCTCATATTCTCACCCCGTGTTTTTCTCCCCAGAAAAACTGTAAACTTTCCCCGCTGGCGAGGCTTTAACGGTAACGCTGCTGCGAAATCGTAGCATCGGGTGCAGACTAATCTCAATACAGTGAAATCAGGATGGCGGCGCAAAATAGAGGATTCACTCTGGGAAGCGCGACTTTTAGTACGGGCTGATAAAGATGATTCGGAAGTTCCGCCGGCCTCTGTGGGTGACCTCACCCCGGCCATCGCGTCTACTTGGCGAGGAGTAAGAGCTTTCTTTTGAACTCTAACATTGGGAGGGCAAATTGGGGCGGGCGCCGCCAAAAGATTACGGGCAGTCCATCGAAGGTCTTCATCAGAAGATCGAGCAAGGCGGCATCCGGCCGTCTTTTCAGGAGGGCGGCCTGCACCGGATCGGGGAGTATCCGCCACGGGACCCGGCCATACACCAGGGAAATCTCCGCCTGGTGGTAGCAGACGGCTCTGAGCTGGGTTGCCAGCGAATCCCGGTTCAGGAGACGGCGATTCTTCACCAGTTCGGCAAGTCCGAAAACGGCGCGTCCCAGGGGAATGAATTCCGGGCGCCGCATCTGTTCGATGGGCTCGCGGCTCTTTTGAGCAATGGCTGCCGCCAGCGCATTCTCAAGCGCGGCCCAGGCCATATCGACCGAAGCCGGATGCGAGCGGTGAAGACAGGTTTCCACCGCCGGCTGGATCCGTTCCGGGGGCAAGGGGCGGGAAAAGACCAGGTGCAGCCAGGTGCGTTCGCCATTGGTTTCCCAACGGGACGCGCGCCATTCGCGCCCGAAAAGCTCGAATGGATCCGGGAAGTGGACGGTTCCCCGCCAACTCAACTGTGTGACCGGCCATGGAATCCGGATCCGGGCGTGGTCCTCCGAAGAATCGATGCGCAGACGCTCGCGGGGCTTATAGACCACCATATGCCCGTCGCCGCTCTGCACGCTGTCGGATTCCCACCAGCGGCCGTCCATAGTCACAAGGGTGGAGGCGATCCGAACCTGATCATGCAGGATCTCCAGGGCCTGTTCGGCGGCGATGGGGACGTGGATCTCTTCGCCACCCGCGGTTTGCACGAACACGGCCCGGGCAACGGCGCTGCGGTAATCCCGCGGGAGAGACGCGCCCGCAGCAACGCTCAAAAGAGTCGCAGGCATTACCGGCGGCGATGGCGCCGCCGTGCGGTGCAGCAGAGCCAGCACAACGTCCGCCAGAATCCCGGCGTCCGCCGGATAGATGTATCGCGGCGAGAAGAGCTCGGGTTGCAGAAACGCTTCGAGCGTTTCGGGCGACAGCCGTTCTCTCACCAATAGCCGTTCCAGAGCATTTCCGATAGCGAGAACCGGAATTCCGCCGTCCGGCGAATTTGCAAGCTCACCTTCGTCCACCAGCAAGCCGGCGATTTCCGCCGATAACCATTCGTTTAAGAGCCGTCCGATGTAAGGCGCCAGGCGGTCGGGCTGCACACTGGCCCGCAGGGATTCCGGTCGCGGAGGGTGCCCTACCGGCAATTTGCCGCCACGTAGAATCTCCTGTTGGATCCAGGTCTGAATTTCCGCCAGGGCCTCCCGGGAGGGCTCGTTAGGAAGCGGTTGCCGGAGGGCCTGTTTCAACAGCCCATTCAGTTCCTTCCACCAGGCGCGCTCGTGCCCGGCGAGATAGACGGTTTTCAACCAATAGGAAGCCAGCACCGGGATGGTCTCCGGGTAGGCGCGCTGCCGCATTCGGGTCAGCAGCGCTCCCAGGTCGTCCCGCGGGCGGGCTGGCTTCAGCGACTGCACACCTATTGGACGGGCGCCGCCACGCGAGTGTTGCATTGCCGGAGGCACCGGTGACCAGAAACGGCAGCAACCCGGTACCGGTATTCACACTCGTGAGGCTATGCAGTCTTCCGGTTTCGGCATAGGACTACGCCCGCTCTATTACTGTGGTACTACCTCCGGCCGTGTAAACGAACCTAATCCTGAGGCGCAACGCGGATGAGTACCTCACGCCGGTCGATTCGCTTTCCGGCAAAATACCCGCCCACGCCAACGCCGATCGTTCCCACCGCAGCCATGGTGGGAACAATCACCACCAGCGGGCCCTCGTAAAGGTCGATCTTCTGCGAGGCAATGATCGCAACCGCCAGGGCGACACTGCCCACGGTGCAGAGGATGCGCCCGGCTTTGCGGTATTCGGCCAGGTGCAGAACGGAGACGGATTGCCGGGAGATGAGGCGTTCCCCTTTGGCCAGAACCTTCCGGTCGGAAGTCCTGGTCACTTTCATGCGGAGACCGTCCTGCTCGACGGCCAGCACTTTCCCCTGAACGTGGGTTCCCGCCGGAAGGACCAGCGCGATCTTCCGACCCATTACCAGGGGTGCCAGTTCACCCCATTTCGATTGGACCTCGCGCGGGCCGGCCGCAAGCAGAATGGCGTTGCCAACAGCCAAAAGCAGGCCCAGTTTGAGAACCATTCCGGTTGTCATTTCTCTGTGCTCCCTGAAGGTATTGCGGAACGGCGTACCGGCTTGCCGCGGCGGGGCAACCGCAGCGGATCCAGAAGAAACGGAGCGATCGCGAGGGAGGCCAGGACGTCGGGAATGTAGTGCATGCCGGTGCTGATGCAACTGACCGCGACCGCGGCCGCATAGGCGATGCCCAACCATGCCGGCCGGATGAGGCGCGCCAGAAAGATCACCCAGAGCACGTGGAACGAGGGCAACGCGGCGGTGGGAGGGTAAGTGTCGCGCTCCCACTGAAGGACGTGGGCGACCCAGCCGGTCACCGCCAGATAACGGCGCGGCGCCGTGGAGGGCACCAGCCAGTAAAACGGAAATACCAGCGCCATGGATACCCACATGGAAATGGTGAGCCGCAGGGCTCCCGCAAGGACTGCGGCGCGTCGTCATCGGCTGGAAGAAGACCGCAGTATTCTGGCATCACAGTCGCAGTGTACTCGTTGGCGCACGTCTGGAAATTGCATGGGAGTGCTATCCAATAGCCGCCTCCGCACTTCCCCGGGCCCGCTCCATATAGAGATAAAAGACCGGAGTAATATACAGCGTCAGTAACTGCGAAACCGCCAGGCCCCCCACCACAGCCAGCCCCAGCGGGCGGCGGGCCTCTCCACCAGCGCCCATCCCGAGGGCGATGGGGAGCGTTCCGATGAGCGCCGCCATGGTGGTCATCATGATCGGCCGGAAGCGCACGAGGCAGGCTTCGTACATGGCCTCGCGAGGTGTAAGCCCCTGCCCGCGCTGCGCCTCAAGCGCAAAATCGATCATCATGATGGCGTTCTTCTTGACGATGCCGATCAGCATGATGATACCCACGAACGAGTAGATATTGAGCTCGTCGTGGAAGAGAAGGAGCGTGGCCAGCGCCCCGAGTCCGGCCGACGGCAAACCCGAAAGGATGGTAATGGGGTGAATGAAACTCTCGTAGAGAATGCCGAGGATCATATAGATGACCAGGATGGCCATGGCGAGCAGAAGCCCCATGCCGGAGAGCGATGACTGGTACGCCGCGGCCATGCCCTGGAAACTGGTCCGGAAACTGGCCGGCAGCATCTGGCGAGCCAGGCGGTCCACGCCTTCCACGGCCTCACCCAGGGAAACGCCGGGGAGCAGATTGAAAGACACGGTCACCGCCGGCAACTGGCCCAGGTGCGCCACCGAAAGCGGACCCACGTCGGGTCGCAACCGGGCCACCGAGCTCAGGCGGACCATCTTGCCCTTGTCCGAACGCACATGCAGCAGCTCCAGGCTGCGGGGATCGTTGGCGTATCGCGGGAGCAGCTCCAGGATTACCCAATACGTATCGGTGGCGGTGTAGATATTGGAGACCTGGCGCGCGCCGTAGGCGCTGAATAGCGCGCTTTCGATGGCATCGGCGTCGAGCCCGCGCACCGAGGCCCAATCGCGATTGATGTCCACCACGAGTTGCGGACTCATGAGCCGCAAATCGCTGTTGACGTCGGTAATGCCGGGCACGGTGCGGATGCGCTGCTCGAACCCGGCGGCCACACGGTAGAGCTCGGCAATATCCGGCCCCTGCAAGGTGTACTGGTAGACGCTGCGGCTGACGTTCCCTCCAATGCGGATGAGCGGAGGGTTCTGCAGATAGGTCTCGATGCCGGGGATGCGGTTGAGCTGGGGACGCAGCCTGGCGATAATCTGCTCCGGGGTGGACTTTCTCTGTTCCCGCGGCTTCAGCCGGATCATGAAGCGTCCCTGATTGACGGACGAAGTACCGCCGCCCTGGCCGATGGTGGAAGTGAACGCATCGATATCGCGATCGGCCGCCAGAATTTCGGCTGCCTGCGTTTGCAGCCGCACCATGCCATCGAAAGAGGTGTCCTGCTGTCCCTCGGTGGAGCCGCTGAGTTGACCGGTGTCCTGGTTCGGGATGAAGCCTTTGGGAACCGCCCGGTAAAGGTAGACGGTAGCGCCCAGGGTAGCGGCGGCCACCAGCATGGTAAGAGCGGAGTGGCGGAGCACGCCGCGCAGCGTCCAGCCATACAAATCTCTCATGGCGTTAAAGGCATTTTCGGAAGAACGCTGGAGCATGTTCTGGCGCAGGCCGGGCGGCCGCAGAAACCGGCTGCACAGCATGGGAGTGAGGCTCAGGGAAACAAACCCGGAGATCAGGATCGCCACCATCACGGTGACGGCGAATTCGCGAAAAAGCCGGCCTACGATCCCGCTCATAAACAACACGGGGATGAAGACAGCGGCCAGCGAGAGGGTCATCGAAAGAATCGTGAACCCGACTTCCCTGCCCCCTTCGATGGCCGCCTCCATCCGCGGCTTCCCCATCTCCATATGGCGGACCACATTTTCCAGGACCACGATAGCGTCGTCTACAACGAAGCCCACCGAAAGTGTCAGCGCCATCAGCGAGAGATTGTCGAGCGTGTAACCGGCGAAATACATCACCGCGAACGTACCGATAATCGACATGGGCAGGGCGAGACTGGGAATGGCGGTAGCCGAGACATTGCGCAGGAACAGGAAGATGACCATCACTACCAGCGCGATGGTGAGCACCAGGGTGAATTTCACGTCATTCACCGATTCCCGGATGGACTGCGACCGGTCGTAGAGAATCTCCAGGTTAATGGCCTGGGGCATCTGCTCGCGAAAATCCGGCAGCAACTCTTTGATTCGGTCCACCACTGCGACCGTGTTGGTGCCGGGCTGCCGCTGCACGATGAGGCTGAGGGACCGCTTATCCCCGTACCAGGTGCCGACTTTGTCGTTTTCGACGCTGTCGATGACGTCGCCAATCTCGTCCAGCCGCACGCCGGCGCCATTATGATAGGCCACGATCAGGCGGCGATACTGGGCGGCGTTCATTAATTGTCCGGTGGCCTGGATGGTGAATGCGCGGCGGTCGCCCCAGAGAATGCCCGTGGGCAGGTTGACGTTATGGTGGCGGATTGCCGCCTCCACATCGTCAATGCCGATGCCGCGGACCGCCATGATACTGGGGTCCACCTGGACGCGCACGGCGAACTTCTGAGCGCCATAGACCGATACCTGCGCCACGCCGTTGATCATGGAGATGCGCTGCGCGATGGTGGTCTCGGCATAATCGTCGACGGTCGAGAGCGGCAGCGTGGGGGAACTCATAACCAGGGTGAGGATGGGCATGTCCGCGGGGTTCACCTTGCGAAAGGTGGGCGGGCTCGGCATATTGGGCGGCAGGCGCCGCACCGCCGCCCCGATGGCCGCGTTCACATCCAGCGCGGCGCCATCCAGTTCGCGATCCAGGGCGAATTGCAGGGTGATGCTGCTGGAGCCGCGGGAACTGGAGGAGGTCATCGAATCCAGACCGGGGATGGTGGAGAACTGGCGCTCCAGCGGGGTCGCCACCGACGCGGCCATGGTCTCAGGGCTCGCGCCGGGCAGTCCGGCGTTCACCTGAATGGTGGGGAAGTCGATATTGGGAAGATCGCTGACGGGCAGGGCGCGATATCCGGCGGCCCCGAAGAGCACGATCCCCAGCATGACCAGCGTAGTCATGACCGGGCGGCGAATGAAAAGCTCGGTGATGTTCACGGTCTTCTCAATATTAAGATAACAGGATGATATTGACCGAAAACATCGGGTAGGCCGGAGGAGCGCAAGCCGGCCGTTCCTCAGGGTTGAATCGGAATGACCATTTGGCCGGGCGGATTGGAGTCGATTGTGACGGGAGAAGAGACCCCGTTCACCTGGATGGAAATAGGGTATGTCCCCGCGGCCCGCGACGCGAACTGTTGCGGCACGGTGAAATTGATTTGAAATTCCCCTACCGCCACCAGCCCCGCGAAGTCCGCCGGAACGGTGACGTCCGCGATGGTCACGGTGACGCCACTCACCAACTGAATGCCGGGGAGCACTCCGGCAGGCACGGGCACCAAGCCCGTAGCAAATAGCTGGATCGCGTCGCCCGGTTTAGCGTTGCGGAAGGATGAGCCGAGCGAGGGATCGCCGACGTATTTTCCATCCAGGAATACGCCCGCGGGATAATTCACTCCGTTCTCAATGACCGGAAAGATACCCGGGGAATTCGTGGCCGCGGCGGCGGTCACGGTGTTGCCGGCCAGTCCATTGTCGACGACCTGCACCGATACGTTGCCGGTAACTCCCGAGGGCACCTGGAAACTTACCTGCTTGGGCGAGATGTAGTAGACCGCGGCTGGAGAGTTGTTTACCAGCACCTGCACGCCGCTCAACCTGGTGGGCAGGCTGTTGCCGAGGCCGGTAAAGTCCGAGGCGTCCCAGATGCGCGTGACGGTGGTGAAGTTGGTGCCCTTCACCTGCGCCCATGACCCCGGCACCAGGCCGCCCGGGACATACGTGGCGCCGTTGGCAAGGGACCCCGCGGTCAACGCCGGCGGCGCGGGCGCGGCGGTGATGGTAAATGTGCGCGACGTGAAGACGCGCTTTCCGGTGTCGCACCCGTTGTGATAGAAGATGAGACCCGTCAATTTGGTGTGGCCGGCGGGAGCGCCGGGCGACATGGAGGAGGGATACCAGCCGTCGAACTGTTGACCCCGCCCGTCAGTGCTGCACGGACTGGTCACCGGGAATTGCGAATTCTGAATGATTTGGGGAACGCTCCAGTCCTGAAGATCGAGGCTGGTGGCGGTGGAGTAATACCACGCGGCCACCGGCGAGGATCCCGACGAGATGCACGCAAACAGCATGAGGTACAGGCCCAGGTCGTCGTTGCGGCTGATCTCGCCCATCGCCTGTCTGCCGCTCGGGCAGCCAGCGGATGGCGTGACGCCGGTATCGCTGCCGCCGATTCCGGGCTGGCTGAAGGCACCGCTGTTCCACTTTAAGAAAGTGAGAGGGTCGGCTCCCAGTTTGGCGCGCGCCACGCGGAGCAGGTTGTCGCCTGGAGCGCCGGAATAATCGCTATAAGTCACATAAAGGTAGGAATCGCCGGCGGCATTCCGATCCACAAAGGCGCTGGGAATGGCATTGCCCTCAGGCCCATGCGGCGCGGTGGGCTGCGGAATCGAGTTTTGCAGCACGGGGTGGCGGCTGGGGCCGCCGGTGGGACCATTCACGGGCGCGGGCCATGTTTTTCCGTTGTCGGAAGAGCGGGCGAAGCCGACCGTGGCGTAGAAGTCCGGATTGACCGTGCCGCCCGGGCAATGATTTTCCGCTTCGTAGATGATGATCAGGTTACCCGGCGGCAAAGTCGGATCCTGCACTACGGACCCCGGCGCGGCATAGTTGCCGTCAAATTCCGTGGTGTACGCGGGATTGCATTGATCGATAGGAATAGGCGGCGCAAATACCTGGCGATTGTATCCGAGTGCCGCGGCGAAACTGAAGTTGGCCAGATCGGTGGTCTGGAGCACCACCGCGCCGCCGGTTCCTCCCGAAAGTTTGCTGGCCCCGAATACCAGGTACGGCGCGCCGGGCGCCGCGGGCGGGATCACGGTGGTATGCTCGTCGGGCAAATCCACCAGGTACGGCGGATCGGCCGGACCATTGGGCCAGGTGAGCGTCTGGTCGGGCCCCACCGAAAAGGATGCGATGGCAAGCGGGGTTTGCGCGTGGATCGACACCGCGCAGGATGCCAGGGCAAGAATCAGAGAACCGCCGAGTTTGGTACGCATCGTCTGCTTCTCCGTCCGCGACCGCACGGTCGCATTGGGAATATATTGTATTCGATTCCGGACAAAATCCGGACAGTCTCTTGACAAGGCCGCGGAGCGGGGATTAAGATCCTGTTTAGCCAATGCACACGTGTGCAATAGGCCAACCACGTTCGTTCGGTACGCTCGTGACTGATCGAGGGCTAACCCTGTCCATCCCGTCGAAACCGGCCTCCATTAAGGATATCGCCCGCATGGCCGGTGTGGCGCACTCGACGGTTTCCCGCGCCCTGCGCAACAGCCCGCTGGTAAACCGGGAGACCGTTCGGAGAATTCAGCGAATTGCCGGGGAAGCGGGGTACCGGACCAGCGCCGCTGCGCGCAGCCTGGTCACTCGCCGCAGCGACACCATTGGGGTGGTGGTGACCAACATTGCGGATCCGTTTGTTGCCGGCGTAGTGAGCGGCATCGAAGAAACCGCCGATCGTCATGGCCTGTCCGTCTTCCTGGCCAATTCCAATGCCGAACCGGAACGCGAATTACGCGTGGCGCACAAGTTCGAAGAGAGGCGCGTGGATGGCATCATCGTCACCGCATCGCGCGTGGGCGATCAGTATGTGCCGCTGCTGACGCACCTGCAGGTGCCGGTGGTTCTGCTCAACAATCAGCATCCCAGCCAGTTCGCCCACTCCGTGATGATTGCCAATACGCAGGCGAGCCTGGACGCCACACGGTACCTGCTGGCCCTGGGACACCGCCGGATCGCCTACCTGGGCGACCGCCAGGGATACCAATCGGACACCGAACGGTACGCCGGCTACCGGAAGGCGCTGAAAGAGGCGGGACTGCGCTTCGAGCCCCGCCTGGTGGCTCACGGCGACGGCAAGCCGGAAGGAGCCGAAGCGGCTGCGCGGGAACTGCTGGCATGGGCGCAGCCGCCCACCGCCATCTTCTGCTACAACGACATGTCGGCGCTGGGCGCCATGCGGCAGATCCGCAACCGGGGCTTGGCGATTCCCACGGACATTTCCGTCATCGGTTTCGACGATCTGTACATCAGCCAGTACCTGAATCCACCGCTCACTACAATCCGCCAACCCATGCGGCAGATGGGGAACCTGGCGATGGAGACATTGCTGCAAATTTTTGCCGGCGGCGGAATGAGGCACGACATCAAAGTGCCCGGCGAGTTGATTGTGCGCGAATCCACCGCGCCACCAAAGGAGAAGCAATGAGCAAATTGCTGGTCCATCCGGAGACATTCACGGATCGGATCGAGAATTTCGGTTACGAATACTTGTCTTTCGAAGCCCGCAAACTGGCCGCGGGAGAGCAATACGCCGCGCAGACCGGCGGCGACGAACTGGCCATCGTGGTACTGGGCGGTGTGTGTTCGGTGACCACACCGGAAGGCGCGTGGCCGCACATCGGCGGAAGAAGCTGTGTCTTCGACGGCCTGCCGTACACCGTCTACGTTCCGGTAGCGGCGAGTTTCTCCGTCACCGCCGATACCGCCTGCGACCTGGCATTCTGCTACTGCCGCGCCGAAGAGCGCTACCCGGCGCGCCTGGTGACACCGGACGAGGTCCGGGTCGAAATCCGCGGCGGCGGCAACGCCACGCGTCAGATCCATCACATGCTGACTCCGGAGTTTCCGGCGCATCGCCTCCTGGTGGTGGAAGTGTTCACGCCGGCGGGCAACTGGTCCAGCTATCCGCCGCACAAGCATGACGTGCACAATCCGCCGGGGGAAGTGGACCTGGAAGAGATCTACTATTACCGGCTGGATCGTCCGGAAGGATACGCCATACAGAAAGTCTATACGGCCGACCGGCGCATCGACGAGACGCTCTCGGTGCGCGATGGCGAACTGGTGCTGATTCCGGAAGGCTATCACCCGGTGGTGGCCGCGCACGGATACAACGTCTACTATCTGAATGCGCTGGCGGGTTCGGCGCGATCCATGGCGGCGTCCGACGACCCGGATTACGCCTGGGTCCGCGGCACCTGGCGGGAGCAGGACCCAAGATTGCCCATGGTGCCGCGATGAGCGCCGTGGAAGTGACGGTGATGGGCCGGATCGGCTACGACCTGTATTCCGAGGAGCCGCACGTGCCCCTGCCGCAGGTGCGGCGATTCTCCCGTTACCTGGGCGGCTCCAGCGCCAATATGGCAGTGGGCCTGGCCCGCCTGGGTGCGCGGGCGGGCATCGTCGGCTGCCTGGGCGACGACAGCCTGAGCCGCTTTCTGCTGGACTTCCTGCAGGCGGAGAAAGTGGATACCAGCCACGTGAGTACGGCCCCTGGCTTTCTGCCATCGCTGTGTCTGACCGAGGTATGCCCGCCCGACAAATTCCCGCAAGTCTTCTATCGCCACGATGCCGTCGATACCAGGCTCGACGCCACCGATGCCGACCTGGACTACGCCGCATCGGGCCGTATGTTCGTCACCAACGGCACCTCGCTGTGCGCCTCGCCCTCGCGCGAATCCACTTATCGGGCCATGGAGCGGGCCAGGGCCGCCGGGTGCCGCGTGGTGTTGGACGTGGACTACCGCTCCATGTCGTGGAGAAAGCCGGAGGAGGCTGGCCTGGCCATACGGCTGGCGCTGCCCTTCGTGGATGTGCTGATCGGCAACCAGTTGGAATTGAAGCTGGTGGCCGGTGCGGACGATCTGGACGAAGCCACCGGGAAGCTGCAGGCGGCAGGCGTGCCCATGCTGGTCTCTAAATTAGGGGAGCTCGGCACGCGCGTGTGGACCAGCGGCGATTCGGTTTACCTGCCGCCGTATTCGGTGGCCGTGTGCACCACCATCGGCGCCGGTGACGGCTTCGCCTCCGGATTCCTGTATGCCATGCTGCAAGGCCTTCCGGTGACCGAATGCCTGCACTACGGGAATGCGGCGGCGGCCATCGTGGTGAGCCGCTTGAGCTGCTCCGAAGCCATGCCGGTGCTTTCCGAAGTGGAAGAGATGATGCGGCAACAAAGAAAGGCATAAGTGTTCTCCAGCAAAGAATTCTTTCCCGATGCGCTTGCTGGCCCGTTTGACGGAACTGCGCGTGAACGATCCGGATTTCGCCTGGCACGCCAGCGAGGCCCGCACGCAAAGGGAGCGGCTGGCGCCCGGCGGCAAACTGAATCTTCTGGCGGCGGACCACCCGGCGCGCCATGTGACCAAGGTGGGCGCCGATCCGCTGGCCATGGCCGACCGCCGCGACTACCTGGCGCGCATCGTGCGCGTGCTGGCCAGCGAACGCGTGGATGGCGTCATGGCCACCATGGATATTCTCGAGGACCTGCTCGCCATCGACGGGCTGTTGCGCACCGCCGGTGCTCCCACGCTGCTGGACGGCCGGGTGCTCATCGCCAGTATGAACCGCGGAGGCCTGGCGGGCAGCAGTTGGGAGTTGGACGATCCGGTGACCGGGCGCCACGCCCTCTACCTGCCGCGAGTGGCGCCTGGACGGAGCCAAGCTCCTGCTGCGCGTGGACGAGCAGGAACCCGGCTCGCTCAAGACGCTGCTGGCCTGCGCGCAGGCGATCCAGGTATCGAATGCGCTGCGCGTGCCCGTGTTCCTGGAACCCCTGCCAGTCACGAAATCCGCGAAGGGCTACGTGGTGGTGAAGACCGCCGAGGCGCTGGCCCGCCTGGCGGGCGTGGCCTCCGCACTGGGCGACAGCAGCCGCTACCTGTGGCTCAAGCTGCCTTATTGCGAGGGATACGAGACCGTGGCGCGCGCCACCACGCTGCCGATTCTGTTGTTGGGCGGCGAATCGGCGGGCGATCCGGCGCCGTTCCTGCGGCAACTGGAGTCGGCGCTGGACGCGGGACCGAATGTCCGCGGCGCGTTGGTGGGGAGAAATGTTCTGTATCCCGGCGAGGAAGATCCGCTGGCCATGGCCGAAGCCGCCGGCGGCATCGTACACGAAGGCTGGAGTGTGGAAACGGCATTGGAATCGATGGCGGCAAACCGCGGGCGCGACATGGATCGCCTGTCGCCGCTGGCTCTGACCGCCGCATGGAAGGAGGTGCAGGATTGGCAACGCGTCGCGTCACCATGGCTCAGGCGCTGCTGAGCTTTCTGAAAAACCAGTACGTAGAGCGGGACGGACAGCAGCACGCAGTTCTTCGCGGGCGTGCTGGGGATTTTCGGCCACGGCAACGTGGCGGGCATCGGGCAGGCCCTGCAACAGAATCCCGGGTTTCCGTATATACCTGTGCGCAACGAGCAATCGGGCGTGCACCTGGCGGCGGGATACGCCAAGGCCAGCAACCGGCTGCGCGCCTTCGCCTGCACCTCGTCCATCGGACCGGGCGCCACCAACATGATCACCGGAGCGGCGCTGGCCACCATCAATCGCCTGCCGGTGCTGCTGCTGCCGGGAGACATTTTCGCGCGGCGCAACGTGGCGCCGGTGCTGCAGCAACTGGAGTCGCCCGCCACGCAGGACATCGGCGTGAACGATTGCTTCAAGCCGGTATCGCGCTACTGGGACCGCATCTACCGTCCGGAACAGCTCATCACGGCGCTGCCCGAAGCGATGCGCGTGCTCACCTCGCCCTCCGATTGCGGCGCGGTCACCCTGGCGCTGCCGCAGGACGTGCAGGCCGAGGCGTACGACTACCCGGAGGAGCTGTTCCGCAAGCGCGTGTGGCTGATCCGCCGCGGCCAGCCCGACCAGGTCTCGCTGGAGCGCGCGGTGGCGGCCATCCGCGCCAGCCGCAAGCCGCTGATCGTCGCCGGCGGCGGCGTGCTGATGAGCGAAGCCTCCGCGGCGCTGGCGGCGTTCGCCGCGCAAACCGGCATCCCGGTGGCGGAAACGCAAGCCGGGCAAGGGCTCGCTGGCCTACGACCATCCGCAATGCGTGGGCGCCATCGGCGCCACCGGTACGCTGGCCGCCAATCGCCTGGCGCATGATGCCGACCTGGTGATCGGCATCGGCACGCGCTATTCCGATTTCACCTCGGCCTCCATGACGGCGTTCCAGAATCCCGCGCGTCCGCTTCGTCAACATCAACACCGCCGAGTTCGATGCGTACAAAGTCGCGGCCATTCCGCTGGTGGCGGACGCGCGCGTGGCGCTCGAGCAACTGGCGGCGGCGCTGGCCGGACTACCGCGTGAGCGCGGACTACGCGGCTGAAACCGCGGGCCTCAAGGAGAAATGGGAAGCCGAGGTGGACCGCCTGTTCCACCTGAACAATCCCGGCCGCCCGGCGCAAAGCGAAGTCATCGGCGCCATCTGGGAAGCTTCGGGCCCGCGCGACGTGCTGGTCTCGGCCGCCGGCAGCCATCCCGGCGACCTGCACAAACTGTGGCGCACGCGCACGCCCAACGGCTATCACATGGAGTACGGCTACTCGTGCATGGGGTACGAGATCCCCGGCGCCATGGGCGCCAAGCTGGCCGACCCGTCGCGCGAGGTTTACGTCTTCCTGGGCGACGGCACCTACCTGATGATGCCGACCGAGATCGTCACCTCCGTGCAGGAGGGCATCAAGATCATCATCGTGCTGGTGGACAACCACGGCTTCGCCAGCATCGGCGGGTTGAGCCGGTCGCTGGGGCAGGGCGGATTCGGCACCAGTTACCGCTTGCGATCGAAAGAATCCGGCCAATTGGACGGCGACTGCCTCACCGGTCGACTACGTGGCCAACGCGCGCAGCCTGGGCGCGCACGCCTTGCAGGCACGTACGCTGGGCGAACTGCAGCGAGCACTGGAGAAGGCCAAGACGCTGGACCGGACCACCGTGATCGTGGTTGAAACCGACCCGGCGGTTGCGCGTGCCGGGCTACGAATCCTGGTGGGACGTGGCGGTCGCCGAGGTCTCAGAAATGGACAGCGTGCGGGAATCGCGGGCCCGGTATGAGAGGCCCGCAAGAACGAACGGTATCACTCTGTGAACCGAGGGAATCATGGCAAAACTTCTGGTCGGCAACGCCCCTTGTTCCTGGGGCACGCTGGAATTCGATGCGGCCAAGGGCGAGCAGATTCGGTTTGACCGCATGTTGGACGAACTGGCCGAAACCGGATACACCGGCACGGAACTGGGCGATTGGGGCTACATGCCCACGGACCCTGCGCGGTTGAAGGCCGAACTCGCAAGGCGCAGCCTGATGATGCTGGGCGCGTTTGTGCCGGTGGCGCTGAAGGAACCCATGGCACATGCGGCCGGCATCGCCAATGCGGTGAAGACCGCGCGACTGCTGGCCGCGGTGGCTGGAACGCCCACGCCCTACCTGGTGCTGGCCGACAATAACGGCACGGTGCCCGAGCGAACCCGCATGGCCGGGACGCGTCACCACCGAAGCGGGCCTGAGCTCCGCACGAGTGGAGAGTATTCGCCGGCGGCGCCAACCGCGTGGCCGATGCGGTGTTCGAGGAGACCGGCCTGCGCACGGTCTTCCATCATCACTGCGCCGGCTATGTGGAGACGCCTGACGAGATCGCCACGCTTGCTGGCGCTCACCAATCCCGAACGGCTCGGCCTGGTATTCGACACGGGCCATTACTCCTACGGAGCCGGGGATTGCGAAGTGACCGCGGCCCTGGAGCGTTTCGGCGAGAGAGTCTGGTACATCCACTGCAAGGACTGCCAGCCGGAGGTCGCGCGGCAGGCGAGGGAGGAGCAGTGGGATTACTTCACGGCCCTGCGCCACGGAGTCTTCTGCGAATTGGGGAAAGGCTGTGTGGATTTTCCGGCCCTGCTGCGCTGGCTGGCGGCGCGGCATTACGACGGCTACGTGCTGGTGGAACAGGATGTTCTGCCGGGCATGGGCACACCGAAAGAGAGCGCGCGGCGGAATCGCGAGTATTTGCGGTCGATCGAAGGGAATTTCCAGTGAGTCGATCCGGCCGGCCGGACCGCTTGCTGACGCGCGCGGCTCGGATCAGAGCCACGAGCGTCAGCGAGTGAACGCTAACTTCTAAAAAGGGAACCTTATGAGAACCAGTCCACTGCATGTCGGAATCATTGGCGCCGGGCGCATCGGCAAAGTTCACGCGGAAGGGCTGGCCTTCCGGCTGCCGGAAGCCCGCATCCTGGCTATCGCGGACGTCAACCGCGAGGCCGCGCAGGCGGTGGCGGCACGCTGCGGAATTCCAACCGTGACCGGGTCGAGCCAGGAGATTCTCGCGAATCCGGAAATCGAGGCGGTCCTGATCTGCTCCTCGACCGACACCCACGCGGATCTGATCGTGCAGGCGGCGCGGGCGGGCAAACACATCTTCTGCGAGAAGCCCATCTCCCATAGCCTGGGCGAGATCCATCGCGCCCTGGAAGCGGTGGAGCGGGCCGGCGTGAAACTCCAGATCGGCTTCAACCGGCGCTTCGACGCCAACTTCGCCCGCGTGCGCCAGGCGGTGGTGAGCGGCGAGATCGGCACTCCGCGACTGATGCACATCATCAGCCGCGACCCCGCGCCGCCGCCCCTTGCATACATCCGCGTCTCCGGCGGCATGTTCCTGGACATGACCATTCATGATTTCGACATGGCGCGCTTTCTGATCGGCGACGAGGTGGAGGAGGTCTACACGGCGGGCGGCGTGATGGTGGATCCGGAGATCGGCGCGGCCGGCGACCTGGATACCGCGCTGATTGTGTTGCGCTTCAGCAACGGCGTCATCGGCACAATCGACAACAGCCGCCAGGCGGCCTATGGGTACGACCAGCGGGTGGAAATTCTGGGCAGCCGCGGCAGCATCGGCACGCAGAACTGCTATCCCAACCAGGCCGTCATCAGCACCGGGACCGAGGTCCGCAGAGACCTGCCGCTGAACTTCTTCATGGACCGCTACACGGAGAGCTTCGCCGCCGAGGTCCGTGCTTTTGTGCAGGCGGTTCGGGAGGATGAGCCCACGCCCGTAGGGGGAATCGACGGGCTGATGGCCGTGGTCATGGGCATCGCGGCACGCCAGTCGTACGAAGAACACCGGCCCGTCAGGCTGGAGGAGATCGCCGCGCCGGTCCGGTGAGGCGGCTAAAAATATCCATAGGCCAGCCAGCCGCCGTCTACGTAGAGCGAGTGCCCGGTGATGAAGCCGGCACGCTCGCTGAGCAGGAATGAGACGGCGTCGGCGACGTCGGCCGGTTGCGCCAGCCGGCCCAGCGGGATGCGAGCTTTGACCTGAGATTCGTTCACGTTGCCGGCCGCAATGTTTCGCTGGGTCATTTCGGTGGCCACATAAGCCGGGCCGACCGCGTTCACGCGAATGCGCCGCGCGGCCCACTCGATGGCCAGCACCTTGGTGAGCATGGCCACGCCCGCCTTGGCCGCGCAATAGGCCGCACGGCGTGGAAACGCGGCTTCCGCATTGGTGCTGGTGATGAACACGATTCCGCCGCCGGCTTCCCCCATGCGCCTGGCGCAGGCCTGCGCCACGTAGAACGAGCCGTTCAGTTGGATATCCACCATGCGGGCCCAGTCCGCCGGCGGCAGGGTGAGGGAGTCGTGCGGCTGGCTGATGCCGGCACAATTCACCATGCCGTCAAGTTGGCCGAAGCGGTCGACAGCCGCCTGCGCGGCGCGCTCACAGGATTCGGGGTCGGTGATGTCGCAGGCGACGCCGATGGCCTGCCCGCCGCCAGAGACGATATGGGCGGCGTGAGCCTGGGCCGGGGCTACGTTCAGGTCGGCGATCGCGACCCGCGCGCCTTCCGATGCGAGGCGCGCGCTGGTTTCGGCGCCAATCCCTCCGGCCCCGCCGAAAACGATGATGACTTTG
Organism: uncultured Solibacteraceae bacterium; assembly: GCA_963853855.1. Taxonomy (GTDB): domain Bacteria; phylum Acidobacteriota; class Terriglobia; order Bryobacterales; family Bryobacteraceae; genus Sulfopaludibacter. The sequence goes on along the minus strand of CAWKYG010000004.1, from coordinate 86,646 downwards.
TCCTGCATAAGCGGAAATCAGAGCATAGCATCAGCGCGGCGGGCCGGTGGTATACTGGCGCAACCATCATGGAGGTGGTCCCATGGGATCTATCTCGGTAGCTTGTTATAGGCCGCGCGCCGGTTGCGACGGCGCTTTGTTGGAACTGGTTCGTCACCACCTTCTGCCGCTCCGTTCCGAGGGCCTCGTTACCGAACGCGCCTCTATCGTGATGCGCACGGCGGACGGGACCATCATCGAGATCTTCGAGTGGGTCTCTCAGGAGGCCATCGAAGGCGCCCACCATAATCCGGTAGTCCAGGAGTTATGGAAAAGCTTCGAGGCGGTGTGCACTTACGAGATACCGTCGGACCTGCCGGAATTTCAGCAGATGTTCTCGCACTTCGATCCGGTATAGCAGCTACCTGGCCGGCCTGCTGAAAAACAGGAGGCTCGCGGCGCCGGAGCGTGCGGCCACGATGTCCGGATAGCCATCCCCATCCAGATCCGCCGCGGCAAGCCCGTAGATGGCTCCCTGGCTATCGCCGAAAGTCGCGCGGTTGTATTTCCGCCCCTTGCCGGTGTTGAAGTAGATGGCGCCCGGCGCATTCACGTAGCCCACGATGATGTCAGGGAACCCGTCCTTATTCAGATCGGCGGCGAGCATGGAATACGGCAACGCTTCTTTGCCCGCGATCTTCAGTCCAGGCCCGAAACTGCCGCCGCCCTGGTTGAAGTAAACGAACAGCCCTTCTTGTTCGTGACAGGCGACGATGTCCAGCCGTCCGTCCCCATCGAAATCGGCGAGGGCGAGCGCGCGGGTGGACGAGTGCGCCGGGCCAAAAGGCCGCTTGCGAGTGAAATTGCCCTTGCCATCGTTCAGGTAGACCACGCTCTGGCAGTCGTCGCGGCAGGCGACAATCACATCCTGCGAGCCATCCGCCATCCATGTCTCCCGCCAGCACCGTGGCGGATGTCTCCGGACCCAGCGGGCGGCACTGGAAATGCGCCTTGCCGTCGTTGAAGCAAAGATAGCTGGGGCCCGGCCGGTTGGCCACCGCGATGTCCGGCGAGCCATCGCCGTTCAGGTCCGCCAGCACCACGTTGCGGGTTGGCCAGCGGGGGTCGCCAAACGTCCCGGCGAGGGTGAAGCGGCCCTTGCCGTCGTTCAGCAGTACGACCTTGGGATCCGGGCTGTCGTTGCTGATCACCATGTCGAGGCTGCCGTCCCCGTTCAGATCCGCCAGCGGCGCCGAATAGCTGCGATCCGGCTTGTTGGGAAGCGGCGGCCCGGGCACAAAGTGGCCCTTCCCATCGCCGAATAGCACTACGTCGGGGAGGGGCCAATGGCGCCCCTTGGCCAGGACGAGGTCGAGTTTGCCGTCGCCGTTGAGGTCGCCGATACTCACGTTCGCGGTGGTTTCGGCGACCTTCTCCAGCGGCACAGAATGGTCAAAAGAGCGCGAGCCCTGCGCCCAAAGCAGCAGCAGGCCGGCTCCCGCCATGACGAAGATTTTCTTCATCGCCCCATCTTTTGCAGCGAGACCGTACCGATTTTCTCGTCGTCCTCGAAAACGTCGCCGGTAAGCTTGTCTCCCGCGAGTTTCATGGTCAGCCGCAGGACCGCGGAGCCAGGACGCGCCTCGATGGTAACCTGCTGGCCATCGATGTGGCCGCTGGTAATGGGAAACTGACTGGCCGCCGACGGGCCCTGAGTACCGGTGATCACGCTGCCCTGCTGTTTCAGTGCGACGTACGCACCGCCATGGTTCCCGTTATCCAGGTCCAGCGAACCGGTCCATTTTCCGGTAACATCGGCGCCAAAGGCGGCGCTCGCCAAAAGCAAAAACAAACCCAAACCACGCCATTTCGTCATTTCGACCCTCCTTGCGCGAAACAATCTTTCCAGGATTCGTGAAATGCGGTCCACAACGCCGGCTCCGCGGCGGGAATCAGCAGGCTGCCATGGCTCTTCACCGCGTTCTGTAGCGTCGACTAGTGACCCAATCGCGCGTTCCACAGATGTTACTCCCTGGTCGTGGACTCAATTGCGCACAGTCTCTCATACCCTCTGTTACCCGTCAATCTGACTGAAAATCGGGGCGTCGCCAAATGGAAGAGCCGGTCAGACTGGCGAGCGGCCCGGCGATCTTCCAGGCGCGCTGCGCATTCCCGGGTCCGGCCGGAAAATGAAAAAACTACTCGCGGCAGATGCCGCGCTCGCTGCGGCGGATGAAGCGGACCAGGTGAAGGGTTTCGGGGGTGGGGATTTCGGCTTCGATTGTTGCCAGGGCTTCCTGGAGCTTGAGGCCGGAGCGGTAGAGGATGTGGTAAGCCTTCTTGAGAATCGCTACGTCGGAGGCTTTGTAGCCGGCGCGCTTGAGCCCGACGACGTTGATGCCTTTGGCCACGACATCGTGCCCGGCGTAAAGGAAGAACGGCGGGACATCGCTATTGATGCGGGTGTTGCCGCCGATCATGGCGAGACGGCCGATTTTGGAGAACTGGTGAACCACCACGCCGCCCGAGATGAAGGCCTGGTCTTCGACTTCGACATAGCCGGCGACGAGGGCGCAACTGGCAATCACGGTGTTACTGCCGATTTTGCAGTTATGGGCGATGTGGCCGCTGGTCATGATGTAGTTTTCGTCGCCGATTTCGGTTACCGATTCCGGAGCGGTGCCGCGCGAGATGGTGTAGTGTTCGCGGATTTTGTTGCCGTTTCCGATGCGGAGGTAGCTGCGCTCGCCGCCGAAAGTTTTGTCAAGCGGGTCGGTGCCAAGCACGGTGCCGGCGGAGATTTCGTTGCGCTCGCCGAGGGTGGTCCAGCGCTTGACGTAGACGTAGGGTTCGAGCAGGCAGCCGGCGCCGATGGAGACATCCGTTTCGATGACGCAGAACTCGCCGATGCGGACGCCGGGTCCGATGACGGCGCCGGGGTGAATGCGGGCGGTAGGCGCCACGATGGCGGAGGGATCGACGGGCATGAAGTTCCATGGTAACTTGACGGGGCGGAAGGGGCGTCTGGCAGAATTGGGGAGATGCCTTTGAGACTGGGATTCCTGGGAACGGGTGCGATTGCTTCGGCGATGGTGACGGGACTGTGCGCGGCGGGCGGGGAGCGGTATGCCATCCGGCTATCGCCGCGCAATGCGCAAACTGCCGCGGAACTGGCGGGACGCTACCGGGAAGTTTCGGTGGCGGCGTCGAACCAGGCGGTGGTGGACGAAAGCGAAACGGTGGTGATTGCGGTGCGGCCGCAGATCGCCGAACACGTTCTCAGGGAGTTGCGGTTCGGTGCGGGACAGAGGGTGATCAGCCTGGTATCCGGCTATTCCGTGCGGAGGGTGGCGGGCCTGGTGGCTCCAGCCGTGGGAGTCACGCGGGCGGTGCCTTTGCCATCGGCGGCGCAACGGCGCAGTCCGACCGCGATGTTTCCGCGGGACGAAGGGGCCGTGGAACTGTTCGCCTTGTTGGGCACGGCGTTTGCGGTGGATACCGAGAGCGAATTCGACGCATTGTGCACGGCGACCGCGACGATGGCGGCCTACTTTGCCTATGCGGATGCCACGGCAAGCTGGCTGGCGCGCAACGGGATCGCGCCGGCGAAGGCGCGGGAGTATGTCGCGGCGATGTACGCAGGGCTGGCTGGGACCGCGGTAGAAGCGCCGGAGCGCACTTTTCACTCGCTGGCGGCGGATCACGCCACGCGGGGAGGAATCAACGAGCAGGTGCTGAACTACCTTGTGGAGCACGGCGTATTCCAGACGTTCTCGGAGGTTCTGGATGCGGTGATGCGGCGGGTATCGGCGGCGTCGCGATAGGCACGGGCGCGGCTTGTGAAAGGCGGCGGCGTCGCGAATGCGGCTTAAACCGGGGGGTATCGTAAGATCCGGATGGCGCCCTGCGCGAGAGCCTCTACTTGTCAACCTGCCTGTCGATGAGGACCACCGCGGAATTCTCACGCAGCCGGTCGAAAACAATCTGCTTGCCGTCCGGCGTGATGTCGAATGTGCGCATTGTGGCGCGTTCGGTCAGACGCGTCAGTCTGCGCATATTCATCGTTGTGAGATCCAGGAGCCAGAAGTCCTGCCAGGGAGTGGCTTCCGCGGCGGACATGAAAATCAGTCCCCGGCCATCCGGCATAAAGCGCACGCGCTCTCCATCGCGTTGGGTACGGATTTCGGGCATTTTCACGGGTGTCCCATCCGGGCGAACCGCCAATAGAGGCTCCAACGTGAAGACATTCGGGCCCGCGTATGCAATCAGGGACCCATTTGGAGACCATACCGGATTCCGTCCCACCTCGCGTGTGAGGCGAACCGGTTCGCCACCGGCAACCGGAACTTTGAATAGCCCCGATCCTTGACCGTCATTTCCGCCAGTAACGATCCAGTTGCCGTCGGGCGACCAGTCCGCCGAGCCGTCTACGTCGATTTTCGGCGCGATGACAGTGGACTCGGCACCGTCCGCCGTAATCAGGCGAAGGTGCCTTTTTTCGCCCTGACGCACGACGACTGCGATTTTGCGGCCATCGGGCGAGATCGCCGGCGGCGCTTCCAGCCCATTTTGCGGTCCGCCCCAGACATCCACCGCGATGCCTCCGTCGAACCGAGCCAATCGGTCGCCCGCGCCGGTCGGCGACAAATAGTAGATCGCGGTTCCCCGAAAGCGTGGCGCCATGGCGCTGGTTATGTTGGGCAGAAATGGTTTGACGCCGGCCTCAGTGGCTTCGGAGTGCACCGTGCCGGGAGTGCCGCCGATCGGAACACTCCACAGCCGGACGCTTGGATTGGCCACGGTCACCGCGAGCCGCCGTCCGTCGGCTGTGGCGGAAAGAGACGTGTACTGCTCCATTCCAAACGCTATGCGCCGCGAAGTCCGGTGCGCAACGTCAAAGGCCCAAATCCACGGACCGGATCCGTTGTTCTCCTTGGCGACGAACAGGATGGTTCCCGGGTCCAGTGGAGTAGGGTCGCGTATCTCGGTGTGCAATTCGGTGAGACGTTGAGGTTGGCCGCCCAAAACGGATATCCGCCAGAGGTCCATGTCGTTCTGGGCGGGGATGCCGTGAACAAAATAGATCCAAGCGCCATCCGCGCCCCACGCGAGATAGTGATTGTGTTCGTCAGGAATGTCTTGAAATAGTTGTCGCGGTTTGGAGCCGTCGCTATCCGTTATGAAGATTGGGTCGCCCGCGTCGATCGTATGATACGCAAGTTTTGCGCCATCCGGAGACCAGATCGGATTCACGACCTTGTCGCCCAGAAACACACGAGGCTTGCCGCCCACCATCGGCACCATCTTCAGCCGGCGGCTCTTTGTTCCCGAAATCCACAGTTCGGTTCCGTCATGCGAAAACCCCACGCTGCGCAGCGGTCCGCGCTGATCTTCCGGCCCCGGCGTGAGGTCCACAGAATTGCCAGTGCCGATCTGTTGCAGCCAGACGTGGAATGGGCCGGAGCGATCCGACTCAAATGCAACAAAGTTTCCGTCCGGAGAAATCGAAGCGTCGACATGGGCTCCCTCATAGTCAGTGAGCGGCGTGAAAGTCGCACTGGCCAGCGGATTGACGGGTTCCTGAGTTCCCCGGCTTCTCCACAGCACTCCGCCGATCAGCGCCAGCGCCGTTGCCAGCACAATCCATGGCCAGGCCATCCTTTGCCGCGCGGGTTCTGCCGGAACCGGTAGTCCGTCTTCCAGGGCCACGCGAGCCTCGCCGATCGACTGCAGCCGGCGACGCACATCCTTGGTCAGGCAGCGGCCGAGAAGCGGTCTCCACTCGCGCGGCACCCCGGAAAGATCCGGCTCCCCGCGAACCACCGAAGCGCGAATTTCACTCGGATCGGAGCCCGGGAAAGCGCGTTTCCCCGACAGCATTTCGGCCACCAGCGCTCCGAATGACCAGACGTCCGACCTCCGGTCGATCGGGCCGCCGAGCGCCTGCTCAGGCGACATATAAGAAGGCGTACCGAGAATCGTACCGTGCTGCGTGGTGCCGTTAGACGCTGTGTCCTGGGCATCGCTCATGACTTTCGCAAGTCCGAAATCGAGCACCTTGACGACATTGCCTTCGCCAAGCTTGATGTTGGCGGGCTTCAGGTCCCGATGAACGATGCCCTTCTCGTGCGCGGATTCAATCGCCTCCGCCGTCATGAGAGCGATGCGCCGGACTTCATCCCGTGGGAGAGGACCCTTGTGGATGAGTTCGGCCAGAGTCGGGCCTCCGACGTATTCGAGCACCAGGTACGCGAGGCCCTCGGGACTGGAACCTACGTCGTAAAGAGTCGCGATGTGAGGATGATTCAAAGCCGCAATTGCCCGGGCTTCGCGCTGGAAACGTTCCGTGAACTGCACAAGCGACGTCTTGATTGCCACGGTTCGCTGTAGCCGGGTGTCCGTAGCCTTGAACACTTCGCCCATACCGCCGCATCCGATCTGCTCCTCAATGCGGTACGGCCCCAGTTGACTGCCTGTGGGGAGAGGGCTCTTCGCCGCGAGCAAACTTTCATGGCTTTCCCAAGCGGGACGATCCAGAAAAGCGGCGCCTTCCGGCGGAGTCTGTTCCTGAGCCAGAATCTTGACCACCAGGGCCCGGACTTCAGGATTGGCATGTTCCAACAGAGGGAGCTGTTCCGCCGGGGAAAGGCCCTGCGCCGCCTGATACAACGCCTCCAGTTCGCGCCATCGTACAGGCGTCATGGTAAGTCATTGTATCCCTCCGCAGGACCCTTCGAAAGCTGCCATTGCCGGCCAAGTCTACTTCGTTGATATCAAGTTAACGACGCCGTGGATCGGTTGCGTACCGAAATGAGTGGTGGCCGGCCCGGTGTACACCAGAGTTATGTTCGAAAACTGGACCTCTGACCCTCCGGTGACGCAAATCTGGAGCGTGGATGCGCCCTTGGACTCAAAGGGGGCCGGGCCGCCGTTCCCTGTGGTGGTGGCAGGTCCGTTGATCACGACACCGGCGCTGGTAGTGGCGGGACTGTTCGCGGGACAGACGGACATGTCGTAGCTGACTGTGGCATTCGTGATGCTGATGTGGTGCGTATGGGGGCTCCGTGTGCCGGGGTTGGCCGGATCGACCTGAGTAGCGCCGGTGATACCATAATCCGAGGTCTCCATATTCAGGTCGGCGGAGAAGTCGGCTGAGCCGGATCTGTTGACATCCAGCGACCATTGGCCGCGAATTTCGTAGGGGCCACCTGACACCGTGGATGGCGAATAATCGTTAATCAAGCCGGCGAGGTGCACGCGCCTCAGTTCCTGTGCAAGCAAGCTTCCTGCCGCCAGGACCAGAGCCACTCCGCAAAGGGACGTTGCAAATCGAGTTTTCATATCCTCTCCTGTAGTTGAATTTCCGAGGCATTTCTTTGCCTGATCTAGGTGGCGAGAAATCGGCTGCAAAACCGTAAAGCGGCGGTAAATTTATTTAGCTATGATGGCTTCACATGCGGGTTAAGCCCGAAGTCTCTGAAACCACTCAGCTACTTCTAGATTGGGCCGGCGGCGATGAAGCTGCGCTTCACGCACTGACACCTCACATCTACCGGGAACTTCGGGGCATGGCGGCCGGATTCATGCGTCGTGAGCGCGACGAGCACACCTTACAGCCCACCGCGCTGGTGCACGAAGTGTATCTGAAGCTTGTGGATGTCCGCAAGGCCGGTTGGAAAGGCAAAGCTCACTTTTATGCCGCATGCGCCCAAATGATGCGCCGAATCCTGGTAGACGCGGCCCGCAGGCGGTCCACCGTCAAGCACGGCGGTGGTCTGAAGCGAATGGACCTCAACGAAATTCCTGACCCGGGCAATCCCAGGGACATCCGTTTAATCGCGTTGGACGACGCGCTGAATGAACTGGCGGAATCCGACCATCGCAAAGCCCGCATCGTGGAGTTGCGCTACTTCGGTGGCCTCAGCGTGGGAGAGACCGCCGCGGTCCTGAAGGTTTCAGAAGAGACGGTAACGCGCGACTGGCGTTTGGCGCGCGGATGGCTGATGGCGGAGGTTGAAAAGCAGGCTGGCCTTAATAGATAAGCTGATTCGTTCGGACTTTCGCCGAAAAGGGACGCCGCCTGCGCCGCGAAAATGATGGCGCGCTAAAATCGACGACATGCGAGTGCGGGAATTGGCGGAGTGGCTGGGGGCGACCTTCGAAGGCGATGGCGAGAAGGAGCTGAGCGGCGTGGCTCCGCTGGACACGGCCGGCCCGGCCGAAGTGGCGTTCGTGGGCGGGCGGAAGGCCGCGGAACAGTCGGCGAGTTCTTCGGCGGGATGCCTGCTGGTGCCGCGCGACTGGAGCGGCGGCGGACACCGCACGGTGATCCGCGTGCCGGAACCGCGGACGGCGTTCGCGCGGGCGATGAGCCGGTTCTACCCTACGGCGGAGCTGAAACCGGGCGTGCATGCGACGGCGGTGATCGGCCGGGACGTGGAGTTGGGCGCGATGGTGTACGTGGGTCCGCACGCGGTGGTGGGCGAGGGCACGCGCGTGGGAGTGGCCAGCAGCATTGGCGCCGGCTGCGTGGTGGGGAAACGGGTGGCGATTGGCGAGGGCTGCGTGCTGCACGCCAATGTGACGGTATACGACAACGTGGACATCGGGCGGAGCGCGATTCTGCATTCCGGGGCGGTGATTGGAGCGGACGGATTCGGGTACGTGATGGAACACGACCGCTGGCACAAGTTTCCGCAGGTGGGCCGGGTGGAGATTGGCGATTTTGTAGAGATCGGCGCGAATTCGTGCGTGGACCGGGCGGCGCTGGGGGTGACCTCGATCGGGGAAGGCACCAAGCTCGACAACATGGTGCACGTGGGGCACAATTGCCGCATCGGGCAGGCACGTGGTGGTGGCGGCGCAGACGGGCTTTTCGGGCGGCGTGGTGGTGGAAGACTATGCGGTAATCGGCGGGCAGGTGGGGATCGGCGACAAGGCGCGGATTGAATCGCGGGCGGTGCTGGGGTCGGGGTGCGGGGTGCTGACGTCGAAGATCGTGCGCTCGGGGGAGACGGTGTGGGGCACTCCGGCGCGTCCGCTGCGGCAGCACCTGGAGCAACTGGCGAACCTGGCACGCCTTCCGGAGACACGGCGGGAGCTGGCGGAGTTGAAGCGGCGTTTGGCCAAGCTGGAGGAGAAGAGCTGATGCTGGTGGTGGTGGGAGGGCATTCGCGCAACATCGGGAAGACGGCAGTGGTGGCGGGGCTGATCCGCAAGCTGCGCGACCGCAAATGGATCGCGGTGAAGGTGACGCAATACGGGCACGGGGTATGCAGCGAGAATGGCAGCGCGTGCGAGTGCGCGGGCGGGATCGACGCCGATCATCCATTTGCGTTGAGCGAAGAATACGAGCCGAGCGGGACCGATTCGGGGCGGTTTCTGGCGGCGGGGGCGGAGCGGTCGTTCTGGCTGCGGACTCCGGCGGGCGAGTTGGCGAAGGCGGCGGGGACGCTGCAAAAGCTGCTGCGGCAGGGCGAGCACGTGATCATGGAATCGAACAGCGTGGTGGAGGTGGTGCGGCCGGACGTGTTTCTGATGCTGCTGGATTTTTCGTGCGAGGATTTCAAACCGTCGAGCCTGCGGCTGATGGACCGGGCGGACGCGTTCCTGGTGATCGACCGGGGCATCAACGCTCCTGTGTGGGAGGAAGTTTCACGCGGAGTTTGGGACCGGAAGGTGCAGTTCCTGGTGAAGCCGCCGAACTATGTGACTACGGCGGTAGCAGCCTTTGTGAGAGACCGGCTCTCGCCGGTGGGGCACGCCTGAAGCCGGTGCAGTTCGGCTACCGCTTCGGAGAGCAGAGCGGCGGCTCGATCCACCTGGTGCTCAATGGTGCGCAGTTGCTCATGGGCCCGGGCAGGGGCATCGGTCAACAGGAGGTTGAGGTAGTAGGTGCTGGTTTCGATCGTGCTCAGAGGTTGACGCAGGTCGTGGACCAGGTTTTTGAGGATCAATTCGGTCTCTATCTCGGCTATGGAGCGCATTTTATTTTGTGCTCGGGGGGCTGTGCCAGTATAACGCAACTGTAATTCAGCAGAAAAGATAATTCTGAGATTTTTTGGCCGGGGGCGCACGGAGTCGGGAAATGTTAGATTTCAGCCACTGGCGATGCGGCTTCGATGCGGTTGCGGCCGCCATCCTTGGCGCGATAGAGGGCGATGTCGGATTCACGGATCAAGTGGTCCGCATCGTGAACCGAAGGTGAGTTTCGCCAGGCGACTCCGATGGAGCAGGTAACGGGAAGGGGATCGCCGCCTGGGAGGAAGGGGGAGCGGGCGACGGCTTCGCGAATGCGTTCAGCCTGCTGTCCGGCGGCAGCGCCGGAACAACCGGGGAGGACCACGAGGAACTCTTCGCCGCCGTAGCGGCCGACGGAATCGTAGCGGCGGATGGCGGATTGCATGCGCTGCGTCGCTTCGCGGAGCACGGCATCGCCGACGAGGTGGCCGTGGGTATCGTTGACGAGTTTGAAGCGGTCGAGATCGATCAGGAGGACAGCGACGGGTTGGCGTTCGCGCTGGGCGCGCGCGAGTTCATTCTGCAAGGTTTCGAGGATGGAGCGCGCGGTTCAGCACGCCGCGTGAGACTATCGTGGGTGGCTTGCACGCGGAGGGCTTCGCGGGCCAGCAGTAATTCCTCCTGGAGGTCCAGGATTCGTCTGCCGGCGCGCAGGCGGACGCGCAGTTCGTGGGCATTGAAGGGTTTGGTGAGGTAATCGTCGGCGCCGGCGTCCATGCCTTCCACCAGGTCGTGGGCATCGGTGCGGGCGGTGAGCAGGAGGATATAGATGTAGGGCTCGCGGGCGGCGGCGCGAACGCGGCGGCAGACTTCCACGCCATCCATGCCGGGCATCATCCAATCCAGGATGGCCATGCGCGGGCGCATCTTCGCCGTGCAGATGTTCCCAGGCTTCGTTGCCGTCGCGGGCGATGACGGCATCGTAGCCCCACTTGGTGAGCATAGTTCGGAGCATGGATTGAAAGACCGGGTTGTCTTCGGCGGCCAGGACTTTCATGCGCCGGCCGGAAGGCGTTTGGGCCTGGGCGGAATCGAATTCTTCGGTGGACTCGATCGTGGTTGATTCCACGTGCTTCTCTCCAGAAAGCTTATCGGCTGAATGGGGAAATGTATTAGAGGGGTGGCGCGGAGGATTCGGGGTTTCTGGCGGCTGAGGCAGGCGGCCGGTGGCGTCCAGCCAGGCCCAGGCGAGGGCGGTGACGGAGCCGAAGGCGCCGGCGATGAGGCCGATGGTGCGCGGGCCCACGTATTGCGAGGCGATTCCGGCGGCGGCCATGGAGACAATCATGACGGCATTGCGCAGGGCTTCCATGGTGGCGAAGACGCGGCCGCGGATACTCGGTCGGCGGTGTGGCGCAGCAGTTGCGAATTGTTGAGCACGCTGGTGACGGCCATGCCGACGCGGGAGAGCAGCATGAGCAGGAGGGCGGCGGCGAAGGATCCGGTACGGCTGAAGAGCATGTACGCGGCGCCGTGAACCAGGTAAGAGACGGTGACGGCGCGCTTGTAGCGCGGGGAAGCCGGCGCGGCGGCCCACCACGTGGCCGAGGGCACCGCCGAGCAGCAGGCCGATGCCGGCGAATCCCCAGATATCGCCGATGCCGGTGGCGCCGCGGTGGAAGACCTGTTCGCCGAAGAGGGCGAAGAGCACCTGGGCCGCGCCGCCGCCGAGAGCCCATCCGAAGGAGATCATGGCGATGCCCGACGATTAAGGGCACCGAGGCGATGTAGCGCAGGCCATCGATGAAATCGCGTGCGCCGGACGCGGGGATGGCAGCGGAGGTGGGCGGCAGCGGCGCCAGGCGATCTTCCAGATGCACCAGGCGGAGAAGACGAAGGAGAGGCGTTGAGCAGGAAGGCGGCGTCGTAGCCGAGAGCGGCGGCGCCGAATCCGCCGAGCAGTGTGCCGGCGGTGAGGGTGGCCCAGCTGGTGGTTTGGGTGAGGGAATTGGCGGCGTGAATCTCCTCTTTGGTGGCGATGGTGGGCAGGATGGCGGCGCGTCCGGCGGTGAAGAAGGGCGAGGCGAACATGAGGAGGGCGCTGAGCAGGTAGAGCAGCCAGGGGCGCTGCTGGTGGACGGTGAAGACGAAGGCGGCGGCGACGACGGCGCGGAGCAGATCGCTGGCGATCATGATGCGGCGGCGGTCGAAGCGGTCGAGGAGGACGCCGGCGACGGGGCCGGCGAGGACGGCGGGGATGGCGCGGGAGAGGAAGACGCCGGAGACGACCAGGCCGGAGCCGCTCTTTTCCATGACGAGGGCGAGGACGGCGACATTGTTGAAATAATCGCCAATTTCGCTGACGACCTGGCCCATCCAGGTGTAGCGGTAGTTGCGATTGTTCCGCAGCAGGCCCGGCAGGCTGGTCATGGCGATCACAATGATAACAATGCGACACTGCAAAACATGGAAATCGAGGGGATGAAGGCGGCGCGATTGGCCGGAGGTGCGGGCGATCTACCTGGAGGGCATCGCGACCGGGAATGCGACGTTCCAGAAGACGGCGCCGGAGTGGGAGGAGTGGGACGCGGGGCACATGGCGCAGTGCCGCCTGGTGGCGCGAGGGGACGGGCAGGTGGCCGGGTGGGCGGCGTTGAGCCGCGTATCGGCGCGGGCGGTGTATGCGGGAGTGGCGGAGGTGAGCGTGTACGTGGCGGCGCGGGCGCGGGGTCAGGGCGTGGGCCGTTTGCTGCTGGGCGCGCTGGTGGCGGAATCGGAACGGGTGGGGGTTTGGACGCTGCAGGCGGGGATCTTCCCGGAGAATCGGGCCAGCCTGGCGCTGCACGAATCGGCGGGATTCCGCGTGGTGGGGGTCCGGGAGCGGCTGGGGTGCATGGACGGGCGGTGGAGGGACGTGGTGCTGATGGAGCGGCGGAGCGCGACGGTGTAGGCGCGGTAGTTTTTTTCAACATTTAACTTCCCCCAGGTGGTGCTATGCCTTACAATCGGGGCATGAAGATGAATTTAGTAGCAAAAGGCCTGTTATTCGGAATTGCTGGGCTTGCCATGATTGGCCAGGCTCAGCAGGGTGTGAAGAAAGTTCCCGCCAAGCCCTCCGTTTCCGTGTCAGGCAAGGACCTGTTCGTCCAGTACTGCGCGGTATGTCATGGAAAAGATGGCAAGGGTAGCGGACCGGCGGCGGCGGCGCTGAAGTCCATGCCGACGGACCTGACGCAAATCAGCAAGCGGAACAGCGGCACGTTTCCGGACGAACGCATGATGCGGCTGCTCCAGGGACAGGAGCAGGTGACCGCGCACGGGTCGCAGGACATGCCGGTGTGGGGGAACGTGTTCAGTAATATGTCGACGAACCTGACGATGAAGCAGGCGCGGATGCATGGGTTAGTGCAGTACCTGGAGGAACTGCAGGAGAAATAGTCAAAAAAAATCGCGCAGATCAGGCTGACGGATTTTCTTCGTCGACGTCCAATGTATCGGACTTCGATGGGTATGGCCAATCCGGAATTTCTCAAGGGCACGCTGGACATGCTGATTCTGCGGACTTTATGCCGTGGGCCCAACCACGGATACGGGATCGCCCTGCACATCCGGCGGCTCTCTCAGGATGCCTTCAAAGTGGGTGAGGGCTCGCTCTACCCTGCCCTGCAGCGCCTGCTGATCAACGGCTGGGTGCAGGCGGAGTGGGCCCTTACGGAGACCAATCGCAAAGCGCGGATGTACCGCATCACCGCCGCAGGCACCAGACAACTTGCCGAAGAGGTGCGGGATTTCGACTTCGTATTGGCCGCCATCGCACGAGTCATGGAGGGCGCATGAGATTCTGGAATCGCTTCCGTCTGCGGGCCCGGGGAGGCCGCCTGGAGAGCGAGCTCACGCGACGAGATCCGGCTGCATCGCGAGATGATCGAAGAGGAACTGGTACGCGAGGGGATGTCGCGCGCCGAAGCCGCCCGAGCCGCCGCGCGGCAATTCGGCAACAGCGCTTCCGCGGCCGACCTGAGCCGCGACGAGTGGACCTTCCCGCGCATCGACGCGGTCGCCAAGGACGTGCGCTTCGCTTTGCGGCTGATGCTGCGGCATCCCCTGCTCACCGGGGCGGCGGTGCTGACTGTGGCTTTCGGAGTGGGCGCTAACACGGCCATCCTCAGCATTCTGGAAACGGTCCTGCTGAACCCGTTGGGTATGCGCCACACCGATCGGGTGATGGTGGCGCAGGTCCATGTGGACCGGCTGCATATGAAGGGCGCCGCCGGGTCTGCCGCCGACCTGCGCGATCTCCGCGGCCTCAGCGACGTGTTCTCCTCGGTGGCCGGCGTGGAAGGCGGGGTCTGGACTTATCAGGCGGGAGGCGAAGCTAGTGCGCCTGATCGGGCGCGCGGTGACGCCGGAGTTCTTTGCGGTCTTCAATGCGTCGCCCGCCCTGGGCCGCTTCTTCAACGCGGACGACCGCGAGAGCGTGGTCCTTTCCTATGGCATGTGGCAGACGCAGTTCGGCGGCGACGCGAGCGCGGTGGGACGTAGCATCACCTTTGACGACAAGCCTTACCGGATTGTGGGCGTGGCGCCAGCCGATTTCCACTACCCGGCCGACGCGCAGGCGTTCGTCCCGCTGCTGATTTCGCCGCAGCGCTTTGCCGAGGGCCACGGAAACAATATGAACCTCACGCTGCTGGCTCGTCTGCGCGCCGGAGTGACACCGCTGGCGGCCGTCACGCGCGTGCATCGCTTCTCCGCCGCGCAGCAGGCTGCCGACACGGCGGAGGGCCGCGACATGGCCAAGTTCGGATACGGCCTGGATCTCCAGCCGTTCGCCGATTTTCTGGCGGGCGATCTGCGCAGTCCCTTGTGGATGTTGTGGGCCGCGGCGCTGGTGGTCCTGCTGACCGGATGCGCCAACGTGGCGGGGCTGCTGCTGACGCGGAGCTCGGCGCGGCGCAAGGAGATCGCCATTCGCCTTTCGCTGGGAGCCACGCGCTGGCAGATTGTCCGGCAGCTTGCTGCTGGAGAGCCTGCTATTGGGCGCGGCCGGCGGACTGGCGGGCCTGGGCATGGCCAAACTCGCGGTCTGCTGGTGACGCGCGTTTCGGTTCCCGGCAAACAACTGCTGGCGCTGGTGACGCTGGACGAGCGGATGCTGGTCTACGGTCTGGCACTCGCGATGGCGAGCGGCCTGCTGTTCGGACTGGTGCCTGCGGTGCAATTGCTGCGCGAAAGCCAGACCAGCGAGATGGCGCGCAGCCGCCGCCGCTGGTTCCAGGATCGTGTTCGTCACCGCCGAAGTGGGCGGCGCGTTCGTGCTGGTGGTGATGACCGGACTGCTGCTGCGCAGCCTGTGGATGGTGGAGCAGATTCAGCCGGGTTTCGACGCCGCACAACGTCACCACGGCGTATTTCACCAAGCCGCACAACGATCCGGCCTTCGCCTCGCGTCTGGAGACGGCGCTGCAGAACGCTCCGGGCGTGGAATCGGCGGCGCTGGCCTATCCGGTGCCGTTCAGCCACGGGAGGGCTGACCAGCGGCTTCGGCATCCGCAATCGCGAGCAGCAGCCGGGCGAGCCGGAATTGCACGGGGAAGCTTACTTTGTGACTCCGGAGTATTTCCGCACGCTGCGCATTCCCCTCTTCGCGGGACGGAATCTGGCGGTCACGGATAACGCCGGAGCACCGCTGGTCTGCCTGATCGACCGCAATCTGGCGGACCGTTTCTTCCCGAACCAGAACCCCATTGGCCAGGAAATCGCCATGTACAAAGGATGGGCCCAGATCGTGGGCGTGACCGCGGCGGTGCGCGCCGATGGGCTGGAAGAGGAGACGCGGCCGGTAGTCTACTATTCGCTGGCGCAGATTCCGTTCTTTGCGCAGTCGGCCGCGGTGGTGCGCTCGGCCGTGCCCGCCGCCGCGCTGATCCGCGATACGGTGCGGCGGACCAACTCGACGGTGCCCGTCTACGACGTGCAGACCATGGAGGAGCGCATGGGCGAAAAGCTGGGCATCCGCCGCGTGCTGGCCGCGTTGCTGGCGATTTTCGGGGCCATCAGCCTGCTGCTGGCGACGATCGGCATCTATGGCGTGATCGCGCAGGTGGTGGCCGAACGCACGCAGGAGATCGGCGTCCGCATGGCACTGGGTGCGCGCCCGGCGCAGATTCTGCGCCAGTTCATGGCGCAAGGGCTGCGCGCCGCGGGGCTGGGCCTGGCGCTGGGCACGCTGGTCACGCTCTACGTGCAGAAGTGGATTTCCGGCCTGCTGTACCAGGTAAAGGCGTTGGACGCGGGCACCATCGGGATCTCGCTGGCCGCCACTCTGCTGGTGCTGCTGTTGGCGGTGTGGTGGCCGGCGCGCCGAGCCTCGCGCATTTCTCCGCAGACCGCCCTGCGCTACGAATGACGGGCACGGTATCCTGAAAAGCGGAACACTTATGGCACGCACAGAATCTGTAATGACCGGTCTGGGCACGGCGGCTCCCGAGTTTCAGCTACCCGACGTGGTTTCCGGGCAAACCGTGAGCCTGGCATCTTTCGCCGGCAAAAAGGGACTGCTGGTGATGTTCATTTCGCGCCACTGCCCCTACGTGCAGCATGTGAAGCAGGAGCTGGCGCGGCTGGGGTCGGACTACCGCGGAAAGGACCTGGGCATTGTGGCGATCGCGTCCAATTACGTGCCGCAATACCCGGATGATTCGCCCGAAAGCCTGCGCGAATTCGCGGCCGAGCTGAAGCTGGCGTTTCCGATCTGCTATGACGAATCGCAGGAGATCGCCAAGGCGTACCAGGCAGCCTGCACGCCGGACTTCTTCTTATTCGACGAATCGCGGCGGCTGGTGTATCGCGGACAGTTGGACAGCAGCCGGCCCAAAACGGATATTCCGGTGACGGGCGCCGACTTGCGTACCGCCATCGATGCCCTGCTGGGCGGGCAGGAGATCGCCGCAATGCAGCGGCCCAGCCTGGGATGCAATATCAAGTGGCGTCCCGGGAACGAGCCGGCTTATTACCGGGTCTAGCGGGCAGCCACAGCAGCCAGAATAACGCCAGCGCGGTCAACGCGGCGGGAAGCAGATACCACGGCCA
This sequence comes from uncultured Solibacteraceae bacterium, assembly GCA_963853855.1. GTDB lineage: Bacteria > Acidobacteriota > Terriglobia > Bryobacterales > Bryobacteraceae > Sulfopaludibacter. The sequence continues at coordinate 69,615 of CAWKYG010000004.1, read as the reverse complement.
GGGACCCAGGGCGTCCAACAGAGATGCATTCTTGGGTTTGCGGCAGAGGTACATGTAGTTGGTGCCGCAGATTTTATTGAACGCGCCGGCCAGCACGGCGTATCCCAACAGCAAGCCGTAGGCTCGCCAGACCGCGCCGCGCCGCAGGGGGCAGATTCCTCCGAACACCAGCACGGCAACGGCGACCACAATTGCCCCATGGGCGATGAAGAAGTAGACGGCGGGATAAGAGGGCCACGGCGACCAGAGATCCGGCGTCAGCAGCGCCATGCCGGCGCCGGCGAGTCCCGCGAAATATGCCAGTTCGACGATCGCCGGAATCATGGTGAGGCAACCGAGCGCACTGGCCCACAACGTGAGGTCGCACAGTTGCAGGGGCAGGTTCCAAAGGTGAAGCCCCTCATGGGAATATCGAAAGCACCACCAGACAAGCTCGTTGATTATCAGGCCCCATCCCAGGGTGAGACGGACGGTGTAACGGACACCGGGCTCTTTGCGGCACCGCCACGCGAGAAGTATGGCCAGCGCGGCGATGGCCGCCAACAGCGCCAGGTGAAGAGGGCCGAACAACCTCATGGCAATTTCGAGTCTACTGGATTCTGACGGGCGGGAGGCCCTCGCTGGTGGCGCGATCCCCTGGAATGGAGTAGAATTCGAGTCATTCCATAGTTTGCGTTAACGGAGGGTCCCGTGAAGGTCTCGCGTACGTTTGCTGCCGCCATCCTGGCAGCAGCCGCCACAGTTGCGATCGTGGCGCAGACAAAGTCGCAGCCGCAGGACGAGGAGTACGCCAAGCTGGTCAAGGAGTGGACCACCCAGCCCGAGTTCATGAGTCCGCTGGTCGACCATCTGCCCAAAGTGCCGGGCATCCCCACCGCCAAAGACGTCCTCGGCTACTACGGCGGGGCTCCCAAGAAACTCACCCACGTGGCCGACCTGGGCCGCTACTACGGGCGCTGGCCGCCGCGTCCAAGCGCGTCAAAGTCTTCCAGATCGGCACCACCGATGAAGGCCGCGAGTGCCTGGTGATGGCCATCTCCGACGAAGACACCATTCGCAATCTCGATACTTATAAAGGATACCTGGCCAGGCTCGCCGATCCGCGCGGCCTCACGCGCCGACGAGGCCCAACGCATCATCGCCCAAGGCCAAGCCCATCTACATGTTCACCGGCGGCCTGCACAGCGCCGAAACCGGCCCGCCCGAAATGCTGATGGAACTGGCCTACCGGCTGGCCGTGGACGAATCGCCGCTCTACGACCAGATGCCGCAAGAACGTCATCGTCATGATGACCAACGCCGCCGAACCCGACGGCCGCGACCGCTACGTGGACTGGTATTACCGCTACAAGATCTGCGAGGAGAACGAGAACGACCGCGTGCCCGGCCCGCCCTACTGGGGCAAGTACATCTACCACGACAACAACCGCGACATCAATTATTCCCAGGTCACCATGCGCAACTGGCTGAAGTTCTACCTGGAATGGCACCCGCCCATCATGCACGACCTGCATGAATCCGAGCCGCTCTGTACACCTTCAGCGGCCAGGCGCCCGCAGAATCCCACGCTCGACCCGATCCTTTACGCCGAATGCCCTGGTTCTCGAATTTCGAAATGACCAAGATGATCGGCTACGGCATGCCCGGCGTGTGGACGCACGCCTTCGTGGATATGTGGTCGCCCGGATACCTGGGCTTCATGTCTTCGAATCACAACGGCATGCTGCGCATGTACGAGACCATGGGCAACGGCGGCGCCAACACCATGCGGCGCACCATCGGCGGCGGCGCGCGGTGGACCCGGCGGCGGCGGACGGCGGCCCGGAAGCGGCGGCCGCTCCCGAAGGCGGACGGGCGTGGCGGCGGCCGTGGCGGGACGCGGCGGCGGATGACCGCGCGCGAATGGTACCGCCCGCTGCCGCCTACCGCGCACGTCGTGTGGTCCATGCGCAACAACACCAATTACATGGAAACCGGGCGTGCTCTCGGCGCTGGAACTGACCGCCGGCTTCTCCAAGACGGTGCTCGAGAACTTCTACGATAAGAGCCGCAACTCCATCGAATCGCGGCGAAGACCGAAGCGCCGTTCGGCTACGTTCTGCCCGCCGGCCAGCCGGACATGACGCGCGTGGCGTTCATCGTCAACATTCTGCGCCTGCAGGGATTGAAGTGGGCCGCGCCACCGCGGAAGTCAAACTCAAAGAAGGCACTTTCCCGGCCGGCTCGCTGATCGTCAAGCGCAATCAGCCCTACGGGCGGCTGGCCAAGATCCTGCTGGAGAAACAGAATTTCCCCGATCCCGACCTCACCACTTACGACGATACCGCCTGGACCATGGGCCTGATGAGCCACGCCCAAGTGAAGGAGATCGCCGACAAGGCGATGCTCGATGTGCCCGTGCAGCCGGTCGACGTCCTGCATCATCACCGGCACGGTGAAGGGCGACGGACCCGTGACCGCGGTCCTGCACAACGGCTCGAATTCGCTGCCACCCTCCGCTACCGGCTGAAGGATCTCAAGTTCGAAGCCATCGAGCAACCCTTCAAGAGCGGGCGATACCGAACTGCCCGCCGGCTCCCTGCTGGTGGCATCCAGCCCGCGCGTGAAGAGCGGAGATCGAAAAGCTCGGCCTGCAGGCGGTCACGCTCGCGCAGGCCCCGAACGTTGCCGAAGCATCCGCTGGACCTGCCGCGCCTCGCCGTCTTCAGCACCTGGGGCAGCACGCAGGATGTGGGCTGGGTGCGCTACGCGCTCGATCATTTCGAAGTGCCTTACGACCTGATCTACAAAGAGCGCATCAAGCAGGGCAGCCTGCGCGGCCGCTACGACGTGATCGTGATTCCCAGCCAGGGACGCGGCGGCGGCCAAGGCGCTGGTCTTCGACGTCGAGACCGCGGGCAAGGCCTATGCGTACTACCAGAAGACGCCGGAATTCCCCATCGCTGGGCGCCTACGGCGAATCGGACGATATCACCGGCGGCATGGGACTGCCGGGCGTGGCCGAGTTCGACAAGTTCGTCAACGCAGGGCGGCGTGCTGCATCACGCTGGGCGGCGTCCAGTTTCTTCCCGGCCGAATTCGGCATCACGCGCACCGTGGACGCGGCCCGCACCTCGGCGCAGTTCTACGCACCCGGGCCCGATCGTGGAGGCCGAGATCCTGAAGCCCACGCATCCCATCTTCTACGGATATACGACAAGACGACCATTCCGGTGCGCTGGGCCAGCGGCCCGCTGCTGCGCGCCACCGAGCGACGCCCGCGCCTGGACCCTGATGCAGTTCCCGGGCACCGACAAGCTCCGTGCTGAGCGGCCTGATGCGCGGCGTGGCGGAAACCCGCAACCGGCCGGCGATTATGGATGTCCCGGTGGGACAGGGCCGCGTGGTCCTGTTCGCCACCAACCCGGCGTATCGCTGGCAGAACCTGGGCGAGTTCAACATGCTGGCCAACGCCATCCTGAATTTCAACGACTATCCGAAGCCCACGCCGGGCAGCGGAGGCCGCGGCAGCACGGCGGCGGGACAACAGTAGGGCGGCTTGCGGCTCACGCCGTCCGGTATCACGGCGTATTCGCCGCTTCGCGGTGAAATCATGGGCCACGCGATTGCCAAACAATCTGGTCCATCGCTGCCGGACCTCCCCACGGTCACCGCGATTGCGCTCGTCGCTTATGCCGCGTCCAACGTCCTGCATGAGGCTGTGGGACACGGCGGCGCCTGCCTCGCTTTAGGCGGAAAAGCCCTGGTGCTCTCGTCGGTACATTTTGAATGCGGGGAACAAGCGATGAGTGCGCTCGCCCTTCGCGGCGTCGCAGCAGGAGGCACGATCGTAAACTTCATCGTCGGTTCGCTCGCGCTCGTCGTCCTAAAAAAGGCTAACCCGCTGCGCACCCCGCACGCAGCCTACTTTCTTTGGCTCTTCGCCACGTTGAACCTGTTAAGTGGAGCGGGCTACTTTCTCTTCTCCGGCGTCGGGGACATTGGCGACTGGGCCGACGTCGCGCGCGGCACCATGCCGCCCCTCCTCTGGCGTCCGGCAATGAGTGTCTTCGGAGGAGCGCTCTACTTTCTTCTCGCTCGCCAATCGGCGCAGCTGGTTGCGTTCGCTAGTTGGCAGCGGCGAGCTCTCGGTGAGGAGAAGCATACTGCTCACCGTCCCGGCATATATCGCAGGGGGCGTTCTCTACTGCCTCTCCGGACTGTTCAACCCAGTCGGCCCCGTCCTCATCGCCATTTCCGCCGCGGCGTCTTCTTTCGGTGGCGCCTCGGGGCTTCTTTGGCTAACCCAGTTCCTGCGTCGTGGCGAGCAGTCAGCAGCGCCCGCCGCCGCGCTGGACCGAAGCTATGTCTGGATCGTCGCAGGATGCGTCGTCTCGCTGATCTTCGTTGCGACTCTCGGGCCCGGCATTCAGTTTTAGTAGCCGTCAGGGAATAACTGTGTCAGATTCGATGGCCGGGTATTGGCGGACTTCAGTCTGCACGAGGCTTCAGCCTCGCTCCCTGTGTTTATCGCACCACAAACAGCGGGACTAAAGTCCCGCGCGGGTTAAAACCCGCCCCACAACACAGCCAACAAGTGATCCAATTATGTCCTGACAAGCGCTTAGCTGCAACGCGACTTACGCTCCCGCCCGGTCCGGGAGGCGTAGGCATAAATGGCGGGGAAGTCGGCTTTTTCCAGGTACGGGTAATCGTTCAGGATTTCGTCTTCACCCGGCACAACGGTGATGCGGGAGAGGGCTACTTCCAGCTCGCCCAATACTCCTTCCACTCCACCTGCTCGCCGGCCGGCAGCACGTGGATCGGATTCAGCCCGTCCAGCATCACGGCGTACTCGTCGGTCTGCGTCTTCTTCTTCTGATTGGCCAGCGCCTTGGGATGCGGACCGTGATGAATGCCGCGCGGATGCAGCGTGGCCTAGCCCGGCTTGATGTTGTCCTTGCTGAAGAAATCGCCGTCGTGGTAGAAGATGAACTCGTCGTAGTCGGTGTTGCGATGGAAGAACGGCACGCGCAGCGCCTCGGCGTCCTGCTCGAGCGGCCGCGGCAGAAAACTGCACACCACCGCGCCTTCGGTGACAAAGGTCGTGTGCGCGCTGGGCGGCAGATGCGCGCGATGGCTCATCACCGGGCGGATGTCGCGCATGTTGATCTTCCACACCGTCAGGTCGCCCTTCCAGCCCACCACGTCGAGCGGATTGAACGGATAGAACACCTTGGAGATCTCGTCGTCCACCTTGATGCGCACTTCCCATTCGCGGTCAGGTCCGCCTAGAGTGCGGAGCCGGCTCGGGGACGGTGATCACGCCGGATCGTAGAGCGCGTGGTGGCCCGAGCAAGCCCTTGTCGGGCGGTTCGAACTCGGTGCGCGACTGGATGATCAGGAAGAAATTGTCTTGCGTCTTCGGGCACCAGGCGATAAGTGACGGCGCGCGGCAGCACCATGTAGTCGCCGGGCTCGAAAGTCAGCGGACCGAAATCCGTCTCGATCGTGCCGCGCCCGCGATGCACGAAGATCAACTCGTCGCCATCGGCATTGCGGTAGTAGAACGGCATGGGCTGGGAGCGGCGCGAGACGTACAGCGTCACGTCGTGATTGCCCAGGAACGCCACCGGCATGCCGCTCGGGTCCTGCATTCCGAGGGCGTCGAGCTTGTTCAGATCGAACAGTGCGGCCGCAGTTTGCCCTCGAAGCGGATCCAGCCGGTGGGCGGATGCGCGTGATAGAGATGCGCGCTCTTGCCGTAAAATCCCTTGCGCCCGTGCTCCTCTTCGTAAGTGCCCTCCGGGATTCCTACGTGGGCCTGCTTGGCGAATTTCCCTTTTTTGAGCGGATACATAGCGTCTCCTCTTTGCAGCCGGACAGACCCGGAGGCCCGTCTTAGAGATTCCCCCGGCGCTCCTGCTCGCGCTCGATGGCCTCGAACAGCGCCTTGAAATTGCCCTTGCCGAAGCTGCGGCTGCCCTTGCGCTGGATCACTTCGTAGAACAGCGTGGGCCGGTCTTCCACCGGCCGGGTGAAGATCTGCAGCATGTAGCCTTCGTCGTCGCGATCCACCAGGATGCCCAGTTCCTGCAAGCGGTCGATGGGCTCGTCGATCGGTCCGATGCGCGCGAGTCAGGTCCTCGTAGTAAGTGGTGGGCACGCGCAGAAACTCCACGCCCTGCCGCCGCAGCGCGCCTACCGTCTCGATGATGTTACCGGTGGCCATGGCGATGTGCTGCACGCCGGGACCGCGGTAGAACTCCAGATACTCCTCGATCTGCGACTTGCGCTTGCCCTCGGCCGGCTCGTTGATGGGGAACTTCACGCGCTCGTTGCCGTTCGACATCACCTTCGACATCAGCGCCGAATATTCCGTGGAGATGTCCTTGTCGTCGAAGTGCTTGAACATGCGGAAGCCCATCACGTCGCGATAGAAATCCACCCAGCGGTTCATCTCGCCCCAGCCCACGTTGCCCACCATGTGGTCGATGTACTTGCAGGCCCACGGGCCGCGCCACCGCGTCGTCGCCCTCCACGGCCACGAAGCCCGGCAGAAAGGCGCCGTTGTAATTGCGCCGCTCGACGAAAGTGTGGATGGTGTCGCCGTAGGTGGCGATGGCGGCCATGCGCACTTCGCCGTGCTCGTCGCGCAGCGTCTCCGGCTCGCGCACGCTGCGCGCGCCGCGCCGGGTGGTCTCGCGCCACGCCGATTCGGCATCGTCCACCCACAGCGCGATATCGCGCACGCCATCGCCGTGCGCTGCGGACGTGCTCGGCGATCGGATGGTCCGGGCGCGAGCGGCGTGGTGAGCACGAAGCGGATCTTGTCCTGCTCCAGCACATAGGAGGCGCGGTCGCGCGTGCCGGTCTCCGGGCCGCGATAGGCCGCCAGCCGGAATGCCGAACGCCGAGCGGTAGTAATAGGCCGCCTGGCGCGCGTTGCCGACATAGAACTCCACGTAGTCGGTGCCGTTCAGCGGCAGGAAATCCTTCTCAACCGGTGCGGGATGCTCCAGCGATTTGCGGCATAACTCCTCCTCAATGCCTCGACGCAGCAGGCGATTGTCCTCGTCGGTGCCGGTCGAAATCCGCAGGCAATTGCGGCAGCCCGAATGCCTTCAGCGGGCGCACCACCACGCCCTGCGCCAGCAGTTCTTCGAAAATGCGGCTTGCGCTCCTGCTCGCTGGGCAGAACGGTCATCACGAAATTCGCCTCCGAAGGGACCACGGTCAGCCCCAGATCGCGCGAGGCCTGCGGTGAGATAGCCGCAGCCCGCGCGCGTTCAACTCCAGCGAGCGGTGCAGAAACTCCTTGTCGGCCAGCGCGGCGATGCCGGCCGCCTGCGCCGGTGCTGGATGGCTCGAACGGCAGTTTCACTTTGAGCAGATTGCGAATCAGTTCCTCGTGCGCGAAGCCGTAGCCGATGCGCGCGCCGGCCAGTCCGTAGACCTTCGAAAACGTGCGCAGCGTGATCACGTTGTCGTAGCGGTAGTGCATGGAATCGGGATACCGCGGATTGTCCTTGGCGTATTCGAAATAGGCTTCGTCCAGAATGATCAGCACGCGCTCGGGAACGTGTCGGTAGAATTCGTCGAACTGGTGCCGCGTGAAGATGGTGCCGGTGGGATTGTTGGGATTGGCCAGGTAGATGATCTTGGTGTTGGCGTTGATCTGCCGCGGCCAGCGCCGGCAGATCGTAGTGCCAGTCGCGATACGGCACGGTGCGGTACTTCACGCCGCGCGATCGCGCCAGCACCTGGAAGCCGATGAAGGCGGCCTCGGTGGTGAGCACCTCGTCCTCGTCGCACAGGAAGGCGCGGATGATGTTGGACATGATGCCTTCCGACCCGCTGCCCGGCGATGACGTTCTCCACCTTGAGATCGAACTGCGCTGGCCAGCACCTCGCGCAGGTCCAGGCCGCCGTTGGGGTAGAGATTCAACCCGCCGACCACCTTGACCATGGCCTCGACGGCCTTGGGCGATGCGCCCAGCGGATTTTCGTTGGAGGCCAGCTTGGCGATGTGCGAGAGTCCGTACTGTTGGCGGACGGATTCGATGGTGCGCCCGGCTTCGTAGGGCCGCAGCGATTCGATGTAGGGAGGAACCAAGGGCACCGCTTTTATTCTACAGTGGGGCGGGGACAGGCGAGCGGTTTTCGACGCCCGCCCCGCGGTTTTGTGTTATTCCGCTCCGCCCGGGGTCAGGAGGAAGCCATGCATGGTTCAGGTGCTTTTCTGAATCGCCAGGCCGATGATCTGGCCGCGGGAATTGATGGAGCACGGGAGTACCAACTGCATGCCGGAGGAGGCGGGAATGAGGCTGGTGAGGTCCGTCATCTGGCCGTTCTGACGGAGAAACGCGCGCAGATTGAAGTCCTCGTCCAGCGATACGCCTACGATGTTGCCGGCGTCGTTAATGCTGAACGCGGAGCTGTTCACGTCTCCGGGGAGCGTGCCCAGGTCCTGCATTCCGGCCGCTTTGGTCCACACGAACGCATGAAAATTCCGGTCGCCCTTCACATCCGAGTAACCGACTACCTGGCCCTGGTTATTAAGGTTCAAAGCCACAATGCCGTTTGCTTTTCCGGTTCCGCCCAGAGTGCCGAGGTCGGTCATGGTTCCGGCTTGCCAGAACAGGGCGTGAAGAGGCTGGAGATAGATCAGCAGATTGGGATTGAAGAGCGAGCACTGGCCCGAGGCGCCGACGGCTTCGCCATTTTCGTTGATGGCGAACGCGGTGCCTTCCAGATCGCCGGGGACGATGGGGAGTTCCCGGATGCCTGCGCGTTCCCAAAGGACGGGCCGGAACTGGAACTGCTGGGGCGCCTGGACAACCGGGGTCGCGGACGTTATTCTCGGCCAAGCCGACCACTTCGCCCCGACTGTTGATTTGGTTGGCCGCCCCGTTCTCGCCTCCCAGCGTGGGAAGCGCCATCATGGCGCCGTTCATCCACAGGAAAGGCCGGCAGGTAGTCGGGACGAAGGGCAGACCCAGCGCCCGGAAGCCGCAAAAATCCTCCACGTACGGGTCGAAATTGGACGTTTGCGCCTGGCCTACGAACTGGCCCCTTTCGTTGGCGCCGTAGGCCACGCTGTTCTTTCCGCCTAGCCCCGGCGCGCCGATGTCGAGCTTCAGCCCTTTGTACCAGAGGACGGCATGCTCGGTGCCGTCGGGTTGGTTCACGGTGCCGGCTATCAGGCCGTTCCTGGTGATGAAGTAAGGCTGTCCGGTGGCGCCCAGGGCGCCAAGGTCGGTGATGGTGTAGCGCGGCGTCTGTGCCATGGCGAGCGCGGCGAGTAAGCCGCCGATGGCGGTCGAAGTAACGATGGATTTCATAATGTCCCTCCATTCCCATAGGCGTAGGGCGCGGCGGGGAACTATCATCCGAAATCGCTGCGGTATAATTCAGCCCATAAGCGAGGCAGCGGGTGACTCCATCGGATGAGACGGGGGTAAGTGAGATCAGCACGCTCCTGCGCGCCTGGAGCGGCGGGGACCAGGGCGCGCTAGACAAGCTGACCCCCATCGTTTACCGCGAGCTGCACAGCCTGGCCCGCCGCTATATGCAGCGGGAGCGTGCCGGCCACAGCCTGCAAACAACAGCTTTGGTGAACGAAGCGTACCTGCGCCTGGTGGACTACAGCCGCATGCAGTGGCAGGACCGGGCCCACTTTTTTGCCGTCTCGGCACAGTTGATGCGGCGCATTCTGGTGGACCACGCGCGGCGCAGGAATCTGAAACGCGGAGGCGGCGTGCCGCATGTCTCGCTGGACGAGGCGGCCATGGTGGGGGCAGGCGAGACAGCGGACCTGGTGGCGCTGGACGACGCCATGAACGCGCTGGCCCGGCTGGATGCACGCAAAGTGCAAGTGGTGGAGATGCGCTTCTTCGGCGGACTCAGCGTGGAGGAGACAGCCGAGGTACTGAAAGTCTCGGCCATTACCGTGATGCGCGACTGGAGCACCGCCAAAGCGTGGCTGTACCGGGAACTGGGAGGCGGCGATGGACGCCCGGCGATGGAAACAGGTCGATAGCCTGCTTCAATCCGTGCGGGAGCGTCCGGCGGGCGACCGCGATGCCTTTCTGCGGGAAGCGTGCGCTGGCGATGAAGCTCTGGAGGGCGAGGTCCGTTCGCTGCTGGCCTGGAGCGACCAAACAGGAGACTTTCTGGAAAGACCGGCGATGGAAGTGGCCGCCAGGGCGATGGCTCTGCGGGAGGAACAGGGTGACTCTTTCACGGGCCGGACGATCTCCCATTACCGTGTGGGGGAAAGGTTGGGCGCCGGCGGAATGGGCGTGGTGTACAAAGCCGAGGACATCCGCCTGCATCGTTTCGTAGCGCTCAAGTTTCTGCCCGGCGAGATTGCGCGCGACCCTCGGGCGCTGAGCCGTTTTCAACGCGAGGCTCGGGCCGCGTCTGCCTTGAACCATGCCAATATCTGCACGATTTATGAAGTGGAGGAGTTCGATCGCCAGCCCGTGATCGTCATGGAGTTGCTGGAAGGGAAGACGTTGAAGCAGACGATCGGGGAGAAGCCCATCGCCACTGGCATCCTTACAGCGACGCCTGGACCGGTCGTTGGCGGAGAACGAGCGCCTGGAGCAAGAGATCGCACGAGTGCAGAAACTGCTAGAAGAGGCAGTGCGCAAAAGGAAGCGCAACACAGCTCCGTTCTCCCGCGACAATCCCAAAACAAATCCCAAAACAGCGGGACGCAAACCGGGGGATCAATACGGTCAGCAGGCCACGCGTGGGACACCGCTGCGGGTGGATGAGCAGATCGCTGTGCCGTTGCCGCCCTCCTGCCCACATTGCCAGAGCGATGTGGTTCTGCGGGACACCAAGGCTCAGTATCAGGAAGACATAGTGCGCGTGACCCTGGTGCGGCGGTTTAATGTGGAGGTGGGGGTGTGCTCGGGCTGTGGACGCAGTGTGCAAGGAAGGCATCCGCTGCAGACCTCCGATGCGTTGCACGTCGGGACGGTACAGATCGGGCCGGAAGCATTGTCGCTGGCGGCGCTGTGGAACAAAGAGATGGGCCTATCGCATGAGCGAGTGGCCCGGTCGCTGCAATTGGGTTACGGCTTGACGGTGAGCCGCAGCGGGATCTGCCGGGCGCTGGAACGGTTGGGCAATTTGGCCGCTCCCACCTACCATCAATTGAAGGCCTCGTTGGCGCGTAGTCCATTCAATGGGATGGACGATACTGGTTGGCGTGTAGGCGGCCGGTTACAGAATTGTCGGGTGATCGGCAATGAATCGGTCACCGTATACCTGATCGAGCCGCATCGCGGCTTCGCCGAAGCGGCGGCAGTATTGGGGGCTGAATACGATGGCTTTCTGGTGCATGACGGGGCCCGGACCTGGTACGGTTTTTTGCAGGCTTTTCACCAAACCTGCCTGGCGCATCTCATCCTGCGCTGCCGGGACCTGCTGCTGTTGCTGACCGGGGGAGCGCGACAGTTCCCGCAGGCGGTCCTGGATGTGTTGCTGGACAGTCTCGACTTGCGGGATCGCCACCAACAGGGACTGGTCAGCGAACATGGATTAGCAGGAGAGCTGGTGGCCTTCGGAATCCAGATCGCCGACGCATTGGATGCTGCCCATGCACAGGGAATCATCCACCGGGATATCAAGCCCGCGAATCTCTTCGTGACGCGGCGGGGCCAGGCCAAGATTCTCGATTTCGGACTGGCCAAAATAACCGCTCACCGCGAACGGGAAGAGGTCAATGGAGAAACAGCGGCGGAGACGCTGACGCTGGAAGGCCAACTCTCGAGTGCGGGGAGCGCACTGGGGACGGTGTCTTACATGTCGCCGGAGCAGGTGCGCGCCCAGGTCTTGGATCCGCGCACCGATTTATTCTCGTTCGGGGTAGTGCTTTACGAAATGGCGACGGGCAGGCTGCCATTCCGAGGGGAAAGCTCGGGGATGGTGTTCGATTCCATTCTCAACCGGGCGCCGGTGCCCGCGGCGCGCTTGAATCCGGACCTGCCGCCGGATTTGGGGCGGATCATCGACAAGTGCCTGGAGAAGGATCGCAATCTGCGCTACCAGCACGCCGCGGAGATCCGCGCGGACCTGGAGCGGCTCAAACGCGATTCGACCCCTAGCGAGTCCAGACAGGCCAGGAGGCCTGTCTTACTGCTGGCCGCGGCGGTCGTGCTGTGCGGTGCCGGCTACTGGTACTTTCACCGCGCACCGAAGCTCACCGATAGAGACACGATTGTGCTTGCCGATTTCGTCAACAAGACGGGCGATGCCGTGTTTGACGGCACGCTGCGCCAGGGGCTGACGGTACAACTGGGACAATCGCCGTTCCTCAAGCTGCTTTCCGACGAGCGGATTCAGAAATCCCTGGGTTTCATGGGCCGGCCCGCGGACACGCCACTCACGCCGGAGATCGGGCGGGAAATCTGCGAGCGGACCGGCAGCGCCGCCGTCCTGGACGGTACGATCACGAGGCTGGGAAGTCAGTACGTGGTGTGGTTGCGCGCCAGGAGTTGCCATTCGGGAGACGTGCTGGACGAAGAGCAGGTACAGGCGGCAAAGAAAGAAGACGTGCTGAGTGCGCTGACACAGATTGCCAGTAGATTCCGGATACGTGTGGGGGAATCGCTGGCCACGATCCGGCAACACGATACTCCGCTGGCCGAAGCGACCACGCCGACGCTCGACGCACTGAAGGCGTATACCGCGGGTTTGCAGGCTCGGGGCGCGACTGGCCCCGCGGCGCTCTCCCTCTTCCGGCGCGCCATCGACATCGACCCCCAATTCGCCATGGCCTATTCGCTTCTGGGGCACAAGTACGGGGAAATCGGAGAGTCCGACTTGGCCGCGGAGAGCACCAGGAAAGCGTATGAACTGCGGGATCGCACCAGCGACGCGGAAAAGTTCTTTCTCATCACGTCTTACCATTTGCGGGTGACTGGGAACATGGAAAAGATGCAGGAGACCTGCGAAGCGTGGGCGCGAACTTATCCTCGCGTGCAAATGCCGCACGCATTCTTATCCACTATTTACATGGTCATGGGCAAGTTCGACAAGGCCATCGAAGAAGCTCAGAAGGCGATCGCACTCGATCCGGATTATGGCCTTCTGTATTCCAATCTTGCGTTCGTTTATGTCTACGAGAACCGCCTGGAAGAGGCCGAGAGTGTGCTGCGGCGTGCCGCCGGCCGAAAGCTGGAATTCCCGGATCTGATGGTTCTGCCTTATGACATCGCATTTCTGCGGGGAGACGTGCCGGGGATGGAACGGGCGGCGGCGCTGGCCGGAAAATCGGGAGAAGAAGACGTCATGGCCGATAAGGAGGCGTTTGTGGCGGCATACTCCGGCCACCTGCGGCAGGCAAGGACTATGTCGCGGCGCGCGGTGGAACTGGCCCAGCAGGCGTCCGAGCGCGAGACTGCGGCACTCTACCAGACACCGGCGGCGCTGCGGGAAGCTTTCTTCGGAAATGCGGTAGAAGCCAGGCAGGGCGCGATGGCCGCGTTGGCACTTTCCAGGGACCGGGAAACTGAGTATGGCGCTGCATTGGCCCTGGCTCTTTCGGGAGAAAACTCCCAGTCGCAAAGGCTCGCTGAGGATCTGGAAAAGCGTTTCGCCGAAGATACGTCCGTCAGATTCAGCTACGAGCCGGCGCTTCGCGCGGTGCTGGCGTTGAACCACGGCGAACCCGCCAGAGCGATCGATCTGCTGCAAACCGCGGTTCCGTACGACTTCAGCGAGCCGCGCAGTAGCATTCACGGCTTTTACGGCGCCCTCTATCCGGTGTATGTGCGGGGCCAGGCGTACCTGGCCGCGGGACAGGGCGCGGAAGCCGCCATGGAGTTCCAGAAGATTCTGGATCACCGCGGCACCGTGCTCGGCGATCCCATAGGTGCGCTGGCACACTTACAACTGGGCAGAGCGCTCCAGTTATCGGGAGACACAGCCAGGGCAAAGGCGGCTTACCAGGATTTTCTAAGGCTCTGGAAAGACGCCGACCCGGACATCCCTCTCTGGAAGCAGGCCCGGGCGGAATACGGCACGCTGCAGTAAGTGGATTGCTCAATGTCCGTCTGGGGGCGGACCAATTCCTGGGAGTCGTCCGCCCATGGCCAATCCCACCAGGCTCAAAAACGCATATTCAAACGCGGTCTCGCGGAACTTCTCATAGCGGCCGGATGCGCCGAAATGGCCCGCCCCCATGTTGATCTTGAGCAGCAGCAGATTTTCGCCGCGCTTTGTGGCGCGCAGGCGGGCGACCCATTTCGCCGGCTCCCAATAGGCGACCCGCGGATCGTTCAACCCGGCGGTCACCAGCATGTGCGGATACTCCGCCGGCTGCACGTTATCGTAAGGCGAGTACGAGCGGATGTAGTCGTACCACGGCTGCTGGTTGGGGTTGCCCCACTCTTCGTATTCGGTCACGGTGAGGGGCAGCGAGGCATCCAGCATGGTGTTCAACACATCCACGAAGGGCACCTTGGCAATCACCGCGTGGAACAGACCGGGGCGCAGATTGACCGCAGCGCCCATGAGGAGTCCGCCGGCGCTGCCGCCCAGAATCGCCAGCCTCCCGGCGGCGGTGTAGCGCTCGGCGACCAGATGTTCGGCGCAAGCCACGAAATCGGTGAAGCTGTTTTTCTTGTGCAGCAGTTTGCCGGCGTCGTACCAGGGACGCCCCATTTCACTGCCTCCGCGAACGTGGGCAATGGCATAGACGAATCCGCGGTCCAGCAGGCTGAGGCGTTCGGAAGCGAAAGCGGGCTCGCTCGAATGGCCGTACGCGCCGTACCCGTAGAGCAGCGCCGGAGCGCCGCCATCGCGCTGGAAGCCGCAGCGGTAGACCAGCGAAATGGGCACGCGGACGCCATCCGGGGCAGTGGCGAAGATGCGTTCGGAGCGGTATTGCGCGGGATCGTAGCCGCCCAGCACCTCGGTCTGCTTGCGAAGCTGGCGGGTACGCAGATCCATGTCGTAATCGAAAATGGAAAGCGGCGTGATCAGGGAAGTGTACGCAAAGCGCAGCAGCGGCGTATCGAACTCCGGATTTGCGGTGGGCGCGGCGGTATACACAGGTTCGGGAAACTCTATGCGGTGCCGCTCGCCAGTGGAGAGCTTCTGGATGGCGATCTGGCGCAGGCCCTCGTCCCGCTCGGTCAGCACCAGGTGATCGCGAAAGGCGTCGACGTTTTCCAGCATGACGCCGGGGCGGTGCGGCCGCAACTCTTCCGCGTCCGCGAGGGAAGGCGCCGCGGCGGGCGTGCGGATCAGCCGGAAATTCGGCCCGGTATCGTTGATGCGGATGTAGAAATGGCTGCCGTGATGGGCGGCATCGTACTCGACGCCCTGCGCCCGCGGCAGCATCACGCGGAACTCCGCGCCGGGCGTGTCCGCCGGCAGGAAGCGGTATTCCGAGGTGACGTGGCTGAAGATATCGAGGAAGATGTAGGCGCGGCTCTTGCTGCTGGCCACATCCACCTCGAAGCGCTCGTCGGTCTCGTGCAGTAACAGCACGTCCCCGGCCTGTCCCAGGACGTGGCGAAACACTTTATAGGGGCGCTTGGCCTCATCCACGGTGGTGTAGAAGAAGGTGCGATTGTCGTTGGCCCAGGCGAGCGAGGCGCTGACGCCGGGGATGGAATCGGGCAGCAGTTCACCGGTGCGCAGGTCCTTGACGCGGATGGTGTAGACTTCGTCGCCGTCGAAATCCGTGGAGTAGGCCAGAAGCTGATGGTCGGGACTCGGCTCGAAGACGCCCACGCGGAAATAACTGTGGCCTTCACCCAGGGCGTTGCCGTCGAGCAGGAGTTCCTCCTGCGCGTCCATACTGAGCCGCCTGCGGAAATGCATGGAGTACTGCTTGCCCTGTTCGGTGCGGGTGTAATAGAAGTAATCTCCCTGGCGCTCCGGCACGGAAAGGTCAGTCTCTTTGATGCGGCTCAGAATTTCCCGGTAGAGCTTCTCCTGAAGCGCTGCCACCGGCTGCATGATCGCGGCGGTATATGCGTTTTCCGCGGCGAGACAATCCAGCACGGCGGGATTGGTCTTTTCACGCAGCCAGAAATACTCGTCAGTGCGGGTGTCGCCGTGCAGTGTGAACTGCTTCGGACGGATGGGAGCAACGGGTGGAATCAACTTTTTAGTGTATACTTGCACCGGCGGAAGAGGGGATCACCTTGGCATCTCAGGTACCATCGCCGGAGCCGGCGTCACCGGCCCTGGTTTTCGACACACTTTTTGCTTTTCAGAAGACGGCCGCACTGCGCGCGGCGATTGAACTGGACTTGTTTCGCGCCATCGGCGAGGGGCCGTGCGACGCGGCCTGCCTGGCCGGGCGCTGCGGCACATCCGAACGCGGCACGCGCATTCTGTGCGATTACCTGGTGGTGCAGGGCTTCCTCCTGAAGCACGGCAACATCTACAGTCACACGCCCACCAGCGAACAGTTTCTGGACCCGCGCTCGCCTGCCTGCGTGGCCTCTACGGCGCGCTTCCTGGCCGCGCCGGCAATGCAGGAACCGCTGAACCGTCTGGCGGAAATCGTGCGCACCGGGCGGACCGTACTGCCCGGCAACGGGACCGTGGAGCCGGACAACCCGGTGTGGGTGGAGTTCGCGCACAGCATGGCTCCCATGATGGCGCCGGTGGCCGCGCCGCTGGGACAGACGGTGCTGCGCTGGCGCTCCGGACCGATGCGGGTGCTGGACATCGCCGCCGGCCACGGCCTGTTCGGGATCGAGATCGCGAAGCAGAATCCGGAAGCCACCATCGTGGCGCAGGATTGGGCGCGCGTGCTGGAAGTGGCTCAGGAGAACGCGCGCAAGGCGGGGGTGGCGGACCGCTACCAGGGGCTCCCGGGCAGCGCCTTCGACGTGGAATACGGCGGACCTTACGACGCCATCCTGATCACCAATTTTCTGCACCACTTCGATGTGGCCACGTGTGTGGGCCTGCTGAAGAAGGTGCGGGCGGCGCTCCTGCCGGGCGGAGTCGCCGCCACGCTGGAATTCGTGCCGAATGAAGATCGCGTTTCGCCGCCCATGCCCGCGGCGTTCGCGCTGACCATGCTGGCTTCGACGGCCTCCGGGGAAGCATACACCTATCGCCGAGTTGGAAGGGATGCACCGCGAGGCGGGTTTCGCCTCCGTGGAGCCACCGGTGGGGATGGGCCCCCACTCGGTGGTGATCGGAAGGAATTAGCGGCAAGCCCGCTTACTGGAAGGTGGGCGTGCCGGCGACTCCGGAGGCGGCGGTAATCACGCCAAGGTTCAGGTTGCCACCGGCGGTCAGCGGCATGGGGACCTGAACCAGGTTTCCAGTGGAAATCTCCAGCAGGGTGCCGCCGGTAGTGCCGCTCGCCGCGGGCATCTGACTAAGCACCGAGGTAGGAACGGTGAAGCTTACAGCGCCTGGGGTAGTGGTGCAGATGAAGGTGGTGGACGTGGTAACACCGTTGGAGACCGAGCCGGCCGTGCCCGACAATCTCGACCGGGTCAGTTGCGTTGCCGCCGGTCCAACTGAGGGGCAGTGGCTGGCTACGATTCACCGTGGTGGGCAGACCGCCGGTCACGGCGAGGGGCGCGCCCACGGTAATCGACCCACTGAACTTGCCGACGTCCGCTCCCCCCGCGGCGTTAAAGGTGTATGTGCCCGCCCACAATGTTGCCCGTGACGGATCCGGGAATGATGGAACTTCCCACGAGCAGCGAGTAGACGATTTCCTTGACGTCATTGACAGTGGTGTTGGTTTCGGTGAGTGCCTGGTTGGTGAGGCCGGAGCCAGTTGGTCCCGTCACGGTGATGTTGCCGGCGTCGAGCCAGGTATAGGCCGGAGGACTCACGATCGAGCTGCCGGACACTGGTCGCGGTGGTGACCGTGCACGATCCCTGCGTGTTGGTGGTACTGGTCCCGGTGTTGACAAAACTGGCGAGTTGGAAGGCGGAGTATTTGATGAATCCGCCGCCGATGGAGGCGTAGGTCCCGGATACTCCGGAGATGGTCTCGGAGAAGCTATCGATGACCAGGCTGCCGACGGTAAAGGTGCCGCCGTTATCGAATCCCTGCAGTTGCGAGGTGGTGAAGTTGGGTGCAACGCACGCGCTGGAATTCGCGTCGGGAGCGATGGCGATAAACGTGGAGTTGCTGAGCGCACCGTTCACCGATATCTGAAGGGACACGGCGCAGCCGGTCGGAACATTCGCCGGAAGAGTGAAGTTGACCTGATCTTCACCGGCGTAGCCGGCGCGGCCGGCATAGGCTACGGGAATGGTCATGCCACCGACGAGGGCCTGCACGGTCACTCCATGGGTGCTGAAATCGTAGGCCGGCGAAGCCGAGTTGTCGCCGCCCGCGAGCGGTCCCATGCCGGTGCCGTACGCGATCATGGCCTGGCCGGGATGGGCGGGGGAGATCGGCGTGCCGCTGATACTCCCGCTGGTGAAGCGGTTGAGATCGTACTCCGTTGCCGAAACGTAGTTCTGGATGGTGGCCAGGCCGCTGCCGCTATTGTCCTGGGTGAAGAGCGTGAACTTACTAGCCACTACCGTAGAGGCAACAGGGGCGCTGACCGATCCGTTGGTCACGGTAACGTTGTAACTGCCGGTGGCGACGCTGGAAGGAAGAATGCCGGCCAGTTGGCAGGTGCCGCTGGGGTTGTATGTCGTACCAGAGAAGCGCGTCGGTGCCCGTCCCGCCCGCTGTGGGAGTGAAGGTGATCTTGACGCCGTCGGTTCCTACTGTTGGTCGCGGAACGTTATAGAACGTGGTGCCGCTGGGGCAGAGATTGGCGCCCTTGACGATGAAGATGCTGCCCTCCGCGATGTTGTTGCTGTTGCTGGCCGAATCCCAGACGTGGGTGATGGAGGGGCTGGTACCGCCTGTGCCGCCCACCGCCGCCGACCCGTAATCGATGTCCCGGCGCCGCGAGAATGTAGGCTAAACCCGCCGGTCAGGAGCCGGAGGAGGAGGCGGTTATGTCGGAAACGATCCGGTAGTCGCCGGCGTAGGTATCCGTGCCGCCGGTGATCGTCACGGTGGCGGTGCCGGTGCCTGGACCACTCGCAGGATAAAAGTGTGCGGCACGGTGATCGTGCCCGTCAGGTTGCCGTCCCGACCGTTTGAATGGTGAACGGCACAGCTGAGATAGTGCGCCGACACGATGGCGAGTCAACGGCCGTTGCGCTGAACGTGCCAGTCAATCGGGAATGCCGGTGGCTGAACTTCGCGGAGCCCGTGATAGTAACACTCGGTGCCAGTTAAGTGATCGGGCCCGCAGTAGGATTCAGTGCGTCATTGTGGTGGTAGCTGGTGCGTGCCGCCTGCGCGCTGGCGCTGCGAGCAGCGCACGCGGCTAAGAAATGCGGACATACGGAACATCGATTTCCTCCTTGTTCCAGGGGCAGGCAGTGGCGCAAACCCCACCACACATTAATGCCCTAAATCTCACCGCCGTGACCGATTATCTTAAGTACAACGTGCGAATTCGTACATCTATCGCAAGCTGAGGCCGCCATCCACGGCCAGCATCTGGCCGGTGACGAAGTTCGTCGCGTTGAGGAAGTATACCACCGCGTCGGCGATTTCGGCCGGCGTGCCGCCGCGCCGGGCCGGGGTGGCCGCGATCATGCTCTTGCCGCGCTCGTCGATATCCTCGAAGGGAATCACGCCGGGGGCCACCGAATTGACCGTGATCTCCGGCGCGAAGGCCTTGGCCAGCGCCCGGTCAGCATGATCACGCCGGCCTTCGAGGCGCAATAGTGCGCGTGCTCGGCCCAGGGCCGGATGCCGCCCAGCGAGCTGATATTGACGATGCGGCCGCCGCCGGTCTTGCTGCATCAGCCGCGCGCCGTTCTGGCAGCAGAAGAAGACCGCCTTCAGGTTCACCGAGTGGATGAAGTCCCAATCCTTTTCGGTGATGTCGAGCGGGTCGAAGCGGGTGAAGCGCGCGGCGTTGTTGACCAGGCCGTCCAGGCGGCCGAGGCGCTGCTCCACGTCGCCGAACATGCGGCCGATCTCGTCCACGCTTTCCAGGTTGGCGCGGAACAGTTCGGCGCCTCCGCATTCCGCGGCGGTCCGGCGCGCCTCCGCCTCCGACCGGTGGTAGTGGATGGCGACGCGCGCGCCTTCTTCGGCCAGCCGCAGCGCGATGCCGCGGCCGATGCGCTTGGCGGCGCCGGTCACCAGGATGACTTTGCCTTGCAGGCTCGTAACGCCTCCTCTCACGCCTAGCGGGCTCTCCATGCACTTCGATCTCTTCCGGGTCCACGCCGGCACGGACAGGTTCCGGCAGGCGCCCGGTCAGGTGCGCCCAGCCCCAGAATATCGCGGTGGTGGAACTCAGCGCGCCGGCGATGGCGCCGATGGTGCGCGGGTCCCAATACTGCGAAGCGATCCCCGGCCAGCGCCATCGACACCATCATGACCGACCATTGCATCGATTCCATGGTGGCGAACACGCGGCCGCGAAACGCGTCGGGCACGATGCGCAGCAACTGCCACATGTTCAGCACGGAGCTGACGCCCGACGCCCGCGCGCGACAGCGCGATGAACACCAGCGCCCAGCCGAAACTGCGCATCTGGCTGAACAGAATGTACGAGCCGCCGTGCACCATGTAGCAGATGACGATGGTGCGCTTGTAGTTGCGAAAGCTCAGGCGGCGGCCGATGGTATAGGCCAGCGCGCCGCCGCACAGCAGGCCGATGCCGGCGCAGCCCCAGATGATGCCCAGGCCGGCCGGGCCGCGATTGAACACCAGTTCGCCGAAGACGGTGAACAGAATCTGCGCCGCGCCGCCGCCGGTGGCCCAGCCGATGTTGACCATCAGCAGGCCCAGAATCAGCGGCACGGACCGCATGTAGCGCAGCCCTTCGCGTGTACTCGTGCCAGGGCCGCACCACTTCGGCCTCGGTGAGCGCGCGGCGCGGCGGGCGGAAGCCGCGGCCCGGCAGAAACAGGCGCGAGATGCAGAGCGCCGAAATCAGGAACGAGAGCGCGTTGACGACGAAGGCCCACTTGTAGCCGAACTGCATGACGCTGGTGCCGCCCAGGAAGTGCCCACGGCGAGCGTGGTCCACTGCGTGGTCTGGGTCAGCGAGTTGGCGGTGTGCAGCTCTTCGCGGGTGGCGATGGAGGGCAGAATGGACGGCGCGCCCGCTGGTGAAAAACGGCGACGCCAGCATCAGCAGCCCGCTGAGCACGTACAGCAGCCAGGTCTGCGTGGCGGTCCACCGTGAGGATGAAGCGCGGCGGCCACCACGGCGCGGACCAGGTCGCTCGCGATCATCACGCGCTTGCGGTCGAGGCGGTCGAGCACCACGCCCGCCAGCGGGCCCGCCAGCATGGCGGGAATGGCGCGCGAGAGCATGACGCCGCTCACCACCAGGCCGCGACCTGGTGGTGGCCACCGCCAGGCTGAAGACGGCGATGTTGTTGAAGTGGTCGCCGATCTCGCTGACCACCTGGCCCACCCAGGTGTTGCGGTAGTTGCGATTCTCGCGCAGGAGCGAGACGAAATGCGTTCAACCGAGCGACTCCTCGCGCACCGTGATGCCGCGGATGAAGTCGTGGTCCAGGGCGTAGCCGAAGCCCGGCTCGTCGCGGATGGCGATGGTGCCGTGCGGCGTGGTCTCGACCGCCGGCTGGATGATGTCGCGCTTCCAGTAGCGCTTGCTGGCCGAGACGTCGCCCGGCAGCACGAAATTCGGCAGGGTGGCCAGCGCGATATTGTGCGCGCGCCCGATGCCGGCTTCCAGCATGCCGCCGCACCACACCGGAATGCCGGCCGCCTGCGCCACGTCGTGCACGCGCCTGGCCTCGCCGAAGCCGCCCACGCGCCCCAGCTTGATATTGATGATGCCGCAGGCGCGCAGCCGGATGGCCTGCTCGGCGTGGTGCGCGGTGCGGATGCACTCGTCCAGGCAGATGGGCGTCTGCAGCCGCGCCTGCAGACGCGGCGTGGTCGATGATGTCGTCGTGCGCCAGCGGCTGCTCGATCATCATCAGGTAGAAATCGTCGAGCTTGCTTCAGATGGTCCGCGTCGGCCAGCGTGTAGGCGGAATTGGCGTCGGCCATCAGCTTGATGGCGGGAAAGCGCTCGCGCACCCGGCGCACCACGTCGACATCCCAGCCCGGCTTGATCTTCATCTTGATGCGCTGGTAGCCGGCGGCCAGTTCGCGTTCGATCTTTTCGAGCAACTGCTCCACCGAATCCTGAATGCCGATGGAGACGCCGCAGGGAATTTCGCGGCGCGCGCCGCCGCCGATCTTCTGCCACAGCGGCACGCCCGCCTGGCGCGCTTCCAGGTCCCAGATGGCCGTCTCCAGGCCGCCGCGCGCCATGTTGTGGCCGCGGATGTGCGCGGTCAGCGGATACACGTCTTCGGCGCTGTCGAGATCGCGGCCCGAGCACGCGCGGAGCGGCATAATCGCGCAGGATCAGCCAGGCCGAATCGGTCCACTCCTCGTTGTAGAACGGATTCTCGCCGGCGGTCACTTCGCCCCATCCGGAAGCGCCTTCGCCTTGCACCTCCACCAGGATGATGTCGCGCTCGTAGGTGCGGCCGAAACTGGTCTCGAAGAAATGCACCAGCGGCATGCGGATCTGGCGCAGGGTGATGCGTTCGATTTTCATTTCCACGGCTCCAACAGGTAGGCTCCTTCGGTGTCCGAGCGCTCGAAGCGCGTCACGGCCAGCCCCTCCGCAAAGGCCCTCTGAAATCTTTCGGCGTTCTCGCTGCTGGATGGCGCGCGCCCGATGGCTGTCTTCAGCGCGGATGCGCGCGATATCGGCCGGATAGGCGATGCGCAACTGCGGCGACGAATCCACCTTCCCGCCGGCCAGGATGGTTGCCACGCGCGGCGAATCCAGCCACCATTCGGCGTAGCAGCGGTCCGTGGGCAGGCCGCCGTGCAGCGGGCTGGCGGTGAGGCCGTACTGATTGGGGTTGTAGCGCCGCACGATGGCGCCGAGCCGCTCGATGTTGAAGAAGGCGTTCTTCAGTTCCAGCGGATCGAAGGTCCATTCGATCAGCCGAATGCCGCGCGCCAGCGCGTCCTCGCGCTGGCGCAGTTTCAGCTTGCGGCCGATGCCGAGGTCGCGATACGGAGACAGCACGCCCAGCATGTGGCTGTGCAGGTAGGGCATGTTACCCGCCTTGACGCCGGGGATGGCGAAGCAGAACGCGATCATTTCCGGCGCCATCGTAGGCGCCGAAAACGTGGCCGCCCACCTTGCTGACCACCACCAGAAAGCGCAGCGGCAGCAGTTCCACGTCGTCGAAGCCCCAAATGACCTTCTGCAGCCGCAGCACGTCCTGAAATTCTTCGAGATGGAAGAGCTGGCGGACCTCGATCATTTTTTCGCTTCCTGCCACAGCGCCTCCATTTCTTCGATATTCGAGTCGGCGAGCTTCTTGCCGCGCTCGGCCAGCTTGCGTTCGATGTAGCCGAAGCGCTCGCGGAACTTGCGATTGGTGCGGCGCAGCGCCTGCTCGGGGTCCACTTTCACGAAGCGCGCCAGGTTCACCAGCACGAACAGCAGGTCGCCGATCTCGTTTTCCAGTTCATCCTGAGACGCCAGGCGGCGCGCCTCGTCGAATTCGGCCAGCTCTTCGTGCAGCTTTTCGATCACCTGCTCGGGATTTTCCCAATCGAAGCCCACTGCGGCGGCGCGGGAGGCGATCTGCTGCGCTTCCACCAGGGCCGGAAGCGCGCGCGGAACCGAGCCGAGCAGGCTCTCCTCTTCCCTGCCCTTCTCCTTCTTTTCGGCCGCCTTCACCTCGCCCCAGATGCGCTTGACGTCGCCCGCGGTCTGCGCCGACTGGTCGCCGAATACGTGCGGATGGCGGCGGATCAGCTTGCTGTTGATGGCGTCGAGCGCATCGCCGATCTGGAACAGGTTTTCCTCCGACGGCCATCTGGGCGTAGAAGACGGCCTGCAGCAGGAAGTCGCCCAGTTCTTCGGCCAGGTCCTTCCAATCGCGGCGGTCGATGGCGTCCAGCACCTCGTAGGTCTCTTCCAGGGTGAACGGCTTGATGGTGTCGAAAGTCTGTTCGCGGTCCCACGGACAGCCGCCGGGAGCGCGCAGCCGGCCATGATTTCGACCAGTTGTTGAAACTTTTCGCCCGCGTTGGAATCGTTTTTCATGTTGGGGAAGAGAGAATTACGGTGATTTTTCAATGTAACATCCGGACGCGCTGGAAAGGGGGAAGGATCGGGCCATGGAATTAGAGACGCTGCAGTATCCCATCGGGTGGTTTCACTGGGAGATTGAAAATGGCGCGCAACCACGCGAGAGCTGGCTGGCGGCTATTGCGGAGACGCCCGCCGGAGTGCGGCACGCACTGAGGACGCGGCACCATGTGGCGCAGGTCCAGGCGCTGCGGGCGCGGAACGGTAGGCGGACCCCTGGTCCGCGGCCGACGCCCTCGTCGGCCTCCCCGTTTTCTGGAGGCATTACCGGCCGGCGCGAGCAGCGGGGGCGTCCCCACACAAAGGTGAACAGACCTGGAGATGGAATCTAAAATAACTGGCAGGCCTCAGTTAAAATAGGGGCTGATGAGCGAACCAGATTCCAACCTTGAAACGCAACAGGAAGAGAGTATTCCGGTGCCGCCGGCGTCTTTCAGCTTCCTGATTTTCTCCATGCAGGCGCAGGCCCAGATGCAGCTTGGCCTGATGCATTTCGGTGAAGGAGAAAAACCCGAGCCGCAGCTCGACCTGGCGCGGCACACCATCGACATGATGGGCATTCTGCTGGAAAAGACCAAAGGCAATCTGACGCTGGACGAACAGCGGCTGCTGGAAAACTCGGTCACCGAGCTGCGCTTCCGGTTCGTCCAGGTTTCCGAGGACGTCAAGCAGGCCGGCCAGAAAGCCTGAATGGCGGTACCTTTCAAGATCACGGTACTGGGCTCGGGAACCAGCGTAGGGGTGCCGATGATCGGCTGCCATTGCGCTGTCTGCACCTCGGCCGATCCGCGCGATAACCGCCTGCGGCCCTCCATCCTGATCAGCTACGAAGGCCGCAATGTGCTGGTGGATACCACGCCCGATTTCCGCACGCAGGCCCTGCGGGCGGGCATTCAGCGGGTGGACGCCATCCTGTTTACGCACAATCATGCCGACCACCTGATGGGGCTGGACGATGTGCGGCCGTTCAACTTCCGGCAGAACGGAGCGATCCCGATTTACGCCGCGCCGGACACCATGCAGCACATCCACCGCTGTTTCCCGTACATCTTCGATGGCGCCGAGCGCAACACCAATGTCCCCAAGCTGGAGCAGCGCCTTCTGAACGGCGACCGGTTCGATCTGTTCGGCCTGGAATTCCTGCCGGTGCCCATCCTCCACGGAAAGCAGGAAATCTACGGCTTTCGCTTCGGCGAGGCCGCGTACCTGACCGATCACAGCGAGATTCCGGAAGGTTCCATGCAGATGTTACAGGGCCTGGACGTGCTGTTTCTGGATGCCCTGCGCTACAAACCGCATCCCACGCATTCCACGGTGGAGCGGTCGCTGAAGACAGTGGCGACCCTGGCGCCGCGCCGCGCATTCTTCACGCATCTGTGCCACGACCTGGGACACGAGCGAGCCGAAAGCATGCTGCCGGCGCACGTTCGCCTGGCATATGACGGACTTGAGATTGCAGTGGGCGAGGCGGCATGAAGCTGTATCGCAGTCTGCGCGAAGTGCCGCCCGATTTCGGCCCGAGCGTGCTGACCATCGGAAACTTCGATGGCGTGCATTTCGGACACCGGCGCATTCTCCGGCGGGTGAAGGAACTGGCGGACCGGCACGGCTGGAAGGCCAGCGTTCTCACCTTTGACCCGCATCCCACGCGCGTAGTGGCTCCCGAACGGGCTCCGCTGCTGATGACTTCGCCGGAGCGCCGCGCCGAACTGATGGAAGAGGAAGGCATCGAACAGGTGCTGATCCTTCCCTTCACGCGCGACCTGGCCCAGCTTACGCCGGAGCAGTTCGTGCAGCAATTGCTGGTGGAGCTGTTTGGGTGTGAAAGCCGTGCTGGTGGGCGATAATTTCCGCTTCGGCCACAAACAGGCCGGCAATATCCGGGTGCTGGCGGAGCTTGGCAGCCGGCTGGGCTTCGAGACCGAGATCGTGCCCGCGGTGGCGTTGCGCGGCCGCGTGGTAAGCAGCAGCGGCATTCGCGAACTGATTCAGCGCGGGCGCGTTTCCCTGGCGGCGCGCCTGCTGCAGCACGAGTACGGACTGGAAGGCGAGGTGGTAAGCGGGCGCGGCGTGGGGTCGCGCGAAACGGTCCCCACGCTGAATCTTTCCACCACCGCGGCGCTCATTCCCGCCCGCGGCGTTTACGTGACGCGCACGCGCGACCTGGGGAGCGCGCGCGAGTGGAATTCCATCACCAACATCGGGTACCGGCCCACTTTCGGCAGGAGCGACCAGTTGAGCATCGAGACGTTTCTGCTGGAACCGCTCGCAGGAGAAACGCCGCACCGCATTCGCGTGGAATTCTGCTGGCGGGTGCGCGATGAGCGCCGCTTCGATTCGCCGGAGGCATTGAAGGCGCAGATTCTGAAGGACGCGCGCGCGGCCCAGGCGTACTTTCGCCGCCGGCGCGCGTGGACCGGGAGACAGGCGCCCTGCACCACTCATGATTAGCGGCCGGTTCCTTATCAGCGGGCTCTCGATCATTCTGATCGACCTGTTGCTGGCCGGCGATAATGCCCTGGTGATCGCGCTCGCGGTGCGCTCCCTGCCCCGGCGCGAACGCCGCCTGGGAACCAGTCTGGGCGCGGCCTTCGCGGTGGTTCTGCGGGTGGTGCTCACTTACTTCGCGGCGCGCCTGCTCCGCATCCGCTACGTGGAACTGGCCGGCGGGCTGTTCGTTTTGTGGATCGCGTTCAAAGTGCTGCGCGATGCCTGTGAAGCGCCGGACGCGGCGCCTTCGCCCAAGCGCCTGCTGGAGGCCGTCTGGTACGTGGTATTCGCGGATCTCACCATGTCCACGGACAACATCCTGGCCATTGCGGGCGCATCGCACGGCGATTTCTGGCTGATCCTCTTCGGCCTGTGCGTCAGCATTCCGTTCGTGGTCTTCTCCAGCAATCTGCTGGCGGACCTCATGAACCGCTACCCGTGGACGGTCTACCTGGGCGCCGGCATTCTGGGGAAAGTCGGAGGAGACATGGTGTTCGCCGATCCGTTTGTGCAGCAGTTGCTGCACCCGGCGAATTTGCTCCGCTATAGCGTGGATAGCGCCCTGGTGATGCTGCTGGTCGGCACCGGCGTTTTCCTCAAAAGACGGACCGCCTGATTCCACCGCTAGCGCGATCCATCCGATCGGAGCCGGTACTGCGAAACGTCTTTGAGAGCGCCGTAACCCGGAGGCTTGAAACCGGCATGTCCCGAAATTCCCCGGACGGCGTCGGCCGCGTCCACTGCGACCAGCGACAACTGCTTCGCCATCCGCACTCCCGGCGATTCCTGCATGTTATAGCCGCCCATTCCGGAATCGTAGATCAGGCCCCCGCCAGCTTTGAGAAATTCAATCCCGCCACCTCCGACTCCGCCGCCCACCGCGTTTCTGTGGTCGAAAGTCTGTTCCAGGGTTCTGCCTACGCCGCCTTTCTTGTGGCGCAGAATGTATACCGGCCCGCGAGCGTCGCTGATGGTCACATCTTCTCCCACGAACGTGACAATCATTCCATCGGTTCTCGGCACGGTCACTGTCTTGCCTTCAAACTTGACGCCAGAGGGATCCGCTTTCCCGTTATTCGCAAAACCGAGCGACCTCGGCTCTGCGCCCGCCGCTGCGGCTGGCGCGGCCGGGCTCGGCGCCATCCCGCCCGTTGCCCCTGCCACAACCGGTGCGGCCGCCGGCGCTGGCTCTCCGTGGCTTCGCGCGTTGAATGCCTGATAATCGCTGTACGATTTCTGCAATCTTGCCGAATCCGTTCCCGGCTGGGCCACCACCCGCTCCTGGCCATTCACCGTGATGATGGTCCCCACCAGTTTTCCTCCCTGGAAAACCTGCGTAATGTTCCCGCCGGGCAGGAAGCGGAACGTGTAGTCATCCCATTTCACTTCGCCTTGCGCATTCGCCCCCGCCGGGCCCGCCGCCCCACCGCCCTGGGAAGCCGCCGTGCTCCGCGTGAAGTTCAGAGTCATGGGACTCCCTGCTCCTCCCTGGCTCCACATGCCCGAAAGTGAGTTCCCGTCCGCGCTCACAAACCCCGTCCAGCTCCCTTGCACCACTGGCACGGAAAAGCTCAGCGTCGTACCCTCTGCCCGGATGTTCTCGCAAGTCACCCCCGCGAGACCGGCGTCCGTGTTATCCGCGGTGCACGTCAATTTACCGTTCGAATCCGAAGTCAGGTGGAGCTTCACGTGGTAAGGGCCCAGCATTCCCACGTAATCGCCCGCGAGATGGGGGCTGGCCTGTCCGAACAGACTTACTCCAACGCACACCAACAGAGCGGGCGTCACAATGTAATTTACGCAGTTCATCGCTTATTTACCTATCCGGCCCTGAGCCGAAGCTCGCGCATCGGTGTGATCCTTTCGTTCCGGGATTTTCATTTTGACTCCGGGATGGGACTGAGCATATCACCAAATCCCCAATTCTTGATCCACCGAAGCGCAGTTTTTTTCTATGGCTCGTCTTTCGCCTCTGCCAGGCGCCAAATTCCAGCCACCGGAAAACTGAAAACCGGCAAGCTGCGTATTTTCAGTGATTCCCACACGCAAGTCTCCAGTGCCACCACCTCCTGCCACCACCAGAGATCGTAGGACGGCGCGTTCTCGCTGTGATCTGCTGCGTCAGCGAGAGGTGCTGACCTGCTTTGAACTTGTCCTTCAGCCTCGTGACATCGAACACCCGCCTCCGCGCGTTCAACAGCATCGTGGGAGTTCCAATTCCTTCTCGTCTCGAACGCCAGCGCAACGATTTCTTTCGATCGCTCTACCTTCTAGCGGAACCCATGACTCAATCGGACCAGGCTGTCGCGTATTCGTGTTTCAATGAACGGGGACACCGATATGTCGACGAAGATGCAACACCCCGGCCGGAGGGCATTTCTCTTCGGAGCGGCCGCCGCCGGGAGCGGCGTCTCCCTTTTGAGCGCCCAACAGCCATCCGGGCCGCCCCTGCCCGATCCGCTGCGGCCGCCCGACCGCGTCACCGCCTTCGGAGAAGGCCGCTCTGCCCCCATCCCGCTCACCCGTAGCGGCGACAAATGGCAAGGCCAGGATGTCGAAGTCACCACCACCATCCGCCTCGCCCACGGCAGGGAAGAGCGGCCGGTCTCCATAACTGCCCCGCGCACCCGCCTCACGCGTCTCCGCCTCCGCTGGGATGGCTCTTTTCCGCCCGCCTGCCGCTTCCTCGGCGATCACTGGGAGCGGTCCTATGGCGACCTGGAATGGCGCGGTTTCGTCGGCGAACGCCTGATGCCCTGGTATTTCCTGGCCCATGACGGCCGGGTCCTGCATGGTTACGGAGTCAAGACCGGCGCTGCTTCGGTTTGCTACTGGCAGGCGGATGCCGGCGGCATCACCCTCTGGTTGAACGTCGCCAATGGCGGCGCGGGCGTCGAACTCGGCGCGCGCAGTCTGGAAGCCGCCACCATCGTGACCCGCAAAGGCAATCCCGCCGAATCCCCTTTGGCCGCCGCACGCGCCTTTTGCCAGGTCATGTGTGAAGCGCCCCGCCTGGCTGCCAAACCGATCTACGGCAGTAACAACTGGTATTACGCGTACGGGCAAAACGTCTCATCGGCAAGCAGCCTGAAAGATGCCGCGCTGATGGCGGAACTCGCCCCCGCCGATTCTCAAAACCGGCCCTTCGCCGTGCTGGATATGGGATGGGGCGCGGCACGCAACGGCGCCGGACCGGTCGCGCAAACCGCCGCCTCCTATCCCGATATGGCCGCGCTCGCGCAACAGATGAAGGCTCTCACCGTGCGGCCCGGCATTTGGACCCGCCCCACCCTCACGGTCGAAAAGCGCGCCGAAAGCTGGCGCCTGCCGCCCGCCGGAGGACGCTCCAAGGGCGAGCTGATCACCATCGATCCGAGTATTCCCGAAGCCCTGGCTTACATCGGCGAGAGCATCGCCACCATTCGCGGCTGGGGGTACGAGCTCATCAAGCACGATTTCTCCACCTTCGATCTCACCGGCCGCTGGGGCTTCGAAATGGGTCCCGACCTCACCGACCGCGGCTGGCACTTCCACGATCGCTCGCGCACCACGGCTGAAATCATTCGCGACTTATACCGCGCCATTCGCCATAGCGCCGGAGACGCCGTGGTCATCGGCTGCAACACCATCGGTCACCTCTCCGCCGGTCTGGTGGAAGCGCAGCGCATCGGCGACGATACCAGCGGCCGCGAATGGGGCCGTACGCGCAAAATGGGCGTCAATACCCTGGCATTTCGCATGGACCAGCACAATACTTTCTTTGCCGCGGACCCCGATTGCGTCCCCATCACGAGCGATATCCCCTGGAATCTCACCCGGCAATGGCTCGACCTGGTGGCCCGCAGCGGCACTGCCCTGTTCCTTTCCGCCGACCCCGGCACCATCGCCGCAGACCGCAAGCCCGCGCTGAAAGCCGCCCTCGCTGCCGCGGCACGCGCGCAGGAACCCGGTGTGCCGCTCGATTGGATGAACACCACCACGCCCGGGCAATGGCGTCTCGATGGTAAAACCGTCCGCTATGATTGGTACCAGGGAGACTGATCCGATGGACAAGCAAGAGCCCTTCCAGCCCAGCCGCCGGAACCTTGGCCAGATGGCCCTCGGAGGCGCGTTCGGCGCGCTGCTGGCAGCCCGGGAATCCAAAGCGGCGGTGCATCCCAATGCGCCCGGCATCAAGCTGTGCGCGCAAACCGGAGGCACTCCAACCGACGACCAGTTACTGTTCCTCAAGCAGATTGGGGCTGAGTACGTCAGCGTCGCCTCGCCGCCGGACATGCGCACCGCCGAAGGCTTTCTGGCCATTAAGAAACGATTTACCGACGCCGGCATCACCGTATGGAACATCGGTAATACCAGCGTGCATAACATGCCGGAAGTGACTCTTAACCTGCCCGGGCGCGATCAGAAAATCGAAGAGTACAAGCAGTATCTCCGCAACCTGGGCAAGGCGGGCATTTACTATACGACTTACGCACACATGGGCAACGGTATCTGGTCCAGCGGCAGGGCCACCATCCGCGGTGCATCCGCCCGCGAATTCGATATGAACAGTCCCAACAAAGCCGGCGTATGGGACGGCAAAACCTGGAAAGAGCCGCTCTCCCACGGGCGTGAATTCACCAAGGAAGAAATCTGGGATAACTTCACTTACTTCATCCGGCAGGTGGCGCCGGTGGCCGAAGAGAACAGCGTGCGCATCGGCATCCACCCCGACGATCCGCCTGTCCCCGTGCTGGCCGGGGTGCCTCGCTGCATCTTCGGCAACTTCGAAGGCTACCGGCGGGCGCTGGAAATCGCGAACAGTCCCAACGTGGGCATCTGCCTTTGCTGCGGCACCTGGCTGGAGGGCGGAAAAGCCCTGACCGGCAAGGATCCCGAAGAGATGATCCGCTATTTCGGCGCTAAGAAAATCTGGAAGATCCACTTCCGCAACGTCAGCGCTCCGCTGCCGCACTTTGTCGAAACCTTCATGGACAACGGCTACTACGACATGTTCAAAATCATGAAGGCCCTTCACGACGTGAACTTCGACGGCATCGTGATCCTGGACCATTCGCCGGGAATGGTAGGCGGCAATTACGCCCTGACTGCCTATGGCTTCGCCTACATGCGGGCACTGCTCAAGCGCGCCACCGCGTAAACAGTCAGTGTGTTAGAGCGCGATCAGATTTTCCAGCAGATCAATTTCAACTCCGTCATCTCTTCGATCGCGTAGCGCGGACCTTCGCGCCCGGTGCCGCTTTCTTTCACGCCGCCGTAGGGCATGTGGTCGGCGCGGTACATGGGGATGTCGTTGATCATCACGCCGCCCACTTCGAGCTTTCGCGCCGCCTGAAACGCGCGCTGCATGTCGGGGGTGAAGATCCCGGCCTGTAACCCGTAGGGCGTCGCGTTGGCCTGTTCGATAGCCGATTCCAGGTCGTCGTAGGGATAAATCGCGACCACCGGGCCGAACGCCTCCTGGCACGAAATCCGGCAGGCCGGCGGCACATCCACCAGGATCGCGGGAGTGATGGTGGCGCGCGTGCGCTGCCCCCCGGTAATCACCTTCGCCCCGCCGGCGACGGCTTCCGCGATCCACTTCTCGATGCGGACGGCCTCCGCTTCATCGATCAGTGACGAAATATCGGTCGCCGGTTCGTAGGGGTGACCGATCTTTAAGCGCCTGGGTCGCCGTCTTCAGGCGCTCCACGAACTCTCCGGCGATGGAGCGGTGCACAAACGCCCGCTGCACGGAAATGCAGACCTGCCCGCTGTGCGCAAACGCCCCCTGCACCGTGCGCGATACCGCCGTGCCCAGGTCCGACCCGGGCTCGATAATGACCGCGGAGTTGTTGCCCAGTTCGAGCGTGACCTTCTTGAAACCGGCGCGCGATTTGATCGTGCGGCCCACCTCCGGGCTCCCCGTGAACGTCAGCATGGCGACGCCCGGATGTTCCGCCAGCGCCATCCCGATCTGCGCGCCGCTGCCGGTCACCACGTTGTACGCGCCTTTCGGCACGCCCGCCTCTTCCATGGTGAGCGCCAGGCGCACTGCGCTGAGCGGAGTCTTGGTGGCCGGCTTGTGAATCACGGCGTTGCCCCCTGCCAGCGCGGGCGCCACTTTGTGCAGCGCCAGGTTCAGCGGCACGTTGAACGGTGTGATGCAGGCGATCACTCCGAGCGGCTCGCGGACGGTAATGGCCATGCGCCCCTTGCCCGTCGCTGAAAACTCCATCGGGACCACCTCGCCGTGAAGCTGGCGCGCTTCGTGCGCCGCGGCAATCAGGGTCTCGAGGCCGCGCGCCACCTCCACTTTCGCCTCTTTGATGGGCTTACCGGTTTCGGCGCAAACGATCTGCGCGTACTCCGCCAGGTCGCGGCGAATGCCGTCGCCGATGCGCAGCAGCAGATCGGCGCGCTCGTAATTGGCCAGCTCGCGCATGGCCCGGAATCCCTCGCGCGCCGCGGCCACGGCGCGATCCACCAGATCCACACCGGCGCGGGGCACTTCTCCCACGGGTGTGCCGTCGTACGGCAGCCGCACCACCTCGTGCTGCGCCGTATCGACCCACTCTCCGCCGATGTAGTTCCGATACGAATGTTGTAATTGCGTCGATGTCGTCATGAAGTCAGGACCTCCTGTGGAATGGCGGCAGCCGGCAGCGTGAAGCCGGAATAAGGGATCACCGCGACGCGCGCCTCCGGCCCCGCCTGCCGCACAAGCTGCGCCAGAACTGCTTCGTGCTCCGCGCGGCGAGACCGGAGTGAAATGGCAGCGCCGCACGAATTCCGCGTCCAGGCTGGAAACCAGATGCACATCGTACAAGCGCCCCAGTCGCGCCACCCAATATGCCTTGTGTCCGCCCACCACGAAGTCGCGCGAGAGCGCCTCGCGCATCTCGAAATCGTCGCGATAGCGCCGTACATACTCTTCGAAAGACCCGATGCCCGCGCCGTTCGGGCACTCGGCATAGAACAGAATGGCGCCGCCCGGACGCAGCGCCTGGCAGGCGTTCTCCAGGCCTTTGTGCGCCTGGCGCAGATCGATATCCAGCGGAAAGCCGCCCGCCGACGCAATCGCCAGGTCATACGGCGCGGGAACTTCCACGCGCAACATGCGGTCCACCGTGCGGCACCCTTCGCGGTGCGCCAGGTCGTAATGGCCCGCCACCACGCGGATCAGCCTGCCCTCGGGACTCAACACCACGTTCACCAGAAAATCCGGATCGGCCATGCGGCAGGCCTCCAGCAGATCCTCGTGCGCGGGATTGCCGTCCAGTTGTCCCGACCGGCAGCGCGGATCGAAAATCATCCGGTGATTGAACGTCGTGGTGCGAAACCCCGCCACGCCCGGCGCCAGGCTCTTGCGCCCGCCCGAATAGCCGGCGATCAGGTGATAGATGATCTCGCCGGTGAGAATGATGCGGTCGGCCTCCCACACTGCGCGATTGATCTCCACGCGGTTGCCGAAGCTGGTGGTGCCGATCTCCACCAGTTGGGCGTCGTCGGTGGCGATGTGGTCGAAGCAGCGAATGCGCGCGTAGATCTCCGCCCCCGCGATCGTGCGGCGCTCCTCGCCGGTCTGACGCCGGTGGATGCCCAGCGCGAACACGATGAAAATGTCCTTGTCCGGCACCCCGGCCGCGTTCAGAGTGTCGATAATCGGCGGCAGCATCAGGTCGGTTCGCGTGAGCCGGGTGATATCGTTGACCACGATCGCCACCCGCTCTCCCGGCCGCACGATCTCGCGCAACGGCGCGCTCCCGATGGGATGCTCCAGCGCGTCCCTAACGGCGCCCGCCTCATCGGCGATCGGGTCGGCGGCGCGCGGCACAATCCTGTCACCGGCCACGCGGACGGGCAAGCGGGCGTTCCCGTAGAGCAGGTCGCAACTCGGCGGAGAGATCAAGCTCATCCCGATTCTACCAAGTGCCATTCTGGCGAAACTGGATGGATTAGGGCCGCGCGACCACGGCCTGCGCGAATGCTCCATCAGATATGATCCTGACTCCATATGTATCCCATGTCATACTTGATTGGTGGGATGGGAGGTCGAAGTCGGCGACGAGTTCGAACCGGAGTTTAAGGAACTGCCAGACGACGTGTAATCCGGCGGCAGCGAGAAGCGGTTCTATAAGCAGCTCATCGCTAAAGCGGACGACAGGTTTGACGCCCATCTTGCCCGGTTGAAGAAGAAGGAAAGGAAGTAGGCCATGTCCAGGAATGTGAACGACATCATTAGCACGCTAAGTTCCGCACAACGCAAGAAGGTCGAGGCCCGCGCGGCAGAACTGATCGCGGAGGAGATGACCCTGCAGGAACTCCGCCGCGCGCGGAAACTCACACAGGTAAGCGTGGCAAAGGCCCTCGGCATTACCCAGGATAGCGTTTCGCGCCTTGAGAAGCGCAGCGATATCCTACTTTCCACCTTGCGCAAGACCGTCCAGGTGATGGGCGGGAACCTCTCGCTCGTGGCCGAGTTTCCCGACCGTGCACCCGTGGTTCTGTCCGGTATTGCTGGAGCGGAGCCGGAAGCCAAGCCGACTCGCCGCAAGCATGCGCGTGCATGAACGCTGATCGCTCCCGGAACCGCTCGACCTTATCGGCGGGGGAAATAGCTTCGCTTTCTCCACCCCGGCGCGCGGACGAAGGCGGGCCTGGTTTCAGAATGTTTCAGAAAGTTTCAGTCCGGGTATCAGCCAGCCCCACCAAACGGCGGCGAAGAACCGGTAGTAGCCCATAAAGGAAATGTCTGACGCGCGGCGGTTAGCAGGGTCGGCGTTTTCTTCCTGGTGTCATTGCGTTAGACGGGCAGACAAAACAGAGGGTGTGTCTGACATTTGTCCACCACACCATCCGTTGACGGACATTGCTGCTGATGCGTTCCGGAATCAGTTTGCGATCTCTGGGCCAGGCCAGCACCTTTTTCCCGAGCGACGAGAACGCCAACGGTCATCAGAAGACGTTCACAGCCGCCAGGCACGCCACGTTGCGAGGGGCGAAAGTGCCGTACTTCCGCATCTACGATCTCCGCTCGACGCACGCAGCCCGGCTCAGCGCTGGCGGAGTCGCGGACGAGTGGGTCACGCAGTTGCTCCGTCAGGGCGATGCGAAGGTGTTCAGGAAGTATTCGCAAATGACGCCGCAGATCAAACGCGAGGCGCTGTCGAAACTCAACCGGCAAGCTAACGAAAGCGGTCCGGGTATTGGTGGGGGGGCGAGGCGATTTGAACGCCCGACCCCCTGCGGCCAAGAAATCGGCGTGGTTTCCAATAGCTCCATTATTTACTCTCCGTTTTCATTGTTTCCAACAAGTTATGGGCTCCCCTGGGGACAGGATCGGCTGGTTCCGATCTTTCTGGCGACGATTGCAGTTCGGCAACAGTCCGCGCGGGTCACGTTCAACAGCGCCGCTGAAATGCTCGAGACGTTCGGTATCCAGCAGGGCGGTTCCCAATACCGACGACTGGTTGCTTCGTTCCAGCGCATTTTCGGCGCTACGATCTTCTTCGGGACCGACACCCAGAGGGACCGTGCGGCCGTGGTCCACTGCGCCCGCTTCAACTTCACGACGGAGGCGCGGATTTGGTATTCCCGAGATCTGGAGCAGAGTCTGTTGCCCGGCGATTGGCAGAACGTGATCGTTCTGAGCGAAGAGTCCTACCGGGAGATCTGCAGTCATCCGATTCCGACGGACCTGGAAGCGGCGAAAGCTCTTTCGGCGAGCCCGGGCGGCCCTTGACCTATTCACCTGGCTTTCATATCGCTGCTTCACCGCCCGCGGTCGAGAACGGGTTCCACTCTTCGGTGAATTCGGCCTTGTCAGCCAACTCGGAAGCGCTGACTACGCCCGGCCGCGGAGAGTTCCGCGAAAAATTGGAGGGATGGCTCAAACTCGTTCGGGCGATGTGGCCAGAATGTCCGGCCCACATCGCCCAGGACGGAATCGCGTTAGTAGTGGATCGATCAACAGCAGTGCTTCCGACGATCACGACTCAGTGAGCGTCAATGAACGTCGTGTTCTCGCTAAAAATGGCAGCGGGTGGCTGCCGCGTGAGGAAGCTGCCAATGCTCGCGGATGGCGGCGTCGACGTTCGAACCGTTCAGCGTGATTCGTCTAATTCTTAATTTGAGAATTTCTCCTGTCTCTGCCCACTTTAAGATGTGAATATCTCTTGTATTTCCGGATGCGCCATGTTGGCCATGCTGTGCGCACCCTTCCTGGCTGCGCAACGCCCGGATACAACCACCCTCAAGCAAGTTATTATTTTCGGCCGTCATGCCGTACGAACACCCGTAGCTCCGAACCTCAGTCTGAATTTTTTTTCGACGCTTCAGTTTCCGGCTTTCGCCGCTTCCGGCCCGGCCGTAATCACACCGAACGGCCAGACGAATGAAACCCTGCTCGGCAGCTATTTCCGCCTCTGGCTTATGCAAGAAGGACTGTTGACCGGCAACGACGCCTCGGATGCCGCCTTTGTTTACGTCCGCGCCAATAACACGCCCCTCATTGTGGACACCGCACAGGCGTTTGCCGCCGGGCTGCTTCCCGCGGCTGCCGTCGCCATTGACACCAAATCCACTGCTGACCCGCTGTTCGATCCCATCGATGCCGGCGTTGCGAACCTGGACACTAACATGGCGCTCGCTGCCGTCAACGGCCGCCTTGGCGGAAATCCGCAGGCGCTGGCCACGGCATATTCGGCCGAATTCGCCCTCGCGCGCTCGGTTCTATTCAACTACCCTGTGGGCACTTCACCGGCGCCCGCCGCTCCCGCCGGCAAGAACGACGTCACTACCGTCCCCATCACCTTCACGGCCGGCAACTCCACCATGCCTGTCACACCGGGCAGTCTGGCGAACTTTTATTACGCAATCGATCCCTTCATGATGGAATACACCGACGGCATGTCCCTTTCCGACGTTGGATGGGGTCAATTAAACGCCGCCGGCATCAGCCAGATCTTTCGGGTGTACGACGCTCTCCTCGATCTCGAATTCCGCACTCCCTATCTGGCTCAGGTGCAAAGCTCCAATCTGGCTTCGCACATCGTCCGGTCCCTGGTACAAGCAGCCACCGGGAATCACATGACAGGCGCGCTGGCCAGCCCTGCGGATAAGATCGTCGTGCTGACCGCTTCCAATACCAATGTTGCCGGTCTCGCGGGCCTCCTTAACCTCGATTGGCTGGTTACCGGCTATCAGCGCGACGTCGCCTCTCTCGGCGGCGCTCTGGTGTTCGAGCTTCGCCAATC
The DNA here is from genome assembly GCA_963853855.1 of uncultured Solibacteraceae bacterium. Lineage (GTDB taxonomy): Bacteria > Acidobacteriota > Terriglobia > Bryobacterales > Bryobacteraceae > Sulfopaludibacter. The sequence continues at coordinate 31,718 of CAWKYG010000004.1, read as the reverse complement.
CCAGAGGACCGGCGAATTCATCGTCCGCGTTGCCTATGTCGCCCAGACCATGGACCAGCTTCGCAACCGCACGCGTCTGACACTCACCGTCCCGCCGGCCAACGTCCCCGTGTTCATTCCCGGGTGCAGTATCGACAATGCCACCTTTGATTGCCCCCTCGACACCTTCGTCCGGGTGACCCAGCAAAAGATCAATCCGAGGTATGCCGATCTCAACAATTAGCCGAAGCGCTTGCTCTAGTTCGAAACGCGACCACGCTGGGGACGCTCGCGACGCGGCAAAGACTAACCTTGCTCCGCCCGGAGCCGCACAGTACTTGGGCGCCGAAGCCTTTCGTCGCTCGCCTGACGCTTGCGAATCCTCATCTTCGGCCGGAACGTCCGGTTTTCGTACCCTATATGGAGCCTCTAAACATGGCAAGGAAAGCTCACGCGCGTTTTTTGATGATGCTGCTGACGATTTCCGCGGCATTGGTCCATGCACAATCCGCGCCCCAGCAAGTGCCTAACATGGGCCAGCAGATCACTCCGCTGGCGCTACCGGGTTGGCAGTTCGTGGGGTTGAATCCAGGCCTGCCCGCGCCGGCTCAGAACTGGCTCGTCTCCAACGCGGTTTCGAGCGTGGTGAGTCCGGATCACAGGACCATGCTGGTTCTCACCAGCGGATACAATCGTTTCTTCATTAACAATAGCCAACCGCCGACCGGCGTCAATGCGTGGTACGCGCCGGACTCGAACGAGTACGTATTCGTCTACGACATTTCGAATCCGACGCCGGTCCAGAAGCAGGTGGTGCAGGTGCCGGCCGCCTACCATGGGATTGCCTTCGATCCCTCCGGCGCGGCCTTCTATATGGGCGGCTGCGCTGCTGACCTGATCCTTGTCGTCGCCCGGGATGCTGCTACTGGAAATTGGCCGGCGGGTCCGACTGGAGCGATTTCCCTCGGCCACAAGCTGGGCCTCGGACTGAGCTTAACGCCCAATGGCGCAACGGCCATCAACAACGCGGTGGGCGTTTATCCCTGCGCCGCCGGCGTGGCGGTTTCGAATGACGGTCAGACGCTGGCCGTCGCGAATTATTACAACGATTCCATCTCGGTGTTCACCGGCGGCATCGGCCACTGGGCTCCGCTTCCTGGAACAGATCCGAATCTCCCGGGGAATATCGACCTGCGCCCCGGCAAGAGCGACCCTTCGAAGGTCGGCACTCCGGGCGGCGAATACCCGTTTTGGGTGGTCGTGAAAGGAAACGGATCGGGCGCGACGGCGTATGTGTCCAGTGTTCGCGACCGCGAGGTCGTCGTAGTGGCGATTGGCGATGCGCCGGCAGTCAAGGGTCGGATCCCTGTGGTCGGCCAACCCAACAAGATGACGCTGAACACTGCCCAGACGCTGTTGTATGTCGCCGACGACCAGGCGGATACCGTTGACGTAATCAGCACCGTCAGCAACACGATCCTTGAACGCATCCCGGTGGTGTCAGCGCTGCTGCCTTCATCGCTGACACCGCCGCCTGGTTCACCCGAAAAGAGTGGCTATAAAGGCGCAAATCCCAACAGCGTTGCGCTCTCGCCCGACGAGACCCAACTCTACGTCACGGACGGCAATCTGAATTGCATTTCGGTGATCGCGCTGAACGGAACGAACACGGGCGATCATGTCATCGGCCTGGTGCCGACCGGTTGGTATCCCAACTCGGTGAGCTTCAGCGGCGATGGAAATACGGTTTACACGATCAACGGGAAGTCGCCGACGGGCCCGAATCCCACCTGGTGCTATGGCGGTTACGGGCCGCCCGGAGAGCCCGCTTGTTATGCCGCGAATAGCTACAATCCTCAACTGGTCAAGGCAGGCCTCCAGACCTTCCCACGCCCGGCCGGTTCGCAACTCGCGCTCCTAACGCAGCAGGTGGACACGAACAACCGGTTCTCATACACCGAGAGCGACAACGACAAGGCGGTGATGGCCGCCGTGCGCCAGGGCGTTCAGCATGTCATCTTCATCCTCAAGGAAAATCGAACTTACGATCAGATTCTGGGCGATCTGCCGGTCGGCAACGGGCAGCCGGGTCTGGCCTTGTTCGGGAAGGCGGTCACGCCGAATCAGCACAATCTGGCGCTGCAGTTTGTCACCCTCGACAATTTCCTCGACACGGCCGAGGTTAGCTACGACGGCTGGCTCTGGAGCACCGCGGCGCAGGCGCCCGACATGGTGCAGAAGGAATGGCCCGTCGCCTACGCATACCGTGCCTTGGGAATTGAAAACGAGTTAAATCGCAATGTGAACATTGGCATCCCGGCTGTTTCCACAGGCACTCCACAAGGGGATGTGGCCGCGCGCCAGGCCGCCAATCCCTTTACGTCGAACGATCCCGACGTGTTGCCGGGTCAAGCTGATATAGGTGCGCCGGATGGCCCGAACAATACCGTGAACTCCGGCTACTTGTGGGACGCGGCTTTCCGTGCGCAACTCACGGTTCGCAACTACGGCTTCTTCATCGATACGACGCTGTACAATACGACCGCCGACACTATTCCCGTAGTGCGCAATCCGTTCTCTACCGGTACGGTGGTGGCTCACCCGTCCAATGTTGCCCTGAGTTCGTTCACCGATCCGTACTTCCGCGGCTTCGACAACTCACTTCCGGATTACTGGCGCTACACCGAGTGGGCGCGGGATTTCGATGCCAACGAGCGCCGGGCGAGACCTGTCGTGGGCGGACCCGACTTCCCACCGGGGCTTGCGTCCCTGACGTTGGTTCGCTTCATGCACGATCACACCGGAAACTTCGATGTGGCGATTGACGGTGTGAATACGCCGGACCTGATGGTGGCCGACAACGACTACGCCGTTGGCTTGCTCGTCCAGAAGATCGCCCACAGCAAGTACGCGAATAACACGTTGATCTTCGTGGTGGAAGATGACGCGCAGGATGGTGGCGACCACGTGGATTCGCATCGCAGCACCGCTTACGTGGTGGGCCCTTACGTCAAGCAAGGCGCGGTGATTTCGACGCAGTACAACACCATCGACTTCATTCGCACGATGGAAGAAGTGCTGGGCCTTCCACCGATGAACCTAAACGACGCACTGGGCCGGCCTATGACCGATATATTCAACACGACGCCGAGCCCGTGGAGTTTTACCGCTACGCCCTCCGCTCTGCTTTACAACACGCAACTGCCGCTCCCGCCTAGGGCCGCCGGACTGAAAGTGCCGAAGCCGGCGCACAACGCCCGATACTGGGCGAACGCCACTAAGGGAATGGACTTCACGGACGCGGATCGCGTCGATTCCGATGACTTCAACCAGATTCTGTGGAAAGGAATCATGGGCAAGAAGCCCTATCCCGAAAAGGCTTACCAGAGTTCTGCGGAGCGGACGCATTCGCCGGCTGCTGCGGCGTCGAAATCGCGGAAAGAGGACGAGAAATGAGCACGGCAAAACTTTGCGCGATGGCGGTCCTCGCAGTGGCAATCGCAGGCGGGCAATCCTACGATTTCGACAACAGTGCCAACGCATCGCTGAAGGGCCAGTATTTCGTGCGCGAAGTGTCACTCGGAAACGTGAGCGCGCAGGGCGCGATCGGAGGGGCCGTTGGTGTGGTCGGAATCGCCACTTTCGATGGCGCTGGAAACTATAGTTTCAGCGGCCAACTTACCGACTCTGCATCGAAGACGGGGCCAGCCAGCGTGTCCTCGAGGGGCGCCTATGCGGTCGCGGCAAACGGCTTCCTGCGGATCGCCAGTTTCGCCGGCAAAGGAGCTGTTGCGTTTGGCGGTGTGGGGAGCGTGGGGCCGTCCGCGTTCACCGCGAGCGCGACCGAGAACCCCAGTCCGGTGTTCGATCTGATTGTTGGGGTTCCCATGGGTTCCGGTGTTTCCAACGCAAGTCTCAAGGGTTCCTGGAACGCCGTATACCTCAATTTCCCGCAGGCGGCGGTGGGCCAGGCCCGGCAGGCCTACATGCCGCTCGCAGCGGACGGGGCGGGTGGTCTCGGTGCGGTTACCGCGACCGGCAGCGCAACGGACAATGCCAACCTGACCACCCAGACGATTCCGAGCGTAACCTATTCTCTTTCGGGAACTGCCGGAACCATCAATTTCAGCACTACGGCTTCCAATCAGTTAATCGGCGGGAGCCAGTCGTTCTTTGTCTCGGCGGATGGCAACCTGCTCGTCGGCGGATCGCCCGGCGGGTACGATCTGCTGCTGGCCGCGCCCGCCGGCTCATCAGTCTCCAACGCGGCCTTCAAAGGTTTCTACTATCTGGGAGGTCTGGATGCCGATAACCTGGCCTGGGCAAGCCAGGGCCGCAGCCTGCCGGAAGCCTACTACGGCTCCGCGAACTCGACTGGGCTAAGCTCTTACGCAAGCCACCTCCGGCTCAATTCGAACGGATACCCGGTGGAAGATCTGACCTCCGGGTGGCGCCCCAGCGTGCAGAGTAATGGCAGCTTCACACCGGGAGACGGTGATCAGTACTGGCTGAGCGGAAATGGAACCGTGCTGCTGGGCGTGGGTCAGGGAAACTTCTACTCCATATCGGTCGGTTTGCATGTGGCCACCTACGCTCCCGCCAATCCGGCCACAGATGTCTTTCTGAATCCGCTCGGCATCGTGAATGCAGCCAGTTTCGCGCCGGCCACGAATCCCGTGGCGCCGCAGGAAATGGTCGCGCTGTTCGGATCGAACATGTCCACCGGATCGGCCGTGGCCCCGGGTGGATTATCGTTGCCCACCACGCTCGGGAATACACGTGTTCTGGTGAACGGTATCGCCGCTCCTTTGGTTTCGGTGAGTCCGACGCAGATAGTCATGCTGGTGCCGAGTCACGCCAGCCCGGATTTCACCGCCTATGCCGCATTCGAAGTCCAGAACACCCTCGCCAACTGCACGACGGCTCCCGCAGGGTCGCCGTGCCCGAACTCGAAGCTTGTGACCATGTACACGAACTACACCGCGCCCGGCATTTTCGCCCTTGCTGAAAATGGCATGGGGCCGGCTGCGGCCGAGAACTCCACCTACAGCGCGATCGGCGCGGCCAACCCAGCCAAACCAGGAGATTTTCCGATGCTGTTCGCCACCGGCCTGGGTGCGGTTACGCCTTCGCTGATGGATGGAGCGCTGTCCGGCGCCACCCCGCCATGGAACCTGGTGGATATCTACAACAGCAGTTCGCTCAATGTCTATTTCGACGGTCTCGCGTCGCCGAATATCTCGTTCGCCGGCGTGGCGCCCGGGTACGCCGCAGGACTGTATCAGATCAACGCGCAGATTCCCGCCGGTGTCTCGAACGGAGACGATTATCTGGACATCCTCACACAGGACGCGGAAGCCGAGCAGGTAACGCTGCGCATCGCAAGCACTTCCAGCGCAGTCAGAAAACTGTCTAGCAGGCGGGGGCGCGCACGGAGCGGTCCGGTCGTTGCGCGGCCGGCCGCGCGCCCGTCCCGGTAAGGAGCCATCGTTTATATCTGTAAACCTACTTTCGTTTTTGACTGTTCTCGCCGGCAGAACCCGGATGCGATGATTTGGGAGCCGCCTGGACCATGGCAACAGGTTGCACGGCAGCGCTGTAACCGGAGCCTCTCGCGGCTGTCAACCGGATTTCCGGTACCACCTAGTTAGTATCGCGACTTCTTCGCCCTTTCCTTTCGAACCATTTCATCCTTCCCGCTTGGCAAGCGGTATGGCGGAGCCTGCTTCTGTCCAGCGAAAGTGGGTCCTGTCATGCCATTCTCGGCACTTAGTTAGCGGAGGGACGGAGCCAGATCGCCGATCTCCGGGCGGGCCTCAACTCAGAGAATTCGCGGCACTCGCGCCGCGCGGAATTCTGCCACAGTCCTGACACAGCGCGTCCCGCAAGTTGCACATTCGATTGACTTGAAAAGGTAGCGCCTGATGCTCAAAACGTAGATGCGCTAGAAGGCTGATCTATAAACTGCTGATTCTATTGGTCGGGGCGGGGCGATTTGAACGCCCGGCCCCCTGCGGCCAAGGCACGCGCGCCGGCCTTTCGGATACTATGGATGCTTGGCTCCCAAAATCGCAGTGCTCTCGGAAATCGCCCTGTTCGCTGCCCTCAGCGAAAGCGAACTTCAGGGACTTGCTCAACGGGCGGTGGAGAAACGATACGCGCCGAACGAAATGCTGTTTTGGGAGGGAGAGGAGTGCGCCGGCATCTTCCTCATTGTGCAGGGGAGCGTCAAGATTTTCCGGACCTCTCCGGGCGGACGCGAGGTGATGCTATCGATCGAGTCCGCGCCCGCCTCGGTAGCAGAACTGCCGCTGTTCGACGGCGGATCGTATCCGGCTTCGGTTCGCGTGGTGGAACCGGTGGTCTCCCTCTTCATCAACAAAAACGATTTCCAGCAGGTCTGCCGCCAGTATCCCGAAGTCGCCCTGAAGGTACTCGCCGTGGTGGGCCGCCGCCTGAGGCACCTGGTAGGGCTGGTGGAAGCCATGACCTTCGGCAGCGTCACGCAGCGGCTGGCGCGCCTGCTGCTCAATGCCTCCAAAGGCGCGGGCGCCGCGGCCTTCGATCTCCCCCTGACCCACCAGGAACTGGCGTCGCGTCTCGGGACCGTTCGCGAGGTCGTCTCTCGCAATCTGACCCGCTTTCGCGCTCAAGGTCTCATCCGCATCCAGGACCGGCAAGTCGAGATCCTGAACAGGGCCGGACTCGAACAGGAGGCGGAGGCCCACAGTTGACCAGCCGCTATCGCTTTTCCAGTGCGATGGCGCGGGGAAACAGAATATTGTTCTCCAGATGGATATGCACGTGTAAGTCCGCTTCCAGCACCTGCAGCCCTTCATAAAGCGCTCGAACCGTGGTGCACGCGTACGCCGGCAGCTCAAAATCGTTGGTCAAAGTGCGGATTTCGCTCAGGGCATCGCCCGCGCTGGCGTGCTCGCGCTCCATCATCGCGATCGGGTTGGCGATGGATCCGAAGGGCACCGGAGGCATGGGACGTTTCTGCACTTCGGCGCGGCCGTACTGCTCGAGGAACGGAAACAGGATGGCTTCCTCTTTGTGCAGGTGCATTTCCAGTTCGGCGCGCAACGCGGCGAAGACCTCCGCCATGCGCGGAAGCACTTCCGGATCGCGAGCACCATGGACGGATACCACCTTATCCAGGCGATGGCCAAGCACCGGGAGGTCCAGTTTCAGGTAGGCGTGATGAGTCGCCACGATGTGCTTCACCAACTCATCCAGCGGCGCCGTCCGCCAGTCCCGGGCAGCCGCGCTGGCCGCCTTGGCCTCCTCGATTTCCCGCAGGATGGTCTCCGGCTTGATCCCTTTCGTGAGGCAAGCCTGGTCCAACGGCTGCTTTCCGCCGCAGCAGTAGTCCAGGCCGTGTTGTTCCAGAATGCCGGTGGCACGCAGCGAGGTGGCGGCCAGATCGGCCAAGGTCATGGTAGTCGTCATCGGGTCTCCTTAATTTCCTTCTGACCTCATCTTGACGCCTGGCCAGGACATGGTCAGTGACTCCTGTCACGCGCCCTGGAGCGGCGCACGCGCATGCACCGCTACCCGTCGCGCCGAAAAAGGCGCACAATCGTGGTAGGAGAAGCCAATGATGAAGGGCATGGAAGCATTGGACATCCTGCGCGCCCAGGGCTACGCCGTGGGCACACCCGACGTCCACACAGGCAGAGTCAGGGTTTGGATTCACGACAGCGATGAAGCCGTGGAGGTTGATGCCGGAAGAGAACTCCACGAACTGGCAGAGGGTAAACTCACCTTCGCGGATATCCGGTTGCGGCGCGAGGACGAAGCCGTCGTCTGGCCGGATTAGTTCATTTCGTCTGTCGTTCCAGATCCTGATTCAACCGGCGGACCTTTGGCCCGTATACCGGATCGCCGGTTAGATGTCCGATCTCGCGACGGCACAGAGCCTTGTCTCCTGCCAGATATGCCACCTGCGCCAGAAACCAGCATTTGTAGCCCGAGCGCGAGCCGGACTCTTCCGCAATCCGCGCCTCTTCCAGGGAACCTGTCACGTTGCTCAACTCCAGCAGGACATACCCGCGCAGCACCCGCAGGGCCGCGTTCTGAGGATTGTCCGCGGTCAGCCTGCTCAGATTTGCCAGGGCCGCGGCGTGCTGGTTCTGTTGAATCAGCCTGACGGTTTCGTCCACCACCTCGCTATCCCCCGCTTTCACATCCTTCAGCGGCACTGCCATCGCCTTCAGGTCCAGGTCGGGATTTGCGTTTCGCGCCGGGCCACAGGCGAATACCAGACAGAGCGCCAGCATCCCTGCCGCCACAGACCAGCGCTTCGTTCGCATACCTTCATATTCGTTCGTCACGCTGGAAAAGTCACGGTGCCGAAGCCATTCGTCTATCCCTCTTGACCGGGGGCGTTCAAAATGCTATAGGTGATAGCATTACGATGCATAGCATTCCTCGAAAGAGTCTGAGTCCCCTGGAGCAGAGCTTTATGGACTACGTCTGGACCCATCCTGACTGCACCGCCGAGATGTGCCGCGAAGGCCTGGCAAACCATCGCGTCTTTAAGGAGTCCACCATCCGGACCGTACTAAAGAATCTCGAGAAGAAGGGCTACGTCACTCATGATGTCCGCGGGCGAACTTTCTTTTATCGAGCCGTCGATACCAAACGCAGCGTCACGATCGAAGCCGCCCGACAGGTGATCGACCGGTTTTGCGGCGGTTCCGTTAAGGAACTGCTGGTAGGCCTGGTGGATAACCAGGTGATCAATCCGGACGAATTGCGGAAATTAGCCCAGGAGATCGCATCGCGCAAGGAGAAGAAACCATGATGTTGATTTGGTTCCTGGGCGAATGGGCGGTGCGCTCCTCTCTCCTGATCCTCTCCGGGGCCTGGCTACTCTGGCTCTTGCACATAAGAAGCCCCTCCTTCCGCCTCACGGCGTGGACGGTCATACTCGCCGGTTCCCTGATGATTCCGGTTCTTACCAGGACCCTGCCGGACGTGCCAGTATCCATCGGGCGCGGGGCTGTGGGGAAACCGGCAGCCGTTCCAGGCGCGGCCATCCGCGAGCCGATGGCAATCTTTCCGCAAGTCGTAATACCGGCTTTGACTGCAGGTCCCGCCCCGCGCCGTGCGGTGAGCGCAAGGCCGTTCAACTGGGCACGACTCGCCGCCATTTTATACGTGCTCGTGGCGGGCACGCTGCTGCTGCGAATCGCCATCGGCCTCCGCATCAGCCTCGGCCTCCGCCGCCGGAGTCGCCCCCTTGGAATTCGCGGCACAGGGGTTGAGATTGGTGAGTCGGATGGCGTCGCATCTCCGGTGACGCTCGGAGTCCTTCGCCCCGCGGTGTTGCTGCCCTCCGACTGGCGCGAATGGAATTCGGCGAAACTCGATGCTGTGATCGCGCATGAACGCTCGCACATCCGCCGTCACGATCCGGCAGTGCAGCTTGTTTCGGCGATTCATCGTGCTCTGCTCTGGGCCAACCCTTTAAGCTGGCTCCTCGACCGCAGCATCGTCCGCACGGCGGAACAGATCAGTGACGACGACGCCATCGCAGTGACCCGCGATCGCGTCTCGTATGCCGAAATCCTACTCGAATTCGTCCAGCGCAACGTTGCCCAGACCAATTCGCCGGGAGTCCCGATGGCTCGCTATGACCGGCCGGATAAACGGATCCGCCGCATCCTTAACGCTACCGCGATTCCCCGCCAGATCACTCGTTGGAGCATTGCGGGGATTCTGATACTCGCGGCGCCGCTCGTGTATCTGGCGGCCTCGGCCCATCCACAATCTGCTTCACAGGCGTCAGCCCGGGCGGTCCCACTCCTCCACGCTCCGGCCGCGCCCTCACCGGGGCCGGTACCGGCTGTTGCAGCCCAGCCGGCGCACCAGGATCAGGGCGCCGCGGCGCAGTTCCCTGCATTCGAGGTTGCCAGTGTTAAGCCCGCGGATCGAAACGCCAGAAGATCGTGCTGTATCGCGATTCATCCCGGCGCCAGAGTGATATCCATGCCCTTTCGCTGAAGACCCTCGTAACGGCCGCTTTTCGCTTGTCGCCTTTCCAGGTTTCCGGCGGCGACCCCTGGACCGGACAGGACGAGTACGACATTGAGGCCAAGCCGCCAGAGGCATTGCGATCCAGCATCAAAACCCTGAGGTATACCTGGTATGGAATCGAAGATGAACATCTGCGCCGGATGCTGCAAGCGCTATTAATCGATCGATTTCAATTGAAGTTTCATCGCGAAACGAGGACCGGCGATGTGTACTTGATGGCACGGAGCACCAGGCCGCTTGCTCTTCGTCCAACAGAGATCCCTCAGGCGGTTGCAGACGTCACATCCGATGACGGCTCAATTGGAACCGTTGGATACGCCGGAGCACGATGGGGCGTCTTCAATACCTCGATGCCGCAACTGGCGAGGTTCGCTTCTGATTTCATTCTCCATGTTCCCGTTCTGGACCGGACGGAGTTGAGCGGACCGTTCGATTACAGGCAGCACCAGCCGGACTTGGAGCCCACCTATTCAGGCGACCAGTCAGACTCTTTCCTGCGGTTTCTGCGGGAGGCCGGCCTTAAATTGGAGCGGACGAAGGGGCCAGTCGAATACTTCGTGATCGATCACGCGGCAAGACCAGCGCCGAATTAACCTGCGCCGTCCTCAGGCGGACGTCCCGATTTCTAAATCGGACAGGAACGGATCCTCATCGTAACTCCGGCCGTAAATCACGGGCACCGGCACTTCCAGCAGGCGCAGGTAGACCGATAGTTGCCCGCGATGATGATACCAGTGGTTCAGCATGATGGTGCGGAGCAACACCACGCGCGGCATCGTGAAGATGTTCCTCGCGCCAGCATTCAGACTAAAGGTGGCCATCGCCGCCGCTTCCGTCAGCCCGTCCATGTATGCTTCGGCGGTGGCGATACTTGCGTCCAGCGTGGTCAGAACCTCTTCCAGGCTGCCCGGTTGCGGAGGGTTGAAGTTGGCGCTCGAGACGTCGAACTGATCCAGTTGCGCCAGCTTCGGGATGCTCCCCGGGACCGACGCGATGTGCATAGCCAATTGGCCCGCCGACATCGAGTGAGGATGCGGCCGCCACTCCAGCTTGTCCGCCGGAACGCGCTGCAGCACTCGTCTGGTGGTGGCCGATTCCTGCTGGAATTCGGTGATCATGGGTTCCATCAGTTTGATCATGGTTCATTTCTCCTTTGCGTCTTGACTGGATTCCGCGCGCGTCTTCACGCGCTCGTGGATGCGGTTCCACCCTCCCGTAACCCGCTGCCGGTGGCTCTCCTGGATCAATCCCAGGGCCGAGTGGCGAAAGCTGATGAGCGTCCCTCCCTCCACTTCACTCAGCCGGTACTGCACATTCGAAACCACGGGGTACGACATGAATAAGGGACCCGTAATTTCAAGCAGGGTGGGCCGCTTGATGGCCTGCACAAGTCCCCAGAAATGGCCGTCGCCGTTGCCCAGGTCGCGATACCATCTTCCGCCGGGCCACGCCTCCAACTGCATCGGCATGGGCTGCCCGTTGGCCTCGTTAGCCGGACCCATCTCTTCCAGCATCGCCGCGAAAGTGGCCTCCAGCGACGCGCTGACGTGAATCTCCTGGGTGACGGTGAGCGTTAGATCTTCGATAGTCTGTAAGGTCGAATTCATTTTTTCTCCTGCTCGGCGCGCTCCTTGATTCGCGTTAACTTGTCGCGCCAGTATTTCTCGAAAGTCCCGGTCCATTCGTGCAGCGGCCGGATGCCCTCCGCGTTCGTTTTATACAGCATCCTGCGGCCATCCCGCCGTACCTGTACCAGTCCCACATCCAGAAGCACACGGAGATGCTTGGAGACCGAGGGCTGTCCCAGCCCCAAACTCCCCACTATGTCTCCCACCGCCCGTTCCTGCAGCACCAGGTAATTCAGGATCTCCCGCCGCCTTGGTTCGGCGACTGCGTTGAAAGCATCGGAGGTGGTGGCTGCCCGGGGCACTCCTTAGATTATATTCCTATATGGGAATACGTCAAGCGGTATTGTGGAAGGATGCTTCGTTTTTCGCTGCTGCTGCTGGCCGCCATCGCCGCTGCCCAAAACGGTCCCGACAACCAGCCTTTTCCCGCGTACCGCATCATCGGCAACGTCTACTATGTAGGCGCCGCCGATATCACCGACTACCTGATCACGACACCCGCCGGCCACATCCTCATCAACAGCGGATACGAAAACACCCCGCCGCTTATTCGCGACAGCATCGTCAGACTCGGGTTCAAGCCGCGCGACGTGAAGCTCCTGCTCAACAGCCAGGCCCACGGCGACCACGTGGCCGGGCAAGCCGAAATGCAGCGTCTCACCGGCGCCAAGATCTATTCAAGTCAACCCGAAGTCGCGGTGCTCGAAAGCGGCGGCAAAGCCGACCCGCGATGGGGAAGGGAGCAAACCTATCCGCCGGTGAAGGTGGACCACGTGGTGCACGACATGGAAGAAGTCACACTGGGTGGCGTGACCGTGGTCGCTCACATGACCCCCGGCCATAGCATCGGATGCACCACCTGGACCACCCGCGTTACGCAGGGCGGCAAGTCGTATGACGTGGTCATTGTGGGCGGCACCACCATCAACCCCGGGGTCGAGTTTGTCCGCAAGCCCACCTATCCCGGAATCGCCGGGGATTATGCCCGCACCTTCCGCGTTCTGCGCGCTCTGCACTGCGACGTCTTCCTGGGCGCGCACGGCGGCTATTATGGCATGAAGGAAAAGTACTGGAAGATGATCGCCGGGGCGGCCGTGAATCCTTTCATCGACCCCGAAGGCTATCGCGCCTTCATTGACCGCTCCGATAAGACCTTCCAGGAAGCGCTGGCCAAGGAGAAGGCCGCACAATGAAGACGCCGCAACGCACCACCATGGAGGGGCGTTCGGTGATGCTGGTCCCGCTCGATCCCGAGGCGCACGCCGAATCGCTTTTCACCAAAACGCACGGGGACGAAAAAGAACAAATCTGGCAGTACATGGGCGATGGCCCGTTTCCCGATCGCGCTGCCTTCGACGAAAGCCTGCGGTGCAAAGCGGCCTCCGAAGATCCCTTGTTTTACGCCATTCTGGACCGCACCGGCAGCGTCGCGATGGGTTACGCTACGTACCTGCGCATCGAGCCGGCGCACCGCTGCATCGAGGTGGGCAACATTGTCTACACGCCCGAATTGCAGCGCACCACCGGCGCTACCGAAGCCATGTACCTGATGGCGCGCTACGTATTCGAAGAGCTCGGATATCGCCGCTACGAATGGAAATGCAACGCGCTCAACGCGCCTTCGCGCCGTGCCGCTTTGCGCCTGGGATTCACCTTCGAGGGCATCTTCCGCCAGCACATGATCGTCAAAGGACGCAATCGCGATACCGCCTGGTTCGCTATGCTGGATTCCGAATGGCCCGCCCGCAAAGACAGTTTCGAGCGCTGGCTCTCGCCCGAAAACTTCGACTCCGCGGGCCGTCAAAAGGTGAGTCTTTCGTCGCTTCGTTGAGCGCTCAAGTCGTGTAGGAACTTACACCCTCAGTGCCGCTTGAAGTACTGCACCTCGCGTTCGTGTTGCTCCGCCGCATCGCGTGTACGGAACGTCCCGAGATTTCTCCGCTTGCCGGTTTTGGAGTCCGCTTTTCGAGAATAAAGGCGGTATTCGCCGCTTTTTAGTTTTCGGATCATAGCGACCTCATCAAAAGCACGATTGGGACCAAAAGGTTCCGGCCGGAGCTTCACAAATCGATGACCACGTCGCGAACCGGTTGGGAGCAGCAGACCAGAAGATTGCCGTCGGCAGGCTTATCGAGTGGCTCCGGTTCGTAGGCGACCGCCCCTGAAACCAAACCGCTCTCGCAACTGTGACAAACACCGGTCCGGCACGCCCAGCGGACCGGTACGTCGCACGCTTCGGCCAGTTCCAAAATGCTCTGGTATGCGGACGCCTTCCAGTGCGCGGCGATGCCACTGCGCGCGAACGATACCAGCGGACCGGTGTTGGCGTCGTCGCCGGGCGGATGCGGACCTCGCGTCGCGGCGGCGGCGATGCCAGGAGTCATCGGCTCGCTGCCGTTGAAGATTTCGAAGTGAATCCGCTCCGGCGGCACGCCCAAGGCCGCAAGCGCCTCCTTCATGTCCGCCATGAAACGGGTAGGCCCGCAGAGATAGACATCCGCCTCTCGCGTGACGCCGGCCTGGTCGAAGACCGATCGCGACAGGTGACCGGCGGCGTCGAAATCCTCGCCCACCTTGTCGTGCGAGTCCGGCCTGCTGAAACACACATAGCTGCGGCCGTGCGTGAGCGCGAGCATGAGACGGCGCACTTCGGCGGCAAATGGATGATGTTGCCGGTCGCGCGCCGCGTACAGCCACAAGACCTGCCGCGTGGAGTGTGCCGCCGCCAGCGCGTGCAGCATCGCCAGAACAGGTGTCGCCCCGATTCCCGCGCTGAGCAGTACCACCGGCCGCTCCCCGGACTGCAGAATGAAGCTTCCGCGCGGCGAACTGACATCGAGACGATCTCCCACCCTCAGATGCTCCCGCAGGTAGGTACCGGCCGCCCCGTTCGGCTCGATCTTCACGCTGATCCGATAGCTCTCTTTATCAAGGGGACCCGAAAGTGAGTAGCTGCGAAAAAGCGGCGGGCCGCCGGTCGACATTTGAAGACGCAGGACCACATACTGGCCCGGCAGAGCCGGCGGCAGCGGCTGGCCATCCGGGCTCTGCATCGTCAAAGAGACGACATCCGCGGACTCCTGATCGATCGCCGTCACCGTGAGCGGTCGGAAACCAGGTGCTGCGGGATGCGCTGCCTCTGCCGGCGCGAGCCCCGCATTACCACCGCCCGCGCCAGCGGTTTGGCTTCGCAGCAACGCCTCAAACGACCAGCGCCATCCCGGCGAAAGCGCGTCAATCCGTAACGCCATTTCCAGTCGATCGCGCGGATGATTGGGTGAATAAAGGAGCGCGTTGATTTCCGCGACGGTCATGCGCTCCTTCGCCTCCCCCACCTTTACGATTTCGTCGCCTGCGCCCACCGCGCCTTCCTGCAGGACCCGGAAGTAGAAACCTGGCCGTCCACTGGATGTCAGCAATGCCGGCATCCGGGGCTCGTCCATCCGAATGCCGACGCGATAGCAGGTAACGCGGGGTTGCGTTACTTCGAACAGCGCGCTGCCAATCTGGTAACGGTCGCCGACGCACACGGCATCATCGGGCAATCCTTCAATTGTGAAGTTCTCGCCGAACTGCCCGTGAACGAAGCCGGTCCGCTTCAGATGCTCCTGCCAGTAGCGATACGATTCGATCTGGTAGACGAAGACCGCCCGCTGCTCCCCGCCGTGCCCGGCCAGGTCGCCCTGGCCGTCTCCGTCCAGATTCAACCGGCCAACCCGGCAGCGGCCACGCACCGGGTCCTTCCAGATTCCGGTGTGCACCGTGCGACCCTTCCACGCGATGTCGCGTGGGAGTCCGACGTTCACCGACAGGAGTCGAGCCAGGTCGCTCGTTTTTGCCTCCTAGCCGTTTGCGGGATGCCGCGCCTCAGCGACGGCCAGACGCGCGTCATTGTACGGGCAAAACGTCTGATGGTCAACGATGCGGTGATAGCTGTCGGCGGCATGGCCCATCATGCGTTCGTCCTCTTCGGCTGATCTTCCAAACTTAAATCCTAAGCTGCCGATCCATCCGGCGCAATGCGCCGATGTCATGGACCATACAGACTCCAGGCTTTCTCCCCTCGATTGTCTTTTGAGGGATTTCGAGACTAAACGGCTACCGGCTGAAAGCCGTTGCGAGTGTGTTGGTAGGCGGACCCTCCCCGTTTTCTGGAGGCATTACCGGCCGGCGCGAGCAGCGGGTCCAGGGGGACCCGCGCGGACGGGGGCGTCCGCCCTACACAAAAGCGAAGGGTTTACACCTGGAAATGGAAACTAAATCTCGCTTTCAGCGTATAAACCGGTAAGGCCTTCGGTCGATGATCGACTGGAGTATACTGGACGAAATGCCAAGGTGACCGATGAGCATCCGGCGCTTCCTGCGGCGCGCGAAATGGGATCGGGAACGATCCGAAGAGATGGAGTCCTACCTTCGGATCGAGACGGACGAACACGTCGCCCGAGGCCTGCCGTATGACGAAGCGCGTGCGGCGGCCCTGCGGAAGCTGGGCAACGGCACCGTGATTCTGGAGGACATCTATCGTATGAACACCATCGCCTTCCTCGATGCGCTGGTCCGCGATATGCGTTACAGCCTTCGCATGCTGGGGCGCACTCCCATGTTTACCGCTGCCGCGCTGCTGACGCTGGCCATTGGGATCGGCGCCAATGCCGCGGTGTTCAGCGTGGTGAACAGCGTGCTGCTGCGGCCGCTGCGCTATCCCAGGGCCGAGCAACTGGTGGTCCTTCATCAGGATGCGCCGGGAGCGGCGGGACTGGCGAATGCCGCTGACGGGCTGGCCCTTTCCGCATCCATGTATTTCACTTACGCCGGGCAGAACCGGACATTTCAGGCTCTCGGCGTGTGGACTCCCGGGACCGCCAACGTCACGGGCATCGCGGAGCCGGAGCAGGTTCACACGGTCTCTGTGAGTGACGGAGTGCTGCAGGCGCTCGGCGTTGCGCCGGCCGCCGGCCGTTGGCTCCTGGCGGCCGACCAGATTCCGCAAGCTCGCGACCCGGAACCTTTCAGTTTCTCGGGACGTTCCTCCGCGGTCATGCTCGGCTATGGATACTGGCAGCGTCATTTTGGTGGGAACCGGTCGGTAATCGGACGGAATCTCACCGTGGATTCCCTGCCGCGCCAAATCGTAGGTGTCATGCCCCAGGGATTCCGGATCGTCAAAGCAGACCCCGATTTGATTTTGCCCCTGGCATTCGATCGCAGCCGGGTGATCCTGGCAGGCTTCGGATTCAATGGCATCGGAAGGCTCAAACCCGGTGTCACCATTGCACAGGCGAATGCCGACCTCGCGCGGCTGTTACCGGTTTGGATGGACACCTGGTCGAATGGACCTGGCAGCAACGGCCGATGGTACGAGAACTGGAGAATCCGGCCCACCATTCGCCCGCTGAAGCAGCAGGTAGTCGGCAGCGTCGGCGACGTATTGTGGGTGGTGATGGGGACCATCGCGCTGGTGATGTTCATCGCCTGTGCCAACGTGACGAATCTGCTGTTGGTCCGCGCGGAGGCACGGCAACACGAACTGGCTCTGCGAGCCGCTTTGGGCGCGGGGGTAGCGCGCATCATCCGCGGCCTGCTGGTCGAAAGCGTGATGCTCGGCCTGATGGGCGGCGCGCTCGGTGTGGTGGTCGCGTATGCCGGCCTGCGCCTGCTCGTGGCCGTTGGCCCGGCCAACCTGCCGCGCTTGCACGAAATCTCCTTAGATCTGCGCACCTTCGGGTTTACGCTGTTGCTTTCCGTGTTGTCGGGGCTGCTTCTTGGACTGGCGCCGGCCTTCCGCTATGCCGGCCCGCGGATTTCCTCAGCCCTGCGGAGCGCTGGCCGGACAGCCAGTGTCAGCCGCGAGCGGCATCGTGCCCGCAACGTTCTAGTGGTTGTCCAGGTGGCGATCACGCTGGTGCTGCTGGTAAGCGCAGGGCTGATGATCCGCACGGCGCAAGCGTTGCGAACCGTCGAGCCGGGGTTCACCGGCGCGGAGCATCTTCAAACCGTGCGCATCGCGATTCCGTCTTCGCTCATTCCGGAGCCCCAGCTTGTCATCAGGACCCAAAACAACCTGGCCGACAAGCTGAAGTCGATTCCCGGTGTGACGTCCGTTGGATTTGCCAGCGAGGTGCCTATGGAAGCGGGGCCTCCCGACTGGGACAACATATTTCCGGAAGGCAAGACATACCCGGGCGACGTTGCGCCCTTACGGCGGTTTGAGAATGTTTCTCCCGGCTTCCTGCACACCACGGGCGCGCGGCTGATTGCCGGCCGCGAATTGACGTGGACCGATCTATACGATCTCAGACCGATGGTGATGATTTCCGAGAACCTGGCACGCGAGTTCTGGGGCACCCCCTCGGCCGCCGTCGGAAAACGGCTCCGCCAGTATCCCAGCATGCCGTGGCAGGAAGTGATCGGCGTAGTTCAGGATGTGCGGCAAAATGGAATTCAGGAGAAGGCGCCCGCTATCGTTTATTGGCCGGCGCTGATGCCGAACTCTTTCGTTCCCCACGGCGGCCTGATTGTCACGCGCGCAGTCACATTCGTGATCCGGAGCGACCGCGCGGGCACGGAAGGCTTCCTGAACCAGGTGAGGCAGGCAGTGTGGTCGGTAAATGCCAGTCTGCCGCTGGCCTCTGTCCGCACCATGCAGGAGATCTACGATGAATCGCTGGCCACCACTTCCTTCACGCTGGTCATGCTGGGTATCGCCGGCGCCATGGCGATGATGCTCGGTTTGATCGGCATCTACGGTGTGATCTCGTATGCGGTATCGCAACGGACCCGCGAAATCGGGATCCGGGTAGCGCTGGGCGCGGAGCCGGGAGCGTTGCGCTGGCTATTCGTGCGGTATGGACTGGCGCTCGCCGGCGCCGGCACCGTGACCGGATTGGCCGCCGCAGCCGGCCTGACGCGGCTGATGAAGTCCGTGCTCTTTGGCATCAGCCCGGTCGACCCGCTCACCTACACCGCAGTGCCGCTGGTTCTGGTTGCGGCCACGGTATTGGCCAGTTATCTGCCCGCTCGCCGGGCCGCGGCAGTGGATCCGGCCGAGACGCTACGGGCGGAGTAGGCTTGATGGGCGAAACGCACGAACAACAATAGCGCCACTCCGCCCAGCCAGAGGCCGTCGGCTGACCGCCACGCAAAAGATTGTATCCCGGTACCAACGCCCGTCTGGACATAATCAAGCCGGTAGACTGACTGGGAGTAATTCCGATTCTGCGCCACGATCTGAATTTCAGGGTCCTGGGGCACGAGGCAATTCACAAGGTACGCGCCGAGCCGGCTTTGGTGACGATTCTCGAAAACGAGTCTTCGCCTCGGGCCGCCGCCAGGCAGAACGGCTTGGAATTCGATACGAATCGCGCCCAGCCCCGCTTTGATCTGGTCCATGCCCGGGAAGCGCATCGAAAGCAGCCGGAGCGTCAGCGGATGGCCATCCAGCGTGAGGGACAAATCGCGCAGCACCCGTCCCGCGTATGCCCGCTGTTCGCTTTCCGAAAAGACTCCGTCGCCATTGGTATCGATGTCCGCGGCCACGATGGGAAATACGGCCACGCCCGGCGTCAGCGTGATCTCAGCCTGAAGCCGGGTTTTCCCCACCGAGAAGAGCGTCTCCTGGAGATACTCGTCGAGCCGGTGCGCCAGTGCAGGCGCCGCGCCCAACAGAAGTACGGCAGCAATCAGCCGGGTTTTCATTGGGCCGCGAGCTTCTTACCGTAATCGTTGGTGGGATCGCGGTACATGGTATGAACATGCAGGGAAGGGTCGCCGCCCAAGCGCTGAGGCGCATATTCGATGACCAGATGGGGACCCTGAATCCGGTAGTAGGCCGTGATGTTACTGCCCGCGGCAGCGGTGACAGGGCCGCTCCACGCAAACCAGGTTTCGTCGATATCGGCTTTCAGTTCGGCCATGCGGGCCTCCGCCGCGGACTGGTGAACAATGCCGGCCCACTCCGATATGACGTCGAGCAGCATGGTGCGCTGCCGCGGGTTCATGGAGGACGCCTTCAAACCTTCAGGCACGATGGTTTTGCCGTCCTGGCCCGGTCCGAGCACAAGGTCCGCCAAACGGTAACTCAGAATCGCCTGCTTGCGCTGGTTCTCATCCAGAGCGTTCAGCAAGGCTAAAGCCTTATCGCTCTCCTGGCCGAGAGGGCGGACGGTTTTGCCGTTCACGGTGTACAGCGCCGGTTGGGCGCCGGTCAAGGTTGGTGTGAGGATGCCGCGCTCCCCGGCAATAGTCACATTCAGAGCCAGGTGATGACCGCCAAATTGAAGCATCCAGGGTGCGGTGGGAGAAGGCGTTCCCAGGATCGAAAGGTAATACAGATCCTGGCCAAACATGGGGCTGTTGCGTTCATTGTGCTTCAGCGTTTCGTCCGCCTCCATGATCTGTTGGACCTTTTCGAAGCCTCTCGGGCTGAGCACGGAAGCCACCAGCGCCAGCGCGGCGGAACGCTGCGCAGGCGACAGTTCCCCCATATTGAGGCCGGCCCGCCGGACCATGGTTGTGGGCAGGTTGGACCAGCGCGCGCGCTGCTGTGCGTCGTCAAATGCAAACAATACGCGCTGTCTCTGGCCGGCATCGAGCGTCGCCAGAAATGCGTTGGCGGAGCCGGCGATTCGCGAGCTTACTGTTTGCGCCTCGGCGGCGCTGAGCGATAGCACGGCCAGGGCGCAGACACAGATGGTTCTCATGAGTAGTCCCTCCTTACAGGTTCCAGCTTGACATGCTGGACGAAGGGACGCTGTACTGGGGTTGCCGGTTATGGGAGGCGGGTTAAGGATTGTAAAGCGTGCGCGTCCGCCCCCTCAGGCAGGCGTCACTGCTCGCGCAGCACCATCACCGGGTCCACGCGCGTCGCCCGGCGGGCGGGCAGCACGCAGGCCGCCAGACCCACCACCGCCAGCGTCAGGACCACCGCCGACATCACCACCGGGTCGAGCGGTTTCACGCCGTAGAGTTGGCCGGCCACCACCGAGCGCAGCGCCACCGAGCCGGCCACGCCCAGCACCAGGCCGGCGCCGAGCAGCCAGAGCGCTTCGCGCAGACCACCAGCTTGCACCACGCCGCCCGCGGTGCATCCCAGCGCGGTGCGGATGCCGATTTCGCGCTGGCGCTGCGTCACCAGGTACGCCAGCACGCCATAGATGCCGATGGCCGAGAGGAACAGCGCCAGGCAGCCGAAGAACATGGCCAGCGTCAGCGAGGCCCGCCGCGAGGCCAGCGCCAGGTCGCCGCGCTCCTCCATGGTGTGCACGTCGAACAAGCGCCAGGTTGGGCGCGATCGCCGCGAAGCGCGCGCGCACGGCGCGCGATGGCCGCGCCGGTATCGCCGGAGGTCTTGATCGCCAGCGCGTAGCCGCGCTGGACGTTCTGCGCGTACGGCATGTAATAAGCGCCCACCGGACTGGCGTTGCCTTCCACGTCTGGCAGTGTGGACCGGGCGGACGACCCCCACCACGGTCATCCAGTGCGTGTGCTCGTCGGTCTTCAGGAGGTTGTTGATGTCCTGCGGCAGATACATGCGCCGGCCGATCGGGTTGCGGCCGGGCCAGAAATGGCGCGCCAGGCGCTCGTCCACGATGATGGCGCCGGGCGCGGATTCGCGATCGCGCTCATCGAACGGGCGGCCCGCCACCATGGTGATGTGCATGGCCTCGAAATAGCCCGGGCGTCACGGTCACCTGTTCCGGCGAAATCAGCGACTCTCCGGGCTTCATGATGTAGCCTTCGGCCAGGATCACGCTGTCGCTGTGATTGCCGCCCCAGGGGATGGTGGTGGTGGCGCCGGCCGCCGTCACGCCGGGAATGCCGCGGATGGCGGCCAGCGTGCGGTCCATCAGCGAGTTGACGTCGGAATCCTTGGGATAGAGCGACTGCGGCACGCTGGTGGCCGCCGTCACCACGCCCTTGACATCGAATCCCGGGTCGACGTGCAGCAACTGGCGGAAACTCGCCAGCACCAGTCCCGCGCCGGCCAGCAGCACGAACGCCAGCCCGACCTGCGCCACCACCAGGACCTGCCGCACGCGCCGCGCGCGCCGGCCGCCGGTGCCCGACCGGCTCTCTTCGCGCAGCACTTCGTTGACCTGCGCGCGCATCACCTGCACCGAGGGAATCAGCCCGATGACGATGCCGACCAGCGCCGCGGTCAGCCAGCATGGCCAGCACCACCATGCCATCCACGCGCACTTCGCCCGGCGCGCGGCAGCGTTTCGATGCCGCTGTGGGCCAGGGCTCGCAACAATCCCGTGCCCAGGGCCGCGCCCGCCGCGCCGCCGGCCAGGGCCACCAGAATGCTCTCGGTCACCAATTGGCGCATCAGACGGCCCGCGCCGGCGCCCAGGGCCAGGCGCGTGGCGAACTCCTTGCGCCGGAGCGTGGTCCGCGCCAGCACCAGGTTGGCCACATTCACCGCGCCGATCAGCAGCACGAACGCCGCGCCGCCCCACAGCAGGTACAGCGCCCCGCGCACCTGCCTTGACCAGCATGTCCTCCAGCGGCATCACCATGGTGTGGAAGCCGGCGTTGATCAGCAGTTCCTTGATAGGACGGAAAGCGGTCGAGGTTGGCGCGGTTGAGGGCGTCCACCTGGGCCTGCGCCTGCTGCAGGGTCGCGCCCGGCTTGAGCCGCCCGATGTTCTGCCAGTTATTGGAGTGGTGCACCTCGCGCTCCTCCGGTGTGAACGCCGCCGGCGATCCAGATGCGGACTTCGGGATCGATGAAGTTGAAGTCCGGCCGGCATCACGCCGACCACGGTGAACGGCTGGCCGCTCATGCGGACGTCGCGGCCGAGGGCCGCCTGCGGGCTGCCGAACAGCGTGCGGCTCAAGCCGTCGCTGAGAATGGCCTTCTGTTCGGCGCCGGGCTCGCCCTCGGCTATCGGAAAAGGCGCGGCCATAAGGCGGGCGGCACGCGCAGCAGCCGGAACAGCGAAGGCGTGGCCACCATGCCGGTGACGCGCTGCGGCGTGCCCTGGATCTCGATGGTCTGGCCGCTGGTGCGGAAAGAGCGCCTGCTCGGAGAAGACGTGGAACGTCGCGCAGGCGGTCGAAATAATCGCCCGATGGCGCTGTTGTAGCCGAAATCGGCGCCGGCTTTGGGGTAGCGATTCGCCATCACCAGGATGGAGCCCGCGTCCGGCACCGGCAGCGGCCGCAGCAGCACCGAATTCACCACCGCGAAAGTGGCGGTGTTCGCGGCGATACAAACCGCGATGGTCAGGACCACTGTGAGGGTGAATCCTTTATCGCCCGCAAGCGAGCGGACGGCATGCCGGAGGTCTTGGAAAACGGAACCCATACCAGCCAATACGATGGCGACCCCTGATGTTGTTGCAAAAATTTGCGGGGGGTCACTCGAAGTTCAGCGCAGTCATCGGATCGACGTGGGTGGCCCGGCGGGCCGGATACCAACTGGCGAGCATGGCGATGACGATCCACGCCATGCCGGCGGCGGCGAATGCGATCGGGTCGAATGGACTCAGTCCGTACAGAAATCCACGAAGCAAGCGGACCGTGGCGGCGCTGAGCAGCAATCCTGCCGCGATCCCGATGGCTGAAATGCGCAGTCCGTGCGCCAGAACCATCCATTGCACGTCTGAAGGCACCGCGCCCAGAGCCATGCGGACGCCGATTTCGCGCGTGCGCTGCGCCACCGAGCATGCCACTACGCCATACACGCCGATGGCCGCCAGCACGATGGCCAGCAATCCTATCGCGGCCAGCAGAGACGCTTGCCACTTCATTTCCCAGAGCGAACGGGCCACGGCATCTTCCAGAGTCCGGCTATCGTAGATAATCAGTTGTCCGCCGCGGCGCTGCACAAAATCGAGCACGGGTTTGGTCCATTGGCGCGGATTGCCCGCAGTGCGAACGATGAGGGAGAAAAAGCCGTTGCCGCCGGGATCTTGCCGGCGAGAGACATAATAGAAAGGCTGTGGTTCTTCGCTGAGGTCTTCGTACTTCGCGTCGCGGGCGACGCCGATCACCGTTGCCGGTTTCGGAACGCCGCCATCGCAACCCTCCAGCCACACGGTTCTGCCGATGACATCCTTCTCCGGCCAAAGTGTTCGTGCCATCGTTTGATTGACGATGACGTTCAGGCATGCCGCCAGGCGATTCCGCGGGCGAAAACCCGCTGCCTCTCACGATCGGAATCCCCATCACGTCAAAATAGTTGGGATCGACAGTGTTTGTCAGCGCTTTTCTTGCCGTTTCCCGCGACGCGCCGGCGCAGCTAACACCGACCATGGGAAACACTCCCCAGGCAAGCGTCGCGTCTTTCACGCCGGGCAAGTCGCGAGTTTGCTGGACCAGATTGGCAAAGACGGAGGCGGAGATTTGTTTGTCGGCCCCACGGTCGGGCGCCGAGAGGTTTACGTATAGCCGGTGGTCGATGGCGAAGCCCGGGTCGACGCTTTGCACGCGTTGCAAGGCGCGTACCAGCAGGCCTGTGGCGATCAGGAGCGTGAGCGAGAGCGCCACCTGGGCCACCGAATAAATTTCCCGTTGGCGGGAATTCCGGCTGTCGTGGCCCTTCATCGCGAGATTCAGGTTCTGACGGCTGCAGGCGAGGGCGGGCGGCAAGCTGAAGAGAACCGCGCACAGGATTCCCGCGAGAGCGAGTAGCAGCGCCACCCGCCAATCGATTCCGAACACGAGGCCCTGGTACACGGCAAAGGGGACGCTGGGTAGAGCCCACTCCAGGGCGGACCCTGTCCAGTAGCCGAACAAAATTCCCAGCAGCAGACCGCCGGTAGTCAGCACCAGACCCTCCGTCAGCGTCTCGCGAAATAGACGTGAGCGGCTCGCTCCCAACGACCTCCGCAGCGCCATCTCACGCCGGCGCACGGCGGCGCGCGAGAGCAGCAGGTTGGCCACATTGACACAGGCGATCAACAATACCGCCATGGCGACCGCGCTCCACAACTTCACAATGGGCATGAGAAGCGGGCCGCCACCCTGCGACAGGAAGCCGGACGCGGGTTGGACCCGCACCGCGCCATGAAGAAGCTCATCGCCGGGAGAGAAAGCGCGCACTCGCGCGCCTATCACGCCGAGTTCCGCGGCCGCGTTCGTCAGAGTGGCGCCCGGCGCCAGGCGGGCGATCAGGTCTACCCGGGACTTGGCAGAGGCTGGCAGCGGAACCCAGACATCCATCCTCAGGGGAGAAAACGTCCCCGTGAATTCGCGCGGCGCTACGCCCGCGACGCGGAAATAACTCGTCAGGATGCGGAGCCGCTTACCGACGACGCTGGCGTCACCTCCAAAGCGGGTCTGCCAGAGACGGTAGCTGATGACCGCTTCGGGATCGCCCGCGGAGTTTGCGTCCGCCCGAAACCACGTGCCGATGGTTGTGCTCAGTTGGAGCACTTGCGGGTAGTTCGCCGAAACGCCTTCCACCTGCACCATAAAAGTCGTGTGGTCGACTTCCATAGGATCAACGGACCGTTCCTTGGCAGCCGCCCGAACGGTACGCAAACTATCGCGAAATCCGAGAAATCCGCGCCAGGTACAGAAGTCCCCGGATTTGCGGTCGATTTGCACGATCCGGCCGGCCTCGGGCACCGGTAGCCGGCGGAAGTAGAGGCTATCCAGAAAACCGAAGAGCGTGGTGTTGACACCCAGCGCGAGCGCCAGGCAGAACATTGCCGTGAGTGCGTATCCGGGATTGCGGCGAATGCGCCGCACAGCGCGGCTGAAGTCCGTGCCAATGCCGGGGAGGGCGCGGCGGTAGAGCGAAAGCCTCATCGCCATACAACTGAGCGCCTGCCACCAATACCAGAGCCGGCCGCCCCCGCGCGCTTCGAACGTTTCGCGCAGGTCGCCGGCCACAGCATCGGCATCGCGCCCGCCCACCAGGCGCCGCAACAGCCATTCCGCGAACTCTGGAGGTTCGGGAGGAGACATTTGTTCTATATCGTAGATCAAATCCCGCGCCGTCACAAGAGCATAATATTGCTTGACCCTGACGTAACGTCAGGCCTGATGATGTTTTCAAGAGGCGGCAGTTGAAACAGGACACCGACACGTTGTACCAGGTGAACGAGTTCGCCGAACTGGCGGGCGTGACCGTTCGTACGCTGCATCATTACGACCGGCTGGGGCTCCTCAAGCCCAGCCAGCGCAGCCACAGCGGATATCGCCTGTACGGCAACCGCGACCTCGCGCGCCTGGAACAGATTGTGGTGTTGAAGTTTCTGGGGCTGCCTTTGAAACAGATCCGGGACCTGCTGAAGAAGGAATCCGGGCTGCCGGAGTCGCTGCGACGGCAGCGGCGCGTGCTGGCCGAGAAACGGCGGCAACTGGACAGCGCGATCCATGCGATTGAAACGGCCGAGCGGTCGCTGAAGCCGAAGCAGGAGCCGGACTGGAATCTGTTCAAGAAGATCATCAAGGAGATTGAAATGCAAAACGATACGGAGTGGTCGAAGAAATATTACACGCCGGAGGCGCAGGCCAAGGTCGAAGAGCGCAAGAAGCTGTGGTCGCCGGAATTGCAGGAGAAGGTGAGCAAGCAGTGGTCGGAGCTGTTTGCCGATATCGAGGCTTCGCTGCAGGAAGACCCGGCGGGTCCGAAAGGTCAGGCCCTGGCCGCGCGTTGGAAGGAACTGGTGACGGGCTTCACGGGAGGCGATCCGGAGATTCAGAAAGGCCTGAACAAGATGTGGTCGGATAAAGACAACTGGCCCGAGCCGCGCCGGCAGGAGTATGCCATCAAGCCGGAAGTGCAGGCATTCATCATGAAGGCGATGCAGAAGTAGGCGCATAAAAAGGGCGCATAAAAAGGGGACAGACGCATTTAAAAAATGCGTCTGTCCCCTTTTTTAGGCACGTATGTTCTTTGTTTGCGCTTATAAAATGCGTCCGCCCCTCTTTCTTAAGCGCGTCCGTCCGTTTTATTAAATGCGTCTGTCCCCTTTTTTAAATGCGTCTGTCCCCTTTTTTGCGTGGTAGGAACTGCGCACTAGCGGGCCGGATTCCACGTGGCCGAAACCCATTTCGTATCCCGCCTGCTTCAAGTCTGCGAACTCGGCGGGGGTCACGTAGCGGACAATCGGGAGGTGTTTGGGGGAAGGGCGCAGATATTGTCCCAGCGTCAGAATTTCCACCTGGTGTGCCCGCAGGTCGCGCATCACCTCCAGGACTTCGCCGGCGGTCTCGCCCAATCCCAGCATCAATCCACTCTTAGTGGGGGTGTGCGGCGAGACGTGGCGGGCGTGCGCCAGCACATCCAGGGAGCGCTCATAGCGGGCGCCCAAGCGCACCTGGCGATAGAGGCGCGGCACCGTTTCAGTATTGTGATTCAGCACGTCCGGCGCAGCTTCCATGACCGTTTCGACGGCCCCGTGGCTGCCTTGGAAATCGGGGATCAGCACTTCCACGCCGCAGCCCGGAACGCGCTCGCGAATGGCGCGGATCACCTGCGCGAACAGCTCCGCGCCGCCATCGGCGCGATCGTCGCGATTGACGCTGGTGATCACGGCGAACTCCAGGCCCATTGCCTGTACGGCTTCGGCCACGCGATTCGGCTCATCGTAATCCACCGGCAGCGGAGCGCCCTTCTGCACGGCGCAGAAGCCGCATCGCCGGGTGCAGACATTCCCCAGGATCATGAAGGTGGCGGTGCGCTGGTTCCAGCATTCACCCACATTCGGACACGCGGCGCTCTCGCAGACCGTGTGCAGCCGCAGCCGCTCGATAAGGTCTTTCAGTTCGCGATAGTTCTGCCCCACCGGAGCGGGCGCACGAAGCCACGCAGGGCGTTCTGTTTTGGAAGCGATGGAAACCAGCACCTACTTCTATTGTAGCCGGGCGGGAGTCTGCACCTTCACCCGCGCGGCCGCCTTGCACAGGCTGTCCCAGTTCCCCTCGGCGATGGGAATGCCGTTCTGCCGGCGCTCGGCCTCGGTGCGCCATTCGGGATCGCCGGCCACCATCACTTCGTCGTAGCCCGGCGCCGGGGCAGTCGATTTCATGAGCGCCACCAGTTGCTCGACGCGCGCCGTGAATTCCTCGACGGGCATAAAGCGCGACACGTCGATGGCGAGGAACATCTGGCTATTGCGGACCTTTTTGCCGCGCACGCGGATTCCGCCGATCTCATTGGCCATGGCTCCACCGCTCAAAACGGAGCACAGAATCTCGACCATCATGGCGAGGCCGCTGCCTTTATAGCCTCCCAGTGGCATGAGCATGCCCTTGTAGGCTTTTTGCGTATCGGTGGTGGGGACACCGTCGGAATCGAAGGCCCAGCCTTGCGGGACTTCGGGCTGGCCATTGATAAACGCCTTGAAGATGCGGCCGGCCGCGACCGTAGTGGTGGCCATATCCAGCAGCCAGGGTCCTGGGACGGACATGCAGATGGGGTTGGTCCCCATGCGGCCCTCCCGGCCCTGCCAGGGCGGAACGATGGGCGAAGCATTGCAGGTGACGATGCCGATCTGCCCGGCGGCTCGCATCTTTTGCGCCCACCAGGCGGCCGCGCCGAAGTGGTTGGATTCGCGCGAGACAACCATCGCCATGCCCTGGGCCGCGGCGATGCGGACCGCATGACGGCAGCAGACATCGGCCACCCACTGGCCAAGGCCGTTTTCGCCGTCGAACAGGAGGCACGACCCCATTTCGGAAATGATGTGTCCATCGGCCCGCGGGTCCATTTCGCCGGCCAGCATCTGGTCGATATAGAACGGCAGGAGTTGAATGCCGTGGGAATCCACACCGCGCAGATTCGAGGCCACCAGCGAGGAGGCGGTAATGGAAGCCTTGTGCGCCGGGACGCCGGCGGCAAGCAGAATCTCTTCCACGAACTGGTTTAGAATACCGGCTGAAATAAGAGGCATGAACGTCCAGTTTATCAATAGCTTACGGGCTACGGGAACTTTTCACGGAAAACGGGTGTCTATACCTTTGCAAGCGCTAAAGTTTCCTGGTAGTTTGAAGTCAGGCTGAATGTGAGGCTGCCGGTGGCCACTTCAATCTTGGACCTGAGCTCGGATCGGACAGCAGAGGCGAGCGTCGAGAGCGACGATCTGCGCCTGGTGGAATCCCTTCGTGAAGGTATGGAACACGCCTACGAGGAACTGCTCACCCGTTTTCAACAGCCGGTGTTTGCCCTGGCATTCCGCCTGCTGAACGATCAGTCGGAGGCCGGCGATGTCGTCCAGGAAGTTTTTCTCAAGGTGTTTCGAAACATCGGGAGCTTCCGCGGACAAAGCACGCTGAAAACGTGGATCTACCGCATCACGGTCAACGAGGCTCATAACGCGCGCCGCTGGTTCTTCCGGCACCGGCGCCGGGAAGTCGAGCTGGATACCGACCCTGAAGAATCGCGCAACTGGAAGGAGAGCATTCCAGACCGAAGCCGCTCTCCCTACGAAGAGGCGGCAGACCGGGAGCAGCATCAGATGATCGAAGCGGCTCTCGAAAGGATTAACCCGATCTTCCGCGAGGCTGTTGTGCTTCGCGATATCACGGATTTAAGTTACGAGGAGATCGCAGAAGTCCTGGGAGTTTCGTTGGGGACTGTCAAGTCCCGAATCCTGCGTGGCCGGGAAGCCCTGCGGGACGAACTGGTGGGGAGCATAAAAGCGCGACCTGCCTTGAAGCTGGTGCCGAAAACGGCCGAGTAAATTATGAGCTGTGGAAAGGTGCAAGAACTGATTTCGTCGCTCGTCGACTCCGGCACATCCGGCGGTGAGCGGCAGAATGCGTTGGCGCACATCGAGTCCTGCCGTGAATGCAGCGCTCACTATGAGTCTATGGTGGAAATGCGCGCCTCTCTACGGGAAATGGCTCGGCCGGCCATGCCCGCCAGTTTACGAGCAGACCTGCGCGCCATCGCGGACCGCGAGAGAATCCGCCGGATCGCCCGTGTCAGCATCGGAACCCGCATCCACACCTGGGTGTCCGTGTTCCAGGTCCACTGCCAGAATATGATGCGTCCGGTGGCGCTCCCGGTTGCCGGCGGCATCATTTCCGCGATCCTGCTGTTCGGGATGTGGATTCCCGACCTCACGGCGACGCCGCGGAGTTTCTCCGGAGATGTCTCCGCTCCCATTTTTACCGACCCCAGCCTGAGCCGCTCCAACCCGGTGCGGTATGGCGGCGATGTCGTGGTGCAACTCATCATCGATGAGCGGGGCAAAGTGGCCGATTACGAAGTGATTCAAGGACAGGATTCCGAAGAATTGCGCAACTTCATTCTGTTTTCGA
The DNA here is from genome assembly GCA_963853855.1 of uncultured Solibacteraceae bacterium. GTDB lineage: Bacteria > Acidobacteriota > Terriglobia > Bryobacterales > Bryobacteraceae > Sulfopaludibacter. The sequence goes on along the minus strand of CAWKYG010000004.1, from coordinate 1,845 downwards.
CCTGGACTCCGGCCACTTCCTTCGGCAAACCGACCTGGGGCAAGGCGCTCTGGAGTCATGGGGAAGCGATCCAGGTGAAGGGCTGACGCCCTGTCCCGCCAGAAACTCGGGCAGCATTTTCTGATCAACGGCTCGATTTTGGAGCGCATCGCCGCGGCCGTGTGCCCCGCGAGGCAAGAGCTGGTCATCGAGATCGGTCCCGGCCGCGGCGCCCTTACCGAAAAATTGCTGGAGCGGGCCGGCCGGGTGGTCGCCATAGAGGTGGACCCGGTCCTGGTGGAGTACCTGCGCGAGAAGTTCGCGGGCAATTCGCGGCTCGAATTGGTGCATGCGGATGTGCTCCAGACGAACCTGGCGCAGTGGGGACCGGCGCCCGTCGCCGGCAATCTGCCCTACTACATCACTTCGCCCATCCTCGAGAAGGCCGGGCGGCTGGGCGCGCCGCGGGCCGTGTTTCTGATTCAACAGGAAGTGGCCGAACGGCTGGTGGCCAGGCCGGGCACTCGCGAATACGGCTTCCTCACCGTGCAGACTGCGCTGTTCGCCAATGTGCGCTACCTCTTCGGTGTCAAGCCGGGCTCCTTCCGGCCGCCGCCGAAAGTCGATTCGGCAGTGGTGATGCTCGAGCCCCGGCCCGGGATGGTCGACCCGCCCGAGGAGCTGATTCGGTTCGTCGGCCATTGCTTCAGTCATAAACGGAAAACGCTGCGCAATAATTTATCCTCGATCTACGGCAAGGAATCGGTCGACACCTGGCCGGAAGCCGGCCTGCGCGCCGAGCAGATTCCGCTCGAAGGCTTCATCGCCATGTGGCAAAGGCTCGAAAAAAGGGGACAGACGCATTATTTACAATCGTAACCCCCTTATTTTCAGCACGAAGAAATGCGTCTGTCCCCTTTTTTAATCCTGGCGGAGGGCGCGGGAGGGGTCCAGGTTTGAGGCCCGGCGAGCCGGCAAGTAGCTGGCGGACAGGGCTACTACTACCAGCAGGATCGCCACTGCGGCATAGGTCGCCGGATCGGTCGGCTTGACTTCGAAGAGCATGCTGGTGAGCAGGCGCGTCGCGGCGACAGCTCCAGCTAATCCCACCGCCAGGCCGAGCGCTACATAAATCAGGCCCTGGCGCAGCACCAGCCGTAACACGCTGCCCTGGCTCGCGCCGAGCGCCATCCGCAGGCCGATTTCATTGCTTCTCTGCCCCACCACGTAGGCCATCACGCCATAGATTCCGGCCATCGCCAGCAGCACCGCCAGGCCGGCGAAGATTCCCAGCAGCAGCGTCCGGAAGCGCGGCGCGGCCACATTCTCGGCGAGATTCTCTTCCAGGGTGGAGAACTTCACGGGCACATTGGGATTGCGCTCGCGCACCATGCGGCGCAGCGTTTCCGAGAGCGCCAGCGGATCGCCCACGGTCCGCGCCAGCACCTGGAGATCGGAGCGGGGGTGCTGCTGGTAGGGCATGTAGATCTCCGGCCAGGGCGAGCTCGCCGGACCGAACTGGCGTATATCGGCGACTACGCCAACGATGGTCATCGGTTTCATGGAGCGGGTATCAAAGCCGCAGTACATAGTGTGGCCCACCGGGTCCCTGCCGGCAAAGGACCGGCGGGCCAGGCTTTCGTTGATGACGATCGCGGAGGGCGCCTCGTAGGTATCGCCGGCGTTGAAATCGCGGCCGCTCCGGAGCGGAATCTTCAGGGTGTTGAAGACGCCCGGCGACACCACCGAAAACACGGCCTGTGGAGCGGCCATCGTCCGCTGCTCCGGCAGGTTGTCGATCCAGTAGCCGCCGTTGGACATGACCCGGCCGGGCGGCGTACGGGCGCCGGCCGCCGCCTCGACAGC
>CAWKYG010000003.1:0-5123 GCA_963853855.1 uncultured Solibacteraceae bacterium | reverse complement strand
TATATGCGTCTTGCCGTACTTTTCCTAGCCGGCGGACTGGCGTTTGCCCAGTCGCAGGACTTGGCGTATATGCGATGCTCTTCCGGGCTTATGAAGCGTTGCGTGCGAAGGACTACGATACCGCGGTTGCCGCGTTCTTAAAGGGCATCGCGGCGGCTCCGGAGCGTGCGTCCGTCCGAAAGGATCTGGCCTATACCTATTTGAAGATTGGCGAGAATGAACAAGCGCGGGAACAGTTCCGCATGGCCATACACTGGAGCCGAACGACGCCCAGGTAGCCATGGAGTACGCCTTCCTGTGCTACGAGGCGAAGGAACAGGCACAGGCGCGGCGGATTTTCGACCGGATCCGGAAAACAGGCAATGCCACGGCGGAGCAAGCGTTCCAGAATATCGACAAACCGCTGGCTGCGGGAATCGAACGCTGGAGTAAGGCCATTGAGATGGGCAGCAACACCTTCAGTTCGCACTACGAATTGGCCACCCTGGCCGAGCAGCGGGATGAGCTGGAACTGGCGGCCCGAGCATTATCAAAAAGCCTGGCGTACGCAGCCGGACCGGCGGAACGTGCTGGTGGATCTGGGGCGTGTGTGGAAGGCCATGAAGCGGGACAAGGACGCGGTGGCGGCACTGTTGGCCGCTTTACGGAGCGGGGACCCGCGGGCGGCCGAACGCGCGCGGGAACTGCTGCCCGACCGCTATCCGTTCGTCATTGAGTTTCGCGCGGCTTTGGATCTGGATCCCAGCAATGTAGAGTTGCGCCGGGAGTTGGCCTATCTGTTGTTGCGCATGGACCGGAAAAGCGATGCGGAGGCGGAATTTCGCGCCATTACCCAAATCGATCCGGCGGATTTGCTTTCGGCGACGCAACTGGGATTCCTGCTGTATGCTCGCGGGGACCAGGGCGAGGCGATGCGGCTTTTTGACCGCGTGATGGCCGGGAATGATGAAGATCTGGCCAATCGTGTGCGCGCCGTACTGCGCATCCCACAGGTGAAATTGCGGCGCGCAACGCAGCAGCCGGTCTCCATCGACGCGAAACTGATGGCCGAACGCAGTATCAAAGCGGGTTACATGAAGGATGCTCTGAAGTACCTGCAACTGGCACATGAAGCCGATCCGGCGGACTTCGGGGTGATGTTGAAAATGGGGTGGACCTACAACATTCTGCACCAGGATCAGTTGGCGGCCCGGTGGTTCGACCTGGCGCGGAAGAGTCCGGATACTCTGATCGCTTCCGAGGGACAGAAGGCGTGGCGCAATTTGCGGGCGGAACTCCAGCGGTTCCGCACCACGGTATGGTTGTATCCCATGTATTCCAGCCGCTGGCGGGATTTGTTCGGCTATAGCCAGGGCAAAACGGAGATGCAGACGAATCTGCCGGTGATTCCCTACGTCAGCGTGCGCTTCGTGGGGGATACGCGCCGGACTACGGGATACCAGATGGCGCCGTATCTTTCGGAGAGCTCGGCGATTTCGCCGCGGGGCTGCGGACGCGGCCCTGGAAGGGGATTACGTTGTGGGGCGAAGCAGGGTGGGGCGCCAACTATCTGACCGGCCATGTGCTGCCCGACTACCGGGGCGGCGTTGCGGCGGCGCGGGGCGTGGGCCATTCGAGCGTAGCGGAGCACGGCGGCTGGTTTGCCGATGCTACCGTGGACGGCGTCTTCTTCAGCCGTTTTGGCGACGATTTCATGGTCTACAACCAGACCCGAGCTGGATTCACCTTGGGGCCGAAGAGCTTTCGGGGCCAACTCTATTGGAATGGGAACGTGACGCTGGATGTCCGCTCGCAGTATTGGGCTAATTTCGTAGAAACGGGCCCGGGAATCCGGGTGCATGGGGCATTTATGCCAGCTTCCATGTTCCTGACTGTGAATATGCTGCGCGGGCGATACCTGATTACTACGGGGAATCCGTGGGGAATCGATTTCAACGACTTACGAGCGGGGGTCTGGTATGCGTTCAGTTACTAGGGTGGCTCTGTTTACCGTGGCGGCGACGATGCTGCCGGCGGCCGGACTGCCGTATTACACCGTGCTTTCGGAGGATGCGGGCGCGTGGCCGGCGATCCTCTCGTCGATTGGCCTGGAGCGGCAGCCGGCCGGAGTTTCCCGCATTTTTGTGGCTCGCACCGGCGCCGCCGCGTCTCCCGAGTGGAAGGGCCGGGTGGAGCAGGGCGATCTATTGATACTGGAGGGCGAATCGTCGCTGGCGGAGATGTTCGGCTTCCGGCCGACCAGGGAACAGGTGAAAGTGACCAGCCTGGCGGACGTGCATCGTCCCGGGCTTTCCATTGTGTGGGAAAAGGGTCTGGAACTGCCGGTTTACGGGTTGCCCCCGGGCGCTCAGGTGTTCGCGAAGGAGCGCTGGAACGGCGCTCCGCTGATGGCGGGACTGCGAATGAAGGCCGGCGCGGTGCTGTGGGTGGCGGCGCCTCCGGGCGAGCGTGGCTGTGAGCGCTTTCCGTATCTGCTTTCGGCGCTGAGCGATTTAGGTCTCGAGCCGCCGTTCCGGACGTCGCACCTGTGGGCCTTCTTCGATTCGGCTTACCGGTCGCGGGTAGATGTGGATTATTTCGCCGCTAGGTGGCGGAAGGCGGGTATTTCCGCCCTGCACGTGGCGGCGTGGCACTTTTTTGAAAGCGATCCGAAACAGGATCGGTACCTGGTGCAGTTGATCGAAGCGTGCCATCGGGAGGGCATCCTGGTATATGCCTGGCTGGAGTTGCCTCATGTGAGCGATCAATTCTGGGAAAAGCACCCGGAATGGCGGGAAAAGACCGCGGTGCTGCAGGATGCACAACTGGATTGGCGCAAGCTGATGAATCTCAGGAATCGCGACTGCTTCCGCGCAGTGTCGGCGGGAGTGGATCAGTTGATCTCACGCTTCGATTGGGATGGCGTGAACCTGGCCGAGTTGTACTTTGAATCGTTGGAAGGGATGGCCAATCCGGCGCGCTTTACGCCAATGAACGACGATGTCCGCGCGGAGTTCCGGGGACGCGGCGGGTTCGATCCGATCGAGTTGTTCCGGACGCGCAAGGATGAAGCATCGAAGAAGCTGTTCCTTGATTTCCGCAGTGACCTGGCGCGCCGGATGCAGGAGGAATGGCTGGCGAAGTTGGAAGGCGAACGCAAAAACAAACCGCACCTGGACCTGGTTTTGACCCACGTAGACGACCGGTTCGACACAGGTATGCGGGAGGCCATCGGCGCGGATGCGTCGCGGGTACTACCCCTTTTGGACAGGCACACATTCACTTTCCTGGTAGAGGATCCGGCGACTGTATGGCATCTCGGGCCACAGCGATACCAAACGATCGCCGAGCGGTACCGGAAGTTGACGACACATCGCGAGAAACTGGCCATCGATCTAAATATCGTCGATCGCTATCAGGATGTTTACCCCACCAAGCAGCAGACCGGCGTGGAATTGTTCCAGTTGGTGCACAGCGCGGCGGCGAACTTCTCACGCGTGGCTTTGTATTTCGAAAATTCGCTGTTGCCCCCGGACATACCGTGGCTCCCATCGGCGGCGGCAGTGGTGACGCGAATGGAGAGGATGGGCAGCAAGACGGTCGTGGAGTCCGCCGGGGGCGTGGGGATTCCGTGGAAAGGTCCGGCTCTGGTCGACGGCCAGGCATGGCCGGCGGCGGATGCGGAGACTTTATGGCTGCCGGCAGGAGCTCACAGCGTGGAGCCTGGAACATCGCCGCTGAAGTTGCATCTGGTGTGGCTCAACGGGGATTTGAAGGCTTCGCATGCCAGCGAGGGAGCGATCGAATTCTCCTACGAAAGCTCCGCGCGGGCGATTGCCGTTCTGGACGGAACGCCGCAGCGGGTGGAGATTGACGGAGTGGCCGAGGCACCTCGTTTTGCCGGTCCGACCACAATTTTGCTGCCGCGGGGGCAGCATGTCGTGACATTGGCCATCCAGTGAGTTAGGATGTCGGATGGCGAATGACGGATGTCGCGTTACAGCCCGGGTCTCCGGAGATCCCGGATAAGCTGTACTTCAAGATCGGCGAAGTGAGCGAATTGCTCGGAGTCGAGCCGTACGTGCTGCGATATTGGGAGGGCGAATTTCCGGTTCTCTCCCCCAAGAAGTCCGGCACGGGGCACCGGCTGTACCGTCGCAAGGATGTGGAGCTTTTGCTGCGCATCAAGCATTTGCTTTACGAAAAGCGGTTCACGATCGAGGGCGCGCGGCAGAGTTTGCATGCCGAGGCGAAGGCTCCCAAGGTGAAACCCGCCAAGCATGCGCAGCAGGAACTGTTCAGTGAGGATCCGTTACCCGAAATCCGCAGAGAGCTGGCGGAAATCCTTAAGATGTTCAAGTAAGCTCAGGACTCGCCCACAATCGCCGAGTAGATCCGGTCCAGGTCTTCCGACGAGTAATATTCGATTTCGATCTTGCCTTTTTGCTTGGCCTTCTCGACGATTCTCACTTTTGTACCGAGAACGCGCTCCATTTCCTGGATAGCCGCTTTGACGTTGGGATCGGTTTCGACCTCGTCGACGTGCTTGGGCTTGCGACTCTCCATCATGCGCTGGGTGGTGCGCTCCAGTTGCCGGACGGACCAGCCTTGAGCGACAGCCTTTTCGGCCGCTTCCCGCTGCAGGTCCGGGCCGGGAAGAGCGAGAAGGCAACGGGCATGTCCGGCGGAGAGGCGGCGCTCGGCGATCATTTGTTGGAGGTCGACGGGCAATCCGAGGAGCCGCATGAAATTGGTGATCGTCGTGCGGTCCTTTCCGGTACGCTGGCCGATTTCCTCGGCGTTCAGGGAGAGTTCGGTCGCCATCTGAGAAAAGGCCTGGGCTGTTTCGATGGGATTGAGGTCCTCGCGCTGAATGTTTTCGATCAGCGTGATTTCCAGGAGCCGGTCATCAGGTATTTCCTGGATAACGACCGGAACGTGGGTTAGACCTGCGAGTCTGGAGGCGCGCCACCGGCGTTCTCCCGCGACCAATTGGAATTTGTCACCGATGCGTCGTACGACGATCGGCTGGATCACCCCGTTGGCTCGAATCGACTGCGCTAGTTCGGCGAGCCTTTCGTTCTGGAAGACACGGCGAGGTTGGTGCGGATTGGGTTCGATGGCATCGACTGGGATGGTCTGGG
>CAWKYG010000002.1:0-187265 GCA_963853855.1 uncultured Solibacteraceae bacterium | reverse complement strand
CGCCGATAAGTGGGGTGAACCCCTTGGGTGAAACACGAGGGAAAAGACGCAGTTGCAGTTCGATGATAATCCGATTCTCCACCTGCCGTCCAGAGTTATTCTGGCATTGCCGGGAAGCGGAGACGGGCAATGCTGGCGAGCAACCCGATCAAGGAATAGCCGGTGCGGAACTCATCGCGGACGATGAGAAGGGCGTGGTCCTCCCGACGCGTTCTTTTGCCTGGGCCCGGGGCCGACCAGCGGGAGGCGGTCGGCTCCGCCCCGGGATTTGGTTTTCGTTCTGAACCACATCGGACCGATAGATTCCGCCATGCCTTGAAAACGCATACTGAGCGCTCAGTATGATGTGAAGCTGCTAGAAGATGGTGGCGGGGAAGGGATCGTTGCAAACCCTCCTGAGCGATTAAGAAATCACCCGGACTTACCGGTCCGGTCGTGCGGAGCGTTTCCCGGTTATGGGCAACTTTCGCCTTCGCGCCACTTCCTTTCGATTGGTTTACCCCCGTCATGTCCCACCGCAATGATGGGGGGCGAGAAGAACTTTATGACAGCCGCATCGTGCAATTCGCCAGGCAGTGCAGGCGCCGCCGCTGCCTCGCGTTCAAATTCCTCCGGCGTACGGTATCCCAATGCCGAATGCAGCCGCAGGCGATTGTAGTACGCTCCCAGAAACTCTTCCAGATGTTCGGAAAGCTGGTCGAAATCCGCATACTGATTGCAGTAGATTTCCTCCTGTTTCAAGGTCTTCATAAAACTCTCACAAGCCGCGTTGTCGTAGGGATTGGCCGGACGGCTCATGCTCGGGACCATTTGGCTGGCTTTCAGCACTTCAGCGTATTCGGCGCTCGCATACTGAGTTCCCTGATCGGAGTGATGCACCACTCCCGGTGGTGGCTGACGCTGGCCGATGGCCTGTTGTAGCGCCCTCACCGCCACCCTGGCCGTCAAGCTTCGATCCAAGGCCCAACCAATGGCCTTGCGCGAGTACCGGTCGATCACCACCGCCAAAAAAACGAACTCGGTCCGCAGACGAATATATGTGATGTCCGCCACCCATAGCTGGTTGATGGCGGTCACCGTCATGCGCGCCGCAAGGTTCAGATACACCTGGCAGTCATGTTTCGAATCCGTCGTCAGAATGTACTTGCGGTAGCGAATAGCCAGCAGGTTGTCTTCGCGCATGATCCGCGAGACTCGTTTATGGTTGATGACCATCCCCTGGCGATGCAAATCCTCCGTGACGCGCCGGTAGCCGTAACGGCGGCGGTGCCTCAGGACCACCTCCTGGATGGATGCCCGCGCCGCCATTTCCGCTTCGTCTGGCGCTGCCGCCTCCCAATGTCGGTAATAGCTGGCCCGACTGACACCAGCCAAGTGACACATCCGTTCGACGCTCAGCGTGGGCTGGGCGTCCGCTGGCTTGCCTTGCTCTTGCGCCCACGACTGGATGGTGTCGTAGATGCTGTTTCGCCGCTGTCGATGGTCAGATGGCGATCCGCCTTGATCTTGAGCAAGGCACTTCGAAAAAAACTGTTTTCCAGGGTTTTGTCGGCCAGCGCCACCTTCAGCCTGGCGATTTCCTCGCGGTGTTTTTGCTCTTTGCGGTCTTCTGGGGCAATTCCCAGATTCGCATGCCGCGGCTCCGGCCGTCCCTCGAACTGATACTTCCAGGTGTAGAGCAGCTTGCGCTCGATGTTCAGCTCACGAGCCAGTTCATGAATGTTTTGGCAGGTTTTCATCCGTTCAACGGCCTGCCGCTTGAATTCCACGGTGTGACGACGCCACTTTGCCTTCTTCGCCATTTCTTCGCACTCCATTCAATGCAAAGTGCGTCTATTCGGAGTGTCTCACTTTTGGGGTTCAGTCCATAAATGCGGGCCTGAATTCCTCTCAGGTATTCTCTCCGCGTCTTCCTCCGCGCCTCCCGATGAATACATTCTTATCCGGCAAGGTATTCTCGGGCGATTTGGATGAAGTTGTTGGCCAGGACTTTGTCCGATCCGGTCTTGATGCCGAGGTCGATGGTGGTGCGGCAGGCAGCGTGCACCTCGCGGTAGACAGCGCCCGGGATGGCCACCTTGGCCAGGCAGGCCGGAGCGAGCGACACGCCTAATCCGGCGGCCACCAGGCGGACCAGGGTGGGCCATTGCGGCGCGTCCTGCACGATGTTGGGCCGGAACCCGCTGCGTTCGCAGCAGGCCACGGTGCGATCAAAGGCCAGCGGACCCATGCGGCGCGCGAAAAAGACGAAGGGCTGTTGCCCAAGATCCCGGACGCGCAGCACGCGGCGGCGGGCCAGCAGGTGCGACTCCGGCAGCACCGCCACATATCGCTCCCGGAGCAAGGTGCCGATCTGAATGCCTTCGGTGGGATCGCCGTCGCGCAGAAACGCCAGGTCGAGCGTGCCGTCCAGCAGCGCCGCAATCTGCGCGGAGGTGGACAGTTCGCGCAAGCGCAGCTCGACTTTCGGATACCGGCGCCGGTAGGCTTCGATGGCCGCGGGCAAATCGGTAAACACCACAGAGCCGCTGAAACCCACCGTCAGCGTGCCTTCTTCGCCGCGTCCCAAACGCCGCACCTGCGCCAGGTCGTCCTGAATCTTCTCCAGGGTGCTGCGGGCACGCTCGGCGAGCAGTTGGCCGGCCAAAGTTAGCTTCACACCGCGCGTGGAGCGGTCGAAAAGGCGGTGGCCGAGGATCTGCTCGAGCCGCTTGATCTGCTGGCTCAACGGCGGTTGAGCGATGCCCAGGCGTTCGGCCGCCCGGCTGAAATGCAGCGTGTCCGCCACGGCGAGGAAGTAGCGCAGGTGCCGGAGTTCGATATCCTCATTCATATTTGCATCGTCTTAATCAGCATATTCCAGCTATTGGACATCTGGCGGCCGGGCAGAGTAGCTTGGGGACATGGCACCGGAGAGAGAACTGGAAATTCGTGAGTTCGAGCCCGGAGACGAAATCGCCTTCCGCGCGCTCAATGAAGAATGGATCACGCGCTATTTCGCGCTGGAACCGAAGGACGTAGCTTCGCTGGCCGATCCGCAGGCGAGCATTCTGGACCGGGGCGGCCGTATCTTTCTGGCGGTTCGAAACGGCCGGCCCATCGGATGCTGCGCGCTGCTGGCCATGGGCCCAGCAGAATTCGAAGTCGCCAAGATGGCGGTTACCGAGTCCTGCCAGGGAGCGGGTATCGGGCGGCGCCTGCTGGCGGCCACCATCGAAGGCGCCCGCGCTTTGGGCGCGCGGCGGCTTTACCTGGAGACGAACAGCAAGCTGGCGACGGCGATCCACCTGTACGAATCGCTGGGCTTTCGCCATGTTCCGCTGGAGCGCGTAGCACCATCGCCATACGCCCGCGCCAACGTACACATGGAACTGAATCTGCCGGACCTCCTATAATTGGAGGGTCGTGACGACACTGGTGGACAGCCCCGACCCTTGGTTTGGCGAGTGGCATTTCCACATCTTCGACGTCCCGGTGCGCGTGACGCTGTGGTTCTGGGCGGTGATCCTGGTCGTCGGTGGGGAGCAGGGGCCCGGGCCGATGGCGGCGTGGATCTCCACGTGTTTCGTTTCCATCCTGCTGCACGAACTGGGCCATGTGTACGCCTTCCGGCTGTTTCGCGAACCGGCGGAGGTGGTGCTCTATCACTGGGGCGGCCTGGCGATTCCGCGGCGCGCCCTGCACCGCACGCTGCCGCGTTTCGTGGTGGCGCTCGCGGGTCCCTTCACGGGGTTTTGCGTCGCCGGCGTCACGCTGGCGGCGGCAATCTGGTCAGGCGCTGTGGTGCAGCTTGGCTCGCACACGTTGCTCCCGGTTGTGCGCGTCCTGCCGCGCACCCCTGCGTACTCGCTCTGGTACGTGCTGCTGAACGATCTGTTGTGGGTCAACATTTACTGGGGATTGCTCAACCTGCTGCCGGTCCATCCGCTGGACGGCGGGCAAGCCGCGCGGGCCATCTTCGAACAGGCCGACCCGGCGAACGGCGCGCGCAAGGCGCTGATCCTTTCGGCGATTGTCGCCGGAGCCCTGGCATGTTTCGCGTTGCTGGCACACAGCCTCTACATTGTGTTGATGTTCACCATCCTGGCCGTATCGAGTCTGCAGTTGCTCGATGGCGGCGGGCAGACACGGGAGTATCGCTCGCCGCGACGCTGAGGCTCATCGCCCGGTGGGATTCGGTGAAGCCCGCACGGCACGCTCGAAGGCCCAACTGCGAATGTGGTTGATCTGCTCTTTCATGGTGCGGGAGAGCGGCACGATTTTGACGGAGACCTTGACCAGGTCGTCCTCGGTCACGTCACGGTCCGCCAGGCGCGCCTGAGTCATGGCGGAGACCACGCACTGTTCGATCTCGGCGCCGGTCCACCCCACGGTGAAACTGACCAGGGTCGCCAGGTTGAATTGCGAGGGATCCACGCCGCGGCGCGCCAGGTGGATGCGGAAGATCTCGATGCGCTCGTCATCGTGCGGCAGATCCACGAAAAACACTTCGTCGAAGCGGCCCTTACGGATCATCTCGGCGGGCAGCAGGTCGATGCGGTTGGCGGTGGCGGCGACGAAAAGGCCGCGCGTTTTTTCCTGCATCCAGGTGAGGAAGAAGGCGAAGATGCGGCCCTGCTCGCCGCCGGATTCGGCGCTGGTGACGCCCATTTCGATTTCGTCGAACCAGAGCACGGCGGGCGCCATCTCTTCCATCATTTTGCAGGCTTCCACGAACACGCCCTCGGCTTTGCCATGGCGGCCGGAGAAGATTTCGATCATATCCACGCGATAGAGCGGAAGCTGAAAGCAGGAGGCGATGGCCTTCACGCAGAGGCTTTTGCCGCAACCGGGAATGCCCATCATGAGCAGCCCTTTGGGAACGATCTCGTTGGTCAGTTGATCGCGCATCTGAAACAGCTTTTGCCGCTCGATCAGCCATTTCTTGAGCCCTTCGAGTCCGCCGACCTCACCCAGGTTGGTGCCGTCGGAAACGTAGTCGATGACGCCGCTGCGGCTCACCAGCACGCGCTTCTCTTCCAGCAGATAAGGGACGGAGTCCGGCCCCAGGCGCGATGCGGCCGAGAGCGCGCGGCGCAACGCGTACCCGGCTTCATCCAGGGTGAGACCGAGGAGTGCGCGGGCCAGTTGGTCCAAAGTCGCTTCGCTGACGCCATCGAGGCTGCCAGGCGCCACCAGCGGCGCTTCTTCGCGGACCAGTTCCACCAGTTCGACGATATCGGGCGGGCTCAACTCCAGGAACATGATGCTGCGCTCGATCTCTTCGGGAATGAAGCGCACCGGCGAAGTGATGACTACGTACTTGCGCTGGTCGCGGCAGCTTTCGTAGATGTCGCGGAGGCGGCGCCGGATTTCGGGCGATTCGCGCAGCGGCTCGTGAAAATCCTTCAGATGAAAAATGGCCGGGCCCGGGTGCGCGGCAATGAAATCCAGCACGGCGCGCGGGGACGCGGCACCGGCCTGGACGGCGGCGCCCTCGCAGCGCATGCCTTCAGTGAGGGTCCACTGCCATACGGGAGCGGGATCGGATAGTGTGGCGGAGACCGCGCGCAGCAGTCTGCCCACGCGGCGCTCTTCGGCGCTGCGAATGTAGGTGAGCGGTCTTCCGGATTCGAAGATTTCGCGAATGGTCCGGGCGGCCCGGCTGGTGGAATCGTTCGGCGTAAGCGCCATCTCTGTTCATTATGACGAACGGCGGCGTCCGATAGTCGGAATATCAGGCCGAATGCAGGCGGCGGGCGGCGTCGATTTTGGCGGCGCGCCAGGAGGGGATCGCCGCCGCGGCCAGGGCAAGCAGCATAACGGCCAGGGCGGCGGCGGCCATGGTGGCGGGACTGCGCGGCGGGATCCCGAAGACCAGGTCAGAGAGGCCGCGCGCGGCGGCCCATCCGCCGACGAGGCCGAAAGCGAGGCCCATCAGGGCGAGTCGCACAGCCTGCAGAGTGGTCCAACGCAGAATGGTGAACGGACGCGCGCCGAGGGCGAGTCGGATGGCGATTTCGGGTTCGCGGCTGGTGACCCAATAGCTGAGCAAGCCGTAGATGCCCACCGCGGCCAACAGCATGGCGAGAGCGGCGAACAGCGTGAGCAGCAGGGTACTGAAGCGGCGGCGCGCGAGACCCGCGCCCAGCGCTTCTTCCATGGTGCCGGGCTGCAGCAGCGGCAGGTTGGGGTCGCGGCCGGCGACCAGGCGGCGGATGGACGGGGCCAGCGCGGCGGGATTTCCGGAGGCGCGGATGAGGATGGTCATGGCGCTGCTGTTCTTTTGCGCGGCCGGTTGATAGATTTCGGGCATGGGCTGCGAATCGAGACCGAATTGTTTCACGTCTCCGGCGACACCGACAATCTCCAGCAGGTCGCCCTTTTGATAGGGTCCGCCGACTTTGATCTGACGTCCCACGGCGGGTTCGGTGGGCCACCACTGGTGCGCGAAAGTCTCATTGACGATGGCAACTTTCGATCCCGAGGCGCGGTCGGTTTCGGCGAACTCGCGGCCCTGCCGGATGGGAATGCGCATCATGCGGAAGTAGCCCGGTTCGGCGATGTTGAAGAGCGAGAGCGGGAGATCATTCTGCGCGGGCGCGGGAAAGCCGGGGATGGAATAGAACCAGTCGCCGCAATCGCCCGAGCCGGGCCGGCAATACACGGCGCTGGCGTCGACAACTCCGGGGACGCGGTGCAGATCGGCCAGCAAACCGTCATAGAATTCGTTGACTGCCGCCTGTGTCCGGTAACTCCGCCCGGGCAATTGCAGCCCGAACTTCCAAATGGCTTGCGGATCGAAACCGGGATTGCTCTGCTGCGCGGCGATCAGGCTGCGCACCAGGAGTCCGGAGCCGAAGGCCAGCACGAAGGTAAGGGCCACCTCGGCCACCACCAGCAGGCTGCGCAAGGCCTGCCGCTGCTTGCCCGCGCCGGACGCTCGCGAGCCTTCCTTGAGCGCGCTGGTCAGGTCGATGCGGCCCACCATCAGGACCGGCGCCAGGCCCGCGACGACGCCGGCAAGCAAAGTGATCGCGCAGGCGACGGCGAGGACGGGAAGATCGATGGTGGTCTCCGCGAGGCGTGGAATTTCATGCGGCGCGAGGGCGACGAGCAAGCGAAGGGCGTTGCGCGCGAAGGCAACGCCGGCCAATCCACCCGCGCCGGCGATCAAAATATTTTCGGTGAGCAACTGGCGCACCAGGCGAAGGTGTCCGGCTCCGATGGCTTTGCGGACGGCCAGTTCGCCGGTGCGCGCGGTGTTGCGGGCCAGTAGCAGGCTGGCGACGTTGGCGCACGCAATCAGCAGAATCAGAACGGCCGCACCCATCAGAACCAGCAGGGTCCCGCGGATATCGCCAGTGTTGTCGCTGGCCCAAAAGGCGCCGGAACTGTGATGGTCGTTTTCCGGACCGGGATCGACTTCCGCCAGGTGGCGCATGATGGCATCGAGATCGGCAGTCGCGCCGGCGAGCGTGACACCCGGTTTCAGCCGCCCCAATATGCGCATGGATCCATGCTGGCGGCGATCCACGGTGTTGCCGGCGATGCGGCCGAGCGGCAGGTAGTAATCCACGGTCCACGGCTCCCATAGCGGCGCAGCTACGCCGGCCACTTCGAACGGATTGCCGTTGAGCGTTAGAGTGGCGCCCACGATGTGCGGATCGCCGCCCAATTGGCTCTGCCAGAAGCGATGGTTCAGGACAATGACGGGCGCGGCGCCGGGCTTGTCATCGGCGTCGTCGAAGAGGCGTCCGAGCAGCGGGTGCATGCCGAGCAGGGCAAAGTAGGGCGCGGTGACCGTGAGGCCCGTAGTGGTTAGCGGTTCGCCGCGACCGGTGAGCGTCCGGCCGGTGAACTGGAACGCGGCCATTTCCTCGAAGGTGTGGTTGCCCGATCGCCAGTTCTGGAAGTTGACCCAGGTGACGCTGATGCCCTCCGCGCGGGCGGTGCCTTCGCCGAAACGCACCAGCCGGTCGGACGCGGGATAAGGCAGAGGCTTGAGCAAAACCTGGCGTACCACGCTGAAGATGGCGGTATTGACGCCCACCCCGAGAGCGAAAGTGAGGATGACGACGAGCGAGAAAGCGGGCGCGCGGCGCATGGCGCGCAGGCCGTAGCGGACATC
The DNA here is from genome assembly GCA_963853855.1 of uncultured Solibacteraceae bacterium. Taxonomy (GTDB): domain Bacteria; phylum Acidobacteriota; class Terriglobia; order Bryobacterales; family Bryobacteraceae; genus Sulfopaludibacter. The sequence goes on along the minus strand of CAWKYG010000002.1, from coordinate 179,155 downwards.
CTTCCACAGGCTTTCGAGCGAGGGGAAGCCCCAGGCGTCGCGGGCCCGCTCGGCGATCAGGGTGAGGTTGCCGAACTCCCGGCGCGCCTGTTCGGGCGATGTGTTCTCCCCTTGCATGGCGAGGTGGCTCTGGAGTTCTTCGGCGAGATCGTCAGCCAGGCCGGGCCGTCCCGCGGCCCAGGCGCGGAATCTGCTCCACCATTCGCGCATGTTACGCCTCCGGACTCAACACGCGGCTCATGGCTTCCACGAACCGCTGCCACTTCGAACTTTCGGCCACCAGTTGTTTGCGGCCCAGGGGCGTGAGCCGGTAATATTTGGCGCGGCGTCCGTTCGGCGAAACTTTCCATTGGGCGCTCAGCCAGCCACGCTGCAGCAGGCGCTGCAAGGCCGGATAGAGCGAGCCGTTATCCACCACGAACTCCCTGGCGGACTGCTGTTCCAGGAACTGCGCGATGCCATAAGCGTGATTGGGAGCGGCCTGCAGGCTGCGGAGGATCAGAACTTCCAGCGTGCCCTGAAGGAATTCCAGTGGACCGTCTACGGTAGACATACTATCTATATACCAAATTTTGGCAACCGGTAGCTGTAGGCGGTGTACTCTATTTCACTCCAGGCGAGATCGGGGAGCGGGTAGCCGGGGTAGAGCGGGATCGTGACGGGAGTGAACTTTACGCGAATGCGAACGCTGGCGCGGCCCTTGGTGAGTGCGAGTGGCAGGAGGAATTCGTCGTCGCGAAAGCGGCGATTGGAGGTCTGCACGATGTGCTGGGTGGCGCCGAGTTCTTTCGGTGTGCCGGGGTTGGAATAGACGCAGGTGTTGGAGCCGGCCAGGTACCACACGCCGGCCGGCTGCCACTGTTTGCCGGCGGCCACGAAGACTTCGGCGCGCTGGTTGGGAAAGCAGTAATCCAGCTTGCGCCGCAACATCACGCCCAGGTTTTTGGGATCGATCTTGCAGGGTGAATTCGGACGACGGTTTTGGTGGTGCGGCCGCGATCGGTCTGGGCCGGATAGATCTCGCGGCCCTGCACGGTGTCCGGTCCCCATTCGTAGCGCGAGGCGATCTCGTACGGCTCCGACGCCTCGGGCGAAAAGTAATGGTGCGCGCGCTCGCTGGCGGGGTCGCCAATCTTCAGCTCGTCGGTGCTGCACCAGCGACGGCGCGGGCAGGCCGTACCAGTAGGTGACGGTCTCGTAATGCTGGGTGGATTCGTTGGTGCCGCCGTGCTCCAGTTGAATGCGCGCGTTTTTGCCGAAGGGCATGAGGTCCGCCAGCAGGAACCGGTAGGCCGATTCGATCCGGTCTTCCGCGCTGACGGCGCTGGCGGCGTTCTTCGCGCCCACGGGATGGCCGGCGAAGGGCAGGGTCATGTTCTCGCCGCCCCAGTAATCTCCGCCGCCGCCCCATTCTTCGGTGCCAGTGCCCTGCGCCTTGCGGAGTCTGGCTGTCGTCGAAGAAGAATCGCGGATCGCCTTCCAGCGTGTTGAGCACGGCATCGTGCGAGAAGATGAAGCTGGTGCCGACGAAGGAGCCCGACCAGTCGCCGCCGCCTTCGGTCTGCGTGGTGTCGAGCAGCACCAGGTCCTTGCCCAGCTCGGGGTGGGGATGATCGCGGTAGGTGGCATGGAAGTACGCCGCCTGGTTCGGCGGATCGCGGAAGGGCTGGACGCGGACTTTCCATTCGACTCCGGCAATGGCCTGGGCCGGTCCGCGGAGCGCGATGCGGGCCGAGCGGAAATAACGGCATGGGGAAGTAGCAGCTCAGATAGACGCGATCGGCGGCATAGCGGATGACCATGGGGAAGCTCTTTACGAGATACTCGCGGTTGTCGCGGTTATAGAGGATGCCGGCGCCGTAGAAGAGCGCGAGGGGCGCATCGATGGAAGGCTGCGCGCGGCCGTCCCAGGTGACGCTGCAAGCGGCGCGGAACCGAATGCCTGTGCCTGCGCGCGGGGGACGCTGAACTCGAGCGCGCGCAGCATGGCCGGACCGCGGCGTTCGCTCCAGACGGCAGCGGAAGCGCCCGCGGGCAGATCGATATGGCCGGATTGTTCGCGGACGCCTGCGGCGCCGGCGGGCGGCGCGATGTCCGTGCCGGCGCGATCGATCAGGCTAAGGACATCGGCGGCGGGCTCGGCGTGGGAGTTCCATGCGGCGATGGGTTGGGAGAGTTTCGCGCCGGGCGATGAACTGGTGGTAGATGTAGTAGCCGGTGCCATAGAAGGTGCGGGAATAGGCCATGCGGAAAGCTGTGAAGGAAGCCGATGGGCACCCAGCTCAGGTCCGCGCCGCGGGTCTGCGCCCACGTCCAGGCGAGCGGGTTGGGGAACAGGCGCTCGGGCAGAAAGACGGAATTGGCGGCGGGATGGAGGGGATCGGCGGTGCTGGTTTCGCGAACGAGCGTATCGGCGCCATCGACTTCGTAGTGCCAGGGGCTGCCGTGCCAGTGGTTGTAGCGGACGAAGTAGAGGATGCCGGGGCCCTGCACGTCGAGCGTGACGTTGAAATCGGCGGCCAGTTGGTAGAGGAAGTGGGAGGCGTCGGCGCCTTCGTTGCCGCCGCGGCGATCGTAGGTGCTGCGCATGTAGGCGCGTTCGCCGATGCGCTGATAAGGCCAGCGGTCCCACAGGCGATAGGCATCGAGTCCGGCGGGGAGCACCGGCGGCCCGGCGGCGAAGGCGAGTGTAGCGGATACGAGAAGCAGGAGCCAAGGAGTCGGACGCCGTGGACACATACTTCTCCGAGGATAGCGGCTTCCCTGGGTCAACGGTCACGCGCGGAACGATCAGCATGGCCGGCGTCTCCCAGAAGTGCGGCCTGTTCAGTCAAGATACGCGGAACGTCCAGCACCCTCCGGAGTGGCACCAGTTTCCGGGCCGGGGACGTTTCGTTCGGAAGCCCGGCAGCAATCGTGGCGGTGGTTTCCGATAACGCCACTTGCCGGGAGCTTGGCCCAGCGCACCCCCTGGTTCGACCGAGAACGGGCAAACTGTCGGGGGGGCTGACTAATCCACAGTCACCACAATGAGCGATGCGTCATCGTGGAATTTGCCGTTGCAGAACCGCGAGACGTCCTCAAGTATTCTCGTCCGGATGCCATTCGCGCCCAGGGTCCGTGCGGCAAGGGCCGATGCCGCCACCCGTTCGGTACCGAAATCCTCATCGCCTTCGTTAGCTGCTTCCGTCACCCCATCCGTCGTCAACAGGAGGCAATCGCCCGACTGCAGTGGGAAACTGCGGTCCTCGTACGGCGCGTGCGGAAAGATGCCGAGTACGGTGCCACCCTCTGTCAATAAGGTGGTGGAATGGCTCCGCAGAACGATCGGCGGGCAGTGGCCCGCATTCTCAAAACGCAGCGTGTGGGTCTCGCAATTGATCACGCCATAGAACAATGTCACAAACTTCCCAGGCAACACGCTGCCGCAGAGCGCTTGGTTGACCTTCCGGCATAACGCGCCGGGTCCTTCCGCACCAGGGGCGAACGCCCGCACCAATGCCTGGAGGTTGGCCATGAGAAGCGCGGCGGTCATCCCCTTGCCGGAAACATCCGCAAGGCAAATACCAATCTGCGTTCGAAGCCAGTGCCAACACGTCGAAATAATCTCCGCCTACGGAACGTGCAGGCTGCCACGCGCAAGCGATCTCCAATCCTTTAACGCGCGGAATCTCGCGAGGCAGAAGCTGGGTCTGGATTTCGCTGGCAGCCCGTAGCTCTGCCTCCTGCGACTTGAGTTCGATCTGCCCGAGCGTGACTTGGCCTTCGAGTTCCCGATTTCGCATCTCTAAACGGGCGCGGCTCTTGCGTGACAGGTAGATGGGTATCGCTATCACCAGCGAAAGGAAGATGCACTTCAGAATGTCAGGCCAGTAAAAACGAAGCAGATTCTCATCGCCTTGTTGCACGGCAAACCTCGTGACAATCGAGGCGAGATAACCGCCGGCAATACTCGCCGGAATGAGAATAGCCAAAAGGAAGATTACGTCCCAAGGGAAGCTTCTGCCCGCGTAGATTGGAACCGCGGCAAGCGCGGAAAAGTAGTTGCAGTTGCCAACAATGAAGGTGAAGATGAGGGGGCCGACGATGTCTTGGAAGCCCAGGTGGCCCTGAAACAACCAGAATATCCCCACGACCGCGAGGCCTATGGCCAGCAGCATGAGCTGAAATCTCCAGAATTCGAAAGGCCCCTTCGCTATCGGCCGCAAGCGGCTCGCGGTGGCCGACGGAACTGGAGCGTTCATCGTGATTTCAACGATTATCGCACGCTCGCGACAAGCTCGGAATTCAACGGAGGCGGTGGGGATTTTCCGATCACGGACAAAAAACGGCGATACTGGAGACTGAACTTCGCCGATTGGTACTGCACCGGCGACGTGTCCAGCCCCGCACCGCAACGGCGGACCGAAAAGGGCTTTTTGTGCCGTTCAAATCGAGCCCCCAAGGCAAAGGTAGTAAACTATCTCGATTGGACAATGGGCCGAGATAACAGCATCGTTGGTACGTGGAAATTAGTTTCTGCTGTGCTGACCACGCTGGACGGCGCAACCCGTAACCTGTTGGGCGAAACCCCAGGCGGTTTTCTCACCTACACTGGTGACGGGCGAATGACGGCAATCGTTGCGTCCAGCGGACGGCAACCCCTTTCGGTTGCAGATCCGGCCGCTGCGCCCGCCGCGGAACAAGCGGAGGCATTTGCCACCTTTACCGCATACGCGGGACGATACACCTTCTATGGCGACAGGGTCATTCACCATGTTGAAGTCTCATTGTTCCAAAACTGGGCAGGTACGGACCAAATTCGTTTTGTCAAACTGCACGGTGCCCGGCTTACGCTTACCGCGCCACCGATGTCCATTGGCGGCGAACAACTGGTTGTCCAACTAACGTGGGAGCAATTGAATCAGCCTTGAGCGGCGGCGCTAGCGCCTACGCTACGAGGACCACGGTGATCTGGCCGGGACCGTGGACTCCGCGGACGAGAATCTGTTCGATGTCGGCGGTGCGGCTGGGACCGGTGATCAGGACCATGGAACTGGATTGTTCGGCGGGGTTGGGCAATACGGTAAAAAGCTCGTCGAGGCCGGTGAGGATGCGAGCGGAGGGGACCACGGCGATGTGGGCGGGCGGCAGGAGCGATACCATGCGAGCCTCCTGTGGGCTGGAAAGCATCACCAGGGTGCCGGTGTCGGCGAGAACGTAATCGGCGCTGGTGATCCCTACGTCCACAGTGGCGCACAGTTCGCGTAACTCCTCGCGACCGGTGATGCCGGAGCGGACGCCGGGCAGTTCCGTGATGCCGCATTCGGTGAGGAAGGGCGCGTTGGAGGTCACGGCGGTCTTCCCCTGGATGGCCGCGGCTACCACCGCGCACGCTTCGGCGGGGGAGGAGACCCGGTGAGTTTTTCCGGCGAGCGCTTCCACGCGGGTTCTCACGGAAGCGATACGCGCCTCCATTTCGACGTGCGGCAGGCGGAGGCGAACGGGCGGCGGATCGGCCACGTCCTGTCCGGCGCTGCGGCCCAGGGCGGTGCGCACGCGATGCAGAATGTTGTCGCGGGACATCAGCGGCGCCTCCACTCTTCGCGGAAACTGCGCGGCGGCGGGGGCGGCAGATCGCGCTGGCTGAGCCAGGCGCGGATGGGCGCGACATTCATAATCGGCGGAACCGTGCGCAGCCAGCGGCCATCGTCGCCGGGCGCCACCAAGGCGGCCAGACGGCCGGCCATGTCGAACAGGCGCGGGTGCGTCATGAGCCAGGCGAAACCCTGGAAGGCCAGTTTTTCCAGGCGATTCTGTTTCTCGCGCGTTTCGGATTTTTTAACGTCGCTGCGCAGTTCCAGCAGGATTTTGGGAATATCGATCTTCACCGGGCAGACTTCGCCGCACGCGCCGCACAGGCTGGAGGCGAAGGGCAGGCCGGGTTCGTGCGTGACGCCCATGAATTGCGGAGTGATGATGGCGCCGATGGGTCCCGAATAGACCCACGGGAAAGAGTGTCCGCCGATGCGGCGATAGACCGGGCAGGTGTTGAGGCACGCACCGCAGCGAATGCAGTACAGCGACTGGCGCTTGGATTTATCGGGCAGCAGCTTGGTGCGGCCGTTATCCAGCAGCACCACGTAGAACTCTTCGGGTCCATCGATTTCGCCTTCGCGGCGCGGGCCGGCAAGGAACGAGGTGTACACGGAGAGCAACTGGCCGGTGGCACTGCGCGCCAGCAGTTTCAGGAACGTGGCCAGATCCTGCGCGCGCGGAATCACCTTTTCGATGCCGGCGATGGCGATGTGGATCCGGGGAGCGGAGGTGGTGAGGCGGGCGTTGCCTTCGTTTTCCACCAGCACCACGGCGCCGGAATCGGCCACCAGGAAGTTGGCGCCGCTGATGCCGATATCGGCGGCCAGAAACTTCTCGCGGAGCACGGTGCGCGCGATGGCGGTCTGCTTTTCGGGCACCGTCTCGCTGGGGACGTGGAGCGTGCGGGTGAAGATATCGGCCACGTCGTAGCGTGTTTTATGAAGTGCCGGGGCGACGATATGGTACGGCCGCTCGTGGGCCAATTGCAGAATGTATTCGCCCAGGTCCGTCTCCACCGATTCCAGGCCGTGATGCTCCAGGCGTTCGTTGAGATCGATCTCCTCGGTGGTCATGGATTTCGATTTCACGATGAGGTGGGCGCGGCGTTCCTTGGCGAGCGAGAGGATGAAATCGGTGACCTCGGTGCCGTCTTTGCAGTAGATCACCTTGCCGCCGCGGGTCTGCACGTTGCGCTCGAACTGCTCCAGGTAGTAATCCAGGTTTTCGATGGCGTGCTTCTTGAGGGCATTGGCCTGGCTGCGGAGTTCCTGATAATCGGGCAGGGCTTCGGAGGCTACGTTGTCGATGCGGCCCTGCTTGAGGCGGCCGGTGGAAGTGAAGATGGCCAGTTGGAGGTTGGCGTCTTCGAGCGTGGAGTGAATCTTCTGATCGAATTCGACCGACATAGCGTTAGCGGCTGGCCAGGACCTCGGCGAGGTGCATGGTGCGGACGGAGGATCCCGCCCGCGAAAGCACGCCTTGAATCTGCATCAGACAACTGGGATCGAGCGAGACCACGGTATTGGCGCCGGTGCGCAGGATGGACTCGACCTTCGAGCGGCCCATGGCGCCGCTCAGTTCATCGAACTTGACCGAGAAGGTGCCGCCGAAGCCGCAGCAATCCTCGGCGGGCTGCATCTCGCGCAGTTCCAACCCGCGGACGTTGGCCAGCAGGCGGCGGGGCGCGCTCTTGACGCCCAACTCGCGCAGGCCGTGGCAGCCATCGTGGAAGGTCACAACTTCATCGAAGCGCGCGCCCACGTCTTCCACTCCGGCCACCTGGGTGAGAAACGTGGAGAACTCGAAGACGCGCTTTTCCAGGGCGTGAGTGCGCGCGAGCGACTCCGGCTCCTTGTGGAACAGCTCGGCGAAATGGTGCACGATCATGGAGGTGCAGGACCCGGAAGGCACCACGATTGTTTCCGAATTTTCGAAAGTGTTCAGGAAATGGCGCGCCACGGTGCGGGCTTCGGCGCGGTACCCGCTATTGAAGGCAGGCTGCCCGCAGCAGGTTTGCGCTTCCGGAAAATCCACCTGATAGCCGAGTCGTTCGAGCACATCGGCCATCGCCAGGCCGACCTTGGGGAAGAGCTGGTCGACCATGCAGGTGACGAATAAAGAAACCCGTTTCCCCATGAATTTCAAATTGTATCAGGGATGGGCTATTCATACTTCAAAGCGGACAGCGGGCTGGTGCGGGCAGCGCGCAGGGCGGGCACGACGCTGGCGGCCACCACGGCGGCGACAAGGACCAGCGCGGCCGCCCCGAGAATCAGCGGATTCGAAGGTTTCACATCGAACAGCAGGCTGGAAAGGAAGCGCGTGAGCCACAGCGAGAGCGCCACGCCGGCGGCAGCGCCGGTAACGCCCATGCGGATTCCCTGCCCCATTACGAGGCGCAGAATATCCGCGCGCTGCGCTCCCAGCGAGATGCGCAGACCGATTTCCTGGGTGCGGGCGGCAGTGGTGTAGGCCACCACGCCATAGACGCCGAACACCGCCAGCAGAAGTGCCAGCGCCGCAAAGGTACCGAGCACGAGGGCGCGGAAGCGCGGCGGGGCAGTGGATTGAAACAAGACGTCGCGCATGGTGCGGACGCGGAAGAGCGGCACTTCCGGGTCGAGCGCCGCCACCGATTGGCGGAGGCTTTCGACAACGCCGGCGGGAGGCGCGGCGGTGCGCAGCACCAGAGTCATGGCCACGGCGCGCGGGGTGAGGGGTTGGAGTTCGGAGACGTAGAACTCGGGGGTGGCGGGTGCATCCGCGCCGGCGCCGTTGTAGGTCTGCGAGCGAATATCGCCCACTACGCCGATTACTTCGCGCGGCGATTCGCCGAAGGATTCGATCTCCAACTGGCGACCGATGGGGTTGGAGCCGCCGAACACCAGGCGCGCCATGGTGCGATTGATGATGATGACGCGATGCGCGGCAGGCCCATCGGCTTCGGTGAAGGAGCGGCCGGCAATCAACGGGATACCGATGGCGTGGAAGTAGTCGCCCGAGATGGTATTCATGCGCATGCCGCCGTACCGGTCCAGGTTCCGGAAGTACATGAAGCCCGAAGGCCCGCCGAACGGAAGCGAACTGATGGCGCCGGCGGCCAGGGTGCCGGGAATGGCAAGCGCCTTTTCGTATAACCTCTGGCGGAATGTAGCCGCACCGGCGGCGGTCTTATAGCGGGCGCGGGGCAGGCCGAGATCGGCGGTGAGCACGTTGTTGGCATCGAGGCCGGTCTCCACGCTGGTGAGGCGGGCGAGACTCTCGATGGTCAACGATGCGCCGGCCACCAGCACCAGCGCCAGGGCGATCTCGGCAGCCACCAGCAGACTCCGCAAGCGGCGTCCGGTAGCGCTGGCGGTGACTCCGCTCTGCTGATCTTTGAGCGCGCAGGCCAGATCCGGAGCGAAGAGTTGCCCCAACGGCGCCAGGCCGGCCAACATACCGGTGATCAGCGCGAGCGTCAGCGAGAACGCAAGGACGCGGCCATCCAAAGTGAGTCCGGCGAGCCGCGGGATGTTTGCGGGAGCGATCACGCGAATGGCACTCAGCAGTCCGCTCGCGAGCACCACTCCGGCAATCGCGCCACCGAGCGACGGCACCAGCGATTCGGTGAGCAACTGACGGGCGATGCGAGCGCGCCCGGCGCCCAGGCAGGCGCGCACGGCCACTTCACGGCGACGTCCGGCGGCCCGAGCCAGCAGCAGGTTGGCGGCATTGGCGCAGCCGATGAGCAGCACGAACAGCACGGCGGCGAACAGCGTGAGCAGCGGAGTGCGCAGACTGCCGACCATCTTGTCCTGCAACAGCGCGACCCCTTGCGGAGAACCGAAGGTCTTGTACTGAGCCTGCAATTCGCGAAACAGCGCGCGATGTTCGCGGTCCGCTTGCGCGACGGTGACGCCGGGGCGGAGGCGGCCGATCATCGTGAGGAAACGGAATGTCGCGTCGGGCGGCGCATCCGCGCCGAGATCGAGACCGGTGGACAGATGATTGCCGGGGGTCCAGACGGAGGTGTGGTCCGGCAGGGCGAAGCCCGCGGGCATGACGCCGACGATGGTGTGCGGTACGCCATTCAGCTCGATAGTCTTGCCGAGCGCGCCGGGGCTGCCCTGAAAGAGGCGCAGCCACAGCGGGTAGCTGAGGATCGCGACCCGATTGGCTCCGTCGATCTCTTCGGAAGGCTGGAACGTGCGTCCGAGGACCGGCTGGACCTCCAGAACGGAGAACAGGCCCGACGTTACGACGGCCGCATAGATGCGCTCGACCGCGCCGTTGCGCGAGAGGTTGACGCCGCCGAAACGAAAGTAGCCGAGCGCTTCGAGGGAATGATTGCGGCTCCACAATTCCAGCGGATCGGGCGAGGTGGGATAGACGGCGCCCACCTGCACGATGCGGCCGGGATGCGGCAGGGCCAGCGGGCGCAACAGTACGCGATCGACCACGGTGAACATGGCGGTGGCGCACCCGACGCCCAACGCCAATACCAGTACCAGGGCGACGGTGTGGCCGGGAGTTTTGCGCGCGGCGCGAAAGGCGTAGCGGAGGTCGTTCAAGAAATCGCTCATGCGGTCCTCTGCAACCATGACGTCGCGGGCGGGCGCAGGGTTGGTACCAAATGAAAGCAATTTAACGGCGGCGGCAGCAACTCCGGCGGTGGAACTGAGCTTAGAGGAATCGGAGGGTGACAAAAATGAAACGGATCGTTTTCACATCCTGGTTGGCTGCCGTATTGGCAGCCGGCGCGCTGGCTCAGACTCCCGAGGTGGGCCAGCGGAAGGAAAATCAGCAGGACCGTATTGCGCAGGGCGCGAAGAGCGGCCAGTTGACCGCGGGGGAAACCTCGAACCTGGAAACGAAGGAATCTTCGATCAACCAGGAGGTCAAAACGGACCGCACCTTAAACGGCGGCAAACTGACCCAGCAGGAAAGGCGAACGGTGAACCGCCAGCAGAACCAGATGAGCAACCAGATCTACAACGACAAGCACAACGCGGCGCAGCAGCATTACGGCAATAACGAAGTGGGCGCGCGGCGGCAGAATCAGCAGACCCGCATCGCCAACGGCATCCAATCGGGCAAACTGAATGCGGCGCAGACGGCGCGGCTGGAGAAAGGCCAGGCCGGAATCGGCAAGGAAGTGCGCACCGACCGCGCGGCCAACGGCGGCAAGCTCACGCCGGGCGAGAAGCAGACCATCAATCAGCAGCAGAACCAGGCCAGTAAGAAAATCTACAAGGCCAAGCACTGATCACGCGGCGGCGGTGCGGCGGACAGCCTGGTCCTGTTTTTCGCCCGCCATAAAGGGGTAGAAGATGCCCGCGAGTGCCCCGCCGACGATGGGCGCGAGCCAGAACAGCCAGAGTTGCTGCAGCGCCCATCCACCCACGAAAATGGCGGGGCCGGTACTGCGAGCCGGGTTGACGGAGAGGTTGGTGACCGGGATCCCGATAAGGTGAATCAGAGTGAGACCCAGGCCGATCGCGATGGGCGCGAAACCCTGCGGCGCGCGGGCATCGGTGGCGCCGAGAATAATCATCAGGAACATGAAGGTGAGCACGATCTCGGCAACCAGGCAGGCCACCAGAGAATATCCGCCGGGAGAGTGCTCCGCGTAGCCGTTGGAGGCAAAGCCGGCGGCGAGGTCGAATCCGGCCTTACCGCTGGCGATGACATACAGGACTCCAGACGCGGCAATCGCACCCACGACTTGAGCCACTACATAGGCCAACAGGTCCGAAGCGGGGAATCGCTTACCGACCATCAGTCCAACCGACACCGCGGGATTGAAGTGGCCGCCGGAGATATGTCCAACGGCATAGCACATGGTGAGCACGGTCAGTCCGAAAGCAAAGGCCACGCCCAAGAATCCAATTCCCAGGTTGGGGAACGCTGCGTCCAGCACGGCGGCACCACATCCGCCGAAAACCAACCAGAACGTTCCGAGAAACTCGGCAGTCGCACGTTTTGCTAAAGGCATGGGAGTAGATTCGCACAAAACCGGACCAAATAACATAAAAATCTGGTTACTGGGGTATGGTACGGTACGCAACAAAATCCGCGTTTTGAAAGGCAGGCGGCTGGCTGAGGCTGTGTTGGGGTTTGACCACGAAGTAGGCGATGCCGAGGGCATCGTATCGCGCCGGATCGATGGGACCATTCATGGTGAGCTGCCACCGGGTCCACCACTGCTCGGCAAAATCCCTGCGATAATTCACCTGCCCTCCGGATTTCCAATCGACGAAGACCGCGCGCAGGGCATCCGCTCGGAAAATACCGGACGCAAGGCCATGCCCTTCATCGGGGAAGAGAAAAACGGCATCGCGCGGAGTTGAGGTGCGTGCCCATGCCGAGAGTTGGGCCAGTTCCGGCGTGTGCAATTGCGGATAGGCCACCGGCAAAACCATGAACGCGGCCAGACTGAGCAACGGGAACCTCACAGCCGCCAGGGCCACGGCGGCAAGAGGCAGAGCCAGAAAGATCCGCCAGCTTAGACCCTCGGGAAGCACCGGCTGTAGCGGAAGCAGGTACGCCAGCGCGAACCACGCGACGGCCTCCGGCCAGCGGCGGTTCGATGGCGGCGCAGGCTCCGGCGGCGGCGGTGAGGAACTGCATGGCGACGGCCACGAAGAGCAGCGCGCGCATGGGTTGGAATTGCGGCACCAGCAGCCATTTCCAATGCTCCAGAAGAAGCCAGGAGGCGGGCATACTCAACATGCCAAGCAAGGGCAGGCCCAGTAGAAAGAGCTTCAGCTCTCGAGGAATCCTGGAGCGCAGGCGCACGAAAGCGATTGCCGCAATGACGCACAGCAGACAGTAATGCAGGATCCACGCCGCATGCCAGGTGGAGACCCAGGAATAGGCCGCGCGCATGCGCTGAAGCTGCTCCTGCAGGGGCGTGAGTTGTCCGAAAGGCGGCGGGCTGCCATCGCTTCGGGCCATGAGGGCCAGGAGAGCGGCGGAGAGCAAAAGCGGCGCCAGGCTTTTCCAGTTGCGCGTCGCTATGGCCAGCACAAAGAAGAGCGCCCAGAACGGCAGCGCGGTAGGCGGATGGTAAAGAAATGCACAGGCTGCGGCGAGCGCGGCAGGCAGGTAGCGCCGGTGGGCCGTCAGACCGATGGCGCAGAAGAGCAGCGGGACGGCGAAGGCGCGCGGCGTGGGCTCGTACTCGAACGAGAGCACCTCAGGACCGGTGATGCGGGCGCCGAGCGCGCAGACGGACGCGATGAGCAATGCCGGGGCTGCGGAGAAACCCAGCGCCGTCGCCATCAGGTAGAATCCCCAGATGCCCAGGGCCCGGGTAACAATCTGCTGGGCGGCGAGTACCTCGCGGAAGTCTTGGCCGGTGAGGGCGCGGAGACTCCGCGTGATCTCGTCGTAGAGAGTGAAGGCAACTTGCGGCTGCTGCACCAGCAGGTCATTGCGCAGCACAGTGGGGTCGCGCTGGTGTTCCATGATGGGAACGTAGATCTGGGTGTCCTGTTGTAGCCAGGTGTGCCCGGGATAGCGGAAGAAGCTCAGGAGCGCCAGACCGAAACAGACCGCGGCCACCGCCGGAGGCTTCATTTGGCCGGCGTCTTATCCAGTTGCTGTTTCACCCACACACGTTTGGGGTTCAGCTCGAGGGCCTTGGAGAAGGCATGGCGAGCCTCGGCGTCCTTGTGCTCGTCGCGCAGGCTGAGGCCGAGATAGGCATAGGCTTCGGCATTTTTCGGATCGAGTTCGAGCGCCTTTTGGAAATCGGGAATGGCCACCGCCGGCCCGCCGCCCAGTTGCGCCGGAAGGTAGAGATTGCCCACGCCGCGAGCCACGTACACCATGGAAGACTTAGGGGACTTCTCCACGGCTTTGCTGAGCGTATCCTTGGCTTTGGCGCCGTAGCGCAGGCCGCTCATCAGGTCGCTCACGGCCTGGCCGTAAAGCGTGCCGAGGATGCGCAGATACTCGCCGTTGTCCGGCTTGAGCGCGACGGCCTTTTCGGCGAAGGGAATGCCGCGCTCGGCCACCTCGTGGGCCGGTTTCTTTTCGCGCAGTTCCATGTCCACGCCGGCCAGGTAGGAAGCGGCCAGGGCCGCGCGATACTGGGCTTCGGCGTCATTCGGCGCTTTGGAGGCGGCCGCGGCGCTTTCATTCAGAATGCGATCCAGGGCCGCACGATCCTGCTGATCGCGCGCCACGTCGAGCGGCGAAGGCGCGACAGCGGCGGCCATAAATCCGGCTAATATCAGAGCCAACATATCCTGTACTTATTAAATCAGAGAGCGGCGACCCGCCGTTGCCCGAACAGAAAGTACAACCCCACCGCGACCAGGGCCAACCCGTTCGCGGCAATTACAGCCGGCGCTCCGTAATGTGGGACGAATTGGCCGGCCGCAAAGTTCCCCATCGGCATACCGCCGCGGAAAGCGAAATTGTAAACGCTGATCACGCGCCCCCGCATCTCGTTGGAGACGATGAGTTGCACCAGGGAGATGACCATGGCAAACGCAGCCATCATCGCGGCGCCGGACAGGAACAACATGGCGCAACTCAGCACCAGCGATTTGGAAAGCGCGAATCCAGCGATGGTGCCCCCCAGAGAGACCAGCATCGCCAGTGCCACCAGGCCCTTCCTTTGCACATTGCCCATAGCCGCCACCGCCAGCGCACCCACCACCGACCCCATGCCGGACATGGAAAGCAGCAGTGCGTTCGTCTCCACCCCCTGGTGAAAGACCTTGTCGGCGAACACCGGCAGGAACGTCCTCATCGGCACGGCGAGGGCGGCCATGCAAAACCCCAAGACGATCAGCCCCTGCATGGCGCCCTGTTTGCGAATGAAGCCGATGCCCTGCTTCATGCTGTCCAGGATGGTTTCGGCGGTCTTCTCCGGTTGAAAGCGGGTCTTCAGCATCATCAGGGCCACGATCGGGAAGAGGAAGGAGAGCGTATTGAGAGCGAAGCAGCCGGTATTGCCAAGCTTGGCCAGGGCCATGCCGCCCAGGGCCGGCCCCACCATCACCGCCGCGTTGAACTGGATGGAATTCAGCGCGATGGCGTTGGGCATGTCTTCCTTCGGAACCAGGGTGGGGATCAGCGCCGAATAGGCCGGGCCGCCGAAGGCCTGCCCGAATCCCGCAATAAATGAACCGCACAGGAAGTGCCACACCTTGACCACGTGCAAGCCCACCAGGACTGTCAGGACCAGGGCGACGCACATCTGCACGCACTGGGAGAACATCAGCATGTGGCGGCGTTCAAACCGGTCGGCCAGCACGCCGCCCAGCAGGGAAAACAGGAAGATAGGGATGGTCTGCAGGATGGGGTCCAGCGCCAGCAGCCGCGCGGAGTGACTCAATTGCCAGATCAGCCAGCCCTGCGCCAACATCTGCATCCAGGTGCCGATGGCAGAGGTGCACGCTCCGATCCACATGAGCCGGAAGTCGCGGTACTGGAAAGCTTTGAAGACCCGTCGAAGCACGAGAAGATAGTGGCCTGGCGCTGATACTGGATTGTATCAGTTTTGCGGCAGCCGAGTTGTTACAAGAGCGATGGCGGGAAGCCGGCCCTACAGCAACACCGCGTCGATGACCATGATCACGCTGGCGGCGGGCAGCAGGAGCAGGGCCTTCTTCAGCCGCTTGGGATCGTTGCCCGCGATGCCGCCGATGATGGGCGAGCTCACCGCCAGGCCGAACCAGCCGAAGGTGACGGCAATGCCAATAGCGGTGGCGGCCGTGGCACCTGTGAATGTGGCGCCGACCACGCCCAGGGTGGTGGGGAAGACCGGAGCCATGGCGATACCAGCCAGGAATACCAGCCCCTGCGCAACACCCGGTTTGTTGCTGTTCAGCATGAAGTACGTGGTCACCGCCATGAGAGCGGACGCGCCGATCAGCACGGTCTTGCCGTCCAGATGGGTAAGAATCTGCGCCGCCGCAATTCGGCCGATCAGCAGTCCAAGCGCGAAGCCGAGCGAGAGGATGGTGAGCGCTTTGCCTTCCGGCACTCCGTGCGCCACCAGGTGCCGCACCAGCCAGTTCCACACACCGACTTCGCAGGCCACGTAAAGGAACAACAAAAGGGCTAAAGCCAGCAACTTCGGGTTCGTGAGCAGTCCGCCCACAGCGGAGAACTGGAAGGAAACCGTACCGCTGGGCGGTTTGAAAGGAGCCACCACGCTGGCAAGAAGTCCGAGGATGGCCAGAATCGCTGCGAAGAGCGCCAGTGCCCTGGGGTTCTGGTGGAACAGCTTGGCGCTGATCAAGGGAGTCACCAGGCCGCCCAGTCCAAAGAAAAGGTTGAGCCAGTTGCTAATCACCGCCGGTGTTGTTCCGTTCAGGCTGGCAATATCGGCATTCAAGGTATTGGCCGCCGTGACTACGATGCCGCCGCCAATGCCCAGCACCAGCATCGCCACAACTACCGATTGATAGCCGCCTGCCCCGCGCAGCGTGAGCAGCGCCAGGGCGACCAGTCCCAGTCCGGCCAGCATGCCCACCTGCTTGCCTTCCACATCCATCAATGGACCCACGAAGAACGATCCGACCATTAATCCGATTGCCTGAAAAAGTGCGATGTTCCCGTTCTGCTTCGGAGAGAGGGAGAAGCGCTGCGAGATATCCGGCAGGATCGTGCCCAACATGGCCGCGATGATGCCGTACACAAATATCGCCAGAATGGCGGCAGTGATCAACATAGCTTCCGAATACTATCACGTTGCATTGCGCGCGTGGCGGGATGTGGCGGCCGCTAGGCCAAGGCCGTTCAGTTAAGGAATGCGGAACGTAATGCGGGGCGTTAGGATCGAGATGTGAAGGCGGCTCTGTTACCGGTGGTCGCGGCACGGATGGCGCTCTGCTGCGAGACCGACACACTCGCCGCCTTCGCGATGCCGAAGATCGTTTCGACTGCGCCGTCTGGTTTCTTTGAAGGCCAGATTCGGACCGGAGCCATGGTTGAACGGCGTGGCTGGCCGAGATGGTAACGTATGTGTTACCATTAGCGGTGGCTGAAATCGAGATCCGGGAGTTCCTGGACGCCGCGCGGGCCGGTCGCCGTTTGCACGCTGGTTCGAAGTCTTGAATGCGGTGGCGGCGGCGCGCGTGACGATTGCGGTCGCACGGCTAGGTCAAGCAAACTTTTCGAATGTCGAGGGAGTGGGTGCTGGAGTCTACGAAGTCAGGATCGATTTTGGTCCGGGATACCGGGTCTACTTCGGGAAGGATGGCCAGCGAATCGTGATCCTGTTGGGCGGGAGTTCGAAGAAGCGACAGAACGCCGCGATCGCGGCCGCGCAAGGCTTTTGGGCCGAGTACAAGCACCGTCGCAAGGGCGGCGAGGAGTAGGGCAAATGGCCTTGACAAGAGCATTTCGGGAAACCGTTTACGTTCGGGCACAGCGGGACAGGGCTTTCCGTAACGCATTGCTCACGGAGGCGGTGAACGCTTACCTTGCCGGAGATGACACGACGGGGAAAGCAGTGTTGCGCGACGTCATTAACGCCACCGTTGGCTTCGAGCGATTGGCGGCGGAACTGGGTAAGCCAGGCAAGAGCCTACACCGGATGTTGGGGCCGCGAGGCAACCCAAGCACGGCCAACTTCTTCGCCATTCTCCAGGTGCTGCAGAGGAGAGCCGGTGTGAGGTTGACCGTCAAGGCCGCCTAGGGCTAGTCGCGCGCCGCTCGGAAAAAGGTAACCCCGGCCGTCTCCAGCCTGCGGACGGAACCGCATTGGGCCTATGCCAAGCCGACGGGCTGAACGATCTCCATGGTGTCCGAGCCAACGCCATCGGCGGGGAGCTTGATGGTGAAGCGGGTGCCCTTGCCCGGCGTGCTGTCCACTTCGATCTTGCCGCGGTGAGCCTTGACGATCCAGGCGACGAAGCTGAGGCCCAGGCCCAGGCCCTGCTCGGGTCCCGGCGCGGGACCGGAGCCGGGGACGCGATAGAAGCGGTCGAAGATCTGCGGCAGGTATTCGTTCGGAATGCCGCACCCGGTGTCTTCGACCGCGATTTCGACCGAGTTGGGCGTGTTCTCCAGGGCTACCCGTACGTTGCCACCCTCCGGCGTGAATTTGAGGGCGTTAGAAAGCAGATTGCTGAGCATGCGCTCGATCTGCACGCGATCGCCTTCGGCGGCGCAGTCTGGCGGGAGCTCGGCGGTGAGACGAACACCGGCGGCTTCGGCGGGAATCTGAAACTGTTCGACGATCTCCCGCACCACCTCGCACAGGTTGAGGCGCGATTTCTGCAAGGCCAACTGGCCGGATTCGGCCTGGGACAGCAGCAGCAGGGCGCGCACAATCTGCGAGAGCCGGTCGATATCCTGGAGCGCGTTGAACATGGCCTCGCGATACTGCTCGGTGGTCTTGGCGGTGAACAGGGCCACTTCCAGTTGCCCGCGGATGGCGGTGATGGGCGTGCGAAGCTCGTGCGAGACATCCGTGGAAAACTGCTTCATTTGCTGGAAGGAGGTTTCCAGGCGTTCGATCATGCGATTAAATGTGAGAATCAGGTAGTCGAGCTCGTCATCCGCCTGCCGCGTGGGAATGCGCAGGCTGAGGTTCGACCCGGAAATGCGCTGGGCGGCGTGGGCCACTTCGCGGACCGGAGTCATCACGCGGCCGGCCATAATCCATCCCAGGACCGAGCCCAGAATCAGGCCGCCGGGGATGATCCCGATAAAAACCCGCCAGGTGTACTTGGCCAGAATCTTGTCGTTCTCATCGAGCGACGTGCCGAGGGCGGCAAAGAAGGGAGTCCCGCGGCCCGTATCGGTTTGCGTGTGCCAGAACGTCACCACGCTGCGAATCAGGTAGCGCGCGCCGCTGGAGTCCCTGCGCGGCTCAAAGACCGGAATTCCCGGGACGCCGGGCTTGTAATCCAGCTCTGCCTTTCGCACGCGAGCCTGGATATAGGCCGGCGTATCGATGCCGATATCTTCGTATTCGGTGGAGACCTGGCGTTCATTGGTCTTGGCATCGACCAGCACTTTGCCGAATTGATCGGTCACCAGGTAGGTCTTTTTGATATCCAGGACGGCAGTGGTTTCGTCGGGATCTTTGTCGTCGTAGTACCAGTCGGTACGCCAGCCGGGGTCCGGGTCGAACTGAAAGCGCAGGAAGCCGCCCTTCACGCCGGCCCATTCCTCGTTCAGATCGTCTTTGGCCTGGGTGTCCAGGGTGCTTGCCAGGTACTCGCGGAAGCCGAAGGCGATGCCGAACAGCAGCAGCGCGAAAAAGATGGCGTAGGCGGCGGTCAGCCGGACGCGCAAATTGCGGCTCATGCGCCGGAAATCCCGTCCTCTGAATCGAAAGCGCACGCTACACCTGCCGTTCGGGAATCTGATCGGCGGGCCGCTCGGCAGGCCGGTCCGGGGCTTCGATCATGTACCCGATGCCGCGAACGGTCTGGATCAGCTTCTGCTGGAAGCGGTCGTCAATCTTGCTGCGCAGGTGGCGGATATAGACGTCCACGATATTAGTGAGCCCGTCGTAATCCATGTCCCAGACGTGCTCCACAATCATGGTGCGGCTCAGCGGGCGTCCGCGATTGCGCATCATATATTCCAGGATGCCGAACTCTTTCGGAGCCAGGTCGATGATCTCCTGCCCGCGAATCACCTTGCGGCGGATGCAATCCAGCGTAAGATCGGCGACCTGCAGTTTTTCCGGCGTGGGCTGGCCACGGCGAAGCAGCGCCCGCACGCGCGCCAGGAGTTCGACAAAGGCGAAGGGCTTGACCAGGAAATCGTCAGCGCCCTGTTCCAGGCCTTTGACCCGGTCGTCCAGCCCGCCGCGCGCACTCAGGATCAGAACCGGGGGACCGACCTTGCGATTCCGGATCTTCTCCAGTACCTGGAGACCGTCCATATCGGGCAGCATAAGGTCCAGGATGACCAGGTCGTAATCGGCGGAGTGGGTATGTTCCAACGCGGCGGCTCCCGTTAGAGCAGCGTCCACGGCGTACCCGGCTCCTTGTAAGCCCCGGCACAAAAAGTCGGCAATCCGCTTTTCGTCCTCGACTACCAGGATTCTCATTGTTTACAGCTTACCTTAGGGCCGGGCCGTCCGGGCGGCTACACTGGAGGCTGCCATGGAAGCGATTTCGGCCGCCGCGCCAGTTCGCGTTTTGCGGCCGGCCATGCGGCAGGTGTGGCGGGACCTCACGTTTTTACACTGGCCGTACGCCGCGGAGTCGGTTCGTCCGTTAGTCCCGAATTCCCTGGAGCTGGACCTCTGGGGTGGCGCGGCCTGGGTGGGGCTGGTGCCTTTTGCGATCGAAGGGCTGACGCATCCGCGAGTGCCGCCGGCTCCGTGGCTTTCCCATTTCTTGGAAACAAATGTCCGCACCTATGTAGTGGATCGCCAGGGGCGGCGCGGGGTCTGGTTCTTTTCGCTGGACGCCGCCCGGCTGGCGGCGGTGGTTGGCGCGCGGGTGGCATTCGCGCTCCCGTATTTCTGGGCTCGCATGTCTCTGGACCGGGTGGGCCCGGATGTGCGCTACCGGAGCCGGCGGCTCGGCCCCGGGCGGGCCGGATGCGACGTGGCCGTGAAGGTGGAACAGGGTATCGCATCTCCCAGCGATCTGGAGCTGTTTCTGACGGCGCGCTTCCGGCTATTTGCGGAACGGGGCGGACGGCTGCGGTACGCGGAGGTCGAACACCCGCCCTGGCCGCTCGCGCGGGCCTCCGTGGTCCGGCTCCGCGAGGATCTGCTGGAAGCGGCAGGCCTGCCGGGTCCGCACGGCGCGCCGCTGGCGCATTTCTCGGAACGTGTGGCAGTGACGGTGGGCTGGCCGGTTTAGCGGCGCGGAACGGCGGCTCGCGTGCGCTTCAGGTAATCCGCCCGAAACCGCAGCTTGGCGCGATGCACCAGCACCCGGAGATATTCCCGGTCTACGCTAAGCAGGCTGCAGATGGTGTTCTTGTCACGCTCGTCGAAAAAGAGCCAGCGCAGGATTTTGCGGTCCTTTTCGGGCATCTCCTCGAGCACACGCCGCACCTGCACGCGGGCCTCTTCATCCACCATGCCGGTTTCGGCGTCTTTGCCTTCCGCCGGGCGGTCCTCGGGCGGCTCGGCAATCTTCGATTCCGACCGGTACAGTTCGAACAGGACATTGTTGCAGACGGAGTTGACGAACGAACCAAGAGCTTGCGGATTGGCGATGGCATTCTTCTGCCGGAGCGCTTTCAGCACTCGCAGAAATGTCTCTTGTTTTACGTCCTCGATCAGGTGGGCCGAACGCAAGCGGGAACGCAATTTGATAGTGAGAAGCTCCCCGAAATAGGCGGCAAAATCGCGTTCCGTTTGGTCGTCGGCGTTAGTCAGGCGCTCCAGATAGAGGGCGTCGAAACTCTGACGCTGCACAAGGTTGATTATACAGCGGGGAATTTGGATGGCTTAAGCTTTTTGAGGCGGAGGGCCTGCCTGCGCAGCCCCAGCGCCGGCACGAATGCCGGCGCCTCGGACGATGCTCAGCGTCCACATCACACAGCCTCCGATTCTGTGTGCGGGCTGTTCCTGAACAATGGTGCCAACCGGTACATAATCGTTTCACAGCTCCTGCGAAATTCCGGAAACGATCCCTGGCGCGGCGTCACTACTGTTCCGAAAACGACAAGAGAGTTTTCAAAGAGGAGCACGAAAAATGGGATCGCCAGCAAACGCCAAGATCAATGTCGACGCAACGGTTCAGCGGCTTATGCAGCACGCCAACAAAGAACAGATCACGCGCCTTGTGGCTGCGGCCGCGGCCAATTCCGCCGATGTGGTGTCGAAGGCCGGATTCGAACCGGGCGACGATATCTGCCCGACGTTCCGCTTTCCGTATCCGCTCCCGCCGCACTTCAATCAGTTCGTAGAGCAGGCGGCGGCGGTGAGCGGCAGTATCCGGCTGTTCCCTTACGGGATTCTGAACCCCGAGGGAATTCTGGTACAGGTCAACGTCGGCACCATCCAGGAATAACCGGTTTCGAGGTGACCCGATGACCTTCACTGGCCCAGATATCCGCATCCTGCAAGTTCACCCGACCCGCCTGTGTAATCTGCGCTGTCTTCACTGCTATTCGTCATCAGGTCCCCAGGAGCGGGGCGAACTGGGCGCCTCGCTTCTTCTTCAAGCCGTGCGCGATGCCTCTCGCCTGGGATACAACGGCCTCAGCGTCTCCGGAGGCGAGCCGCTGCTCTATTCGCAACTGGCGCCGCTTTGCCGCGAAGCGCGCCGGCACAAAATGATCACCACCCTGGTAACCAACGGGACCGTCATCACACCGCGGAAGATGGACGAACTCCGCGGGCTGGTGGACATGATGGCCATCAGTCTCGATGGCATGCCCGAACGCCACAACCGCATCCGCGGCTCCGAGCGTGCCTTTCAGCAAATGGCGGATAGCCTGGAACTGGTGCGCCAGGCGCGCATTCCGTTCGCATTCGTATTCACCCTGACCCGGGAAAGTCTGCACGACTTGAAATGGGCCGCGAGCTTCGCCGTGGCGCAGGGCGCGTTGATGCTCCAGGTTCATCCGCTGGAACAGTTCGGCCGCGCCTGCTCGGACTTGCGCGGCGAAGGGCTGCCGGGCCGGGAAATGGGCTCCGCCTGGATGATGGTGGAATACCTTCGCGAACTGCACCGCGGGAAACTGATGATCCACCTGGATTCGCTCAGCCGCTACCAGTTGCCGGAAGCGCCAGGCGACTTCGACGACATGGTTTCACCGCTGGTGATTGAGGACGATGGCACCGTCTCGCCGCTGCGCTACGGGTTCCCGCGGGCGTTTGCCTTTGGTTCCCTCCACACGCGCACGCTGGCGGAGATGGCGCCGGACTGGAAACGCCGCCATGAACCGGCGTTTCGCGATTTGTACCGGGAGACGGTGAGGAACGTGCGCGAATCCGACCAGATGTTCGTCAATTTGTACGAGATGATGGCCGACGAGGCGGCGCAAAGCGAACTGGTGGCCTTGAGTTCTTGAGTTCAAAAGGACCGCTTGCTTAACGTGCGCGTCTCGGAAAGATAGCTACTTGAAGTGCAGTACGATGCGGCTCTCTTTGGGACCGTATTCCAGTTGCATGTCCTTGAGCTTGCGCTTTTCTATAGCGAAGTAGAGCAGGCCGGATACCGGCTGATCGGTCTTCTTCTCCGGCAGAATCTTGGCGTCCAATGTTTTTTCCAGCTCGGAGACATTGGCGTCATGGTTTTCTTTGACCTTGGCCGGGGCATTGTCGTACTGCGTGGTAGGGCCGGTAGTGCCCCCCATTCCGCCCAGAGTCAGCCGCGGCCTGGCCTTCTTCCCATCGCCCTCCATCACCTTTCCCACCACCAGGGTGCTCTGGTCGGCGATCTGGCTCCCGACGAACGGACGGCTGCTATCGTTGCCATCGAAGCACCGGAGCAGAAAATCGTCCCTCTGGATGTTCACGGTCTTTCCGTACTTGGGCTGGACTTTGACCTCGGCGACGATGTAGTTACCGCCCAAATCCGAACTAACCATATCCTTAATATCGGCGGGGTCGGTGTGCAGCGTCGCGGTAAGGGTCAGGTCATCGTTATCGCCGGTGGCGGTGGCTGTAGTCTTTTTGGCGGGATAGGCGATCGTCGCCAACAAGGCGCAAAAAAACATGAGACGAACCAGCATGGAAATCCTCTAGTCAATTATAGCGGCCCCGGCTGTTACAATAGATTTCACCCCATCTTCCAGGAGTCTTTTCCCACCATGGACGAGAAAGAACGCGCGCGCGCATTAGACTTGGCCCTCGGGCAGATTGAAAAGCAGTTCGGCAAGGGTTCGATTCTGCGGCTCGGCTCAAAGGATGCCATCGTACCGGTTTCGGTGATTTCGACGGGATCGATTTCCCTGGATGCCGCCCTGGGTGTGGGCGGTGTGCCTCGCGGCCGCGTGATCGAAATCTTCGGGCCGGAATCTTCGGGCAAGACGACCATTGCGCTCCAGGTGATCGCCGAGGCGCAGAAGAAGGGCGGCATCGCAGCCTTCATCGACGTGGAGCACGCGCTGGATCCGGTGTACGCCAGGAAGCTCGGCGTGGATATCGACAATCTGCTGGTTTCGCAGCCGGATTACGGCGAACAGGCGCTGGAGATCACCAACACCCTGACCGCCTCAGGGCAGATCGACGTCCTCGTGGTGGACTCAGTGGCGGCCCTGGTTCCCAAAGCGGAACTTGATGGCGAGATGGGCGACAGCCACATGGGCCTGCAGGCGCGGTTGATGTCGCAGGCTCTGCGCAAGCTCACCGGCATTGTCTCGAAATCGCGCACCTGCCTCATTTTTATCAACCAGATTCGCGAAAAGATTGGCGTGATGTTCGGCAATCCGGAAACCACCACGGGCGGCCGCGCTCTGAAGTTTTATGCTTCGGTGCGCCTGGACATCCGGCGCATTGCAGCCATCAAGGACGGCGACGCCGTAGTGGGGAATCGCACCAAGGTCAAGGTAGTGAAAAACAAGGTAGCCTCGCCGTTCCGCGAAGCCGAGTTCGACCTGATCTATGGAGAAGGCGTTTCCAAGGAAGGCGACCTGCTGGATCTCGGAGTAGCCCAGAATATCGTGGAGAAGAGCGGATCGTGGTTCAGCTATAAGGGCGACCGCATCGGCCAGGGGCGCGAAACCGCGCGGCAGTTCCTGAAGGACAACCAGGATATTCGCGCGAACATCGATACGGAACTCCGCAAGACGCTGGGGCTGGTCAAGCAGGAGCAGCCCGTTCCCGCGGTGGAACCTGTGCCGGCCGGACCGCCTTCGAAAGCCGCGCAGGGCAAGCGATAGAACACGATAGGACCCGGGCGTCCGGGCCACCCACGCCATGAGCGAGGAGGAACGTCAGCGCACTATCCGGCTGAAGCTCGCGCGCATGCACAGCCGCACGCCGGGCGCGCTTGCAACGGGATTTCCGTCGCTCGATCAGGCTCTCGGCGTAGGGGGATTGCCGCGCGGAAGCATTGTCGAGCTGTTCGGCCCTTCGGCCGCCGGAAAGACCACCCTGGCGTTGCAGATTGTCGCCCACGCGCAGCAGGCCGGGTCCCCGGCCACATGGATCGATGCCGACCACACCTTTGATCCGGCCTACGCGGCGCGGCTCTCCGTAAACATCGAGGCACTTCCCTTAGGACAGCCTGAATCCGCGGAAGAGGCCCTGGAGGTGACGCGTCAATTGGCGGTGTCTGGGGCCGTAGATCTGATCGTGTTGGATTCCGCGGCGGCCCTGGTTCCCCTGATGGAACTCGAAACCTCGCTGGGCGAAGGCAGCGCTGGTATGCAGAGCCGGGTTCTGGCATCCGGCCTGCGGAAACTCGCGGCGGCCGCCAGAAGCGGCGTGGTGATCCTGTTCCTCAATCAGACTCGCGGCGGCGGAGAGAACGAGGTGAGCGCCGGAGGGCCGGGGTTGAAGCTGTACGCCGCGGTACGTATTTTGCTGGAACCGGCAGCCGGCGGCGTTCGCTTTCGGACTGTGAAGAACAAGGTTTCGGCGCCCTTTGCAACAGGGGAATTGCAGTGGTCGGGTGCGGTGGGATTCGTCAAACTACCGTAAAACGGCCCTTTCGAGGGGGTCGATGCGAAAAAAACCCGTAAAATGGGCCTTTTTGCGTGCAATTCCCTTTACATCAACGGGGCCTTCCCTTATGATTGATATCGTTTGCAGCCCCGCAAAAGGCCGCATTCAGGCCTGTTCGATGGAGAATTCATAAGGAGAGATATGGCGAATACAAGAATGACCCAGACGCAACTGGTTCGATCGCTGGCAGAAGGCAACGAAGTCAATAACAAAACCGCACGCGGCTTCCTCGACACCCTCGCCAGCCTGGCGATTACGGAAGTGAAGAAGAACGGTGTATTCGTGCTGCCCGGAATCGGCCGCCTGGTGCGCGTCGACCGCAAAGCCCGCACGGGACGGAATCCGGCCACGGGTGAGGCGATCAAGATCCCCGCCAAAAAGGTGGTAAAGTTCCGCGTGGCGAAAGCCGCGAAGGATGCGATCGTCCCGCCGAAAAAGAAATAGGTTCTGCCGGGATCACCGAAAAATCAAAACCCCGCGAGGTCCGATGGGCCGCCGCGGGGTTTTTGTTGGTTACCGGAACTTTGAAGCTGACGAACGCTGCACAACCTGCGGGCAGTTTCAGGAAGTCTATGCTTGCTTCTTCGCTTCGAGCCTCGCTTCGTCTTCGAGTGCCTGCTTTTTGGCAGCCAGCCGCTCCTCTTCGCGTTTCAGAGCTTCGCGCTGTTCCTCGAGCCTCTCTTCGTCGCTCTTGATGGCAGTCTTGAAGTTCTTGATGCCTTCACCAAGTCCTTTGCCCAACTCGCCTACCTTCTTGCCGCCGAATAACAGCACGGCAATTAAGGCAATGACGATCAGCTCGGGTGCGCCCAGGCCGGCGATACCAGCAGATAATACGGGGTCCATCATGGCCTCCTTACGTCTGTATTGTATCGAATTCCGCCCGGCTTCCGCCAACCGGATGCGGGATGCCGCCGCTAGCGGGAGACGACCACCCAGAGATGCGTCAGGTCGCGGCGCATGCTGGGGGAGTAGGGCGCCATCAGAATATTGATAGCGAACCAGGTAGTGCTGACGGAAAGCAGGATACGCGTCACCCGGTTCTTTCCGAAAACAAGGCGCAGGACGATAGCGGCAAGAAAAGGCGCGATGGCTGTGGCTACCCGGGCATAGGGGCTCAGATCATCGAGTAGGGTAACCGGGAGCATGGTGAAGTTTATCGCGGCGCATCGTGGATGGATCAAGATATCGTCGGATACTGGCGGGGCATCAACCGGGGAGAGGAATGTCACGCCCGCGCAAGTTAACGGCGGCAGGGTGCGGGATAATGTCTGGAAAGGGGCGAGATGGATATCCGCGACCAGGTGAGGAGCGCCGTCAACATCGTCGATGTTGTCGGAGAGCACGTGCGGCTTCGCCCCTCGGGGCCCAGCCGCTATATGGGCCTCTGCCCGTTCCACAATGAGAAGAAGCCCTCTTTCACCGTGCACGTGGTGCATCAGTTCTACAAGTGCTTTTCCTGCGGCGCCGGCGGGGACGTCTTCAAATTTGTCCAGGAGACGCAGGGCATCAGCTTTTACGAAGCGCTGAAGGTTCTGGCGGACCGCTGCGGCATCGCCATGCCCAAGCGGGGCAATTACTCCGACGAGGATTCGCGCCGCCGCGGGGCCGTCCTGCGCATGCACGAACTGGCGCAGGAGAACTTTCAGGCCAATCTGAAGAGCGGTGCCGGCGAGGCGGCGCGCGCATACCTGGCGCGGCGCGGCGTGGCGGCGGAGACCATCGAGCGATTCGGATTGGGCTACTCCGACCGCTCCGGCCGCGCCCTGATACGCGTGCTGGAATCGCAGGATTTTTCAGCGGCGCAGGTGGAAGAGTCGGGGCTGGTGGGGAAGCGGCAGGACGGCAGCATGTACGACCGCTTTCGCAACCGGCTGATGTTTCCGATTCACGATGAATCGGGCCGGATTATCGCCTTCGGCGGGCGCGCACTCGCAGCGGAGGACGAGCCGAAATACCTGAATTCGCCCGAGACTGCGATCTACAAAAAGAGCCGCGTGCTGTACAACCTTCACCGCGCCAAGGAGGCCATCCGCAAGGAAGACCGGGTGATCCTGGTGGAAGGCTACATGGACGCGATCGGCGTTTCCGCCGCGGGCTTTCCGGGCGTGGTGGCGAGTTGCGGGACGTCGCTCACCAGCGACCAGATCCAGGCCCTGACGCGGCATTCGCGCCACATGGTGATGAATTTCGACCCGGATCCGGCCGGCGCCAATGCCACCGAGAAACGCATCGACGCGCTGTTGCAGGAAGGCATGCAGGTACGGATTCTGGAGCTGGACGGCGGCCTGGACCCGGACGAATATTGCAAGGACCGCGGCGCGGAAGCCTATGCCGAAAAGCTGCGCCAGGCGAAGGGGTATTTTCACTGGCTGGCGGACCGCGCGCGCGGCCGCTTCGACGTCCATACCAGCGAAGGCCTGGTATCGGTTCTGAAATTCCTGCTTCCCGCGGTGAACCGGATTTCCGACCGCCTGGAGCGCGTGACCGTCGCCAACGACCTGGCCGGGTACATCGGCGTGGACCGCGGGCTGGTGCTCGACAGTTTCCGGAAGGCGGTGGTCAACGGTCAGGAGAAGACGTTCGCGCGCCAGAAGGTGGTGGTGCGGCATGACGAGCGCATACTGCTGCAAGCGCTTCTCAACGATGAGGAGATTCGCAACGAAGTGCTCGAATTGTTGAAAGGCATCGACGCGGCTCGCACCTTCCCTTCGGAGCGGATTTTTCAGGCGATGTTCGCCTTGCACGATGGAGGCGGGCGAGTCAGCTTCGACGATTTATATGCCCGGCTGGAAGCGGACGATCAGCACCTGCTGGCCGAAGCGGTGTTGAACTCCGACGGCCAGATATCGCGCGAAGAAGTGATGGCGGCGGTGGCCAGTATGCGCCGGTCCCACAACGAAGAATTGCGCCGGCAATTGAAGCTGCAGATCAAGGAAGCCGAGCGCGCAGGCCGCTGGGAGGACGCGTTGCGGACCACCGGCGATCTCCAGAATTTGGAGCGCGATACGAGGGACCGAACATGATATTCGGACCACCAAAATGTGTTACGTGTCGTGGTGTACAATGATCTGGATTAAGTAAACGTACCATCGGGGGGTACGGGGCTTCAGTGGCGCTTGACGACAAATTCGATGGGCTCCAGCGGCTCGTGCAGATGGGCAAGGAAAAGGGCTACGTTCTGTACGACGAAGTCAGCGAAGTTCTGCCCGGCGATATCAACGGCGGCGTCCGAACTGGACGATGTGCTCGCCGGCCTGGACGGCGCCGGCATCGAGATCCTGGAAGAGGCCAAGGATTTCGAAAAGAAGCTCGAGGAGACCGAAGAGCTTCTCGATCTGGAACTGCCGGTTGCGCTCGGCGGCGAAAAGATCAACGATCCGGTTCGCATGTACCTGCGGGAAATGGGCACGGTTCCGCTGCTCACGCGCGAAGGCGAAGTGGAGATCGCGCGGCGCATCGAACGCGGCCAGAACACGGTACTGAAATCGCTGTCGCGCGCGCCCCTGGTGATTCAGGAGATCTTTCTCCTGGGCGAGGAGATGGCCAAGGACCTGGTCTCCGCGCGCGACGTCGTGCAGATCTCCGACCCCATCCTGACCGACGAACTGGTGGAGGAGAAGAGGCAGGAATTCTTCCGCTCCGTTGAAGACCTCGCCAGGCATTACAAGAAATTCCTGCAGATGCCGGCAGAAGCTGCAGGCCATTCCGCGCAGCATGAAGCCCAAGCAGTACCGGCGCCAGTTGTGGGAACTGGGCCGGCTGGTGGTGCAGACCATCGCGGCTGGTGCGGACCCTGCAATTCCAGACGCCGGTGATCCGCCACCTGATCGACCGCATTCGCGACGGCGGTGGAAGAGCTGAAGCCGGTGGAGAGCGAGATCGCGCGCGTGCAGCGCAAGCTGGAAACGTGGCCCGGCGCGCGCGCCGAAGGCGTCAAGGATCTGCGCAAAGAGCAGCGCGCTTTCGGGCAGAAACTGCAGCAGCCAGAGGAGCAGTTCGGCGCCTCGGCGGCCGAATTGCGGCGCACGCTGGAGATCATCACCAAGGCGCACCAGGAGGCCGAGGCCGCCAAGAAGGAACTGATCGAAGCCAATCTGCGCCTGGTGGTGAGCATCGCCAAGCGCTATACCAACCGCGGCCTGCAGTTCCTGGATCTGATTCAGGAAGGCAACATCGGCCTGATGAAGGCGGTGGACAAGTTCGAATACCGCCGCGGCTACAAGTTTTCGACCTATGCCACGTGGTGGGTGCGGCAGGCCATCACGCGCGCCATCGCGGACCAGGCGCGGACCATCCGCATTCCGGTCCACATGATCGAGACCATCAACAAGCTGATCCGGACCTCGCGGCAGATGGTGCAGGAACTGGGCCGCGAACCCACCAACGAAGAACTCGCGAAGCGCCTGCAGTTGCCGGTATCGAAGGTGCGCAAGGTGCTGCGCGTGGCGCAGGAGCCGATTTCGCTGGAGACGCCGATCGGCGAAGAGGAAGAGTCGCACCTGGGCGATTTCATCGTGGATCACAACGGCATTTCGCCCTCGGACGCGGTGATCAATCTGAATCTGCGCGAGCAGACGGCGCAGGTGCTGAAGACGCTGACGCCGCGCGAAGAGAAGATCATCAAGATGCGGTTCGGCCTGGAAGACGGCAGCGAGCACACGCTGGAGGAAGTCGGCCAGAACTTCGCGGTGACGCGCGAGCGCATCCGGCAGATCGAAGCCAAGGCGCTGCGCAAACTGCGCCATCCCAGCCGCAGCCATCGGCTGCGGGCGTTCCTGGAAAACGGAACGCGCGGGATTGTAGGACCCGCAGGCTTCAGTCCCCGCACAGACGCTTGAAATAACAAAAGAGCCCGGGGACATAAACTGTGCCCGGGCTCTCTCGTGATCTGCTGCTACCAGCGCGGTTCGCGACGTCCGCCGCCACCGCCACCGCCGCCGCCGGGACGCCGGCCACCGCCGCCGCCACCCGGCCGGCCACCACCGCCGCCACCGCCGAACCGGCCACCACCGCCGCCGCCGAAGCCGCGGTCCGGCTTGGGACGCGCCTCATTGACGTTCAGGGCGCGGCCGTCCAGGGTGTAGCCGTTAAGCGCTGGAATCGCCTGATCCGCTTCCGATTCATTCTCCATTTCCACGAACGCGAACCCGCGGGAACGGCCGGTGTCGCGATCGGTCATTATCCTGGCGCTGTTGACGGCGCCGTATCGTTCGAAGAGACTACGGACAGCCTCCTCGGTGGCGTTGAAATCCAAGTTGCCGACGAAAATATTCTTCACTCAAATCCTCCAAACAATTTGAAAGCGGGCTCATCGGGGAGGAAGCTAGCGGAACGACGGTGCCGTCGCTGGGTACACTCACCGGACTCGCGGAAGCTATCAAACGCGATTCGACTATACCATGAGACGGGGCTGGCAGCAAACGAAGGGCCGGAGCAAATGGTGCCGCGGCGGACAGGGTGAGGATCGAATCTGTGCGTGATAACGCACAAAAGCCCGATCCGGTAAGGATCGGGCTTTTGGAAGATAAACCGGGCAACTTCCTACTCTCCCACATAGTTGCCTATGCAGTACCATCGGGGCTGAGAGGCTTAACTGCCGTGTTCGGGATGGGAACGGGTGGGTCCCTCTCGCTATGGTCACCCAGAAACTGGCGACATCAGAGGCTCCTTTGGGGCGCCTCTGACTTCTGAATATTGACGGGCTTAAACACTGGTAAGCGGAAAGAATGCTTGCGTCTTTGACCTTGTGTACGCAGTAAATTTTATGGTCAAGCCGAACGGGCAATTAGTAACGGTAAGCTCAACGTATTACTACGCTTACACATCCGTCCTATCAAACAGGTAGTCTTCCTGTGCCCTTCTTAGCTTTCGCTTGGGAGATCTCATCTCAAGGAAGGTTTCACGCTTATATGCATTCAGCGTTTATCCTGACCGAACTTCGCTACCCAGCGATGCCCCTGGCGGGACAACTGGATCACAAGAGGTTCGTCCACCCCGGTCCTCTCGTACTAAGGGCAGGCCCTTTCAAATCTCCTACGCCCACCACAGATAGGGACCGAACTGTCTCGCGACGTTCTGAACCCAGCTCACGTACCGCTTTAATAGGCGAACAGCCTAACCCTTGGGAGCTTCTACACCCCCAGGATGCGATGAGCCGACATCGAGGTGCCAAACCGGAGCGTCGATGTGAACTCTTGACTCCGATCAGCCTGTTATCCCCGGCGTACCTTTTATCCGTTGAGCGATGGCCCTTCCATGCAGAACCACCGGATCACTAAAGCCTACTTTCGTATCTGCTCGACTTGTTGGTCTCGCAGTTAACCAGGTTTATGCTTTTGCACTCGTCGGCGGATTTCCAAGCCGCCTGAACCTAGCTTCGCGCGCCTCCGTTACCGTTTAGGAGGCGACCGCCCCAGTCAAACTACCCGCCTTCCACTGTCCCTCATCCCGTTCAGGGATGGAGGTTAGAACCACAGAACGATCAGGGTGGTATCTCACCGTTGGCTCCTCCGAGTCCAAAAACCCGGATTCAAAGCCTCCCACCTATCCTGCGCAGATCGCCCCATAGTTCCATGAAAGGGTATAGTAAAGGTGCACGGGGTCTTTCCGTCTAGTGGCGGGCACCCGGCGTCTTCACCGGGACCACAAGTTCGCCGGGCGGCATGTTAAGACAGTTCTCAGATCGTTACGCCATTCGTGCAGGTCGGAACTTACCCGACAAGGAATTTCGCTACCTTAGGACCGTTATAGTTACGGCCGCCGTTCACCGGGGCTTCAGTTCAAAGCTTCGCTTGCGCTGACCTCTCCCTTTAACCTTCCGGCACCGGGCAGGCGTCAGCCCCTATACGTCGTTTTCGACTTTGCAGAGACCTGTGTTTTTGTTAAACAGTCGCCTGAGACTATTCACTGCGGCCCACCTTGCGATGGGCACTCCTTCTCCCGAAGTTACGGAGCTAATGTGCCTAGTTCCTGAACATACCATCACCCGAGCGCCTTAGAATATTCTTCTCGTCCACCTGTGTCGGTTTGTGGTACGGATACCTTATCTCTCCTTAGAGGCTTTTCCTGGCAGACGACCCGGCGGATTTTCCTCTCCGGATCTCCCTTCGCTCTGGTTTGAAACCATTACGCCCCAGAACTTACGGTCTGCGTCCCCCCTTCGGTCTTGATCGAAACAAGGTAGTGCAGGAATATTAACCTGCTGTCCATCCGCTACGCCTTTCGGCCTCGCGTTAGGCTCCGACTAACCCTGAGCGGATTAACCTTTCTCAGGAATCCTTAGACTTACGGCGACCAGGGTTCGCACCTGGTTTCTCGCTACTTATGCTGGCAGAGTCACTTCCCAACGCTCCAGTGCTTCTTTCGATACACCTTCACCGCTGTTGAGAACGCTCTCCTACCATTCCGATTACTCGGAATCCGTAACTTCGGTATCATGCTTAAGCCCCGTTATATTGTCGGCACCGAGCCGCTCGACCAGTGAGCTGTTACGCTTTCTTTAAAGGATGGCTGCTTCTAAGCCAACCTCCTGGCTGTCTGAGCGTCCCGACTTCCTTTCCCACTGAGCATGAATTTGGGGACCTTAGTTGACGGTCTGGGCTGTTTCCCTTTCGACAATGAAGCTTAGCCCCCACTGTCTGACTCCCTCGCTACACATTCACGGCATTCGCAGTTTGGTTGGATTCGGTAACCGGGGAAGGCCCCTAGTCCAATCAGTTCTCTACCACCGCGACGGACCACGAGAGGCTAGCCCTAAAGCTATTTCGGAGAGAACGAGCTATCACGGAATTTGATTAGCCTTTCACCCCTACCCTCAGCTCATCCAAGCTGTTTTCAACCAACACTGGTTCGGACCTCCAGCCGCTGTTACACGGCCTTCATCCTGGCCAAGGGTAGATCATCCCGCTTCGCGTCTATTCCCAGCGACTCCATCGCCCTGTTCAGACTCGCTTTCGCTTCGGCTCGCTTGCGCTTAACCTTGCCACTGAGAATAACTAGCCAGCTCATTATGCAATAGGCACGAGGTCAGGCTTTCGCCTTGCGGCGCATAGCCCTCCCACTGCTTGTAAGCGTGTGGTTTCAGGTACTATTTCACTCCCCTCGCAGGGGTTCTTTTCACCTTTCCCTCACGGTACTGGTTCACTATCGGTCGCAAGTGAGTATTTAGCCTTACCGGATGGTCCCGGTGGATTCAAGCAGGGTTCCACGTGCCCCGCCCTACTTAGGAGCCACTCAAAGGAGGATTGCATTTTCACCTACGCGGCTGTCACGCTCTTTGGCCGGCCTTTCCAGACCGTTCGATTAACACTTTCCTATCCCTCTTTAATCTTCAGGGCTTGGGGCCAGAGGTTCGAGTTTGGTTTCCCGCTCCCTAACCCCTATCCCTAATCCCTGAAGTTTTGTGGTCCTGCAACCCCAGGCTCTCCTCTCGAATCGCCTGGTTTAGGCTCTTCCGCGTTCGCTCGCCACTACTAGCGGAATCACTGTTGTTTTCTCTTCCTTCGGGTACTGAGATGGTTCACTTCCCCGAGTTCGCTCCGTTACCCTATGTATTCAGATAACGGTAATGGGTGTTCGCACCCATTGGGTTTCCCCATTCGGATATCTCCGGATCACAGCCTATTAGCGACTTCCCGGAGCTTTTCGCAGCTGATCGCGTCCTTCTTCGCCTACTTGCGCCAAGGCATCCACACACACGCTCTTAGTAGCTTGACCATAAAATCTACTTCGCACACACGATCAATTACTAAACATTCTAAAACGCTTACTTGTGTTTTAATGCCCGTCAATATTCAGTTGTCAAAGATCTCGATTGCCTCAGCAATCAGTTGAACATTCCTGCTCAACAAACTGCTGATTTGGCCGCTGATGAAACATCGGCGGCTCAGATTCTGTTTTGGTGGGCCTGGGTGGAATTGAACCACCGACCTCACCCTTATCAGGGGTGCGCTCTAGCCATCTGAGCTACAGGCCCGGCCTGTGGAGCTTCCCATCCGCCCCACCAACCTGGTGGAGCTGGTCGGGATCGAACCGGCGACCTCCTGAATGCAAATCAGGCGCTCTCCCAGCTGAGCTACAGCCCCTCAGAAATCTAATCGAGGCCAGTTGGATGCAGTGGACTGAAAAATCAATTTTCAGCCACTAAGAACAAATCGCAATCTCCAAGTGGAGTTCTGAAGCGGACTCATCGACTGCACCGAAGTGCCGCCGACGGTTGTGGAGTGGAACGGCTGTTTCTTACTCGCCTACGCTGTACACTCAAGCGCTTTTGGCTTTCCGAAACTCCACCCACGTTCTCTCTTAGAAAGGAGGTGATCCAGCCGCAGGTTCTCCTACGGCTACCTTGTTACGACTTCACCCCAATCATGAATCATACCTTGGGCCGCTGCCCCCCTTGCGGGTCAGCCTGCAGACTTCTAGTACAATCCACTTTCGTGATGTGACGGGCGGTGTGTACAAGGCCCGGGAACGTATTCACGGCAGCATGCTGATCTGCCATTACTAGCGATTCCAGCTTCATGCAGGCGGGTTGCAGCCTGCAATCCGAACTGAGAACGGTTTTTTGCGATTGGCTCCCCTTCGCAGGTTAGCGACGCTTTGTACCGTCCATTGTAGCACGTGTGTAGCCCTGGACATAAAGGCCATGAGGACTTGACGTCATCCCCACCTTCCTCCAGGTTATCCCTGGCGGTCTCCTGCGAGTTCCACCTTTCGGTATGGCAACACAGGACAAGGGTTGCGCTCGTTGCGGGACTTAACCCAACATCTCACGACACGAGCTGACGACAGCCATGCAGCACCTCGACTCCACCCCCTTGCGGGGTAGCTGTATTTCTACAACCGTTGGGAAGCCGTTCGAGCCCAGGTAAGGTTCTTCGCGTTGCGTCGAATTGAACCACATGCTCCACCGCTTGTGCGGGCCCCCGTCAATTCCTTTGAGTTTCAGCCTTGCGACTGTACTCCCCAGGCGGCATATTTAACGCGTTAGCTCCGGCACGGACAGAATGAACTGCCCACACCAAATATGCATCGTTTAGGGCGTGGACTACCAGGGTATCTAATCCTGTTTGCTACCCACGCTTTCGTGTCTCAGCGTCAGTTACGGTCCAGAAAGCCGTCTACACCACCGGTGTTCCTCCTGATATCTACGCATTTCACCGCTACACCAGGAATTCCACTTTCCTCTCCCGCACTCTAGTCATTCAGTATTCGGCGCACCCTCCCAGTTGAGCCGGGAGATTTCACACCAAACTTAAACAACCGCCTACACACCCTTTACGCCCAGTAACTCCGAACAACGCTTGCTGCCTACGTATTACCGCGGCTGCTGGCACGTAGTTAGCCGCAGCTGCTTCTGCAGGTACCGTCACCATCTTCCCTGCCGAAAGAGCTTTACACCCCGAAGGGCTTCATCGCTCACGCGGCGTCGCTGCATCAGGGTTTCCCCCATTGTGCAAGATTCCCCACTGCTGCCTCCCGTAGGAGTCTGGCCCGTGTTTCAGTGCCAGTGTGGCCGTGTGCCCTCTCAGGCCGGCTACCGATCTTTGCCTTGGGAGGCTCTTACCCTTCCAACTAGCTAATCGGCCGCGGACTCCTCCCTCAGCGCATTGCTGCTTTCCTCTCTCGAGCTTATCCGGTATTAGCCACGGTTTCCCATGGTTATTCCAAACTAAGGGGTAGATCATCCACGTGTTACTCACCCGTACGCCACTGTACTCAGGGATTGCTCCCCTTTCTCGTTCGACTTGCATGTGTTAGGCGCGCCGCCAGCGTTGATTCTGAGCCGGGATCAAACTCTCATTTAATGTTAATGAGTATTGACCAATCGCTTCAGTTTTACTCAGAGACTGACGATTTCTTCTCTACTGCATCCAACCAGATTGTCAATGATCTGCGCAAGCAACCCCAGGCATCGTAATACCCAGAACTACTGCAGGCCTCGAAACTTGTACCAGCCGCCGCCGTACAGGCGCGGCTGAAAAAGCCTAGGAAAATTTTGAAAAGAACCAAACAGGAAGGCTGTATTCCGCTCCAACGGGTTGCCCGCCAGAGTTTTGTTACCATTCCTTACAAAAGGTCTGACTGTTTCATCGTCACGCCCCTGTTACAAGCCGCTAGAGCGTGCGATTCCTCAGATCCTCAATTCGGCGACTTGTTCAGAATATCAGGCTCTGCGGAACGATGCAAGAGGTATTCTCAAATAAATTTTGGGGCTTTTTGTCTTAAATCGTACCGCCGACGGCAACCGGTTAGAAAATAAGGGGTTAGTATTCCCTCGATGACTTCCTCAAATGGGCGTAAAATACAGGAATGCTCCGACCGGCGCTGGCCCTGCTGTTGCTCTCCCTTGCCGGACCGGTCGATGCTCAAACCGCCCTCGACCCGGTTTTGTCCCGCGTTTCCGAAGAGGCCGAGGCCTTTCTGCAGAACATTCCCAAGACGGTGACGCAGGAAACGCTGGAACAGCGGGCCCTCCTTCCCCCCTCCCGGTTCAAGCCCCGAATCGGCTCTGCGGCGGCTGAAGCGATGCCCCTTCGATTGCGCGTCCGCGAAATTGTATCCGAATATACGGTGGCGGGGCTGCGCGGGTCCGATTCGCGCAACCTGGTCGAGTTTCGCCAGGTGATTTCCGTGGACGACAAAAAAGTCCAATCCGCGGAGAGCGCGCGGCGGGCCTTGTCGCTGGGCACGCGGTCGGCCGACGACCGGATCCGCAAACATATGCTCGAAGAGTTCGCCAAGTTCGGCCTGGTGGATGTCGCCACGGATTATGGCCTGATTCTGCTGGCATTTTCCCGGCGCGGCCTGGAAAATATGACTTTCCATCCGGCCGGAGAGGGCCAGATCGGCGTCGATCCGGTAACCATTCTCGACTGGATGCAGAAGACCTCGACAGGCGGCGAACTGGAATTCCACGGAAGACAGGCGGCGCACCGCGCGCTGAGCGGACGACTCTGGGTGAGACAGTCCGACGACCTGCCATTGCGCATAGAGGCCTGGGCGGAATCCATCGATGCCGCCA
Organism: uncultured Solibacteraceae bacterium; assembly: GCA_963853855.1. Classification (GTDB taxonomy): domain Bacteria; phylum Acidobacteriota; class Terriglobia; order Bryobacterales; family Bryobacteraceae; genus Sulfopaludibacter. The sequence goes on along the minus strand of CAWKYG010000002.1, from coordinate 142,004 downwards.
AACACCTGATCCGGAACGAAGCTACCGTAGATTACGTACGATCCTCGCATGGGTTCCTGACGCCGGCATCGGTGATCCACCGTCACATGGTGGATGACCAGGTGGTTACTGAAAACCTATACCGCTACGAGCCGTTCAAGATGTTCACCAGCGACGCCGAGATCAAATTCACCGAACTGCCCGACGATCCTCCGGCCTCGCCACCCCCGCCGGCCAGGAAGAAATGAGCCCGATCGTCTACCTGCACGGGTTTGCCTCCGGCCCATCGTCCAGCAAAGCCCGCTTCTTTCGCGACCGCCTGGAGCGCGGCGGCGCCCAGGTGCAGATCCCCGATCTGGCCGCCGGAGATTTCGAACATCTCACCATTACCGGCCAGCTCGGCGTGCTGCAGCGTGCCGCGGCGGGGCGTCCGGTGGCCCTGATGGGCTCCAGCATGGGTGGATACCTCGCGGCGCTGTATGCCGCACGGCACCCTGAAGTGACGCGCCTGGTTCTCCTGGCGCCGGCCTTCGGATTCGCGCGCCGCTGGCCCACCAGCCTTGGTCCGAATGCCGTGGACGAGTGGCGCGCGCGCGGCACCATGGAGTTTTTCCATTACGCCGACAATCGCAAGCGGGCCCTTTCCTACGGCCTGCTGGAAGACGCCGCGCTGTATGAAGACTTTCCTGAATTCCGCCAGCCCGCGTTGATTTTCCATGGCGCACAGGATGACGTAGTCCCGGTGGCGCATTCGCAGCAGTTCGCCGCCGCGCATTCCAACGTGGAACTGGAGGTTCTCGATTCGGGGCACGAACTGCTCAACGTGCTGGAACACATGGCCGGGCGCGTGGTGCCCTTCCTTAATGGCGGGGATTAGGGATGCGGGAATGGTGGTGGCTCACCGCGTTCGCCGTGGGCGATCTTCATCCCACGTACTGGCTCACAAACTTGAGATATCCCTGGCGGCCGCCGATTTCCGACCAGCGTGGCACGGATTTCTGAATCTTCCGCAGACACCCCACAAGCTCGTCAATCGGCACCGCCGGTCCTGTATCGGCATCGCTACCGCGGCCCGGCGCTCTTCTCAACCGCCATTCGCAGATCTGCTGGACAGCATCAAACACTTGCTGGGCCCGGTCGCCGAGTCTCAGCACTGGCGGCGTACGCTGTTCTTCTTCGCTGTGGTAATGCCGAACCAAGGCATCGAGGGCATCCTTCACGTCGTAGTCGAGGAGTGCCTTATCGGCGCGATACACGTTAACAATTCCGAACTCGATATTCTGGAGCACGTCCAGGTTCTTATCGCCAAATTCGCTCACTGTCAGTCTCCCTTCCTAACCAATACCCGGTCGAAGCCTTCCGCCGTGGTGGGCGGCACCAGCTTGGCCGCCATCTTCAGCAGCGCGTCTTCGGGCACGATGCGATGGCGGGCGGCGTTGCGCGCACGGCAGATTTCCAGCGGCACGTCAAAGAAGACGGCCTCCATCTCACACCCGTACGATTGTCCGATTCCGATATACGGACGCCGCTCCTCGGGACGCAGATTCGTAGCATCGATATAGGTGACCGGCCGGCCGATCGCCAGGCGCTGCCGCAGCAGGTAGCGCATGGTCTGAAAGACGTGCTCGTGAATGGTCTGGTCCGTGGCGTCGTCGGCCAGCAGCACGCGCAACGCGTCGGAAGAGAGCCCGGTCACACCCAATCGTTCGAGGTAGCTGGATTTTCCCGAGCCTGGCAGGCCCACCAGCACTACGATACGCATCAGCGACTAGCATAGCGTGGAACCTGTTACGCTATCTCGATGCCTTCCGTGCCTCTCACCCGAAATCAGCACCGCGGCTTCTGGGCGGCGTGGGGCGGATGGGCGCTGGACGGCATGGATTCGTTTATTTATGCCCTGGTGCTGGTGCCGGCTCTGCGCGATCTGCTGCCGCGTTCGGGCCTGGCGGCGACTCCGGCCCACATCGGCTACTACGGCAGCGCGCTGTTCGCGACGTTCCTGGTAGGTTGGGGATGCGCGTTTCTCTGGGGCCCGTTCGCCGACCGCTTCGGCCGCGTGCGCACGCTGGTGCTCACCATCCTCTGCTATTCCGTGTTCACCTTCCTGGGCTGCGCCGCGGCCAACATCTGGCAACTGGCCATTTTCCGCTTTTTCGCGGGCGTGGGAATCGGCGGCGAATGGACCCTGGGCGGCGTGTTCGTGGCCGAAGAGTGGCCCGAATCGCGGCGCGTGCAAGGCGCCGCGTGGATGCACACCGGCTACTACGCCGGCGCATTCCTGGCCGCGCTGGTGAATTCCACGATCGGTGCGCGCTACGGCTGGCGGGCCGTATTCGCGGTCGGCGGCACTCCCGCCCTCCTTGTGGCGTTGATTCGTTACGGCGTAGCCGAGCCCAAACGATGGCAGCAGCGCGCGGCTGCGATGGGCCCCGCGTGGACTGCGCGGGCGGCCTTCTGCGCACTCTTTTCGGCGGAATACCGGCGGCGCACCGTGGTGAATGCGGCGCTGCTGTTCGTCAGCATGGTAGGGCTGTGGGCCGGCTCGGTATATGTCCCCTCCAGCGTGACGGAACTGGCCGGGCGCGCCGGATACACAGCGCCGGCGGCCGCGCGGCTTGCGTCGTATGCCACCATGCTGCTCTCCACCGGAACCATTGCGGGCTGCCTGCTACTGCCCGTGCTGGCCGTGCGACTGGGGCGGCGCGTATCGCTGGCGCTGTACTTCGTGTTGATGTTCCTGTGCATCGCGGTGGGTTTCGGCTACCTGTTCTACCTGCCGTCGGGCGCGCTCGGGTGGTTTCTGCCGTGTCTGTTTCTGCTGGGAATCGGCGGCGCCAACTTTGCGGTCTACACGCTGTGGCTGCCGGAGCAGTATCGCACCGAATGCCGCGGCAGCGCGTTCGCCTTCGCCACGTCGGCCGGCCGTTTTCTGGCGGCGGGCATCACGTTTCTGGTAGGCGGCGGAATTGCGGCCATGCACACCATTGGAACGCCGGTGGCGCTCACCTCCGTGGCATTCCTTGTGGGCCTGGCGCTGCTACCCTGGGCGGAAGAGACCAAAGGCAAGGAGCTTCCCGCGTGACTCTGATGCACCTGTTCGATCTTTCCCTTTCCGGCCGCCGCTGGCGCCGCCGCCCTGGAATTCGGCGATCGCACATTTACTTTCGGCGAACTGGAAGAGCGCAGCAACCGGGTAGCGCACCTTCTGGCGAATCGCGGCCTGCGCACAGGCGACCGCCTTTGCGTCTACCTGGCGAACTGCGTCGAAATGATCGACCTCTACCTGGCCTGCGTGAAGCTGGGAGTCATCTTCGTGCCCATCAATATTCTGTACCGCGATCGCGAGATGACCCACATTCTGACCGATGCCGATCCAGTGGCCGTGGTAGCGGCGAGCCAGTTCGCTGCTCCCGTGCCCGTCTGGGAGGTCGCCGCGCTCGCCGCGGAGGCATCCGCAATGCCGGTCGATCGTCCCACCGCCGCTTTCGATGGCGACACGCCCGCGGGCATCGTCTACACCTCGGGCACTACGGGCGCGAGCAAAGGCGCGGTCCTCACGCACAACAACTTCGCTTCCAATGCCGTGAACCTGCTGGCGTGCTGGCAAATCTCGCAGACCGACCGGTTTCTGCTCGCGCTGCCTTTGTTCCATATTCACGCACTGGGCAACGGGCTCCACTGCTGGCTGGCCTCGGGATGCCGCATGAAGCTGCTGGAGCGTTTCGAGCACCAGACCGCTGCCGCCACCTTCCTGGAGTTTCGCCCCACGCTCTTTTTCGGAGTGCCGACGATCTACGTGCGCCTGCTGGAAATTCAGGCGGACACGGCGCGCACCATCGGAGCGGCCATGCGGCTGTTCGTTTCCGGGTCGGCGCCGCTCTCCGCGCAGGTGCTGGAGGAATTTCGCGAACACTTCGGCCACACCATTCTGGAACGGTACGGCATGAGCGAGACCTTCATGAATACGAGCAATCCCTACATCGGCGAACGGCGGGCGGGCAGCGTCGGGCTCCCCCTGCCCAGCGTTTCCGTGCGTCTGCTGAACGGCGCCCTGGAACCCGTGCCCGACGGCCAGACCGGTGAGCTGTACGTCAAAGGTCCGAACGTCTTCGCCGGTTACTGGCGCCGGGAAGAAGCCACCCGCTCATCGATGGTGGACGGCTATTTCCGCACCGGCGATCTGGCCGTTCGATCCCCCGACGGGTATTACACACTCTGCGGGCGCAAGAGCGACCTGATCATATCCGGCGGCTTCAACATCTATCCCCGTGAAATCGAGGAGTTCCTCGAGGAACAGGAGGAGGTGGCCGAAGCCGCCGTGGTGGCGCGGCCCGACGCTCTGCGCGGCGAGGTGCCGGTAGCCTACGTGGTGCTCCGCGCGCCGGTGGCGCCGGCCGTTCTGGAACAGCGCTGCCGGGAAAAGCTGGCGTCTTTCAAAGCGCCGCGCGCGTTCCATGCCGTGGAGAAGCTGCCGCGCAACGCCATGGGGAAAATCCAAAAGCACCTGCTGCCTCTTGTTGTATAATGCGATGAGCTGCTTCGTTGTACACAAGGCGCCGGTAGGATCCTCTCGGCAGCCTTTCCCGTTTTGTCGCTGTTTCCGAACGTAGCCCTTTAAGAAATGTGGTTTGAAAAAATAGCTGGACTTGTGGCTGGTCAGATCGCCCTGTCAGTGTTGCTTGCCGTGGCTCTTTGGCGCCTGTGGGCACGCCTTCGCCGCGAACAGCATGTGGCATTCTGGGCCCTGTCCTGGGCGATCATCGCCGTCTATATCTGCTCGCTGGCGCTTTGCGCAATGGCTTCCGAATCGCGCAGTGCCGCCTCATCATGGTTGCTCCAAGTACCGCTGCTGGGAGTTTCTCTGGGTTGGATACAGCCGGCGTTGCTGGTGCTGGCGGCGTGGAGCCTGCGGTCAGGCCCGTTGTCGCGCCGCCAGGTGATACTGACCTGCGGCATCGCCATCTCAGTAGGCTTGGGCTGGTCGTCCATTGTTTGGCTACGCGGCGAATGGCCCGCGGCGGACTTCTTCCAGCGAGTGCGGATTCTGGTGGCGCCGCGGACCTTTCTGGAGGCCGCCGCAACAGCCTGTTATGCCGCCTTCTTTCGACGCTATTATAGGCGAGCCCGCAGTTTTTCCGGTTGGCTCACTGTCGGGTTTGCCCTGGCCTGGTCGATGCATCTCTTTCTGGTCGCGCTGAGTGACGCCGGCATCCACGTCTACGGCGATCCGAACGGCCTGCTCAATTCGACGATTGCCGGCCTTTTGCCTATGGGCATCACGCTGGGCATCATATTTTCAGTGCTGGAACAGGCGGAACGCTCCGATGGCGCCATACGCTCCATCTGGGGATCCTCCGTGGCCATGCGGCTCACCGATGCCCAAGGGTACGTGGTCAGTGTCAATCGGGCGTTCTGCGACCTGATGGGCCGTTCCGAAGAGCAGATGGTCGGCCGGCTTTTCACCGAATGCTACCAGCCCTCCACCGCCGGGCTGGCGCTGGAACGCTATCGGGAGCGCTTCGCATCGCCAACAGTCGAGCCGCACGTTCACCGCACCTTCGTGCGATGGGACGGAAAGTTGGTGGAAGCCGAGCTTACCCACGCGTTCATGGAGACCCCCGAAGGTCCGCGAATGCTGGCCCTGATGCAGGATACCACTCGCGAACACGCGGCGCTCCAGGCTTTGCAGCACACCGAACAGCGGGTCCAACTGCTGCTCGATTCCATCACCGACGCCGTGTTTGTGCTTCGCACAGACGGAACTTCCGTGGAACGTTACACGCAACTACGGGAGATGCTGGGATACCCCATCGGCGAACTTCCGGACACGGTGGACACCTTCCTTGCTTTGTTGCACCCTGGCGACCGGGCGAGCCTTCCCGCGAACCTGCCGGATGACTTGCCGGCCTCGGGACACCTGGCCCATTGGGAATATCGTCTGCGTCACGCCGATGGCCGGTGGGTCTGGATCCGTTCGGCCGTCAAAGTGATCGAGCGCGACCCGGCCGGACGGGCAGTAAGAGTCGTCGTCACCATGAACGACATCAGCGAATACAAGGCCGCCGAAGCCGAGGCCCGCCGCCTGGAAAGCGAACTGAAGCAGACGCGGAAGATGGAGGCGATTGGCCGTCTGGCGGGCGGCGTGGCCCACGACTTCAACAATCACCTCACCGTGATCAACGGGTACTGCGACCTGCTGCTCCACCAGACCAGCGATTCCGTGCTGAAGGAGAAGGTAGCGAAAATCCGCACCGCCGGCGGAAGGGCGGCAGCGCTCACACAGCAACTTCTGGCCGTCAGCCGGAGACAGGCTGTGTGCCCGCAGCGCGTGCATTTGAATCTGCTGGTGGAGGAACTCGGCTCGCTGCTGCAATGCGTGATCGGCGAACATATCGAGATCGTCACCAGTCTGGACGGCGGCCTGGGTTGGGTGGATGCCGATCCGGGACAGATGCACCAGGTGCTCATGAACCTGACGCTCAATGCGCGCGACGCCATGCCGGACGGCGGACGCATCCTGGTCGAAACGGCCAACCACCTGGTAGAGGCGGGTTCCGCCAACCGCCCCCGCGACGCGCGGCCCGGAGCCTATGCCCGGCTTTCCGTGAGCGATACCGGCCACGGGATGAGCGCCGACACACTGGAGCGCATCTTCGAGCCGTTTTTTACGACCAAACGGCCAGGCGCCGGCACGGGACTCGGCCTGTCTACGGTGTATGGCATCGTGCAGCAGGCCGGCGGATGGCTGGAGGTGGAAAGCCAACCCGGAAAGGGCAGCGCTTTTCGCGTATACCTTCCCATCGTCGAGCCAGCAACCGGGATGGAGACGGCAGAAGACTCTGCGGCGGAGACCGGAGCCGGCACGGAAACCGTGCTGGTGGTGGAAGACCAGGCGGACCTGCGGCATGTAACGGCGGAAGCGCTTCGCGGGAAGAGTTACCACGTGCTGGAGGCCGGCGGAGGGCATGAGGCGCTCAGCGTGTGCGCATCCCACCCCGGCCCCATCCACCTTCTGTTCACCGATGTGGTCATGCCCGGAATGGGAGGGCCGGAACTGGCGCGCCTCGTTCGGGAACGGCGGCCGGCAACCTTGGTGCTCTTCACCAGCGGCTACCCGGCGGGCAGCCGCCAGATGGCGCTCGTCGAAAGCGCGGCCATGCTGGCCAAGCCGTTTTCGCCAGTGGAACTGTGCGCCAAGGTTCGCGAGGTGCTCGACGGCCGGCCGGCTTCGCGGGCAACTCTGATGGCCGGGGAGCGGCAACCTCCGTCCCCACAGGCTTAATAGCCCGGCCGTTGGAAACAGAACTGTCATCTCGTGTTAACCTGATCGGCGTATGCGGGCGACCGTACCAGCTATCGTCCTTGCCGCCGCGGCATTGACTTCCTGCCGCCACGAGCCCGCAGCGCGCCCGTCCGCAGTCACGCTCCCAACGCTCCAGGCTGTGAATGGGACGCGCATCGTTGTTCCCGACGAAATCCGGCAATATCTCAACCATCCCGGCTTTAGCTGGAGATGCAATCAGACTCCTCACTTCCTGCTTTGCTACCAGCCTAATTCTCCCGCCGAACGCTCCATCAAGGACCTGGAAATCATCGCTGAAGAGGACCGGGGAACCATCCTCCAGATGATCGGCTCACCCAGTTACGACACCCGCATCTATGCCTTCTTCCTGAAATCGCGCCGCGAGTTGCGAAGGCTCATCGGGTTCTATGGCGACGGCCGTTCGCGGCCCGCCCAGCACGCCACGTTCTACGTGATCGACGGCCCCCGCACCCTGGCGCACGAAATGGCGCACGAGATCCTCTCTAACCTGTGGGGCGCGGCGCAGGAGTGGGTGGAGGAGGGGATGGCGGTGTACACTACCGAATTCCCCATCCTGGACGGCGACGTCCGCGTCTATTATTCGGCGCACAAGCTGCTGCCCCTCGTCAAACTGATCAATCCCGATTGGACCTCCTCCATGTATTCGGCCGATATCACCTATACCGAGTTGGGCAGCTTCATGAAATACCTGGACACCAAGTACGGCATTCGCAAAGTGGAAGAGGTCTGGCGCGGCGGCAGCGCCAGCATCGAACGGGTCTACGGCAAGCCCCTGGCAGCCCTGGAAAAAGAGTGGCTGCAGACGCTCAGCCAGCCGCCGGCGCCGGGGCGCACCCTGATCTTCCGGAACTGACCGGCGTGCCGCGCGACTGGGACGAGTATTACCGCGAGTGCCCCAGCGCGGATCCGTCGCCCGACCCGCTGGTAGTAGAGTCCGCCGAATTGCTGCCGCCCGGCCGCGCACTCGATCTGGCTTGCGGAACTGGCCGCCACACGCTTTACCTGGCGAAATTGGGCTGGCATGTGACTGCGGTGGACGCGTCCGCGGTGGCGCTGGATCTGCTCCGCCGGAACGCCAAGGGTTTGCCGGTCGACGTGCGGCATGCCGACCTGGAACGCGCCGGCTTTATCATCGCGCCAGAGGCTTACGACCTGATCTGCGATTTCCTGTACTTGCAGCGGACCCTGTTCCCCGCCATCCGGGAGGGCATTCGCCCGGGCGGAGTCTTCCTCGGCGCCATGCGGTTGGACGGCACTTTCCGCGTCGAGCCAGGCGAATTGCGACGCGAGTTCGCCGATTGGAAGATACTCTACTACTCGGAGAGCGGGGGCATCGCGAAGATAACCGCCCGCAAAGCGTGACTAGCTGAATACGCCGGCGAGCGCGCTCTTGCCCAGGACGTAGACGCCCCAAGGCAGAATCACCGAGAAGAGCGCCCCACCAAAGGAGAGCTTCTTGCCCGCCGCGGCTTTCAGACCCGTGGCAACCAGAAAAATGGCCCAGAACGAGAACAAGTCAATGGAACTAGCCAGGGAATAGAGAAACTTCGAACTGGTTTGCGGATCCATGAAGGCCGCCGGATTGAAGGCCAGCGGATTCTGCATGTTGAAGTCGTCCGGGTTCTTCAGAAAGATCACCACAATGGTCAGAATGGCCGAGACCACGTAAGTCAATCCCGCCCAGCAAACCACCGCGAACACCTGCTTGAAGCGGATCGGCGCGGACATGATGCCGGCGACGATTCCGAGCAGGATTCCGGCTTCAATCAAACCCATCAACGGCACGGCAACGATGGGTCCGGCATACGCGCCGATCGAGGCAAACTTCACCTGCATGGCAATCGCCTGTTCCTTCTGTTCCGCGGACATCTGCTGCATCCGGGAATTAGTTTCGGCCTGGTGCCGGAACATCCGCTCCCAGCCGATCTTCTGCCCGACGAAATAACTGCTGGCCATTCCGGCGACGATCATCAAAATGATCGGCAGCAGGAAAGACGGCCGCAACGCAATATCGGCGAACGTCTTGCCCGGCTCGAAAAACACACCCGCGATCCGCGAGACTTCACCCATACCCGCGGCGTTCGGCTCGGCGGCCGATATATTTTCTGGAGTCATCTTAGGAGCGATTGTACTCCAGTTCCTCGCCGAACGCTCGGCTATGATAAATGATTCATGCGTCGTTATCTCGCCGTGCTGCCGCTGCTGCTGTGCGCCTGTAAAGCCCCGGAAGAAAGTCACATGAAAGTCATCATCGGCGCCGTGATGATCGATGGCCAGGGCGGGCCGCCGGTCAGTAACTCGCTCGTCGTGGTAGCGGGCGGCGAGATTCGTGAGGCCGGCGACATGTCCAACATTCCGATTCCCGAGGAGGCCGATAAGATCAATGGAGCCGGCCGCTTCCTGGTGCCCGGACTGGTAGACGTCTGCCCCCAGGCCGAACCGCCAGGCATGGTTCGCTCCGATTCGCCGGAGGAGGCCCGCGCCCAGGTAGCCGCGCGCGTGCAGGCCAAGGCAGCGGTCGTTTACATCGGTAAGTCTTCGCCGGCCGCCACGCAGGCGGCCCTGGAGGCGGCGCGCGACGCCGGCATCCCGGCGCTCGGGATGGCTGCGACGCAAGCCGGGATAAGCGAACTGGTGGCCGTGGGCGCTTCCGGTGTGATCGGCATGATCGGCGATACCGAAACGCTGGACTCCGGGCTACTGGCGCGCCTGCGCGATCTGCACATCGTGGTGGCGCCGTCGCTCTCGACCATGCCGCCGGGCGGCGAACGGGAGATCGCGCGCCGCAATACGCTCCGGCTGTTCTCCGCGGGAGTACCGATCGCCGTAGCCTCCCGCGGCGGCGATGCCCTGCGCGAGACCGAAGCGCTCTCTGATGCCGGCATTCCGCCACTGGAAGCGATCGTCGCGGCCACTCGCAACGGCGCGCTGGCTCTGCACCAGTTGGAGCGCCGCGGCACCATTCAGCCCGGGCGCATCGCCGACCTGATTTTGCTCGCCGCCAATCCCGGAGAAGACATCCGCAACCTGAGCCGCGTAGCCGGCCGGTTCACCGACGGCGAATGGTCCACGAAATCAACTTATCGCGGAGGCGCTGAAGGCGCGGAGGAAGACGCAGAGAAAATCCGAGGAAATTGGATTCGAGTTTTTCTCCGCGTCTCCGCCACTCCGCGCGGAATCAACTACGACTCGGCTCGCGGGCGGCGCGCGTTGCTAGTTCGCCGCCGGAGAATGCGTCCGCGAAATATGAAACGCATCGCGGAGGCGGCCGAGGTCAAACGCGGAGAAGAAATCGCATAGCTGAATTTCCTCTGATTTTCTCCGCGTCTTCCTTCGCGTCTCCGCGACTCCGCGATGAAAACCTCCCGCGGCATCAACTAAACTACGCTCTGGTCGCGGGCGGCGCGCGTTGCCAGTTCGCCGCCGTAGAATGGTCCGCGAAATAAGAAACTCATCGCGGAGGCGCCGGGTCACTGGAGAAGAAGTCACGAATCTGATTTCCTCGGATTTTCTCCGCGTCTTCCTTCGCGTCTCCGCGACTCCGCGATGAAAACCTCCCCCAGCCTCAACTGCAACTCTGGTCGCGGGCGGCGCGCGTTGCCAGTTCGTCACAGCGATTATTGTCGCTGTGATCGGCGTGGCCCTTCGTCCATGTCCAGGTAGTTTTGTGACGGTTTACTTCCTGATCCAGAGCCTGCCAGAGATCCTGGTTGACTACGGGCTTTTTCGCCGCGGTGACCCAGCCCTTGCGCTTCCACCCGTGGATCCAGGTGGTGATTCCATTCTTCAGATACTCGGAATCCGTCACTACTTCCACAGTGCAGCTTTCGCGCAGCGCGCGCAGTCCTTCAATGGCCGCCGTCAACTCCATCCGGTTGTTGGTGGTGTGCGGCGCGCAGCCCCATAACTCTTTCTTCTGGCCGTTGTAGCGCAGGATCGACGCCCATCCGCCCGGCCCCGGATTCCCGAGGCAGGCGCCATCGGTGATCAACTGAACCTGCTTCACGGAATCAGCACCGGCTCGCGATGGAAAAAGCTATCCACCAGTTCCAGAATGGCCGGAGCCTCCTGCGCCCTGTATATTTCCGCACGCAACTGTGCGCCATGGCGCACCCCGTGAGTAAAGTAAGTGGCGAACTGTTTCATCTTCCCGACGGTATCTTTTTCGCTGCGCTCGATCAGCATGGAGTAATACTGGCGCATCATCTCGTAGCGGTCCTGCTGGGTGGGCTCGACATAGGCGCCAGTGTCCAGATATTCGCGAATCTGGCGAAAGATCCACGGATTGCTGCTGGCGGCGCGGCCGATCATGACCGCATCGCAATTGGTCTCGCGCACCATGCGCGCGGCATCCTCCGGGGTGACGATGTCGCCATTGCCGATCACCGGAATGTCCACCGCCGCCTTCACCTCGGCAATGCGCGTCCAATCGGCCTTGCCGCTGTATCCCTGTTCTCGCGTGCGCGGATGCAGCGCGATGGCCTGCAGCCCGCAATCCTCGGCCAGCCTGGCCATCCGCACCGCCACCAGTTCGCTATCGTTCCATCCGGCGCGGTACTTCAAGGTGAAAGGGATGGCGATGGCGCGCCGCACTTCGCGCAGCAGCTTCTCTACGAGCGGCAGATCGCGTAGCAGACCCGACCCGCCATTGCACTTGACCACTTTATTTACCGGGCAGCCGAAGTTGATGTCCAGAATATCGAATCCCAGGTCCTCGCAGACCCGCGCGGCGTCCGCCATCACCGCCGGATCGGCGCCGAACAATTGCGCGGAAATGGGATGCTCTTCAGGTTCGAAGGCCAGGTACTTCTTCAGCGTCTTGGTGGGCTTGCGGGCGCCCACCGAAGCGCTTACGCCGTGCGAACTGGTGAACTCGGTCATGATCAGCCCACAACCGCCCAAGTTGCGGATGAAGCGGCGGAACACGGTATCGGTGACGCCCGCCATCGGCGCCAGCACGGTGGCCGGCGCGATGCGAACCGGTCCAATCGAAAAATCAGAGGGAAACTGCTGCATGACGTGAGTGTTTCTTAATTTTAGCGGTTTTCACGCCAGAAACGGAACGGGCCGGCGGGCCGTCTTTTGCTTAGAAAAGGAGATGGGGATGAAAGCAGGGCATATCGTGGTCCTGGTGTTGGCTGGGGCTTTGGTGGGCGCCGGTCTCATGAAACTCGTCCAGAAACCTCGCCCGGCCACGGTTGCTACAGTCACACCGGACCGGCCGGTCATTCCCGCTCCGCCACCCGCTGTTCCCATAGCCACGCCACCCGAACCGGTCGCCCAAACGCCTGCCCCGGCGCCAGCCGAAGCAATCGAAACGCCACCGCCCGCGCCTCCCGCCCGGCAGCACCTTCACGGATCGCGGCCGCCGCGGCGGGTTATGCCGCCACACGTCTCGGCGTTTGCAGCCAAGCCGTCACCTTTTCCGGCGACGCGCCAGGTTCCCATCGTGGCGCAGGCGCAAACGCAGCCCGCCCCGGCTGCCCCTCCTGCCGTCGCACCGCAACCTGTGCCTGCGGCCGATAGATCCAGCACGCCGCAGCAATCGGAGGCGCCTGCCCCAATACCTTTGCCACCCGCGCGTGTGGAGCCTGAGCCTGTAACGCCGACTCCCCCGCCTCAACCTCCCACGGTTACGCTGAACGCCGGAATGCTGATACCGGTGCGCCTTGTGGATGGTCTCTCTTCGGAGCGGAACGCGCCCGGCGACACCTTCGTAGCCACGCTCGATCAGGAGCTGGTGGCCGATGGGTTTGTCATCGCCGAGCGCGGCGCGCGGGCCGAGGGGCGAGTCGTCTCCACCAACCGCGGCAATCGAACCAGGGGCGGCGCCGAACTGGTCCTCGAGCTCACCTTCCTGAACACTTCCGATAACCAGCGAGTGCCCATCCGCACCGACAGTTTCCAGAAACAGATGGAGCCGAACCACTCTCAGGACGCTGAAAGGATTGCGGCCGGAGCGGTGATTGGAGCCGCAATCGGCGCCATCGCCGGAGGAGGCAAAGGCGCCGCTGTGGGAGCGGGCGTGGGCGGCGGTGCGGGCACCGGCAGTGTTCTGCTGTCGCGGAAGCCCGCCACCCTGCCCTCGGAAACGCGCCTGACCTTTCGCCTGAGCACGCCCGTTACCCTGACTGAGCGGCAATAACCCGCTCACTTCACAATCGTGGTCCACATCGACAGGCTGTTGGCGTTGTCGTCAACCGCCGCGACCCGGATGGTGCCGCCGCCGCGGGAGTCGATGGCCAATCCGAACGCGCCGCCATTGTTGGGATCGAGCGAATACTGCGACACAAACTCCCCGGCGGTGGTGAACTCCACCAGTTCGCTGGGCTGATTGGGATCCGCGTTGTGGCCGTCGCTGTTGGCAACCAACAGGTGCCCGTTGGGCGCCATCGCCAGGTCCAGAGGACCGTGGAGGTGCACCGAATCCTGATAGATCTGCACCCCGACGGCCGCCGAATTCGTGCGCGTGCCGGCCAACCCGATGGCGTACACCGCGCTGTCGGCCTCGGAAGCGACGTAGAGAATATCGTGCGCGGCATCGAACGCCAGTCCTGACGGGCCCACCTCCAACGCGGCCGGATCGCCGAAATGCGTAAAGCCGGAACCTACCGTGACGCTATCGATGATATTCACGGATTCGCCGGTAGGCCCGTAGATCAGGTCGAATCGCATGACGGTACCGTCCAGCACATTCGAGACGAACACTTGCGCTTCGCCCTCTCCGGGATCGTTGACGGCCATACCCCATGGGCCGTTCACCGGCGTCCCGTTCAAAGAGCCCAACAGCTTGCCGTGCTGGTCAATGAAGAGCAGCCCGCCCGCGCCCGCGGTAGCCGAGGTGCCATCCACGGTTGGCAGATATCCGGCGATCACGATTCCGTTCGATAAAATGCCCAGCGCCCCGCTGAGGCCCATCCGGCTGGATTGGTAAAACACCGAAGTGGCGCCCTGCGGCGAGATTTGAACAATCGTAGTGCCCGTTCCCTGCAGGTTCTGAGCGTTGTTAAAATTTGCGACCAGAATGCCGCCCGGCATCAGACTGCCGCCGGAAGGAACGCTTCGCGGCACGAAAGCGACACCGTAGGGGTTCACGTCGCCATTGGGCGGAACTGTGGTGGCCTTGGATGCAGGCAGCGGTAGAACATTCGGTTGAGCCCCATTACGACGGGGCGCCGCCATCAATCCGGTTGCAAGTGTGGCACATAGTGCGTAAGAGACACGTCGGGTGAATAGCTTCATGACAAATCCTCCTGATTGAAATGTTGGTGGGAGCCGGCTCTGGCTCTCTTCCCATTCTCAGGAGCGACAACGCGGGCGGAATTCCCTCACCGGGCGAGAGAATTTCTGTCGCTAGCATTTCGACGGCAAGGTTGTCATCCCGGACGAGTCACTCGACTTGCCTCCGAACGAGGCCCTGATTGTGCAGATCGAGCGGGTGGGGGGGCGAAGCCGCATCAGCGGAGGAATCGGCTGGCGGCTAACGCCGTTGACAGTGAAGCGAATTTCTGGCGATCTTGCGGAGCGGCACGATCGCTACCTTTACGGCCGGTCTTTCTGGGTTGCCATATCCAGCAAGCGGGATCAGGAGGCCGTCCTGTGGGAGAACAGCGAAGGGTATCGACGGTTTCACGCCGACCGGCAAGTCGATGTCTGCCCATCTCACCCCGATATGAACACCGCCGCGGCAGAGTTGTACCGAAGCGTCTCTCCTTCGTGATCATGGAACATCGCGGGGGCACGGGTGTGCTTACCACGGACCGCCACTTTGAGCAGGATAGCGGAAGGTCATCGCGATCGAACCGCAAAAGCGCTCCCTGACCAAAAAATCGGGACTTTTTCCCAGACTATTCCGGGAAAGCCGGGCCATACGCGATTAAAAGAAGCCGAATACCTGCTTTTGCAACTCTGGTATCAAGCGTGCACTACAACCGACCTGTGCTTTGTGGGGCAACCTGCGTTAGTGCATTCATGGCACGGGACAAGAAGTAAGGGTCGGTAGCGGGCTGTATCCAGGTTTCATATCAGTCGGTAAGCGGCTGTAATCCAAATTGCCATAACAGATATTGCCATTTGGCCGTGCCGAACCGCCGGTGCCGGTGGAAGGGCAGCCATTCAGCGGAGGAACAACGCCGTGAGCTTCCGACGAAGATTCCAAGTTGTCGCGCTCGTATTCGCCCTTCTATCAGCGGTCCCGGCATTCGCCCAAGCTTTGGCGCCCACCGTCGTTACCAGCACTGGATATCTGAACGGCACGGCGCTTACCAGCCATACGACCGCCGCGTTCAACTCGACAGGCGCGACCACGCTGGTGGCATTCGTCTCCACCAATACTCCATGGAACGGATCAACCGTAAATATCACCGGCGTCACAGATAACTTGGGAAATAGCTGGAACGTGCTCACCGGCCCGACAACATGGGTCGGCGGCACGTTTGCCCTGCTGTCAGGCGTCTACTACACGAATGCTCCCGCTACCAGCACTTCCCATACAGTCACCGCCACCCTGTCCAGTGCCGCCCCGCTGGTAATGCACGTCTTCGCGGTTTCGGGCGCAGATGTTACCGGACCCCCGATCTCCTCGGCGATAACCTCTCCGGCTCCGGGAGGCGCCTCGGCCGTTGTGGTTTCTTCTCCGCCGATTATGGTTCCGGCGAACAGCCTGTTGCTTGGTTGGGCCAAGAATGAGACAGGCGCGACCGCTACTGCGAGCGGCGACTACATCCTGGACCCGTCGCAATCCACGAGCTTTCTTTGGGCCGAGTCCCAGACGGCTTCGGCCTCCGGATCGTACACCAGTCAGTTTCAGTACGACTCGGCGATCGGGTGGCAGACCGCGCTTGTCGGAATAAAAGCGTCCACCGCGCCGGTAGCTTTCAATCAACGTACTACTGTCGATTTCAATACGCCGGCGAATATCGCCTTGCTTGCGGCCTCTCGCACAGGAGGAGCGCTGACCTATACGGTAGTGACCGGACCGACTCACGGTATGCTGACCGGGACCGCCCCGAACCTTACTTATGTCCCGAACGCAAACTACTCAGGCAGCGACTCATTCACGTTCAAAGCCAATGACGGCATCACCGACAGTAACGTCGCAACAGTCAGTATTACCGTGCGCGGTCTTGGCGCTGGAGTCCTGAGCAGCGTCGGATACAGCAACCCTAATCCGCAGACGTCGCATACGACTGCCGCGTTCAACTCGACAGGCGCGACCACGCTGGTGGCATTCGCCTCCACCAATACTCCATGGAACGGATCAACCGTAAATATCACCGGCGTCACAGATAACTTGGGAAATAGCTGGAACGTGCTCACCGGCCCGACAACTTGGGTCGGCGGCACGTTTACCCTGCTGTCAGGCGTCTACTACACGAATGCTCCCGCTACCAGTACTTCCCATACAGTCACCGCCACCCTGTCCAGTGCCGCGCCGCTGGTAATGCACGTTTTCGCGGTTTCGGGCACAGATGTTACCGGACCCCCGATCTCCTCGGCGATAACCTCCCCGGCTCCGGGAGGCGCCTCGGCCATTGTGGTTTCTTCTCCACCGATTGTGGTTCCGGCGAACAGCCTGTTGCTTGGTTGGGCCAAGAATGAGACAGGCGCGACCGCTACTGCAATTGGCGGCTACATCCTGGACCCGTCGCAATCCACGAGCTATCTTTGGGCCGAGTCCCAGACGGCTTCGGCCTCTGGATCGTACACCAGTCAGTTCCAGTACGACTCGGCGATCGGGTGGCAGACCGCGCTTGTCGGAATAAAAGCGTCCACCGCGCCGGTAGCTTTCAATCAAAGCACTACTATCGATTTCAATACGTCGGTGAATATCGCCTTGCTGGCGACCTCTCGCACAGGAGGATCGCTGACCTATACGGTAGTGACCGGACCGACTCACGGTATGCTGACCGGGACCGCCCCGAACCTTACTTATGTCCCGAACGCAAACTACTCAGGCAGCGACTCATTCACGTTCAAAGCCAATGACGGCATCACCGACAGTAACGTCGCAACAGTCAGTATTACTGTGCGCGGTCTTGGCGCTGGAGTCCTGAGCAGCGTCGGATACAGCAACCCTAATCCGCAGACGTCGCATACGACTGCCGCGTTCAACTCGACAGGCGCGACCACGCTGGTGGCATTCGTCTCTTCACATCCGCAGTGGCCCTGGCCCGGCGGCACATCGGTAAGCATCAACGGGCTCGCTGACAACGTGGGCAACACCTGGACTCTGCTGAGCGGGCCCACAACTTGGATCGGCAGCACTTATGGGTTGGTCTCGGCCATCTACTATGTGAACTCTCCTCATACCGGCGCAAGTCACGCGGTTACGGCCCTGTTGAGCAATCCCGCGCCGCTGGTGCTGCATGTTTTCGCGGTTTCGGGTTCTTCGGTCACCGGTCCCCCGATCTCCTCGGCGATAACTTCCTCGGCTCCGGGAGGCACCTCGGCCAGTGTAGCTTCTGCACCGATTACTGTGCCGGCCAACACTCTGTTGCTGGGCTGGGTCAAAAATGAAACGCCCGCGACGGCGAGCACGTTCGGCGGCTACACTCTCGATCCTCAATCCGTCAGTTTTCTTTGGGCCGAATCTCAGGGACCGGCTTCCGCTGGGTCTTATACGAGCCTTTTCGAATATGATTCCGCCATTGGATGGCAAACCGCCGTCGTAGGATTGTTGCGATCTACGGGCGCGGCGCCTCCGCCCCCACCGGCCATCACGTCGTCCCCGGCCAATCCCACGAATCAGACCAGCGCCAGTTTCAGCTTCAGCGACACACAGACCGGCGTAACGTTCCTTTGCCAGCTTGATACGGCTGCGTTCACAGCCTGCACGAGCCCTATCAGCTACACAGGTCCGCTGGGTCAAGGAAGCCACGCATTCAGTGTTGAGGCACAGGATTCCTCCGGGAACCAGAGCAGCCCCACCACCTACAACTGGACGATCAACTCGCCTCCCACCATTAGTACCCAGCCAGCGAGCACCACCATCAACAGCGGGCAGACCGCCACATTGACGGTGGTTGCCGCGGGTCCGCCTCCTCTGACTTACCAGTGGTTCCTGGGAACCAGCGGGGATGCGTCTCAGCCAATCGCCGGAGCGGCGGCGGCGAACTACACGACTCCAGCGCTAACGGCAACAATGAGCTATTGGGTCCGGGTCTCGAATGGCGCGGGATCCGCCGACAGCTCCACGGCGACCGTCACCGTGAACCCCGCGGCGACCACCACGACTCTGACGGCTTCACCCAATCCATCGATATTCGGCCAGACTGTGACCTTGAAAGCGACGGTGACGGCGGGAGCATCGGGGAGCGTGAACTTCCTGGACGGCACCACCAGTCTGGGAACTGCCACGCTGAGCGGCGGCACCGCGACGTTGACAACTTCCCAACTAATCGTGGGTAGCCACACTCTGACGGCGGCCTATGCGGGCAACGGCGGCTTCGCGCCGAGCACGTCTCTGGGGACCACCCAGGTGGTGAACCTGATTTCAACCACAACCACATTGACATCCACACCGAACCCATCGGTTACCGGACAGACCGTGACCCTGTCGTCTACCGTGACCGTGGTGGCGCCGGGAACAGGGACGGTTACGGGAACTGTGACGTTCAACGACGGGAGCACTGTGCTGGGTACGGCCAATCTCTCGGGCGGGTCGGCCAGCCTGGCGGTAGTGACGCTGGTCGGCGGCAGCCATTCGCTGACGGCAACCTACACCGCCAGCGGCAACTTTGCCGGGAGCAACTCGGCCGCGGTTACGCAGACCGTGAACGCGGCATCGACTAGAACTACGCTCTCCTCTTCGGCCAATCCTTCGGCTTTCGGCCAGCCGATCAGTTTGACGGCGACGGTGAGTCCGGTGGCGCCGGGCGCCGGTACCGTCGGGGGCACAGTCACGTTTAAGGACGGCACGACGGTGCTGGGTACCGGCAATCTTACCAGTGGTTCGGCCAGTCTCCTGGTGGCAACCCTGGCGGTGGGGAGCCATTCGCTGACGGCTGTGTATGCGGCCACGGCCTCCTACGGCGGCAGCACTTCCGCCGCGGTGACACAAACCGTCAAGCAGTCTGCAACCTCGACGAGCGTCAGTGTTTCGCCGTTGACGTCGGTCTCTGGCCAGCCGGTTACGGCGGTGGTGACGGTGAGCCCCGTGGCTCCTGGCGCGGGCATTCCGTCGGGTACGGTCTCAGTGCTCAACGGATCGACGGTGTTACTCACCTCCTCGCTCTCGAATGGCCAAGTGAGTACCGTGATGTCGACGATCCCGGTTGGCAGCTATACGTTGACGTTGTCGTATGGCGGCGACACGAACTTCACGGCGAGTGTGTCGCCACCGTTCACGGTGGTGGTCAACCAGGCGTCCACGACGACCACGTTGACGGCGTCGCCCAATCCCTCGGTGGCGGGCCAATCGGTAAGCTTGACAGCGGCGGTTGCCGTGACGAGTCCGGGAACAGGAACAGCCGCGGGGAGCGTAACGTTCAAAGATGGAACAACAACGCTCGGCACGGTGACGCTCACCAACGGAACGGCCGTATTGTCGACCTCCAGCCTGGCGCTCGGGTCGCATTCGTTGACCGCCAGCTATGGCGGCAGCACTGAACTGAAGGCGAGCACTTCGCCGGCGGCCACGCAGACAGTCAACCAGATCTCGACCAAGACTTTGCTCAGCGTGTCACCGAACCCGTCTACGCTGAAACAGTCCGTGACGCTTACCGCGACAGTCAGTGCGGTGGCGCCCGGGACTGGCACTCCTACGGGCACGATTACCTTCAAGGACGGGACAACGACGCTCGGGACGGCTGCGCTTGCCAACGGGACGGCTGCATTGGCTGTTTCCAGCCTTAGTCTCGGTTCACATTCGTTGACGGCTGCTTACGCCGGCGCCACTAATTTTCTGGCAAGCACATCGACAGCCGTGACGCAGACCGTGAATAACGCTTCGACTACCACCGCGCTTACCGCAACACCGAACCCATCGGTTTCGAGCCAGGTGGTCACCCTGAAAGCCACGGTGAGCGTAATAGCTCCGGGCACCGGAACGCCGACGGGTACGGTGACCTTTCAAGACGGGACTACCAGCCTGGGAAGCGCAACTCTCTCCGGCGGTACCGCGAGTCTGACTACCTCAGCTCTCTCGCTCGGGACGCATTCGTTGACCGCGGTCTATGGTGGAGCGTCAGGTTTCTCCGGCAGCACTTCGACCGCGGTGACGCAAACGGTTAACCCGCCATCCACGACCACGGTGCTGACCTCCAACCTGAACCCGTCGATTTACAGCCAATCGGTTACGCTCAAGGCGGTCGTCAGCGTGGTCGCACCGGGGACGGGCACGCCCACCGGCTCGGTCAGTTTCAAAGACGGGAGTACCGTGATTGGGTCGGCGACTCTCTCCGGGGGAGCCGCCATCATCAACATATCCACGTTGACGGGAGGAAATCATTCCCTGACAGCGGTGTTTACGGACGGCACCAACTTCGCCGGGAGTACGTCGGCGGTGGTGACGCAGACCGTGAGCCCGGCACCCACGACGACGGTACTCTCAATTTCGCCGACGCCCTCGGTCTACGGCCAGCCGGTGACGCTGAAAGCTTCGATCAGTTCGGGCGCTGGGAGTAGTATGACGGGGGCCGTGACGTTCAAAGATGGTACCTCTACACTTGGTACAGCGAACGTCTCCGGGGGCATCGCCAGCCTGACCGTGGCTACGTTGTCCCCTGCGCTCCATGTGTTGACTGCAGTGTACGCCGGAGATAGCAATTTCGCCGGCAGCACGTCCTCCGCGGGATCCAGCCGGGTCTCCCAGGCATCGACAACCACGTCCGTTGTGCCTTCCGTGAATCCGTCGGTGTTTGGCCAAACTGTGAAGCTGGCGGCGACCGTCAGTCCGGTGGCGCCTGGGTCAGGGACTCCTACAGGCAGTGTTTCCTTCCTGGATGGCACCACCACGATCGGCAGCGCGACGCTATCTGGCGGAACCGCCAGCCTGTCGGTATCGTCGTTGGCTGTAGGGAGCCATTCGATCACGGCGGTCTACAACGGCGACAGCAATTTCAACGCCAGCACTTCAACCGCGGTGACCCAGGTGGTGAATCGGGCCTCGACGTCCACCGCGCTGACGGCGTCACCGAATCCTTCGAATTTCGGGCAAACGGTGACTTTACGGGCAACGGTGAGCGCGGTTTCGCCTGGCGGAGGGACACCCACTGGGAGCGTAGTTTTCAAAGATGGGTCCACGACGCTCGCCACGGTTTCGTTGTCCAGCGGGATAGCGACCTTGTCCACGACAGGGCTTGCGCGCGGAAGTCATACCATCACGGCGGCATATCAGCAGAGCAGCAGCTATGCTGCAAGTACTTCGACCGCAGTGACGCAGACTGTTCAGTGACCGCCGGGTTCCAGGTGACTGCCCCGTGATTACGAGCCGTGAGGGCCGAGGCTTCCGGACACGTCTGGCCGCCTCCAGCCTACGTACATGTCCTTAGGCAGCGGCCTCATGGAACAGCTTGCGACTGAAAGCCGCCTTATAGTGTGCAGCAGCATGTGTTGTGTGGCGGACCCCTGGTCCGCGGCCGACGCCCTCGTCGGCCTCCCCGTTTTCTGGAGGCATTAGCGACCGGCGCGAGCAGCGGGTCCAGGGGGACCCGCGCGTACAGGGCGTCCGCCACGGAGATGGAAACTAAACCCCCGTCAGTCCCTTCGGAGCCATGGGCATGGAGCGAAGCCGCTGACCCGTAGCGTCGAAGATCGCATTGCCGATGGCCGGAGCCACGGCCATAATCGGCGTCTCGCCCGCGCCCGCCGAGACCAGGTCCTGGCGGTCCACCAGCACCGTTTCGATCACCGGCATATCTGCGAATCGCGGCACCCGGTATTTGGCCAGGCGGTTCGTCTGAATCTTGCCGTCGGCGAATTCGATCTGCTCGAATATCGCTCCGCCCAGCCCCATCGCGGCCGCGCCATCCACCTGGTTGCGGAGCTGGTCCGGATTGACCACCGCGCCGCACTCGAATGCCTGCACCACGCGCAGCACCTTCACCGCGCCGGCGGTGACGCTCACCTCGGCCACTGCGGCGATGAAGCCGCCCTTTTCCATGCCGGCAGCCAGTCCGAATCCGTGGCCGGCGGTCTTCCTGCGGCCCTTCCATCCGAACTTGTCCGCCGCCGCCATCAGCACGTTGCGCACGCGCTCGTTCTTCAGATTCTTCAACCGGAATTCCAGCGGATCCATCTTCACCGAATGCGCCAGCTCATCCATGTAGCTCTCGCGCACGAAATGATTGGCGGTACCCGCCAGGCCGCGGTACGACCCCTGGCGCAGCGGCGAATCCGCCTGGTGCACCTGCTCCTTCTTGTCCGCCACCTCGTACGGCGTCTGCAAACCTGATGGT
The DNA here is from genome assembly GCA_963853855.1 of uncultured Solibacteraceae bacterium. Lineage (GTDB taxonomy): Bacteria > Acidobacteriota > Terriglobia > Bryobacterales > Bryobacteraceae > Sulfopaludibacter. The sequence continues at coordinate 119,303 of CAWKYG010000002.1, read as the reverse complement.
CCCGAATTGTAATTGTGAAACTCCCAGTGAGTCAGCGTTCCGTCGGGAGTCACCTTGCCCGCAACTTCAATCAGGCCGCCCGGGCGAAAGTAGGCCCACGTGAGTTCCTCTTCGCGCGTCCAGTTGCGCTTCACGGGCTTGCCCACGGCCTTCGCCAGCCGCGCCGCTTCCACCGCCGCGTCGCCATTGTGCTTTCCGCCGTACCCCGACCCGGTGTCGGGCATCAGCACGTGCACGTCATCCTCCGGAATCCCGAGATCCTGCGACAGTTCGCTCTTCACCCCGAAGGGCCGCTGCGTGCCCGTCCATACGGTCAACTTCCCATCGGCATCCCACTCCGCCACCGCGGCGCGCGGCTCCAGCGGAGTGTGCGCGATATAAGCCACGGTGTACGGCACCAGTCCCGGACTCTCCACCGCGCCGCCGCGCGCGGTCTGCTTGAAATGCGCGTAGACGTCCTTGCTGTTGGTCGCCCCGGTCACCGGCTTCCACTGGGCCTTCAGGGCGGCCAGCGCCTTCTCCGCGGTCTGGGGATCCGGCGCCACCACGCCAACAAGGTCCGGACCCGCACCCTCGCGCGCGATCTTGAATGTGTCGCGCACCACTTTGACTCCGGGGATCTGTTCCGCGGCGGAACTGTCCAGCGAAACCAGGCGCGCGCCGAATTGCGGCGGATACAGCACCTTGCCATATAGCATTCCCGGACGCTTCACATCGTAGGCGTACTTGTGAGTGCCAGTGACCATCTCGCGCCCATTGATTTTCGGCACGCTGGTGCCGGCCACTTTCCACTGCGCCGCCGGAGTGAGGGCTTCACTGGCGGGGATGGTGCGGGTGAGCTTCTGCCCCTTTGTCAATTCCCCGAAACCGGCCGATTTGCCGCCCGCCGATACTTTGCCATCCGCCACGTGGATAGACGCGCGGTCCACCATCCACTTCTGCGACGCCAGTTCCACCAGCATTTCGCGCGCGGCCGCCGCGGCTTTGCGCATCTGCGGCCACATTCTGGGCGTGGTCTGGCTGCCGAACGTCCCCATATCGAATGGCGTGAGCGCGGTATCGCCCATGATCATGCGAATGGAAGAGACCGGCACGCGCAGTTCTTCCGCCACCGCCTGGGTCAGCGAGGTGCGGGCATTCTGTCCCACTTCCACCTTGCCCGTGTAGGCCGTGACGGTGCCTTCCTCGCCGATATGCAGCCACGCGCTCACCTGCTCCGGCATGGCCCGGTTCATGCCGCGCCGCTGCCCGCCGCCGGATTCCTGCGCGTCGGCATCGTCCACCATCCACACCACAATCCCGCCGCCCAATACCGCAAAGAAATCGCGCCGTGAGATCATGCCCGGCCTCCTTTCTTCGAAGCCTCGCGAACCGCGGCGACAATGCGCGGATACGTCCCGCACCGGCAGATATGACCATTCATGCCGCTCACAATTTCAGCATCGGTGGGATGCGGAGTGCGCTTGAGCAATCCCACCGCGCCCAGGATCATGCCTGGAGTGCACCAGCCGCACTGCATGGCTTCGGCATCCAGAAACGCCTGCTGCACCGGATGCAGTTCGCCCTCGCGCGCCAGACCTTCGATGGTGACGATGCGCCTGCTTCCCACCGTCCCCACCTTCGTCAGGCACGACTTCACGGGCTGTCCGTCCATCAGCACCGTGCACGCGGCGCACTGTCCTTCCCCGCACCCGTACTTGGTACCGGTCAGATCCAGGTCGTCGCGGAGAACGCTCAGGAGCGTGCGGTCGGCATCGGCATCGATGCGCCGCTTGGCTCCGTTGACATCCAGTTGCGTGATCCTCGCCATACATCCATTCTCGCTCTATGACGACTTCTTGGCAGTCATCTCGAAGCCTTCATCGCGGCCCGGGAAATGCACTGTGAGCTTCATCTCATTTCCGCTGACCACTCCATCGTAGGTAATCTTGAAGGTCTCGCCGTTCATTTCACGGCTGACTGCGAACGACAGCTTATCGCCGTCGATCTTGCCCTCGGATATCTGGGCTTCGCCCATCTGGCTCGCCACCGAACCGGTAAGCGCGCCCCCATCCACTTTAAAAGTAAACGTACTTTCGAACGTTCCGTTAGGCGTCTCAACGGATGCCTTCCAGGTCCCGGCGACATCGGCAGCGGATGCGGTCAGAACAAATGCAGCGATCAGGGTTACGATCCACTTTGTCATGTGAGTCTCCTCACGTAGTGTCCGTGTTTCCCCGATGCAGGTCAAGCATTAATTGGCGATAACATTAACGTCAATTCAGCTCCGCAACCGGGCTGCCCCAGGGCGCGTTCCTTTGTATAGGAGAGCTGAAATGAAGAAGAGCTTGCTGGCTGCTTCCGCGGTACTGATTGGCACCATGCTGTCCGGTTGCGGACCCGGTTATGCCGTGGCCGGGTACGGGCCGCCGCCCCCTCAGCGCTATGGCGCAATGGGCTACGCTCCCGGACCGGGTTACGTGTGGGCCGATGGTTATTACAATCGTGTGGGGAACCGCTGGGCCTGGGTAGGCGGCAGTTGGATGCGTCCGCCGCGCGGCCGCTCCGCATGGGTTCATCCGGAATGGCGCCAGGAGCACGGCCGCTGGCGTCTCCACCGCGGCTACTGGCGGTAGGACAGGCCTCCGGGCCTGTCCCTGGGGTTAAACCTGCTTAGTAGTGATAAAATACGCGGCATGGGCACCTTAAATCGCAACATGAAAGTGTCGATTCTTTGCCCGAAGTGCGAGGAGGTGTTCAGGGAGACAATCGCCCGGCTGCTTGAGATGAATCCCACACTCATTTGCCCAATCTGCGGTCCGTTCCAAGTCGAAGCCGACGAACTCCGAAGGAAGCTCCAACAGGTCGATCGCGTGCTTTCGGATTTAGAGCGTATCCCGGCAAACTAACGTACCTACAGTTTGCCTCAGAACGTAATCCCCACCATGAACTCGGCCTGATTCTGATTGCTGCTCAGGACGTTGGCCAGGTTGAAGTGCTGGCTGGTCCAGCGCGTGTACCGGATTTCCGGCAGCAGGTGCAGAATCGCCAGGTGGATGTCGATTCCAGCCCCCACCACGCCGCCGGTAGTCGTGCCCTTCTCCGGACTGCCGGTCACGGCGCTGGTAAATCCGCTCAATCTGTCGAACGCCACGCCGGCATCGATGTAGGGGCGAATCACCCTGGCCGGAAACCGGTACTTGAGCAGCAGAGGGAACTCCCAGTCGCCAACCTTGTTGACGCTGTTCAACGCCCCCGTGATGGACCCGACCACGTCCTGGTAGTCGAAATGGCGATACAGGGCATCCACTTCCACACCGAATCCCCACGGCAGGTGCAATTCCGCGGTAGGCCCTACAAGATAACGCTGGGTTGTCGCATTGGTCACCCCGTTAACAGTATTTACGAAGTCCGTAAGTGGCAGGCCGACTTTCAGTCCCGCGGAAAAAGGTTGAGCAATAGCAGAGGCAGCGAAGAGCAACGGGAGTATGGCTTTGATAGTCACACCCTCAGAGTAAACGATTCCCCCAGATAGATGCGCTTGACTTCCGGATCGCGTTCCAGCGCTTCGGGGCTTCCCGCACGAAAGATGCGCCCCTCATTGATAATGTAGGCGCGATCGGTTACAGCCAGCGTCTCGCGCACGTTGTGATCTGTAATCAATATGCCAATTCCCGTGCGCTTGAGATCGAAAATAATACGCTGCAGTTCCAGCACCTGAATGGGATCGATGCCGCTGAACGGCTCGTCCAGCAGCAGAAAGCTGGGGCTGATTACCAGCGACCGCGCGATTTCCACGCGGCGCCGCTCGCCGCCCGACAGCATGTAACCGCGGCTAAGCCGCACTTTCTCCAAACCCAGTTCATCGATCAACTGCTCCATCCGCGCGCGGCGTTCGTGAGCCCGCATCGGCAGGGTCTCCAGAATGGCCCGCAGGTTTTCCTCGACCGTGAGTTTGCGGAAGACCGAGGCCTCCTGCGGAAGGTAGCTGATGCCGCGTCTGGCGCGCTTGTACATCGGCAGATTCGTAATGTCCTGGTCGTCGATCAGAATTCGCCCGGAATCCGGACTGATCAGCCCAACGATCATGTAGAACGAGGTCGTCTTGCCCGCGCCATTGGGACCCAGCAGGCCCACCACTTCGCCCTGCTGGAGGTGAACGCTGACGTCGTCCACCACACGCCTGCCGCGATACGACTTCGAGATTTCGTCAGTTTCCAGTTTGCTCATCGCGCTCTATTTGTGTTTCCGGTAGATTTGCGACTCGACAGGTTGGCTTGGACTCCCGTTAACCAGCAATCTATCATCGTTAGCATAGTAGGTCAATTCCTGCGCCTGCGTGTTGAGATGCGGCGCTCCGTTCACCGTGTCCACCAGTTTCGCCACTTTCGGTTTCGCGCTGCGGATTATCACTTTCTGGTCGCCCGTGTAGTATTCGCTGTGCTCGGCGGTGCCGGTTCGCGTGTGTCCCTTAGCCGTGTTCACAATCTGCACGTTGCCGTCCGCGAACGCCTTGTCCAATCGCGAATCGGAGCCCGATTCCGCCAGAAACGCGCGCAATTCGGTGCTGGTGACATGCATCCCGGGCCGGTTCAGATCCACCCCGCCGGTATAGTAAGCCAGCCGGTTGCTATCGGTATAGACCAGGTGCGGCGCTTTTACCACGGTGAGGACGGCAGGCGCGGCCTTCTTCGCGGAACCGCCTTTGCCGTCGTCCTTGGGCGTCTCCCACAGGTTGTTGACCACGTGACCGTCGGCGATGAGACCCTTCTTGTCTTTCCGGTCCAGGTCCACCACGTCGGCAGTGATCCGGTTGGCTCCCTGCCACATCACCACATTCCCTTCGTAGTGGATGGTAGTGTTGTGATTGGTGGACACCATGCGGCGGGCTTGCGCCTGCAGCGGTTCATCTCCGGACAGCATCTGCGAATTGCTGTCGCCGGCTTTATCGGGCAGCCTGCTGGAGTTTACGTGACCATCGGCGGTGAAATCCCCCGTGGCCTCGTTCATGCGAATGCCGTCCGCGGAAACCGACCCTGTAGCATCCCACATGCGCGCGCCGGAATCCAGAACGATCAGGTTCTGGCCCGAATCGAGCGTGGCTTTCTGGGCGCGGGCGTGCCGGTCGCCCTCCACGTAGGTGAAGTCGCCGCTCTGGTCCATGGATGTCAGCTTGTTGGTCTTGGGATCGAAATGGGCCATCAGTTCCCTGCTCGTGGTGAAACCGGCGGGACGCGGCGGTTCCTTCTTCTGCGCGCGTAGTTTGGCCTCATCGGCGGTGGCTTCGGTCTGGGTCTTCACGGCCGTACCGTGGAAGCTCTGGATGTGATTTTGCGGCGCATACGCAATCACGAAGTCGTTCCCGTTGACGACGCGGCGATGGTCCGAACCGGCATTGGGCAGGAATTCCAGGGTTCCCGGTCCATGGGTCACCACCGATTCCATTTCATGGCCGCCGGGCCGCATCTTCATCTCCAGGTTTTCACTGCGCAGAATGTGCGTCTCGCCGAGTTTCGCCTGCCCCGGCGCCGGCAGCGGACGTTCGTTCACCACGCCGTTCCCGGTAGCCGAGACGTGGTTCAACAGGCTCTCTTTCTTGTCGATGGTGAAATCCAGGTCCACGTGATTCCCGGTGACCGTGGTCTCCGCAGTCTGTCCCGTGGACACCAGGCGCGCATTGTTCTGCCCGGCAATTTTCTGGATGACGCCATCTTCGTTGAAATCCACCAGCAGATCGTCCGCTCCGTATTGCACCTTGCGATTGGGGTACGTGTCCGTGCCGTGTCCGTGCTCGGCATGAACCTGTTTCAAAGTGCGCCGGACTTCCCCATCCACCTTGGTTTCCTCCAGGTGGATCACCACGTTCTCCCCCTCCACCTGGGTATTCTCGCGAGTGAGCTTGCCCCACGGACTCAGGTCCACTTCATTCAGGCTCTCGTGATATGCCAGGCTGGCTGCCTCGATTTTGAGCGGCTTGGCGTTGGGACCTTCCGGCGTCCAATCCACCTCCACGGCGCTCTTGAGGCGCAATTCCTTGCTGGGCGGATCGTAGAACGCGCCGACGGCCTTACCGCTGCCGCGCTCGAAGGTAAACGTCGTCGGGCGGTCGGTCTCGGCCCGGCCGGTCATGGTGTCCACAGTGATGCCCGAAGAGTGTATCGAAATCGGAGTGTGCTTGGGTTCACCCTCCATCGGCAGATTCAGCGTGATTTCCGCCTCGCCTTCAGAGTAAAGCCGGTTTTCGTTGGCAAAAAAGGTGGCGGCGGCGCTCTTGCTCAAGTCGTATCCGGTACAACTCTTGTTGTACATCTTCAGTTCCACATCGGTGAGATCGACGTGAGAGGAATCGCTGGACTGCTCGAATTTGTGCGCCTTGATGTGGTAAAGCGGGCAGGGGGCCGAACCGTTTTTCTTGTTGTACTCGTAATCGTCCGCGGCGGCGTTCAGAGCGTCGGATAACGGGCTCGGTCTAGCAACCGCCTGTTTTGCCTTGACCTCCTGTTGGGTCCGATACTGGATGACGACGCCGCCGAGGATCGCGGCGATGGCCACCAGCAAAAGCCAGCGCGTGCCTCGCATGGGTTAACACTAATATAACGTGTTAACCGAACAGTTCGTTGCAGCCAACTGCAATCTCCCCGGCCTGCAGGCTGCCTGTTGCGGGGATCAACTGCACGGGCGAATCCGAATGATACTCCCACGCCAGCTTTTTCACGGGATCGATGACCCAGCAGTAGGTGACACCCCAGGCATGGCAGGCCTCGCACTTGGCGAACAACTCGCTCGGCCGTTGAGAAGGCGAGAGAATCTCGACGCAGAGTAGCGGAGGATCGAGCAGCACGCCGTCTTGGAATTTAGCGCTTGGCCGGGCAAACACCACATCTGGAATCCGGACATCGTCGCCGTGGAGCATCGATAGTTCATGGATCGCCTCGCCTGATCCTGACTGTTCATACCGGGCGAAAATCTCCTCGAGACTGCTCTCCATTTCCATATGTTCCAGGGTGCCCCATGGCTTTTGGAGGAGTTCGCCGCCGATGAGTTCACACTCCGGCTCGTAGTGTGTGGCCAGATATTCCGCGACGGACATTCGCAAGGCGATTCCCATTTTACCCTTGCTATACTGCGCGGTGTGAATCCCAAGCCCATTCGCGTCTTCATCACCGGCGGGACCTTCGATAAAGAATACAACGAACTGACCGGAGAGTTGTTTTTTCAAAACACCCACCTTCCCGATATGCTGCGCCTGGGACGATGCCGCCTGGACGTAGCCGTCGAAACCCTCCTGATGATCGACAGTCTCCAGATGACCGATGCGGACCGTCAACTGATCCTCGACCGTTGCGCATCCGCCGCCGAAGAGCGGATCGTCATCACGCATGGCACCGACACCATGGAGACCACCGCGCGCGCACTCGGCGAGCAACTCGCCGCCAAAACCATCGTACTCACCGGAGCCATGGTGCCTTACACTTTCGGCAGTTCCGACGGCATGTTCAACCTGGGGACCGCGCTGGCGTTTGTGCAGACCCTGAGCCCCGGTGTTTATGTGGCGATGAATGGCCGGTGCTTTCCCTGGAATGGCGTGAGAAAGAACCGGACGGAGGGGATCTTCGAGGCAATCAATGAATCTTAGCGTATCCCTGTCAAGCATTTTAACTATCTACTGTTCTTTTACTTACAGCCAAACCTTGTCACTCTACCGGAGAGTGTGCTAATAATGAGTGGCGGAGCAAGCGTGCTCCTCAACCCTAAATAATTCATCGTTGGAGGTAGTTGTTCCATGAAAATTCGTCCGCTCTATGACCGTATCGTGGTCAAGAGGATTGAAGAGCAGGAGCAGAAAATCGGCGGCTTGTACATTCCGGATTCGGCCAAAGAGAAGCCCCAGGAGGGCGAAGTAGTGGCCGTCGGCAAAGGCAAGCGGCTCGAAGATGGCAAGACGGTAGCCCTGGATGTCCAGGTCGGCGACCGCATTCTGTTTGGCAAGTACTCCGGCAGCGATATCAAGCTGGACGGGGAAGAATATTTGATCATGCGTGAGGACGAAGTCCTCGGAATTCTGGACGCCGCTCCCAAAGTGGCGAAGAAAGCTAGCTAAAGGAGTCAAAATAAATGGCGAAACAGATTGTTTATTCAGAAGCTTCCCGCCAGGCGATCCTGCGCGGAGTCAACCAGCTCGCCGATGCCGTAAAGGTGACCCTCGGCCCCAAGGGCCGGAACGTGGTCCTGGAAAAGAAGTTCGGCGGCCCGAACATCACCAAGGACGGCGTCACCGTGGCGAAGGAAATCGACCTGAAGGATCCGCTCGAGAACATGGGCGCCCAGATGGTCCGCGAAGTCGCTTCCAAGACCAGCGATGTGGCCGGCGACGGTACCACCACCGCTACCATCCTGGCTCAGGCGATCTATCGCGAGGGCGTGAAGGCGGTTGCCGCCGGCGCCAACCCGATGGCTCTGAAGCGCGGCATCGAAAAGGCCGTGGAAGTGGCCACCGAAGAAGTCAAAAAGCTCTCCCATCCCGTTTCCGGTGAGATGATTGCGCAGGTCGGAACCATTTCGGCCAACAGCGATACCACCATCGGCAACATCATTGCCGACGCCATGAAGAAGGTCGGCAAAGATGGCGTCATCACCGTGGAAGAGTCCAAGACCATGGTGACCGAGCTGGACACCGTGGAAGGTATGCAGTTCGACCGCGGCTACCTCTCGCCCTATTTCGTGAGCGATCCCGAGCGCATGGAAGTGGTTCTGGAAGATCCCTACATCCTGATCCACGAAAAGAAAATCAGCAACATGAAGGACCTGCTGCCGCTGCTCGAGCAGATCGCCCGCTCCGGCAAGCCGCTCCTCATCATCGCCGAGGAAGTGGAAGGCGAAGCGCTGGCCACCCTGGTGGTCAACAAGCTCCGCGGTACCCTGAATGCCTGCGCCGTGAAGGCTCCCGGCTTCGGCGATCGCCGCAAGGCCATGCTGGAAGATATCGGCATCCTGACCGGCGGCAAGCCGATCATGGAAGATATCGGCGTGAAGCTCGAAGGCGTGCGGCTGGAAGATCTGGGCCGTGCCAAGCGCATCACGGTGGACAAGGACAACACCACCATCGTGGACGGCGCCGGACAAGGGTAAGGCGATCGAAGGCCGCATTAAGCAGTTGCGCGCCCAGATCGACGAAACCACCAGCGACTACGACCGCGAGAAGCTGCAGGAGCGGCTGGCGAAGCTGGCCGGCGGCGTTGCCGTGATCAAAGTGGGCGCTGCCACCGAGACCGAAATGAAGGAGAAGAAGGCTCGCGTGGAAGATGCTCTGCATGCCACTCGCGCTGCCGTGGAGGAAGGTATTGTTCCCGGCGGCGGCGTGGCCCTGCTGCGCGCTGCCCAGGCTCTGGCCACCCTTAAGATCCCTGGCGACGAGCAGATCGGCGTTGACATCGTGCGCCGCGCCTGCGAAGAGCCGCTGCGCCAGATCGTGGTCAACTCCGGTACCGAAGGCGCCATCGTCGTCGGTAAGGTTCGTGAGAGCGAGAATCCCAACTTCGGATTCAACGCCACCACGGATGTTTACGAAGACCTGGTTGCGGCCGGTGTCATCGACCCCACCAAAGTGACCCGTACCGCGCTGCAGAATGCTTCGTCGATTGCATCCCTGATGCTGACCACCGAAGCCATGATCGCCGAGATTCCGGAGAAGAAGGCGGCTCCGGCTCCTGGCGGCCACGGTCCCGAGATGGATTACTAGTTCACCAACGTATCAAAAAGACCGCTTGCTGGCGCGCGCAGCTCCGATCCGAGACGCGACTCCGATCAGAGACGCGACCGTTAGGGAGCGTTCGCAAGGGAATACGTTATAGTGCTTTCAAGCGCCTCCGGCCGGTATGCATACATACCCGCCGGGGGCGTTTTTTATTCCTTCGTATAAATTTGTAATAGCCCGGACGGCCCAGGAACGCTCCCTCCATACCCTGCATCCTATTAAGTGGAAGGAAATAAGATCATGGTTAACCTGTTGAGGACATCGGGCCGCGTCGCCGGAACGTTGTTGGCGGCAGCGTTGCTACTCCCGGCGCAACAGCGCACTGCGCGGCCGGGAACAGTCAATTATACGGAGGGAGTGGTTTCTTTGAATGGCCAGACCGTCACTGAGAGACAGCTCGGGAGCGTCCGGGTCGCGCCGGGACAGACTCTTGAGACTCAGGACGGCAGGGCCGAAGTGCTGCTGACCCCGGGCGTGTTTCTGCGGCTGGGCAACCGCAGCGCGGTGAAGATGGTCTCAGACTCCATCATCGATACGCGCGTCGAGGTCCTGCGCGGGACGGCGATGGTGGAAGCCGACCAGGTCGAAAAAGAAAATCACCTGGCGGTGCTCAATCACGGCAGCACCACCGAAATTGTGAAACACGGCGTCTACGCTTTCAACGCCGACCAACCCATGGTCCAGGTCTTCGATGGCCATGCCACGGTACTGCAGGATGACCGCACTGCAAACCTGTACAAGGGCGACCAGGTGGCCCTGGGCCCCGGCAATCCCAAGCTCAAAGTGAAAGGCTTCCACGTGAAATCCACCGAGACCAACAATTCACTCTACGCCTGGAGTAAACTGCGCAGCGAGTATTCGGCCGAGACCAACATGTCCCTGGCGGAAACCGTTGCGGGCACCAATCCATATTGGTATGCGGGGGCGGGATGGTATTGGGATCCCTATTTCAGCGCCTTTGGGTTCATACCTGGAGAGGGTTATCTCTATAGTCCGTTCGGCTGGGGTTTCATGTCGCCGGCCTTCTGGGGCGGCTACTACGCTCCCTACTATGGGTATGGCTATGGCTTTGGACGTGGTTATGGGTACGGCTACGGGCGTGGCAGGTATCCGGTTGGACGCGCCCTGCCTCCGGTAATGACCAGGGGCAATGCCGGCAGCGGCTTCGGACGTAGTAGCGCCGTGGGCGCGCGGCCGTTCAGCGGCGGTTTCGGCGGCGGCATGCGCATGGGTGGTGGCGGAATGCGCATGGGCGGCGGCGGTTTCGGCGGTATGCGCGGCGGTGGCGGCGGACGCCGTTAATCAATCCGTCAGCCTGACGGAATTCTGCTCTCACGAAAACAGGGCGCTCAGCCGATAAGAGGGACATGAAGTTCCTTCGGATGGGCGCCCTTGTTTTGTGTGCCTCGCAAGCGGCATGGGCGCAGCGTGTGGGAGCGCCCACGGGCGACCTGGAAAGCGTGAGTGTGGATGAACTGTTCAGTCTTCAGGTCACATCCGTAGGCCGCAAAGCCCAGGAGTTGTCCAAAGCGCCGGCGGCTATATTTGTGTTGACGGCGGAAGATATTCGCCGCTCAGGCGCCACCTGTATTCCCGAAGCTTTGCAATGGGTGCCCGGGCTGACGGTTTTGCATCTGGACGGCCGGTCGTGGGTGGTATCGGCGCGCGGCGGGGCGCGCCTTTACGCCGACAAGATTCTGGTCATGATCGATGGCCGTTCGCTTTATACGCCCCTGTTTTCCGGCGTGATCTGGGACTCCATCGACGTGCCGATGGAGGATATCGAACAGATCGAGGTGGTGCGCGGTCCCGGGGCGGTGATGTGGGGGCCGAACGCGGTGAACGGGGTGATCAATGTCATCACGCGGCACGCCAAGGCTACTAAGGGAGGGCAGGTCAGCGTGGCCGCGGGCAATGAACTCCGCAACAGCACCGAAGCCCGTTGGGGCGCGGCGCCTAACGATGCGGTGGCGTACCGGGTATGGGGCAAATTCGACTACCGTACTCCCGCCTTTGATTCTCCCGGCTATTTTCGTTTCAACAACAAATTCAACTACCGGGATCCGGCGATTGGAAACCTGGATGCCGGCGCGGCACGCGTGGGATTCCGGCTGGAGGGGCAATCGGGAGAAAAGGACCGGTGGATGGTTCAGGCGGAAGGCTATCAGATGGACCGGCAGGATCCCATGGCCTATCCGGTGATCGTTCCCGAGGTGATCGCGAGAAGTCAGGGGCACACCGATTACGAAGGCGGCGACATCCAGACCAAATGGACGCATACGGCTTCGGCGGGCAGCGAAAGCGAGCTGCAGTTCACTTATTCCAGAAATGATTTGAACTATCCCTTTCTCGCGGGAGAAGTGAACAATCTGACGCTGGACTACCAGAACCGCTGGCAGGCCGGCGAGCACAACGAACTGTATTTGGGCGCCGGATATCAGCAGTATTGGGACCGCACACAGACCGGAACCGGCATGGTGTTTTCGCCGTTGAACTACACGTTTCGATCCGGAGACGTAGTGATCCGGGACGAATGGCAGTTCGTACCGGGCCGTTGGATGGCATCGGCGGGCGTGCGGATCGACTACAACTCCTACCACAGAGTCGAATACCAGCCGAGTTTGCGGCTGCTCTACACCCCTACGTCGAAACAATCGGCATGGTTCGGCGTCTCTCGCGCGGTGCGGGCGCCCAGCCGGTTCGACCGCGACGTCCAGGTCAGCTACGGCATGTTGGATATGGGTCCGGCGCTGGCGGTGGTGAGTCTGACCGGCAGCCGGGCGTTCCGCTCCGAAGTGGAGCGGAGCCTGGAGGCCGGCTACCGTGTGCAATCGGGCCAGCGATGGTCTGTCGATGCCTCAATCTTCTGGAGCTATTACGGGCGTCTGCGGCTGCTGGACATGCCGGCGATGCCGGGGGCGAGTCTATCCGGTCCAGTGCCGGTGATCCCGATGGATTTCACCATCGATAACAGCGGCGCCGGACGGTCCTGGGGCGGCGAGGTCTGGGGCTCCTTTCAGGTAAGGGAACACTGGCGTTTGACGCCGTCGTATTCGTACTTGAACGAGACCCGATGGGCGCCCGCGAGCAGATACTTCCAGTACACGTGGGACGGCACACCGGCGGATTTGCCGCACCAGGTCATCCTGCGCTCGCAGCACGATCTCACGCGCCAATTGAGATTCGATCTGATGATGCGCGCCCATTCGCACGACACATCCCTGGAACTTCCGGCGGCGGTCGTGCTGGATGCCCGTCTGGCATGGAGGCCGACCCGCAGCGGGGAACTCAGCCTGACGGTGAAAGACCTGTCGAACCGTCAGGTGTTGGAGTGCTATGCCGAAGTGGCTACGCCGGCGATTCCGCTGCGCAGAACCTTCGTCGTCCGCTGGACCCAGCGGTTTTAGGTGCGGGGAGCATTGGTGAGCCTGAGGAGCAAACTCGCGTGGCTGTTGGCCACACTGGCACTCTGCCTGACGCCGTGCCGGGCACTGCAAAACACCGCGGATTCCGAAGACGAACTGAAATCCGCCACGGTCTGGCTGTTTGTTCAGTATTCGAAGCTGCCCCCCGGAGCCGATGGCAGCATTACGGTGGGAGTCTTGGGACGCCCGTCGTTTCTTAAGGTCTTGAGGCGGAATCTGGACGGGAGAACCACCGGCGGTCATGCGGTCAAAGTAGTGGAGGCAAAGCCGGACCTGCGATGTTGTCAGCTCGTGTACCTGGCTCTGGACAAGACCGAGGAAATCCGCCACCTCCTGCAAAATGCGCAGCCGCTCCGCGCCCTCACCATCGGGGAATCGGACCGTTTTCTGGATGGCGGAGGCGCCGTCAATCTGTTCATCGCCGATGGACATATCGGCTTTGAGGCCAGCCTGGAGGCGCTCGACCGGTGTGGAGTGAGCGTCAGCAGCAATCTGCTGAAGTTCGGGCAAATCCGCAATCGGGGCAAGGCGTCGGGGACGAAATGAAGAGATACGCTTCATTACGCTGGCGGCTGACCTTTCTGATTGCGGCGGGCAGCGTGGTTTCGGCGGTGATCGCTGTGGCGGGCTTTTCCTGGGTTGACCTGAATCGCTTCTGGCAGCATACCAGGGCCGAGGTGCAATCGGTCGGGAATGTGATTGCCGACCAGGTTGGCCCGGCGATCACGCTGGGTGACCGGAACGCGGCGGGCGGGATCCTGGCGTCGTTGCGGAGTGACAATATCATCCGCGATGCCGTTCTGTACGATGCCCGGGGAGCCTGCTTTGCGGTTTACCGGCGAAACAGCCCGGGGGTCTGTCCGGCGCAGGCGGTAGACGCCTTGCGCGGTGCCGGCGACAGACTGGTCCTATCCCAGCCCGTGGTAGTAGGCGACGATCGTTTGGGTACGCTGGTGCTCCGTGCCGCGGTGCCTTCGGTCGGGTCGCTCCTGCAACAGTACTCGGGCGGCGCCATGCTGATCCTGGTCTTAAGCCTCGCGGTTGCCGCGGTGGTGGGAATGGTGCTCCAGTCTCGTGTTTCCGCACCGGTTCTCGAGATTGCCAGAGTGGCGCAACGAATCTCCCAAACTCACCGGTTTCAGGATCGTGTGGCCATGTCGTCGGCTGACGAACTGGGAGTTCTTGCCGCATCGTTCAATGCCATGCTGGGCGAAATCCAGCGGCGTGACACGGAACTGGCACAACACCGGAAAAGCCTGGAAGAACAGATTGCCGAGCGCAGCCAGGTCAATCTGGAACTGCGCTTGGCAAAAGAGAAAGCCGAAGATGCCGCGCGGCTGAAAAGCGAATTCCTGGCCAATATGAGCCATGAGATCCGCACTCCGCTGAATGGCGTCATGGGAATGATCGGGCTGGTGCTGGAACGCTGCCGCGATGCCGAGGAGCGGGAGCAGTTGATCCTGGCGCAGGGAGCGGCGCAGTCGCTGGTCACGATTCTCAACGATATTCTGGACCTCTCCAAAATCGAGGCCGGCAAAATGACCCTCGAGGCCATCGATTTCGAACTCGCTGGCGCGGTCCGCCTCTCGATGCGCATTTTCGACAGCACGGTGAGGCAGAAGGGGCTGAATTTCCGGCTGGCCGTGGCGCCGGACTGCCCCGAGTGGGTCCGCGGCGATCCGGCCCGGTTGCGCCAGGTGCTGGTGAACCTGATCGGCAATGCGGTGAAGTTCACCAGCGAAGGCAGCGTCCTGGTGTGGGTGGAGAGGGCCGGGCCCGGCGTTCTGCGCTTCGTGGTGCAGGATACCGGCATTGGGATTCCTCCCGGGAAAGTGGGGGACATTTTCGAAGCGTTCACCCAGGCGGACGGGTCGCACACACGTCGCTTTGGCGGCACGGGGCTGGGGCTCACCATCACCCAGCGGCTGGTAGACCTGATGGGAGGCCGGCTGCAAGTGGAAAGTACCGTCGGCAAGGGCAGCCGGTTCTCGTGCGAATTCCCAATGGAACCCGGCAGCAGACCCGCGCCTCCGGAGGCGCCGGCGGACGCGCCCGCGCCCCTGCCCGTCCTGCACGTTCTGGTGGCCGAGGACAATCTCATCAATCAGAAGGTCATCTCCGCCATGCTGCGGAGACAGGGGTGGACCATCGCCTTGGCGGAGAACGGAAAAGAGGCTCTGGTTTGCTTCGGCCGGGAACATTTCGACCTGATCCTGATGGATGTGCAGATGCCGGAGATGGACGGACTGGAAGCGACGCGTCTGATCCGCCGCGACGAACGCAGAAACTCCGCGGGTGCCACGGTGCCGATTCTGGCGTTGACCGCGCATGCCTCGGGCGCACAGCACGCACAGTGCCTGGCGGAGGGAATGGACGGCGTGCTCACCAAGCCGATCAGTCTGCAGGTGCTCCTCCGGGAGGTGCGCGCGGTTCTGCAGAAGATCCCTGCATAAATAAATAGGATTCCGCCGGCCAGAGCTTGGTCTATGCCCGGCGGCGCATTTCAGCGCGCGCTTCGTCCTCGGCGGTGCGGGCGCGGTCCGCTTCCCGTTTGTCGTGCAGTTTCTTGCCCTTGGCGATGGCGATCTCGCACTTGATGCGGCCGTTCTTGAGGTACATTTTGGTGGGAATCAGGGCCAGGCCCTTTTCGCGGGTCTGCACCTGGAGCTTGTCGATCTCGCGGCGGTGCAGCAACAGTTTACGGTTGCGGATGGGCGGGTGATTCTCGCGATTTCCGTGAGAATACTGGCTGATATGCGCATTCACCAGCCAGGCTTCGTTGCCCAGGACGGAGGCATACGCCTCCTTCAGTTGAACCTTACCGTCCTTGGCGGCCTTGACCTCGGTTCCGGTGAGCACCATGCCGCACTCAAACCGTTCCAGCAGGAAATAGTTGTGACCGGCCTGGCGGTTGTCGCTAAGGATTTTTAATGTTGCGTCCCGGTCTGCCACTGGTCCTGCTCC
Organism: uncultured Solibacteraceae bacterium; assembly: GCA_963853855.1. Lineage (GTDB taxonomy): Bacteria > Acidobacteriota > Terriglobia > Bryobacterales > Bryobacteraceae > Sulfopaludibacter. The sequence continues at coordinate 103,181 of CAWKYG010000002.1, read as the reverse complement.
GGCTCTGCGGCGCGCGCCGAGGCCACTGTAATTTTGGTATCAACGGGCTGAACCCCTGCGTCGTCAATGACTTTAGATGATCCGAGTCCGCGAGAATGCAATTCATCTTAACATAGCGCTTCCGAGCCCAAGGGAAAACACCGTAACATGTCTTTTTTCAATCGCTTAATAGCGGTTATCCTATCCGCTGCGTTGATCGCCCCGGTAGTTCCCCTGGAGGCGCGGACGCGAAAAGGCGACAAATACCTGGCCGAAGGTCGAATCCACGAAACCAAGAAAGAATGGGATGCGGCCCTGGAAAGCTATGAGAAGGCGTCTGAGCGAGGATCCGGCCGACTCCATTTACCAGATGGCAGTGCAGAAGACGCGATTCCAAACGTCGTCCATGCACCTGGATGCCGGGTTGAAGATCCGGGCGAAAGGCCAACTGGGAGACGCCCTGATTGAGTTTCAGAAGGCTTATGCCGTCAATCCGGGATCGGTGGTGGCATCCCAGGAGATCCAGCTCACGACGCAGATGATCGACCGCGAGGCCAAGCGGGTACAGGAGACCGGCAAAGAAGCTCCGCCGGCGGAGCGCGCCTTAACTCCCGTCGAACAGATGAAAAAGGCCGAGATGAACAAGATCGACCGGATCCTCGGCGTCCCCGAACTGAAGCCCCTCAACCCGGCTCCGTTGAACCTGCGCATCGCCGGACAAAAAACCAAGACCGTGTACGAAACGATCGCCAAGCTGGCGGGCATCAACATCGTCTGGGACCCGGACTATCAACCGCCAGGAAAGGACCAGATCAACGTGGATCTGGAGAATGAGTCGCTGGAGCGCGCGCTCGACATCGTGGACACGGAAACCAAGTCCTACTACAAGGCGCTCTCGCCCAACACCATCTTCATCACCAACGACAACGCCAACAAGCGCCGGGACTATGAAGAGCAGGTGACCAAGGTTTTTTATCTGCAAAATGTAAGTACGCCGGCCGAACTGCAGGAAATCGTGAACGTGGTCCGCACCGCGGCAGATATCAATCGCGTGTTCCCGTACAACGCGCAGTTCGCGCTGGTAGTGCGCGGAGAAGCCGACCGTGTGGAACTGGCCGGCAAGCTGATTCACGATCTCGACAAGCCGAAATCCGAAGTGCTGGTGGATATCCTGGTGATCGAATCCAGTTCCACTTTCAGCAAGCAGATCACCGCGGCCATCGCCTCCACCGGTCTGAACTTACCCGTGAGTTTTTCGCCGCGAAGCTCCATTCAGTCCACCACCGCCAATTCCACCACCAACAGCAGTACCACCAACAACGGCACCAACAACGGCATTACCCCGACGACGACATCCAGCACCACTGGCGGGTCGTACATTCCTCTGTCGAACCTGAAGCACATCTCCTCGTCCGATTTCGCCACCACGCTGCCCAGCGCCCTGCTGCAGGCGGCGATGAGCGACGCCAAGACAAAGGTATTGCAAGCGCCGCAATTGCGCGCGGTGGACAACATGAAAGCCAGTTTGAAAATCGGCGAACGCGAACCCACGGCCAGCGGCAGTTTCCAGCCCGGCGTCGGCGGTATTGGCGTCAATCCGCTGGTCAACACGCAGTTCACGTACATCGATGTGGGCGTGAATGTGGATATGACCGCGCGCGTACACGATAACAATGAAGTGTCGATGGAGATCACGCTGGAAATCTCCAACATCACCGGGCAGGTGAACCTCGGCGGGATCAATCAGCCCGTCATCGGCCAGCGCAAAGTGACTTGCAATCTTCGGATGAAGGAAGGCGAAGTGGCTCTTCTGGGCGGCCTGATCAACCAGGAGGACGATACCACCGTCACCGGCATTCCCGGTCTTTCCAGCATTCCGCTGCTGGGCAAGCTGTTCAGCGGCAACAGCATGAATCACAACCGCGACGAATTGATGATCGTTCTGGTGCCGCACATCCTGCGGCGGCCGGAAATCACCACGGAAAACATCCGCCCGATCGCGGTCGGCAACGCCACGGTGATCCAATTGCACCACGCTCCGAAGGGCTCCGATGCCACGGTCGTCGCGGACAACACCCCGGCCGCCGCGCCTGCCACTCCGGTCGCACCCGCCGTTCCGGCAGCACCCCCGTTGACACAGCCTGTGGCGCCCGCAGGGCCTCCTGCCGCGGCGCCGGCGACCCAACCGAATGGACCCCTGCCGCCGGCGACCGCTCCGCCTTTACCACCCGGAATGGCGCCTATGCCCACCGGGGCTGCGGCTCCCGCGGCGGCGGCCCAACCTGCGCCGGGCGCCACCCTGCGCTTCAATCCCGCAACCATGTCGGTGACGCAAGGCTCGGCCGTTTCCGTCTCGCTCGAGATCGATGGCGGCACCGACGTGGCGGCCGCGCCGATGCAGATCCGGTTCGATCCCAAAATACTCCAGTTGAGTGCGGTGACGCCGGGCGATTTCCTCTCCTCCGATGGCCAGCAGCCCATATTCGCCAAGAACGTCATGAATGAGTCGGGGCAGGCCAGCATTCAGCTCAGCCGCCTCCCCGGTAGTGCTGGAGTTACGGCTCCATCCGGCAGTCTGGTTACCTTGAATTTCCAGGCCGTCGGAAAAGGCAGCACGGTGGTCACCGTTCCCAACCTCACGGTACGTAATTCGCAGGGCTCGCCCGTCGCAACCGGCAGCCCCCAGTTGAGCGTCACCGTAAAATAGAGATGTTATGAAGCGTCGAAGACTTCAACGCGGTATGACTTTGGTGGAGCTGATCGTCGCCTTCACCATCCTGATGATCCTCAGCGGCATGGCGGTGCCGCTGGCGCGGGCCAAGGTTCGCATGGAGCGCGAACGGGAATTGCGGTACTGTCTCCGCGAAATGCAGGATGCGATCGACAAGTACAAGGATTATTGCGACGCAGGATACTTCGGCCCGCCCAAACTGGGCACCAACTGCTATCCGGAAACTCTCGAGATTCTGGTGGAGGGGCAGAAGCTGAACTCGGCGGATGGAAAGAAAGTGAAGTTCCTGCGCAAAATCCCCAAGGACCCCTTCACCGGAACCACCGAGTGGGGATTACGAAGCGATCAGGACGACTCCAAATCCACGACTTGGGGAGGCCAGGATGTTTTCACTGTATATAGTAAGACCACTGCAACGGATGCGGCAGGCAATCCGTATTCCGAATACTAGCCGGCGCCTCCGCCGCGGTTTCACCTTTGTCGAGCTGATGGTGGTGATCACGATCATCGTCATCCTGATCTCGATGGCGATTCCGATCTACCAGAAGTCCATCACCCGCGCCAAGGAGAGCGTACTGAAAACCAACCTGACCACCCTGCGGCAGGTCATCGACAACTACTCTTACGACAAGGAAAAGGCGCCGCAGACCCTGCAGGACCTGGTGACCGAGGGATACCTGCGCGCCATCCCCGTCGATCCCATGACGGGGCAGGCAGACTGGCAAATCGTCATGGAAGACGCCAGCCAGAGCATGGATCAATCGCAGCCCGGCATCTTCGACGTAAAGAGCACCTCGGAGAAGACCGGGACCGACGGCAAGCCGTACTCAACGTATTAACTAAAATTCAATTCTCGCCTGGAAGGCGATCATGCGGGGCGAACTGTCTCCACCCAGGCCCACACCGAGCAGACCGGTCGGCGGGGCGGTGGTATAAGTCAGGGCGCCGAAGCCGGTCTGGGTGGAAGGCTTGCCTGGAATCCCGGCATAGCCAAGCACCGGCAGTCCAAAATTCGGGTGATTGAGCAGATTGAAAAACTGCCCGTCGATTCGCAGCTTTGCCCGGTCCGAGAGGCGGAACCACCTGGTCAGGTAAAAATCGCTCCAGACGAAGTCCGGTCCGCGCAGGGCGTTGCGGCCCAGATTGCCGAACTGGCAGTTCGCGGGGCTGTCGCCGCCGGCGCAGGCGCCGCTCTCCGGGTCGACTGTGGAAACGAAGGCCGCCGGATTCAGCCACTGAACGGTTCCCGGCTGAGTCACGCCGGGGACGGCATCGTGCCGGTACGAAGGCACGCCCGGCACCACCGTGGCAAACTGCGGACCGCTGCCATTCACAATGCCGTTCCCACTCGCGGAATACGGCGCGCTCAGGACCGTGAAGGGAACTCCGCTGTGCCAGAACGCGGAGCCGGAGATCTGCCACCCGTTCACCACATACCCCAAAACCCGGTTGCGCAGCTTGATGGGGAGCTGGTACACGTAGCTGGCCGTGAGGTTGTGCCGCACGTCGTAATCGCAGGGACCCCGGTCGCGTTCCAGATTGCCGGGAATCGGCGAAAGAATCCCGCCCGCGGAGAATGGCAGGAATCCGCCGTTGGAAACGGTGTCCATGCAGTGGCTCCAGGTGTAATTGACTTGCATCTGGAGTCCGTGGGTGAGCCGCTTTTCCGCCGTGAGTTGCAGCCCGCTGTAATGGCTGTTTGCACCGGTGTTCAGTTGCGTCACAGCGCCGAACCGGGCATCGGCAGGCTGGCCATACGGAAAGGGAGCAAAGCAGCCCTGGCATACCGTCTGGTAGCCGTTCACCTGCGTGGTGTAAGGCTGGTTGACGGCACGCGTGCCTACATATTGAGCGCGCAGGTTGACGCTGTTGCCAAGCTGCCGTTCCAGGGCGACACTCCACTCCATGAAATACGGTGCGCGCAGCGTGCCGTCGGGCACCGCGGTCATGGACACCGGCGGCAGGCAAGTGTCGCGCCCGGCGAGGGGCGAAGCGCACGATAACTGTCCCGAGCCAAAACCCGCCAGGAATCTCTGATTCGCTGCGACGGTGGCGTCGATGGCACTCCCCGAAACACCCGGCGCAATGGCAGCGCCGCCCACCGTTCCCAACAATCCGCCCTGGAAGGTAGTGGAATACGGAGGATTCACTCCCACCAGGTCCACCACGCTTCCCGGCAGAAGATCGCTGAACAGGCCGAACCCGGCGCGCACCACGGTTTTCGAGGCCGCCTGCCAGGCCAGGGCCGTTCGGGGCTGGAGGATGGCGGCGGGGGTTGCCGCAAAGACGGTCCCTAAGCCGGTTCGGATGGCTGCGTTAAGGGGCTGGTTAAGGTCGTGCGAGATGGCCGCGAACGATCCGGCGAGCCGCGCCACCGCGCCGTGCGGGTTCAGCGGGTTGGAGTTGTCCGATGCGCGGATTCCGAAAGTCCAGGTGAGGGCGGGCGTGAGTTTCCAGGTGTCCTGCGCGTAGAGATCCAGGTTGAGGAAACGGAACGGCTGCGAATCGGCCAGCGGAAAGGTCTTCGACGCCGTGGAGGCCACGCCCGATGTGAACTGCTGCAGGGTGGTGTAGTTGACCAGCGGAACGGCGCCTTCGCCGAAATTATAGTCGTTCAGCCTGAGGATGCGGGTGTTGGTTCCAAAGCGCAGTTCGTGCGCGCCGTGAGTCCAGGCCAGGTTGTCATTCAGGAAGAAGCGGGACGCGCGCCGGCCCTGCACCCAGGTGTTGTCCATTCCGCCGAGGGTAGTGAACGGCGCGGCGGCGCCGCTTCCCTGCAACACGATGGGGAAGGCCGCCAGCGTCTTCTGAAAATCGGCCGGACCGAACAGGCTCTCATACCAGGAAAAGGCGGGGTTGAAGTAGTTCACCAGGCTGGGCGAGAACACGTGAGTATAGCCCGCCGCGAACGAGTACAGAGGCTGCGGCGAAAGCGCGTTAAACAGGGGATTGATGGCATCGGTATAAGCCGCCTGTAAACCGCCATCGTATTGGAAGCGGTACCAGGTGGTGTTGGCTTCGTTGAAGTTGTAATCCATACGAACGGTCTGCACCTGCTCATGGTCGTCGCTGGAGTGCGAGACGGTCTGCCGGTTGGCGCAACCATCACCATCGGGCAGCGAGCCGGCAACCGCGCTCCCATTGCTGCTGAGCGGGCATCCCAAAACCGCCAGCGGCGTGCCCGCCGTGCTTCCATACAGCGAGAACATATTGCGATAGAAGGGCACCAGTTCCTGGCGAGCCGCCGAGTGGCAGTTGCCGCAGAACATATTGCTGGAAAGCAGGCGTTGGCACGGTGACCGGCGACACGATGGGAAGGGCCAGCCGCACCCATTCGCTATCGAAAAAGAAGAACAGCCTGTCCCGGATCACAGGCCCGCCCAGGCTGCCGCCGAAATGGTTCACGCTGGATCGCGGCTTGCGGTTGCCGGGCGTGGAATTGGTAAAGAAGTCGGCCGCGTTGAGGCGTGAGCCATTCCACAGTTCGTACAGATTGCCGTGGAACTGGTTGGTTCCCGACTTGGTGATGTAATTCACTTGCGATGCGCCGTACCGGCCCTGGTCCACGGTGTAAGAAAGCGTGTTCACCGTGACTTCCGCAATGGAATTGAGCCCCAGGACGAGGTTTGTGGAAAGGCCGCTGTTGAGGTTGGTGAGCGGATCGTTGGTTTCCAGCCCGTCCACGATATATCCATTCGAAAGCGACGGCAGACCGTTGAACTGCACGTTGCCGTAGCCGTTGGTGCCGCCCACGAAGTCATTGCCGCTGCCGGCGGTATTGATCAGGGCGCCGGCGGCAAACTGCAGGGGATAAGTCAGATCGCCGCCGGGATTGGGTAGGTCCTGGAGCGCGCTGCGCGTTCAGCGTGGTGGACGTGTTGGGGTTATCCGGATTGATCAGCGGAGGCTCGCCGTTCACCGTGATTTCTCCGCTGGCAACCGCGAGCTGCAGAGTGAATTTGACAGTTTGCTTTTGGCCCAGCGCGGCAATGATGGGGCTGCTGCTCCGCGGAGCGAACCCGGCGGCTTCCACTTTCAAGAGATAGGCGCCGGGCTTCAATTGCGGAAAACTGAACCGCCCGGCGTCGTCGGTTATCGCTTCGCGCTTCCATCCCGTTTCCGCGCTGGTAAGGGTCACGCTGGCCGCGGGGAGTGCCGCACCGCTCGGGTCGGCCACCACTCCTTCGATGGCGCTGGTCGTCTCCCCCTGGCCGTGGAGCAAAATTGCGGCGGTCGCGATGAGGAGAAGAGCGCGAACCAGTATTCCCAAATTAGGCATGCCTAATTTTATACCACAGGAACGGCTGCTACCATGAAACCAGTGGCTACCTCGGAATCCGTAGACGACTATTTGAAGGCCATCCTGGAATTGGGCGGAGCGGAGGATTCGCGCGTGTCTACCAACGCTCTGGCAGGGCGCCTGGGCGTGCGCACACCTTCCGTCACCGGGATGCTTCAAAAACTGGCGGCCCAGCGGCCGGCTCTGGTCCTCTACGAAAAGCACCGCGGAGTCCGTCTCAGCGCCGCCGGCAAACGCAGGGCGTGGGAGCTGATCCGCCATCATCGCCTGCTGGAGTTGTTTCTGCACGATGTCCTGAAGTACTCTTGGGACGAGGTACACGAAGAGGCCGAACGGCTGGAGCACTTCATCTCCGAGCGTTTTGAAGATCGCGTAGCCGCGGTCCTGGGCAATCCGGAAATCGACCCCCACGGTCACGTCATTCCACAGAAGCACGAGAACGGCGTGTTCCGCCGCGAGGTCTCGCTTCTCCAATGGCCGCCCCACACCACCGCAGCCATCAGCAGTGTCTCCGATCGCAGCGCGGCCGCGCTTCGCGAACTGGAGCGGCTGGGGCTGGTGCCAGGGGCTGTTCTTTCGGTCGAACAAAACCGCGCCGCCGGAGCGCTCTCGGTGCGGGTGGCCAACCGCGCAGTTCCCATTCGTCTCCGCCGGGGACTGGCGGAACTGGTTCTGGTGCACCACGCTAAACTAGTCGATTGATACCTCGATTCCTTCCCGCGCTCCCCGCGGCGGTTCTGTTCAGCTTGGGATGCGGGTATGTCGGAGGGCCGCTTCCGCCCCTGGCAAACATCCCTCTCGCCCCAACGGACTTGGCCGCACTCCAGCGCGGCGACAAGATCATCGCGCATTTCGCGGTTCCCACCATGACCACCGAACATATAGTCATCCAGGGTTCGCTGGCGCTGGACCTGCGGATCGGCGTGTGGCCGGAACACGCCAGTGTCGAGACCTGGGCAGCCGGAGCGAAGCGCATTGAGAACGCCAAAATGGAAGGGGGGCTGGCGACCTATGAGATTCCGGCGGCGGAATGGGCCGGCAAAGAAGTCGTGTTCGCGGCGCGCGTGGCCGGCGCCAACCACAAGGAATCCGCCTGGTCGAACTATGTGATTCTGCCCGTAGTGCCGGCTCCGGACCGGCCCAGTGACGTGACGGCAACCTCCACATCCGCTGGCGTGCAGCTCACCTGGCGCGCCAACGGCGAGCATTTCCGCGTGCTTCGGAAGGCCGGCGACGAGACGTCCTACTCCGTGGTCGCTTCCGATGTGACCCAACACGAGTGGACCGATCCCCACGTCACACCGGGAACACTGTATAGCTACCTGGTGCAGACCATCGTGCCCCTGGCGAATAAGAAAGAAGCAGAGAGCGAACTCACCGAAGTCAAGATCACACCTGAGCCTCCGCCTCCCGCGGCGCCCACAGGTCTGGTAGCCGTGCCCGCAACCAGCACGATCGAACTCACCTGGGAGGCTCCGCCGGGCGATGTGGCTGGCTATCGCATCTACCGCGCGACGGGCAACGGAAATTTTGAAAAGATCGCCGATGGGAACGGCATTCCCACCTATTCCGATCACGCCGTGGAGCACGGAAAAGTTTACCGGTACGCCGTGGCGGCGGTGAACTCGGCCGGCCGCGAAGGTCCGCGATCAGAAATCAAAGAAGTCGCCATGCCTTGAGATACACCTGTCTTAGGTGGTGCCATAGGACATCATATTTTACAGGGCTTCGGCTTGCATTTGGGATCTCTCCTGGTGTACATTAGGAGTTGGATTCGGACCCACTCGTGAGGGTGGGTTTTTTATTTCTGAGGGGACAAGCGCAATGATTATTTCCATGCGGCAGCATGCCACCAAAGAGGAGATTGACCACGTCTGCGAACGCATTCGCGACTTCGGGTACAAGGTCCACTCCATCGCTGGCGAAGAGAGGGTAGTGATTGGGGTGGTAGGCACGGGTGATGTCACGGCTTGCCTGGAATCGCTCGAGGCGGCGCCCGGAGTGGAGCGTGCCGTACGCATTTCGGCGCCGTACAAATTCGTCAGCCGCGAGTTCAAGAAGGAGCACTCGGCCATCCGGGTGAACGGCCTCGAAGTGGGAGGCGACGAATTCATCGTGATGGCGGGGCCGTGCTCGGTGGAGAGCGAAAAGCAGATCATGGAGACGGCGGAGGCGGTGGCCGAAGCGGGCGCGCGCATGTTGCGCGGCGGCGCCTTCAAACCGCGGACCTCGCCTTATGATTTTCAGGGACTCGAACTGGAAGGGCTAAAGCTGCTGCGCAAGGCGAAAGAAGCCACGGGCCTGGGAATCATTACCGAGATCATGAGCGACCGGGACGTGGAAATGGTGGCGGAGTATACCGACTGTATGCAGGTGGGCGCGCGCAATATGCAGAACTTCGCGCTGCTCAAGTCGCTGGGCTCGTGCGGGCGGCCGGTGCTGCTGAAGCGCGGGTTGAGTTCCACCATCAAGGAACTGCTGATGTCCGCCGAATACGTGGTGGCGCATGGCAACCCCGACGTGATTCTGTGCGAGCGCGGCATCCGCACATTTGAAACGGCCACGCGCAACACGTGCGACATCTCGGCGGTGCCGGTGCTGAACGAACTGACGCACCTGCCGGTGATTCTGGATCCCAGCCATGCCACCGGCAAGCGCAGCCTGGTCCCGGCCCTGGCGCGCGCCGGCGTGGCGATCGGCGCCGATGGATTGATTGTGGAAGTGCATCCGTGTCCGGAGAAGGCGGTGAGCGATGGGGCGCAATCTCTCACCCCCGCCGGATTCCGGGAGATGATGCGCAACCTGGCCCCGTATATCCGCTTGTGGAAGGAAGCGCGCGCGCAGGATAGCACGCTCGCAGTGGCGGCCGTGTAGCCCCGGCGCCGCGCGCTGTGTGATACTTGCTGTCGTGAATGCAAGAGTTCCCGCCTGGCGCTTGATTCTGGTGCTCGCCGTGGTTGGCGCAGTGGCGATCGGCGGATTCGTGCTGTTACGCTCGCGCCGCCTGAGCACCGCCGAACTGCTCCAACGGATGCCCACCATCGAATCGCTGGTCGTTTACATTGACTTCGACAAGCTGCGGCAAGCCGGAATGCTGGAACTGCTGGACGGTTCCAAAGCCGGTGAGGATCCCGAATACCGGGCCTTCGCGCAAAAGACGGATTTCCACTGGGCCAAGGATCTCGATAGCGCCATTCTCGCGGTGGCGCCGAGCGGGAAATACATTCTGGCGCAGGGCCGCTTCAACTGGAAGAGCCTGCGCAGTTACGTGGAGAGCCAGGGCGGCCGCTGCGATAACAACCTGTGCAAGCTGCAGGGCAGCACGCCGGACCGCAAGATTTCGTTCCTGCCGCTGCAAAGCAATGTGATGGCGATGGCCATAGCCCCTGACGACGGCGCGGCCGTGCGCCTGACCGGACGGACCGGCGGCCCGGGTCCGGAAGTGCCGGACGCGCCCGTGTGGCTCTCCATTCCCTCATCGGTCCTCAGGAGTGACACGCTGCCGGAGGGCACGGTGTCGTTCGCCCGCAGCGTGGCCGATGCGGATCGCGTGACGCTGGCGCTGGTGCCGGAAAAGAACCGCCTGGCGGCGAAGCTGATGGTGCTGTGCCGCAATCAGGACGATGCCCGCAGGGTCGTGGAAGACCTGGATAAGAAGACCGAAATCCTGCGCAGTATGATCGCGCACGCGCACGCCACCCCGGGTCCGGCGGATATTGCCGGAGTCCTGGCCGCGGGGTCGTTTCAAGCAAACGGGCGCAAAGTCTTTGGGTATTGGCCGATCGAGACGGCCTTCATGCGAGCCATGCTGGGCGCAAGCCAGAGCACTCCCTGACGGTCGTGCCTCCGATCAGAGCCGCGCGCGTCAGCAAGCGATCCGGACCTAATTCATGCCGCACATTCCGGGATTGCTGCAGCGGCCGCTCGGGCACATTGGCATTTCCGCGGACTTGGGGCTGCCGCCGGCGTGCGCGGCAAAGGTGGAGAGTTCCTGCTTGAGGTGCTTCTGACCGCACGACGGGCATTCGATCTCCGGCACGTCCGCGGCGCGGCGCACGAGCTTTTCGAACTTGGTCCCGCAATCGTCACAACTGTATTCGTAAATCGGCATAGGTCTCACTTCATTATAAGGGCGCAGATGCGATCCATCACGGAGCGGATCTCGGAAGCCGGGGCGTTGAAATTGTTTACCAGGATGGAAAACGCCGTCCAATCGCCATTGCCGCGCTGAAAATATCCCGAGAGGGCGCTGACGTGAGCCACACTGCCGGTCTTGGCATGAATGCGTCCTGCGACTGCGGGGTCCGCGAAGCGCGACGCCAGCGAACCATCCTGCCCTCCCACGGGCAGCAGCGAAATCCAGTTCTCGCGCGCCGGCGATTGGTACATGAAACGCAACAATTTCACCACCGTCGCCGGAGTGACCAGGTTCTGGCGGGAGAGTCCCGAGCCATCGTTGATGGCGTACTGACCGGCAGCCACTCCCGCTTCGGCCAGGAAATCCTTCAATTCGGCGAGTCCCGCCTCGCGACTGCCGATATTGCGCCGGGCGCGCGCCACGGCACGCAGTGCCAGTTCGGCGTGCAGGTTCTGGCTCACTTTATCGGTGATGCGCAGATCTTCCACGAGCGGCGCGGAGACGCGGCGGGCCAGTTCTGTTCCGGCGGGAGTCTCCGCGCCGGATGCCTGCAGAAGGTCCGGCACCTCGTCGGGAAACTGGTGACGGGCTACTGCCCTGCCCCGGACGGCGATGCCGCGATTCTCCAGCGCCTGCCGCAACGCCATGGCCGCGAATTGCGCCGGATCTTCGATCCCCAGCAGCAGGTCCTCGCCCGCATTGCCCAGGGGAATGGTGCCCCAGAGTTCCAGCGCCATGCTGCCGGCGGCGCGATGGTAGTGGATGCGCCGCTCGCCGTTCGCCGCCACGGTGCGGATGCCGTTGTCGATCTCATAATATTCCACCGCGGGTTTCAGCGTGAGCGCCGCGGAGTCGCCTTCGCGGGCGCCGGGAGCGACGTGCAGGGTGAGCGTATTATCGTGCAGGGTGAGCGCGGAAACGGGCGCGCCATAATCGTACAGCGGATCGTCCTCGGCCCAACCGGGGGCGTACGGCTCCCAGACGTACCACGTGTCATCGCCGATAATATCGCCATCCACGCGTGTGACGCCCTTGGCGGCGATCTGGCCGGCCAGGTCTTCGATGGCCACCAGCGGATCTCCGGTGATCGGTCCTTTCTGATAAGGAATGGGCCGCGCGGAGAGGTTGGGGTCACCGCCACCGATAAGGCACAGGTCGCCCGCAATCCGGCCGGTCGCGTCCGGGGGCGCCGCAAGCACGCGGGTCTGAAAGGTGAAGTCAGGCCCCAGTCGGGTAAGCGCCATGGCGGTGGTGAAGAGCTTGGTGTTGGAAGCCGGAACGAAAAAGCGATTGGGATTCAGGGAGTAAACGGTCTTGCCGGTGGCCAGGTCCACAGCCTGAATCCCCCAAAACGCCCCGCTCGCTGCCGGGGAAGCCGCCAGCAGTTGTTCGATGCGGTTTGCGAGTGTGGCCGCCGCGGCCTGGTGGGCCAATAACAGCAGGAGAATGGCGCAGGATTTCCTCATCTTCCGGAAACGATTATAACTTCGCGTATTCCGCGTTGGCCTTTTTGAGGACGGGGATGTCCTGGTCGGCATCCTTCCAGAGCGTGAGGAAATCCTGATAGGCGCTTTTGGCCTTGGTCATGTCGCCCGAGACAACGTAGGCTCTGCCCAGTTGCAGGTACGCCAGGGCGCCTATGGGATCGGCCAGAACGATGCCGCGATGATCCAGGACTTTTTGAAATTCCGCCGCGGCCTCCTGGCCGCGTCCTGCTGCCAGGTACGCCTCTCCGCGTACATACGCGGTATAGAGGCCTCCGAACTTGCCGAAGAACGCCGTGCCCGGCATCGCGAGGTCGTAGGGAAGCGCCGTTTGCAATCGCTCGATCGCGTCCAGCGGCGCCTATCGAGCGAGATCGCGGAAAGCGCGCGCAGGGTGGGAAGATACTCGAATTGCACGGGAGTGTCTTCCGGGAATCGTTTCGCCAGGTCCTCGGCGAGGCGTTGCGATCCGGCAGAATCGCCGGAGAGCGCCAGCGCAAACGCCGCGGCGTACACCACATCGCGGCCTTTGGCCAGTTCCAGTGCCGCGCGGGCGCGCTCCTTCGCCGCTGCCCCATTCCCGAAATGCGCTTCGCACACCGCCTCCGCGGCCGTGTAAATCGCGGCTGTCTCAGGCGTGCCCGGCCTGCTGCGCCAACGCGATCGCGCGTTCCCACATGGTTCGCGCCTGCCGCATTTGTCCGGAACGGGCCAGCACCAGAGCCTGATTGTGCGACATCCAGTCCTCCGCGTCCTCTCCGGGAGCGCGAGCGATTTCGCGGTCCATTCCCGCCTGGTCGCCCTTAAGAAACGCCAGATAGTAACGGGTCACCAGCATTTCCGGGATTTCCAGTTTGCGCTCCGCAGCCCGCCTGCAAAGCATCCGCGGCCTGCTGGGTAGCGGTCGAGGAGAAGATAATGGAGAGCGACGGTATATCCGAATGGCATGTCCGGATCTAGCCGAATGGCATTTTCGCCGGCTTGAATTCCCCTTTCATATTGGCCCGTACCGAATGCGACCCATCCCCCCGAAATCGCTAGGGCGTTAATATCGCGAGGATACGTCTGTACCCACGATTTCGAGAGTTTTCAATTCCTTCTGTAAGTTTCCGGTTACCTGCCGGTCGTAGAGCATCAGGATGTAGAGCCTCTCCCGGTCGCTGACGCGATCCCGCAACTCATAGGCTTTCCGGGTTTCCTCGGCGCCCAGATCGGTTTGGCCCCATATTCCAGGAAAAGAACCCCAGATCGGCATGCGCCATCGCGAATTGAGGATCGATGGCGATGGCGCGCTGAAGATGGGGGATCGCAGCGCGGAAAACCATAAGCGAAAACGGCTTTCCTCGCCGCACTGTACGCCTTCAGAGCTTCGAGCGACGAAGTCGTTGCCTGCTCCAGCGGGGTCGAGTGCTCCTGGATTGTGGCCAGCGATTCGCCCAGCCGGGTCCGGATTTGAAGCGCAATTCGGCTGAGCGCGCTCAGCACTTCTTCCTTCTTTCCTGCCAGCTCCTGCTCCTGGGCGAGCGCTTCTCCGCTGCGGCAGTTCCTGGCGCGCAGCCACAAAACGTACTGGCTCCCAAGGCGTGCAATCGAGCCTTCCAGAACTGCGGCGCCGCCGGTTCGCTCGCAGATTTCCCGGGCGATCTCCGGAGTGAGCCGCGTCTCCGCCGGGCGGTTCATCAGTCGCAGTGCCTGTTTGATGCTCTGGTCCGATGCGAGCTTGAGGAACGGGGACTGTTCCAGTTGCACCGCCAGCCCCTGGCGAAGGGTCTGGTCAAATACCGGATCGCCCGTCTTGTTTTCGAAATCGGCGAGGACCACGGTGTCCTTGGCGGTGAGTTTGGGCGCCCGGTGAAGGTAAAAATACGGCGCGGCGCATAGCGCCAGGACCGCGGCGGCGCCTATGGCCACACGCGTGACTCGTTTCAGCGGCGCGACCGCTGCCAGTTCCTTCTGCAATTCGGCGGCGGATTGCCACCTTCGTCCCGGGTCTTCTTCCAGACACCGGCTTACGATGGTTTCAGCTTTCGCGGCCCGATGCGCTTCCGCTGCGGCCCCATGCGCGCGCCCGTCAACATTTCATAGAGCACCAGGCCGAATGAGTAGATATCCGAACGCGCATCCGCCGGTTTGCCCTCCCGTTGCTCCGGCGCCATGTACGCGGGCGTGCCCACGATCATTTGGCTGGCGGTGACGGTTTCGTCATGACCCGCGCGCGCCAGTCCGAAATCCAGAACCTTGACGCCGGATTTCCCGATCATGATGTTGCCGGGCTTGAGATCGCGGTGAATGATGCCTTTGCCGTGGGCCTCCACCAGCGCCGCCGCGATCTGGGAACCGTAGAGGAGCACGGTCGGGATGGGGAGCGGTCCGTTTTTCAGCCGCGCCGCCAGCGTTTCGCCCTCCACCAGTTCCATCACCAGGTAGTTGGGACCAACGTCGTAAAGCGTGCAGATGTTGGGGTGGTTCAGCGACGAAATCGCGCGAGCCTCGCGCTCGAAGCGGGCGTTGAACTGCTCGTGAGTGGTCTTGATGGCGACAGCTGCGGCCTAATCGCGTGTCGATGGCGCGAAACACCTCGCCCATACCGCCCTCGCCGATCCTGCTTTCAATCCGGTACGGTCCCAGGCACTCGCCCGAAGCCAGACTGCGGTGACAGTCGCATCCTCCAGCAGTTCCGGCGCATTCTGGATCGCGGGCCGATCCAGGAATTCGTCGCCGGTGCGCTCTGCGAAAAGCGATTCCACTTCGCGGCGCAATTCGGGATCCGCCTGCGCCAATAGCGCCGCGCGCTCATCGGCCGCGCCCTCGCGAGCCGCGTGGTATAGCTCTTCGATTTGCCGGAGCCGCTCCGGAGTCATATCTGTTGTCCCGGTGGTTTTCCTATTGTATGGCTTAACTCGCGCAGCAGCCAGGATTTGGCAAAATCCCAATCGCGCCTGATGGTGCGCGGCGAAATTTTCAGGGCCGCCACGATCTCCTCTTCGGTCAATCCGCCGAAGTAACGCAGTTCGACCACCTTTGCCTGGCGCGGCGCCAATTGAGAGAACGCGGTCAGGGCCTCGTCGAGAGCCAGGATGGACCGCTCGGCCCCGGGTGACAAAATGGCGGATTCGTCCAGATTCACTTTGACAGGGATTCCATCGCGCCTCCGTGAGCCCCGCGCGCGAGCGGCGTCCACCAGAATGCGCCGCATCATCTGGGCCGCGATGGCGAAGAACTGCGCGCGCGCCTGCCATTCGACGTTGGTCACGTCCACCAGGCGGAGGTACACCTCATGGACTAACGCGGTGGCCTGCAGGCTATTGCCCTGGACTTCGTTTTTCATGTAGCGGCGGGCCATGAGCCGCAGTTCCGGATAGACGCGCTCCGTCAGACGGGCCAGGGCGGCTTCGTTCACCGCTGCCCCACGCTCGCAACAGATTTGTGATTTCCGCCGTGCGTGCGTCGATAGATCACCCCTTCACCCAGGTATCAACAAATATACGAAAAACGTGGCCGGTTTGGGGGCTCACTGCCGCCTGTACCGGCGGACGGAGAAAAAGCTCATGATCTCCTCCAGAAAGCAGGAAACACAAATGAAACACATAGCAACCATGGCGCTGATGGTCACTCTTGGCGTCGCAGGCGTCTACGCACAACAGTTTCCCGTGTATATGACGTTTTCGGGAGATGGCTCTCCGAGCGTGATCGATCTAAAGCAGCCCAACACCAATACCGGCGAAGAGAATCTCGCCGGGAGCGGCACGCTGGGCCCGTTCACCTTTCGACTCATCAAGGCAGCCTCCGTTGCTCCGCAACCGTCCAGCACTTGCTCGGGCCCCACCAAGTTCTATTTTCCAAATGTCGCCGGCGCCGGCCTGTTTCGCTTCCTGGACGGGAGTCTGTTGAAGGTCACTCTCACGCAGGGAGGCGATTGCATCGACTTCGCGGCGAATGAGGCCCACTGCACTTTGACCTTTCAAGTCACAGGTGGAACCGGCCGTTTCCAGGGTGTGACCGGCGTCCTGACGTTTACCGAGACGGCGACCCCCATAATTAGCGATGCTTCTACCCCACCGAACCCCGTCTTTTTTACCGAGGCAGGGCAGTTTACGGGAACGATCTCCAGGGGAGACAACTGAATTCGAACACATAACAACCTTCCGGCCTCTGGCGGTTCAGACGTCCAGAGGCCGGGGAGGACATGCTTTATCCGGACGACCTGCCGAATCGTGTGAAGGGTCCGCATCCTCATCTTCCGGTTACTTTGGATTCGAGCCAGATCGACAACAGCAGAATCATCACCAGAAACGTGCCGACCAGGGGGATTCCAATTACGATCCCGACGCCCTGCGAGACTGCCGCATACCCCAAAGTCGCCGGAGCCAGCAGTCCGCCCAGCAGCGCCAGGGAAAAGATGCTGTTTGAGAATCCGGGATGGTAGTAGGGGAAACGGCGGCCGATGGCCTCGGCCACCAGCGGATAAATGCTGGCATAGCCCGTGCCTATCAGCACCACCCCCGTGGCCGCGCCGAACCAGTTGTTGGTGTAGAACAGAATGAAGCAGCCGAACAGCGCCGCCGCGCCGCTTCCCAGCAGGAGGCGTCCGTGGCGCACCCGCCCCAGGATGGCCACCGCGCCCATGCGGCCCCCCATCAGAAACAGCCAGTACAGCATCAGGATCCAAAGCGCCCCGGTGGGGCTCAGGCCCACACGGCGCAACAGGAACAGCGGGAGCCATCCGGCGATGGACCACTCGTTGCCGAACTGAATGAACAGGAGCAACGCGAAAAGCACCGCGCCAAGACTCTTGAAGTCCTCCAGCGCCTGCCGCAGAGTGGGCTGGGCGCGTTCGGGCGGGGCATAATATCCGGTACGGATATAGATGCCGCCGAAAACCGCGGGCACCAGGGCCATCAACACCAGGATGGTGGGCACGGAATACGCATAAAAGGTGCCGAGCACCAGCGCCGTGGCGGCCAAACATCCCAACCCGTACCAGATCCCTCCCTGGTTGACGGTGCGCGCCGCGTCGGCCTGGTAGGAGAGGGAAATCGCGGAAAACAGGGCCATATTGAGCAGTCCCGCGCCGGTGCCCAAGGCCAGCAGTCCGGCCACCCGCCACCATTGCGACGCAGGCGGCGAAACCATCGCCAGGTAGCCAAGGGACAGGCAGGACAGCGTGCACGCGCAAACCAGCAGGAATCGCAAGCCGCGGCGCGCCATGATCCGGCGGGCAATTACCGAAGCCGCCACGATGCCGGCCGCAAGGCTGAGGAAGTAGTTCCCCACTGCCGCGAAATCGGGCGGATCGCGATGGTATCCCCAAGCCGGAAGCACGGCCCCCAGCAGGGCCATCAGGAAACCGGAAAGCATGAAACCTGCGAGGGCTTTGCCACCGCTGGGCGCGCTTGCGGCGGCGTTAGCCGGGACTGGGGTCACAGGTTCGATTATACATCTGGCGTTTTTCTGAAAAACGGAATCCGCATCATACGGAATTCTGGAGGATGCGACCACGGGTTCTAATAAAATGAATACGTTGCGGATGGCCCCCAGCGTGCTCCAAGCGCTGTGGGTTCTTTGTTTGAGGGTTTTCCGCTTTGGTGCGTTGCCTCCTTTGGGCAATGTCCTAGCCCGCTTCAGTCCCATCTGCTGAAGCGGGATTTTTTTTGCCGTCCCGCCCTTTGCTAAACTGGTTAATCCCAAACACATGACGGGACTCTACGCGCATTGGATGGACGGCTGGGAGCGCAGGCTCGCCACACGTGACACGAACCGGGTAGTCCGGCCGTTCGAGTGGGGAACCGACTGGCTGCACAAGGTCGGCTTTCCGGAATGCCCGTCTCACGCCAATGGAAATGCGCGCGCCTGTGTGGCCGAGTTCGTGACCGGCGCGCTCCGGGATTCGGACCGGTTTTACGCCTATCCACATCCCACCGATTACCGGTTGCAGGATGGCCGGCTGACCTTTCAAAGCCCGGCGCCTTCGGGGCTCGCCGAAAACGATACGGTTCATTGCCGGTGGATCCCCGCCGCCAAAGATCAGGGGCGTGCCCTGGTCGTATTGCCGCAATGGAATTCCGACGCCGAAGGGCACGTCGGCCTCGCCAAGCTGTTGAACCGCTTCGGCATCAGCGCGCTGCGCATGACCATGGCTTACCATGCGGAGCGCAAGCCGGCGGAACTGGCGCGCGCCGACTATCACGTGTCGAGCAACGTGGGCCGCACCATCCACGCCTGCCGCCAATCGGTCATCGATGCCCGCGCCTGCGTGGACTGGCTGGCGGACCAGGGCTACCGTCGAATCGGCATCCTGGGCACCAGCCTGGGGTCGTGTGTGGCGTTCATCGCCGCGGCGCACGATTCGCGCGTGAAGGTGGGGATCTTCAATCACGTGTCGATGTTCTTTTCCGACGTGGTCTGGACGGGGCTTTCCACCCAAAACGTGCGGCAGGGCTTCGGCGATACCGTCTCGCAGGAGGAATTGCGGCGGTATTGGAGTGTGATCAGCCCGGCCAGTTTCCTGGATCGCCTGCCGGGCCGCGATTTGAAGAGCCTGCTGGTGTGGGCGCGGCACGATAGCACGTTTCTACCGGAATATTCGCAGCAGGTGCTGAAGAGCTTCCGGGAAATGAAGCTGCCGCACCGGGTCTTTACTCTGCCGTGCGGCCATTACACCACCGGGCAGTTCCCGTTCAACCTGATGGACGGCCTGGCAATGTGCCGCTTCGCGCAACGTAACCTGTAACCCCACTACTACATATAGCGATGTGGGCCGATTTTCATACATTCTGGCGGGGCAATATGGAAAACCGTATTGACAGATCCGCCAACCTCATGAGAGGATGAGTGCATCACTGAAGAAGGAGGTGGTCCAGCATAATGGATAGTAGTAAACAACCGCGAGAGGTGGCCGACTGTTAAAGTCGAGCCTCTAATGTAGCCGATCCCGCTTCAGTGGTGGGATCACGTTCCTGTGGACCGGCTGCCTCTTGCGTAGCTAAAGCCTCAGGTTTCATCTTGAATGGCTACCTGCCCCCGTGTGCCGAGGCGCACGGGGGTTTGTATTTTGGTATACTGAAAGTCTCGAAAGGAAAATCCCCGTAACAAAATGAAGGCCGGAATTCACCCCGCTTACAACGAAATTAACGTCATTTGCGCCTGCGGCCACGTCTTTAAGACCCGGTCGACGCACAAAGGCGACATCCGCGTAGAAATCTGCTCCTCCTGCCACCCGTTCTTCACTGGCCGCCAGAAACTGGTCGACACTGCCGGACGCATCGATAAGTTCGAGAAGAAGTACAAGGCTTCGCGCGGCGACAAGGACAAGAGGGAAAAGCAGCCCGCATAGGCAGCTATCCTCACAGGTTCAATTCAAAGAGAGGCAGGCCGCAAGGTCTGCCTCTTTTTTATTCTCCGTCAGCACCACAAAGATCAACAGTGGGACGCAGACAGGAATCGCCCGAAAAGGACAATATCGCGAAGGACGAACTGGTCGCGCTCAAGAAACTCGCGGCCGAGTTGCTGGCCTATGATGACAAAATGCTCGCGCGGGTCCTTGCGTCGGGAGTGCTGGTGGAGGTGAAGTGCGATGAAAAAACAGTATCGTAGTGCCTTGATGGCGTCGATCCACGAAACCGCCGAAGGTCTGCATGCGGCCGGGGTCATGGACAAGCGCACGATGCGGGAATTCAATGAGCTGTGCCTCACGCCAGTTCGTCCGCTCAGACCAAAAGAAATCCGGGCGCTCCGTCAGCGCGAAAATGCCAGCCAGGCGGTTTTCGCTCGCTATCTCAACGTCACCACTGGTCTGGTGAGCCAGTGGGAACGCGGGGAAAAGCACCCGCAGGGAGCTTCACTGAAATTGCTTTCTTTGGTGGCCAGGAACGGGCTCCAAGCGGTCGCGTAAACGGCTCCGTCGAAAGCCCACTCGGCAGCCAGCCCCGCTTTACGATGCCTTTTGTTCCAGCGCGAGATATTCTTCGTACGGACCCTTGAAATCCTCCACCCGGCCGCCTTCGATGTGCCAGATGCGGGTGGCGACTTCATCGATCACGTCGTGATCGTGGGTCACCAGCAAAACCGTACCTTCGTATTTCTGGAGGGCGATATTGAGGGCGTTGATGGATTCCAGGTCCAGGTGATTGGTGGGTTCGTCCAGCACCAGGAAGTTGGGCTTCTGGAGCATCAGCCGGCAGAAGATCAGGCGCGCCGCCTCGCCGCCGGAGAGAGCCTGGGTGGGCTTGAGCGCATCGTCGCCGCTGAACAGCATCTGGCCCAGCAGCCCGCGCAACTCTTCCTGCGAAGCCGACGGATCGAAGCTGTGCAGCCACTCGATGGTCTTGAAGCCCTTGACGATAGATTCGGAGTGGTCCTGCGAAAAATACCCCACCGATACTTCGTGGCCCCATACCGCCTCGCCCGTATCGATGGCGAAGTCGCGGTCGGAGTCCTCGACAAAGCCGGTAGCGTTGCGGATCAGGGATTTCAGCAGGGTCGTTTTACCGGCGCCGTTGCGGCCCATCAGGGCTATTTTTTCCCCGCGCGAGATGCTGGCGGTGAACGGCTGGATCACCTGGAGATCGCCGTAGCTCTTGGCCAGTCCCTTGCATTCCAGCGGATGGCGTCCCGACGGGCGCTTCATCTGGAAGCGAATGAACGGCCGCTGGATATTCGACTTGGCCAGTTCGGAAGTCTGCAGCCGCTCGACTTCTTTCTTGCGCGACGTCACCTGGGAAGAGCGCGTGCCGGCGGAAAAGCGGGCGATGAACTCGTTCAACTGCGCGATCTTCTTTTCGCGCTGGGCATTCTCGGCCTCGATCCGCGAACGGATCTGCGTCTTCGCCAGGACCATGTCGTCGTAGCCGCCGGTGTACATGATCACGGTCTGGTAATCGATGTCGGCGACGTGCGTGCATACGCTGTTCAGGAAATGGCGGTCGTGCGAGATCACGATGAGCACGCCCTCGTACTCGCCCAGGTAATCCTGGAGCCAGTGGACCGAGTCGAGATCGAGGTGGTTGGTGGGCTCATCCAGCAGCAGCGCGGGCGGTGTACCGAACAAGGCCTGGGCCAGCAGCACGCGGACCTTCTGGCCGCCCTGCAATTCGCCCATCCGGCGCTCGTGGAGAGACGCGTCCACACCGAGTCCATCGAGCAGCACGGCGGCATCGGATTCGGCAGTGTAGCCGCCTTCTTCGCCTACGATGCCTTCCAGTTCGCCCAGACGCATGCCGTCTTCGTCGGTCAGTTCTTCGTGAGGTTTGTTGTAGAGCGTCTCGCGCTCCTGCAGCGCGGCCCATAGAGGGGCGTTGCCCATCACCACGGTATCGATCACGCGGTAGGCATCGAAAGCAAACTGGTCCTGGCGCAGAACACCCAGCTTTTTCGGGCGGGTGACGCTGCCTTTGGCCGGCTCAATCTCGCCGGACAGGATCTTCATAAGGGTCGATTTGCCGGCGCCGTTCGGGCCGGAGATGGCGTAGCGGCGTCCGGTGAGGAAGGTACAGGTAACCTCATCGAACAGTATTCGGGCGCCGAAGCGCATGGATAAATCTTGGATGGAAAGCAAGGGTGTTCTTATTTTAGCAATTCAGCGGCCCGTTCGGACACGAGCCTGACCCAGGCAACCCGGGCTCCCCAATTGTGCCAAATTGGGAAGGAGCCCATGACTCAACCGGAAGCTGCCGTCGCCATCGTGCATACCCGCCGCGAGCCGGAAACCGTGCTGCTGATGCGGCGCTCGGAACGGCCCGACGACTCGTGGTCGGGGCACTGGTCGCTGCCCGGAGGGCGCTGCGACCCATCGGACCCCGACGCGGTGCATACGGCGCTCCGCGAACTGGAGGAAGAGTGTGGCGTGCGGCTCA
Organism: uncultured Solibacteraceae bacterium; assembly: GCA_963853855.1. GTDB lineage: Bacteria > Acidobacteriota > Terriglobia > Bryobacterales > Bryobacteraceae > Sulfopaludibacter. Next base: position 80,698 of record CAWKYG010000002.1, on the reverse strand, counting down.
CCGCGGCCCACCTGGAGAAGGCGCTGCCCTGTACGGTGGCGCGGCGCAAGGCTCCGCCCTTTCTGCTGGTAGCGCCCTTCGTTTTTCGCGTGGATGCCGAGCTGCCCACCACGCTGGACGCGCGGGAGGCCGTGGAATCGCTCTGGATTCCGGTCGCGGTTCTGGGCGATACGGCGCGCCATTCCCTCCGCGCCGTTCCGGGACGGCCGCGCGAGATGCTCTTTCCCACAATCGAACTGCGCGGGGCGCCGCTTTGGGGCTTCACCTATCGCCTGCTTACAGACTGGATGCGCTCGCGATGCGCGGACCCCGCCGATGGTCTGGCCATGGCCGGAACGATTCTGGATTACCTGCTCTCCCTGGGGTTGAAACTGCGCGAACCCTGGAGCACCCGCGATGGCGCGACGGTCGCCGCCGTAGAGGGCGCGATTCCCGTGGACACCGTGCTGTCCCGCTTCGCCGGCGCCGGCCCGCACGTCGCAGCGATCAATACGCTGGAAGTGCGGCCAGACGGCGTGCGCCTGCTCGGCCCCGCCTGGGAGGAATACCGGATTCTGGCGCGATCGGAAGAGGCAGAATTGGCCGCGGATAAACACGGATGAACGCAGATAAATTTCTTGCCTTATCGGCGTTCATCTGCGTTCATCTGCGGCCCAAATATAGCCGTCTGACTTACTGCAGCGCGCTGGTCATGAAGGCATCCACGTCGTGTTTCAGCTTGCCGCTGGAATCGCTGTCGATATAGAGCATGTGGCCGGCCTGGTAGAAATTCCAGGTGATCTGCTTATGCATGTCCGGATGCAGCCCCATATGGTTGAAGGTGTACTCGGCGGCGAAGTAGGGCGTGGCCAGGTCGAAGTAGCCGGCCGCCACCATCACCTTCATGTAGGGATTCTTCATGAAGGCGGTCTTGAGCATGGATGAGGTGTCGCCGAAGCCGTTCTGCACGCCGTAATCCCACGGCTGGATGCCGCCGCTCACGTAGTAATACATATCGGTCTTGAAGTTCAATTCGGTGCGGACATAGTTGGTGAAGCAGGCGGTGAAGGGCGGCAGCGTGAGGGTGCTGGACGGGTCGAACTCGCTGGTCTCGCCGGTATTGAGCGAGGAGGGTCCGGCCAGCCGGCCATCCAGGCGCCCGATGGTCTCGTGCTTGTCGCGCAGCAGTTCGCGCGTGAAGTGCGATACGTCGAAGCGCAGGTTGCTCTCGTCGGCATAGCGGGCGTCCACGCCCAGGTAGCGCACCATCTTGTCGATCACGGCCTTACGTTCCGCGGGAGGCAGGTCGTCGCCTTTGTTCAGGGCCGTGGAATACTCGCCGGTGGCGAAGGTTTCCACCTCTTTCAGGAAGCTCTTCAGGTCTTTGCGCTGCAGGTCCGCGGCCACCTTTTTGTGATACCAGGCATCGGCGGCATAGGTGGGCAGTTCCAGGACATAAACCAGGTCGTCACTGCGCGACCAGATGGTCTCCAGGTTCAAGGTGGTGCCGATCAGCACCACGCCGTTGAAGGCGATGCCGCGGTCGATCAGGTAGCCCGCCAGTCCGGCCGCGCGGAAACTGCCGTAGCTTTCGCCGGCCAGGAACAGCGGGGACTCGCTGCGATTATTGCGCACCAGATACATGCGGATGAACTCGCCGAAGGATTGCAGATCGCCCTGCACGCCGTTCATGCGGCGCGCCACTTCCAGCGTCTTCGCGCGGCTGTAACCCGTGCCGATGGCGTCGATGAAAACCAGGTCGGTCCGGTCCAGCCAACTGTTGGGATTGTCCTTCATCTGGTACGGCGGGGGCGGCATGGTGCCGTTGGGCAGCAATTTGGGACTGCGCGGCCCCATGGCTCCGATGTGTACCCACAGCGATGCCGAGCCCGGGCCGCCGTTGAAGCAGAAGGTGAGCGGCCGTTTGCCCATGTCGGTCACGCCATCCAGCGTGTAGGCGACGTAGAAAATGTGGGCTTCGGTCTCACCGGCGGGAGTCTTCAGCGGCATTTGCGCGGCGGTGGCCGTGTAGTTGAGCGTCTTGCCGTTCAGTTCGATGGAGTGGTGCGTCACGGCCGGCGTTTCGTCGATCTCGCCGCCGATGGCGGGACCGGGTCCGGCGATGCCGCCTCCGCGCCCGCCGCGCCCGGGAGTAGCCGCCGGGACCTGCGGCGCGGCCGGTGCCGGCTGGGGCGTGGTCTGCGCCTGGCGCCCCTGGGCGTTCGCCTGGGCGGCCAGCAAAAACAACAGTGGAACAATCATTGCGGTCTTCTCTCTGGAGCAAAAATTGGACATTGGACCAATGATAAGTCAAAAATAGTGGTGCTATGACAGCCCCGCCATCCAACCGCCGTTCGTTTCTGAAGGCCGGTGCCGCTGCGCCGTTTTTCCTTCGCGACCTGATCTCCAAGCCGCGCAACTCCACGCTGCGCCTGGGCGCATTCGGCGCCGGCAATATGGCCTATCACACCGTGGTCCCGATCGCCGCGCATCCCAGCGTGAAACTGGCCTGCGTGGCGGAGGTGGATTCGGCAATGCTGAAGCAGTTCCGGGGCAAGTTCGCGGACACGCCGGTACACCAGGATTGGCGGCGCATGCTGGACCAGGAGCACAAGAACCTGGATATCGTGTGCATCGCAACCCCGGACCACATGCACGCGCCCATCGCCATGAGCGCCATGCAGCGCGGGCTGCATGTCTACTGCCAGAAGCCGCTCACGCACGACCTCTACGAAGCGCGGCAGCTCACCGCCATGGCGAAGAAGAAGAACCTGGTGAGCCAGATGGGCATTCAGGTCCACTCCTTCCGGGAATACAAGACCGCGGTCGCGCTGGTGCAGAGCGGCGCCATCGGCAAAATCAAAGAGGTGCATTCCTGGAGCAATAAAAAGTGGGGCGATCCCGACCCGGTGCCCGACCGCAGCGACCCGGTGCCGCCCACGCTCAACTGGGACTGGTGGCTGGGAGTCGCCGCCACGCGCCCGTACCTGGACGACAACTATTACCACACCCAGAACTGGCGCAAGCGAATCGACTTCGGCACCGCCACGTTCGGCGATATGGGCTGTCATATATTCGACCCTGTCTTCGGGTCGCTGAAGCTGACGGCGCCGCTCTCGGTGCGCTCCGAAGGACCCCAGCCGACGCAGCACAACTGGGCCATCAACGCCGTGATCCACTACGTGTTCCCCGGCACCCCGATTACCGAGGGCAAGACCGTCAATGTGAGCTGGTACGACGGCGATATGCGGCCTCCACAGGAAATCCAGGCGCTGATCGGGACGCAGAAAATGCCGGATCAAGGCTCGATCTTCGTGGGAACCAAGGGCGTGATGCTGCTGCCGCACACGGCCATGCCGGTCCTGCTGCCCGAAGATCAATTCAAGGACTTTCCGATGCCGCTGTTCGAGCGCGACGACCACTACCTCCAGTTTGTGGACGCGGTGCTGGGCAAAGCCAAAGCGTCGGCCAGTTTCGATTACGCCGGCCCGCTGACCGAATCGGTGCTGCTGGGCCCGGTGGCTACGCGGTTCCCGCAAACCACCCTGGAATGGAATGCGTCGCGGATGAAATTCAAGAACTCGCCGGAAGCCAGCGCCTTCGTGCGCCGTACCTACCGCAAGGGCTGGGAGGTGAAGGGCCTGTGAGCCACCGCTTCCGCCTGATCGCGCTGGACCCTGGACATTTTCACGCAGCGCTGATTCAGAAGGAAATGTACCCCGGCGTTTCTCCGCGGGTAGCCATTTACGCGCCGCTGGGCACGGACCTGACAGAGCATTTGAACCGCATCGCGCGCTTCAACCTGCGCGCGCAAAATCCCACGGCGTGGGAACTGGACATCCACACGGGGCCGGATTTTCTGGCCCGCATGATTGCCGAGCGGACCGGCAATATCGTGGTGCTGAGCGGGCGCAATCGCGGCAAGATCGGGCTGATTCGCGCTTCGGTGGACGGCGGATTGCATGTGCTGGCGGATAAGCCTTGGATCATCCGGCCGCAGGATTTGCCGGAACTGGAAGGCACGCTGGCAGCGGCACGGAGCCAGGGCGTGGTGGCCTACGACATCATGACCGAGCGGTACGAAATCACCAGCATCCTGCAGCGCGAACTGGTGAACGACCCTGGCACGTTCGGTTCGCCCGTGGCAGGCAACGAAGACGAGCCCGGCGTGTATATGGAGAGCGTCCACCACATTCTGAAGCTGGTGGCGGGCGTGCCCAATCTTCGCCCGGTGTGGTTCTTCGACGTGGCGCAGCAGGGCGAAGCGCTGGCGGATGTGGGCACCCACCTGGTGGACCTGGTGCAATGGACGCTGTTCCCCGGGCAGGCGATCGACTATCGCGGCGAGATCCGGATGGTGGGCGCGAGCCGCTGGCCCACGCGGCTGACGGCAGCCCAGTTTCAGCAGGTGACCGGCCAGGCGGGCGAGGCGCTGGACTACTACTGCAACACGCGCGTGAGCTACACGCTGCGTGGCATCCACACCAAATTGGATGTGCTGTGGAACTGGGAGGCTCCCGAAGGCACGGGCGATACGCACCTGGCAATCTATCGCGGGTCGGAGGCGAGCGTGGAGGTGCGCCAGGGAAAAGAGGAAGCGTACCGGCCCGAGTTGTACGTAGTGCCGGGCGGGGCGGGCGTGAAAGAAGCGCTGGCGCGGAAGATGGAAACGCTGGCCGCGCGGTATCCGGGCATTGGCCTGGAAGACCAGGGCGCGCGCGTTCGCGTGACGATTCCCGATTCGTACCGCGTGGGTCATGAGGCGCATTTCGCGCAGGTAACGCGGCAGTTCTTCGAATACCTGGAGCGGCCCAAGACGTTTCCTGCCTGGGAAAATCCCAACATGGTGGCCAAATACTACGTGAGCACCAAAGGGGTGGAGTTGAGCCTGGCCGGCTCGCGGCAGTGAGCGCGGCAGTTTTATTATTGTTGGCGGCGGCCACTGCGGCGGCCGCGGATCCGGCGCTGGTAATCACGTCGCCTACTGACTACCAGGTGTTTCAGCGCCAGAGCAAGGGATTCGGAAAGGTGCTGATCAGCGGGCGTGTGCCAGCGAATTGCGACCGGGTGGACGCCTTTCTGTTCGGGGACTGGAACCCGCTGCCGCTGGACCGGAGCGCGCACACGTTTCACGCAGAAGTGGCCGCACCCGCGGGCGGGTTTTACGAACTGACAGTGCGGGCGTATCGCGGCGGCGCCCTGGCGGCGGAGGCCGCCATTGCGCACGTGGGAGTCGGGGAAGTGTTCGTGATCGCCGGACAATCCAACGCGACCAATTACGGGGAGGTGAAGCAGCAGACGCGAACTGGCATGGTAGCGGCGTTCGACGGCGAAAGCTGGCGTCTGGCCGACGACCCGCAACCCGGCGTGCAGGATAACAGCAAGGGCGGAAGCTTCATCCCGCCCTTTGGCGACGCGCTCTACGAAAGACTGCACGTGCCTATCGGCGTGGTCTGCGTGGGCCACGGATCCACCAGCGTGCGCCAGTGGCTGCCGAAAGGCGAACGCATGACTGTGCAGCCCACCATGACGCGCTTCGTGATTCCCGCCGGCCCCGGAGAGTGGGAGTCCACCGGGCAGTTGTTCGACGGTATGATGCAGCGCATCCGGCAACTGGGGCCGCACAGCTTTCGTGCGCTGCTATGGCACCAGGGAGAGTCGGACGCGCACCAGAAGCCGGGCCACGATATCAGCGCGGAAGAGTTCGGGCGCATGATGCGCCTGGTGATCGCAGAGTCGCGGCGCGAGGCAGGTTGGGATTTCCCCTGGTTCGTCGCGCAGGCGAGTTACCACACGCCGGACGACCCGTCCTGCCCGCCGATTCGCGAAGCGCAGGCCGCCCTGTGGCGTTCCGGCATCGCCCTGGAAGGGCCGGATACCGATCGACTCACCGGCGACAATCGCCAGAATCAGGGCAAAGGCGTCCACTTCAGCGACAAAGGACTGAAGGCGCACGGCAAGCTGTGGGCGGACAAGGTTGGAGCCTGGTTGGACGCAGTGCAGTAGAGTGTCACTTCGCCCGTCGCTTCGTCAACTCATCGCCCTCACGCGGGGGCTTACCGCCGCGCCGCCGTAAAATCTTGTCGAAAGCCTGGAAATCGGCCCGCGCCTTCCGGCCCGCAAAGAACCGTGCGGTCTGCAGCGCCGAGACCTTTTCGGCAAGTCTGAACGCATTGATTTGATATTCGCTCATTACCCCGCCATCCCGATGCGTTGGAGACCTTGCTGTATCTGCGGTGAAACAGGCTGGCGAGGCCCGTTTCAGGCCGCGTCTTCCACGTCCATGACGAGCCGCTTACCTAACGCTGCCAAGGCTGCCTGGATCTTCTCCGCCTTGGTCTCATGCGAGGGATCGAGCATCCGGCGCACGACCCGTTCATTCACTTTCAAACGCCGCGCGAGCACCGCGTTTGGCATCCCCTCGGCGCGCATGGCAAGGTAAAGCGCCAGTTTGGGGGTCAGCCACCAAGGGACGGGAACGAGGCGTTGACGACGCTTCGCGGCCGAAGGCGCTGGAATCTCCTCGTGCCGGGAAAGGCGAATCGAAAGGTCGGATCCCAAAGCATCAATGGCTTCTTCGAAGGCTTCTTGCAGGTTCTTGCCGTCGGTCGCAACGCGCGGGAGATCGACGAATTCAACCAGTACGCGACCGTCCGGTCCGGTCGAGAATTTTGCGGGATACATGAATGCGGACATGTAGATTTCTCCAGTTGCCGTTACAACTCGTGGGGACCAATCTTGAGATCGCGGCACATCTTTGCGATCAGCCCTCTGCCTAACTCCTTCTTGCGATCCTTAAGAGTCGTGAACTCCGGGCCCAGATACAACCGACCATGGCTACCCTTGCCGGCGCTAGCAACGAAGGAGCACGAAAGATTCTTCTGCTTTGCCACCTTCTGTACTCTTCGCTCAAATTCCGAGCCCTTCACATCTCCAGCATCGGACAGAAATGTCCGCGTGTCAAACCTACACCTCGAGCACGATGCCGCGGGCGGGAACGCCAGTAGCTCGCTGGAGGGCGAGCGCGTACAACTGCACTTGCGCGACGTTGCGCTTTTCGCGGCGATCGGTCTTATAATCGACCACCGTCCACGAGTTTGCCGTCGCGCCAGGCGAGATCGATGCGGCCGTCCACCAGCGTTCCGTCCTGCAGCGCGCACCATCACCGGCAGTTCGCGATGGCGCTCGGCCCCCGGCGGGCATCGCCTGCGCGCAGTACTCCAGCGCCTGCCGGGCGGCCACCGCGGCGGCCGCGCACTCCTCTTCGCTGGCTCCGTGCCAGCGGCCCCATACCTCCGCCATAGCGGCAGCGTCTGCCGGGCGAAACGGCATGCTGCAGAATATCGTGCACCACCCGGCCGAATTTCCTTCCGGTGGGACGGCCCGGCAGCGAGCGGCAGCGTGATGGTCTCGACCGGAATCTGCTCCGCCTCCGCAGCGGAGCCGAACGTCTCGGCGGAGGCCACGCGATAGCGCGGCAGCCGCTCCCGCTTGCCAGCCGCTGCGCGCGCGCCTCTCTCCATTCCTCATAGCGGCGCAAGCCCTCCACGGCCTGCTTCGGTCGTGCCGCTGAGCACCTGCTCGTTCTCCACGCCCTCCGCCTTCGCGCACGCGCAGCGCGAGCACCGCCGGGTCGAACCAGACCACTGTGTGACCGCCCGCCTTGGGATAGTGCAGTCCCGGTTTCACCGACACCTCCTCGGGCTGTCTCGGGCGGCCGATTGAGCACCGTCGCGCCGCCGAACTTCGGGCAGCCCGGCGCCGATTCCGGCGATGCGCCAGCGCTCCTTGCGGCGGATACAGCGCGTCGTGCAGCGGACTCAGCCACCCGCCCTGCCGGTCTTCTTCGCCGATGGCCGCCACCACCAGCAGATCGCGCGCGCGCGTCGCCGCCACGTAGGCCACGCGCAGGGCCTCTTCCTCGTCGGCCTGCGCTTCGTCCTCGGCGGCATCCAGCAACTCCCACGGCGCGCACCACAGCAGGCGCTGCGCGCACAGGCGCCGATCGGGATCGCTGTACCGGTCGCCGCCCTGCGGCCCGGTGAGCTTGGCGGTCAGGTCGGCCAGAATCACCACCGGAAACTCCAGCCCCTTGGCCTTGTGCACGGTCATCAACTGCACGCCGCCGCCTTCCTGCTCGAGCACCGGAGCTTCGCCGGTGTCGCCGCTCTCGTACTCGCTCTCCAGGTACTCCACGAAGGCGCGGAAAGAGGTGGCCGCGCCGCTCGGCTTCGAAGCTGCGCGCCAGGTCGGTGAGGCGGAAGACGTTGGCCAGCACGCGCTCGCCGCCTTTGCGGAAGGCGAATCCGGCATGCGCGCGCGTGGCCTCCAGCAGTTCGTGGATGGTATCGGCGATGGGCCGGTAGTTGCGCCGGCGATGCAGTTCGCGCAGCGTCTGGAAAGCGTCGCGGATGGGCTGCGAACTCCGGCGTCGAGATCCTCCGGCAATGCGCGCATGCGGATGGAAGCGCCCGTGGGCGTTGCGAAACTTCAGCAGCGTGTCGTCCGGCACGGCGTACAGGCTGCCGCGCAGCACGGCGAAGACGCTCAGCTCGTCATCGGGCCATTCGATGGCGCGCAGCGCGGTGCGCAGCGTGCCCACCTCTTCGCGGCGGTGGAACGACTTCGACCCCACCAGCAGGTGCGCGATGCCGCGCGCCTCCAGGGCGCGCACGTACTCCTGGGTCAGGTCGGTTCCGAAATTGGTGAAGCGCCGGAACAGGATGCAGACGTGCTCCGGCTGCACCGGCACGCGCGCGCCGGTGGAGCGGTCGCGCACCGTCCAGCCGCTTTCCGTGCAGAGCCACTGAATGAAGGCCGCCACGGCGTTGCGGCGAACACTCCTCGATCTCGACGTTGGAGATATTGCGCGTGCCGTACGGATCGCGGCATGGGCAGCGCGATCACGCCGGGCTGCTGCGGCGGATCTTCCACGCCGCCTTCGAGCGGCAGGTAATCGGGAATGGTCTGCGCGAACGCCGCATTGACGAACGCCTGGATGGTGCGCGTGCTGCGGGTGCTGCTGGTCAGCTGCGCGACTGGCGACGCCGGCTGTCGGTGAGCTCGCGGCAGATGCGGCGGAACAGGCGCGCATCGGCGCGGCGGAAGCGATAGATGGACTGCTTCGGGTCGCCCACCACGTAGAGCTTGCCCGGCGACGGCGCGGCTTTGCGCCAGTCGCGCTCGCGCGGGATCGGCGGCGGCGAGCAGCAGCAGAATTTCGGCCTGCAGCGGGTCGGTATCCTGGAACTCGTCGACGAAGATGCGCTGGTAATCCTGCTGCAGTTGCGGCGCGCGCGCCATCGTGCCGCAGCAGGTCGCGGGCGTACAGCAGCAGGTCCATGAAATCGAGCTGGCCGGCGCGCTGCTTTTCGCTGCTGGTACAGCCCCACCACTTCCCACAGCTCGTCGCGCAGGTGCGCGGCCAGGTCGGCGTCGGCGCGACGGCCGAACTCCTCGATGGCGGCCTTCAGTTCCTCCCACGAGGCCAACACGGCTTCGCGCGTGACGCCGTCGCCGTACTTGCCGTCGCCCTGCTTGAGCCAGCGCAGCTCGCTGCGGCAGGCGCGAGGATCTCGCTTTCCACCAGGTTGGGGTCGAAACGGCCGGCGTCGCGGGCGCGGCTGCACGCGCTCCAGGAACTCGGCCAGAGGGCGCAGGCCATCGTACAGCGGATCGCGCGAGCGGCGCGCAGCGATTGCGCAGCTCCAGCGTGCCCTCCGCCTGCTCGAGCAGGGCTCGCAGGCGCGGCGTCGCGGTCGAAATCGCGCTTGTCCCAGGGCGCGTCGAAGTCGCGCCACTCGGCCAGCGACCACGCCGCGTAGCGCAGCGCGTCGAGCGGCTCGGCGCCATCGCGCTCCTCGCGCCAGGAGAGCCGGGCGAGCGCGCGGACCAGCGCGGGCGAGGGCGCGGCCAGCCGCTGCTCGATCCATCGCTGGAAGACGCGGCCGAAGACGCGCAGGGCATCGGGCTGCGCCAGTTCCTGAAATACGGGATCGACGCCGCGCTTCCACCGGACGGCGGCGCAGCAGTTGCGCGCAGAAGGCGTGGATGGTGCCGATGAAGGCGCGGTCGAGCGAGCGCGCCGCTTCGCGCCAGGCGCGCCCGCACCGCGGGATCGAGTTCGCCGGCGCGCCGCTGCTCCAGTTCGTGGCGCACGCGCAGCTTCATATTGCCCGCGGCGGCGTGAGTGAACGTCACGGCGACGATGGTTTCGACGGGCGTCCCGGCGGCGATGACCTCCACGATGCGGTTGACCAGCGCGGTGGTCTTGCCGGTGCCGGCCGAAGCCTCCACCACCCAGCTGCTGGTCCAGCCGCCGGGCCAGGCGGGCCGGTGACGTTCACCGCCATGACCGCAGCTCCTTCAGGGCTTTCAGCTCCGGCTGCGATTTTTCGCCCACGCGCTCCTCTTCGTAAGGGCCGCAGACCGGCAGATACTCGCAGCGCTTGCAGCCGTCTTTGCGCGGGGCCGCGGGCAGGAAGCCGTCGCGCATCGCATCGTCGATGACGCGCAGCACCTGCGCGGCGCGCTGGCGCGTCCACTCGTTCAGCGGCACGTCGACGGTCGGTGTAGTTCTGCGCGATGGTGGAATAGTAAAGCCGCCCGAACGCCACCGGCTCGCCCAGCATCTTCTCCGCGGCCAGCGCGTAGAGCGCCGGCTGCAGCACTTCGCCCCCGCCCACCATCTCCGGCCGCGGCTCGGGAACGCGGCCCGGTCTTGTGATCCACCACGCGCAGGATGCCGCTGGCGTGGCGCTCCACGAGGTCGATGGAGCCCTGCAGGCGGAAGCCGCCCTCGATCTCCACGGGCTCCTGGCGGCTGTGCGGATCGCGGCCCGCCGGGTCGCGCAGGCCGAAGCTCAGCTCGCTGAACTGCGGCGTCCAATCCGGCTCCAGCGCGGCCTTCTGTTGCAGCCAGCCGCGCAGGTCGGCGCGGATGGCCTGGATTTCCGCGCTGCCAGATCTGCGGAATGGCCGGCGCCAGGTCGGCTTCGTAGCGCTGCCGCCACCTCGCTGCAGCACGGCGTCGAGGCGCTCCGAGGTCGCGGCGGACTGGCAGGCAGCCGGCTCGCGCAGCAGTTCGAACTGCACCGCGTGGTAGATCTCGCCGCGGGTGGCCGGGTCCATGCGCTGGATGGCGGCGGGCTGCTCGGCGGGGCGCAGGCCGTGAATGCCGCGCAGCGCGAAGCGGTAAGGGCAGCGCGCGATACTGCTGCAGGACCGAGGGCGACCAGGCGCGCTGCGAAAGGCGATAGGGCGCCAGCGCGTCGCTGCCGATCTCCTCGATGATCAGGCCGTCGGCGGCCTTCCACGGCTTGTGCCAGCGCGCCCAGCGCGCGCGCAGAGAATCCACCGAGCGGCCCGGCAAGCTCTTCAGATACTGGCCGGAGCCCTTGGTGCGCGGCGCCAGCGTGGCGAGATCGAACTCGGCATCGTCGATGGCATCGGCGGGATCGTGCGGCGCCGGCCATCCGATGCGCGGCTGCGTGGCCGAGCGCGCACGCGACTTCGAATTCGCGCACGCCCATTTCGCGGCCGCCGGCCGCGCGGTGCGCCTCGAAGGCGTAGAACGAAGGCACGCGCTCGCGCCCGGTCAGCAGGTCCAGCCGCGAAAAGGAAAGGGTCAAGCGCTCGGAGGCGCAGGCCGCGGCGATGCGCAGCAGTTCGGTATCGTCGGCGCGCAGTTCGATTCCGAGCTCGCGTCGCTGCGCGTGCAGCAGCAGCGGATCTTCGGCCGGCGGGCGCGGAAACAGCCCTTCATTCACGCCCGGCACGAACACGCGCTCGGAATGCCAGGCCGCGCGCCTCTTCCACCGAGCCCACCCAGACCTTGCCGAATCGCGACTCTTTGGGCGCCGATGCCAGCGAGTTCAGGCGCGGACCCAACACCAGCAGCACTTCGGCCAGCGAGACCGGACCGATGTCCGACATCGGCTCCAGCTCTTCCAGCAGTTCGACCACGCGCGCCGGGCTCGCGGAGCGCGAATTCCGCCAGATCCGACGAGCGCCGGCGATCCATTCGCCCCACAGCGCGCGCGCGGGCAGCGCCGCCAGGCGGCCGATCACGGGCAGCGCCAGTCGCGTGAGGTTCTCGACGGCTGCGATGCGCCGCGCCAGAGCCTCGCGCGCTTCGTCGTCCTCTTCCGCGGCGTAGCGGCGGTGAAACTCCTCGCGCAGTCCGGCGAGCCGCGTCTCCCAGCGCGTCCACGCCGCCGATCACCGCGGCATCCACCAGCAGCCGCTCCCAATGCGCGGGCGTGGCGGGCTCCTCGTCTTCGGGCACCTGGCCCAGCGAGAGATACTCGGCGAAGCGCGAGGCGGAGAGGCCCTCGGCAGCGCAGTGGAGCAGGGCCAGCAGACTGCGGCCGGCGGCATCGGGCCGGCGCGTGGCCGAGCGTGCACGAGCGCCGGAATTCCGGCGCGGCGAAGCGCTTCCAGAATGAGCGGCTGGTGCCGCTCCGGAGAGCGCAGCAGAATCGCCATCTGGTCGAACGGCACGCCTTCCGCCGCCGCGGCGTGGATGGCGCGCGCGATCTCCACGCACTCCAGCGCCTCGCCGGAAGTGGAGAGGATCGACGACGCTGCCATCCTCCTCGCGCGGCGGGACCGCGTCGCTGAGAACAGGTAGCGCTGCAGGGATTCGAGCGACGATGCGGGCTTCGCGCGCCATCGGGATCGAGATGCAGATCGAGCGCCACGCGCGCCGCGCTCATCACGGTGGCCAGCAGTTCGCGCTCCAGGCGCGTGCGCGGCGCCAGATCCAGCGCGACGACGGCCGTCTGGCGGAGACTGTTGTAACCCGCGGAGAAGGCATCGCGCGCCAGGTCGACGCGCGCGGCGTGGTCGGCGAAGCGGCGCGCCGAAAGCTCGCGCGTGTAGGCTTCGAGCAGGCGCGCCAGGTCGGCGCCGGATTCGCCGCAGTCGCGCAAACGCCCGGGATCCACGGCGTTGAGGCGCAGTTCTTCGAACGTGGCGGTGAGCGCGCGCGGGAAAGCCGGGAAATTCCGCCGACGGGCCTCAGGTAGGCGAGCTCGCCGCGCCGCAATGCCTCGGCGGTGACGCGCGCGGCCAGCGCCTCGCGCACGAAGCGGCCCACCGGGACCAGGCCGCGGCGGTTCAGTTCCGGCGGCGGAAAGTTCCAGCACGAACTCGCGAAACGCCAGGCGGCGGACGCCGAACAGTGCGGCGCCGCACGCTTCCAGCGCCACCTCATCGGCCGCCGCGCGCACCGGCGCCAGCACCAGAACGGGACCCTCGGCGGAGAATCGCGAAACAAACTCCACAGCGCTGCGGCGCAGATCGGCGTAGGAGATCAAAAGGGCACCTCTTCATCACCGCGTAAGATCACTTGTTCATCCTCCCGCAGGTCTAAATCACGCATTTTTTGGCGTTGGCGGTCCCCTTGATATGCTCGAACCTTGTCAATCAAGCCGAATACAAATTCCCGGTCGGTCGAATCGAGCTGCATGACGTCAACATCGACGGTGATTCCGACGCTACCCCCACTGGCCAAGGGAACAGTCAGTGAATTCCTGGTCGGTCCGGTGACGGATTGTGATTCCTGCACGACACCGGTAGCAGGCGTCGCGACTTTCAACGTGTTCAGATCAACGCGAATGTCCATGTACGAAGCCGCGTTAAGTGCGAAAGTAACCGCCTTTCGTTGGGTCGCTGGACTCAAGCCTGTCCGTGCCATCAATTCCTCAAGTGCCTTTTCAGACAGCGGCCGTATCACTTGGCCAAAAAATTCCGGATATGACTGTCGGAAAACCTTCGCAAGGACGGCCGGACGAGATTCGGGGCTGTTGGCGAGCATCCTGAGCTCCTGCGTGGGGCTGCCGTCCGGCTTTACTAACCCCAAGAACCTGAATGCCTGAGCCATCTGGCTGGCCAAGCTAACTGACAACCCAGGTATTGAGGAGAAATCCAGTTGATCTAACACCAAGCCGCCCAGCATGTCCAAGGTGCGGACAAATGAACTCCAGGAAACATACGGCGGAAGGGTTTGCATAGCCAATATCCGAATTTTACTGCATATGCAAAAAAAATTCTACAAAAATCTTGCGCTCGTGAACCAGTGGGGCTAACATTGAATACGGCTCGAATGCGAAGGTCTCGCCAAGCCAGCATATTCAGATTTAAAGAGAAACAGGCGGGAACTAGCGGAATTGGGAACCCGACGTTCACAGCGTCGGGTTCCCTAAGACGGCCAAAGGAGGTGGTCGATCTACCGAAATAACCTGACCTTTAGCACGTAACATGCACCGTTGGGACTCGACCTTTCGCCCGACCCCAACACCAAATGACCGCGCGGTAGTGGCGAAAATGGCAGACGCGACGGACTTGGGATCCGGTGGGCGTCCTTCTTTTTGGATAGAGGAAAATAACGCCCGTGCCGGTTCGATCCCGGCCTACCGCACCATCCACACGACAAAGATAGTGTACCTCATTTTGTCGTGTGCGACGGCTCTTCTTTACCGTCAGAAGTGGCTCCATCCCAGAGCCACAAATTGGAGACAATAAGATGCCGAAAGTACAACCGTGGCACTCGATTAAACAGAATGTCCACCACGACAACACAACCTGCACAGAAGGGAACAATATTGAGACCTATTACCTTCGGCAGGGCACTGGCGGCAAGCCGCTGTGCGAACATTGTGCTCGCCTTGATCGCAAGGGCAGCTAACCTACAGCCTTAGCCCTCTTCGGCTCGTGCGTGAACACCGTTTAGATTGAACCACGGGCCGAAGAGACTGTTTCTGAAATAGGACGAGAATCGTAGGAGTAGCCGTTTCTATTCCTCAACGAGCAAGTCCGGAAGACTCGGCGGTATCGCCTTTGCGGAAGAGGAAACCCGGCCAATTGTTGGGAGTACGCTCAACCTATGAGAAAGATTCCAACCGTCTCCAACGAGGACGACCCAGAGAGCGAAACGGCGTATTTGCTGAAGTCCGAAACGATGAAAACTCGCCTGCTTGCGGCAAAGGAACGAAAAGAGGGAATCTCTTTCGAGGCTGCCATTGAAAAGCTTGGTCTCTGATACTGCTGCGTCATCCCGCAACCCGTGCCGCTACCACTATTGAGTAACGCCGCTGTAACCATATAAATCCCGCGGCCCGATGCGAGAATAAATCATGGCTTCTTTTCCTCCCAGCGCTCTGGACGCCCGCACTCAGGCGTTCCCGCATCTTTACGCCGGAGCAGATCGAACGCATCCGTGCCTGTGGCCACGTGCGAAACGTCCAGCGCGGCGACATCCTTTTTGAACCCGGCGATACCGCCGTTCCGTTCTTCGTGCTGCTCTCGGGAAGCATGGAAATCGTGCAGCCCGGCATCGACGGCGAGCGCGCCGTGGCGACGCACAGCCCCGGCCAGTTCACCGGCGAGATGACCATGATCTCCGGGCAGCGCTGCCTGGTGCGCGGCCGCGTCACCGAGCCCGGCGAGTTTCTCGAACTCAGCGCGGAGGCGCTGCGCGGCGCTGGTCGGCAAAGACGCGGAACTCAGCGAGATCCTGATGCGCGCCTTCATCCTGCGCCGGCTGGCGCTCATCAACGCCGGCTACGGCAATGCCATCCTGATGGGCTCGCGCCACTCCGCCCAGACCCTGGAACTGCGCGAATTTCTGAGCCGCAACGGATACCCTTACACCTATGTCGATCTCGATACCGACCAGACCTCGCAGGCGCTGCTGGACCGCTTCAACGTGAAGCCTGTGCGAAGTGCCGGTGGTGATCTGCCACGGGCGCAGTGTGCTGCGCAACCCGTCGATTCAGGAACTGGCCAATTGCCTGGGTTTCAACGCCAGCATCGATCGGCACGCAGGTGCGCGATGTGATCATCGTGGGCGCCGGTCCGGCGGGCCTGGCGGCGGCGGTTTATGCGGCCTCGGAAGGTCTGGATGTGCTGATGATCGAAACGCACGCTCCCGGCGGCCAGGCGGGATCGAGTTCAAAGATCGAGAACTACCTGGGCTTCCCGACGGGTGTCTCCGGGCATGGAACTGGCCGCGCGCGCCACCACCCAGGCGCAGAAGTTCGGCGCGACCATGATGATCGCCCGCAGCGTGGTGCGGCTGAACTGCGCCAATCGGCCCTACGAAGTGGTGCTCGACGGCGGCGACGCTCTGGCAGCCCGCGCCATCGTGATCGCGACCGGCGCGCAATACAACAAGCCGCAGTTCGAGAATCTGCAAAAGTTCGAAGGCGAGGGAATCTACTATGGCGCCACTTACATCGAATCGCAGTTGTGCGGAAGCGATGAAGTGGCCGTGGTGGGCGGCGGCAACTCGGCGGGCCAGGCCGCGGTATTCCTGTCGCAGACCGCCCGCAAGGTACACATGCTGGTGCGCCGGGGCGAACTCGCCAGCACCATGTCGCGCTACCTGATCCAGCGCCTGACCGAGAATCCGCAAATCGAGATGCACTACAACACCGAGATCGTCGGACTGGAGGGCGGGCAGCACCTGGAGCGCGTGACGTGGCGCGACAAGAAGACGGGCGAAGTTTCCACGCACGAGGTTCCGCACGTGTTCATCATGACGGGCGCCTCGCCGCGCACCGAGTGGCTGCGCGGTTGTCTGGCCATGGACGACAAGGGCTTCATCCTGACCGGGCGCGATCTGGACGACGGCGCGGTCCCGGACGACAGCCCGCGGTGGCCCCTGTCGCGCGCTCCCCTGATGCTGGAAACCAGCTCTGCCCGGCGTATTCGCTGTGGGCGATGCGCGCGCCGGCAACGTGAAGCGCGTGGCATCAGCCGTAGGCGAAGGCGCGATCAGCATTCACCTGGTGCACCGGGCATTGGCGGAGATATAGGGCTCTTATTCTGCCCGGCTCCCCGACGTTAGAAGGTAATCGCCCGACGCGATACGGACTTTACCCCGCGTTTCCAGAACGTAGACGTAGGCCCAAGCCTCGATAGCCAAGCCGCTGTCCAATAGTATTCTCACGACTTGCCGTTCAAACTCGTGGGGCAATGGATCGCCTGGGGCACATCCCTCATACGTATCGAGGAACGGTAGGGCTGAAGATGGATCATTCAAGAGGTGGACATCGCCGCTAACCCACGCACCCTCATCGGTAGCGATCGTCATGCCGGGATACCCGTCGAGATGGAACAACAGACCGTGGGTGCGCCCTTGACCTATAAAGCGGGACGCGCCGGCCAAAAACTTTGACCACTCCGTACCGGCAGCGCCACGAAGGGTCCCGTAGACGAAAAGGTGCGCCAAATCGATCATCTTATTACGCATCCGACACCTCTAATTCCATTATCGCTTGCGCGGCAGCAAAAGCTTGCGGTCGCGCAACAACTCGTCTAGGGTCTCATAGCCCTCTGGCTTCAGCTTATCCACGATTTGCTTGTCGTTACGGATTTTTCCGAGAGGATATTCAAATAGAAGTTTGATGTCTTCCCGCTTAATCTGCTTTAGCCTGACCAAGCCTGCAATGAACTCAAAGAAGTTCAGATAGTCCCACAACTGATCCACCAAATCGTCCTCCGACCCGGCATTCAGGTGAACATGAATTCTGGAAAGTTCACGCTCCGGTCTATAATCGAGGATCTGGCGAATCGTCCGGTATCGCGGGACCTCATAGAATTGCTGGTACAGCTTTTGAAGCCACTCGCCCCGCTTCAGGCGGACGCTGTGTCTGTATGTCTTCAACGCAAAGAAGGTCCCAGTAGCGCCGACGATGGTTGCTGCTATCGGTGACCACTCCACAATTGTCTTAGACCAAGTCATGGCTTCGATGATGCCGATGAGAGAATCACCGCGCGATTACGTTAACACAGAATTCCGAACGAAAGGAAATGTCACTTCACCTTCATCACGAATAACGTCTGATCGTCGAACGCCGCGGTGGAGAATTTGTCCAGCTCGGCGAAGATGGCGGCGATCAGGTCGTCGGCGCTGGACTCGCAATGGTGCCGGACCACTTGCGCCAGGCGGCCGCGGCCGAATTCGGTGCCGGCGGGATTGAGGTGATCGGTGATGCCGTCCGAATACAGCACCAGGATGTCGCCGGGCTGGGCCTGGAACGGCACCTCTTCGTACTCGCGGGTCTCCAGCAGGCCCAGCGGCACGCCTTCCACGCGCAGCTTCAGGATCTCCGTCGCCGCGGCAGATCATGGGCGGCATGGCGCCGGCGTTGGCCATCACGAACTGGCGCGTGGCGGGGTCCCACAGCAGCACGCAGAGCGTGACGTAGCGCGCTTCCACTTTGCGCTCGATCAGCGCTTCGTTGAGCGCCTTCAGCAGCTCGGCGGGACGGCGGCGGCGCGGCGCCAGCGTGCGCAGCAGGCCGCTCATCAGGCCGCCGTAAAGGGCCGCGGCGGCGCCCTTGCCGCTGACGTCGCCGAAGGCGATCACGGTCTGCCCGTCGCGATGCTCGAAGACTTCGTAGATGTCGCCCGAGATTTCGCGCGCGGGGCGCAGGCGCACGGCGGCGTCCAGGCCTTCGATCTCCGGGTCGCGCGTCCGGCAGCAGCACGCGCTGCAGCTCGCGCGCGGCCTGCAGGTCCTCTTCCATGCGCCGCTCGCGCGCGGCCATCTCCTGGTACAGGCGCGCGTTTTCCACGCTGCTGGCCACCTGCGGCGCCAGCAGCGCCAGCGTGCGCACGTGATCGTCGGTGAAGTAGCCGACGCGGTCGCTTTCCAGGTCCATCACGCCGACCACGCGGTCCTGCACCATCAGCGGCACGGCCACTTCCGAGCGGATATCGGGATGCGAGGCGATGTAGCGCGGGTCCTTGGCGGTATCGTGCACGCGCACCACGTCGCGCGATTCCGCGGCGGCGCCGGTGATGCCCTTGCCCAGCGGAACGTTGTCGATATTCACGCGCTGGTCGTAGCGGATGCTGAACAGGTGGCGCAGCGCCTTGGCTTCGTGGTCCACGGAGAGGATGCTGAAGGCGTCGTAATTGATCAGCTCGCGCATGGTGCTGGCGATCTTGCTCAGCAGTTCGTTCAGATCCAGGATGGACGAGAACTCGCGCGAGATGTTGCGCCAGCGTCTTCAGCGTGCGGTTCTGGCGCTCCACGCGGCGATAGAGCCGCGCGTTATCGATGGCGATGGCCACGCGCGCGGCGATCAGCCGCAGCAGCGCGCGGTCGTATTCGGTATAGGCGTTGACGCGCGTGGATTGCAGGTCGATCACGCCCACCAGCTTGCCGCGCGCGGTCATGGGCACGGCCAGCTCCGTGCGCACCGCGTCCACGGTATTGAGGTAGCGCGGATCGTTGCGCACGTCGCCCACCAGCACCGGCTCGCGGCGCGCGGCGGCGACTCCCGGTGACGCCTTCGCCCAGCGCGATGGACAGGGTGCGGATCACCTCTTCGCGATGGCCCACGCCGTAGCGGATGCGCAGATCGTGCCGCTGCTCGCTGTACAGCAGGATGGCGAACAGATCGTACGGCAGCACGCGCTGCACGATTTCGGCGACGTTGGCCAGAAGCTGGTCCAGGTCCAGAGTCTGGCTGGTGGCCGCCGACACTTCCAGCAGAAAATCCAGCAGTTCGGACTCGTTCGCGAAAGCGGACCGCGTCTTTGCGCGGAGCAGCTTGCATGCTTTTGGCTTCGCGGCATCAGGCAGCGGTGGCCTCGACAATCTTCACGCTGGCGCTGGCGCCGATGCGCGTGGCGCCCGCCGCGGTCATGGCCCGCAAGTCCTCCAGCGTGCGGATGCCGCCGGACGCCTTGACGCCCATGTCCGGCCCCACTACGCTGCGCATCAGGGCGACATCGTGCGCCGTGGCGCCGGAGGTGCTGAAGCCGGTGGACGTCTTGACGAAATCCGCGCCCGCCAGTTTCGCAAGCGTGCAGGCCACGGCCTTCTGGTTGTCGTCCAGCAGCGCCGTTTCCAGAATCACCTTCACGATGGCGCCGGCGGCGTGCGACACCTTCACCACTTCGCCGGATATCCAGCTTGACCGCTTCGTGGTCGCCCGAGCGCAGCGCGCCCACGTTGATCACCATGTCGATTTCCTGCGCCCCGCCGCGCAGGGCCGCGGCCGTCTCCGGCCACTTTCGCCTCGGTGCTGGTGGCGCCCAGCGGAAAGCCCACCACGGTGCAGACCTTCACGGGCGATCCGGCCAGTTCCGCGCGCACCAGCGGCACCCAATACGGATTCACGCAGACGCTGGCGAAGCCGTACTGGCGCGCCTCGCGGCAGACCTTGATGACGTCGGCGCGCGTGGCGTCGGGCTTCAGAATGGTGTGGTCGATCAGCGCGGCGATGGCCGGATCGATCTTGGTGAGGCGCTCGCTGGCCGAAACGCGGTCGGCGCCCGCGGCGATGATCTCCTTGGTATTGCGCGCGCAGGTCTGCGCGCAGCGCTGCATGCAGCCGGGGCAGACCTGGTCGGGCAGATTGAGGCCTTCGCCCTTTTTGGCCGGAGACGGAGCGGCCGCGGCACGGTCTACGCGCGCCAGGATCTCTTCGCCGATTTGCGCGACCAGGAGGTCCAGTTCCGTTGGGTCACGAGGAAGCCTTTTTCAGATACTGCTGCTCGATATCGATGATCTTCTGCACGCGCGCCTGATGCCGTCCGCCGGCAAACGGCGTGGCCACCCAGGTGCGCAAAACCTCTTCCGCCTGGGTCTCGGTCAGCAGCCTCGCGCCAAGCGTAAGTACATTGGAATCATTGTGTTCCCGGCTATTTCGAGCGGAAGCTTTATCATAGCACAGGGCCGCGCGGATGCCCGGAACCTTGTTGGCCGCCATGGACGAACCGATGCCCGCGCCATCGATGACGACGCCGCGCGCGGCCGTCGCCCGGGGCCACCAGTTCGGCCACCTTGAGCGCGATATCGGGATAGTCCGCGGGCTTCTCGTCGTACACGCCGACGTCGCGCACCGAAAGCCGAGACTCTCGAGCAGCGGCTTGAGGGCCTCCTTCAAGCGGAAGCCGCCGTGGTCCGCGCCGATGGCGATGGTCTTTTCCGGCGGCGCCAGCGCGGTGAGCTGATCCTCCGGCAATTCGACGATGCGCACGCCGCGCGCCGCCGCCACCTCCCGCGCCGAGGCTGTGACAATGGTCCCGATGGGCACCCGGATTTCGCCGCCGGCGGGCACGTCCTGCGCAGTAATGACCTGTTTCATGAATCCGAATCCCGCCGTACAATTCGTAAGGACCATTGTAATGAAACGACACCTGGTGCTGCCGCTTTTTCTGGTCGGCGGTGCTCTGGGCCCATCCCATGGGCAACTTCAGCGTGAGCCACTACAGCCGCATCGAAGTCGACCGGCGCGTGGCGCGAAGATCCGCTACGTGCTGGATCTGGCCGAGATCCCCACCTTCAAGCTTCTGCAGCAGTGGAAGCTGGACGCGGGCAGTCCCGCAGGAAGCGCTGGACCGTCAGGCCGCCGTAGCAGGCGCGCGAGTGGAGCCGCAACCTGAAGCTCGTAGATCGACGGCCGGCCCGGTCGACACCGGAACTCGAGCACGCCGCGGCAGCGCTCGACAAAGGCGCCGGCGGCATGAGCATTATGCGGGTGACGGCCGACCTGCGCGTGGCGTGCGCGCCGGGGAGTCTGATCTACGAAGACGGCAATTTTCCCGATCGCGCCGGCTGGAAAGAGATCGTGATCGCGGCCGGCGAGGGCGCGAACTCGACCGCTTCGCCCGCGGGCGCGGATCGCAGCCAGGAGCTCACGGCGTACCCGCAGGATCCGCTGGCAGCGCCGCCGCAGGATTTGAAGGCCGCCGCGATCGTGGCATCCGGCAGCGCCAGCCGCGCCGCTGCGTGAGCCGAGTCGGCCGCCCGGCCCCCGCCGCGCCCGGCGCCGCCGCGACTGCCGTGACGCAACCCGGCCAGACGGGAGCCGGCATGGTGGTCAGCGGCGATTTCCTGTCGCGCCTGCTGCACCAGGGCGATATCGGCTGGGGCATGATGCTGCTCGGGCATGGTGGTGGCGTTCGGCCTGGGCGCGATTCACGCCCTCTCGCCCGGGCCACGGCAAGACCATCGTGGCGGCGTACCTGGTGGGCTCGCGCGGAACGCCCAGCACGCGGCCTTCCTGGGCGGCATGGTGACCTTCACCCACACCATCAGCGTCTTCTTCCTGGGATTCGCCACGCTGTTCCTTTCGCGCTACGTCCTGCCGGAAAAAATCTATCCGGTGCTGGGCGCGATCTCGGGCCTGTCGATCGTCTGGATCGGGGGCATGCTTTTCTTCCAGCGCATGCGCGCGGCAACGGGCAAGGGGCACGCGCACAATCACGATCATCACCACCATCATGGCGATGGCGCCCTGGTGCACGATCATGGCGACGGCCACGTCCACAGCCACGTGCCGGAAGGCGAGGTCAGCCTGGGCAGCCTGGTCGGCATTGGGCGCGAGCGGCGGACTGGTTCCCTGCCCTTCGGCGCTGGTGCTGCTGCTGAGTTCGGTGGCGCTGGGGCGCGTGGCTCTCGGCCTGACTCTGCTGGTGGCCTTCAGCCTGGGGCTGGCGGTGGTGCTGATGGGCATCGGGATGGTGGTGCTCTACGCCAAGCATCTCCTGCCGGACAGCAAGCGGAGCGCCACGAACCTGGCATTCCGCTATCTGCCGGTGGCCTCGGCGGCGGTCATTGTCTGCGCCGGAGTCTTGATGACGGGCGTAGCGCTGGGAGTGATCCGGCCGTTCGCGGGCATCTGAGAAAGAGTCACTCCTCCCGCAGCGATGCCATCGCGTCCACTCGCGCCGCCTTCCTGGCTGGAATGTAGCAGGCCAGCAGGGAGACGGTAGCGAGCGCGGCGGTAACCGCGGCATACATTCCCGGATCGCCCGGCGAAATGCCATACAACAGGCTCCCGAATGCCCGGGCCGCCCCACCGCTGAGAGCCAGTCCAATCGCCAGGCCGCCGCCTGTGAGCAGCAGTCCCTCCCGCAAAACGCCCTGGAGCACCTGGGCCGGGCTCGCTCCCAGCGCCACCCGGATTCCCAGTTCACGGCGGCGGCGAGCGGTGTAGAAGGCGATCACGGCATAGAGTCCGAGACTGGCCAACAGCAAGGCACCCGCGGCGGAGATGCCCACGAAATTGGCGAACGTGTGCACCGGCAGCGTGAACTCTTCGAACTCCGCCTGCAAGGTGCGGACGGAAAACACGGGAACGCCGGCAGCCACCTCATTGAGGGCCGCGCGGACCGCAGGGGCATCGCCGCTGTAGCGCACGTGGAACGTGTAGCTGCCCGGAGTGCCGTGAAGCGACTCGAAGAGGAAGATGTAATTGCGGCGATCTTCGGGCGCGAATCCGGAAAAATCGCCATTCCTGCCCACGGCGTTGAAAGCGGCGTCGGGCACCACTCCAATCACTTCCAGAGGCGCATCCGAATTCGCCATGGTGACGGTGCGGCCCACGGCGGATTGGCCCGGCCACAGGGCTTGGGCCAGTTTGCGGTTGACGATCGCGACCGCGCCGCGCCCGGCCAGGTCGGCGGCGGAAAAATCGCGGCCGGCCAGAATAGGGACACGCAGCGTGTGCAGATAATCGGGGCCGGCGAAGGTGCCGTCGCTGGGAACCGAGTTGACCGGAACATCCATCCAACCGTGGCTGTGCGGCGGAGCGGCGATCGCCCAGGACACATTGGCCACTCCGGGCAGGGCCAGCAGGCGCTCGCGCATCCTTTCCAGCAGGGCCAGATTCTGCGCGCGGCTATCGGCGGCGGTGCGCGTATCCACACCAGCCAACAGCACGTGGTCACGCACGAAGCCCAGGTCGGCCTGTTCCATCAGTTTGGTGGACCGCCAGGCGAAACTGCCGCTGGTCACGCAGCAGGACGCACAACGCCAGTTGCGCCACAACCAGAAGGCTGGCGATGCGCGAGCGGCCGGGCGCGATGCTGTGCTCGCCGCCGCGCAGCCAGGGCAGCAGGTCCTGACCCCAGGCGCGCACGGCGGGCGCCAGCGTGAAGGCCAGGGTGCTGAGAACCGCCAGCGCCAGGCCATAAATCACCACCTTCCAATCGGGGGCGAAGTCCGGCACGAAGCGGCCGCCGGATTCGAGCGGCGGCCCAAGTTTCGCGACGGCCGTGCAGGCCCACTGCGCGAAGATCATGGCGGCTCCGGCAGCGGCCAGCGAGAGAACCAGCCCTTCCGACAGGAGAATCCGCAGGATGCGCCAGCGGGAGGCCCCGATAGACTGGCGCACCGCCATTTCGCGCTGCCGCGTGACGGCGCGCGACAGCATGAGGTTGGCCACATTGGCGCACACCATAAGCAATGTGAGCAGAGCCACGCCCATCAGGATGGCCATGAACAGGCGATTCTGCGCACCGGACACGGGTCCGAAGCGCGTGGCGGCGTAGGGCTCCAGAAGCATCCCGCGGTCTCGGTTCACTTCCGGGTACGCCTCGGCAAGCCGGGCAGCGATGGCCGTGAATTCGGCGCGAGCGTCGGACAGCGAAGCTCCGGGCGCCAGGCGGCCCACCATGCCGAACCCGCCGGCGGCGCGGTTGGCGAGTTCTTCCTCCATGCCGGCGACGCGCGCGTAGCCCTCCACCGGGACCGCGACTTCCAGATTGGGCGCGAACATCGAGCCGGCGAATTGCGGCGGACCCACGCCGACTACGGTGGCAGTGTGCCCGTTCAGTATGATTGGCCGGCCGATGACGTCCGCGTCGCCGTGGAACTGGTTCTGCCACACCTGATAGGCGATGATGGCCGGCAGCGCAGCGGCGCCGCGCGCTTCCTCCGCGGTGAAGACTCGTCCGCGCACCAGGCGCACGCCCAGAGTATCGAAGTAATTCCGCGTGACCATCATGCCGCGCAATTCGTAGGTGCCGTCCGGAAGGGCGGCAGTAAAGCGCACGCCCCGAAAGGCGAGCAGGCCGCTCATTGTGCGCGTCGCGGCGGCGTAGTCCCGGAAATTCGGGTAGCTGTTGTCGCCGGGGTCGATCCGGCTGATTCCGGTACGCCGGAGCGAAAGTGACCAGGCCGCTCGCGCTGACACCGGGCGCCGGCTTGCTGAGGATCGCATGAACCATCGAGTACACCGCTGTGTTGCCGCCGATGCCCACGGCGATCAGCGCAATGGCCGCGGCACTGAATCCCGGCGATTTTGTGAGGATGCGCGCGCCGTAGCGAAGGTCGCCCGCGAGTTGCTCGATAGCCGTGCGAAGCTGGAGGGGCTCGGCGGGCGGGGCCACGTACGCAGGCTCCAGAATGGAGAGCGGCCTGGCGGACGGAATTCCCGCCAGCGGATCCTGATACTGCTCGGGCGGAGGATACTCCGCATCGCGCCGCAGGTCCAACGGGTGGATATCGGCCACCGGCAGTTCTTCGAACAAAAGCTGGTTGGCGGGCGACGCAGCGAATGCATTGGTGCGGCGGCGCGCCCAGAAGGCCGCGGCAAGCAGCACGCCGGCCAGCACGGCATATCGCGGAAAGCTCTGCATCGCCCAGAATTCCAGGTGCACGCCCTGCGCGGCCACAAAAAGAAATCCGATTCCCCAGGTGCCCAGCCGGACGTTCAGATTGGCTTTGCCGGGCAGGTACGAGCAGGCGAACGGGAATCTTGCGGAAACGGTACAGCGAGAGCTCCACCAGCAGAATTCCGCAGCACCAGCAGCAGCGCCACGTGTTCCGCCGGCACCCCATGCCGGCCAGATTGCAAAAAACGCCACACCCGCCGCCATCCACACCGGAACGGCCGCCACGGTGAACAGCGATTTCCGCACCGCGTGGAAATAAGCCGCCGGGACTGTGCACCGCGGTGAGGCGGAAGATCCAGTTGGCGCGCAGCGCGATGGGCATGGCGAATACCGCGCGCGCGCCGATCACGGCGAAAAACAGCGCGATCAGGCTGGCCGCCAGAAACGATCCGTTGGGCCGGTCCCATGGCGCCGCCACCTGCATGGCTTCGAACGACGACGGTCCGTAGATCAGATCGCGCGTATAGGCCAGCCCGATAGCCAGGGCGATGCCGGCGTACGCCGCCAGCATCAGGCGGTGCTGGCGGCTGCGCGCGATGCTGCGCGCGGTGAACAGCAGCACGGCGCGGTCGATGGCGCGCGGGCAGCGCTCGCGCGGCCAGCCATCTGACCGATTCGCGTGGCCGGGCGCGAGCGGTCGGCGGGCGCGATATCGGGCTGCTCCACGATGCGGCGCATGTTGCGTCGATAGGCCAGGCCGAAAGCCGCGGCGGCAATCGCGAACACCACCGGCAGGCTCTCCAGCGCTCGTGCAGCCAGGGCGGCGAACTGCGGTGTGGCGCCGCCGTTCAGTTGCTGGAACAGTCCGAAGAACCAGAACGAAGGCATCCACGCGAGCCAGGGGTGCGCGGCCAGCGCGGTAAAGGGCGGCTTGAGAAACCAGACTCCCAGAATGACGAAGAACGACGCCAGTTGCAGCAAGCTGGAGACGCGCAGAAACAGCCGGTAGGTAAGCACCTGCGAGGCCACGGCCTGCAGCGCCAGCAGCGCGCCGCAACGAGCAGCCCGGCCAGCAACTGAGTCAGCCGACGCAGGCGCCGCAAGGTTCGCCATCCGGCCCGCATGACGAACGGAAAGGAGAGGCCGGTGAAGCTGTTGACCGCCGCCACGCTGACGCCCAGCGCGGTGGCGATGGCCGCCACCTTCGCCAGGAAGATGGTCCGCGCGCGCACCGGCAGCAGGCCCAGCACCAGGCATCGCGGCGGTCCGGCAGCACGGTGTTCCAGGCCAGCACGCCGAACAGCCCGGCAATCGCCATGGTGGTGGCGATCAGGAATTCCTGCTCGCTCCAGGCGGCCACCAGAAGCTGGTCCTGCGGCAGCGTGGACTGGACGTAGCGCGGCACGCTGGCCACCGCATAAGTGAAGCTGAAGGCGGCCAGCATGGCGGCGAACTGCACCAGCAGCTTCTGCACGTCGCCGCCCGTCGAGAGGATCTCCAGATCCACCATGCGGGACAGAAAATCGCGATACAGCACGCGGAACTGGCGGCGCTCTTCCGGCATGTCAGGCCTCCATCAACTCGACCAGCTGGCCGGTGATGGCCGCGGTGTCCTGCTCGATGGCCAGCTGCGAGAAAATCCCTTCCAGCGTGGGCAGCGACATGAGCGCGCGCAGTTGCTCGATGGAATCGTTCGCCACCACGCGGCCCTTGTGCAGGATCACCACGCGCGAGCAGACGCGCTCCACGGTTTCCAGTTCGTGCGAGCTGAACAGCACCACTTTGCCGCGCGCGGCCAGCCGGCTGATCAGGTCGCGGAGCACCAGCGCGGAGTTGACGTCCAGGCCGGAGAACGGCTCGTCGAGCAGCACCAGGTCGGGATTGTGCAGCAGCGCGGCGGCCAGCAGCACCTTCTGCCGCATGCCTTTGGAGTACGACGAGATGGGCACGTAGCGGTCCCCATGCAGCGAGAAGCTGCGCAGGAAGCCGTCGATCTTTTCGGCCAGCCAGCCGGTCGGGCAGGCCGCGCAACTGGCCCACCATTTCCAGATACTCGGCGCCGGTCAGGTGCGGATAAAGCTGCGGCTCTTCGGGGACGTAGCCCAGTCGCTGCCGATAGGCGATGCGGTCGCTTCCCGATGGGCTCGCCGTGAAAGAGGATCTCGCCCTCGCTCGGCTCGATCAGGCCGGTGATCATTTTGAGGGTGGTGGATTTGCCGGAGCCGTTGGGGCCCAGATAGCCGGTCACCTCGCCGGCGCGCGCGATGAAACTGACATCCTTCACCGCCGGAATCCCGGAATAGCGTTTGGAAACCGCCCGCAGTTCGAGCATGGTTCTCCTCCTTGGAACCTTGGACTGCGCAGCGCTGCCGGAAGTTCCCGCAAGAACACATCGCGGAGGCGCGGAGGCGCGGAGAAAAACGCGGAGGACTCATCAGATCTCGTTCTTCTCCGCGTCTTCCTCCGCGCCTCAGCGACTCCGCGATGTGCTCTCTGATTTTCTTCGTGCCTCTCTGGTGAGTTCAGTGCTTCCCCACCTCGTCGATATTCGTATCGTTCTTCATCGGCCCGCTTTCAAACAGCCCTTGGGGAGGCGCGGCGACGTAGGGATAGGGAATCACACGAGGCGGGATGGCATCGGGTTCGGCCAGCCAGGCGGTGCGGTCCGGATAGTATTGGCGCAACTGATCGTTCTCGTTGGCCCCCAGATCGCCCGCCCACACGATGGCGGCGCGATCGATATCGGCATCATTGTGGATCCATTCGTGGAACATGTGCCCGGGCCCATAGTGGACGAAGACCAGTTGCTTGCCTGGAGCCTCGGCCAGTTTCCGGTTGATGGCGATACGCCCCTCGGGGTCGCCGTAGTTGAGGAAATCGCCGGTCTCATAGCGGCCCACCGCCAGATAAACGTTGTCGCTTGCCACGGCGTGAATGCCATACCAGAAAAGGAATTGCGCCGCGCACAGCGAGAGCACCAGCGGCGCGGACCGGATCCGCGCCAGCGCCGTGACGCAGACCAGCAGCATCAAACACGTCAGCGCGGCAATGTAGTGCGGGTAGAAGTACGGATAGAAATTGGTGCCCAGGCTGAACAGCGCCAGCGTACCCAACACCCAGGCGAAACGGAACTGGCGTAATGCCGGCAGAAAGAAGGGCAGCGCCAGGTAAAGCGGCGGCAGGAAAAAGAAGCGGTAAAAATGGACCCGCTCCCCCCACCGTTGCAGGTAGCTGCCGATGGTGTCCGTGCCTTCCCCGTGAATGATGGACTGCGCCTGGTAATCGAGTTGCTGCTCGCCGGTAAGTGTGCGGTGCGGCACCGGGTTGGGCTGGAAGGTGAAGGTGGCGGGTACGCCGTACTGGTAGCGGCTCACCTGGTACGGCAGCGTGGTCCATTGGCCGGTCACGGCGCGGTTCTGCGCCAGCATCAGAAGTGCCGCCGGCAGGAATGCCAGCAGAGCCGCCACCGCCGGCCGCCGCAGGCTGCGCAGTTGTCTTCGCAGGGGCAGGAAATAGACCGCCACGCAAATGGCGAGCAGCACAAATTCGAATGGCCGGGTGAGCAACTGGAGCCCAAGCCCCGCGCCCAGCAGTACGGCATCGCGGCGTCCGCCCGCCGGGCGCAGGCGCGGCAGCGCGCCGAACACCAGGCATCCGGCGATGGCGCTGGCCGCTCCCCCCCAATACAGATTCATCCACTGGTTGAGCGGTCCGAATTCCATCACCGCCAGCAGCCCTCCCGCCAGTGCCCACGCCGGAGTGGTCCACGCCCGCAGCATCCAATAGCAAAGCGCGCAGAGTGCCGCTACCGAAAGCACCACACCAGTCCACGGGCTCCCGAAAATCAGCCAGCCCAGCGCCAGCACAAGTCCCTGGCCCAGCGGAAAAATGGAGCTGTAGGTGGGCTGCTGCAGGATGAACACGGCCTCGAAGAACTGGCTCAAAGCATGCGTCGGGTTGGCCAGCCGGAAATGGCGCAGCGTATCGGCCAGCAGCAGGTAGCTGAAGTCGTCGGCGCCGCCGGGTACGGGCACCGGATGCCGCGCCAGCAGCGCCAGGCGCAACACCACGGGCAGCGCCGCCAGCAGCGCCATGCACCAGCCGGTCCGCCCGGCAAAATGACGGAAGAACGGCTCCAGCCAGGCGCGCAGAAACACCAGGAACACCAGCGTGCAGGCCAAGGCCAGCAGCAGGAAATCGCCCGCGCCGAAGCCCAAAGGGTTGTGCAGCGGCAGAAACGAGCGGAAGAAGTCGAAAACAAACATCGAACCCTCTATGGTACCTGCGGCGCGATACCTTATAAACAGGTCTGATTAGGCGGTACAATACAGCCAGGGGTGAGCTATGATTTCGGGCAAACTTGTTCACCTGATTGAGACGAATGCCGACCAGATCCTCAAACGGGTGATCTACCAGATCCGGCACGAAGAGGATATGCCCCACATCCGGGCGCTGCTCGACAGCGAATTGCGCGAGTGGAACCTGGAACTGCTGGAAAGCCTCGGCCACTGGATCTCGCCGGTCAATAAGGAGGATCTGGCGCACCGCTATGAGCGCCTCGGCAAACTGCGCTTCGAGCAGGATGTCCCGCTGTACGAGTCCGTGCGGGGGCTCTGCCTGCTGCGCGAGAAAACCATGGATTTCGCGGAAGAACATATCGCTTCGAACAGTAGCGTGGAACTGTACGCCGAAGAGGAATTGGACCGGCGTCTGGGCTTCTTCTTCGATCTGCTGATTGTGAATCTGGTTCGCGGCTACGAACGCGCGCTGCGGCGCTCCGCGTCCATAGCCGTTTGACGCCGGGCAACAAGGCCCGGCTGGAAAGGAGGGAGCGGTATGATCTTCCGCATTCCTGCCCTGTTGCTACTACTGGCGGCGCTCCTGATTCCGCGCCCGGCGCGCGGCGGGCAGCCGCCCCCGGTGGAGCCCCGGTATGACCCGGCCACCGCCGTCGAGTTCAGCGGAGTGGTGACGGCCAGCCGCGAGGTGCCCCGCGGCAGCCCCATGCACGGACTGCATCTGACCGTGGAAAACGGCAAGGAGAGCTTCGACGTTTACCTTGGTCCGATGGATTTCATGAAGCAGTTTAATTTCACCTTCGCCAAGGGAGATCGCATCGATACCGTGGGCTCCCGGCTGAAGTACGGCGGCACCACCGTGGTGCTGGCACGCGAAGTGCGCCGCCAGAACCAGACAGTGTACCTGCGCGATTCCGGAGGCACCCCGTATTGGCCCACGGATTCGTAATGTAACGGACAATTAACATACGACTCGTGATACCCTCGTAACCAATGGGCCCACCGGGCGGAGATATCACCAAGATGCTCAACCGCTCCGTTGCAGGAGGCGGACAGGGCGTTGACGACGTGATCGCGCTACTGCATTCGGAGTTGCGCCGGATCGCCGCCCGCCTGATGGCATCGGAGAGGCGGGACCATACTCTACAACCCACCATCATCGCCGATGAAGCCTACCTGCAACTGGTGGATCAGCACAATCGAAACTGGCGAAACCGGGCGCACTTCTTTGCCGCCGCCGCGCAGGCCATGCGGCACATCCTGGTGGATTACGGACGCCGCCGCCGTTCGCAAAAGCGCGGCGGGCTTTTACAGAGGGTCGATCTCGATCAGGCGGAACGCATCGGAATCGCCCCGGATGACGACGTTCTCGCTTTGGACGAAGCGCTGAAACGCCTCGAGCACATCGACCCGAAGCAGAGCCGTGTCGTGGAATTGAGGTATTTCGGCGGTCTCACCGAAGAAGAAACCGCCGAAGTGATGAACACCTCGCCCCGTACTGTGAAACGCGAATGGGCCGTTGCGCGGGCCTGGCTGTACGCGGAATTGACCCAACCAGTCCGGCGCGCGGCATCTAGTTCGCCAGTTTCTGACCCGGAGGCACCGTAGTCGGCGTCCCGGTGGTGGGGCTGTTACCAGGAGCTGCGAACAGGCCCTGCTCCACGGGCGGCAAGCCTAACTCGTCAGGCGGCAGCGGGTGCGATTCGTCGTTGTAAGTCATTCGTCATTCTCCTTAGCAGTCAAGTTGGAAGTTCTGAAAAAACCAGTCGTCGTCAAATTGCCGGATCCCCGCCATGTGGGTCCGGCGCGAAAATACATCGGTATCCAACAGCATGGCGGCGGCCGCCGGAAACGATTCGTACGCACGCAGGGCGCGCAGCACCCGCTCCACGCGCTGCGCCCCGAAATGAATGAAGGCCATCCGCAGGCGATTGTGCACCACCGCCGACCAGTTCGTGGGGTAAGGCGGCGCGGTGCGAAACAGGTGGCCCACTTCCACCTGCGGCACCACCAGCAGGCGGTACCCCAACAGCCAGAACCGGCAGCACAACTCGTTATCGTTGCCGCCCAGTTGGTGCAACCCGGAATCGTACCCCCCGGTCGCCAGGAAAGTGCTCCGGCGCATGGCCAGGAACGCACCGGGCAGCACCGGCACCGGGTAGGGAACCTCGCCCTGCCGGTTTCTCCAGCGGGCATGCAGTTCGGCGCCGATCAGATCCAGTCCGAAGCCGCGCCGTTCGGGTTGGGTGAGGCTGTAGATGCCAGGTGAAACCGCGCCCACCGACGGTTCCCCCAGAGCCTCCACCAGGGGCTCGAACCAGCCCTGGCGCGTGCGGATGTGGGCATCGGCAAACAGCACGATCTCGCCGGTGGCCTGCGAAGCGCCGAAGTTGCGCGCCTTGGCAACACCCAACTGTGCGGCGCGAAGCAGCATCACATCCGCCGCTCCTTCGAGAAAGCCGGTGGAGCCATCGGTCGAGCCATCGTCCACCACAATCAATTCGCGCCGCGTGGGCGGCAGGGTGTCGCGCAGGTTACTTACCGTGGCCGCCAGTTCCTCGCCTTCGTTGCGCGAGATAATTATAATGCTGACTTTCGAAACAGAATCGAGGCTGCTGGAGTAAGTGGGAGTCATCCGCTAGAAACTGATCTTACCTCAAAAAATCCGATTTCGAACGAAAATCACCGCGGCTTTCAATGCTCTGGAGCCGCCGCATTCTTCAGCCAGATATCGCTGGTGGAACTGGACACGGTGAAGACCAGGAGATGCGGAGCGGCGGACAGCCCGACGTTACCGGGGTACTGGTCGGCGCCGCCCAGCGCGTGGTCCGGATGGTGAAAGTGGGCTACCTCGAAGATGGGCCCGACCGGCCGTTTCTGCTCGTCCAGGCTGCGGCCCCAGATGCAACGGAATCCGTCGCGGCGGGACAGGAAGAATAGGGTTGCGCCGTCGGTCGACCAGTAAGGCTCCATATCGCGCGACTGGCCTTCAGTAACGGCGATCAGTTCCCGCGGAGTGACCAGCGTATCCGGGTGGAAAGGCGCGATGAATATCTGCCTCGAGGACGAACTCGGCCTGCCGGTTGCGAACGCGATCCAGCGGTTGTCGGGAGAAAAACGGGCTCCCGATTGCATAGTGAACCGCGGAGGGTCCAGAGCGATCAGCGGTTTCGGAGCGTTGCCCCCGGCGACGTACAGGATCTGGTCCGGATCGCTGGCCGATTCGAAGAGCACCGCCCTGCCGTCATAACTCACATGCGTGGGCGCCCCGCAGTGTGCGCAGATTTCTTGCGAGGCGCCACCGGCGGCGGGAACGGTGTACCCGGCTTTGTCTTTCCAATATGCCACGGTGCTCCCGTCGCCGCTCAGCACCGGCCGGGTCAACGTGCGCGAAAAAACGCCGGCAACCACGGAATGTTGCCCGGTATTCAGGTCCACCATGCGAATGGACTCTCTGCCGGGATTCTGGACCGGTTGCTTCGACGAAAACACCACGCGGGAACCATCCATGCTGATCGTGGACGATCCCATACCCGCGTATCCCGTAAGAAACGGGTGCGGCTGGCCGGTCGGACGGCCACGGCCGTCCAGAGAAACAGCCCAGATATCCGAATCCGCGCTCATCGCCTCATAAGCCAGCAGGGTATGGCCGTTGGATTGGGCGAAGGCGGGGTGCCATTCGTTGGCGGTTCCAGCCGTCAAACGCCATGGCTCGCCCTCGGGAGTGCCGTCCTGGGCGACTTTTGCCGCCCAGATGTTGGTCGCGTCCACGTAGGTGGCGGCGAAAATCAGGGTCTGGTCCGCCAGCCAGGCACTCGGGGTCACTTGTTCAGACGAAGGCGGATTGAGGTGGAACTTTGTCCAGTAATTCGTCAGCCCGGTGGCAGCCGTGGCGGAACCGGTTAGAAAGGGAGCGGTCCACCAGTCCGCCTTGGTTCCGGCTGGTCCGGAAGGACGCCCGAAGAACAGAATCCGGTCTCCCCCGGGGGACCAGATGGGGAAAGCGGCAGCCTGAAATCCGGGCTGGAATTGCTCCGGGGACTCCTCCGAGGGACGAAATCACGAAAACCTTGGCACTGCCGGGCTGAAAACTCGCTCCGGGCTCGCCGGTCCAGTAGGCGATCCACTTTCCATCAGGCGAAAACTGCGCCCCACGCCCGCCAGCCACCAGGAGCCGCTCGGACCCGCCCAGGCTGGACACGGTGTAGAGGCCTCCGCCGTCCCGGTCGGAACGAAACACCAGGCGGGCGCCATCGGGAGAGAAGACCGGCTCGTAATCGTTGGCGGGATTGGTGGTAAGCTGCCGTGGTTCGTTGGCGTCGGAGCGCTGGATCCAGATATCGAGATTCCCCTCGCCGGCGCTGTCAGAAGCGTAAGCCAGGAGAGTTCCGTCCCTGGCGAGGGTGGGGAAGCTGGTAACACCGCGATTGGCCGTAACGCGCGTCAGAGTGAAATTCCGGTCGGCGTCGGCCGGTGCCGCCGGCCGGGTCATCGCCAGATAGGTAGCCGCGGCGGCCACGGCGGCAATGCCCAGACCCAATGCCGCCATCAGCGGTAAGTTCCGCGGCCGCGGCCGCGCGGGAGCAGAACCGTGTTGAGACTCTCCGGGTGGAGCGTCTGGTCTTCCAGTTCCCGCAGACGCACGCGCACTTCGGCGATACTTTGGAAGCGGCGCTCGCGATCCTTGCGCAGACAGCGGTTCACGATATCGTCGAAGCCGGAAGCGACGCGGGGAATCACCTGATGTGGAGGCCGCGGGTTGCTGAGAAGAATATCCGCGAGCACCGAAACCGTCGAACCGCCCGGAAACGCCTGGCGGCCCGTGAGCATCTCGTAGAGCACGGAACCGAAAGAGAAGATATCGCTCCGTGCATCCACCGGCTTGGCGTCGGCCTGTTCGGGCGAAACGTAAGCCACGGTACCCGCAAAACGGCCCTCCACGGTTTCCGGTGCGTCGCCGGATTCGAACCCTCCGGCGCTGTGTTTGGCCAGGCCGAAGTCGAGAATCTTGACCACGCCCTGGTCCGTGATCATGATGTTGCCGGGCTTCAGATCGCGATGAACGATGCCCGCCGCGTGGGCCGCCTCGAGCCCGTTGCAGATCTGGATCGCCAGGTTCAGGACCTCACGGTTCTCCATCCCGCCCGGATGGATGCGCTCGCTGAGTGTCGAGCCGCTGATGCATTCCATCGCCACGTAATCCACGCCCTTGTCGGAACCGATTTCGTGGACCACAACGATGTTGGGATGCTGGAGGGCGGAAGCGGCGCGGGCGTCCCAGCGCAGCCGTTTCTGCAGTTCGGCATTCTGGGCCACCTCCGGACGCAGAATCTTCACGGCCACTTTCCGGTTCAGGGATTCGTCCCAGGCGGAGTAGACCACACCGCTGCCGCCGGAACCAATCTGGTCCATCACTCGATAGCGGCCTATGCGCAACGGGTGGTGCATGGAAACCCCAAGATGCTTCTCGGTGGCGCTTTGATCCATGAAAGTGCCGCAGTCCGACGATGCCTGCAGCAGCCGGGTAACCTCAAGACGTACCTTTTCCGGGGTACGCTGTTCCTCCAGCCACCGGCCTATATCCGGCGGCGGATTGCTTTGACAGGTGAAGACCAGTTCCTTGATCAGGTCCCAGTCGTCCGCGGAGAAGCCTTCCGGGGGCTCGACTCCACCGTCTGCCATATCCTGCCATTCTAGCTGCTAGCCGCCTCCAAAAAAACCTTGGCTCGATTCTCAACCGGTTCGCGCTTGTATTAGTAGGAGGGGCGAGAGCTTCTCGATCGCCGTGTCGCGAGCGAAGATTCTGGGTATTCAAGGGAAGCTGGAGTAACGCTTCAGAGAAAGCTGGTGGCCGTTGCAGTCTGAATTGGCGTTGCATTTGGATCAACTTCTTGCCCGGCTTAGGGAAGAAAAAGCCCTGTTGGATCAAGCCATTGTGGATTTGGAGCGTCTGAACCAGGGGAGAAAGAGACCCCGCGGACGCCCACCCGGCAGATCGGGCAGCGCGACCCGTTTCAGTCGCGCACAAGCCGTCGCCGGTGTCGATATCGGGTGACTCGGACCCGGGGACGGCAGGCGCTCCCCCGCCCGCCGCGAGAGTCTGTGAGTCACCCGATAACTTTCACATGCCCGCAGGGGAAAGCGCCTTCCCTGCCTTCGCGGCAAAGCCGCCTTCGTACACTGCCAGCAACTCCCGCAGGTCGGCGACATCTTTCGCGGTGCAGTTGCAAAGCGGCGGGCGGACCGGACCGGCGGGCATGCCCAGGATCTCCATGGCCGCCTTCATCACCGCCACCTCGTACCCCTTGGCGCGCTCGCGCAGGGCATAAAGCGGGTGCACGTATTTTGCCATGAGGCCGTCCAGGCGGTCGAAATCGCGCGCCATCCCGGCCTCGGCAAGTTCCAGCGAGAGGCGCGGAGCGATGTTGGAGATGCTGGACGTGTAGGCCTGCACGCCCACCGCGAAGTAGGCGGGGACGCAATCGTCGCCCAGTCCGCCGAGCCACGCCAGGCGGTCGCCCACGGTATGCATGATGCGCTGGTACTTGCGCGCGTCGCCCTGCCCGTCTTTCCAGAACGTCAGAGTGGGGACGTGATCCGCCAGGCGCGCCACCATGCCGGGCGTGAAGACGGCCCAATCGCGGCTGTAAACCATCAGCGGCAGACCGCTGGCCGCGCCGATTTCCCGGTAGTAGGCGATTACGCCTTCAAACGGCGCGTTAGTGTAATAAGGCGGCAGCGCCAGGATGATCTCCGCGCCCGCCTTTTCGGCGCGCCGGGCCACATCCGCGCCGAGGGGGCCGTTGAAGCCCGTGCCCGCGACAACCGGCATGCGTCCGGCCGCGGCTTGCACCGTAACGCGCACCACGTCTTCGATTTCCTGGGGCGTCAGCGAATATACTTCTCCGGTGCCGCCCGCGGCCACCAGCGCACAGAAGGGATAGCGCGGCCATCTCATCCACATTGCGGGCCAGACCGTCGAGGTCGAGCGAGAGATCCTGGCGAAAGGGCGTGACGGGGAATCCGAGGACACCCCGGATGCGTTCTCTGAGTGACATGCTTCCAGACTACGCCATCAGAGCGTCGATTTCCCGCAGTTCCCCCGGACTCAGTTTCCAGAGCGGGGCCGCGGCGTTGGCGCGCACCTGCTCCGGCGAGACGGCGCCGGCGATCACCGAAGCGACCCCGGGCTGGGCCGCCAGCCAGGAGAACGCCAACTCCAGCAGAGAGTGGCCGGCGCCCTCGGCGAACTGAATCAGCCGCTCCACCTTTTCCAGGTTCTCCTCGGTGAAGACCTTCGGGCCCCAATCCGGCGTCGCCGCGGCTGCCCTTGGGGAGCGGTTGACCCTTGCGGTACTTGCCGGTGAGCAGGCCGTTGGCCAGCGGAAAATACGGCAGGAATGCCAGTGCCCAGCGCCCGCATTCGGGAAGCACTTCGGCTTCCGGCTCGCGATGGAAGAGGCTGTACTGGTTCTGCACGCTGACAAACCGCGCGCGCGAACCGGCCGTAATTTCGGCCTCGCGGATCTGTTCCGCGGAGAAATTGGAGCAGCCGATTTCGCGCACCTTGCCCTCGCGCACCAGTTCGTTCAGCTGCGCCCAGCGTCTCGGCGATGGGCGTGTGCGGGATCGGGCTGATGAAGCTGGTAAAGTCGATATAGTCGGTGCCCAACCGGCGCAGGCTGTCCTCGGCGGCCTGCCGGACATATTCGCGGCTGGCGCCCTGGCGCGTCTCGTCGAACTTCATGCCGAACTTGGTGGCGATGACTGACCTCGCGGCGGCGGCCCGCGAGGGCGCGCCCGAGGAACTCCTCGCTGTGGCCCTTGTCGTAGATGTCGGCGGTGTCGAAGAAGTTAATGCCGGCATCGAGCGCGGCCTCCACCACGCGGCGGGATTGCGCGGCATCGATGCGCCATCCGAAATTGTTACAGCCTACACCGGTCAGCGAGACTTCCAACGCTCCGATTTTACGTAGTTCCAATTTAGTACTCTGCATGGTGATTTGGATGTGCGGACGGCTTCGGGGATTCGCGAGGCCCGTGGGAACGTAGCGGGCGACACAGTTTACGGGCCGCGGTGCCCATGCCTGCGGCGCGCGGGACGGCCGGGCGTCACTTCGGATTCCTTGGCCGACCACCGGCCCAGTTTGTATTGCCGGGAATAACCGGCGGACGTATCGCAAATGGTCACGGCGATGGTTCCGCTGGCGTCGCAGGTGTAGATTTCCTTTACCGTGTGCGACGCCAAACCGTCGCCACGCTGCACCGCCAATGTGGCCAGGTTCACGGTTCCCTGCAAGGTGCGGTCGAAGGGAAAACGGATCTCGTCCCACTCGGTGGTGTCGCCCGCGGGCTGCCCGCCTTCGGATACCTGGGTGCATTCCAGGTAGCGGAAATGGCCCACATTGTGCACGGGACGGTAGGTGCGCTCGCGGCACAAAGGCTCCTCGCCGTGCCGCGGCAATTCGGTGCCGCGCGGAAACAGCAGATCGAAAACCACCTGGTGCCCGCCCGCGCTCTCCCGCCAGACGCCGAAGTTCTGCGTGAAGCGATCCTTCAGCACGTACCCGGCGCGCGCATCGGCGTGGATGGCCAGACCGATCGCCGTGGCCGACCGCATGTATGCGCTGCGCCGCACCTTTCGTCCGAAGGTCTCGCGCAGGAGTGCTGGCGACAATCGGCAGCTCAGAACCGCCGCCGGTCACATAGAGCGTATCGATGCTGTATTCGGGATGCGCCTCCAGCAAGTCCTGCGACACCTGCGCGGGTCTCCTCGAGCAGCGGGCGGCAGCGATCGTAGAAGGCCGCCACGGGGATGGAAACCTCCGGCCATCCCTCGCGAACGCGTTCCAGGTCGATGGCCACGCGGCGCGTATTGGGATTCAGCGTCTCCTTCTTTTCGCGGCATTCCTCGTGCAGCCGGAAGTACTCGGCCTGAGTGAGGCTTTCGCGCTCGGCCAGGGAGAGGCCGCTGGCTTCCAGGGCGAGCTCCGCCAGAATCTCGTCCAGGTCATCGCCGCCCATGGTAGCGACGCCCGCCGAGGCGATGACCGAATGCAGGTGATCGTCGATGGCCACCAGAGAAGCGTCGAAGGTCCCTCCGCCGAAATCGTAGACCAGCAGGCATTCCCGCCGGCCGGACTTTCCGTCGGGCGCGTTGCGATAACCGAATTCGATGCTGGCCGCGGACGGTTCGTTCAGCAATCCCAGCACGTCGAAGCCCGCCGCCCGGAAAGCATCCGCCGTCAAATACCGCTGATTGGTGTTGGCGTTGGCCGGAATCCCGAGCATCACCTGCAAGGTTTCACCGGCCGCCGGATGCAGGCTGGATCGCGATTGCAGATGAGCGCGCAGCGCCGCGGTGAGTTCGGCGAGCAGTTGGTGAAAGCGCACCACCTGCCCACCGAGGTGGACGGTGGTCTCCGGGCCAGCCTCCTGAAGCCAGCGCTTCAGCGAGCGGACCACGGTCCAACCGCATTCCGCCTGCGCCTCCCAGGCGTCCCATCCATAGACGCGTTGGCCTTCCCGCGCGGCCACCAGCGGGGGAAACCAGTCGCGGATCTGCTGCGCCGGCCCTTCGAAGTTCACCAGCGGATAGTTGCCTCGATCCGCGTGGGCGACGATGATCCGCGTGGTGCCGAAATCGATCCCGAGTCTCATTGCCTTAATCCGTATTATCGCGGATGCGGCCTTCGGGGAACGGGTAGAACGCCGGAGGCGATGCGCCGGCCCGATCCCGGAGTCACGGCGGTATAAGTGACTTCCTGCCCGGGAGCGGCGGCGAGGCCGCGCAGGGCGGCATCGGAAACACGCGCCGTGCCATCGCCGGGTACAAAATTGCCGGCCGCCGGGTCGTAGAGGTAGCCCTGAATCCGGCCGTTTAGCACGACGTGCGCCACCAGGTCGCATTCGGTCACCGCGCCATTCAGCGATTTCGAAACGAACGGCGCGCCGGCGCGCTGTACCAGCAGGTCGATGCGCGGACCGGCGGCGGCGGCGTTATCGGCGGTCAGGGTGATCTGCTGTCCGACGATGGGCGCGAGGTCGCTATCGAAGGCCAGCAGGTACTGTTCCACATCGCGGCGCGTGGCGTCGGGATTCGTCTGCGGAAAGCCGGAGTTGGAAGTCGGCTTGAACGCCGTGGCGCTCAGGAAGCGGAACAGGGTGTCCGTGGAGCCATCGCCGGTGAAGCCGAAGCCGCGGACCTGGTCGCCCATGTGGCCGCTGTCCGCGGCCTGAAAGAAGCTCACGGCCGGCGTGCCGAACATGCCGATCTTGGCGTAGACGTTGCGCAGGTGGGGAATCTTCACGATCTGCGGCAGTTCTTCAAAGCTCTGATTGCCGCCGGTGCCGAAGAAGCCGCTGGAGGCATCGAGCGTGTGGCAGCCATTGCAGGTGAAAGAGGACTGGCCCAGCAGGGTATCGAGCACCGCGGAGACGATGCCGTCGGAGGGGCGCGCGCCGGAATAGAATGCCTGCCCGCGCTGCTGCGAGGCGGTGAGCGAATTGTCCAGGTTGCGCACCGGATTGGGCGGCGGAAGCACCTGCAAGCTGGAAATTGGCGAAGGTCTGCATTTGCGCTCGCGAGGGCGCGTCGGCACTGCCGACCAGGCCCTGGAACGCCACGCACGAAGTTGAGGAAGGAGAGGTTGGAATCGAAGGGATCGGTGCCGAACTGGCCGGTGGAGCGGTCGCCGCGCCAGTGCATGGCGCCGGAATTTTTCAGGCCGCGCAGCGTCTGGGTGGTGAACGGGCCTTTCATGGGATGGAAATCGGTGGCTTTGCCGCTGCCGTTGAGCGGAGTCGAGACGCCGGCGGCATCGGCGAGGACGAGCAGCGGAATCAGGCCGCCGAAGTTGATCGGAATCGTGCTGGTGGTGACGGAGTTGTCGGGATTGCCGAGGTCCCAGGCAAGGTCGTCCATGTCGCCGAAGATGTGGCAACTGGCGCAGGAGGCCTCGCCGTTGCCGGAGAAGCGCGTGGCATCGTACAGCAAGGGACGGCCCTCGACCACCGAGGGCGGCTCCGGATTGGGCAGACGGAGCGCGGCGACCTCCTGGCGCGATTTCAGATCGATGACCTTCACCGCGTCGTCGAAGCGCGTCATGCACGTAGAGCAGGCCGCGCGGCTCATCGAGCGAGCAGCCCGCTGGGGCCGCCTCCGCTGACGGCGATATAGTTCGCGCTGGCCGTGACCGGGTCGAACGTGCCGGCTTCCAGGCTCGCTGGTATCGAAGACACCGACTTTGCTCGATCCGAAGGCGGCGACGTAGAGCGTCTGCCCATCGGCGGTGACCGCCATATCGAGCGGCATCGAGAGGCTGTGGGTCTTCGCCGTGGGGTCGAAGCCGGGCGACCCGGCCAGCGCGCTGTAATCGATGTGCTTGTTCAAATGGCGCGGCGTCACGGTGGAGCCGGAAATCACGGTGATGCGCGCTTCGGCCAGATGGCCTTGCACGGTGTGCCCGCCGAAGATCCCGGGACCTTCGAAGCGCACATTGTTGACGGCGTCGGTGTTCGAGACGTAGAGGCTGCCCGCTTGCCGGATTGACGGCCATATTGAACAACGTGGTGCCCACGTGCGCGAAGGCGGCGGTTTGCGCCAGGCGCGTTGGCATCCACCGCGAAGACGTCGGTATCGGGCAGGGTGAAGCGCACCGAGCCGTCCCAGACGCGATTGAGCTCGTCTTCCCAGTGGCCGTCGCTGTTGTTGAACTTCACGATCAGGCCGACTTCGGGCGCCGGCTCGCCGGCGGCATCGGTGGCGGGGCCGGGATTGCCGCCGGGGCTCACGGTGCCATCGGGAAGGGTACACGGCGTGTTGGGCTGAAACCCGGTGCACACGCGGCCCTGGTGCACGGTGGTGGTCTGGTTGCCGGTCTTGAAGCCGGCGACGTAGACCGTGTTGCCGTCGGGGCTCACGGCCAGCGCGCGCGGCGTGTCGGTGAAAAAGCTCATGATGCGGAGCGGCGTACCGCCGATGGTTGTCGCCCAGGTTGGCGGGATCGAACACCCAGACGTCGGCGCGCGGAATGCCGGGCGTGGTGAACTGCGGATCGCCCGCGCCGGGCACGCCGGCGATGCGAAGGATCGGTTCGCTGCTGCCCGCGATGCGCGGTGGTGATGAAGGCGCGGGCGGGGTGCCCGGCGAAAACGATATCGCGGGGCTCATCGCCCACCAGAAGCGTGCGCACCACGTGGGGAGTGCCGGCCAGGCTGACGATACTCACGCTATCGGAGAGGAGATTGGCGACCCACACTTCGGTGTTGGTGCGCGCCGCGACGGCTACCGGCTCGAGGCCCACGGGCACGCGCGATGCGAACACAGGCGATCCCGAGCTGAGGTCGAAAATCTCCAGAGTGCCGTTGGGAGTATTGACGGCGAAGAGCGTGTTGCCGTCCGGAGACGCGGCCACGGGACGCACCTGCCCGCTTTCGAATTCGACAAATGCCGGACCGGCGGAAGCCGCGGCAACCGCTCTGCTCCGGACCAACTCGCGGCCGCAGCATATAAGAAGGACGAACGCCAGCAGAATTGTGAGACGAGTGCGCATGGAGTAAGACCGTATGGACAGTATAAACACGCTCAGACGTTGAAATCGAAATGTCCGTTTCACAACACCGGCACAGGTCGCGGATGTAACAGGCGCGTACGCGGAAAACGCCGAATCAATGAACCCGGCGAACCCTACGATGAAGCTCACCCTGGTCTTTCTTGCTCTTTTCACGCCTCTCTGGTTGCACGCTCAGAACGCTACTCTACAAGGCTCGGTTGCGGACGATACGGGAGCAGTGATTCCCGGCGCGACCGTCACGGTACAAGGCCCCTCCGGCGCCCGCAAGAGCACCACCGCGGGCCCTGACGGTTCCTACACGATTAACGGCCTGGCGCCCGGCGCCTACACGGTGACCGCTGCCTCCCCCGCCATGAAGATGAATCAACCGGCGCATGTCACCCTGCAGGGTGGAACCCAAAAACTGAATCTTCAGCTTAGCGTGGCGGCAGTGACTCAACAGGTGACGGTGCAGGCGAATACCGGCCCGGTGGTGAGCCTGGAACCCACCAACAATGCCAGCGCCCTGACCATCACCGGCGAGGATCTGCAGGCCCTGCCCGACGATCCGGACGATCTGCAAGCCGACCTGCAGGCGCTGGCCGGGCCGGGCGCCGGCCCCAACGGCGGCGAGTTGATGATCGACGGTTTCAGCAGCGGGCAGATTCCACCCAAGGATTCCATTCGGGAAATCCGCATCAACCAGAACCCCTTCGCGCCGGAGTACGACCGGCTGGGCTTCGGGCGAATCGAAATCTTCACCAAGCCGGGCACCGATAAACTGCGCGGCAACGTCTGGTTCAACTACGGCGACGGCATCTGGAACTCGCGCAACCCTTACGCGCAGCAGAAGGCGCCCTTCATGCTGCAGGAGTGGGGCGGCGATTTGAGCGGGCCGCTCGGCAAAAAGGCCTCGTATACGCTGGA
The DNA here is from genome assembly GCA_963853855.1 of uncultured Solibacteraceae bacterium. Taxonomy (GTDB): domain Bacteria; phylum Acidobacteriota; class Terriglobia; order Bryobacterales; family Bryobacteraceae; genus Sulfopaludibacter. The sequence goes on along the minus strand of CAWKYG010000002.1, from coordinate 37,575 downwards.
CGTGGAACGGCGGCTGATCAACAACGGCGCCATTGTGAACGCGGTGGTGCTGGACCCCTCGCTTCAGATCACACCGTTCACCTCCACTCCGGTAGCGCAGCCGCGGCGCATCCGCATCACACCGCGACTGGATTACCAGCTCACCAGCAACAATACTCTGACCCTGCGGTACGCCTACCTGGAGAATTCCATCCGGAACACCGGCATCGGCAACTTCAATCTGCAATCGCTGGGGTACAACTCGACGGACAAAGAGCAGACGGTGCAGATGATCGACAGCATCGCCGTGAACGTCCATACCATCAACGAGACGCGGTTTCAGTTTTATCAGACCAACACGCAGAACGTGGCCAACAATGGAGGGCCGGAAATCAGCGTGCTGGGTTCGTTCAACACGGGCGGCAATCCGCTGGGGCGCAGCCTCAGCCTTTCGCAGAATTACGAACTGCAAAACTATACGACCTATGTGAACCAGGCTCACAGCTTCAAGTTCGGGGTACGCCTGCGCGGGGCCACGATCGACGATACGTCGCCGAGCAATTTCAACGGGACGTTCACGTTCGGCGGCGGAGTGGCTCCGGAACTGGACGCGGATAATCAGCCGGTGCTGGATTCGAGCGGCCAGCCGGTCACTATCAATCTGACGTCGATCCAGCAGTATCAGCGGACGCTGCTGTTCCAGAACCTGGGGTATTCGGCGGCCCAGATTCGCGCGCTGGGCGGCGGCCCTTCCCAATTCAGCCTGAGCGCCGGAAACCCGACGCTGAGTGTAAACCAGGTGGATGTGGGCGCATTCGCGGGAGACGACTGGAAGGTGAAACCGAACCTCACGCTGAGCCTGGGACTGCGCTACGAGACCCAGACCAACATTCACGACTACCATGATTTTGCACCGCGCATCGCCCTGGCCTGGGCTCCGGGCTCGAAGAAAATGAGCCTGCATCCCTCGACGGTGATTCGCGCGGGCTTCGGCATTTTTTACGATCGATTCGCCATGGGCAACACGCTTACGCTGGAGCGCTACAACGGACAGGTGCAGCAGCAGTATTACATCGCCAACCCGGATTTTTACCCGATGGTGCCGAGTCCGGCGGCCCTGCTGGCGCTGGGCGGCACGCAGCAATCGCAAAGCACCAACTGGGAGATTGACCGTCACCTGCGCGCGCCGGAGATGCTGCAATCTTCGCTGAGCGTGGAACACCAGTTGCCGCATGGCTCGACTCTCAGCGTCACGTATGTGAATTCCCACGGGCTGCACCAGTTGTGGTCGCGCGATATCAATGCGCCGCTGCCGGGCACTTATTCGGCGGCGAATCCGCCGGCGGCGGTCTACCCGCTGGGCAAGCCCGCTCCGGTCTTCCTGATGACCAGCTCGGGGCTTTACAACCAGAACCAGATCATCACCAACATCAACAGCCGGCTCAACACCAATGTTTCGCTGTTCGGCTTCTATACGCTGAATTATGCCAACGCCAATACCGACGGCATCGGCAGCTTTCCGGCAAACCCTTATAACTACGCGGGTGAATACGGGCCGGCCACGACGGACGTGCGTCACCGCATGTTTATCGGCGGCAGCATCAATTCGCACTGGAACATCCGGCTGAGTCCATTCATTATGATTCAATCGGGCGCGCCTTATAACATCACCATAGGCCGCGATCTGTTCGGAACGACGATGTTCAACGCGCGGCCGGGGATTGCCACCGACCTGAGTCTTCCCGACCTGGTAGCTTCGCCTTACGGGATGCTGGACCCGAACCCGGCGCCGGGTGAGGCCATCCTGGGGCGCAATGCCGGGCGCGGGCCGGGGCAGGTTACGATCAATGCCCGGCTGAGCAAGACCTTTGGATTCGGACCGGAGACAGGCGGCGCGCCGGGCGCGGGAGCGACTCCGGGCGGTCCCGGTGGCGGCGGTGGTCACGGCCATGGGGGCGGACCCGGCGGACCGGGGGGAGGCATGCGCGGCATGTTCAGCGACGTGCCGACGAATCACCGCTACAACCTGACGATTTCGATCTCCGCGCGCAATCTGCTGAATCATCTGAATCCTGGTCCCGTGACAGGCAATATCACGTCGCCGCTGTTCGGGGAGTCGAACCAGATTGCGGGTGGGTTCGGCGCGTTTGCCGAGACGGCGAATAATCGGAGGATGGAGTTGCAGATGCGGCTGACGTTCTGAGGGCGCGCTTCGCGCGCGGGGTTAGGGGTGGGGGTTGGGGAAGGGGGTTTAGTCGCACGCTTCGCGCGCCGGTAGGACAGACCTCCTGGTCTGTCATGCGGCCATGCGGAGGGGTTTTTGGAAGAGCTTTCTCGCTTCGGCCAGGCGTTGGGCGTGGAGGATTAAGCGGGTGAGTTCGGGGTTTGAAAAATCAAATTGCGGGTAGCTGGTCAGGCTGGGGAGATCGCGTTCGATGTTTAGGGTTTCTCCTTTGCTTGCGGCGAGTTGAGAGAGTAGTGCGGCTTCTTCGACGGCTTGTTTCAGGGCTTCGCGGCGTTCGTGCTGCAATTGGCGGAGCAGGGTGGTGGTTTTGGTTTCCTTGTTCTTGATGCGCTGCTGGTAGAGGCTGAGCAGGGCGAGGCTTTTCTGGTCGTCGTGCCAGGTGCGGGTTTGGGCGAAGGCGGCGTCGATTTCCGGGTGGTGGGCGGTGATGGTATCGGGCCGGGTCATGCCGAGGGCAAAGCCGTTGTTGATCAAGGCAGCGGCGTGCTTGAGGCGCCAACGGTCGTCAGCGATCTCCTGGACAAGTTCGATTTCCATGCCTCCGACGGGGGCGTAATGCTCGTGGATGTTGTGGCAGTGGGCCTTGTAGGCCGCCTCATCTTCAGGAGTGAGGATAAGGACTTGGCCAGTGAGGCCGTGACGGTAAGCGTTGAGGGCGCGCGGGTCGCGCGGTTTGACTGTTGTAAGTTGTTCTTCCATAGCTCTACTTCCAATTTCATTGGATCACGCGGAGTTATGGATTCAAGCAGTTAGTGAGTGTAAGTGGTTGATTGTAAGTGAACAATAAATATGGAAACGGTGTTACCGGCTTAGGTATGCAAAGCCTCCGCGAAGAGAGACTGTATAACCTCAATATGGGGAGCGAGGAAGACTGCGCGGTCGACTGTTCCGTTTTTCACGGCTGAGGTGCCATCGACAAAGATGAGGCGGAGATCGCGAACTTCGAGATTTCCGAAGAGCGTGCGGACCCACGGCTCCAGATGATTTCTGCCCGCGTTTTCGGAATAACGGCTGAAGTCCCGGCCGGCGGACAGGAAACAGGTGATCCGCTTGTGATCGAGTGTCCCTTTCATGCCGGACGGAGTCAGGGCCACGGTTTCCCCGAAGCGCACGATCTGATCCACCCATAACTTGAAGCTGCTGCACGGACCCCAGTTGTGCATGGGAAGACCGATGACCACTTCGTCCGCATCCATCAATTCCGCGGTCAATTCCGTCGAGAGGGCGAGAAGGTCATTCTGCTGTGGAGTGCGCGATTCTTTAGGCGTATAGTTGGCGGCGACCCACGCCGCGTCGACGACCGGGATGGCGATGCGGGCGAGGTCGCGCGATATGACCCTTCCCTGAGGATTGGCGCTGCGCCACCGCTGCACGAATTCGCGGGTGAGCTGCCGCGAAATGGAGGCTTCGCCCATGGGGCTGGAATCGATATGAAGCAAGGTAGCCATAAGATTTCTCCATAGCCAGTATATTCAACCGTTCGGTTGAATGTCAACCTGGCGGTTGAATGTCATATAATCGAAAGGTCCACTATGACCCGGACCGGCAACCAGGCCAAGCGTCTGGACCTGATATTCGGAGCGGTGGCCGACGCGACCAGGCGGTCCATGCTCGACCGGCTGCGGGACGGCCCGCTGACGGTGACGGAACTGGCGCGGCCGTACGCGATGAGTCTGAACGCAGTTTCGAAGCACGTGAAGACGCTGGAGAGAGCCGGGCTGATCCGGCGAAGTATCAGGGGCCGGGAGCATTCGTGCCGGCTGGATGCCGCGAGGTTCGACGAAGCGATGAGCTGGATGAGCTATTACTCGGAATTCTGGAGCGGACGGGTGGAAGCTCTCGAAAGACACCTGGTGGAAAAGCGAAAGGAAGGGCGGAAGTGAACGGTGAGACCGTAGTCATACGGAAGGTGCTGCGGGCTTCCTGCGAGGAAGTTTTCGATGCCTGGCTGGATGCCGCGGGGATGCGGGAATGGATGCGTCCCGGGCCGGTGACGGGCTGCGAGGTGGCGCTGGAGCCGCGCGTGGGCGGGCGTTTCCGCATCGTGATGACGGCGCCCGGCGCGCAGTTTACGAACACCGGCGAGTTCCGTGTGTTGGACCGGCCGGCAAAGCTGCAATTCACCTGGGTCTCGTCGCGATGGGGAGATCAGGAAACGCTGGTGACGGTAGACCTGAACCGGCGCGGCGCGCATTGCGAGCTGGTGTTGACGCACGAGCGGTTCCCGGTGGAACACGCGGCAGGGCGACTGGTGACGGGATGGAACCAGATGCTGGAAAAACTCGATGGGCATTTTCTCGCGGAATAATCGGGGCATCCGGGTGCGCCTTCAGAAGGTCAGCGACGTATCAAAAACACCGCTTGCTGACGCGCGCGGCTCCGTTCGGAGACGGCCGGATGAACCTTTCTTCAAGCAAGGGTTCGCGCTTTGCGTGTATACTGGCGAAGTCTGACGCTGGACATGCGATGAATTCACGCCGGTTTGCAGTTCCCCTGATATGGGCTTGGCTGACAGGAGGACTGACGGGAGCCGAAGCTCCGCACGGCACTCCCTTGGAAGCGCGGCTGCTGACTCCGATTTCGACATACAGTGCCAAAGCCGGAATGAAGATATCGGCCGCGGTGGCCACTCCGCTGTGCGCGGCAGGCGTCGCGGTGCTGCCGGAAGGCACCGAACTGCGCGGCACCGTGAAGCGGGTGAGCAAGGTGGGGCTGGGGCTGGTTCACGAGAGCGCATCGCTGCAACTGGAGTTCACCGAACTGCGATTTCCCGATGGGCGCGAGTACTCCGTGACGGCGCATCTGGCGTCCATCGACAACGCCCGGGAGCGTGTGGACCGCAAGGGAAAGGTCCACGGGATTCGCGCGACGGCCACGCTTTCCAATCGTTTTGGGGAGCGGATTGCGTTCTCGGTACTGGGCCACCCGGCGGCGATGATTCCGCTGTTTGTGGCGGAGACCGCCATGTTCCATTTCCCGGATCCGGAGATTGAATTTCATCGCGGCACGGAGATGCAGCTCCACGTGGAACTGCCGGAGGAGTTCGGGCCGGTGGCGGCGTGCCCTCTGCCGGAGGTGGAATCTTCGCCCGAAGAGTGGGCAGCCTTGCAGGGCGCGGTGGATTCCCTGCCCTACTGGACATTCTCCAAGCGCCAGGCGCAGCCGATGGACCTGGTGAACCTGCTGTTTTTGGGGTCGCGGGAACAGTTGGAGAAATCGTTTGCGGCGGCGGGGTGGGACGGATCGCGGGCGAATTCGATGCGCGCGGGAGTCGCGGCCATTCGCGCCATTGTAGAGGAGGGAAGGTTCTCCGATGCGCCGATGCGGACTCTACTGCTGGACGGCAGGGAGCCCGATATGCGCCTGCAAAAGAGCCAGGACACGTTTGAGAAGCGGGACCATCTGCGCATCTGGAAGCGCGACGGCGAACTGGACGCGCAGCCGGTGTGGGCTTCGGCGGCCACGCGCGACCTGGGAACCACCTTCGCCATGCACCCGTTCGGCTTCACCCACTCGATTCAAAACCAGGTGGACCTGGAACGGGACAAAGTGGTCCACGACCTGATGTTCACGGGCTGCGTGGACTCGGTGGCCTACGTGCAGAGGCCGCGAGGCCTGCGGGACAATGGCGAAGCGTACCGCAGAGGAGTGAGCACGGATGGCCGGGTGGCGGTGATCACGTTGAACGGCTGTGAGCAGCCGCGCGAGGATTTTGCGTGGGCGGAACCTTTTCCGAAACCCGGCCGCGCGGTGCGATTCATCCGGCGCGTGACGCTGACGGCCCGCAATCACTTCCTCCGCGACAACCTGGTGTACCGCAGCGCGGATGCGGCGCGCCTGACTTACCTGGCGCTGCGGCAGTTCGACCGGCAGGCCCGGGAAGAGGGGCAGGCGCGGCGCATGGAGGCCGCGGCGCACAGTCCGCCCGCCGGGACCGCATCGAACTGACCTTCGCACCGGAGCGCGAAGGTGCTGGTTTCCTCATTCGTTCGCACAATCGTGCGATACTTTTGCGCGCCCGCTGGGTTTCTTCCATCGTGAACCTGGGGGATGCATGAAGCAGATTTCGATTTTCATTGCGATGGCCGCCACCGTAGCGGTGCATGGCGGAGGCGCGCAGACATCAGCCGTGCTGTCCGGGCGGGCGGCGGCGCGGTTCCTGGATCAGGCGACTTGGGGACCCACACCTGCATCGATCGCGCAGTTGCAGCAGACCGGAATCACCGCCTGGCTGAACGCGCAATTCGCGTTGAATACGTCGGACCTGCCTGACCAGCCGCTGCTCGGCTCGGACGGCAAACCGGATCGTGACCTGACGCCGGTGCAGGCGGTGTTTTTTCAGAATGCCGTTACGGGCCAGGATCAATTGCGCCAGCGCGTGGCCTTTGCGCTCTCGCAGATGTGGGTGGTATCGGCCGTCTCGACGAAGGTAGCCTATGCGTTTCCACCTTACTGGCGGCTGTTTCGCGACAACGCCTTCGGTAACTATCGCGACATTATGAAGGCTGTCACGCTCAGCCCGGCGATGGGGAATTATCTCAACATGGCGAACAACAACAAGGGCAACGCCGCCAAGGGCACGTCGGCCAACGAGAATTATGCGCGTGAGCTGATGCAACTGTTTACCGTGGGGTTGACGCAACTGGACCTCAACGGCAATCCGGTATTGGATTCGAGTAACAATCCCGTGCCCACTTATGACCAGAGCGTGGTGACTAACACCGCCCGCGCCCTGACCGGCTGGACTTACCCCACCGCGCCCAATGCTGCGGCGAAGACTAACAACCCGCAATATTACCTGGGCTCGATGCACGCGGTGGAAGCGGAGCACGACACCACGTCGAAGACCATCATCGGCGGCGCCACCATCTCCGCGGGACAGACGGCGGAGCAGGACCTGGAGGCTGTGCTGGACGCGTTAATGGCCCAGCGAAGCATGGCTCCGTTCGTGAGCAGGCAACTGATCCAGCACCTGGTGACCAGCGACCCCACCCCGGCGTACGTGCAGCGCGTGGCTGGAGTGTTTCTGGATAACGGCTCCGGCGTCCGGGGCGATATGAGGGCCGTGATCACGGCGATTCTGACTGACGCGGAAGCGCGCGCCGGCGACGACCCCAGCGCGGCTCCGAATGCAACCTTCGGACACCTGCGGGAGCCGGTCCTGTTCCTGGCGAATCTGCTGCGCGGGCTGAATGCGACGCTAGGCCCGGCGAGCGCGATCAATCGCTACGCAACGGAACTGGGCGAGGACCTGTTCTATCCGCCGACGGTGTTCAGCTATTTCTCGCCGATGTATGCGCTGGAGAGCGGCCAGCCCGCTCCGGAGTTCCAGATTTATTCGGCGCAGACCGCCGCGGACCGCGCGGACATTGTCAACGCCGCCCTGTACGGCGCGCTGGACAAGAGCACAACGGTCAATCTGGCGCCGTTCCTTCCCCAGGGCGGCGATCTGAGCGGCATGATGGACAACATCAGCCACGCCTTTCTGCATGACGCGATGTCGAGCGACTTGCGGTCGGCGGCGTTGAACGCGGCCTCGGCGGCAACGGGGGCGAAGGCGCAAGCACAAGCGGCGCTCTATGTGGTTTTGACTTCGAGCGAATACCAGATTGTTCAGTAGGAGAGACGAGATGCTATCACGACGAAATTTCATTCGCATTGGAACGGCCTCCCTGGGCACGCTGGCGCTGCGGCGGTTTGCCGAAATTCCCGCGCTGGCGCAGACGGCGTCGGACTACCGCGCCCTGGTCTGCGTCTTCCTCTATGGCGGCAACGATTCCAACAACACCATCGTTCCCATGGACGACGCCAGCTACAAGGCATACCTGGCCGCACGCGGCAGCCTGGCGATTCAAAGCAGCGCGTTGACCCAGGTGCAGAGCGCGGCTGGCGCGCCCTACGGCTTCTTTGCGCCGCTGGCCGAGGTGGCGAGCATGTTCGGCAGCAAAGAACTGGCGGTGGTGGCAAACGTGGGTTCGCTGGTCCAGCCCATCAACCGGGCGCAATACCAGGCGGCGCAAGTGCCGGTGCCGTCGAACCTGTTTTCGCACGCCGACCAGCAGCAGCAGTGGCAAAGCTCCGTGGCGCAAGGCAACAGTCCCACGGGCTGGGGCGGACGGGCTGGCGGATTATGTGGCCGCGAACGGCCTGAATTCCTCGAAATTCCCGACGTTCCTTTCGGTGGCCGGGAACACGCTGGAAGGGTCCGGGGCGAAGACGCAGATGCTGGCGATTGCGCCCGGCGGATCGCTGGAGCTGGCGGGGTTCAACAATTCGGCCGCGTCGCAGGCCAGGCTCAACGCACTCACGAATCTGTTGACGTTGAATAGCGGCGTTTCACTGGCGCAGGCCGCCAATTCCACCATGTCGATGAGCATCGACGACGCCAAGGCGCTGGCCGATGCATTGGGCAAGGCTCCGGCCCTGAAGACCACGTTCCCCACGACTTCACTTGGCAAACAACTGCAGCAGGTGGCGCAGATCATTCAGGTGCAATCCGCGCTAGGCATGCAGCGGCAGGTGTTCTTCTGCTCGGTGGGCAGCTTCGATACGCATACCGGCGAACTACCCACGCTCAATACGCTGTACCCCGAGGTGAGCCAGGGGCTGGCGGCTTTCTACAGCGCCACGCAGGAATTGGGGGTGGCGGAAAACGTAACGACGTTTACCGAGTCGGACTTCAATCGCACGTTCCAGGCGACGTCGGGAGACGGCAGCGATCACGGGTGGGGCGGGCATCACCTGGTGCTGGGCGGGGCGGTGCAGGGCGGCCAGATCTACGGCAGCTTTCCGACTTTCGAACTGGGTGGGCCGGACGATACCGACACGCGCGGCCGCTGGATCCCCACGACGTCGATCGATCAGTACGGGGCGACGCTGTGCTCGTGGTTCGGCATCCCGGATAGCGCGATGAATTCGATATTCCCGAATCTGGTGAACTTCGGTGTGCGGAAGATGGGGTTCCTGGGGTAAGGAAAACGCGGGTGGTGAATTCATCGCGGAGGAACGGAGGCGCGGAGGAAGACGCGGAGAAAACGATTAAGTTTCAATTGGGTGTGGCTACTTTAGAACGACGGCTAAGTGTACGGAAAACCAATGAGTTATGGTCATTTGGCCTAGTTGCGGCGATGGCTTAGACCGGGGATATGAGAATAACCCCGGTTTTTGTTTCAATCCCGGCGTTTGGATTCGGCCAGTTTGGCCTGGTGATGCAGGATGGTTTTCGAGAGTTTGTCGAGGCGGTTCAGTAGGGTTTTCAACTTGCGGTATTGCAGAGCCGCCTTCCGGTACAGCGGAGCGGCTTCTGGTGAGAGTTTGACGTTGACCGTTTTGCCGTTGGCCTTGTAGGTAAGCTCGAAGTAGGGGCCGTGACGTTTGGTCGCGTCGGAGGCACAGGCGCACCGAGCTTTGCCACACTTCATCATCCGCTTCAGAACTGTACCTTTGCAGAAACAGTCGATCTGTTCGAGACCCCGCCTGAGTTCCAGGAATCGTTGCGTGTGCCGTTCCAAGGCGGCATTCTGCGGAACGGGGTGACTTCCGCTTTTGGAAACAAAAACACGTGACATTGTTCTTACGGTGATATTACCGTAAGAATATGGCAACTGCAACCTCTTTCTCTGCTGACGCTACACCTGCGTTGATTGAGTTCTCTCTGCTGGAGTCATGGTTGGCATCCTCCGGCGCGCTCCAACTCCCGCTCCACCAGATCGAGTCTCAGCAACATGCCAGAGGCCGCGAGGTCCAACGCCTGCTCCTCCAAGCCCACTTGCAGCAGCGCGGCAATGGAGATGTGGGGCCTGCTTTGCAACTGGAACTGCCAGACGGTGAGGTGCTCTATTCTCACCGCCGTCTCAGCGACCGATCCCTAACCACCGTCTTTGGAACCGTGGAACTCGTCCGTATGGGCTACTCCCGGCCTGGCGCGCCGAGCATCTTTCCGCTCGATAAAGCGCTGGCCTTGCCGGAGCGATCCTTCTCCTACGAACTCCAGCGCCGTTTGGTCAAGGCCGCCGTGCAGAACCCGTTCTTGGAATCGGTCCAGACCATCGCCGAGTTGACCGGCGTTTCCGTCTCCAAACGCAGCTTGGAAGAGATCGTGCCGGATGCAGCGCGAGATTTCGACGCCTTCTACCAACAGCGCTCTGTGTCTACCGCCGCCGGCGCGATCCTGGTGGCCGCCGTTGACTGCAAGGGCATTCCCATGGTCAAGCCTGGCGGCGCACAACCCAAAGCCCGGCTGACCAAAGGGCAGAAGGCTAACCCAACTTTCGCACTTCGCAGGTTTTGCAACAGCTAAACCTCGCAGAATCAGTGAAGGCTACCCAAAGGTCTTCACCACAAAACTAGGGAGGGTGCGGTCTATTTTGACGTGATCTGGGAGGCCTTGATCCGTGGTGGTGGTTGGGAGGGAAGCGTGATCCGAATCTGATTGAGTAGTGCTTGCACATCGGGCTCCGGCTGCGTGTGACGCGGCATCGCCAGCCAGCGGCCGTCCACCATGGGAATCCACACCTCGACCATCTGGATCGTCGCCAACTTTTCGAACACCGTGGCCGGTGTCAATCCGGGCGCGTGCTTCATCAGACGGTTCTTCAAGGTGACTTGCAGACTGTAAGCCAGGAACGCAATCAGCACGTGCGCATCGGCCCGATGTTCCAGTTGATGACCAATGGGCCGGATGCTCAGTTCGCTTTTCAACGACCGGAACACACTCTCTATCTGGGTCAGTTGCACATAGCGCGTCCATAACACCGCAGGATCTTCGCCAGTGAGGTTGCTGCGCAGCAGATAATGGCCGTCACGTTGTTCGGCGGCTTTCAGCTTGACCTTGTCCACCTCAAAGGAGAATGTCTCCCGAGTGACCGCCTGGTCCGCCGCCGGCCTCTGCATCTTCACGAACCCAAAAGCCCGCCCGGCTTCCTTCTTGGCGGCCCCGATGCGCAGCAACAGTTGATCGCGCTTCGGCAGGCTCTTGCGCATTGTCCGCAGTTTACGCAGCAAGCGAGCCAGTCGCTTGCGCCGCATGGCGTTCTCTTTGGCCTGCCGCCCACCGCTCTTGGCCAGCACATAGAGTTCGCCTTCATGCTCATACAACTTCACCTCCACCGAGTCGCGAACCTTTTGCCACGGCAGATCCAGCCACTTCTTTTCATGCTGGTTGATCTTGCTTTTCGGCGTGCCTACCAAATAGAACGTCTGCCCTTCCGGCGAGCGCATGTCTTGCAGTATGTCTTCGCTGGGAACCCCGCGATCCATCACCCATACGCGCCGCGCTTTGCCGTAGGTGTCCTCGATCTTCTTGAGAAAGCCCGGCAGGGTGGTGCGATCTGACGTGTTCCCCTTCATCACCTCATAGGCCAACGGCAACCCATCGGTGGTCACCACCAGCGCAATCACCAATTGCAGACAGTCCGGTCTTTTATCTCTGCTGTAACCACGCTTGGCCTTTGGGTTCTGCTCCATCTCGCCTTCGAAGTACGTGCTGGTTAGATCGTAGAGCAATACTTCAAAGTCCGCCTGGAACAAGTCGGCCCACTTCTGTTTCAACCAGACAAACAACTCCTGTTTGTGCGGCAGCACCCGGTCCAGACAGCGATACAGCCGGTCCTTGGCGGCCACGGCAAAGTCCGTTTCCAATAGCTCGTCCATCGCCGTATCCACGTACCACTGCCGGTGCAAGCGATAATCACTGCCCGGGTCGAGCAGGCAGTTCACTACCTGCAACTGCAGCACCTTCTCCCAACTCACCGCTTCGCGCGCTTCCGGTAAACGCTGGTGCCAAAACTCATCCAATCCGAGTTGGTGCCACAACTCGCACCCCAGCCAACAAGCGCCGAAGGAGCGCGGACGCCGCAATTCCAGGCCGCTAAGTTTTACCTGGATGCTGTCCAGGGCATCGGCGGGAACCTCCCGGTCGTCCGGAAACAGGCTCATGGTTCGATAGTCTTGCTGGTCTTCGTCGAAGACTTCCAGCGTCTTGCGCCACGCAGCCTGCTGTTGGTCGTTGATCTCGCCTAGATACAGCACGGTGCGCTGCACCGTTTTGGCGCCGGGCAAGCGGCGATTCTCGACCACGCTGAAGTAGCGGTGAATCTTGCCGTCCTTCTTTCGTGGGGTGCTGCGCAGGAACATAGGAAGCAGCAGCATGCCAGAAACCGAGGTAAAAGGAAAGAGAGTAGGTCTTCACTCAGGCCCTTTTCGAGGCGGCATTGTTGCAGCCAAACCAAATATAGTTCGGTCGAGCCGATAAAACTCTCCGAAGTGCGAAAGTCAGGCTAGAAGAGGCAGTGCGCAAAAGGAAGCGCAACACAGCTCCGTTCTCCCGCGACAATCCCAAAACAAATCCCAAAACAGCGGGACGCAAACCGGGGGATCAATACGGTCAGCAGGCCACGCGTGGGACACCGCTGCGGGTGGATGAGCAGATCGCTGTGCCGTTGCCGCCCTCCTGCCCACATTGCCAGAGCGATGTGGTTCTGCGGGACACCAAGGCTCAGTATCAGGAAGACATAGTGCGAGTGACCCTGGTGCGGCGGTTTAATGTGGAGGTGGGGGTGTGCTCGGGCTGTGGACGCAGTGTGCAAGGAAGGCATCCGCTGCAGACCTCCGATGCGTTGCACGTCGGGACGGTACAGATCGGGCCGGAAGCATTGTCGCTGGCGGCGCTGTGGAACAAAGAGATGGGCCTATCGCATGAGCGAGTGGCCCGGTCGCTGCAATTGGGTTACGGCTTGACGGTGAGCCGCAGCGGGATCTGCCGGGCGCTGGAACGGTTGGGCAATTTGGCCGCTCCCACCTACCATCAATTGAAGGCCTCGTTGGCGCGTAGTCCATTCAATGGGATGGACGATACTGGTTGGCGTGTAGGCGGCCGGTTACAGAATTGTCGGGTGATCGGCAATGAATCGGTCACCGTATACCTGATCGAGCCGCATCGCGGCTTCGCCGAAGCGGCGGCAGTATTGGGGGCTGAATACGATGGCTTTCTGGTGCATGACGGGGCCCGGACCTGGTACGGTTTTTTGCAGGCTTTTCACCAAACCTGCCTGGCGCATCTCATCCTGCGCTGCCGGGACCTGCTGCAGTTGCTGACCGGGGGAGCGCGACAGTTCCCGCAGGCGGTCCTGGATGTGTTGCTGGACAGTCTCGACTTGCGGGATCGCCACCAACAGGGACTGGTCAGCGAACATGGATTAGCAGTGGCCACGGGCCGCTTGAAGGCCCGGTTGGACCGGCTGTTGGCAACCCCACAGTGCCATGCCGCCAATCGGCGTTTAGCGCGCCACCTACAACATGAGCAGCCCCACCTGTTCACATTTCTGTACTGTCCGGGCCTTCCGGCCACCAACAACTTCATCGAGGCAGCGATTCGGCTGATGGTGGTGGCTCGCAAAACCTGGGGCGGGAACCGAACCTGGAACGGCGCCCGAACCCAACAGATATTGACGAGCGTCTTGCGAAGTTGTTGGCAACAGGGCAAAGACGCTTTCCAACAGCTGGTTACTCTATTACATTCTCCGCGGCCAATGGTGCTCGATCTCGATCCAGCTTCCCTATCTCCCTAACCCGCCTTGCTCCGCGACACTCTCCACCGCCCCAACCATAACACTGTGCGGACTCACTATTCCCCGCTGAGTGGTGATTTTGCCGAAGATGGTAAACATTGGCGATCATTCGAATGCGCTGGTTCGAGTGATCGGCAACGTAGACAGTGCCCGTGGCGTCAACCTTGACTCCCCAGGGAAAGTTCAGCAAAGAACCGGTGGCGGGACCGCCGTCGCCCGAGAATCCGTTGTCCGCGCCGCCCGCGATGGTACTGATGATTTGGGAAAGTGCATCCACTCTACGAATCCGGTTGTTTCCAGAGTCGCCGATGAACTAGCTGCCGGCACTATCCACGGTTACGTCCGACGGAATGTTCATTAAGGCTCCGGTGGCCAGCCCCCCATCTCCACGCAGTGGTAGATGACCAGCCTCTCCCCCAGGGAGCCCGCAACGTCGGCTGAACTGGGCACGAAAGTCCACGTGATGGGGTCGTGAAAGCCGAGTTTGCGGCAGGCGCGACGCAAGGTCCATGACAACAGCCGGCAGTTCACCCACCGGGCGGCCCGGTTTCCGTGATAGGGAATGACCAGCGGCGAGAACACCGAGATGTTCCTGGAAACAACCCGGCAGCCTCTGAAGTACTGCCGCAGTTTCTTCCACACGCGCCGAAGGTCTCTTACGGAAGCCGTGGGATTGCGGTTTCCGGTCGAGTTGACCCACAACACCCGGTTCTTCCGGGCGAGCCTCAAGGCGATGTGCTTCTTGCTCAGCGGATCGCCGTCCCAATCGTTGGCGAAGCAGATAATGTCGTTGCCTTCAAGCATGGTGGTCCTCCTCAGAGCACTCGCTGTACCTCGAGAAACGGCTGCGCTTGCGCGTCCGCTGAACAAGGGTAGTTTTCGATGAAGTGTAAATGCCAGAATTCGAACACCAGCAGTGTCCAGATTTCCTGAGAGCGGTCCGCGCGGCCCTGCTCGTGCTCCAGCACGAGTCGGACCGTCTCTTTGCAGTCCATATACCGGCTGCAAGCCGAATCCCGGGCCAACAGATAATCGCGCGTGAACTGCCGCAAAGATGTGCGAAGCCACGACCCGATCGGCAGGGGAAATCCCTTTTTGGGGCGGTCGATGATAGCGCCGGGCAGGACTCCGCGCATGGCGTCGCGCAACAGCGTTTTGCCGCCCTTTCCATGGCTCTTTGAAGCGTTCGGCAGCGTAGCGGCGAATTCCACCAGCTTGTGGTCCAGAAACG
The DNA here is from genome assembly GCA_963853855.1 of uncultured Solibacteraceae bacterium. Taxonomy (GTDB): domain Bacteria; phylum Acidobacteriota; class Terriglobia; order Bryobacterales; family Bryobacteraceae; genus Sulfopaludibacter. The sequence continues at coordinate 22,553 of CAWKYG010000002.1, read as the reverse complement.
GAACTCGCAGTTCGAGTCCGTTGGCCATGGTCATTTTGTCGGCTTTGATCAGCAGGTCGTCGGGCAGCCAGACCTTGGCATCCACATAGAGCATCTGGTCGAGCGGAGAAGCATTCTCCACAGCTTTGAAATACCCGCCGAAGATCTCCTGCAGCCGCTGTCCGGACTGTTTCACCCGATCTGCGCCGATCAGCCTTCGCAGGCACTGGGCGCTAAATCCTCTGGACACGCCCCGGTAGCGGGATGCCAGGGGCTGGCCGCACATGCGCACGTAGTGCCGCAGTTTTTCCCATGGGGTAAGGCACGCGAGGAGCGGTGCGACTCTGGCCAATGGCCCGGAGCCCGCGTGCACGCGGTCAAGGGCCAGCATCTTGCCATAGATCCCATAGCCGGCGAGGATTTCGTCGGCGCCTTCGCCAGAAAGAACGACTGTGATATGTTCGCGCGCCAGTTTAGAAAGGAAATACAGAGGGATACAACTGGGATCGGCGAGAGGCTCATCGAGGTAGCCCACCAGATCCGGCACGAAATCCGCGAAGTCTTTCGCGTCCAAACGATATTCGTGATGCTCGGAGGCAAAGGCATCGGCCGCGAGACGCGCGTACCCGAACTCATTGGACGCTTCCTCTTCAGGGCTCGATGCCTCGTAGCCGACGCTGAAGGTTTTTATCTTTTCGCCGGTGGTCATCTTGCTCATCGTGGCCAGAATCGCGCTGGAATCGAGTCCGCCGCTCAGAAAAACGCCGAGTGGGACCTCGGAGAGCAGGCGCATCCGCACACTCTCTTCGAGCAACTCATTGAACCGGTCCAGAAGATGCGCCTCCGAACGCGGTTCCGGGTTCGAATATTCGATGTCCCAGTATTTCGTGGTTCGAACGCCTTTATCATCGGCCACCAGGATATGTCCCGGTTGCAGGCGAAAGATGTTCTTGAACATGGTCCGTGGACCCGGCACATACCGTAGAGACAGGTACAGGTCAAGGGCTTCGGGATCCACCTCGCGCGGAATCGACGAAATCTGGAGAAGCGATTTGATCTCCGACGCGAAGGCCAGAAATTCACCGTTGCGGTAGTAATAGACCGGCTTGACTCCCAGACGGTCGCGAGCCAGCAGAAGGCGCCGTTTCCTGCGGTCCCAGATTGCGAAGCCGAACATTCCGCGCAGTTGTTGAACGCAATTGTCGCCGTATTCTTCATAGGCGTGAAGAATCGTTTCCGTGTCGGATCGGGTCTTGAAAATGTGACCGGCACTGGTCAAGCCCGCTGCGAGATCGCGATAGTTATAGATCTCGCCATTAAAGATGATGGCCGCCGACCGGTCTTCGTTGAAGATAGGCTGTTTGCCGCCGCTCAAATCGATGATGCTGAGCCGCCGGTGGCCAAGCGCGACCTGGCCCTCTACGAAATACCCCGCATCGTCGGGTCCGCGATGGGCCAGAGCCCGGGTCATCCGCTCGATCACCATCCGGTCGACGGGGCCAGAGTCGATGAAGTTTACGATTCCACAAATTCCGCACATAAGCGTTTTTCCTCCCGTCCCGCATTCATCACGCCAGAATACGGACCCGGTTCTGCTTTTTGGAAGATGCACCTTCCGGCCACTTCCAGCGCACAGGCCCGGACCGCCAGTACCTGTTTCAGCACGCCGTCTTCCAGCCGCAGCCAGAAGAACTCGCCGCGCATTCGAAACTCTCCGACTGCCATCTCGGAATCGCCGGCGGAAATTACCGCGATGTCCTCGAATCCGTGGTGTTCGTAAGAACAAGCGAGCCCGGTGCCGCTTGTCAGCGTCAGCCTCCGGATTACCGGCTCACTATACCCGTCCGGCGTCAACACAAGAAACGTCATCGCGGCGACCGGCGCCGATCCGGTAAGCGTGGCGCGCAGGGTAGACGCGGCTCTCTTCGCTCCGTATCCGCGCGAACTCCACCCATCGATGCGCTCCATCTTCACGGGCCGCGAAGCTACCAGGTGAAGATGCAGTCTCGATTCGCCTTCGTCCGGCGGGAAGTGGTAGTGAAAATCGAAAGTATGCTCTCCGCACCCGCGGAAATCATCCGCCACGATCCACGATTCCGGGGGGACGTACAGGAGGCGGCGGCGATGGATCACTCCTTGCGGCATCCGCCGGTACCCGTCGTGTTCGCCTTCTGCATACTCGATACCAGGTGGGGTAATTGTTCGCGCGCCTCGAGAGCCGATTCTTGTCTTCCAGTGAAATGTGCCTCCCTGTTCGGCCTGGTCGCGGCCATCGATTGTGACGGTGTTATGAGCGCGCGTGGAGCGGAAATAATTGCGCCATCCCGGAGCGCAGTTGTAAACGAAAGTTCCCGGGTCTACCAGCAGTTCCCGGCCCCCGCTGAACAGGGTTAACGAAAGCGCATCCGCGTGAGCATGCCCGCCGGTGAGCATGCCAAGGCCGCCGCTAGTCGAACACCAGGTGACTCGCTAACGGTCCCCACCCGGAGCGTTGTACCAGGTATCCGGCGGACGAAAAATACGCCTGGGGGTCCGCCGGTTCGCGGTTTTCCACTTGGCGGTAAGACTCCAAGGCATCTTTGCCGAGCATCCACAGCGCCTCTTCGCAAAACGCGCCGGCCTGGTGCTTGAAAGTCTCCCTTTCGATAGAGAATTGCCCCCAGGCACAGCCCATCCTGGAACGAGCGGTAGTCCCTCTTTTCGAGCGCTAGCGCGCGCCCGCCATCGTCGTCTCCCAGCGCCGGAAGCGTGCCGTCGGGCCGCGTCAGATGCATCAAAAACTGCAGCATGCCTTGCACCCGATGCGGAACCGGTTCCGGAAAGCACAACCCGTTCTGCTTCGCGAGCACGGTTGCCTGCAGGAGAAAATCGAGCGCATAGCAGTGGTAACAGGAAGAAAGCTCCCCATACACCCCGTCATCCAGAACCTGCTTCTCCGCTGCTTCGGCCAGCAGAGTGCCACCCTGGCGAAACCAGACAGCGGGCCGCTTCCCATCGCGAAAAACCAGTCCGGCAATGATAGAGCGCCGCAGCCTCGCCGATCAGATGGGTGTTGGGGCTGGTGAAGACCGACGTGTACCGCTGAACATGCTCCAGTTGCGCAAACAATGAGTCGCCGATGCGTTGGGCGGAAGCCTCGTCGAACGCCTTCGAAGGAAGTAGAGGGAAGATCGTCCACAACCAGGAAATCGCTCGGATTCCAATTTCCAGGCTGGACTGCCAATTGATACCGCGGCCGGGAGGATTCTGATCGATCCAGCTATTGAGCTGTGCCACTGCCTCGCTGGCGTAGCGCTCGTCTCCAGTCAGGAGATATGCCTTGGCCAGCCGCGGCAGGTGCTGGTGACGGTTCAACTCGTGGATGATCTTGGGGTCGCGCCCCTCGCCATCGTGCACAGGCCGGTAGTCGGTCCAAAAACGCCGCTCCCAGATCTGGCCCGTGACCGGATCGCGGTGCCAGTCAATCTCGCGACCCAGTTCGAGCGGTCCGTAGCCGAGGAGTGCGACCTCGTGCCGGCAGAGCCTCTCTGCCTCGTTCACAGCGCGTTCGAACCACTGCGGGAAATTCTCGTCTGACGAATGACCGCAGTCCTTCGCGATGGCTGCAATAGAAACGATCGCGCCGGGGCCCCGGCCAGAGTATTTCTTGAAGTCCGGTGGACAGCGGGAAGCCTCTGCAGTTGCCTGTGCCAGCAGGCTCGATCCGCTCCACCTGCGAGTACACCTTCTCGCGAACTCTGAACGCCAGTTCCCGCGGAGCTCATGGCGCCCAGCCGTTTGAGTTTTTGATGACCTGCCATTCAGGTTGAGACATAGACTCCGTCGGAGCCATAACGGCTGGTAGATCTCCATCAAACGATCCTGGCAACCTGCCATCTGGAGTCGATTCGCTCTCTTCGCAGCCAGAGCCAGTTCAATCTTGGCGAGCATTTCTTCCACATCGCCCGGGTGAAACAGAATAGCGCCAGGCGGCCGTGTGCCGATCCGGCTCGCCACCACCGGAACGCCCAGCGAGAGCGCTTCGCGCACGGAAATCGAATCGCCGTCCTCGAAGGTCGTGCGGAGGAACACGTCGGCAAACCGAAATCAATGCCAGGCAGGCATCGTGACTCACGTCCCCGAGCAGGAAACGTTGTCTTCAAGCCGGCATCGCGGATCAGCTTCTCGGCTTCCGCTCGCTGCTCACCGCTGCCCATCACCAGGCAGCCCAATGAAGGATGGACGCCGCGTGAGCCGGGCGAGGCCGGCAACCAGCACATCGAAGCCGTACTCCGGCCGGAAGAACAGCACCGTAGAAAACAGGGGCCGGTGTCGTCCGATCCACGCCAGGACGTCCGGTTCCGGCGCGGTTGCGATACTTTCGCTGCTCACAAAGGCCGGCAATACTTCCATGCGCCGGGTTCCAGGCCGAGCGAAAGCAGTGCGCTCTCAATCTCTTGACTGACACAGATCACTCGCTTGTAAAGAGAACAGGTAAACGCTGCCAGTCTCCGGCGCCAGGAAGCAGCATTTTCCAGGTAGCCGGGCAGCCATGCCGGAGTGTAGCGTCAGTATGCAACCGCCGCGCGCTTGCCCCGCCAGCTCCGCATCCCAACGCCAGCAGCCAGCTTTTCAAATTGTGGCCGTTGGTATGAAGATGCAATGTCCATCCTTGCAACGCGTGGCGCAGCACCGCCCAAGCGAAGCTCCATCCTGGGCGAACCAGGCTCATGTCCAGGACGCTGCAAGTCACGCCCGCTGCCGTCAACTGCCGATCGATTCCTGACACATGCACCGAGATTCCTCCGTGCGGAGGCGGACGAGGACCAATCAGCAGGACTTTCATATCTGGCCCTTAGCCTCTACCAGACGCTGGTAGAGATGCTCCGTTTCATGCACCGAGCCCTCAATCGAGAAGAGCTCGGATACCCGCCGCATGCCCGCCTGGCCGAGCCTTACCGCCAGACCCTAGTCGTCCAACAGGCGGCCGATGGCGCCGGCGAGGGCGGCCGAGTCCCGCGGCGGCACAAGCAGGCCGCTGACCCCGTCTTCGATGACCTCCGGATTCCCCCCAACACTGGTAGCGACCACCGGTACTCCCGCAGCCATCGATTCAAGCAATGTATTCGAAGTGCCCTCGCTCAAACGACGGGAGCACCGAGATTGCGACTTCGGACAACAGATCCGGAACATCGCTCCGGAACCCGGTAAACACAATCCGCCGCCCAAGCCCCAGGCCGGAAGCCTGTTCTTCCAGTTCCTTTTTGTTCCCTCCATCGCCGACCACGAGGAAATACACGTCCGGAGATCTCCCGGCCAGAACTGCCGCAGCTTCGAGGAAGTATTCCACTCCCTTCATCCGATTGAGGCGTGAAAACACCGCAACCAGGCGGGCGGAAGGCGGCAATCCCAGCTCGCTGCCGAAGCGCCGGGCTCGCGCTCCTTTGCGGCAAACTTCGATAGCGTGATGCCGTTCCGGATGACGACAATCTTGCTCGGGTCGTATCCCTGTGCGAGCAGGTCGTCGCGGATTGCTTCGGCATTCACCAGGACGCAATCGGCCATCCGGCAGACCATTTTCTGCACGCGTCTCTGTATGGGTGTCAACAAGTCACTCGTATTGCGGATTGAAGCGACCACAATCGATGCCCCCTCAGTGAGACGCCTTCCCTTCCGGTAATTACTGTTGCGGGCGGAGAAGGAAAACCTCCATGAAGAAGCAGATCAATGGCGTTGCACCGGTCCCCATTTTGATTGGGCATGAGCCGGAGCGGAGTGAGATCGGCGTACTCGAGGCGATGAAAGACGCAATTCGGCCCGACCCAGAAGTCGTCGTCAGAGCGCAGCGCCGGCAGTTCACCGCGGAGTACAAGAAGCGCATTCTGGCCGAGGCGGATTCCGCCCACGAACCTGGGGCGATCGGAGCCCTCCTTCGGCGGGAGGGTCTCTACTCGTCGCATCTGACTCATTGGCGCCAACAGCGGGACTTGGGTTTGGCCCAGCATCGGCGAGGCCCCAAGCCGAAATACGATCCTCTCTCTGAGGAAGTTCGTAAGCTGCGCCAGCAGAATGATCGGCTGACTCAACGTCTGGCGCGCGCGGAGCTGATTATCGACGTTCAAAAAAAAGTCTCGTCGTTGTTGGGAATCCCCCTGGCAACGGTCGACAACGACGAGAACAGCTTATGACCGCTGCCGTGCAGTCCGCTCCGGAGTTGGGGCCGATCGTCGTCTGTGAGGCTCTTGGCGTCTCCCGCGCCTCGCTGCACCGGTTGCGGACTCCGCCGGCGCAGCCGGCGGAGCCGCGGGTCCGTGCCTCGTCGCCGCGCTCGCTGACTGCGGAGGAACGGGTAATCGTGCTGGGCCATTTACATTCGGAGCGCTTTCAGGATCGATCGCCGACCGAGGTCTACGGTACGTTGCTCGATGAAGGCGTATACTGCTGCTCGATTCGTACGCTCTATCGCTTGCTGGCGGCCGAAGGGGAGACGCGGGAACGCCGCGATCAGCTCACCCACCCGGCTTATCACAAGCCGCAGTTGTTGGCCACCGAGCCCAACCAGCTATGGAGTTGGGACATCACCAAACTGCTGGGGCCCGCCAAGTGGACCTACTTCTATCTCTATGTGATCTTGGACGTATTCAGCCGTTATGTGGTCGGCTGGATGATTGCGGATCGGGAAGGCAAGGAACTGGCCCGGCAGTTCATCGCCGAAACTTGCGCCAAGGAACAGATCGTCCCGGGCCAACTCAACCTCCACGCGGATCGGGGTGGCCCCATGACCTCCAAGCCCGTGGCATTCTTGCTCGGTGATCTGGGGGTCACCAAGACCCACAGCCGTCCCCACGTCTCCGACGACAATCCGTTCTCCGAGAGCCAGTTCAAGACTCTCAAGTATCGGCCGGAATTTCCCGACCGCTTCGGCTCCCTCCAGGATGCCCGTAGTTTCTGCCAAGTCTTCTTCGCCTGGTACAACACGGAGCACCATCATTCCGGCCTCGGTCTGATGACCCCAGAGGTAGTCCACACCCGGCGTGCCGAACACGTCCGCGACCTCCGTCAACAGACGCTTGACGCGGCATATACTATGCACCCGCAACGCTTCGTCCGGAAACCGCCCCAGCCACCTGCGCTGCCCACGGCGGTCTGGATCAACCCGCCACCCAAGCCTGAATCCGCCTTGGCCGATTCAGAAAGAATTACTCAATAAACTATGCCGGCTGGCGCCAGGCGCGCGAAAGGAACAGTAAAGACGTTCGGATAGAAGCCGTAACTGTGCACGATCTGAATCAGATTCCTTCGGACGTAATGCGCCAGCCGGATCCCTTGCCAGAATGTCCTCGGACTGTACAGGCTGCCGATCCGGAATTCCGATTGGGGCACTCGCAGGGTTTCCAGTTCCGCCAGCAGTTCCCCCGAATGGCACAGACAGGCCAGGTGCAGATCGAAGTGCGAAGAGTCGATTCCCAAGGCCAGGTTAGCGACCTGCCGCTCCGTCCCTCCAATGTGGAAATTGGTCAGCATCTGCAGCAGCTTGATTCTCTTCGACTGCGTCGTTCGCTCCATGTCAGGCCGCCTCGCAAGCCTGTCGCCTGGTTGCTCGATCCAGGAACACTCTGGCCCAGAGCTCGAATGAAATCAAAGTCCAGAGCTGCAGATCGAGATTCCGTCCCTCTTTCGTGCTGGGCCACCAGGCTCTCGATGTATGGTGCATTGAATAATCCACGATGCTTTGCGCTTTCTCCCAGCAGCAGGTCGCGAACATAAGCGCCGAGCTTGCCCCGAAACCAATAGCCTAGGGGTACGGCAAATCCATGTTTGGGCCGGTCGATAATCCCATCGGGCAGAATCCCGCGCATCGCCTGCTTGAGGACATACTTGGTGGTCCCGTTGTGCAGATTCATCTCGGGCGGGATGGTAGCTGCGAATTCCACCAGCTTGTGATCCAGCAAAGGCACGCGAGTCTCGATGGAATGGGCCATGCTCATCCGATCTACCTTCGTGAGAATGTCCAACGGCAGATAGTTCTTGATATCGAGGTGTTGCAAGGCCGAAAGCCAGTTGCCGTTGCCTGATTCCATGCACGCAGCCTTAGGACGCCAGGGCTCATATTGCGCCAGCAACCCGAAGACATCCCGGTGGAACAGCTTCTTCATGTCTTCGCGCCGGAAGAGCGTGCACGCATCCAGGTAACGCTCGGCGCCGGCCAGCGACATGTGATGCAGGAAATTTCGTCCGCGCATCCCTGCGGGCATCGTCCGGCTAACTTCCCCAAGGCCCTCCGCGCGGCCGCCGGCAACGGCGTGTAACCTCGCTCCCGCCCCTCCACCAGGTACTTGTCGTATCCCGCAAAGAGCTCGTCCCCGCCGTCCCCGGACAGCACCACCTTCACGCTTTTCGCCGCCAGTTTGGAAACCATGTAGGTGGGAATGGCGGACGAATCGCCGAAGGGCTCGTCCAGGTGCCACGCGAGATTCTCCAATTCCTCCAGGCCGTCCGGCCCGAGCGTCAATTCGTGATGGTCCGTCCCGAATCGCGTGGCGACCACCCGTGCGTGTTCCAGCTCGTCGTAATCGGCCTCGCGGAAGCCGATCGAGAAAGTCTTCAGCGGCGAGATGGTCAGCTCGGCCGCCGTGGCGACGATCGCGCTGGAGTCGATTCCGCCGCTGAGAAACGCTCCCACTGGTACGTCGCTCACCATATGGAGGCAGACCGATTCGTCCAGAAGTTCGCCCACGCGATCGACGAAATAGCCTCGGCTCCGGGAGAGGTCCGGCTCGAACTTCAGGTCCCAGTAGCGCTCGACGATGGGTACCCGGCCCGGCGTGGCGATCAGAAGATGTCCGGGTTCGAGTTTGTGTACGCCGTCGATAATAGCTTCCGTAGGCGGAGTGGAGAGGAACGAGAAGAGATGAGACATCGCGCTCCAACTCAGGTTGCGCTCCATGCCGGCAACCTGCAGGATGGACTTCAGTTCGGACGCGAACAGAAGCCTGCCGCCCGCCTCGGCGTAGTAGAGAGGCTTGATGCCCACCCGGTCCCGCGCGATGAGGAGTTGCCTCTTTCGCTCGTCCCAGAGCGCAAATGCAAACATTCCGCGCAGGTGATCTACGGCGCGCTTTCCGTATTCCTCATAAAGGTGGACGATGGTTTCCGTGTCGGTGTGCGTATAGAAGATGTGTCCGCGGCCCTCCAGATTCCGGCGCAATTCCCGAAAGTTGTAGATTTCGCCGTTGAATACCACCCAGACCGTTCCGTCTTCGTTCCTGACCGGCTGGCGGCCGGAAGCGACGTCGATGATGCTCAGACGCCGCATGCCCAGACCCACACCCGCACCGAAGTAATAACCTTCGTCGTCCGGACCGCGGTGGGCGATGGACATACACATATCCCGCACTTCCTGCTCGAGAATAGGTTTACCTTCCAAGCTAACGATGCCGGCTATTCCGCACATAGTCCGTGTACGCTATCCCTTCTCGTAGTCCAACGCCAGACCTGCGGCAATCCGCATTCTTCGCACCCATCCGGCAATCGCCAGCCTCTCGCTCTCATTCAGTAAATCGAAACGCCAGACTAATCCCGCGTATGTGCACGCAAAAGCAGTACCCGTCGCCATAATCAACGGGAGGGGTGGCGCATGGATCTGCGATTTGATGGCGAGAACCACCAGCGCTCCGCACCCCGACGCGCCCAGCAAGCCGCCGAGGCCGCGCCACGGCAGCAGATTGCACCGCGCTGATCCCAAGAAGTCTCTTCATCCGGATCAGTGCCCCGCCTTGAAGAGCAACGTCGCCAGCACTGTCACCAAAACAGCACCCAGCAGACCAAACTCAGCGAGAGACCATCGAATCAGCCCCGCGACAATCGCCAGACGCATCAGGTTCAGCGCCAGCAGAAACCGGGTCTGCGCGAACACGCGCATCACGCCGTCCACCTGTAAGGTAGTGAGCAGGATCATCGCGGACCACACCATGAAAATGGGAGCGCTGGCGATGTAGCGCCGGGTAAACAGGAAGACGATGATCTCGCCGGGCGTCCACCATCAGGAAGGCAGCCAGTGGAAAGAACAGCAAGGCCAGCTTCCAGGTGGTGTCGTGCCAGATCTCCACCACGGCCTGCTTCCGCCCTTCCGCCAGGCGCTCCTGCATTTTGACCATCATGACGTCGCTGGTCGGCGAGGCCGCGAAATCGACTAGCGGGATCTGCAGGCACCCTACGGCGAAAATGGCAAAGGTAGCCGGATCGAACAGGTGCGACACGGCGTACTGAGGAAGGCTGGCCTGCACGATCTCGACGAGAACCGCCATGCCGAACGGGAGCGCGTACGCCAATTGGCTCTCTGAGTAACGCCCAGTCCGGCCTGAAAGCTGCCACGGAACTCCCGGCGGAAATAGAAGAGTGTGACGGCGCCCCCGGACAAGCCACCATCACGGCGCCTTTCAAGATCCATCTCCAGGTGCGCGGAACAACAGCGCCGGCAGTATGAAGGCCGCCGCCCGGGCCATGTCTGAGATGGCATAGGACGCCGCGGCCCACAGGTACCGGCCGCGCGAGACCAGAACGATCTCCAGAGCCATCGCGAACATCGTCAGGCAGATATACAAGCCGATCCAAGGCAGGTATTGAGGCAACTGGTTGTTGCTCAGCCAGTGGCCCAGCATGGGCGCGCCATATCACCAGGCCACCAAGGCAAACCAGCCCGGTGATCGCCGAGGAATAGCAGGGCATTCGCGACATACGGACCCGCCAGGCGAGGTGCCCGCGGAAGGAAATAGTACAGGCTGGATGCCATCCCCAATTGGGCGATGGAATATATGGTGCCCCAGATCAGAAAAAGCTGCTTATACGTGCCAAACTGAGCCGGGTCGAAGATCGCGCGCCAAAACCAGGGGAATAAAGAATGTCGCGGCGAATGCCACGGTTCGCCCGGACATCAACAGCAAGGCCGGCTTGAAGACCGACTCGGTACCCATAGCCGGAGAGTGCAGCGATCAAGGTGCGGCGGCCATCAGTTCTCTCCCCGAATCCGCCGGCCGACGACACCATGCCGACCAGAATGTACGGAAACCAGGTCAGCACGTATCCTCCGGACAACCCGCAGACTACAAATCCCCAGACGGCGATCTCCAGACCCGCACCCAAGATTGGCCAGGCTCCGCCGCGACGCGTCCAGGGCCAGTTTGCGCGCATAATAGATGCCGAAACCCACGAACGACACGAACGGGACGAAACCGAATACTCCGGTCTCCCCCAATGGCTGTATCACGGTGTTATGAGTAACTAAAGCGCCGCGGGAATAGAGGTCTTTGGGCGCATAGAGCGGCCAGGCAATCACAGAGCATCCCAGTCCCACGCCGAGTAGCGGGTGATCGGCAAACATAGACAGGCCCGCCTCCGAGGTTGCCAGGCGCTGCCGGAAACTTACGTCGCCCTTGAGTCCGGAGAAGTCCTCACCCCGTGACCAGTGCCTGGCGCCGAACACCAAAGCTGCGGCGGCCGCGGCAAGCAGCGCAGCCCAGACCCATAGTCTTCGTTTCCGCCAGGCGTAGAGCGTGACTACCACTGCCAAGGCCACCAGCCCGCCGCGCGAGAAGGTGACAAAGACCGCGCCGATATAGACAATCGAGATCCCTAGCAGCGCCAGGCGCGGCAGCAGACCAAGGCCGACCGCCAGAAACGCCGCCACCGGCACCAGGATGACCAGGCTGTAAGCCACTTCGTTGGGATTGGCAAAGATTCCCAGCCAGGAGGCCCGTCCTTCTACTAAGTTGCCCAGTAAGTAATTCCGGCTCTGTAGCAGAATCTATGGGTGAAACCGGCCCAAACTCCAGGCTTGCAGCGTCTTTCCCTTCGCTTTCCAAGGAGATCTTATGGAAGGCCGGGGCGGTGTCAAGGGTTCGCTTCGCCGCGCAAAAACCGCGCGCCCTTGACACCGCCCCGGCCTTCCAACAAATCCTACTGAGAAGAAAGCGAAGGGAAGGAGTAGCGATCGGGAGCCGGTGACTTCCTGGTTTGGCAAGCTGGTTTCTATACTCTTGGAGTTGCTCCAACCAAGAATGGCTGATCTGGCGCGCGTTGGGTTAATCTGCAGTTGTCAGACCAAAGACTCATCCAGCGAGGAGATCAGCCATTCAACTGCAGGTTAAGACCATTTTGAATTGTGTGCAACACTTCGTCGGTTTCGTCTACCGCGAGGTGCGCATGCATTGCCCCCAGCAGCAACCCGAGTCCATCGAGATCAGCATCGAGCCACATGCCGGAATACGCGGGCGCTGTTCGCGCTGCCAGCGGCCAGCGCCGGGCTATGACCGCTTGGACCAGCGCCGCTGGCTGTTTGTGCCGCTATGGAATATTCCGACCTATTTCTGCTACGCGCCACGGCGGGTGAAATGCGCCGAACACGGGGTCGTTGTCGAGCACATTCCATGGAGCGACGGAAAGCGTCCGCTGACGTGCGCCATGATGGGTTTCCTGGCATGCTGGGCACGACGGCTGAGTTGGCTTGAAACGGCGCGCTTGTTCCAAACCAGTTGGGAAGCGGTGTATCGGTCGGTAGCCTGGTTTGTTGAGTGGGGCCTGGCGCACCGGGAACTGCGCGGCGTCGAATCCATCGGGGTGGACGAGATTCATTGGGGACGCGGCTTGAAGGCAGACAACTTCTTGACTGTGATCTACCAAATCGACGCCGGATGCCGCCGTTTGCTGTGGGTGGGACGGAGGCGTTCCCAAGCTACCCTGCGACGGGGCCTGAAGGCACTGGGACCGGAGGTCGTCAAAGGGTTGCGTTTTGTGTGCAGTGACATGTGGAAACCATACTTGCAAGTCATCGCCAGACAGGCCGGTCACGCCTTACATGTACTGGATCGGTTTCATATCGCCAGCCATTTGAATCAGGCGGTGGATCAGGTGCGCCGCGCCGAGAGTGCGCGGCTGCGGACCAAAAGCAACCAGGCCGCCCAGCGGCTCAAGCATATGCGTTGGCCCCTGCTACGCCGCTCCAGCCGAGTACGCGGGCGGGCACGGCAAAAGCTCAACGCCCTGCTCGCCAGCAAACTGGCAACCGCACGGGCCTGGGAATTGAAGGAGACCTTTTCTCACTTCTGGAAGTACAAATCCGAGATGTGGGCCGGCGCCTTTCTCGATTGCTGGTGTTTCCGGGCCATGCGAAGCCGCCTCGAGCCGATGAAAAAGGTGGCGCGTATGCTGCGTACCCATGAACCCTTGTTGTTGAATTGGTTTCGCGCGAAAGGAGAAATCTCCAACGGCGCCGTCGAGGGCCTCAATAACAAGATCCGAGTGGTGACCAGACGATCCTACGGCTTTCGCACCTACGACGCCATGGAAATCGCTCTATATCACAACCTTGGCCGACTCCCTGAACCAGAATCAACCCACAGATTCTGCTGAGGAGGCGTAATTCCTCAATGTGCCCGCAGCCGGTATCAGCCCGCCGATCACGACTGTCCACATCACGCCCCGCAGGCGGCGCTCGGTATTTGCACAGTTGACAATGAAGAAATAGACGAGGGCCATCTTGACCAGGTCGGAGAGCGACTCGGCCGCCTGGCGTGGCCACAATGCGGTCAGGCATGAAACCGCGGCAACGCCCACAAAGACCAGCAGGAAAGACCCTTCGGGCCAGGCAAAGCAGAGCGTCCTCCGTCCGAGCAAGGTCTCCGCGAGCAACATCACCAGTGCAGCCCCAGCCACGACTTTGGCCGGACGGAGTATTTCCGTCACCGGCAGCACAAAGGGCAGATTCGCGTAAAGAAGGAACGAGAAAGACGAGCAGCAGCCAATACGAGGGCAGTGTACGCGTGGCCGCGGCGCTTCTCTCCTTGAAGCGGATTGGAAAACGGCAGGTGCGTAAAACGGGGACTCCGCGCGCGAACCGTTATCGCCTGGCATTTCCACTCTCCTGACCAACCCGGTGTCGCTGGCTGCATCCGCTCACGCACTCGAAAGCGCGGTGGATCTGGCAACTCAGAATTGACCCCGAGAAGGCGCCCCGGAAATCCCGGCAGGAATTCTCCCACAGAATGATTCGGGGCACCGTCAAGTGGGGGTGTCCGGAATCCCGATGTTGGCAGACGGTGTAGCCAAAACGATAGCCGGCGTTGGCTACGGCATTCACCGAAGCGGTGTTGAACTGTCCGCTGGGATAAGCGAAATGCCGAACGGCGGTCCCCAATCGTTTTTTGATCTCTTCCCTGGACCCTAGTAATTCGTCCCCGACCCGCTTTCCGCTCTCGTTGGTCATCAGAACGTGAGTCCTGGTATGGGAACCGACTGTCATTCCGGCTCGCTGGATTACGCCGAGCATTTCCCACGTGAGAGAGTAGAGGGGCTTGAAGGTATCTTCCGAAATCGGCGCTTCGGATTCCAGGTCCGCTACGACTCCCTGCAATCTCTCCTGGGGCAACGCTTCGAGCAGCGATCGAGTGGCCTGATACGGAGTCATGGCAACGTTGCCCGGCACGGAGATCCCGAGGCCGCGCAGCAACAGTGAGAGATCGCCGGCGGCTCGCCTCGCCAGCAGAAGATAGAGCTTATCGTGGATCTGCATGCGCGTGGTACTCACCAGGTCTGTCACCACGAACACCGCCGCCGGAATGCCCTTTCGCTTCAAGAGCGGCAATGCATTATCGTAAAAATCGCGGTAGCCGTCGTCAAAGGTGATGGCCGCGACCGGGTCTTCCGATCGATCGCTCCCATCGAGGCGCGCGCCTACTTCATCCAGGGAGACGAATCGGAAGCGGTGGCCAAGCCAATCCAGATGCCGTTCCAGCATTTGGCAACTCACCAGCATGGATGGAATCGAGGTAGCGGCGCTGGCGGCGAAATCCTCCACTACCCGGTGGTAGCCGATCACCAGGGGACCCGCCCTGGAGCCCCCCAGCGAACCGGCGGCTCTGTCCAGGCCAGTCCGGCTCATCGCTCCCGCGGCTACGGTTTTGATCCAGCTTCGAATCATGCGAATACTTTCGACAGCAGGCGCCGGGCAAACCGGCGCGATGCCCGCTCGAATTCCACCGAACTCCGGCAGATTCGTCCGACCCTGCCCGGCGGGTATAGTTCCAATCTGGCCAGTCTCCGGCTCTCGCGGCTCCAGTGTGACTTGTACTCTTCACTGCCGTGCAATAAGTCGTATTCCTTCGCCCCTTCCTCAATAGCGTTCTTGATGCCCAGGCCCATCGAAACCAGCCCGACGCTCTGCTTGTGATAAGCCGCGTCGAAACCCGATTGGTAGAAATAGAAAGTCCTGCCATAGAAGAACCCGTACAGACCCGCTGCCGGCCTTCCATTAAGCCGCAGCACATACAACCGCAGCCATCCGCGCTTAAGCGCGAGGCGCGTGACTTCGTGATGGAACCCAACCAGCATGGGGGTGTCAAAGGCGTTGGAGCCACCACGGTCGCGCCAACGCGATGTTGTGCAATTCCATGACCAGGTCAACCGATTCCCGGCATTCCTCCTCCGTATCGGCCCGCAAGAACCGCACACGATAGTCGCGATTGAGCTGCTTCCATTTACGATTGAAGTTATAGCGGTGCTCCGCTCCCAGCGTGGCCAGGTAGGCCTCCCAGGACATCCCTGCCAGCGGAATAAGAGGGCATATGTTAGTACAGCGTCTCTGAGGCGGTCCAACCCCTTTCCTCCAGGTCCGCCGCGACTCCGGCGGCCGCACAGCTTCCCTCGCCGTAGTTGCGTCCAATCCAGCACTTGCTGCTGCTTCGCCAAACATGCCGCGAAAGCCCGGCGGGCTTCCACTTCGTGACCCCGCCGGACAATGAAATCCAGATAATCGGAGCCGACGCATCCCGTTCCGAGAAACTCCATCACGGGAAGTGGGCGGCGGCTCAACAGACGGGCGGGCCTCAAACAAAATGGCGCAAGTGCGACCATCCTTCCTCCGCTACGAACAACTACGATCGATAACTGCCGGTCTCCGGCCAGGTGCTTCCACCAGGTATAGAGCCATTCCCAGGTCAGAAATATGCAATCGGAACTGCTGGCTTCCAGGAGTTCACTCCACTCCTCCCGCAGCGCCTCGAATCTCGCCACATCCGTGATTGTCTCCACCGTGGTCAGCGAACCACTTGCCGTCAATGTTGTGATGGTGGCCGCCATTTATGCTACCTTCAGTTCCAGACGAAGCACCTGCTCCGCGATGTATTCCACCTGCGCCGGCCCGACGTCCTGATGAATTGGCAACTCCAGTACGTGCGCCCGCAAATACCTCGCCCCGGGACCGCTGTCCTGCAGTGCCTGGGGACGGACCTCGTTCCAAAACTCCACCGCTCCGATGCCCCGCTGCCAGAGGGCCTTCGCTGCCGCGTGTTTGTCCCGCACCAGGATCGGAAAAAACAATGGGCAAACGCCTTCATCCAGATCTTCCCGTAACATAGTGACGCGCCCCCGCAGCTTTTGCCGCAGGAGAAGAAAGTTAGCCCTTCGCCTGCTGCGGATGCTGTCATAGTTAAGCCGCTTCATAACCGTGTTGCAGATGGACGACATGGCAACGTTCACGTCGCCCAGGTTCCACCCGATATTGCCGATAGGTACCTGCCGTACATCGGCCGCCCGTAGCATCCGGCCAAATACCCTCTTGATTCCGAACAAGACCTTGCCGATGAGGTCCGCACGCGACCGCAGAGCCTCCAGGGCCAGTTCCGCGCTGCGGCCGATGGCAGTCGTCGGTGGGCATCGCCGCATTTGAAGGCAGGCTAGCCCTCCCAGAGAGTGACGGTTCTGCACCAGAAGACCGCCATTCGGTACGGGCAGTGTCTTGTACAAACAGAAGACCGAATAATCGCCACATGCGCCAAGCGGCTTGCCGTCCGGTTCGCTGAGTAGAGAAAAGGCGCAATCCTCGATCAGGATGCTGCCGTGTTCCCTGCACAGGGCCGCAATCTCCTTCATAGGCTGTGGCCATCCCAGATAGTGAATTACGTAAATAACCCGTGGATTCAGTTTGGTCAGGCGCGACAGAGCGTCCAGGTCCGGTTCCAGATTACGGAGGATCGGGTAGTACACGATGGTCGCTCCCGCTGCCTGAATCGCAGATACTTCATTTCCACTGTGATAATCGGGAACCAGAACGATGTCTCCCTTCTTGAACTCCAGTGTCCGGAATAAGTGATAGATTCCGCTGCGGGCCACGCAAAACGACAGCCGGTTCTCAGCATTCAGCGGATACGGCAAACGCCCACCCAGGTGGGCCTTCGGAAGCAGGTCATGCGGCGTCAGCCCCGGCCAGGAGGAGATGTACATCTCAGACTCCCCTTCGGACGCCGCGGTCGGGCCAGTTAGCAGTCACTTGCTGAATGAATCCGCGAACGGGACGGAGGCGGGGCCCTTTGAGTAGTGGAATCAACTGAAACTTGATGAGATACAGAAGACGTCCTTTGAAGGTCGGGGAAAAAACGAATAGCCACTGATACCGCTTGACTTGCCTCGCCCAGTTTAACTTCCAGGCAGCGTCCGCTCCCAGGAAATTATACTCCGCCAGACCCTGGTCGAAAGCATTCCGCAAGACCAGGCACAGCAATAAGTTTGAGGGGGAAAAGGGCGCATAAGCCGGATCATACCCAACCTTTAACAGGTGGAGTTTGTTCTTGTAGAAGAGGCTGTAGTCGAAGGCAACCTTCGTCGGGCCCGCATGCAGGAAGTGCAAGCGAATCCAACCTTGTTCAGCGGCCCGGTCTGCCAGCATCGAGTAGAATCTGGAGACATCGGGATCGCAGGAGATGGCGGTCTGAGCTGCACCTTTCCACGCCGCCGCCTCTAATCGCAAACCGGCTTCCAGCCCCTCCGCGAGCCCTTCAGCCGAAGTGATGGTTTTGATTTCTACCGGCCCTGTCGCCTTGAGGCGCTTCAATCGATTTCGAAGATTCGAACGGTGTTTCGCCGCCAGGCTCTCGAAGTAAACGTCCCAGGATGAGTTCAGCGGCAAGTACGGAGAAGCGTCGGATACCCAGACTCCGGTTTGACAACCGGCCGCCGCCGCCAACTGAGGTACCTCCTCCAAAGTCGCGGAGCCGTCGGCCAGTTGACAGAGTTGTAAGACGTCCCAACTCCGGTTCTGAGAGAGGTGATCCCAAATGACACGGTAGACCTCATCCGGCCGTTCCGAGATAAGGAAGTCCGCGCACGGAACGTGCGCATTGTACAGGAATCCCAAGCGTCGTACCTTGAATCCCCCAATCCGGACCAGTGTAAGCATCAGCGGCGCGATGGCGATGGGTCGCCCGCCCGCCCTAATCACGAGAATGTGAAGCGTGGCTCCGTCGCCGAAGGATTCCCACCAGGTGCGCACCCAGGCGTGCTCCAGAAAAGGATGGTCCAGTCCAGCGGCCTCCGCCACTTCGCTCCAAATGGGCGCTAGAGCCAGAAAGGCCCGGTAGTCTGTTATGGTCTCGGTACTGAGATCTTCCGTGCGCCTTGATGCTTCTACCCCCGGACACTCTTTGCCGGAGGCGGATCGCCGGCCCGCCACAGACTCCGATACGGCCACTGAGCGCATCATGCTAGACGTTCTTCCTGAGCGGCCTTAAGTGCGCCGGGCTCCAGATGCCCAGAGAACGCGCCTGCAAGAAGTAATAAAGGCCCGCCACGGGCGCCCAGTTCATTAGCACGAAGGTGTACGGAATCAGGATGACTTTTCCAAGTGTTTTACTCATATTTCCCCTACTCTCGCACCGACCGGAGCTGTTTACTGCTCAAGCCGCCGCGATACGCAATCCACCAGCCAACGCAAGCCATGATGTAACGGGTCGCAATTCTCCCCCGCGTAGCGAGCAGTTTTTCTCAGATTAGTTCCCGCCACGCCGGAGCGGATCGAGAAGTAGCGCCGGGATTGAGCGTGCCAGACTCCGCCAGGATCGTTTGCCAACGGCGCTATCCCTTCCCTTTTCGTATTTTCTCAGATGTGTAGGATATCGAAATGAGCGGAAGAACTCCCCGGACACCCATCCAAAAGAGCTCTCCCGTCCGCAGAACGAACCTGGGGAGTTCGAGGCTCCCAGAGGCAGATCCTATGCAAATCCTACACCCGTTCGCCGGCTCGGTACAGCAATATGCCGAGCAGTTGGCTGACCCCGATTGCTACCGCCCCGGCTACTGCCCGCAGTGCCAAACCAAACATCCACTCACCGCTCACGGGTTCTATACGCGCACGCTCATCGACACCGTCTATGACGGCGTCATCCGCGTGCGCCGCTACCTATGTCAAGCCTGCCAACGCACCGTCTCCCTGCTGCCTGAGTTCGTCTTGCCCTACCTGCGCAGCAGTCTGGCGGTGATCGCGCTGTTCCTCATCGCCCGCTTGTTCCGTGGGCAAACCTTGCAGAGCGCCGCCGCAACCGCGCCGCCGCCAATGCCCTACCAACGCGGCCAGTTCTGGGTGCGCCGCTTCCGCGGGCAAGCCGAAGCGCTGTGCGCCACGCTGGCCGCGTTGACCCAACCCACCCCTGCACCCGACTTCATCCACCGCGCTATGGCCATGCTGGAATCCACCGGCTGGATCGCCGCTCACCGCTTCCTGTTTGGCGGCGTGCGCTGCCACCTTCTGGGCTGGCCCCGCGGTCTGGCTCCCGACGGCCGCCGCGCCGCAGTCTCCTCCGCCGCGACGCCCGCCTGAGTTTCCCCACACACCATTTGCATGGAACCTCGCCCTCTTCCGCCGTAAGCTGCCGTCCAGGAGAAAAAACAACTCCATGGACGACAAAGCCGAAAAAGTCGCGCTCTTCCGCTACGGCCTGATTGCCCCCTTGGTGCTGGAGACTCTGCCCCGCGGCGAACTCACGCGTCGCGCCCAGCAGATCGCCGCCCGTCTCTACGACATTCCACATTCCACCCGCCGCCAGGTCTCGGTGGACACGCTGCTGGATTGGACTCTCCGCTATCGCCGTAACGGCCTGGCCGCGCTGTCTCCCCAACCGCGGCAGGATCGCGGGCAAGCCCGCGCCGTCGCGCCGGAAGTCGCTACCCTCATCGAACGGCTCAAGCGCGAGAACCCGCATCGTACGGGGGCCGCTCTGCTGCGCGAGTTGGCCGTGGCCAACGAGCGGAACCAGGCCGGCCTGTCGGCTTCCACGCTCTATCGTTTTCTGCGCGCTCGCGGCCTCACCGAACGTCAGCTGTTACTGGAGAAAGCCACCGCGCATAAAAAGTACGAAGCCCAGTTTGCCAATCAGATCTGGCAGTCCGACATGCTCTTCGGCCCGTGGGTTGCCCGGACGGGCGGAGGCAAACAGCAGGTCTTCCTCCAGGCCGCGCTCGACGATGCCAGCCGTCTCATCCCGCACGCCCAGTTCTATCCCAACCAGGGACTCGACGCCTTCCTGGACTGCCTGCGCCAGGCCATCGCCGCCCGCGGCATCCCCACCCGTCTCTATATGGACAACGCCAAAATCTACCGCTCGCCGCAGTTGGCCCGCATTGCCGCTTCCATCGGCATCCTCATCGTGCACACGCCTCCCTACCAGCCCGAAGGCCGCGGCAAGATCGAACGTTTCTTCCGCTCCGTGCGCGAGCAGTTTCTGGCCTCGCTCGATCCCAAAGTTCTGCTTTCCCTCGAACCACTCAACGAGCGCTTATGGCACTGGCTCGACACCGATTATCACCGCCGCGAACACAGTTCGCTCCAGACCACGCCGCTGCTGCGCTGGCAGCGCGATATCGAACAGGTTCGCCAACTTCCGCCGGCCACCGATTTACGCCGTCTGTTCTTTCATCGCGTGGATCGGCTGGTGCGCCGCGATTCCACCTTCCTGTTGAAGAATCGTTTCTTCGAAGCGCCCTCGCATCTGGCCGGCAAGCGCATCGAAGTCCGTTTCGATCCGCTCGATCTCACCCAACTGGAGATTTACTCCGAAGGCAAGCCGGAAGGCCGGGCGCGGCTGGTCGATGCGGTGGTCAACGGACTGTTGCCGCCCTGGAAAACGGAGGAGAAGTAACGATGTGGGAATCCTTCTTCGGCTTCAAGAAAATACCATTTTGCGACAGCCCCGACGCCAAACAACTCTTCGCCTCCCAAGCCTGGAATCAGGTCAGGACACGGCTGGAGTTTCTGACCCAGCATCACGGCGTGGGCCTGATCACCGGCGAAGTGGGCGCCGGCAAGTCCACTGCCGCGCGCGTGTTCACTGCCACGCTCAACACCAGCCTCTACAAGATTCTCTACGTACACTTCTCCTCCGGCTCGGCGCTAGACCTGCTGCGCCAGATCGCGCTCGAACTGGACCTGGAGCCGGCTCACTTCCGCGGTGATCTGGTGCGCCAGATCTCCGGCGCCATCGTGCGCCTGAACCAGGGCAAGAAACAGCATCCCATTCTGATCTGCGATGAGGCCCATCTGCTGCCGCATCCCGCCCTGGAACAACTGCCGCTGCTGTTGAACTTCGATATGGATTCTTCGCGCTACCTCACTCTGTTGCTGGTGGGCCAGCCGCTGCTCCGGCGAACGCTGTCGCTGCAGATGCACGAAGCGCTCCGGCAGCGAGTCAGCACGCAGTATCACCTGGAAGGACTCACGCGCGAGGAACTCGACGCCTATCTGGCACTGCAACTCAAAGCCGCCGGCGTGTCGCAGCCACTGTTTGACGATACCGCGCGCCAAGGCATCTATCAGGCCACTAAAGGCATTCCGCGCAAAGTCAATAAGCTGGCCATGACGGCGTTGCGGCTGGCCGCGGCGAGTAAGTCGCAAACCGTCAATGAAGCCATCTTACTCGATGCCGCGGCGGAGGCGATGCTGTGAAAGAGAGTGCCAAAGCTGCTCCGAAACCCGCAGTGTTATCGCTGGCGCAATTACTCGCCGAGCAACCGGCCGCGCCGCCGCCCGGCTGGATCGAACCGGGACTGTTGCCGCCCGCAGGCATTCTGTTCGTAGGCGGCGAGCCCAAGGTGGGCAAGAGTCTGCTGGTGGCCAACCTGGCGCTCGCGCTGGCCGCGGGCAAGTACCGCGCCGGCTTCACCATCCCCGCGCCGCGCCGTGTTCTGGTCTGCCAGTTCGAACTGCCCACGCCACAGTTTGTGGGGCGATTGGCGGCGATGCGCCGATCTCTGGGAGCGGCCGCGATCAAAACCTGCTGGTGGATACGCGCGCCGGCGGCAATCTGCTGAGCGCACCGCAGGGACTCAATCACTTCCTCAACGCCGCACGTGAAGCTGCCGCCGAGGTGATCGTGCTCGACCCTTTGTACTCCACTCACGATCAGGATGAAAACGATACCCGCTCTATGGCGGCACTGTGCCAGAGCCTGTTGCGGCTGCGCGATGCCTCCAAAGCGGCACTCATCGTGGTGCATCACGTGCGCAAATCGATCGGCCGTGAAGATATCGGCAGCGCCTTCCGCGGTTCCTCGGCGCTGCATGCGGTGGGCGACTCCTACCTGCTGCTTACGCGCCCCTCGGCGCATCTCGCCGCCACCGTGGAGTTGCGCTTCCAGTTTCGCTACGCCGCTGCCTCTGAGCCTCGCTTGCTGCAACTTGATCCGCAGACGCTGTGCTTTTCCGCCGCTGGGGCGGCGCCCGCCCGGACAGCGGTCGCGAACAAGAAAAGTCGACCAGGAGCATGTGACTCAGGCGCT
>CAWKYG010000001.1:0-535847 GCA_963853855.1 uncultured Solibacteraceae bacterium | reverse complement strand
GCGTAGACGGGCTTCTCTTCGGGATGTTCCGCTGATTTCGCCCTCATCGTTCATCTGAGACTCATGCACAACCGGCGAAAGCAGGAAGATCGCGTCGCGCGAAGCCTGTCCCTGGCAGTCCGTATGGCGGCGGGCGGTATTAAGCCAACTGCTCCAACTCGCCTTCCAGCAGCGCCACGTGCTCTTCCTCTTCGGCCGCCAGTTCCCCGCAGAGGTCCTTTTCCAGCCCGACCGGCAAGTCGGTAGCCAGCTTGCGGAAATGATCGCGCGTGCGCCGCTCCATTTCGAGCGCGGCCTGGTATAGATCGCGCAATGCCGGATTCGTCCGTCACTGTCGATCCCGCGGAACAGCCAGTTGGAAAGCAGGTTCTCTTCGTTCGCGCGACAGCTCCACCACTTCGCGATCCAGATGCGCGTGGTACTTCTCTTCCAGCTCGTGGAGGTGGTCCAGTTCGGCCTCGTAGAGGCGTTCGAGCACCGCGCGCTGGTCGGGCGTCTTCGGCCTTGTCGCGCGCCAGCTTATAGAAGTGGAACGAGTTCAGCTCGAACTGCACGGCGTCGCGGATGGCCTGGAAGCGCATGGAATCGCCCAGTTCGCGGCCCGGGATCACTTCCAGTTCGCCGCCGCACATGAAGCACTTGCCGTAGGGCATGGCGAACCCGCTGGTCAGTTTGAAGCAACTCCGGCAGCGCCAGGTATAACGGACCTGCGCGCAGCAGATCTCGTCTTCTTCCAAAACTCGGCGGCACTTGGGACAAGAGGATGGCATATCAGACGCTCCCTGCCGGTGCCAGTTCTTGCGGCGCGTCGGGCGTCAGATTCCCATGAATTCCAGCATGCCCTTGGCGGCGCGTTTGCCGGCGCCCATGGCCAGGATCACGGTGGCGGCGCCGGTGACGATGTCGCCGCCGGCAAAAACGCCCGGGATCGAAGTCATCCCCGTCCTTTCATCGATTTCGATGTATCCCCACTTGTTGATCTTCAGCCCGGGCGTGGTCTGCGCAATGATCGGGTTGGCGGTGGTGCCGAGGGCGTAGATGACGGTATCGACATCGAGCAGGAAGTCGGACCCGGCGACGGGCACGGGACGGCGGCGGCCGGAGGCATCCGGCTCGCCCAGTTCCATTTCTGGCAGCGCATGCCGGTGACCCAGCCGGCGGCATCGCCCGAGGATCTCCACCGGGGCGGTGAGCCACATGAAATTCACTGCCCTCTTCGATGGCGTGCTCGAGTTCCTCGGCGCGCGCGGGCGATTCGCGGCGCGAACGGCGATACACGCAGGTCACCGATTCCGCTCCCATGCGCAGCGCCACGCGGCAGGCGTCCATGGCGGTATTGCCGGCGCCCACCACGGCCACCCGCTTGCCCATGCCCACCGGCGTATCGTAAATCGGCTGGCGGTAGCCGCGCATCAGGTTGACGCGCGTCAGGAATTCGTTGGCGGAGAAGACTCCGTTGAACGCTTCGCCGGGAATCTCGGCGAATTTGGGCGATCCCGCGCCGGTGCCCACGAAGGCCGTGTCGTAGCCCATTTCGGTGAGCAATTGCGGGATGGTGAAGAGCTTGCCGATGATGCTGTCGAGCCGGATCTCGACGCCCATCTTCTTCAGGTTCTCGATTTCCGCGTCGATGATCATGTCCGGCAGGCGGAATTCGGGGATGCCGTACTTCAGCACGCCGCCGGCCACGTGCAGCGCCTCGAAAATGGTCACCTTCACGCCGTTGCGCGCCAGTTCGC
Organism: uncultured Solibacteraceae bacterium; assembly: GCA_963853855.1. Classification (GTDB taxonomy): domain Bacteria; phylum Acidobacteriota; class Terriglobia; order Bryobacterales; family Bryobacteraceae; genus Sulfopaludibacter. Next base: position 534,108 of record CAWKYG010000001.1, on the reverse strand, counting down.
CGGCGCAGGCCAGGCCCGACGGTCCGGAACCGATGATGGCGGCCGTCTTCGGCGCGGCCTGTCGAGCTCGGGTATTCTCATCCCAGCCGCGGCCCATGGCGGCATCGGCCACGAAGCGTTCCAGGCGGCCGATGGACACCGGCTTGAACTTGGCGCCCACCACGCAAGTGGCTTCGCATTGCGATTCCTGCGGGCAGACGCGGCCGCAAACCGCCGGCAGGGCGTTGGTGGCTCTTCAGAATCTGGTAGGAACGCTTGATGTCCTGCTCCTGAATGGCGGCGATGAAGCCGGGGATATCGATGCCCACCGGGCAGCCCGGCACGCAGCGGGGCTTCTTGCAGCGCAGGCAGCGCTCGGCCTCGTGCAGCGCGCCTTCGAGGTCGAGCCCCAGCGCCACTTCCTTGAAATTGTGAGCGCCGACTTCCGGCGGCTGGTGCGGCATGGGAGCGCGTTCCGGCGGAATGCTCTTGAGGTTCTTGGGAAGGCGCGGCCCGGGCGCGGTGGTCAGCGGCTCCGGCAGTTCGCAGGTGGAACGCGGCATGGCCGTTCGATCCGGCATCCGCCTGTCAGGCTGGCCAGCTTCGTGGATTCGTCGCGGTACCGGTCGATGGCGGCCTTCTCTTCGCGCTCGAAGCGCTTCTGGCGCAGCGAGAGTTCGTCGAAATTCACCAGATGGCCGTCGAAATCGGCGCCATCCACGCAGGCGAACTTCATTTTGCCGCCGACCGTGACGCGGCAGGACCCGCACATGCCGGTGCCATCCACCATGATGGAGTTCAGGCTGACCACGGTCGGCACGCCGAACGGCCGGGTGGTTTCGCAACAGGCCTTCATCATGGGAATCGGACCGATGGCGACCACTTCGCGCACGTCCTTTTCGCGGCTCAGCACGTCGGCCAGAGCGTGCGTCACGAAGCCCTTGCGGCCGTAGCTGCCATCGTCGGTGGTGACGATCAGTTCGTCGCTGTAGTCGCGGAACTCCTCTTCCCAGAACATCAGGTCGCGATTGCGGAAGCCGATGATGGAGATGGTGCGATTGCCGCGCTGCTTGTATTCGCGAAGCTGCGGGTAAACGGGCGCTACGCCGAGTCCGCCGCCCACCAGCACGACCGTGCCTTCCAGCTTCGGATGTGGCTGGGCAGGCCCAGCGGGCCGATGAAATCGAGAATGGTGTCGCCCTGGCGCGAGCGTCATCATCTCATGTGTGGTTTTTCCCACCGCCTGAATCACGACTGTGACTGTGCCGCGATCGACGTTGAAATCCGCAACGGTCAGTGGGATCCGTTCGCCACGCTCGTCGATACGAGCCATGACAAAGTGTCCGGGGCGTGCGGCACGCGCCACATCGGGCGCTTGCACGTCCCAGAGAAAGGTCTGAGGACCAAATTGCACTCTACGAGTGATGAGAAACACCACACCCCTCCTGGAATCCACATAGTAGCAGATTTTAGGAGTTTAAATTCTGTAAGCCCGATGGAATTATTCGTTGCGGAGGGCCACCAGGGGATCCACTCGCATGGCGCGGAAGGCCGGCACCAGGCAGGCGGCCAGGCCGGTCGCCAGGAGCGCGGCGGCGACTGCCGCGAAGGTGAGCGGATCGAACGGCTTTACCTGGTACAGTTGGGCGGCCAGCAATCGCCCCGCCCCCGCCGCCGCGGCGACGCCGATGGCCAGACCCACGGCCATCAAAATGCCGCCATAGGTCAGCACGATGCGCAGCACATCCCCGCGTTTGGCGCCCAGCGCCATGCGGATGCCGATCTCCTGCGTGGCCTGCGTTACCGAGTAGGCCATCACGCCATAGATGCCCACCATCGCCAGCACCAGGGCCAGCGACGCAAAAATGGCCATCAGCAGCATGGAAAAGCGACGCTGCGCCAGCGACTTGGAAACCAGGTCGTCCACGGTGCCCACGGCGTCCAGCGGCAACTCGGGATCGAGCGAGCGGATGGCGGCGCGCAAGGGTGTGATGAGCGCCTCGGGATCGCCCGCGGTGCGCACGCCGAAATACATGGAGCGGAAGGGATCCTTGGTGGACGGATAGTAAACGGCGGGACGCCCGAACGACTCGAGTTCCTGGTCGCGCACGTCTCCCACAATGCCGACGATCTCCGCCGGCTTGGTTCCATTGCCCACCTGCAGGCGCTGGCCGATGGGATTTTCGCCGCGATAGAACTGGCGCGCCATGGATTCGCTGATCACGCAGACCGGCGGCGCGTCCGCCGTGTCGCGCGCCGGTAAAATCGCGCCCCGTCTTCACCGGAATGCGCAGCGCTTCGAAGTAGCCGGGCGTCACCGAGTAGTAAGCCGCGCTGGGCTGATTGCCCACCGGCACCGGCGGTTTGCCGATCTGGGTGAAGCTCAGGATGTAGTCGTCGCCCGAGAGCGGAAAGATCTGACCGGCACCGGCGGCGGTTACCCCCGGGAGCGCGCGGATGGCCGCCAGCGCGCGATCGTAGAAGGCGATGGTCAGCGGATCGGTTTTGTACCGGGCGGAGGGAAGACTGGTACGGAAGGTGAGCACGTCGTGCGGGTCGAAGCCGGGGTCCACGCCTTGCAGATGGTAGAAGCTGCGCATGAGCAGCCCGGCGCCGCTGAGCAGCACGAGGGCCAGCGCCACTTCGCCGATCACCAGCACGCTGCGCAGGGAGTTGCGGCGGAAGCCCATGGAGTTGCCGCGCCCGCCTTCGCGCAACGCCGAAATCAGGTCGGTGCGCGCCATCTGGATGGCGGGGGCGAGCCCGAACAGGACGCCTGTCAAAATGGCAATGGCGGCGGTGAACAGGAGCACGCGCGCATCCACGGCGATCTCGCCGGCGCGGGGCAGAATGTTCGGCGTGAGATTCCCTAACAGGCGCGTACCGCCCCAGGCCAGCACCAGGCCCACCGCCGCGCCCAGGCTGGAGAGCAGCACACTTTCAGTGAGCAGTTGGCGGATCAGGCGGCCGCGGCCCGCTCCCAACGCGTTGCGGATGCCGATCTCCCTGCGGCGCGCCGCCGATCGCGATAGCAGCAGGTTGGCGAGATTCACGCAGGCGATCAGCAGCACAAAGCCGACAGCGGCGGTCAGCGTAACGATAGCGGGGCGCACCTTCCCCACCACGGTCTCCCGCAGGCTTTGCAGGGTGGTGTCCCATCCGGCATTGGAGGCGGGATACGCCTTCTCGGCGCGCGCGGCGATGATGTTCAGGTCGGCCTGTGCCGCCGCCAGCGTGACGCCGTCGCGCAGGCGTCCGATGCCGCCCAGGTAATGCCCGCCGCGCTGCTGCCAGTTTTGCAGGTCCATGGCCATGGGAATCCAGAATTCAATGCGATCGGGAAAATGAAAGTCGGCAGGCATGACGCCGACAACGGTATACAGCTCGTTGTTGAGATTCATCTGCCGGCTCAGGACGTCGCGGCTTGCCGGCGAAGCGGCGCTGCCACAATCCGTAACTCAGAATCACGACGTGCTGCGATCCGAGCTGGGTCTCCTGCGCCGTGAAGGTCCGGCCGAGCATGGGCGAAACTCCCAGGACCTGGAAAAAGTCCGCCGTCACTTTGGTGCCGCGCAGGCGCTCGGGCTCAGCGCCGCCGGAGTAGTTCATGGAGGCGCCGGACAGGGCGGCGATTCCCGAGAAGCTGTGGTTGTGATCGCGAAAGTCCAGGTAATTTCCGGGCGAAAGAGAGAACTGCGGGAAGCCGGCCTTCAGGTTCCGCTCGCGCACCTGCACCAGTTGTGAAGGCTTGTAGAAATGCAACGGCTGTAGCAGGACCGAGTTCACAACTGTAAAGATGGCGGTATTGGCGCCAATCCCCAGCGCCAGCGCCAGCACGGAAACGCAGGCGAACCCCGGGTTGCGGGCCAGAGTGCGCAAGGCGTACAGCGCATCGCGGCGCAGCGAGTTCAGCATGGAGTTTTGACGGCTCCCGGGCCGCGAGGTTAGGTCTGCTACGATTCAGGGATGGCGCGCAACGGAGCAACGGTAGCATCGCTGGCTTCGCTGGCCGGCGTGGTGGCCGCGCTGAGTTGCTGCCTGCCTCTGGGGACGCTGCTCATAGCGGCGGGATCGGCCGGCGCGTCGCTGTTCAGTGAGCGGCTTCGCCCGTTGCTGCTGGCATTTTCCGTGGCGTCGCTGGTATTCGCGTTCGTCCAGACTTACGTGCGGCAGCGGTGCGAGTTTCGTACCCGGCGCCTGCGCACCTTTCTGCTTTGGTTTTCGGCGCTGGTGGTGGTGGGTACGCTGGCGGCGCCGCGATACGTATCCAGCCTGGCGGCTGGAAGGCTGCCGGCATTCACGGCCTCCAGCGAACTCCACCCGTTCGACGTGGCGCAATTCCAGAGCGCGTTCCGGGCGGCCGCCGGTCCACGACTGGTGGTGCTGCTTTCGCCTACTTGAAGCACCTGTCTGCGGGGGGCCTCCGCAGTGGCCGATGTGTTGCGAGAGAATCACCGGCGCGATCTGCGTGTCTTTGTGATTTGGGAGCCGGTGCTCGAGACCGATTGGGGGACGCCGTCACAGGCGCTCACCGGTTACGTAGCGGATCCGCGTGTCATGCATTTTTGGGATCGCGACCGCCGCCTCTCGTCCGGGTATGGCGGCGGGCAGAACCTGGCGGCTCTGGCCACAATAGAGAGAGTGGGATTTCGCATGAAAGATGTGGTCTGGGATACAGCCCTTATATATCCGCCCGTTGTGCCCTGGGGCCAGCCGGCAAACCTGCTTCTGGCGCCGGTGTTCAAGTACCGTGCCGATCTGGCGGCGGCCCTGCGCTAAGTGGAACTGGATCTTCAGAATGGCGGTTTGCTGCTGCTCACGGCGGCGGTGGTGGCGATGCTCACGCGGCGCCTGCGCCTGCCCTACAGCGTGGGGCTGGTGGCTGCGGGAATTCTGCTGGCTTTCCTGCCTTACGCCCCGCGAGTGGAACTCACCAAGGATCTGATCTTCAGCGTGCTGCTGCCTCCCCTGCTGTTCGAAGCGGCATTCTATATCCACTGGGAGGATCTGCGCCGCGATTTTTTCCTGATTGTGGTGCTGGCCACCCTGGGCGTGGTGCTGTCGGCGTGCGTGACCTCTGCCGGCATGCATTACTTCGCCGGGTGGGAGTGGCTGGGGGCGATCGTGTTCGGCGTGCTGATTGCCGCGACCGACCCGGTATCGGTGATCGCCACGTTCAAGGAAGCCAAGGTCCACGGCCGGATGCTGCTGCTGATTGAATCCGAGAGCCTGTTGAATGACGGCACCGCCGCCGTGGCTTTCAGCGTGGTTGTGGCGATGGCTGCCGGACAGCAACCGACGGCGCTGGCGGTGGCCGGACTGCTGGCGCGCACCATTGGCGGCGGCGTTCTGTGCGGCGCCGGCATGGCGCTCGGCGCTCTTCTGATGACGGGCCGTACCGAAGACCACCTGGTGGAGATCACCTTCACCACGGTGGCCGCATACGGATCCTTCCTGTTGGCCGAGCGTTTCGGCATGTCGGGAGTTCTGGCTACGATTACGGCCGGGCTGGTGATGGGCAATTTCAAGCGGTTCGGCACCATCTCCGAGCAGGGAAAAGTGGCGGTGCAAGCGTTCTGGGAGTATGCCGCCTTCGCGGCGAATTCGCTGGTCTTTTTGCTTATCGGTATGCACGAAGCGCACCAGAATTTCCGGGCCATCTGGGTGTACGCGCTGATCGCTATTCTGCTGGTGACGCTGGGACGGGCCGTTGCCATCTACCTGTGCTGCCTGCTGTTTGCGCACTCGGCGCAAAGGGTGACGGGCGCGCGCCAGCACGTGCTGTTTTGGGGCGGATTACGGGGCGCGCTGGCCCTGGCCCTGGCGCTGGGATTGCCGCCGGCGGTACCCAAACGCGAGGAGATCATCACCGTTACGTTTGCCGTGGTGGCGTTCTCGGTGTTCGTTCAGGGACTGACGGTCACGCCGTTTCTCCGGCGCATGGGCGAACTGCCGTCGCGCAACGTCAGCACTTGAAATCCTGAAAGGTGGAGTGCCGGTCCGAGCCGTGATCCATGGCGATATCGCGCCGGTCGTAGTCCAGGTGCAGTACCGACACAATCATCAGCGCGTTGGGTACCTGCATGCGCACCGTGAAGGGGTGCTCCGGGTCGCTCTGCACGCCGGGGAAGAGTTCCGAGAGCAGAAAGTGACGGCAGGCGAGCGGCGGAAAATCGGCTAACTGTTTCTCCGCCACCAGGCCGCCGGGTCCGAAGAGCTGAAGCCGCGGCGTGCCGGTGAAGTTGTCTTCGAATTCGATATTCATCACGGCCAGCAGGCAATCCCGCTTGCGCGCCGCGGCGGACCCGATGATGTGCGCGCCGGAAACAATGTAATCGCTGGCCAGCGAGCCGCGCTCCTCCACCTGGCGATAGCTTTTGGCGACGGCGCCGCCGGGGCGGAAGTGCGTAAAGGCCACCCGTCCCCAATTCACCGCGCGGACTTCAATCTTGTTCAGCGAGTGCGAAGTCTTCGGAATGCAGGCCGCTCCGAATCCGCCGGAGAACCCATCGGGGAGCGGAAGATCGCGGGCGGCGATGTGGCAACTTTGAAACTCGGCCAGCCGGACCACGCCCTGGTCAGTGAGCGCGGCAGGCTGCACGCGCGAAGAGAATTGGTCGTCGCGGTTGGAGACCCAGGCAATCTCTCCCCGGTCTGTGGTCACGAAGGGCAGTATCCAAAGAGCCTCTTCGGCCCAGCGGCTGGAACTCAGGTAGACTCGCGATTCCAGTTCCACGCCGCCAATCTTCAGCCCCTTGAACAGCATCGGCGTGTAGATCAGGGCCTGCGCCGGGAAGGAGCGATTCGGACCGTAGGGTGTAGACCGGGCCGGCTTGACGGGAGCGTCGGCGGAAAAATGCAGAGGATGCTCGACGGTGAAACTGCGACCCTGCCGGCCCTTCATGAAGGTATAGGCGAAGGGCACGCGCTCGCTTTCGTTGCTCACCACCACCACGCCGCCGTCTTTCAGTTGGTCGTGTTGCAGGGGCTGGATGGCGAGGGCCTCGCCCGCTGTATCGACGGGCTTCAGGTCTGCCAGCGTATACAGGGTGGTGCGGTGGGGAGGCAGGTTGAACTTGCGCTCCACGGCGGTGCGGCCCATGCAGTCCACCACGCGCACCTTGCCGTACGATTCCTCTTCGTTGGGATTGAAGAGTGCGAAGGCGCAGTGGTATTCGCTCATGGGCGGGAACGGCATGGAGTAGTTGAAGCGGCCGACTACCTGTTGCGGCGGCGCCGGATGGGCGTGCACGTTGTCGAAATTGTCCGGCAGGAGCCAGCGCACGAAGCCGGCGCTGAACAGGTCGCCCGCTCGCGGCACCTGGTGCGGAGAAGGAGCGACCCGCACTTTGGCCCCGCCGACGAAGGCGTCGCGGCCGGAGAGTTCCTTCATGCTGAGCAGCGTGGGACGCATGGCGGGAATGGAGAGGCGGCCGCCGTTATCCAGCTTGATCTCTTTGCCCGACGCATCGAACAGCAGAATCTGGTATTCGGTGGCGTAGTGGGAATTCTTATAGCCGTCGATGCCTGGAAAGCAGGTAGCGGTGAGCAGCAGTTCGGTGGAGAGCTGTTGGGCAGGGTCTACTACTACGAAGGGCGCCGCTACATCGAGCCAACATGCGCCGGATTGCTGTGTGGCAGGCGGGGCGGCGGCGGAAACGGTTTCGGCGGCAAGAACGGAACCGGCAAGGCTGGCAAGAAAACTGCGCCGGTCAATGGTAAACATGAGTGATTCTCCCTGGGTCGTCCCAAAGGAAACCGCCGGCCGAACGGTGAGGTTCGACCGGCGGTGATTGGGACCTGTACTGCGTTAGAAGTTGAGCCGCACAACAAACTCAATGATGCGCGAGCCGGGATCCACCGTGCCGGAAATATCACGGTAGGCTGAGGTAATCTGGCCGAAGGTAGTCGCCGTGGTATTGCCGCCCGGCAGGAAGTTGGTCACGTTCAGCAGATCCAGCGCATGCGCGCCGATTTGGAGTTCGACCTTCTCAGTGATGCGTGTGTTCTTCTGAAGACTCAGGTCGAAGTGCCGCTGCCAGGGCAGATAGTAATACCCGTTCCAGCCCATCTGGCCGGCGGGAGCCGGGCTGATGTAGGGCGCGCTCGGGTCCACCTGAGCGGGGGTCAACCCGCCCTCGTTGAAGGCCGCCATGGTGTTGGTAATCACGTTGGTGTTGTTGGAGCTGTTTAGCGTGGCGAAGTAGGCGCCGTTGGGAGCCTGCGACGGAGGCGGCAAGTAGTAGATCAGGCCGCCGTTGGCGCTGGGATAGCTGGTCTTATAGACGCCGACCATCGACTGGAATTGGGAGGCGTTCATGTTATGCATGATGACGCCCGATGAGTTGTTGTTGAACGAATCCAGGCCGCCGAAGAAATTCGGGGTCCCGGATTGCAGTCGCACTACGCCGGAAATCTGCCACCCGCCGATGATCCTCTTGACGAGCGGGTTGTGAGCACTGGCGCCGAACGCGCGGCCGGGACCGAACGGCAGTTCGTAAATCCAGTTGAACTTGATGTCGTGACGGATGTCGAAGTTCGAAGGCGTCCGGTCCAGGCCCAGATTTCTAAGTGTGGTGGGCGACGAGGAATCGGTGCTGCTGGACGGTTCGCCCTCCTGAAGGGCCTTGGCGAACTGGTAGCTTCCATTGATGGTGAAACCACCCGCCAGGCGGCGCCGGACTTCCACCTGGAAAGCGTTGAAATTCGAGAATCCGTCGTTGGTCAGCAGATTGGCCGTGCCGCCATTGAGCGGGTTGACCTGGAACATATTGATGGGATAATTAGCCTTTGTCAGGGCGGCCATGCGGGTAGCGTTAGTGGCGATTGAGTTGGCCGATGACCCAGCCTGACCCAACTGCAGATAACCGGCTGTGGTGGAATCGGTGGTGTTGCCGATTGCAGTCTGGAGAATTGGAATAGCCTGCTGCCCGGGCAGGCCCTGATTACCGAAATTCGTCACTCCCGTGTTCTGGTTGATGTTTCCCCCGCGGGCGATCGCCAGGTTATTCTGGGCGACCTGGAACTCGCTCAGGAATCCATTGTTTACGGTATTGACTTCGTTCAGATTGATCCTCCGCCACAGGTCTACGCCATGATTCCCGGTGTAACGGAAGTCCACTACAGTGTTGCGGTCCAATTCCCGCTGGAAGCTGAAATTCCAGCTTTGCACGTAGCCCATTTTGAGGTTCGGATCCACGCCGTTGACGCTGCAGCCCGAGCAGGAAGGAATCGGGTAGCTGGGCGTGGGGTTGATGGTGGAAGTCCGCGAAGGCAGGGCCGGATCGTTGAAAGACACGCTTCCCGCCGGTCCGAAAATCGCGGGATAAGTCGTGGGACTCACCGAATCGTCGACCGTGAGGCCCTGGTTGGCGCCGTACAAGCCTCCGCCGGCCGTCCAGACGTTCATTCCCTCGCGCACCGTGGCCAGGGAGTAACCGGCGCGGAACACTGAAGCACCGCTGTGATGCCCGGTCAGCCAGCCGAGGAAACCCTCGTGCGAAGGCAACTCGTAAGCGAGGCCCACCGAAGGCGCCCACACGGGCGGCGGATCGTATGCGTTGCTGCCGTTGAGTTGCGTGTAGACCGGCGCGGAGCCACTGAGTACGCCCGGGGAGAACAGGTTCCCTGGGCCGGATACGCCCCACAACCCGGCATACGAAACATTGCTGTAAAGACCATTCAGGTTCTGGAGCGCGCCCTGCTTTTCGACGCGCAGACCCAGCGTGATGGTCAGGTTCGTCTTGGCGCGCCATTGATCCTGGGCGAACAGGCCGAACTCCCGAATCCGGTCGCGATCGATGGGTGCGGCGGCGCTGTACTGGTGGGTAGCTTCGCTGAGGGCCAGTTGCTGGCTGATGCTGGATACGCGGCCCGTTACATCGGCATAGAGATTGGCAGCCTGGCTCAACTGCGTGGTGCTGGCGCCCGGAAAGTTCGCCGTGGTGAACATGTTGGTGCTGCCGGTGGTGATGGGATCGCCGCTGGCAATACCGAAGGTGATGCCGGGGAACAGAGCGGAGCCTTCAATCTGCTGGTAGACGTTGATCTGGTCCCAGTTGCCACCGAAGCTGAACTGATGGGTCCCCTTCACCCAGGACACGGTGTCGCCGAAATTCTTTACAGGCGCGTTGCGGCGCTGCGGTCCGGATGTGGTGGCCACGCCGGAAAGAGCCGTTCCCGGATTGGCAAAGCTGGGCACGAAACCGCCCCACGGCGAGAACATGCCGGGCGAAACCAGGTCGAAGAACAGCACCGTGCCGCCATTCAGGCCGGCGCGGAATTCATTCGTTAGCGAGGGACTCAGCGCGGAACGGAGAGAGACGGTGCCGTCGAAACGGTTGCTGCGCTGGCCGGTGCTGACCGGCGAGAAGAGAACGGTGCCGGAGCCGGGAAAATCCGGAACGATTCCGTTGAGGAAGTCCGGGATGGAAGCGTACCAGTCGTAGTTGTACACCAAGGAGAAGGTGTGCTTCTGCGAGATGTTGTAATCGATGCGGGTGGTGAAGAAGTCGCGCGAATCGGTGCCGGTGGGCTGGTAGCTGGTGGTCAGCGTGTTGTAATCGCTGGCCGACTGATTGTTTCTGACGATGCCGTTGGCGCCCAACTGCTGCATTAGCCCATAGGTCTTGGCTAACCGCGGATCGGCCGCCGTGGTATAGGGCCGAACGTTGGACGGCAAATTTGCGTTCACGGCCTGGGCGAGTTGCAGCATGTTGACCTGCTGCTGTCCCGCGGCGGTCGGCGTAGGTGAAAATGCCGCTGGACGCGGACGGCGTCAGATACGTGCGGTTATACAGGTTGGTGCCGGGGAACCGGTAGACTTCCACGTTGCCGAAGAAGAACAGCTTGTTCTTCTTGATGGGACCGCCGAAGTGCCCGCCTTCCTGGTTCAACTTGATGATGTCGCGCGGCAGACCGGCCTGCTGGTTATAGAAGTAGTTGGCGTTGAAAGCCGTATTGCGATCCTGCCAGAATCCGCCACCGTGCCACTGGTTGGTGCCCGAGCGGGTTACGAACTTGATCTGCGCGCCGCCCTGCGAGGTGCTGTCCACCCCGACCGATGACGTGCTCATGGTGACTTCTTCGAGTGAGTCGATGGAAGGCATGATGTAGCTGAAGTACCCGTCACTACTCTTCAGCATGTTGTCCTGCGTGTTCATGCCGTCGATGGTGACGTTCAATGCGCCTTTGGGCAGACCGTTCACCGAGGAACTGCGCGGCGTAGTGGGTGTAGAGGTGCCGGGCACGTCCACCAGCAACTCGATGGCATTGCGCGTGGCAAAGGGCAGGTCGGTCAACTGCCGCCCGGTGAGGTTGGTGCTGACGTCGGCCGTGGTCGCCTGAACTATTTCGGCGCCCGCGGTGACCTCGACGGTTTCGGTAGCCTGGCCGATTTCGAGCTTGACGTTGACCGTGCCCGGGACGCCGACAATCAGGGCCACATTTTGCACGGAACCCGTCCGGAACCCTTCTTTGGAAACGGTGACCTTGTAGTTTCCGGCCGGCAGGGACGGAATTGTATATTCGCCTTTTTCGTTGGTAGTGGTGCGAACAACCTGGTTGGTTGCCAATGCCGTGGCTTCCACCGAAGCCGCCGGAACGGCAGCCCCGCTCGGATCGGTAACTAACCCGGTTACCGCAGTTACGTTAACCTGCGCAAACACGGATGCGGCAGCGAGCAGCATCGCGACGAGAAATCGCTTCATCTGGTCTAGGACCCCTTTTTGGCTTTACGCCTCTAAATTGTGTGCTAATTGGATGAATTTTATGCCATTGGAGTGGCAACAGACAAGTGAAATTCTTTAATGGGAACGATAAACTCCAACTTACCAGTGGTGGTAAATCATAGAAAGCGCTTCCAATTTTGGTAGCTCATAGATGTAAATGGGGATAGATTGACGGTCATGGTAACGTTAGCGGGACGCGCTTCCAGAAAAAATTTACGACTGGTGAATTAGTGTGGCGCGCCGGCCGATTTCAATACCTGCGTGGCCGGCACATAGTCCAGCTTTGGCGCCAGTTTTCGGATGCCGTCGAAGACGAAAAATCGGGCCGCCTCGTCGATGCCGACCCTGCCGGTGACGCCGCGATCCTTCAAGCCCTGCACGATCCGCTCGTAGGGGCTCTCGTCTTCCTGCCAGACGCGGATATCGGTCGCCCACGTGGATCAGCTCGCGGGCCCGCATCTCTTCGAACCCCGGCAGCACCCAGACCGGCTCGCCCTTGGCGGCAGCACCACCGCGAAGGTGCGCTCGCTCTTGCCCCAGCGGACGCCGGTCAGATACAGCATGGCCGGACCGGGTTCCAGCACCACGGCCTGCAGTCCGAACTCCTTCATGGCTTCCTGCAGCTTGGCGATCCGCTCGCGATATGTGGCTTCGGTTGTCTGTGGCATAGGGGTTATCCAAAGGGCTGGTCGATGGCCGGGCTCTGCCTGGTGAACATGCGCGCGCCGGACTCGGTGATGTGCATGCAATCTTCCAGGCGCACGCCGAACTCGCCGTAGATGGCGATGGTGGGTTCGTTGCTGAAGCACATGCCCGGCTGGAGTCTGGTCTTATTGCCCTTCACCAGGTAAGTCCACTCGTGGCCGTCGAGGCCGATGCCGTGGCCGGTGCGATGCGGCAGGCCGGGGACTTTGTAGCCCGGACCGAAGCCGGCGTCGGTGATGACCTTGCGCGCGGCGGCGTCCACGGATTCGCAGGTGGCGCCCGACTTTCGCCGCGGCCAGGGCGGCGTCCTGCGCCTTGCGCTCCAGGTCCCACACCTGGCGCTGGCGCGCGGTGGGCTTGCCGAAGATCACCGTGCGGGTGATGTCGCGACTGGTAGCCTTCCACGGTGCAGCCGTCGTCCACCAGCACCAGGTCGCCCGTGCTTCAGCTTCTGCGGCTGAATGCTGCCGTGCGGGAAGGCGGTGTATTTGCCGAAGATCACCATGGCGTCGCCGCGCGCGCCCAGCGCCGCGATAGGCCGGCGTCGATGTTGGCGCTGAGCTCGCGCTGGTCCATGCCGTCATGACAGGGTGGAGAACGCGGCCTTGTAGGCGGCGATGGTGATATCGTTGGCGCGCTGCAGCAGCGCGATTTCGGCCGGCGATTTGATCACGCGGCAGCCCACCGTCACCGGGTCGCCGCTGACGAGGTCGCTGGCCGGCAACTGCTTGCGCAAACCGTCGAACACGGCGAAGCGCACGCGCTCTTCCAGGGCAATAGCGCCGGTAGCATTGCGATCCTTGAGGGCCTGCGCGACCTTCTGATACGGATTGCCGCCTTCGGACCACGTGCGGACGTCGCCGTTGGACCTTCCGGCATTGGATTCGGGAAGCACCCATGCCAGGTCCCCGCTGGCGGGCAGCACGGCAAGATCGCCGGCGCTTCCGCGAGTGCCCGTGAAGTAGAACATGCTGGTGCCGCTTTCCAGGACCAGCGCGCCCATTCTGTGTTCGCGCATCAGCGATTGCGCCTTTTCGACGCGCGCCCGCCGCTCTTCCGGGGTGATGGGCTGGACGCCGCCCGTCATCGGCGTAAGCTTTTTGATGACGTCGGGCACGGGATATTGCTGGCCGCCTTGTGCCCTCTGGGCGCGCGCGAATGGCGCCGCCGCGGCCATGCCCAGAAATGCTCGCCGGTGGATTCGCACGTTATACCCCCAGGTTCATCGGATGCCTGTTATGCCACTGGGTGGCCTGCTCGTACGCCAGCGCCACGCGCAGCGGAGACCCTTCCTCGTAGATCCTGCCCAGGAATCCGATGGTCAGCGGCTGGTCGTTGCCGTTCTGCGCTTTGACGAAGCCGCACTTGGCCACCACTTGGGGATTGCCGGTGAGATTGGTGGTGGTGAGGAAGGACCCGGCGGAATCACGATGGCGTCCCAATCCGCCATGAACTTCTCGAATTTCTCGATCAGCAGCGTGCGGGCCCGCTGCGCGCGGATGTACTCCACGGCGGGAATCAGGCGCGAACTGCGGAAGGTGTTGGGCCAATCGTTGGCGGCTCTGTCCTTTCAGCGTGCGCACCTGGCCGTCGCGCGTGATGTCGTCGAATGCCGCGGCGCCTTCGGCTTCCAGCAGGAAGCGCATGCCGGTGAAGTCTTCGTCGTACTCCACCGGGGTCATGTTGACGCCGGCCTTTTTGAGATCGTCGAGCGCCTGGGCGTAGACCTTCTTGCGCTCTTCGGCGGCCTGTGGATTGCCGCGGCCGAAGCCCTGGGTGGCCTCGAAGCCCTTCTGGTAAACGCCGATTTTCAGGCTGCTTGAGCGGCTTGCGCGGCTCCCAATGGAACGGGTCGGCGCCCACGGTGCGGTCGTGCCCGTCGGGTCCGTAGATGGCGTTCAGCACGATGGCGCAATCTTCCACGCCGCGGCAGATGGCGCCGATCTTGTCCATGGTCCAGCTCGAGCGCCATGGCGCCGTGGCGGCTGACGCGGCCATAGGTGGGACGCAGGCCGACGGTGCCGCAAACGCCGCTGGGCGAGACGATGGAGCCGAGCGTTTCCGTGCCCAGCGAGAAGCCCACCAGTCCCGCCGAGGTGGCCGACGCCGAGCCGGCCGAGGATCCGCTGGAGCCGCGCGTCGTAGTCGCCCTTCTCCTGGTTCCAGCGTCCACGGACTCTTGGTGCGGCCCTTGAACCAGAGGTCGCCCTGCGCCAGCGCGCCCATGGAGAGTTTGGCCGATCAGCACCGCGCCGGCCTTGCGCAGCCGCTCGACGCAGGTGGCGTCGTATTCGGGGACGCGCTTCTGAACGGCTCGGCGCCCCAGGTGGTCGGAATGCCCTTGGTATCGAAAAGATCCTTGACGCCGAAAGGAATGCCGTGCAGCGGCCCGCGATACTTGCCGGCCTTGATTTCCCGATCGGCTGTGGCGGCGTCTTCGAGCGCCACGTCTTCGGTGAGGGTGATGAGGCAGAGCAGCTTGGGCGAATACTTCTTCATGCGCGCGAGGTACATCTTGGTGAGGTCGGTGGACGAGACGGCGCGCGAGCGCACCAGGGGCGCCAGTTCGGTGACCGGCCAGAAGGCCAGCGTCTTCCAGGTTCGACGGGCGCCTTGACGGCGCGCCGCCGTGGGGATGGTGGTGGCGAAGCGCTGCGGGCCTTTGATGGGCTTGCGGTCGGGCAGGCCGGGATGGAAGGCGAAAGCGGGCTCGGTATCGTAAGGGATATCGACCTTGCGGAGAGCTTCGTAGTTGCCCAGCGCGCGGTTGACGCTGGCGCAGCATCATGTCGATCTCGGCGTCCTGAAACTCCAGGCCGAGCAGCACCAGCGCGCCTTTCAACTGATCTTTGGTGATGCGCATGGGCTGCTGTCCGCGTCCTCCGCGTCCGGCGGGAGGCTGCGTTTGCGAATCGGCCGGACGTGCGGCGGCCAGCACGGTCATCAATTGAACCCAGGTTCTTCTGTCCATAAATCACACCATGATACCTGATGGGCCGGGCGCGAGTAGAATGGTCGCCATGAGGGTGGCGGCGCTGTGGCTCTGCATCTGGGCGTGCGCGAGGGGCGCGGACGGACCGGAACTGCGGGCCGGCGACATCGTCAACGCGGCCGATTACCGCGGCGGCGGAGTGACGCCCGGAGAGGTCGTGGTGCTGTTTCCGGCGGGCGCGGGTCCCCAGCGGATCGCCGCGTGGGACCTGACCAACGAGGGGAAACCGTCGAGCCCGGTGGGGGCGACCCGCGTCTTTTTCGATAATGTCGCGGCGCCGGTAGTGTACGCCATGAAAGGGCAGGTGGCTGCCATCGTCCCGTTCGAAGTCTCGCAACGGACCGAGACACAGGTGGTATTGGAGTATGACGGCGCGCGTTCGTCGCCCGGTGACGCTGCCGGTGATCCGCAGCGCTCCGGCGCTCTTCACTCTGGATGCCTCCGGCAAAGGACAGGCCGCCCTGTTGAACGAAACCGGCTGCTGCAACTCCGTGCGGAACCCCGCGCCGCAGGGCACCGTGGTCAGCCTCTACGCGACGGGCGACGGCCAGACCGCGCCGTGGACCATGCAGTCTTCGAAATTGCCGGTCGCGGTAACTGTCGGGGGCGTGCCCGGCGAAATTCTGGACGTGCGCAACATCGGCGTGCTTCAGGTGAATTTTCGTGTGCCTGCGGAGGCGCCCACCGGCGATGCCGTGCCGCTGGTGCTGGCAGTGGGCGAATCGCGAAGTTCTGGCGCTGTGACCATGGCGGTCCGCTCGTCCCGCCGGCGGGTCCTGGTGGTGAGCCCGGATCAGGCGGTGGGCGAGTGGCTGGCGGGCGTTCTCAAAAGTCCACGGTGCGAAGTGCTTGTGGCGCGGGAAACGCGGCGAGCCATTCCACCGGGGGTAGACCTGGTGATTGCCGATATGGCGATGCCCGCCGGCGATACCGTGGAGATGCTGCGCGCCATCCGAAAGCAACGCCCCAAACTGAGAGTGCTGGGGATCACCGGGTCACTCGATCCCGAAGCCCTGCGGGCGGCCGACCTGCTCTGCGTCCAGGGCGTTTTGCGCATGCCCTTCGCCGCGGACCGGGTACGCGCGCGTGTGCAGGCCCTTTTGCAGGACCGGCCCGCGCGTTATTAGACGCTGGTATGCCTTTGCCATGCGAATCCGCAACAGCCAGAGAATCATCAACAGGAGCGGCAGGAGGCGGCGATGAACCACGCAAAGCACATACGCCAGAGATGCCGCGCAAACCGGGGTCTGCCGGAAATGCCGGCCCGCGCGAGCAGTCGAACGTCCCTGTGCGCGCCGTGCTGCGCCTGGCGGTCATCCAAGCCGTGGCCACCAGGTAAAACGTCGGAGTGCCCCCAGAACATTGCCGGGTTGGTGCTTCATCCATGCCAGCTTACACCCCGGTTGCGGCCAAGCTTAGTACATCGTTTCAAAAGTTCACCGACGTATCAAGAAGACCGCTTGCTGACGCGCGCGGCTCCGATCAGACGCGACCGTTAGGGAGCGTTCGGAAGGGAATAGGTTGACGTACTTCTGAAACGACCGACTTAGCATGGACAGAACAAAAACATTGCCCGCGAGGCCGTGCCGGCGGGAGATGGGCGAGAATGGCATCTCTCCGCGCTTCCCTCATCGATACGAGTATGGGAACCGGAAAGTTTCACTAAAGCGCGACTTCGCCCGTGCTGTCGCCCACGCGATCGGTATCCACGCCGAGCCGGCGCAGCACCGTCAGCAGGGCATTGGCTTGGGGAGTGCCCCCGGGGCAGACGCAATGCCGGTTACCTTTCACCCCGCCGGCGTGACCGACGAGAAACAGCGGCACCCGCCGGTGGTTATGCGTATTGGAGTCGCCCATGGGGCTGCCGTACAACACGAGGGAATGATCCAGGAGGCTGCCGTCGCCATCGGGGGTGCTTTTCAGTTTCTCCAGAAAATACGGGACCAGGCTCACGTGGTAACGATTCAGGCGGGCGAATTCGGCGATTCGGGACGGATCTTCGTTGTGATGCGAGAGCGTGTGAAACGGGCTCTTCACGCCGCTCTGTGGAAAAATGCGATTGCTCACATCGTGGCTCATCTTGAAACTCGACACGCGCGTGAGGTCCGCGGCGAAGGCCAGCACCTGGAGATCGAACATGAGTTTTACGTGTTCTTCCCACGAATCCGGCACGCCGAGGGGCGCCGTCAGAAGTTCGCGCTCCAGCCCGCCGGCGTTGCGTTTCTCGATGGTCTGGATGCGCTGCTCCACCGCGCGGATCTCTTCCAGGTGCCGGTCGACGCGGCTCCGGTCCGCCGCCCCCACGCGATTTTTCAGCCCGGCCACCTGGGCAGCGGCGCCATCCAGAATGCTTCCCGTGCGGTGACCCGCCGCACCGTCTGCAAACAGATTTTCGAACACCATCCGCGGATTGATCTCAGGCAACAGGGGAGCAGAGGGCGAAGCCCAACTAATGGCGTCCGAGTAAATGCAGCTATAAGTGAAGCCGCACGAGTTAGTAGGTTCGAGGAATTCGATGCCGAGCTGGATGGACGGCAGGCGCGTGTCCCGCCCGAATTGCCGGGCGTACAACTGGTCGATGGAGACGCCGCCGGCAATATCCGCGCCATCGGTCTGTTTGGGATGGGTCGCGGTCAGGAACACCGCGCTGGAACGGAAATGGTCCGCGCCGACTTCGGTAGGCGCAAAGGCCTCGGCCTGGCGAGCATCGGTGCCGCTGATGACGGTTACGAACTCCCGGAGCGGCGCGAGCGGCTGCAGGCAATAAGAGAATTCGAAATCGGCGCCGTCCCGCGCGGGACTCCAGTAGTGCCTGCCGGCGTTGCCAACGGAACTCCCGGCGGCGCCGTGCACCATTTCGATGCATGCCAGGCGGCTGGGCGCGGCGCCGGCGGTCTGGCGCAAGGGAGTCTGCGCCGGGACCATCGAATCCAGAAGAGGCAGAGCCAGGGAGACGCCGACCCCGCGGAGAACGCTCCGGCGCGAGATGGACTTGCCGGTGACGAGGCTCATGTTGCACCCTCCCCTGGAAACAGAGTACCGCAGGAGTACTATTGATTGCGCCGGACGTATCTCCTATGCGCTACTATGTGCTGGAAAGTGAGGGAACGTGCTGCATTGGTCACTGGTGTTCCTGGTTATTGCGCTGGTTGCCGCGATCCTGGGGTTTGGTGGAATCGCCGGAACGGCTGTCGGCATCGCGAAAATTCTGTTCTTCGTTTTTCTAGTTATCTGGCTCCTCACCTTTTTCACCCGGCGCAGATAGTTTCATGGCGGTCAAGGTAGTTTTGGTTGAGGCTCATAAGATAACGGGCGGGCTGCGGGCTGTTTTCGCCGGCGATCCCGACATCCAGGTGGCCGGCGAAGCCGCCAGCGGAGTCGAGGCAGTTCCGCTCTGCGTCCGGATCCAGCCCGATCTGGTGCTGATCGACGCTGGTCCGCCCGGCGTTACGGGCATTCAGCTAACCAGGGAAGTCTTGCGTGTTTGTCCGCGGACGAGGGTCGTGACGATGTCGGCGTACGATGACGAAGATTCCATACTGGCGGCGATTCGCGCCGGCGTTCGCGGTTTTGTTTGGAACAAGTCACCGGCCGAGGAAGTCCTGCTGGCCGTTCGCACCGTGGCGGGTGGCGGCACTTACCTCAGCCCGGGCGCCTCCAGCCGCCTGGTGGCGTGCGTGCAGCGAAGCGAGCAGCGCGGGGAACATGTTGCCGATATCGATTGCCTCTCTCCCCGAGAGACGCAAGTTCTGCGTTTGGTCGCCGCCGGGAAAAGAACCAAAGAGGTCGCCGTCGAACTCAACCTGGAGCACAATACGGTGCGTTCCTACCGCCGGACGATGATGAAGAAACTGGGCGTCAAAAACCTGGCGGGCGTCATTGCGGCGGCTCACGCCGCGGGATTGGTTCCGTCGCCGCACCGGGGCCTGCGATAGGCTGGATGTTTGACGCTCGCTGACGCGCGCGGCTCTGTTTAGTTCCCGCCTCCTCCGCCACGGCGCTGTTGCTGCTGTGTGCCCTGACCCTGGCGGACGGGAGGGGCCTTATCGGCCGCCTGCCGCTCATTATTCAATTCCCACATATCCACGCTCTGATCGAAATCGCCCAGCAGATACTTGCAGAAGTAATCGGCGCGAATCCAGGAGAAGTACTCCGCCATCCGGACCGTAGGCGTGCCGCTGGCCGGGCAGGATCACGAAATCGAAGCGCTTGTTCGCCTTGATCAAGCGCGTCCGCCAGGCGGATGCGTGTTCGCCGGGTGGACGTTGTTGTCGATATCGCCGGTGGAAAGCAGCAAGTGGCCCTTCAGGTTCTTGGCGATCTCCGAGTTCTTGTCGATGGAGTATTCGAAGCGTGACTTTGCCGTCCTTGTCGGTAACTTCCTTCAGCGCCGTGGTGTTTTTCGCTCCAGGTGTTGTTGTAGATGTTGTTCTCGTGGTTGCCGGATTCCGATACCGCGACCTTGAAAAATCGGGATAGATCAGCATGGCCGCGGTGGACATGAATCCGCCGCCGGAGTGGCCGGTAATGCCCACGCGGTCGATATCGATCAAGGGGTACTTGCGCGGCCAGTTGCTCGACGGCGGCCTTCTTGTCGGCCAGGCCGTAATCGCGCAGGTTGCCGTAGCCGAAGGTGTGATACCACTTGGAGCGGTGCGGATTGCCGCCGCGGTTGCCCACCTCGATCACGATGAAGCCCAGGTTGGCCAGCGCGATATTGGCGCTTTTGCGGCGTGAACGTCTGGGTCACGCTCTCGGTCTGCGGCCCGGGATAGACGTACTCGATGATCGGGATACTTCTTGTTGGGGTCGAAATCGAACGGCTTGTACATCACGCCGTAGAGATCGGTGATGCCGTCGTCGGCCTTCACCTTGAACGGTTCGGGGAACTTATAGCCGGCCGTCAAGCAGCGGAGCGACATCCACTTTCTCCAGCGGCATGGCTTCGGCTCCCTGCGCGTCGTAAAGCACGCTGACTCGGCGCGCGTGTTGACGCGCGAGCTGTTGTCCACGAAGTAACTGGCCCGAATCGGCGGCCATGCCACCGCGTGCGACGCGTCGCCGGGATCCAGCAGCTTCATGCCGCTGCCGTCCAGATTGGCGCGGTAGTTGTGCATGTAGTACGGATCCTCGCCGTCCTCGCGGCCCGACGCCGTAAGATACATCGTGGCGCGCCTTCTCGTCGACATACGAGATGTCCTCGGCGACGAACTCGCCCTTGTCGATCTGGTTCTTTCAGCGTGCCGTCGGCGTCGTAGAGATAGTAGTGGCCCCAGCCGTCGCGCTCGGTCCACCAGACCATTTCCGCGCCGTTGTCGATAATGCGCAGCGGCTTGGTCTCGATATAGACGTTCATGCGCTCCTGGATGAGCGGCTTGACTTCGCCGGTGGCAGTGTCGACGACGCAGACGTCCAGGCGGTGCAGGTCGCGGCTCATGCGCGTGAAATAGAGCTTGTCCGAGCCAGGGCCGGCCCATAGCGGCTTCGGTCTTCTCGTGCTCCTCGCGCATGCGCGCGGACGGGCGCTCCACTTCGATCTGCATGCGTCTGGTCCTTGAAGGCGTCGGCCTTGACGATCTTCCGGTCCTTGGAGGCCACGTCGAAGATCTCCAGCTGCGACTGCGGAATCTCTGCGTCGCCGGGCATGGCGTAGCGGTAAGTCTCCAGCGTGGGCCGCGGATTGGCCAGCGAGTTGATCACCCAGAGCTTTTCGACCTTGAGGGAATCGCGCCGCACCAGCGCGAACTTCTTGGAATCGCGCGACCAGGAGACATTGCCGGCGCTGACGCCGGGCATTCTTGTTGTCCTGCCCCTGGCCGTTCGCCTTCGTTCTGCTGCTGTTCCTGTTGCTGCTGGTCGCCGCCCATGCCGCGGCCGCCGCCGTAGCCGAAATCCTCCACGCCGTCGGTGGTGAACTGGGTCTCCACGATGGTCGTGTCGTCGGCCTTCTTCAGGGCCTTGGCGTAATTGGCGGCGTCCATCATGTACAGGTTGTGGTTCTTGCGCGAACACCACCTCTTCTCGTCCGGCGAAATGCTGGCCCAGGCGGCTTTGCGCGGCGGGCGCTCGTCCAGCAGAGTGAGTTTGCCGGTGCCGACTCGTATTCGAAGGCGAGCTGTCTTCTGATTCGGCCCGGCGGCGGCGCCGCCGCGTCCGCCGCGCCCGCCCTGCTGCTGCGGATCGTCGTCGTTCGTCGCCTGCTGCCCGGATTGTTGGTCGCTCGGTCGCGCGCGGTCCGGCGGTCTTCTTTTCGCCGGGAATGACGGCGTCCCGCGGCACGTTGATGTCGAACTGGATGGAGGTGTCGTTCTTGACGTAGCGGATCGTGGTGATGGGCAGGTGCTGCGAATCGTAGGGCAGCCCGGTCGCGGTGGTCAGGCTGGGCGGCCAGTTTCACGGGATCGAAGACCTAGGTTTGCGTCTTCTTGACCGGGTCCACCATCCAGAATTTGCGGCCCTGGGTGTTTTCGAAGGTGTACCAGAAGCGGTCGCCGGCTTCCAGCCAGTGCGGCGTCACGGCCACATCGAAGACCATCTTGCCGACCTTGGATGCGGTCCATTGGGCCGCCAGTTCATAGTTGGCCTTTTTCACCGGAACCGGGGATGTGGTGGCGGCATCGGCGGCGATGGCCGGCAGGGAAACAGCGAGCAGTGCCAGCGTGACGCCGGCGAATCGTGTGGGCATAACGAAACTCCTGTTGGGTCGATTTGTTAAATATATCCCATTGCGGCGGGAAAATCCGTCAGCCTGATCTGCGCGATTTTTGGCGCTCTTTCGAGGTAGCCTGAAAGGGTACGGCTTATAATGCTCGAAAAACTCCTGACCGAACAGCCGAACCCGGCCTCGGCGTCCATCGACGCGCTGCCCACCGAAGCAGGTGCTGCGCATCATCAATGCCGAAGACCGCAAGGTGGCGGCGCGGTGGAGCGCGAGATTCCGGCCATCGCGCGCGCCGTGGATGCCATCGTGGCGGCATTCGAGCGCGGCGGGCGGCTGTTCTATATCGGCGCCGGAACCAGCGGACGGCTGGG
Organism: uncultured Solibacteraceae bacterium; assembly: GCA_963853855.1. Lineage (GTDB taxonomy): Bacteria > Acidobacteriota > Terriglobia > Bryobacterales > Bryobacteraceae > Sulfopaludibacter. The sequence goes on along the minus strand of CAWKYG010000001.1, from coordinate 511,671 downwards.
CGTGCTGGATGCCTCCGAGTGCCCGCCGACGTTCAGCGTGCCGCCGGAGATGGTGCAGGGCATCATCGCGGGCGGCGAAGCGGCGCTGAGCCGCGCCACCGAAACCACCGAAGACGATCCGGCCATCGGCGTGCGCGACCTGCAGGCGCGCGGCTTCACCGGCCAGCGACGTGCTGGTGGGGATCGCGGCCAGCGGGCGCACGCCGTATGTGCTGGGCGCGGTCGCCGAAGCGCGCCGGATGGGCGCGGTGACGGTCGGGATCAGTTGCACGCCGGATTCGGAGCTGGCGCGCGCGGTGGAGATTGCCATCACGCCGCTGGTGGGGCCGGAAGTCGTGGCCGGTTCGACGCGGCATGAAGGCCGGCACCGCGCCAGAAGCTGGTACTGAACATGCTCACTACAGGGGCGTTCATCCGGTTGGGATACGTTTACGGCAACCTGATGGTGAATGTGCAGCCGAAGAACGCGAAGCTGGTGGACCGCGCGCGGCGCATCGTGGCGCAGGCGGCGGGAGTGTCCGTACGAGCGGGCGGGCGAGTTGCTGGCGCAGGCGGGCAACAACGTGCGCACGGCGATTGTGATGGCGCAAGTCGGGCATGGGCCGCGAAGAGGCGGAGCGGCGGCTGGCCGCGGCGGGCGGAAGGGTTTCGAAAGCTCTGGGAATAGCATCGACAAACATGGATAAGTTCGTGATCACGGGCGGAACGCCCTTCGAGGGAGAGATCCCCACCAACGGATCGAAGAATTCGGCGCTGCCGGCGCTGGCCGCGGCGCTGCTCACCGATGAGCCGGTGACGCTGCAGCGCATTCCCGCGCGTGCGCGACATCCGCACCATGCAGCGGCTGCTGGTGGATATCGGCAGCGCAGGTGGAGGTCGATGGCGAGACGCGTGCGCCTGCACACGCCGCAGATCGTCTCGCCCGGAAGCGCCCTACGAGCTGGTGAAGACCATGCGCGCCTCCAGCCTGGTGCTGGGGCCGCTGGTGGCGCGCAGCGGACGGGCGCGGGTTTCGCTGCCGGGCGGCTGCGCCATCGGCGCGCGGCCCATCAATCTGCACATCTTCGGCCTGGAGCAGCTGGGCGCGCGCATCAATCAGGCGCACGGCTACATCGAAGCGGAAGCGCCCGAGGGCCTGCGCGGCGCGACGGTGCACTTCGACCGCATCACCGTGACCGGCACCGAAGACCTGATGATGGCGGCGGTGCTGGCGCAAGGGCGAAACCGTGCTGCGCAACGCGGCGCGCGAGCCGGAAGTGGTGGACCTGGCGGCGCTGCTGATCGAGATGGGCGCGCAGATCGAGGGCGCGGGCACTTCCACGATCCGCATTCAGGGCGTGGAGCAGCTGCACGGCGCGGAGCACACCATCATCCCCGACCGCATCGAGGCCGGGACGTTCCTGATTGCCGGCGCGATCACCGGCGGCGATGTGCACGGTGACCGGCTGCGTGCCCGAGCACCTGGACGCGCTCGTGTCCAAGCTGCAACAGGCCGGGGTGGAAGTGACACAGCCGGACGCGACCACGCTGCGGGTGCGCGGCGCACGGGCAGGCTGCGCTCGGTGGACATGACCACCGAGGAGTATCCCGGCTTCGCCACCGACCTGCAGGCGCAGTACATGGCGCTGATGACGCAGGCCGAGGGCATCGCCATCATCGTGGAGACGATTTTCGAGAACCGCTTCATGCACGCGCAGGAACTGGCGCGCATGGGCGCCAACATCCGGCTGGACGGCAGGCAGGCGATCGTGGCGGGGCCGCGCGAGCTGACCGGCGCGGGAGTGATCGCGTCCGACCTGCGCGCCAGCGCGTCGCTGGTGCTGGCGCGCGCTGGTGGCGCAAGGGCGAGACGGTGATCGACCGCGTGTACCACATCGACCGCGGCTATGAGAAAATCGAGGCGAAACTGGCGCAGGCGGGCGCCAAAATCCGGCGCGTGGAGTAGATGCGAAGAATGGTGCATAGTCCGGGATTTCTGAAGCTGGTGAACGACGCGAAATCGCGCGTGCAAGCAGATCGATATCGACGGCTACAAGAAGATGCGTGCAGCCGGCGACGCCGCACCTGCTGGTGGACACGCGCGAAGACAACGAGTGGGCCGCCGGGCACGTGGCGGGCGCGGTGCACATGAGCAGGGGCATCATCGAGCGCGACATCGAGTACGCAGGTGCCGGACAAGAGCACCACGCTGGTGCTGTACTGCGGCGGCGGATTCCGATCGGCGCTGGTGGCCGACAATCTGCAGAAGATGGGCTACACGAACGCCATTTCGCTGGACGGCGGCTGGCGGGCGCTGAAGGAATCGGGCCTGCCGCTGGAGTAAGGGTTCCAGCCGCTTCGTCCCTCGCGGAGGCCTGCTCGTCCCTGGCATGTTGGCTTCCGTGACAGGATGCCGCACAATCCAGGTATGCGCTGTCTGTATCTTCTATTGTTTTTTGCGTGTGCCCCACTGGCGGCGTCCGATGCCGGCTGGTCCGCCTATGGCCATGACTCCGGCGGTACGCGTTACTCGCCGCTTAAACAGGTCGATGTGCGCAACGTATCGCGTCTCCAGGCCGCCTGGACGTATCACACCGGCGCGCTGGAACCGGCCACGGACCTGAATCACAAAGCCGCTTTCGAAGCCACCCCAATCCTGATCGAAGGTACCCTGTACCTGACCACGCCGTTCAACAAAGTGATCGCGCTCGACCCGGCCACGGGCGCCGAGAAATGGACCTACGATCCCCATATCGACCGTGAGGCCGATTACTCCGAAGTCTCCTCGCGGGGCGTGGCAGCGTGGATCGATTCCAAGGCTCCCCGCGCCGCGGCCTGTGCGGTGCGCCTCTTCGAAGGCACCATCGACGCCCGACTGCTGGCCCTGGACGCGAAGACCGGCAAACCCTGCACCGGCTTCGGAAAGGGCGGCACCGTGGATCTCACGGCCAATGTGGACTACCACCACTGCTGCGATTACGAAGTCACCTCGGCGCCGGCGGTGGTGGGCGATCTGGTCATCACGGGATCCTCCATCGGCGACAATCGCGAAGTCAGCGTGGAGCGCGGCATCGTGCGCGGCCTACGACGCGCGCACGGGAAAACTGCGTTGGACGTGGGACCCCATCCCGTGGTCCAACGAGCAGGCACACCGCACCGGCGCGGCCAACGCGTGGTCCACGCTGGCGGCGGATCCGGCACGCGACCTGGTTTTCATTCCCACGGGCAGCGCCAGCCCGGACTACTACGGCGGCGAACGGCCGGGCAACAACGAGCGCGCCAATTGCGTGGTGGCGCTGAAGGCATCCACCGGCGCGGAGGTGTGGTCGTTCCAGGTGGTCCATCACGACCTTTGGGATTACGACGTAGCCTCCCAGCCGGCGCTGATCCAGTTCCGCGGTAAGCCCGCGGTGGCCGTCACCACCAAAATGGGCAACGTGTTTGTGCTCGACCGCCTCACCGGCAAGCCGCTCATGCAGGTGGACGAGAGAGCCGTGCCCAAGAGCGATATCCCCGGCGAGAGAGCATCGTCTACGCCAGCCGTTCCCGGCCTGGTCCGCCATGGTGCCGCAGAAGCTGACCGCAGCCGACGTCTGGGGCGCCGACGCCCGAAGCCAAGGCGTGGTGCCAGCGAGCACATTCGGGTCGCTTCGCAACGAAGGCATGTTCACCCCGCCGAGCTGTGCAGGGCACGCTCGTATTCCCGGGCAATGTGGGGGGCGTGAACTGGGGCAGCGCCTCCTGGGACCCCGAACGGCAACTGCTGTTCGCCGTCACCAACCGGCTCCCGGCCGTGGTCGAAGCTGATTCCGCGCGCGGACTACAAGGCCGCGTACAACAACCGCGATGCCGAATCGCATGACGCGGCGAATTCGCGCGCCAGCGCGGCACGCCCTTTGCCATGTATCGCGACTTGCTGGTCTCGCCGGCCGGCACGCCTTGCAATGCTCCACCGTGGGGCGCGCTGGTGGCGTTCGACCTGAATACGGGGAAACTGAGGTGGGAATCCGCCGTGGGCAAGACCATCTCCATGGGTGGCGCAATTTCGACCGGAGGCGGGCTGGTCTTCGCCGGCGCATCGCTCGAGCCGTACCTCCGCGCCTACAACACCGAGACCGGCGAGGAGATCTGGAAGAGCGAACTTCCGGCCAGCGCCCAATCCACGCCGATGACATACGAATGGCAGGGCCGGCAGTACGTCGTGATCTGCGCAGGCGGCCACGGGAAGGCCAGGGACTTCGGCGCTAAGATGGGCGATTCGGTAGTCGCCTTCCGCCTGCCGTAAAAGCTCGGTCAGCGTGCTCGCCGGCCATCGATGGTGGCTGCCCTTGCTATCCTGAACAGTCCCGACATGGAGTCCCTTTCACTCGGATTGAGTCCTCACGGCCGGCTGGTCCTCGCGGACGAGCCTGACGCGCCTCCGCTCGACGCCGCGCTGGCCGGAAATCTGCGGCAGGTGTTCGAACGCGGATCGGGCCACGGGCTTCTGCTGCTGGGCGCGGACGAAGCCGGCACCGCGCTGCCGCCGGTCCTCTCTTACTGGCGCGAATTCGGCGCGCGCTATGTGACCGCCCTCTGCACCCGCACGGCGGCGAGGATCGGCGCCAGAAGAGCCGGCGCCGCCCCCTCCGGAAGAAGAACTGGAGCGCATCGCGCTGGCCGCGCCGCCCATGATGGGCGCGGAGTATCTGACCGCCGCAGTGCTCGAGGCCTTGTGGCAGGAACTCGACGCGGCCTTTGCCGATCGAGCTGGCCGAATCGAAATGCGGCGTGCAGGATTTCCTCAAGCGCCGCAATCCGGCCTGGAACCTGGTGGGCCGCGTGCATTTCAATCTCGCCGAGAACCGCAAGGACCCGGATGCGCCGTTCGCCTTTCTCGCCACCTACACCACGCGGCTTTCGGCGCAGGCCAAGGCGCAGCATCTGCCGCTGGGACAGGCGCTGCGCGAGTACGCCGGCGCGGCCAACAAGGACCGTCTCCTGTCGCTGCTGCGTTCCGGTGCAGCGGGCGTCGGAGAACGTGCCCGTGGCTGAAGGCCATGGTGGACGCGGGCGAGATCTTTCATCCGCTGCGCTGGACGCCGCGCGAAGCCCTGCAACTTCTGCGCGACGTCCCGCAACTGGAGGCGGCGGGCGTGGTGGTGCGCATGCCGGCGGCGTGGCGAGGCAACCGTCCGCCGCGGCCGCGCGTGACCGGCACCGTGGGAGGCAAGCCGCCGTCGGGGCTGGGCCAGGACGCGCTGCTCGATTTCCAGATGGAGGTCACGCTCGACGGCGAGACGCTCACCGCCGCCGAAATCCGCGACCTGCTGGCCAATACCGATGGGCTCGCCCTGGTGCGCGGGCGCTGGATCGAACTCGACCGCGAGCACCTGCAAGCGATGATCGAGCGCTTCAGCGAAGTGGAGCGCGCGGCGCGGTGAGAACGGCCTGGCTTTCGGCGAAGCCATGCGCCTGCTGGCCGGCGCGGATGTCGCCGCGGAAGATGCGGCCGTCAGCCGAAGCGCCGACTGGGCGCAAGTGGTCGCCGGTCCCTGGCTGGCCGAGACCTTGAAGGGGCTGCGCAGCCCGCAGGGGCTGGCGCAAGTCGATCCCGGCGATGCGCTGAAGGGCGTGCTGCGGCCGTACCAGCAGGTGGGCGTGCGCTGGCTGTATCTGCTCGCCAAGCTCGGGCTGGGAGCGTGCCTGGCCGACGACATGGGACTCGGCAAGACCATTCAGGTGCTTTCGCTGCTGCTGGTTCTCAAGCGCCAGAACGGCGGCCAGCCGCAGCCGAGCCTGCTGGTCGCGCCGGCTTCGCTGCTGGCCAACTGGGCGGCGGAAATCGAACGCTTCGCGCCGGGGTCTGAAGGCGCTCATCGCGCATCCGTCGGCGCTGCCGGCGGCCGATCTGAAGGCCCTGGACGCCGCGCGGCTGCGGGACGTCGACCTGGTCATCACCAGCTACGGATCGCTGCTGCGCGCTGCCGTGGATTGCCGAGGTCCCCTGGCGGCTGGCGGTGCTGGACGAAGCGCAGGCCATCAAGAACCCCGGCGCCAAACAGACGCGCGCCGTGAAGAAGCTCAAAGCCGGTGCGAGGCTGGCGCTGACCGGCACGCCGGTGGAGAACCGGCTGGGGGATTTGTGGTCGATCTTCGACTTCGTCAATCCCGGGCTGCTGGGATCGGCGAAGGAGTTCTCGAACTTCACCAAGCGGCTGGCGAACAGCCCGCACGGCTCCTATGGCCCGCTGCGCGAACTGGTGCGGCCCTACATTCTGCGGCGCCTGAAGACCGACAAGACGGTGATCTCCGACCTGCCGGACAAGACCGAAATCAAGGCGTTCTGCCCGCTCAGCCGCCGCCAGGCCGCGCTCTACCAGCAGGCGGTGAAGGAGTTGGCCGAGCAACTCGCGGATGCCACCGGAATCCAGCGCAAAGGGCTGGTGCTTGCGTTCCTGATGCGCTTCAAGCAGATCTGCAACCATCCGTCGCAGTGGCTGGGAGACGGCGCGTGGAGCGAAAGCGACAGCGGCAAATGGGCGCGTCTGCGCGAAATCGCCGAAGTGGTCGCCGCCAAGCAGGAGAAGATGCTGGTCTTCACGCAGTTCCGCGAGGTGACCGCGCCGCTGGCCGCTTTTCTCGGCTCGGTATTCGAGCGGCCCGGCCTGGTGCTGCACGGCGAGACCGAAGTGAAGAAGCGCAAGGACCTGGTGCGGCGCTTTCAGGAAGACGAAGCCGTGGGCTTCTTCGTGCTTTCGCTGAAGGCCGGCGGCTCGGGCCTGAATCTGACCGCCGCTTCGCACGTGGTGCATTTCGACCGCTGGTGGAACCCGGCGGTGGAGAACCAGGCCACCGACCGCGCCTTCCGCATCGGCCAGACCAAGAATGTGCTGGTGCACAAGTTCGTCTGCCGCGGTACCGTGGAAGAGAAAATCGACCAGCTCATCGAATCCAAGCGCCAACTCTCGCAGGAGTTGCTGGAAGGCGGCGCGGACGTGCTGCTGACCGAATTGAAAGACGACGAACTGCTCAAGCTGGTTGCGCTGGATATCAATAAGGCGCTGAAGGAGACTTGATCGATGGATTACTACGGCGGTTGGGGCTGGAGGCCTTATGTTTCGGTGGCGGAACGGCGGCGCAAAGCGGTGCGCGAGATGGAGAAGCGCAGGAAGAAGGGCACGCCGTCTCGCCGGTCAGCATCGAAGGCCGCGCCATCGCCAAGACCTTCTGGGGCAAGAGCCTGGTGCGAGAACCTGGAGCGGTACAGCGATTTTGCCAACCGGCTGCCGCGCGGCCGAACCTATGTGCGCAACGGTTCGGTGGTCGATCTGCAGATTACGCCCGGCGCGATCCAGGCCTTGGTCAGCGGCTCGGAGTTATACGAGGTCGCGCTGAAAGTGGCGCCGGTTGCCGAAGGCGCGCTGGAAATCCATCTGCAAGGACTGCGCGGGCGCGATCGATTCGCTGGTCGAACTGCTCCAGGGGCGCTTTTCCAAAGGGGTGATGGAACGGATCTGCCGGCAGAGCCAGGGCCTGTTTCCCTCCCCGGCCGAGATCCAGCTTTCGTGCAGTTGCCCGGACTGGGCCGGATATGTGCAAGCATGTCGCGGCGGTGCTCTACGGCATCGGCGCGCGGTTCGACCACCAGCCGGAACTCCTCTTCCGCTTGCGCGGAGTGGACGAAAAGGAACTGATCGTCAGCGCCGGCAACGTGCCGCTGGCCCGAACGCGCCGGACGCGGGCAAGGTGCTCGGCGGCGAGGATCTCGCCGGCATTTTCGGGCTCGACATGGCCGCGGACACCGGACCGGAGCGAAAGACCAAAAAGAAACCGGCGGCGAAGGTGGCGCCGCGCAAGCGCGCAGGCGCGAAGCCTCCCCGCAAACCGAAGAAAACCCCGTGAGGGGAATGGCGGCATTATGCCTGACCGCTCTGGCGGTGCCTGTCGCGATTTGGGCGCAACTGCCGCGCGCCATCGCGCGAGGTTCCCGCGGCGGACGGTTCCAGGTGCCCAACGCGTCCCTGCACCTGCTGATCCAACTGGCAGACGGCATTCGGGATTATCAGATCGTGGGCGAGCCGTCCTGGGCTGCCTCGGATGGTTTTGCGATCACCGCAAAGGCGGAGGGCAACGCGAGTCCGGATTGGCCGCACCGTGATCGACCGGACGGGCTTCGTGCTGGTGATCGATCGCGCCGCAAGACCCAACGAGAACTGAGCTGGGTGCGGCATTCAGGCATTTCAGGCCCGTATACCTTAGACATCCGGCGCGCCGTGCGCTAGGCTGTTCGTTTACGAGGTGCTCATGCGACGAAGCCTGTTACTCTGTCTGGCCCTGCTCGGTGTGGCAGCGGCCCAGACCCCGAAGCCGGAAACTCCGGATCTCACCAAGCAGCCGACCCTGTACGTGGTCGGCTACGCCCACCTGGACACCGAATGGCGCTGGGAGTATCCCGCCACCATCAGCGATACATCTCCCGAACACCATGCGCGACAATTTCGACCTGTTCGAAAAGTATCCGCACTACATTTTCAATTTCAGCGGCGCCAATCGCTACCGCATGATGAAGGAATATTTTCCTGCCGATTACGAACGGGTCAAGAAGTACGTCGACGCGGGCCGGTGGTTCCCGGCCGGATCGTCCATGGAAGAAAACGACGTAATTCGCCTTACGCGGAATCCGATCATCCGCCAGGTTCTCTACGGCAATGAGTATTTCCGCCACGATTTCGGCATGGCCAGCGCGGAGTTCATGCTGCCGGATTGCTTCGGCTTCCCGGCCTCCCTGCCCAGCATTCTGGCGCACGCCGGCATCAAGGGATTCTCCACGCAGAAACTGTCTTGGGGCTCATCCGCGCCGAGTGGGCGGTCCGAATTCGCCGGAGAAAACGCCCAAGGGAATTCCGTTCAACGTGGGGCTTTGGGACGGCCCGGACGGCAAGAGCGTCCTGGCCGCGCTCAACTCCGGGCAGCTACAGCGGCAGCGTCACTTACGACATCAGCAAGGCGCCTCCGCTCCACCCGCGCCGCCGGCGCTTGACACCGGAGCAACTGGCCAGCATGTCGCCTCAGCAGCGCCAGATGGCCGGACGCGGACGTCCGCGCGCTGGATGACTGGACGCAGCGCACCAAAATCGACGGCGACCTCACGGGATTTATGCTGACTATCACTATTACGGCACCGGCGACGTCGGCGGATCGCCCACCGAAGCTTCGGTCAAGACTGATGGAAGCCATCGTCACCAAGGCCACGGTCCCGCAGCCCAATCCGTTCGCGTTCGGCGGACCGTGGCCGCGGCGGGCAAGCCGCGCAAGCCCAGCGCCGCCTGCGCCCGAAGTCAAGGTCGGCGATGGGCCCGTGAAGATGGTCTCCGCCAAAGCCGAACAGATGTTCCTGGATATCAAGCCCGGAACAGGCCTCCAGGTGCCCCAATACAAAGGCGACCTGGAACTGATCAATCACTCCGCCGGCTCCCTCACCAGCGAGACCTACATAAACGCTGGAATCGCAAGAATGAAATCCTGGCCGATGCGGCCGAGAAAGCCTCCGTGGCCGCCGAGTGGCTCGGCGCCCGTCCGTACCCGCTGCAGCGCCTGAACGATGCGTGGACCCTGGTGATGGGCGGCCAATTCCACGACATCATGCCCGGCACCGCCACGCCCACAGCCTACGAATATTCCTGGAACGATCAGATCTCGCCATGAACCAGTTCGCCGGCGTGCTCACCAGTGCCACCGAAGCGGTGGCCTCCGGCATGAATACGCAGACCAAAGGCATTCCCGTGGTGGTCTACAATTCGCTGAACATCGCGCGCGAAGACGTGGTGGAAGCGAAGGTCAACCTGCCCGCCGGCGCCACCAGCGTGCGCGTCAGCGGACCGGACGGCAAGGAAGTTCCGGCGCAGCTCGCCGATGGCAAAGTGCTGTTTCTGGCCAAGGTCCCGTCGGTCGGCTACGCGGTTTACGACGTGCAGGCCGGCTCTGTCCAACGCGAAGTCCGGTCTCAAGGCTACCGAGGCCTCTCTCGAAAACGCGCGCTACAGCCTGAAAGTGAACCAGAGCGGCGACATCACCAGCATCTTCGACAAGCTGGTGAAGAAGGAACTGCTCAGCTCGCCCATTCGCCTGGTGCTGCTCACCGATAACCCGCGCAACTGGCCGGCCTGGAACATGGATTTCGACCAGGAGACGGCGGCGCCGCGCACCTTCGTCGGCGGCCCCGCCAAGATTCGCGTGGTGGAAAACGGCCCGGTGCGCGTGGCCGTCGAGGTCACCCGGGAAGCCGAAGATTCCAAATTCGTGCAGACCGTGCGGCTCTCCGCCGGCGATGCCGGCAATCGCGTGGAGATCGGCAACGTGATCGACTGGAACTCCAAAGAGGCCAACCTGAAAGCCACCTTCCCGCTCACCGCGTCGAATCCCAACGCGACTTACAACTGGGACATCGGCACCATCGAGCGGCCCAATGAGAACGACCGGCAGTTCGAAGTGGCCAGCCACCAGTGGGTCGATTTGACCGATAAGAGCGGCGCTTATGGCGTCACGGTTCTCACCGATTGCAAGAACGCTTCCGACAAGCCGGCGGACAACGCCCTGCGTCTCACTCTGCTGCGCACTCCCGGCACGCGCGGCGGATACGCCGACCAGGGTTCGCAGGATTGGGGCCATCACGAGTTCGTATTCGGGCTGGCCGGCCACCTTGGCGATTTCCGCGCGTCTCAGACGGATTGGCAGGCATACCGCCTGAATAGTCCGCTGGTGGCGTTCGAGACAGCGAAGCATGCCGGCGCCCTGAAGAAGGAGTTCTCGCTGGTATCCATCAACAACAGCCGCATTCGCATTCTGGCGCTGAAGAAGGCCGAACAGAGCGACGAAGTGGTGATCCGCATGGTCGAACTGGATGGCAAGCCTGCGCCCAACGTTCAGGTAAGCTTCGCAGCGCCGGTCGCGGCCGCCCGGGAGATCAACGGCGCCGAAGAGCCTGTAGGTGCCGCGAACCTGGTGGGCGGCAAGCTGGCCACCTCTTTCACGGCCTTCCAGCCGCGCACCTTCGCGGTGAAGCTGGGCGCGCCTCCGGTGAAACTGGCGGCGGTGGATTCCAAGCCCGTGCCGCTGACTTACGACGCGGCCGTTGCCAGCAACGACGAGACCAAATCGGCCGGCGGCTTCGATGCCAAGGGCCAGACCCTTCCGGCCGAGATGCTGCCCGCGCAATTGGCCTATGCCGGCGTGCAGTTCCAGTTGGGTCCGGCCAAAACCGGAGCGCCCAATGCCGTGACCGCGAAAGGCCAGACCATCGACCTTCCGGCCGGGAAATTCAACCGCGTGTACGTTCTGGCTGCCGCCGATGGCGACCAGACCGGCACTTTCAAAGTCGGCGACCGGACCGTGGACCTGAAGGTGCAAAACTGGACCGGCTTCATCGGGCAGTGGGACGACCGCATTTGGGAAGCCACCGAGACACCGATCGCGCAGCGGCCGGGCGCTCCCGCCCTGCCTCCCGGAACCGCCCCCAGAATGCGCCGCGATCAATATGGCAAGCTGGTCAGCATCCAGCCGGGCTTCACCAAGCGCGCGGATGTGGCCTGGTTCTGCTCGCACCATCATGACGCCGAGGGCGCCAACGTGGACTACTCGTATTCCTACGTCTTCGCGTACCCCCTGGATGTACCGGCGGGCGCCAAGACGCTGACTCTGCCGAACAACGACAAAATCCGTATTCTGGCAATTTCCGTGGCGGAGGAGGCTCCGGCGGTGGTTGCCGTGCAACCTCTTTACGACACGCTGGAACGGACGGCAACTGCCATCGCGCAGAAGTAGGACAGACCTCCAGGTCTGTCCAGTCACAGGTCTCTGCCGTATGCCACAATAGGCTGCGTGAAGCCGTCTCTGATTGTGGTGCTATCGTTCGCCGGGGCCGTGTTTGCGCAACACGCCCCGTCCGCATTACCGAAGGTGAAGTTCAGCGATACGCGGCTCGATAACGGCCTGCGGGTGATCATCTCCGAGGATCACTACGCGCCCGTTTACGCGATTTGCGTGGCGTACAAAGTGGGCTCGAAGGATGAGCGGCCGGGACGCACCGGCTTCGCTCATCTCTTCGAGCACATGATGTTTAAGGGCACGGAGAATGTCGGCGTCGGCGAACTGGATTTTCTGATCTACACCAACGGCGGCAACTCCAACGGAACCACCAACACAGACCGGACCTCGTACTATGAGGTGCTGCCCCGGAATCAGCTCGACCTGGGCCTGTACCTGGAGGCCGACCGCATGCATGCCCTCGCCATCACGCCGGAGAATCTGGAAAATCAGCGGCAGGCGGTGAAGGAGGAGCGGCGCCAGAGCGTGGACAACCAGGCCTACGGACAGACGTCCGAGAAGCTGGAAGAGCTGGTCTACGACAACTTCGCGTATCACCATCCGGTGGTCGGATCGATGCAGGATCTGGACGCCGCCACCGTGGATGACGTGAAGCAGTTCTTCAAGACCTATTACGCGCCCAACAACGCGGTGCTGGCGCTGGTGGGCGATCTGGACACCAAAGAGACGCTGGCCAAGGTGAAGAAGTATTTCGGCGTGATCCCGCGCCAGACGCCCCCCACGCCGGTGAACCTGGCGGAGGCGCCCAAGACGGCCGAGCGGCGGGCGGTGGTGCAGGATCCGCTGGCTCGCCTGCCGCGCATCGATATCGCTTATCGCATTCCGCCCGGCGGCGATCCGGACACTCGCGCGCTGGGTGTGGCGGCGTCCATTCTGGGCGGCGGCGGCGGCGGCTTTGGCGGGCGCGGCGGCGGCGGAGGGGCGGCCAACACTTCGCGGCTGTACAATCTGCTGGTGAATGAAAAGGAGGTTGCGGTGCAGGTATCGGCCAGCGCCCAACGGCGCGCCGGTCCCGGCATGTTCCGCATCTCCGCCACGCTCCGGCCGGGCAAGAGCCCGCAGGAGGTGGAAGGCCTGATTTCCGAAGAGATCAGCAAGCTGTACTCGCAGCCGGTGACCGCCCAGGAATTGAAGCGCGTGCGCATGTCCCTGTTGCGCGGCGCGGAGAACCGCCTGACCGCACTCAGCCGGGCTCAGGCCCTGGCCGATGCCGCAGCGGTGTATGACGACCCCAACCGCGTCAATACGGACATCGAGGCGGAACTGGCCGTGAATGCCCAGGACATCATGCGCGCCGCGAAGGCCGAACTGGTCAACGCCAATAAGACGGTGGTCGTCACCGAACCCGCACCCCGGCGTACACAGCAGCGGAAACAACAGTAACGGAGCCGCATCATGAAGATACTTGTTCTCTGCACCCTCTTCGCCGTGACGCTCCCGGCGCAGGAACCGGCCGTCAGCTTCCGGGGCATGACCCGCATGAATCGCGCGCCGGTATCGAACGAAGTCCTGAAAGTGAAACTGCCGCGTCCGGTGGATCGCCAGCTATCGAACGGCATCCGGCTGCTGATTCTGGAAAGCCATCGCGGGCCCATGGTCACCCTGACCATCTCAATTCCCTCCTCGCCTCTGCACGATCCCGCGGGCCTGCCGGGAGTCGCGGAGGCGACCGCGGCGCTCATGATGATGGGCACCACCACGAAATCCGCGCGGCAGGTATCGGAAACGCTGGCGGATTTGGGCGCCACCGTGAACATCAGCGCCGGCGCGGGCGGAGGAGGCGGGCGCGGCGGCAGGGGCGGAGGAGGAGAGGGCGGCGGCACCATTTCCGTGAGCGCGCTCTCCGAGAATTTCAATGCCACGCTGGCGGTATTGAGCGACATCCTGCTGCACCCGGCGTTTCCCGCCGACGAGTTCGAAAAATGGAAGACGCGCCAGCGCAGCGCCATCGAACAGGCCCGCACCTCGCCGACCGGCCTGGGCAGCGAGATGCTGATGAAGGTGCTGTATCCCAACGATGCGCGCCAGTTCACGCGCATCACCAGCGACTCGTTGAACAAGCTGACGCGGGACAACCTGATCGAGCACTATAAGAAGTTTTACGTGCCTTCCGGAGATTGGGCGGGCATCGTGGGCGAAATCACTCCGCGCGACGCCGTGGCCACGCTCGAAAAAGCGCTGGGCGCGTGGAAGGGCGGCCCGGTGCCGGAGGTCAAGCTGCCGGTGAGCGCGCCGATCGCGGAGAAAAAGGTGTACCTGATCTCGCGTCCCGGATCGGTGCAGACCGACCTGGTGCTGGCCAACCGCGCCATCGACCGCACCAGTCCCGACTACATCGCCTGCCTGGTGATGAACCAGGTGCTCGGGTCCGGACCCGCCGCGCGCCTGTTCCGCATCATCCGCGAGGAGAAGGGCTACACCTATGGCGTGAGTTCCAGCTTCACCGCCACCCGCTACCTCCAGCACTTCAGTTCTTCGATGCTGGTGCGCACCGAAGTTACCGAGCCGGCCCTGGCCGACCTGCTGAAGGAATTCAAGGAAATTCGCGATGTGCCGGTGCCCAAAGAGGAACTGGAAGGCGCCAAGCGGACGCTGGTCGCCAGCTTCGCCCTGGGCCTGGAAAATCCCGCCGGGGTGCTGCAGCGCTGGATGCAGCAGCGCGAATTCTCGCTCCCCGCCGACTACTGGGATACCTACACCGAAAAGATCGCCGCCATCACCGCGGAAGATGTCGCGCGCGTGGCCAAGAAATACGTCCCCTACGATAACGTGCAGATCATCGCGGTGGGCGACGGCGCCCGGATCCGCGAACTGCTGAAGAAGTTCGGGCCGGTGGAAGAGACGGCGGCGGATTCACAGTAGCGCCCGATTCCTGGCAAGCCAGCGTACTGCCGGATTCGGGTCCTTCGCCAGTAAACCGAGCAGTTTCGGGCTCGCGTTCCACTGCTGAAGCGCGTGTGCCACACTGGCGCGCACTTCCCATTGTGGATCTTGAGCCAGGCGGCCAATCGCGGCCCGATGGTCACGCGCCCCAGTTCCACCAGTAAGTCCACCGCCGCGCGCCGCCGGGAACAATCCGGGTGGGTAAGCGTGTTACGAGCGCCGCAACGGGATCATCTGGAACGGGAGATCATGCCGGGCTCCGGCCACATAGGACACCCGTGCAAACCGCTCCTCTGCTCGTCTGCCGGATGGTGCTTGAGTTGGATCCGGAGCGGCTGCGGCGCGTCTCCAAATCGAGCGATCGCGCGCGATTAGCGTGCCGCACATCGGACCGGTAAAATCGGCCTCATATTGCATCAGCATCTCAAGCACGGGCAATGCACTTTCATCGCCTATTTCGCCCAGCGCCCAGAGGGCTGGCAGATACTGCTCACGCAGTACAAGCCCGATGAGTTGCGGCACCGCCGCCCTCTCTTTCCGAAGTGCCAATTCGCGGACTGCCGCAAACCGGACCTCCGCGTGGCGGAAGCGGAGCAGTGTTGGAGTTCGCCTCTGTCGGCTTGGGCGGCATATTCACATCCAGCGGCAAAACGTTCGCGATCGTTTCGCCGACGCCGGAAGTATTCATATGGATATCGCCTCCCGCACGTGCGGTCTCTCCCGTACGTTCTGCTGCTCGCCGTTCCTTCCGAGGAGCCAGATCCGTTGGGCCGTGATGAAATTTCGGAGTGTAGCCCAAGCCCCACGGCGGCAGCGGAAAAACCCAGCAGTCCGCGGCTGTTCCTGCATCCCTTTCGCCAGCCGGTATCGCGCCCGAGAGCCTGAGGGCAGTTCTTTCCAGTAAACCGGGCGCCAGGGTCGCAATTTCGTCCATGCAACCCGCCCCGCGACCTGTCCTTTGGCCCGTTCGACCTCTATCCAATACTCCAGGTATTCTCGCGATTGTGCCTCAACTGTACATTAACGGTTGCCGGACCAGACGACAGTTACCGCGACCAGTCCACCGTACAACCTTCTCCCACCTCGCCGCGCCAGCAGGCGTAGATTGTCAGAAGTTCTGAACGCGCCACGAAGGCCCGCCTCAATTTCGTCCCGGCTTGGGACAAAGGGCCGGCTGCTTCTCCGTGACGGACGCGTTCGGACGGACGCCATCGCGTCTCCACACTCGAACAGCTCGTCGAACGCAAGAATCAATTCATCGACAGTGTGCGTAGGGATTTGTCGATTTAACGCCGATCCAACATCCGTCAGCATGAACCAGTTCAGGAGACATTGGCCATTCCGAGGCAATGTCCAGAAGGAGAAAATCCAGGTCGTCAAGAACCACTCTTTTGCGTCCGCGTTGGGCCAGGCGGCAGGACGAATCGCCCACTGAAAGGTACTATCCGTATTATGATCTCAGGGTTTTCAGGAGTCAATGTGGACGCGGTTGTCCTCTTAACAGCCGGCACGGCACGCCTGCTCGATCTGCTCCGCCAACTGGCGCGCGGCACGGTCTCCTTCGATGCGCAGGGCACGCGCCACTACCAGAGCATCCGCCGGCGTCGGCGCGTCCAGAAGCCGCTTATTCCAGAGGGCCCGCGCGCCGTATTCCGCGAAAGCTCGCCGGTAAAGACTCACAAAATCTGGCGGTTGTTCCGGCGTCTGCATCAAGACTCCCTGTTTCATCCTACGTCACTCCAGCCTCCCAAATGACCCCCTACCTTTCGGTGGTGCTCAGGTCTATAGTAGATAACCAGAGGTGAAACTCATGTTCGACAAACGTGCGGACCTGGCGGGTCCCGGGATTGGCGACTACGAGGAGTTGGAGAAAATCCTGCCTCAGGACTACATCTCCCTGCTGAGTCCGAAGGATACTCAGAAGGCTATTTTCGCAGCCAAGAATTTCATCGAAAAGCACCTGTGCAAAGACCTCAACCTGATGATGGTCACCGTACCGCTGATCGTCGACTCCGAAAGCGGTGTTAACGATTACCTGGACCGCGATGGTTCGCGCACCCCGGTGCAATTTCATATCTCCAACGATCGCGACCGGCATCCCGTGGATGCGCAGATCGTGCAGGCCGCCACCAAGTGGAAGCGACTGGCGCTGAAGCGCTTCGACCTCCAGGCAGGCGAGGGCTTGTGCACCGACATGCGCGCGGTGCGCAAAGACTATTTCCTGGACCACGACCACAGCGCCTACGTGGATCAGTGGGATTGGGAGCAGGCCATTCACTTCTACGATCGCGACCTGGAGTTCCTGAAGCATACGGTGCAGGCGATCTGGCAGGTGCTGGTGGATGCCGAAGAGTTTTTGCAGGACCTGTTCCCGCAACTCAAGGACTCCCGCTACCCGAATCTGCCCAAGCGGCTCACCTTCCTGCACGCCGAAGACGTCCTGGACATGTACCCCGACCTGCCCCGGAAGCAGCGTGAGACGGCCGTCCTGGAACAATGCCATGCCGTGTTCCTCATCGGCATCGGATGGACGCTGAAGGACGGGTATCCGCACGAAATGCGCGCGGCCGATTACGACGATTGGGTCACCGAGACGCGCTCCATCGACGGGCGGCCGTGCCACGGGCTCAACGGCGATATTCTGGTCTGGAACCCCGTCACGAAGCGGCGCCATGAACTGTCGTCCATGGGAATCCGGGTCAACGGGGACAGTCTGAAGAAGCAGTTGGAACTGACCGGCCAACTCGATTTCCTCAAGTACCCGTACCACCAGGCGATCGTCAACAACCAGGTGCCGCTCTCCATCGGAGGGGGAATCGGCCAGGCGCGGACCCTGATGCTGCTGCTGCGCAAAGCCCATCTGGGCGAGGTCACGGTCAGCGTTTGGCCTAAGATTCTGAAAGAGATCTGCGCCGGCAAGAACATTCACGTGCTGGAATAGACCTTGGCCAGTACCACCATGCGGCCATCCGAGTTGACTCTGGGCCGCCCATAAAATATGTTTGACCTGATGGGGGTACCCTGCGTATGCGTAGTTTCGGATTGGCGTTTGTACTGCTTTTCGCCTTTTGTGCGTCGACCCAAGGGCAGCAGAAGAAGCGCGTCGCCGTCATGAATTTCGATTATGCGACCGTCCAGACGAGCGTGGAGGCGGTCTTCGGCACGAATAAGGATATCGGGGCCGGCATCGCGGACCTGCTGGTGGATAAGCTCGTGCAAGACGGCGTGTACTCGGTGATCGAGCGCAAAGAACTGGACAAGATCATCAAGGAGCAGAATTTCTCCAATAGCGATCGGGCGGATGCGTCCAGCGCGGCCAAAATCGCCCGCATTCTCGGCGTAGACGGCATCGTCATCGGAAGCATTACCCAATTCGGGCGCGACGACAAGAGCACCAGTTTAGGCGGCGGCGCCCTCGGCGGTGTCACAGGCCGCTTCGGCATCGGCGGCGTAAAGAAGACCGAATCGAATGCCGTGGTGCAGATCACCGCGCGTCTCATCGATACCAGTACCGCCGAAATTCTGGCCAGCGCCAGTGGGAAAGGCGAATCCGCCCGCAAGGGGGCCGGCCTGCTGGGCGCCGGCGGCAGCGGCTGGTCCGAAGGCGGCCTCGGCATCGATATGAAGTCCAGCAACTTCGCCAACACGATTATCGGCGAGGCCACCAATAAGGCGGTGACGGACCTGGGCGGCAAATTGGACGCCAAGGCGACAACGCTCCCCACGACGGTGGTGCAGGTGAGCGGCATGGTGGCCGATGCCGCCCCTGACGGCACGCTTATCATCAATGTCGGCTCCCGGGCCGGACTCAAGGTGGGCGACCGGCTCGACGTCAAGCATCCGGTGCGCCCCGTTAAAGATCCCGCCACGGGCAAGACGCTCCGCATGATCGAAGACCTGCTCGGCCAGATGGTCATCACCGAGGTGGAAGAAGGCTCGGCATCCGGCAGGTTCACCGGCTCCGGCAAACCGCAGGTCAACGATACCGTAACCACCGCGAAGTAGGAGGGCGCCATGGATCTTCAGATCGGCTCGACGCTCGGCGACTACCAGATCATCGGGATTCTCGGTGCGGGCGGCATGGGCAAAGTATACAAAGTCCGCAACGTGATTTCCGACCGGGTGGAGGCCATGAAGGTGCTGCTTCCGGACCTGGCCAACGCGCCCGAACTGGCCGACCGCTTTCTGCGCGAGATCAAGGTGCAGGCCAGCCTGGAGCATCCCAACATCGCCGCCCTGCATACGGCCGTTCGCCAGGACAATCAACTCCTGATGCTCATGGAGTTTGTCGACGGGCAAACGCTGGAGCAGCGGCTGAAGCAGGGCCCCATTCCGGTCCCGCTGGCGGTGGACTACATTGGCCAGGTGCTGAGCGCGCTGGAATTTGCCCACGCGCACGGCGTGATCCATCGCGATATCAAGCCGGCCAACATGATGCTGACCCCGAACGGCGTGGTCAAGCTGATGGATTTTGGAATCGCCAAGGCTTCATCCGACCACAAGCTGACCATGACCGGCACCACCATGGGGTCGCTCTACTACATGTCGCCCGAGCAGATCCAGGGGGCGGCCAACCTGGATGCGCGCGCCGACCTGTACTCGGTGGGGGTGTCGCTGTACGAGATGGTGACCGGCAAGCGGCCCTTCGATGGCGATAGCCAGTTCGCCATCATGTCGGCGCACCTGGAGAAGACGCCGGTGCCCCCGGTCACTCTGGATCCGCGCCTGCCACAGGCATTGAACGACATCATTCTGATGTCGGTGGCGAAAGCGCCGGATGCGCGTTTCCAGACGGCCAAGGCATTTCGCAATGCGTTATCCAGCACGGTGGCCGCGCCCACGCTGGACGCTCAGGTGGCGGTGGCTGCCGCGGCGCCCCAGGGACTCGCCGGCAAACCTCCCATCGGCAGGCGGGGCATGTGGATGGCCATCGGCGCCGTAGTGGCAGTGGCGGCGTTGGTAGGCATCATCGAATTTCCCGCGCGCAAAACGATTCAGGCGGCGCATCCGGTATCGGCGCCAGCGCCGGCTACGGTAATAACACCCGCGCCTGCACCCGCGGAAAATGCCGTCTGTCCCCATTTCCACGCCGGAAAAGGGGACAGACGCATTTTCTCCGCCGCCCAAGCCACAGCTTGCGCACGTTCCGAGTCAGCCGGTCTCGCAACCGCGACCGCAGCAGCCACAACCGCCCCAACCACAACCGCAGCAGCCGCAAACGCAGCAGCCAGCAATACAGCCGGCGACGCAACCGCCCGCGGCGCAACCACCCGCTGTAGCTGCCGACCCCGGACCCAGCCGCGCCGAACTGCAAAAGGTGCGCGAAGATCTGAGCCTGCTGAGCAATCGGGCCGCGACCGTGCACAGCAGCATGCAAAGCCTGCAACGCTCGCAAGCCTCCCAGGGCCTCGGACTCGGGGGACAGTACACCGGACCGGCCGGCTTGATGGATACCTATCTGCGCGGCGCGGCGGATGCGCTCGACGCGAAGGACCTCGCCGCCGCCAAAGATTTCGCCGCCAAAGCGGAGCGGCAAATCGAAATTCTGGAAAAACTGTTCCACCTGTAAACTGGAAGGTTGGAAAACCTGGAACAAGCTCGCCAGTGGCTGGCCGAAGCCACATCCCTCGCCGTACTGACCGGCGCCGGCATTTCCGCCGAAAGCGGCAGTCCCCACCTTCCGCGGCACAGATGGCCTCTGGAAGGATTTCAAGCCAGAAGACCTGGCCACTCCCGAAGCCTTCGCGCGCGACCCGCGCCTGGTTTGGGAATGGTACAACTGGCGGCGCGAACTCATCAAGAAAGCGCAGCCCAACGCCGCGCATCGCGCGCTGGTGAAGCTGGAAATCAAGATCGCCCAGCTTCACCCTGATCACCCAAAATGTCGACGGCCTGCACGACCTGGCGGGCAGCGGCAAGATCCTCAAGCTGCACGGCGACATCTGGCGCATGCGCTGCACCGCCTGCGGGGCCAACTGGCCCGACCGCCGCGCTCCCCTGCCGAAACTGCCGCCGCACTGCGCCTGCGGGGGGCTGGCCCGCCCCGGCGTGGTCTGGTTCGGCGAACCGCTGCCCGAAGGCATGATGAAGGAGGCCGAGCACGCCGCCGCTTCCGCGGCCGTGTTCCTGGTGATCGGCACATCGGCTGTGGTCTACCCCGCTGCCGGGCTGGTGCCGTTCGCCAAACACGCGGGCGCCAAAGTGATCGAGATCAACACCGAGCCCAGCGCCGTTTCCAGCATCGTGGATTGTGCCCTGCAAGGGCCCGCCGGCGAGATCCTACCGCAGTTGCTCTAACAGGCGCCCGGCCAGCCGCAGAATCGCCGGACCGCCCTGCGCCTCTTCGCTCGGCAGTACGACATCCACATCCAGACCGTAGCCGTCCACGCTACGCCCATCGCCATAGAAATCGCTCATCCCCAGGGCGAGGCGAAACTGCAAGCGGGTGTGGGGCAGGATAAAGTACCCGGGTTGGATGAACTGGCCCACGCCAAACGTGTTTTCGCCCGCGATCACGCTGCCGCTCTCGGCCGCCAGCAGGTAGGCCATGAATTCGCAATCGCTGCCGCACTCGTTATCCACCAGCACCAGCAACCGGGGCTTGCCGGCGGGAGGCTGCATCGTAACGCGATGCTCGCGATAAGCCCACGCGGCCCTGGTCTCCTGAACCGAGACCGGACAGCCTGCCGCCGCGGGAGCGAACAGACCGTCCAACTCTTTCTGCACGGTGCCGCGCAGACGCGTCACTCAGAGGCGGGTTCAGCCCTCCGATGGTGACCTGCTCGGAGCCCCAGCGCAGCGCGGTGTACAGGCAGGATTGCCGCCGGTAGCCGCCCACACCCTGCATGACCCGTTGCACGGTGGGCAGATCGATCCATCGCGCCAGTTCCTCCACGGGCGCGTCGCCGCCTTCGTTGCTGCGCATATCGACGATCAACAGCTTCTCATGGCCCGCCGATTCGGGCACGGAGCCAAGCAACCGCCGCAGCAATTCGCCGTTCTCCCTGGTGAAAGAAGGCAGCCGGAGATATCCCATATCTTTGCCGATGGCGCGGTAGGAAGGCGTGTCCGAAGCGGTGCCGGCCAGATGCGCGATCAGCAGCCGCTTGGAATGTGCCCAGGTAGGCCGCGCGATGATCCACTTCAACCCGCACAGCACGCCATTCACAATTCCGCGCTTGGCCGGATACGCCAGGTACCAGGCTTCGCGTTCGGGAGCGTTGACGTCCAGAAGCACCAGCGCCTTCTTCGGCAACTGCGCCGGATCGGCCTGGTCCAGCGTGAAGGTCGCGCCATCCACGGTGCGCATCTGCGTGCACGCCCCTTGCGGCGCCGCGTCCAGCACGGCGGTGCGGGAACCGCTGGCAAAGAACGGCAGCCCTACGGGACCGGAACGGTTATCCAACTGGACCGCTTCCAACCGGCCGAACGGCGCCAGGGCATCGGGAAGGGCGAGTTTCGCCGTGCCCTTGCCGGCCAGTTCCTGGTCCCATTCCGCGAACCAGCGATTCCAATCCCATCCGCGCTTCTGCGCGCTCACCCACCCGGCGTAAGCCTTTTCCATCACCACGCGCAGCAGCGCCACGTCCTGCCGCAATGCGTCGGCGGCCACATCCCGGGGCTGAGGCAGGCGCCACCAGGATGCCGGCACTAAAAAGGATCGCGCGGTGAATGGCGCGGCAAAGGGCGTTTCCAGGAGCGGCCCGCCCTCCGGAACTTTCAAGCCGAGCGAAGTCAACCACTCCACTTCGCCCTGGCGCTCCTCGGGGGACAGGCGCACATCGCCGGCAGCATAGGCACACGCCGCTACCAACAACAGGGTGAGTGGGGCTGTGAAGCGCATCCGTGAGCGACTATATCACGCGGTGTGCGGTTCCAGAGCAAGGTCCACGACTTCCTCCATGGACTTCACAAACTGAATTTTCATCTCGCCGATCTGCTCGCTCTTCAGATCTTCGCGCACGTTGACTTCGTTTTCGTAGGGCAGAATCACCTCGCGCACGCCGCTGCGCTTGGCGGCCAGCACCTTCTCTTTGATGCCGCCCACCGGCAGCACCTGGCCGGTGAGGGTGATCTCTCCGGTCATCGCCAGGTTGGGGCGCACCAGGCGGTCCGTCAACATGGAGAGCAGCGCCGTCGCCATGGTGATGCCCGCCGAAGGTCCGTCTTTGGGGATAGCGCCGGCAGGCACGTGAATGTGAATGTCGCTGGTTTTGAACAGTTCCGGGTCGATGCCGTAGCGCGTGGCATTGGCGCGCACCCAGGTGAGCGCGGCCTGCACGGATTCCTGCATCACCGGCCCCAGTTGGCCGGTCATGATCAGGCCTTTGCTGCCGCCGGGCATGCGGCCGCCTTCGATGAACAGAACATCGCCGCCCACGGGAGTCCACGCCAGGCCTACCGCTACGCCGGCTCGCCGCGTCCGTTCCGCCAGTTCCGTGTCCGTGCGAAAACGCGGCGCACCCAGGTCTTTCTCCACCAGGAGCGGAGTGACGTCCATCAGCCCGTCGCGCGTTCCCTCGGCGATCCGCCGTGCCTGCTTCCGGCAGATCGAGCCGATTTCGCGCTCCAGACTGCGCACGCCGGCCTCACGCGTATAGCGGCGCACGATAAAACGCACGGCCTCTTCGCTGAAGTGAATATCAGTCTCCGGCGCCAGCCCGTTTTCCCGGGTCTGCCGCGGAATCAGGTACCGGAAGGCGATGATCACCTTCTCCTGCTCAGTGTACCCTTCCAGGGAAATGATCTCCATGCGGTCGCGGAGCGCATCGGGCACCGGATCGAGCACATTCGCCGTGGTGATGAAGAGAACTTTGGACAGGTTGAACGGCACATCCAGGTAGTTGTCGCGGAAGGTGGCGTTCTGTTCCGGGTCCAGCACCTCCAGCAGCGCGGAGGCGGGGTCGCCGCGGAAATCGCGTCCCAGTTTGTCTACCTCGTCCAGCATGAAGACCGGGTCGTTGACGCCGGTGCGCCGCAGCGCCTGAATCACCTGGCCCGGCAGCGCTCCGATATAGGTGCGGCGATGCCCGCGGATCTCCGCCTCATCGTGCATGCCGCCCATCGAGATGCGCGCGAATTTCCGGTCGAGGGCACGGGCGATGGAGCGTCCCAGGGAAGTTTTGCCTACGCCCGGAGGCCCCACAAAGCAGAGGATGGGCCCTTTCAGCACCGGACGCAGTTGCAGCACCGCCAGGTAATCCAGAATGCGGTCCTTGACCTTTTCCAGGTCGTAGTGATCTTCGTCCAGAATCTCAGCGGCCCGCTTGATGTCCACCTGGGAGCCCGAAGAGACGTTCCATGGGAGGTTGGACATCCATTCCAGGTAGGTGCGCGCCACGCCGTATTCCGGCGATGCCGAATTCATGCGCGCCAGACGGTTCAACTCGCGCAGTGCCTCCGTCTTGACTTCTTCGGTCATTCCGGCGGCTTCCAGTTTGGCGCGCAGTTCGTCAATATCGCGCTGCGAATCGTCACCCTCGCCGAGTTCCTTCTGGATGGCCTTCAACTGCTCGCGAAGATAGAACTCGCGCTGGCTCTGGGAGAGCTGCCCCTGCACCTGCGATTGGATCCGGCCACGCAATTCCAGGAGTTCGAGTTCGCGCGTGAGGTGGCGGTGAATCTCGTTCAGGCGCGCGACGGCGTCGGTCTGCTCCAGCAGTGCCTGGCGTTCGGTGTGGCTGAGCGCGGGCATATTTCCAGCCACGAAGTCGGCCAGCTTTCCGGGTTCGGGAATGTGATTGGCGGTGGCCGCCAGGTCATCGGAAAGATTCGGCGAGTTGGTGACGATCTGCTGGAAGAGGGTCACTACATTCTGGCGCAGCGCTTCCACTTCGCTGGTGACTTCGGGCTCCACCTCCGGAATCCGCTCGACGTAGGCGCGCAAGAAAGGCTCGGTGGCGGTGAATTCGCGCGTGCGAATCCGGTCGATGCCCTCACAAAACAGCAGCAGGTTGTCTTTGGGAACGCGGATGGCCTTGTGCATCACGCAAACCGTGCCAACTTTGTATAAATCTTCTGCTGCGGGCGTATCCAGGCGAGGGTCCAATTGCGAAACCAGCGCCAGGTGCCGGTTCTCTCCCAGCGACTGCACCAATGCCACGGAGCTGGGGCGGCCCACGGTGATGGGCAGCAGGGCACCGGGGAAAATCACGGTATCGCGCACCGTCAGGACGGGCAACTCTTCGAGCGAGGGCTCTGGGGCGTCTGGGACAATCGCCGGTACGGGAACTTCTTCGTCGGTGGGCATGGCTCTACCCCCAGTGTACTTAGGCGGCTTTGGGATAGCACCCCAGGACACGTAGAAAATCGGCCAATTCGCGCAGGTGATTCAACGCGTTTTGCACGTTGGGTGTTTCGACCCTGCCCAGAAAGTCCACATAGAACAGGTACTCCCAAGGCTTTCCCCGGAGAGGCCGCGATTCGATCTTGGTCAGGCTGAGGTCCCGGAGGGCAAATACGCTGAGTGCGCGGAATAGCGCTCCCGGCATATTCCGCGTCGTGAACACCAGGGAGGTCTTCCAGTGGACGTTGGGGCCGTCCGGCACCGGGTGGAGTCTGGCGAATTGCGGGGTGCGTAATAAAAAGAAACGCGTGAAATTCTGCCGGTCGCTTTCGATGGATTTTCGCAGGATGCGGGCGCCATATATTTCGGCGGCTACCTTCGAAGCAATGCCAGCGGCGTCCGTAAGTCCTTCTTCTGTAACCATTTTCACGCTTCCAGCAGTGTCGTAAAACGGGATTTTTTCGAGCTGCGGGTTACGGGCGAAGAAATCCAAGCACTGATTCAATGCGACCGGATGGGAGAATACGCGGCGAATTTTGGAAAATGGCACACCTTTCGGTGCGATTAAATTGTGGACAATTCGTACGCTGGTTTCGCCCACGATCGGCAATTCAAATCCCACGAGATGGTCGTAATTCTCGTGAACGGAGCCGGCCAGAGTGTTTTCGATGGGGACGGCGGCGCCGATTGCACGACCTTCCTTCAAACTTCGAAACATGTCCTCAAAACACGAGCAGGGAAGAACTTCCGTATCGGGGCCGGCGAGTTTCCGGGCGGCCTCCTCACTAAAAGCACCCCTCTCCCCCTGGAATGCGATGGCGCGCGGCGTTTGTTTTTTCGTGCTCACCGGGTCCTTCCTTCCCAGCGCCTTGCCTGCGGGTCGGGCAACCCGAGCAGGTCCAGAACGCGCTCGACGCTGTGATCCACCAGATCCATAACGGTGGTGGGATTATGGTAAAAACCGGGAATTGGCGGCGCAATTATGGCGCCCATTTCCGCTAATGCCGTCATATTTCTCAGATGTCCGAGATGCAATGGACTTTCGCGCACCATCAGAATCAGCTTTCGCCTCTCCTTGAGCATTACGTCGGCGGCTCGCACCATCAGGTTGGAACTGATGCCGCCGGCGATGGCGGACATGGTGTGAATGGAGCAGGGGGCGATCACCATGGCATCGGTGGGATAGGAACCGCTGGCCAAGCGGCAACCGATGTCCTCCACCGGGTAGTAACAGTCGGCCAGGGGTTTGAGGTCGGTTACCGTTTTTCCGGTTTCTAAGAAAAGAGTTTTCTCTCCCGAGCGAGTAAGAATGAGGTGGATCTCCACGTCTTTGCGATTTCGCAGTCGCTCTAACAGCCGTAGCCCGTAAATGGAGCCGCTCGCGCCCGAGATGCCAATGATAATTCTCAACTGGGTTGCTCCCTCAATTCTCACCGCTGTTCCGAACGCGGAACGAAACCGACCAAAATCTCTTGCCGCACCGGAGGCCGCGAGATATAATGCGTGGGGACTCCGGTAAGGCTCCCGTCCAGGGCGGGATGCGCTTGGCGTCGCTACAGCGAGGATCATAACATGGAGCGTGCCGGCGAGAAATTGAAGCGCGCCCGCGAACGGCTGAAGTTGACCTTTCGCGATGTGGAACAGGCCAGCCAGGAAGTGGCCGCACGGCGCGGAAGCGACGAATTCGCCATTGCCCTCAGCCGCCTTGCGGACATTGAAAACAAAGGCACGTTGCCCACAATATACAGGCTCTATACTCTGTGCGTGATCTACCGGTTGGATTTTGACGAAGTCCTGCTCTGGTACGGCGTGCCTCGCGACCACGCTTCCGGGGACGCTGCCCAGGTGCAACTGGATGCCACACACGAAATCCGGCTGACGCCAAGCCGCAATGTCACCATTCCGCAATCGCTCGATTGTGAGATCAATCTCGACCAGACGACATTTCTTAGTCAGCTTGTCCGCCGATGGGGCAAAATGCCGTTGGATTTTCTAAGCGGCCTGGATTTCAAGCGGTACCGGTACGGCTTCATCGGGTTGAAAGACTTGTCGATGTATCCCATTCTGCAGCCGGGGTCGCTGGTTCTGATCGATGAAAGCAAACGAAAAGTAGTCAATAATGGATGGAGCAATGAGTTCGACCGGCCCATTTATTTCCTGGAACATCGCGACGGCTATATCTGTAGTTGGTGCAACCTGACTGGCGATTCTCTGATCTTGCAACCCCATCCGGCGTCACACGAGAAGCCATCCGTTTACCGGCATCCGACAGAAATCGAGGTTGTAGGGCAGGTAACCGGAGTAGCTATGCTTCTGGAATGGCGAAAGCGCCACCCCGCTCAAATTTAAGCAGTTCCAGGAGCGTTTCGAGATCGGTCAGATAGAGCTGGCGTTCCACGTCGCGGGCTGTAGCGGGGACCAGTTTGCGGTAGGGAAGGGCGTACCGTGGAGCTGAGCCGAACCTTAAATACTCATCCAGATCGCTCTTTTGCTCTTCGAGGCTGAATCCCAGCCATTGTTGGAACACCTGGTGATGGCAGTTGCAGAGACTGCGGTCGGCATCTTCGGTTCCCAGGCTCTGAGCCAAACCCTGATGGTAATAGTGGCCGGTGGCAGGATCGCGGAGCGAGGCGAGATAAACCAATCGTCCGAAAAGGGTTGGGATCTGGAGCAGGGTATTGCGCCAAACGTCCGTCCCCGGACCGCGCCACATCTGCGATTTCGTGGTGAAGTCGCCCAATGCTCGATCATCGGGTTCCCAGGTACTACCCCCCACGAAGTACTGCCGGAACCCGCTCCCCTCCAGTATCTTAACACCGGATCCATAGTTTTAAGGGAGATTCCGCAGCTCGCCGTTCCTGTGGATGGTGTGTTCGCGCACCGCCCAAATGACCTAGCACTTCGGTTCTAAGTACGTTCCAATTTCAGAATATTTTTAGGTATAACCCCCTACTACCGTACAGTCACGGCTAGTATAGTACCCAGTTGACTGCCGTACGTTAGTAGAAGAAAGGAACCTAAGAATCCATGAGAAAGCTCGTCCTGCTCGCGATTGTTGCAATGTCGTTCCTGGCAACTGCCCGAACGATTCAGCGCGATAATCCCGTTCCGAGTTGCCACCCCTGCCCCTACGTTCACTAGTGATAAGCGCTGATCAGCGCAGCGGCAATGCTATAATCGGCCTCGTTGAGAGTCTAAGATGTCTGTCGCTGCGCTGGTCTTCGGGTTGCAAATCCTCTCCGTGATTGGTTCCATCCTTACGGTATGGAAGCTTTTGCAGACGGGTTTGCACCGCAAGTACCGGTTTTTCTTTCTGTATTTCCTCTTTCGAATTCCAAATACGATCTGGCCCTTGTTTTTCAACGATTTTTTCAATACCGAAGCGACTCTCTACTTCAAACTCTGGACCATCACCGAGCCGGTCACCTGGTTTTTCCACACGGCGGTGGTGCTCGAACTGTATCGGTTGGTCTTACAGAAACATAAGGGTTTGTACACTTTGGGCCGGTGGGCGCTATTCGCTGGAGTTGGGACCTCGTTAACTATTTCCCTGCTCAGCCTGGTACCGCGCATGACTCTGGCGATCACGCAGCAATCAAAGACAATGTTCTGGTATTTGGCGATCGAACGTGGGTTTATGCTGGGTCTGGCGATCTTCCTTTTATTTATGATGGGGTTCCTGGTCCTTTATACAGTGCCGATTAGCAGGAACGTCAAAATGCACGCCAGGATTTATACGATCTTCTTTGTTAGCAATTATCTGACATTCCTGCTCCGCAGCCTTTTCGGCTACGAGGTCGCTCCGGCGACCAACGGGATTGGCCAGTTCGTCTCGATGGCTTGCGTGTTTGCCTGGTTCTTCCTGCTGAGCCCCAAAGGAGAGGAAGTAAAAACGAGTGCGCCGGTCATCGGTCCGGAACAAGAACGTCGAGTTTTGCAGCATCTCGACGCATTAAATGCGACTCTGTTAAAGGTTTCCCGAAATTAAGGTAATAACTTTAGTTAATTTGGTACTCTCATTACCGCTCCCTCCATTGCAATTTCCTCCCTTTCCGACGTAATCTTATTTGAGACGAAAGTGTAGACGTAATGGATCTAGTGATTGCCATTTCAATCGTAACGGGGGCGGCGCTGATGCTTGCAGCGGTCCTGCTCATTCGAAGAGTCGCGGTTCCCGGTGGCAGTTTGCCGGTGACCGCCGAATGGATCGATGAGCTCTCCATTGAGCGATATCGCCCCATGATGCGCCTATTGGACGGTGGAGACCTCGAGTTCCTCCGTACCCAGCCTGGCTTCACGCCAAAGATGGCGACCAAATTGCGCATTCAGCGGTGCCAGATTTTTCGCGGTTACCTGCGCAGCCTGAGCGGCGATTTCGGACGCGTTTGCGCCGCCATCAAAATGCTGATGTTGCAATCCAGGCACGACCGGCCGGATCTGGCTGGCGCGTTGATGCGCCACCAGGTACTATTCATCGCGGGTGTGATGAACGTGCATTTCCGCCTGTTCCTGTATCGCTGGGGCCTGTGCGGTGTGGATGTCACCGAGCTGGTCAAGCATCTTCGACATGATGCGCCTGGAACTGCGGACTCTGGTTCCGGCCGCTGTACCGATGGGCGCCTAGAAAAATCGATCGGGCGGGACGGACCGCGGCAGCAGCGGGTCTGTCCTGCGTGCCGCCGGCGTGCGGCGTCACAGCCTCTTCAGTATTTCCTTGGCCTCTTTCAACTGCGGAAACTTCTTTTCCGCTTCCTTGAATTCCTTCGTGTGCACGCTGCGGCGCATTCCGCTATGATCCACGGGATACCGCAGATGCAGCATCTCGTGGAACATCACGTATTCCAGCGCCAGCAGCGGCGTTTCCTGCCGATCGAAAATCCGGCTGATCATGATGGCGTTGTGCGACGGGTCGAAATGGCCCAGCATGCTGCGGGAAGCTCCCCGGCTCCAGCCCAATTGCGGCCGGCCCATCAAGCCGTCGAAATACTGCCGCGTTCAGCCGCTCGAAAATCTCCTCCAGATTGTGATGCTCGCCCTGCGGTCCGGAGATGAACTT
Organism: uncultured Solibacteraceae bacterium; assembly: GCA_963853855.1. Lineage (GTDB taxonomy): Bacteria > Acidobacteriota > Terriglobia > Bryobacterales > Bryobacteraceae > Sulfopaludibacter. Next base: position 481,603 of record CAWKYG010000001.1, on the reverse strand, counting down.
GCGGCCGCGAATCTGCCGGACCAGGTGCGCCTGGCGGCGCATGTCCCGGCGGTTCAGGTACAGCCGGTAGCGGTGCGCATAGATGCGCGGCACCGGCTTGCGGTACAGCTTGCCCAGCAGAATTGAGCCAGCGCCTCCAGTCACCGGCGCCGGCGCGCCCTCCAGCAGATCCGAAATGCGCACGTGCAGTCGTCCCGTTTTCCAGCCGGATGAAGCTGTCGGCGTTGGCGAAGCGGCAGAACTCCACGCGCAGTTCCGGAACCGGCGTCCGCGGCTTCAGTTCCCGAAACACCCGCGCGTAGATCTCCTCCGGCGTTTCGAAAAAGAGAGAACTCTGGCAGCCCCTGCAAGTCGAGCGTCCCCTGAGCATCAGCCATTCCTCTCCAGCGTAGTCGCGAACAAGCGCCGGCGCGCAATGCCTGGTCGCTTGTACGATGGGTTACCCTGATTCCTTAAGGACAAACCAATTGCCAAAGGCCAAAATCACCGCGCTGGGGTGCTATACCCCTCCGCGCATGCTCACCAATCAAGACCTCGAGAAGCTGGTCGAGACCAACGATCAGTGGATTGTGGAGCGTACCGGCATCCGCGAACGCCACATCGCCGACCCCGGACATGGCCACCTCCGACATGGCCATCGAGGCCGCCAAATGCGCGCTGGCGCAGCGCGGCATCGACGCCAGCGAGGTGGACGCCATCATCGTCTGCACGGTGACGCCGGACATGTTTTTCCCGTCCACCGCCTGCCTGGTGCAGCACGGCATCGGCGCGCGCGGCGCCTGGGGATTCGACCTGATCGCGGCCTGCTCGGGATTCGTCTACGGGCTCACCACGGGCGCGCACCTGGTGGCCGCCGGCACGCACAAGAAGGTCCTGGTGATCGGCGCCGACACCATGAGCCGCATCATCGATTACACCGACCGCGCCACCTGCGTCCTGTTCGGCGACGGCGCCGGCGCCATGCTGATCGAACCGGCCGAGGATGGCGAAGACGCCGGGCTTCATCGATTTCCTGGGCGAAATCGACGGCTCCGGCGGCGACTGCCTCAAAATGCCGGCCGGCGGCAGCCGCCTGCCGGCGTCGCACGAGACCGTCGACCAGCGGCTGCATTACGTCCACCAGGAAGGCCAGCAGGTGTTCAAGTACGCCGTGCGCAAAATGTACGAAGTCTGCCGCGACCTGCTGGAGCGCAACGGACTGACCGGCGACGATGTCGCGGTCATGATTCCGCACCAGGCCAATCTGCGGATCATCACTGCCGCCGCCGACCGGCTGGGCATTGCCTCCGGAAAAGGTGCTGATCAACATCGACCGCTACGGCAACACCACGGCCGGCACCATCCCGCTGGCCACGCGCGATGCCATCAAGCAGGGCCGGCTCAAGAAGGGCGACCTGGTGCTGTTCGCCGCCGTAGGCGCGGGCTACACGGTGGGCGCCAGCCTGTGGCGCTGGGCGTACTGAACAGCCGCTGCCCTACTTACTCAGCCTGACTCCCACGGGCTTCCCTCTGGGGACATCGTCGACCTCGAGGATCCCTCCGCCATCGGAATCGGCTTCGTACATCTCTTCATCGTCCACTTCCACCGATAGGTGTGTCTGCGGCTCCAGGCCCACGATGAAGACTGCGTCTTCCTCCGCCAGCGTCACCTGGAACCGCAGAGCGTTGGCCCGAAGCAGACCACGCGCTCGCCGAAGGATACGGGCTTGCGATCTGCCTGGGATTGAGCACGCGTCACGCTGGCCGTCGCGGAACACTCTGCATCGACGCCGTCGAAATAGCCGAACCACCAGGCCGAATCTTCCCAACTCGGAGCGCACGAACAGGCGGCCGAAATCGGCGTTGTGATAGACCAGCGGCAGCGTGATAGTAGCTGAGGCCGGGCTGATAGGGATTGGCCCACAGGAACTCGTAGGGCGCGCCGAACGTGCCGCGCAGCATGAACTTGATCGTGCATCAGCCAGCCCTGCAGCAACTGGGTCTCCGGCGCATTGGTGTCGTAGGCCACCATGGCCAGGTCGGCCGCGCGGGAGAGCGCGGCCAGTCGCAGGTCGGGCTCGCCGAGCTGCGCTCGGCGCCGATGTGGTAGTCGTTTTCCGGCGCCGCGAAAGGCGGCCGGGTAGTAGCTCATCAGGTGTTCGATGGGGAAATCCTTGAAGAAGCTCGCGGGCGACTTCGCGCAGGTCCAGATTGGTGTTGTCGCGGACGCGCGTGCAGCAGCTCCAACAGGGCGTAGGCATCGTCGCGCGGCACCACGCTCGCGCCCGCGCTTCAGAGCCGGCGACGATCTTGCCGTCCCACCAGTTGCGCACCACGCGCTCCAGCTCGTGCTGGGGAATTCGCGGCACATGATCGAACAGAGCCACCGCGGCCAGAGCGCGCGCGACCGTACGGCGGGGATGCTGTCGTCGGCCGGCGGTGTCCGCCATGCCGCTTTCGGAGGCGCGCCGCGAGTGCGTGCTGCTGCGCCTCGCTCAGCAGATCCTGGCACCAGTCGAAGACCAGCGCCAGTTGCCGCAGGTCGGTGCCGCCGGTCCGAGCGCCCAGGCGATCGGCTGCTCGGCCCGCGTCGGCGTTGCCGGACACCTGGTAGTAAAGCGCCTGGGCGAATCCCGGTTCGGGCATGGGCGCGTTGCCCGGCGAGGAAGCTATCGAACTGCTGCCAGCGCATGCGAAGTGCGCTCGCGCTCGCGGTGCAGCAGGCGCAGGCGCGCGGGACGCAGGAACAGGCGGGGATGGTCGGTGGAGACCACAAGCGGGCTCGTCCTGCTGCGCCCGGACGGCGCGGCGAATGCGCAGGCAGACGGCGCAGCAAAGACGCCACTAGACGCAGAAGCCACGGTGCCATCCGTCCACGATTGTGTCATAGGGACACACCGGCTGCCCAGCGCGCCACAGACCCGGAACTGTAAGCATCTGCACAAATCAGCTGATTCAAAATGAGTTGAAAGAGATTGACACGTGGGTGTCCGATTGCTATTTATGGTTCTGAATTGGCGAAGTAACCTTTCAAACCTGCCCTCTGCTGCAACAGGCAGGCGGAAGAAGAGTGGGCCGAAGAAGACAGCGTGCTTGCGGGAGCCGGTGTTTGCAATAGTTTTAGCTCACTATTCTTCCCTTGGTGGTTGCTGCAGAGGGGTTTTTTTGTCAAACGGTTTCAAACGATCTCTCCGGGGGTCACAGGTAGCGGTAGTTGTCTGGCGTTTCTGGCGAGGAAAATTAGGACGCGGACCTGACCAGGAATCGAACCGATATACGTTGTCATCCAGATAGCCCGACGCCGGATCCCAGCCCAACCTGGGCGAGCCGCATCGGATTCAGTCCCGAAAGTCTGGGGGCGGATCCGATGCGGTTTTTCTTTTTGTGGGGGGCAGCTTTTAGAAGCTCAGCGTGCCGGTGCGCGGCTCTTCTTCGGCGTTCGGCAGATAGAGCGTCTTGCAGTGCTCGCAGCGGTAGACTTCGGCATCCGCGCCGAACTTCTGCTTCACTTCGTCGCCGAAGAAATACCAGCGCTTCAGATGGCCGGCGCAGAGCTTGCCCTTTTCGTCTTTCTCGTTGCAGGCGCGCATGCGCGGCGTGCGCCGCTTGACCTTGGTGCCGTCGCTGAGCGTGGCCACCAGTTCCGAGACCGGGACGGGCTTGTCGGAAACCGCATATTTCGGGTTCGCCATAAGGAGAATGACGAGTATATCAGGTGTTCGCGGCCCGCTTGCATTGATGGTGCAGGCGGGCCGTTGGTTCTACTTCACTGGAATGACGATCGTCTGCGGGCTCGACCCGGCCGTCTGGGCCGGCGAGGTGGCTCCGCCAATCGCGATGGTGATCGGCTGACTGCCCGAGGTGAGGCCGGTCGGCACCTGGACGTTGACCTGGTACTCGCCGACAATGCCGGGAGCGAGCCCGCTGAAGACCACGCTGGCCGGCTTGCCCCCGATCGTGACTACGGGAGTGGTAGTCGTGGCCGCGAGATTAGGACTGCCCGGAGCCTCGTTGCCGCTCGCCGGTTGATTGCTGGTCGGTCCCAGACCGTTCACGTACAGGGCGATGTACTGGCCCTGCACGGCGGGATTGGACGCCGTAATGACGTTGTAGTTGCCGTCAAGGGCGTCGGCCACATTACCGGTGTTGAGGAAGAAGGCCGGCGCATAGTTGGAGATGGGCAGCGTGACCACGTTGCCGTACAGGATCTCGTCCACGGTCACCTTGACTTGGACGGAAGTCTGACCTTCCAACTCCCACGGAACCCATACATCGATCTGGCCCGAATTCACGTAGTAGACGTAGCCGGGGACGCTGATCCCCTTCGAAGGCACGTCGAAGCTGACGGTGGTGCCGTCCAGCACCAGCGGCAGCATGCCGCCCTGCACCAGGTAAGACGTTGAGAGGTCGCCATTGGTGGTGTCGTTCAACTCGGCGGGGTTTACGAGGTTGCTGCCGAAGATGGCAATCCAGGAGCCCGGCGCCACGGCCTGCTGGAAGCTGGCGTCGTTCAGAATCCCCGCTGCCGTGATGCTGGGCGGCGGCATGATGGAGATACCCGGCTGGGCCTGCAAAGCTCCCGCGGCACTCACGTTCAGGTATGCGGTGGTTGTCGGGCTTGAGCCAAGAATCACCTCGGCATAGGCCACGCCGAAATTGTCGGTGTTGCAGGTAATCGTGGTCGTGCCGGAGCAGGAAGGCTCGCCGGGCACATTTTGGAAGGTCACAGCGCCACGCGGCGAGACTGAAACGGTCATCGGCTGGCCTGCCAGGGGAGAGCCGTAGGCGTCCGTTACCTGAACGGCGACGTAGCCCGCGTCCTGGCCGGCGATCCCTTCAAAGCCGTATCCCGCCAGTTGATAGGCGTTGTAAGAAGTGGTGTCGGCCACCAGGTAGAGGAACGGAATCTGCATGTTCACGCTCCCGCCTTTCAGCGCCACGAATCCGGAATAGGAACTGGCCGCGGGCACGGTGCCGGACAGGGTTACTGTCAAGCTGGCGGTCCCACCCGCCGCGATGGTGATGCTGGAAGGCGTGGCGGCCACGGTAGCTCCAGAGACGGTGGTCTGGGTCTGGTTTACCGAGCAGCAACTCACGGTGGGCGTCAGGGTCACGGAGGCCGAGCCGATGTTGGTCAGGGTGATGGTTTTGGTGATGGGCAGCGATTTGACCACGCCGAAAGAGATGGTCGCGGGCTCTGCCGTCACGGTCAAACCGATGGAGGCGCCGGCGTTCAACCGGCCGCCGCCGATCCACTCGGCGTCTACCGGATCGCCGAAATCATCGACCGTGACATCCTGCCCGGCGGCATTCACCAGCAGGGATTTGACCTGCGTTCCGCGCAGGTGCGGGTGCGCCTGCAACATGAGCGCGGCTGCGCCAGCCACCAGCGGCGTGGCGAAACTGGTGCCGTTGGCGGAGACGAATCCGTTTTGCGTGTACAGGTCGCCATTGGGATCGTAGCTCTGGCCGGCCATGTAAATGCCGGCCGGGAAGGGCACGTAGAAATCGTTGGGATCGGTGGCCAAGCCAACGTCGGAGCCGCCGACGGCCACCATGTCCGGTTTCAGCAATCCGTCGGGCGTAGGCCCCATCGAAGAATAACTGGCGAACTGATTCGCAGCCGCAGTCAGGCCCGCGCTGAAGGTGGAATTCGCATAGGAGATGAACGTTGCAAGATCGGTCTCGGTGCCGGAAGCGTCGATGGTCACCGAGGCGCCCTCATTGGCGTCGATGTAAGTCTGGAGCGCGGAGCCCGCACTCTGCGCAATCATGACTACCGGACCGGAAAACGTGTCCACACCCTCGGGACTGACGATGGCGCTCGTGTTATTGACAATCACGATGCCGATGGCGCCCGCGGCCTGGGCGTTAGCTGCTTTTGTCTGGAAGGTGCAGGTGCCGCGTTGAATCAGGACGAAGGCGTTAGAGAGGCTGCCGGCAGGCAGCGCGCTACAGGCAAGGCCATTGTCGCCGGTCTTGGTGACATCGAACATAGGTGCTGTCCAGGCAGGAAAAACGGCGCCCGCGGCATAGCCCACGGGAAAGAAGGAATCGCTATCGTAGGCCGGAATATTTTTGAGCGACGAAGCGGCGCCTGACGAAGCGACACTGACGCTGGGCGTCATCACGTGCGAATTCAAAGTCGCTCCCACCGCGATTACGGATGGCGCGGTGGCCGGAGAAATAATGGAGTTGAAGGTAGGATACACGCCATTGGTGTAGTAAGTGTCGGAGCCGCCATTGCCGGCGGCCGCGGTAACCACAACTCCCGCCTGCGCGGCCAGTTCAAAACTCGCCGCGAGAGGATCGCAGTAGTTGGGCTGCTGTCCGGAGGCCACGGCGGGCAGACCGCAATCCGCGCCCTGGCTCAGGGCTCCGGTGAAGGCGGAACCGCCATCGGAAATACTGATCACATCCATGCCGTCGCTGACGGCATCATTGAGCGCCTGAATCCAGACGGAGGTGGGGGGATAATCATTGACTCCCTGCGTGCCCCAGATTTTGTAAGCGCCCAGGAAAGCCTTGGGCGCCATGCCGCTCATGGCCACCGCGGGAGCAGTCACCTGGTTGCCCGCCGCGGCGGAGGCGATGGCGGTGCCGTGCCCGGTGCGATCGCGCGGCGAATAGTCGTCAGGCGAGGAATAAGCCGGGATATTGTTGGGGTCCTCGTAGGCCGACGCAATCTGGCGGACGTAACTGCGCGCCACGATCACCTTATTATTGGTGAAGGCGCAGTCTTCCGGGTGTCCCTGCGTGCATTTGGGGAAGCCCGCGGGCGGCGTCAGGGAAGGATCCTGGAACATGGGGTTGGTCTGATCGATGCCGGTATCCAGAATTCCGATTTTGATTCCGGCTCCGGCGTTGGATTGGCCGCCCAGGGCCGTCCACGCGGCGGGCGCTCCCCCTGCCACAGTGGCCTTATTCAGAAAACGCCTCTTCACCGGCGGCAGAAAGCGTACGCCCGATACTCCGGAGAGTCCCTGCACTTCCGCGATGCGATCCGGGGTGGTGGCGATGAAGACGGCGTTCATCAGAGTGCTCACCGACCCGGTCACATGGATCTGCCGCGATTCCAGATCGCGGATCACAATTGCCTGGCGCGATTCGACCTGCTGCCGGTAGCCCGCGGCTGCGGCGGTCTCCAGCGACTGACGCGAGAATCGGGCGGTCACCGGCTGGTCCTGCAGGTAGACGATGTACTGATTCATTCTGCCTTGGGCAAAGGCGGGAAGGGAACAAAAAAGAAATGCTAAGATGGCGCCGGCCAGCGCGTGCTGTCGCGTACGAAAAGACATGCCCATTCGACGGAGGACCGCGAACTCTGGTTTCTGCAATTTAACAGACATGCCATCTATGTTGTCACGGACGCGTGAGATACGCCACCAAAGGTGATTGCCGCCGGATAAACGAGCGAGGTAGATGGTCGTGGCGGCAGAATTGTCGCACAATGGAGTGATGGTCACCCTGGACACATTGCGCGCGGAACGGCGGGCGGAGATCCTCCGTCTCGCCGAGCAACGCGGCGCACACAGCCTGCGCGTGTTCGGCTCCGTGGCCCGCGGTGAAGCCACGGAGAACAGCGACCTCGATCTGCTGGTCGCCTGGCAACCTGGCCGGAGTCTGATGGATCATGCAGGGCTAGTCGAGGATCTCCAGGAGCTACTGGGGATGAAGGTCCATGTCGGGACCGAGAAGTCGCTTCACTGGTACGTCCGCGACAGGATCCTTCGTGAGGCTACACCGCTGTGAAAGATGATCGGTTGTATCTCCATCACATGCTGGAGCGCTCCGCAACGTCGAAGTGATCGGGGAGGCCGCGAAGCGAGTTTCGGCCGAAGCGCGGGGCCGTATGGCGCAACTGGACTGGAAGGCCATCCGCGGCATGCGCGATGTCCTCATCCACGATTACATCGGGGTGGATCTGGATCAAGTCTGGAACGTTGCGTCTTCCAGGATACCGGAACTCAGATGAAACCGCGCCCTTGCCCGATGTTAGACTTTGTATTTCATGAGCAAAGCGACGCATTTGGAATGCAGTGTGTGTGGAACGCGGTTCGAAGCGGGGCAGGCGGCCAATCTATGCAGTTGCGGCGGCCCTCTTCTGGTGCGGTATGACCTGGACAAGATCCGGCATCGCTGGCTGCGGCGGGAAGTGCCGAACGGTCCGGCCAGCATGTGGCGCTACGCTCCGGTGCTGCCTCCCGCGGACGAGGCGATCGTCTCGCTGGGCGAGGGCTGGACGCCGCTGATCCGCACCAAACGGCTGGGCGCGCGCGTGGGCGCCGATGCGCTGTGGGTGAAGGACGAGGGGATGAACCCGACCGCATCCTTCAAGGCGCGCGGGCTTTCGTGCGCCATCTCCATGTGCGTGGAACTGGGCATTAAGAAGGTGGCGATTCCTTCGGCGGGCAACGCCGCCAGCGCGCTGGCGGCCTACGCGGCGGCGGCCGGCATGGAATCGTACATCTTCATGCCGCGCGACGTCCCGCAGGCCAATTACCTGGAGTGCAAGGCGTACGGCGCCAACGTCACGCTGGTGGACGGCCTGATCAGCGATTGCGGCAAGATCGTGGCCGAGCGCGGGCCCGAAGGAGGGCTGGTTCGACATCAGCACGCTGAAGGAGCCCTACCGCATCGAAGGCAAGAAGACCATGGGCTACGAAGTGGCCGAGCAGATGGGCTGGGAACTGCCCGACGCCATCTTCTATCCCACCGGCGGCGGCGTGGGCCTGATCGGCATGTGGAAGGCCTTCGACGAAATGGAGAAGCTGGGCTGGATCGGCGGCAAGCGGCCCAAGATGATCGCGGTGCAGGCGGAAGGCTGCGCGCCCGATCGTCCGCGCATTCGAAGAGAACGAGCCGCGCAGCAACTTCTTCGAGAATGCCCACACGGTGGCCGCCGGGCTGCGCGTGCCCAAAGCGCTGGGCGATTTCCTGGTGCTGCAAGGCGTGCGCGAAAGCGGCGGCACGGCGGTGGCGGTGAGCGACGACGAGATGCTGGACTGCCGGCATCGAACTGGCCAGCAACGAAGGCATCTACGCGGCTCCCGAAGGCGCGGCCTGCGTGGCGGCGCTGCGGAAGCTGCTGGCCTCCGGGTTCCTGAAGAGCAGCGACCACATCGTGCTGTACAACACCGGCACCGGTCTGAAGTATCCGGAAGCGTATTCCACGCGGTTCCCGCGCAGCGCGTCGGGCGAACAGGACAAGCTGGGCGGACTGATCACCCCGCGATGAAAGACCTGGCCCTGCGCGCACTGGACCTGGTGGCGCGGCGCGGCGTCACCTATGCGGATGTCCGCGCCATCGAAACGCGCGAGCGCGACGTCACCACCAAGAACGGCAAGGCGGGGCACGTTTCCAGCTCCGAATCCATGGGGCTCGGCATCCGCGTGCTGGCGTTCGGCTGCTGGGGTTTCGCGGCCACCGACGACCTGACCGGCGCCGGAGTGGAAGCCGCGGCCGCGCTGGCGCTGGAGATCGCGCGCTCCGGCACCGCCGCCAAAAAGCGCGACATCCAACTGGCGCCCGAAGAGCGGTACGAAGCCACCTGGGTTTCGCCCATCCGCATCGATCCGTTTTCGATTCCGGTGGACCGCAACCTGGCGGTGCTGCTGGCGGTGGACGCGGAACTGCGCAGGAATCCAAAGATCAACCTGGCGGAAGCCGCCATGCACTTCGAGCGCAAACGCCAGGTGTTCGCCTCCACGCTGGGCAGCGTCATCGACCAGACCCGCTACCAATCCGGGCGCGGGCTTTTCGGCGCTGTGCTACCAGAATGACGAGATTCAGAAGCGCTCTTACCCCAATTCCTTCGGCGGCCAGTATCAGTTGAAGGGCTACGAACTGGTGGAAGAGCTGGACCTGCCGGCGCACGCGCCGCGCATCGCCGAGGAGGCGGTGGCGCTGCACTCGGCCGATCAGTGCCCGGAAGGCCGCTTCGATCTGATTCTGGACAGCTCGCAACTCGGCCTGCAGATTCACGAATCGATCGGCCATCCCATCGAGCTGGACCGCGTGCTGGGCAGCGAAGCCAACTACGCGGGGATGAGTTTTCTGACGCTCGACCAGCTTGATCGCCTGCGCTACGGATCGGAGATCGTGAACGTGGTGTGCGACGCGCGGCCGGAGCACGGTCCGGGCCTCGGCACCTTCGCTTTCGACGATGAAGGCGTGCCGGCGCAGGGCAACGACATCATCCGCGCCGGGCAGTTTGTGGGCTACATGACGTCGCGCGAGACGGCGGCGGCGGTGGGCGCAGGCGCGCTCCAACGGCTGCATGCGCGCCGACGGCTGGTCGCGGCTGCCGCTGATCCGCATGACCAACGTGAGCCTGCTGCCGGGCAGACAGTCGCTCGACGAAGTGTTCGATGCGGAACACGGCATCTACATGGAGACCAACAAGAGCTGGTCCATCGACGACAAGCGCTACAACTTTCAGTTCGGCTGCGAGATCGGCTGGGAGATTCGCCGCGGCAAGCGCGTGCGCATGCTCAAGAACCCCAGCTATAGCGGCATTTCCACGGAGTTCTGGAACGCCTGCGCGGCCATTGCCGGGCCGGAGCATTGGACGCTTTGGGGCGTGCCGAATTGCGGCAAAGGGCAGCCGGAGCAGGTGATGGGAACGGGCCACGGCGCCAGCCCGTCGCGATTCCACGATATCAAGGTAGGGAGCGCCTATGCGGGATAAGGCGGCGGCGGAACGCGTCTTCGAACAGGTACAGGCGGCGGCGCGGGCGCTCGGAGTCACCGAAGTGGAGGCCACTGATGGCATCCGGCAGCCAGGCGCTGACGCGCTTCGCCAAGCAACGCCATTCACAGAATGTCGCCGAGCAAAGCACGCTGGCTTTCGGTGCGGCCGGTGATCGACGGGCGCACGGCGCGGGCTTCCACCAACCGGCTGGACGCCGATTCCATCCGCGACGTGGTGGAGCAGGCCATCGCCATCACGCGCCTGAGCGAGCCCGATCCGGAACTGCTGCCGCTGGCCGATCCGGCGGAGTATGCCGCGGTGCGGCGCCATTTCGAAGCCACTGCCCGGGCCACGCCGGAGGAGCGCGCGCTGGCCGTAGCGGAGGCGATCGGGGTGGTGGAAGATGCCGGCCAGACGGCCGCGGGTATCTACTCGACGGGCGATTCCACTTTCGCGCTGCTGAATTCGCAGCGGCGTCCGGGCGTGGTACGAAGAGACCCTGGCGCGCTTCTCGATCACGGCCATGGCCGGGGACAGTTCCGGCTGGGCCAAGGCCAGCGCCTGCTACCATGGCGATCTCGATCCGCCGGTTCTGGCGCATGCGGCCGCGCGCAAAGCAGCGCGAGTCCGCCGCCCCGCGCGAACTGCCCGCCGGACGGTACACCGTGATCCTGGAACCGGCGGCGGTGCTCGACCTGGTGGGCCAGATGTTCGGCGACTTCAGCGCCACGGCCATCCGCGACGGCCGCAGTTTTCTGAACGACCGCATCGGCAAGAAGATCTTCGGCGACAACATCACCATCCGGGACGACGCCGGCCACCCGCTGCAGTCCGGCGCGCCGTTCGATGGCGAAGGCGTGCCGCGGAAGCGTCTCACGCTGGTAGAGAACGGCGTGGTGCGCGATATCGCATACTGCCGGCAGGCCGCGGCGCAGGCGGGCGTGGCCGCCACCGGCCACGGCTTTCCGCTGCCTAACGAGTACGGCGAGGCGCCCGCGAACATCGTGATCGGCGGCGGGGATGTGCCGGTGGAGCGGATGATCGCCGGCGACCGAGCGCGGCATCCTGGTGACGCGCCTGTGGTACATCCGCGAAGTGGACCCGTACGAGAAGATCTTCACGGGCATGACTCGCGACGGCACGTTCCTGGTGGAAGGCGGGCGGGTCACGGGCGGAGTCCGGAACTTCCGTTTCAATCAGAGCCTGATCGAGATGCTTTCTAATGTGGAGGCGCTCTCGCCGGCGGTGCGCGCGTCGGGCGAGGAATCGTTCGATATGGTGGCGCCGGCTATGAAGGTGCACCGGTTCAACTTCACGGAAGTGACGCGGTTTTAGGGGCTAGAGGTTTTCATCGCGGAGCCGCGGAGACGCTGAGGAAGACGCGGAGAAAAATCAGAAGAAAATCAGAAGGGAATTTTTTCTCCGCGTTTTGCTCCGCGCCTCCGCTCCTCCGCGATGAGTTTCTTCTCGCGTATATCAGAAGAACAGCTTCATCGAGATCTTGATGATGCGAGGAAAGTTGTTTTGAAAGGGCCGGATGGTGCCGAAGCCGAGCCAGGAGCCATTGGCCTGTCTTACCGGCGGACCGTCAAAGGGATTCAGGTCGGGCCCCGGGAAGAGGACGCTGTTGGTAATGTTGTCGGACTCGCCGCGAAACTGGAGCTTCCAGCGTTCGGTGATGGGGAAGTCGCGTTCCACGGTGACATCCAGGTTCGGCACCTGCGGCTGACGCAGGGTACTGACCCGGCCGGGGTTGGTGGAGAGGACGAAGGGAGGAGTGGAGGTCTCCCAGCAGGACGTCGGCTGGCCGTTGCAGTTGTAGATCCACTGCGAAATGCTGGAGCCGCCATCGGGCGTGTAGGGATGTTGCGAGAGATAGAGTCCACCCGGCAGCCCTTCCGGGAAGCCGGTTTCGGCTTCCAGCACGTTCGCCACACGCCAGTGGTTCACTACATATCCCAGATACTTTAGACCGCCGGAAGTGGCCTTTAGCGATGGCAGGTCGTACACACCGCTCAGGGTGAAGACGTGGGTGCGGTCCGTACCGCCCACTTCATAGAGCAGGTTCGGATCCTGGTAGGGCCAGCCGTTCAAATACCCTCCGGCTACCATAGTCTTGGAGTAAGTGTAGTTAGCGCGAAAACTCACGTGATGGGAGAGGCGTTTGACTAATTCCACCTGGAGCGAGTTATAGTTACTTCTGCCCAGCGGCTCGTCATAGTTGCCCAGCGGGCCGGGGAATTCCGGCCACGGCAGAGTCAGGTAGTACCAGGGGATAGTGGGTGACGAACCAAGGTTGGTCGAGGCGGGGACGCTCGGGATACCGTAGAACGGATTCGGAACCTGGGAATTGAACAGGTTCGGATTGGCAATCGCCCGCTGCAGCATGGTCTTGTCCCAGGTGCCGTTCAGCCAGATGTTACCCTGGGAACCATTCCACGCGGTAGTGCGCAGGCGGTCGGTGTAATTCGCCGCGTAACGGACGTCGAGCGTCATATTCCCGGCCAGTTCCCGCTGGACTCCCAGGGAGAACTGCTGAGAGCGTGGAATGCGGCGGCCCGGGAAGTCGAACGACGCCCCATTGCCGACCCCGGTAAGCAGCCCTCCGTTGGAGCCCAAGGGCGTGATGTAACCGCTGGGAAACGGCGTTCCACTGGCAAAGTAGTTATCCGGTGTGAGGTTCCCGTTCAGGGAGCTCTGATACGGTGTGGACTGGCTGGCGCCCACGGTGGATCCGCCTTCGAGGCCGACGGCATACATCATGCCGTAACCGCCGCGGATGACGGTTTTGGGACCCAGCTCATAGGCAAAGCCGAAACGGGGTCCGATGTTGGAGTAATCGGTATTGTACGCGTCGTTGGGCTGGCCGTTGTGTCCGGCGAAGAGCACGCCGCCATAAACCGTCGAGATATCGGGATACAGGCTGAGCGCGTTCCAGGCCGGGGTGTCCGCGGCCACGTTCGCCTGATAGGCCGGATCCTGCGTGATCGGGTTCACGCAACTCAGACACATGCCACGGTTCAGTCCCAGACCCTGTAAGCCGAACTGAACGTCGTAACGCAAGCCGATATTCAGAGTCAGGTGGGACGTAATGTGCCAGTCGTCCTGGCCATAAAAGGCCATGGTGGGGAAGGTGGTCCACTGCGTGGCATTGTAATCGACTCCGCCGCTATCGGGATAACCCAGTAGTAAGTCGGCCACGCCCATGCCGTCCTGCTGCCCGGGGACTGTTCCCCTCGTATAGGGGTTGGCCTGCGTGTACTGTGTGCCGAAATAGAAATAGCCATTGGGCCGGCCTACTGCATTCGGAGTGCCCCACTGGTGGTAACTGGCCTCGCCGCCGAAGTGGAAAGTATGTTTACCCCAGGTCTTGGTGGTATCCACATCGAGAATGGTGCTGTTGTATACGTCGGCGCCGTAATTATTGCCTACGACCTGCGGGAAGCTGTCCATGGTAAATTCCGGCAGGAGATTGCGGTTCGTAGTGGGCAACTGCGGCATGTTCAGGCCGATCGATTGGGGCGTGACGCTGGAGGAAAGATCGCCGTTGGGCGTCTGGTCCTGAAATCGGGAGAATGTCACTTTGGCGTCCACCACGAGAGTCGGCGAGAATATATGGGTCATATCCTGGCTGGCGACTAATTCCTGGCGCATGTTATTGATGTTGCCGTTTTCGGCGGGCGGTGGAAATCCGCTGGAATTGCGAAACTCGGTGCCGTGCTGGAAAGCGAACAGGCTGTACCAGCGGGTGGAATCGCTGGAATCGTAATCTATGCGCCCCATCGGTTGCCAGTAACGGTATTGGTCGGGAACGTTGGCGATGAAGTTATTGAACAGGCTGCCTGTGTTTATGTTCGGAGTGGGGTAGAGATTCAAAACGGCTGCACCGCGCGAGTTGATTTGGGCGGCTGGTATGGTGTTGCCGGGAAACGGTATGCGCTGCAGGGATTGGCCCGGGCCGTTGCAATTGGTGATTGACGTGCCGCCATTGCAGAAGGTGGAGTTCGGCTGATAAATCACAAACCCGGTCTGAGAGAAGTTTACATCCTGACCGGATTGGGGCCGCAGATAAGCGGGGGGCACGCTGGTCAGCGTGGTAAATGGAATATTTTCAACATATCCTTCAAAGGCGCCAAAGAAGAAGAGCTTGTCCTTGATGAGATGGCCTCCTATGGTGCCGCCGAACTGGTTCTCATGCACTAACTGGACCGGAATGCCATTCAGGTTATTCTCGAAGTTATTGGCATTCAGCCGGCCATTTTGCAGGTACTCGTAAAGGTCGCCGTGGAGCTGGTTCGACCCGCTCTTCATGACGGCGTCCACAAAGCCGCCGCTGGAACGGCCAAACCGGGCGTCGTAGTTGGTGGTCTGAACGTTCACTTCCGAGAGCGCATCCAGGTTCGGCGCAAGCTCCCAGGTGCCGGTGCCATTATTCTGCTGGGTAATGTTGGAGCCGTTCAAAGTGAACTGCTGATAACCCTGGACACCGCCGCCCAGGACATAGTTATTGGAAACGTCCCATCCGCGCGCGCCGGAATATCCGGAAGCGCCGAACTGTGTCTGGAGAAACTGGGAACCCGGCGTGGTGCCGACCAGGTTATAGATTTGACGGCCCTGCATGGGCACGTTCTGAAGTTCACGCTGGGTCAAGACCGTGTTGCCGACCGCGTCTTCGGCATCCAGCAGCGGCGGGGTAGCTGAAACCGAGACGCTTTCGGCGACGGCGCCTATTTGCAGTTTGAAATCCAGCGTGGAGGATTGTCCGGCCTGGAGGACGACGTTCTTCTGGACGATGGTTTTGAAACCGTTGGCCTTCGCGGTGAGCGTGTAGGTGCCAGGGAGAACGTACGGAATCTCATAAGATCCGGAATCAGTGGTGGTCGCGTTGTAAGTCTGCCCGGTGGCGTCGTTGACGGCAGTGATGGCAGCATGTGGGACAACACCGTTGCTAGGATCGACTACGTGACCGTTTAGTGTCCCGCGAAACTCCTGGGTTGACCCAGGAACGGCAAAGAACACCAGGAACAAGAGCATGTGGGAGAAGAGCGCATGACGCCCCGAAGAAATGATAGGCATGAGACCTCCTTTGGCTCGACTCGTGCAAGCGCACTACTTACACTACGCCTATACGAACACGTACCAACCTCTGTTGCTCCGGCGACGCGAGATACCGCCGGCAGTTGAATGACTAACTGATACTTTCTAAATATGCTGCTTCCCGCATCGTATAAATCAGGCAGCTTTACTGTCAATAGTTAAAAGGATTAGTCACGGCCTGAAAAGGTGGATTATTTGACAACCTGACGGCTGGGATTGACCGCTAGCAAACCTTTCGACGCGCCGCTTCACGCCGCGGGCCGCTCCGGATCGTCGTACTGCCATAGGGATGTGCCTTTTGCGTTAACCAACGGCGTACTGGTCGCGGGCGGCATCCTGTTGTATATTCCAAACGTCGAATGATCTCTACGAACGGTACTCCCGCGGCATCCGCCGGCCACGAATGCCGGCCAACGATTCCCGATCGCATCGAGGACCTGGGAATTCCGCGCTCTCTGGTGAGCGATCTGGTCCTGCGCTATCTCTGGATGCACGGCACCGGATCTCTGCGCTCTCTGAATGAGACCCTGAAGCTGTCGTTCCCGATCCTGGAAACCATGTTCCATCAGTTCCGGCAGCAGCAGTTGCTGGAAGTGAAGGGAATGTTGGGCAACGACTACAGTTTCAGCCTGACCACGACGGGGCGGGCGCAGGCCACCGCGCGGTATGAAGTGTGCCAGTACGTGGGGCCGGCTCCGGTATCGATTCTGCAGTACCACGAAGTGGTCAAATCCCAGGCAGCCAAGATCAAACTTAGCCGCCAGAGCCTCCGGCAGGCATTTGACGACCTGGTGCTGTCCGATAGCCTGCTCGACCAGTTAGGTCCGTCTCTCATCGGGCACCAGTCGCTGTTCCTGTACGGCGGCACCGGCAACGGCAAGACCAGCATCGCCGAGCGCATCCTGCGGATCTATCACGACACCGTGCTGGTGCCGTATGCCGTGGAAGTGGACGGTCACATCATCGCGTTGTTCGATCCGGTGGTGCATCGCGTGGCCACCAACAGCGACGAAAGGCTGGACCCGCGATGGGTGGTGTGCGAGCGCCCTTGTATCACCGTGGGCGGCGAACTTTCCGCCGCCATGCTGGAACTGCGGCTGGATGAGGCCACGCACGTTTTCATTTCGCCCTGCCAGATGAAGGCCAACAACGGCATTCTGGTCATCGACGATTTCGGCCGGCAGATGCTGGCGCCGCGCGACCTGCTCAACCGCTGGATCGTGCCGCTGGACCGCCGCATAGACTACCTCACACTGGCTTCGGGAATGAAGTTTGAGGCGCCTTTCGAACTGATGGTGGTGTTCTCCACCAACCTCAACCCCACCGATTTGGCCGATGAGGCATTTCTGCGCCGCATTCAGACCAAGGTGCTGGTGGAAGACATCAGCGCGGACGTTTTCGATCTGATCTACAACCGGGTGACGAGCGTGAACCAGGTACCGTCGGAACCAGGCTGCGCCGAGTATCTGCGGGAACGCTGCGCGGCGGCGGGAGCCAAGTATCTGCGCGCCTGTTATCCCAACGATATCTACAAACTGGTGAAGGCCATCAGCGAATATGAGGGCCGGTCGGTGCGGCTCAACCGGGCCAACATCGATCGCGCCGTGAGCCTGTATTTCGCGCGCCCCGAACCCGCCCGGTAAGAATGGTGCGTAACCTAACCAAAGCTAATCTGGCACGCCGTAACATCGGCGCGCATACTGTGTTTGTCGCCAATGCAGGACGATTCCGCAACATTCCGTCAATATCTGCAAACGCTTCCCGATGAACTTCTGGCGAGCGTAACGGAAGACTATATCTGGCTGGCAGGCCTCGAGTTTCACGAGGAGACCGGCCGGGACGCGGAATTTCGGAGGCGGCGTGAGTATTGCATCCAGGAATGCTCACGCCGGGACACCGCGCCTACCGTAGGATGCTGTACAGGTTAGAGAAGTCGTCCGTCCACGTGCGGAACCGGCTGTTTGGCCGCAAGAGCACTGCCTTCCGGTAAAGGTCCGGGTGGCGGTCCGCGGTGCTCCGGTCCATGACCAGCGTCCAGGAACAGGAGAAGCACAGGAAGTCGCTCTCCTCGCCTTGAAAATCGTAATACAGCGCCACTTTCCCGAAGGCCGCCGCCGCGCGGGCCATCACCGGCGCCAGGTTCAGGTATGTGTTGGTCACGTTGACGGCGAGGATTCCGCCCGGCTTGAGGTGGCGGAAATAGATGGCGAAGGCTTCCCGGGTTACCAGGTGGACCGGCACCGAATCCCCCGAAAACGCATCCATCACCAGGATATCGAACTGCTGGCTGGATTCCGCATCCAGGCTCAGGCGGCCATCTCCCAGGGCCACTTCCACTTTGGCCGGCGTATCGCGTAAATAAGTGAATTCGCGCTGCGCCAGATCCAGCACCAGCGGATTGATTTCGTAGATGCGGATGGTGTCGCCGGCCTTGCCATAAGCAGCCAGCGTGCCGCATCCCAAGCCGAGGATGCCGATGCGGCGGGGCGCTCCCTCCAGGGACCGCATGGCGCGTCCGATGCCCGAATCCGGGCAGAAATAAGTGACGGGACGGTAGCGATACTCTTCGCGCAGCATCTGTTCGCCGTGGTTGATGGAGCCGTGGATCAACGTCCGGTGGGCGTCCTCATCGGTGCGCGGGTCGCCTTCGTCGGAGACCCGCAGTTGGCCGTAGAAGTTGCGCTCCACCACTTTGTAACCCGCCACCATGGAGTTCATCAAATGGCCCAGAAAGTATAGATAGCCGCCCAGGCCCGCCACCATCACCGCAGCGGCGGCGTATTTCCGGAATCGCGGCAGGCGCCACAGTTCATTCTGCAAGGTGAGACAGGCCACCACCGCGCAGAGCGCCATCCCCAGTGGAAATTCGTAGTAAGCGTGGAACACGTTGGGCGCGACCAGGCCGACGAACAGGCCGCCAAATGCACCGCCCAGGGAAACCGTCACATAGAAACCGGTCAGGAAACGGGGATGCGGTTTCAGGCGTGCCAGTTCTCCATGGCAGAACATGCAGCAAATGAACAACGCCAGGCCGAGCAGCGCAATCACCGGCCGGATGTGCATGGTTTTGGACCCGGACCACATACGGTACGCCATGAATCCGAGGGCGAGGGCCAGCAGCGGCACAAACAGGCCGCGCCGATAGAACCGGGCAGATTCGAAACACAGGATGAAGCTGAGCAGGTAGAGGCTGAGCGGGAAAATCCAAAGGAACGGAATGGCCGCGACGTCCTGGGTCAGATGGTTGGTCACAGCCAGCAACAGCACGGATGCGCTGGCCGCCAGACCGAGCCACAGAAGGCGTACACTCCACGCCGGCGCCGGCCCGGCGGACTCCGCGGTGCCGGCAGGCGTCGCCAATTCCTGCCCCAACTGCGCACGCGCCCGCCAGGCGGTGACACCGCAAAGCGCCGCGAAGCAGATGTAGGCCGCCGACCAGGTCCACGCCTGGACGCGGGTGGACAAGTTCGGCTCGATCAGCAGCGGATAGCTCAGCAGCGCCAGCATGGAAGCGAAATTGGAGAGCGCAAAGAGCCGGTATGGCAGGCCGTCCCTATGATTGCCGGCGTACCACGCCTGCAGCAGCGGACTGGTGGAAGAGAGCAGAAAATAGGGCAGCCCGACGGTGGCGCCCAGGAGTTCCAGAATGCGCAGCGAGGGGTGCCCGACAGAGGCCATCCGCCACGCCGTACCAGGGATGATGGGCAACGCAGACAGGCTTGCCAGCAATACCGCGCAGTGGACGATTGCCTGCCGCCGCGCGGTCACTTTCTGATGCAGCCAGTGGGCGTACAGGTAGCCGAGCAGCAGCACCACCTGAAAGAACAACATACACATGCTCCACACGGCCGAGGAGCCCCCAAACCAGGGAAGGATTGACTTAGCGACGATCGGCTGCACCGCAAACAGCAGAAATGCCGACAGGGAAATGGTCAACGCATAAAACAGCATGAAGTTGTTAATTCTATACGCTAGCGGAATCTCACGCCGCCGGCGCTGGTGTTCTAAGAAGACCGGAAACCTTATAAGCTGGAAGCTTCTTGGAAGACGATCGCCAACACGGCCTGGAGCGCGGCTTCGGACTCCTGCAGGCCACCGCGCTCAATATGAGCAACATGATCGGCGTGGGGCCGTTCATCACCATCCCGTTGATCATCGCATCGATGGGCGGCCCGCAGTGCATGCTGGGATGGCTTCTGGGCGCGGTGCTGGCGCTGTGCGACGGGCTGGTGTGGAGCGAACTGGCCGCGGCCATGCCCGGCACCGGCGGCACGTACCTCTACCTGCGGGAGGCTTTTCGCAAGACTAATCTGCGAGACCTGCTGCCGTTCCTGTTCATCTGGCAATTCATTTTCAGCGGCCCGCTGGAGATCGCCTCGGGGTACATCGGTTTCTCGCAATATGTCGGGTATTTCTGGCGCGGCATGACTCCCACGCAGGGACGGATGATCAGCATGGCGGTGGGAGCCGCGGTGATGGGTCTGCTATACCGGCGGGTGACCGCGGTGGCACGCATGGCGGTGGTGCTTTGGGTCGGCGTGCTGGCGACGGTGCTGTGGATTATTGCGAGCGGCCTGGCTCATTTTCAAGCGCACACGGCGTTCGATTTTCCCCCTGGCGCCTTTACGTTTTCGACCGGTTTTTTCGCCGGGCTGGGCTCCGCCATGTTGATCGCCATGTACGATTTCATGGGCTATTACGATATCTGCTATGTGGGCGGGGAGGTGCGAAACCCGGCGCGGGTGATTCCGCGCTCGATCATTTATTCCGTTTTGGGCGTGGCCGCCATCTATACGCTGATGAATCTCAGCATCATCGGCGTGGTGCCGTGGCGCGAGGCGGCGAAGTCGCGATTCGTGGCCTCACTGTTCATGGAGAAGCTGTATGGCGCGGGCGCGGCATCCGCCGTCACGGTGCTGGTGTTGTGGACGGCGTTTGCTTCCGTGTTCGCCCTGCTGCTGGGTTACAGCCGCATCCCGTACGCGGCGGCGGTAAACGGGCACTTCTTCGCGGCATTCGCGCGCCTGCACCCGCGCGGCAACTTTCCGCACGTATCGGTGCTGGTGATGGGGGCGCTGGCGATGGCCGCATCGCTGTGGAATCTGGACGCGGTGATTTCCGCGCTGCTCACTTCGAGGATTCTGGTGCAGTTTATAGGGCAGGTGATTGCCTTGCAGTATCTGCGCAAGCACCGGCCCGATATCCCGCGCCCGTTCCGCATGTGGCTGTACCCCGTCCCGAGTATCATCGCTTTTCTGGGATGGAGTTATATCTTCCTGACCTCCGGCTGGTGGTACATCGCATTCGGAGCGCTCACGCTAGTTGCCGGTGCGATCGCATACGCCATCTGGCGAGCGGTCGCCCATTCGACTCTCTAATTGCTTGCAATTCTACCGGGCGCTGGGTATGATTCGATGACTTGGGGGAAGGTATGCCAAACGCTCAACCGAAGCGCCCGAACAGTTATCCCAGCGACGCCCCGCCGTGCGATCCGCAGCTACCCCTTCGCGCCTTGGCCCACCGCATCCAGCACCAGCTAATATCCGACGAAGCATTTTCCGCTTACAACGTGAATGTCTGGCTGCTGACTCACCATGGTCAAGCCGAATATGTGGTAGAGCATAACAAGACGATTGCGGAACTTCAAACAGACTATCCCGCGAAGGGCGGCAATCCGGCCAGGGTGGGGCTGCATTCGGAGGTTCTGGTGGCCGACCGGTTATACCGGCGGCGCGATGTTCTATCCGGCGAGACCCGGGTGGCCCAGATCTTCACCGAGCGGATTCCGTGCTCGGAGTGCCGCGCCCTTCTTTCCGAAATCCCGCACTTCCGGGACGTGCCGAAATACTACTATCTGGCTTACCATGACAAAGCCTGGCAAAAGAAGCGGGGCGGCGGGAATTGGGGCGCTTTCCTGATGGCCTGCTATCGCCTGCGTTCCACCTGAGTAACTTTAATTATCCGCCGGCTTCGGTTCGATGTGATCGATCACCAGAACGCTTACCGGGCGCTTGGTCTGTTCTAACTTCAGCCCAAGCTCTCTGGATATTGCGTCTGAGAGAGAAAGCGCGCCGGTGGGATCCGATGCCACGTTAGCGTTGGCGTCCGCAGGCGGTGGAGCGCCACCCTCCGGAGCGCGGCCCTGAAGCTGGCCTGCAGAGCTGAAGCTGAGAGTGAAATCCCATGACCCGGCGAGGCCGGTATTGTCCAGAACCGGCGAGTGTATATAGCCGGGCGCCAGCGATTGCAGCATACCGGCGAACCGCGCCATGGTCATGTTTTGGCAATTGAGCAGCCGGCCTAGAACCGGGTGCGAGTCCCTGGTGTCCCTCTGGTCGGCTCCCGGACCCTCGGCGCACCTGATGCGGCCATTGGGATCTGCCGGCTTCATCTTCGGCTTTACGGCCACCAGCGTATAGGCATTGACCGGCCGTTCCTCCATGTGCGTCTGCAGCTTGAAACGATCCACCAGCAGGTTCTTGATCATCAGAATCAGCGTATCGATATCGATCGGCGGCCCGTTTTGTCCATTCACCAGTGCGGTGGACGGCGCCTTGGCAATAATGCTGATCTTCTCGTCGCTGAGCCACTTCGGTGCGCCGACGATCATGTCATCGCTGAGCTGCCAGATTTGTTGCATGATGAATTTCAGGTCAAACCCTTCGATATCGATTCGTCCTCCAGGCTGGATCTGAAACCTGCGATTCTGGATATCCGGCGGCGTGAGTTTGACTTCGGCGACATCGAACTCGGTCGGCGCGGCGACGCCGGGGAGGATGGTCGCGATATCGGCTACATTCTGTGTGGGCTTCTGGTCCACACTCTCGACGACCACCACGGGCAGGGGAGCTTTCGCGAGTTCCAGTTTCAGGCCAAGCTGCTTATCGACCGCGTCGAAGATCGAAATGCCATCGGCTCCGGCGGCTGCCAACTGGCCGCGTCCGGTCCATTTGAGGTCGAAATCGTAAGTCCCCTTCAAGCCGGTCGAATCGACGACAGGCTGCCTCAGATAGCCTCCGGCCATGTCGTGCAGATTCTCAGCGATCTCCGGCGCAGTCAGCCCATGGCAGGCAACTTCGATCGGGGCGGTAGGAGGGGCACCCTGAGGCCTCGGCTTTCCCTGGCATCCGGGCTGCGCCGCCGCGTCCGCATCCTTAAGCTGCGGGTGTTTGCCCGCCGTCATGATGTACGCGGGCATGGGCCTGCTGTCCGTGTGGGCCACCAGGTGGAAGCGCTCCGCCAGCAGCGCCTGGAGCATGGCCTTTTGACGGTCGGGAGTCACTTTCCGGCGGTCCGGGGATGCCGGCAGCTTGGCGGTGATGTCGAAACGGTCCATTTCCAGCCAGTTCGGCCCGCCGTACACCTTGTCCGCGTCGACTCCATAGGCGGCGCTGATCAGATCCACCATCGTCGCCGTTCTGATTTCATACCTGCCGGCGCGCGTTTGCGGGCCTCGCATGAACAGGTTGAAATTGTTATCGGAGTGCGGGCTTACGTGAACGTCAGCCGCCTCGAATTTTTCAGCGGGTTGACTGAATGCCCCGCCCGATAAGAGCGTGGCGCACGCGATGCACAAGAATGCTTTCATTTCCCCTCCAACCGGGCTTTCCGCCGTTAATGGCTTCGACGCGGAAACCGCGAATTTGTTCCCTTACGTTCTGAAAATAGCCACCCGGCTATGTTGCAGTTGTTACGCGCAGGCGCGCTATCACTTATAATCCGAATTAAGGACCCACTCATCTCATGGCGCTGTTCAAAACCCGCAGCGCCGCCGTATATGGCATCGATGCGCACCTGATCGATGTCGAAGTCGACATGTTCTCGTCAGGCTCGGCGCGCGACTCTGTCATGGTCGGCATGCCCGACACCGCCGTCCGCGAGAGCCGTGAGCGCATCAAAAGCGCGCTCATCAACTCCGGATTCGGCTATCCCAACAAGCGAATTACGATCAACCTGGCGCCGGCCAACGTGCGCAAGGAAGGCGCGGGTTTCGACCTGCCGGTGGCGCTCGGCATCCTGGGCGCGATGGGGGTGATCGAAAAGCTCGATCAGCACCTGCTGATCGGGGAACTTTCGCTGGATGGCGCCATCCGCCCGGTTCGCGGCGCGTTGTCGGTGGCCATTTGCGCGCGTGAACACGGGATCCCCAGGATCATTGTTCCCTTTGAGAATGCGGCGGAGGCGGCGGTGGTGGAGGACGTCCAGGTGTACGGCCCGCGCAGCCTGGCGGAAGCGGTGGCCATGATCACCCGGCCCGCCGATTTCGAACCGGCCGCGCCGCGAACCAACGGGCATCAGGCGCAGGCGCCCGCCCTGCTGGACTTTCGAGACGTGCGCGGCCAGGGCACCGCCAAGCGGGCCCTGGAAGTTGCCGCCGCCGGCGCCCATAACGTTTTGATGGTTGGCCCTCCGGGGTCCGGAAAAACGATGCTTTCGAAACGATTCGCCGGCATTCTGCCGCCGCTGACGTTCGATGAGGCGATCGAGACCACCAAGATTCACAGCATCGCCGGCCTGTTGCGCGGCGGCGAAGGGCTCATGACGGAGCGCCCTTTCCGCGCCCCGCATCACACCATTTCCGACGCCGGACTGATTGGCGGCGGAACGGGCATGCCGCGCCCCGGCGAAGTCAGCCTGGCCCACAACGGCGTGTTGTTTCTGGACGAATTCCCGGAGTTTCCCAGCGATGTGCTGGAACTGCTCCGGCAGCCGCTGGAGGACGGGTCCGTCACCATCGCACGCGCCAACATGACGCTGCGCTTCCCTTCGACGCTGATTCTGGTCGCAGCCTTGAATCCGTGCCGCTGCGGATTCCTGGGCGATGCCACCAGGGAATGCCGCTGCACGCCCGGACAGATTCAGCAGTACCTCGGCAAGATCAGCGGGCCGCTGCTGGATCGCATCGATATCCATGTGGAGGTGCCGGCGGTGCCCTACCAGGAACTGCGCGGGAATACGACCAGCGAATCTTCCGCCGAGATCCGCGCCCGCGTGGCGGCGGCCCGGGCCGTGCAGCAGGCGCGAGGGTATTACAATTCGCGGATCCCCGCCCGCGCCATCCGCAAGATCTGCTCCCTGGACGATGCCGGCGAAAGGACGCTCGAAATGGCGGTCCGGCGGCTGGGACTTTCCGCCCGGGCGCACGACCGGATCCTGAAGGTGGCGCGCACCATCGCGGACATTGGTGGATCGGAGGCCGTGCTGGCCAAGCACGTGGCCGAAGCAGTGCAATACCGCAGCATGGACCGGAATTACTGGAATTGAGGCGGCGCTACAATCGATCCCGCGCCGCCCACCTGCGAATCAGTGCCATGACCGCGCCTGTCACCAGGCTGGCGCCCAGGAACCACGTCGTGAGCGGTACTCCTATTAGACCCTCTTACCCTCTCTGAACGGTGAGCATCCTTTAGCGGCATGCCTCCCTGAGCTGGAGTTCGGCGCCCGTGCGGCGTCCCTGCGGGCTCAAACGCCGCCGGCCGGCTCGCCAGCCGAGCAGGAAAATGCAGCTCGCCAACATGGTCCAACCGGCTCGGGGTTCAGGCACGGGAGCCGTGACGGTCACAGTGAAAGGCACTTCGATGCTCCCTGGAGTGCCATCGGCAAAGTTATAGAACACGCTGATAAAACCGGAGTCGGACGATCCGACTACGGCACTCGGATCGATGGAATAGAACCCCAAGCCCTGCTGGGACGATTGGTCAAACACTTCCGACCAGGACTGCCCGATGTCGACCGAGTAATTTTCCGGCCCTCCTTGCGGTCCGATCAGGTCCGTATAGCTGCCCAGCAGCGGGTTGGTCTCATCGATCAGGAACGACTGACCGAACGAAAGTGTCTGAGTGACGCTATCGTTGGTAGTGCTGAAGCCCCAGCCGACGTCCTGCCCCGGCGCCCCGCTCACGAGGCCCGAGTTGGGAATGATCGTCAGGGTGGTAGCCGAAGCCAATCCCGCCAGCAAACTCACAAACAGATTGAATCCAAGAACAGCACTTTTCATGATGAGATCCTTTCTAACTCCTTCTCGCTATCGCAAAACATAGAACGTGGATTTGCCGTTGTAGGCCCCACCGTTGGCGGAGAAATTTACAGTGAAGGCGACTCGCGCTGCCGTGGAAGGCCACTCCAGGTTGAAACTGAACGACTGGCTCTGTCCCGGAAGAACCGTAAACGGGAGTGGGACCGCGGTAAGCGCCAATACCGTGCCGGAGCCGCTCTGCACCGCGCCGGTAATGGAATTAAAGACGACCGATTCGGCCGCGCCCGGGCCGTTGTTAGTCACCGTGATGGTCAATTGAACCTGCGATGCGTTGGTGTCCGTATGCGCGCCGGCGGTCGCGTTCAGAATGGGCACCCCCGGAGCAAAGCTGGCGAACACGGTTTCGGGTTGACTGACCGTGACCGCCAGTGGGCTTTGAGACCCAACGGCCGTGCCGGAAAAGCCGGTGAAACTGAAGCCGGTTGTGGCCGTGGCGGTGAGAGATATGGGCGTATTCGCGTTGTACCAGCCGCCGCCTGACACACTTCCGCCGCCCGCGGGTGTGGCTGTCACTGTCACCAGAAACTGCTGCTGATACTGTGCAACGAAGTTGACTGTGGACCCGGCGTTGATATTGCGGGTCGCCGCCGTGGGCCCGTCGGACCAGTTTGTGAACACGTACTGCGTGCCCGGAGAGGATAGGATCGATAGCGGTACGGAAACCGTATGCACCGTCGCATTGCTCCACTGAACGGTTGCCGGGCCTTGGGTTGTGACTCCATCAATCGTCTCCGAACCCGCGGCGCCCAGGCTGGTTGAAATGGAGTAACTCCCCGCCTGGAGGAACTTAGCGTGTACCTCGATGGGTGCGGCCGGTGTGACCGTTATGGGATTCACTCCCGCGGCCTGATTCTCGAAGCTGGAGAACGCATACCCCGCATTCGCAGTCGCAGTGACTTTAAGAGGGGTGCCCACGGCGTAATAGCCATCGGAGTTCACAACAGCCGGTGCGATCGTCCCTCCCACCTTGGGATCGGGGAAAAAATCAACCTGTACGAATTGCTGAAACTTCACGGCGATGGTCAGAGGCCCGCTGACCTTGACGTCATTCGTAGCTCCGGCGTTGGACCACCCCAGAAAGCGGTCTTGCACGCCCGTCTTGGGGCTTTGTGTCTGCGCCAGGACGGCGTGAGTCGAATTCAACTGCCAGTTGAAGGTGACCGGTGTCGCCGATGACACGCCGTCGACCACAATCTGTTCGGAATCGGGGCTGGTAAAAGAAACCGGGATGCCGGCAATGGAAACCGGTATCGAGATACTCGGGTAAGCCGAATTGGTGGAGCCAAGCTGAAGTTGAGTAGTCCATTGTGAGCCCAGCGTGAGAGGGGTGCCCACCTGTGACACATCGATGGATAGAGTCAGGTTGGCGGGGGTCTGAGTGGAGTCGGCGGTAACCTTCAACCACGGCTGGCCTGCCTTGTAGACAAAGGGAACATCGGCGCCGTAGGCCGTGGTGACGTGCACCTGTAGCGATTGCGTGGGGGATATCACTACGGGATTGGGCGTCGCCTGGAAATAGTCGCCCCCAATCGAAACCACGTTATCCGGGTTAGTGGTGTTCGTTCCCTGGGTGCTGATGTGGATTGTCTCCGATTCGCCGGGCGCCAATTGCGTTTTGACTCCCAGGATGTACAGTGGTCCCGCGGCGCAGTTGCTGGTAAACATGATCTGCCCTGGCAATGCGGGCTGGGAACCGTTCAGGCTGCCGAAGCGAAGGGCAAACGGTCCGGTGATTGTGTTGCTGGTCTGGTTGGTGATCGTCGTAGAGTCGGCATTCGCGCTCATCGATAACGGTGCAACATGGAGTGGCGGCCCCATCCATTTGCGGCAACCCTCGACATCGTTGAAGAACGTCGGGCGAGAATTCCCAACACCCGGCGAGGCGTAGCCCACGCCCAGAGGATAGGGCGACGATACGTTAAGGAATAAAGTGGGGTCGGACCATTGTACGGGCATCAGGTCGAGGAACTGATCCGTCAGGCGGACTACGAAAAACTCACCTCTGCCACCCTGGCCGCCCTTTCCACCTACGATGTCTTCTAACAAACTCTGATTGCCCTGGGCGTCGGTCACGGGGATCGAGTAAGATCCCGTATTATGGTCGTGGCCGGAGATGATGGCAGCCACGTTGTATGGTTGGATAACCGCGAGGAATGCCTGCCGGTCGGATTCGGTCCACCAGACGGTACCGTCGCCCGGACCGCCTGTGACCGAGAAGGGATCCCATCCGTAGTGTTGAAAAACGATCACCGGGCGTCCGGAGGTCCCTACATGAGTCGCCAGGTCGGATATTAGCCAGGGAAGGCCGGAGCCATGTGTTTCGTTGTGACTCGGGCTATAGCTGTTATTGACGCCGGCCTGGGTACTACCTGCCCATACGTTCAACTGGACCATATGATATTTACCCCAGTCCCACGAGTAGTTCCCGCTCAGTGGGTCCACGCCGTTGATGTTGCACGCTGCCGCGCTGGCGGCGTAACCCAGCATGCGTAGGGCACAGTTATCGAACATGCAATCGTTCTGAACGTCATGATTTCCATAGCCGGGAAACAGTTGCAGACCGAGAGCGTCTGAGGCCCAGCCACTTTCGTAGAGCAGGCGAAAGGCGCCGAGCGAGGTCTGCTGGCCGTCATTAGTCTCGTCACCCGTGGAAACAACCGCCCACGGACGAGCGATCATGTCGTCGGGAAATCCCGCGTTGGATTGGGACCATTTCCAGCCGTTACTGCCGATTTGCCGCATGTAATAGGCGTGCAAGCTGTGTTGCAGGTCAGTGATACCGTGCCCGTTTAACAGGTGAACATCCGTCATCACCAGGAATGTGAAATCGTGCACGTTGGGTGGCGGGATCGAAAGAAACGTGCATGTGGGGGCCGGTAAATCGCAGTTTGGCGCTCCGTCGTAGGGATCGATAATGACCGAGATGCCGTTGGAATTGGCGCAGCCTGTGAAGCAGGCGGATTCGCCGGGGGCCCCGCATGTGTAATGGGGCAGGGTTCCATTGGTCCACTCCACGATCGTTGAAAACGTCTGAGATTGGGCGCGCAGGCTTCCGGCAGAGTAAAGCCCTACGGCAACCATACCAAGAAGAAGGAAATCGATTCGTCTGAACATAAAACGCTTACGCTCCAAGTGTTGTAGGCACCCCTCGGCGCCGGTGTGGTAAGGATGGACCCTTCGGTACCAACTGGAGGAGTATCGGGCAGGTGCCAGAGAGGTAAGCAAGTCTTGCTTACCTCGCGATTCTCGGTGAGAACAAAAGAGTTCCGTAACTTGCGTGGTACGATGCTAGGGAACAGGTGGCGATTGGAATTTCCGCAGCAACCGGGATGGCAGCCACAGTCCGACGGTCGGATATTGGAGGAACTGGAGAGAGTCCTTGCCAGCAGGGAGTTCGTCAACGCTGAGAGGGCCGCTCGATTTCTGCGGTTTGCCGTGGAACGAACCCTCGCTGGCGACCGCGAGAGTCTCAAGGAATCGGTGATTGGCGCGGCAGTCTTCGACCGCCGTATCGGCTACGATCCCAAAGCCGAGCCGATTGTGCGAACCGAAGCTCGCCGGCTCCGCTCCAAGCTATCCCAGTATTACCAGACAGCCGGCCGCGATGCCGCCATTCAAATCGCCGTGCCCACTGGCGGATACGTAGCCGCATTCCTGCCCAAAAACGCGGCGCTTCCCAAATTGGCTGTCATGCCAAGACCGGAGCCGGTTGAGGAAACGCCAGTCTCCGAAGCCGTCGATC
The DNA here is from genome assembly GCA_963853855.1 of uncultured Solibacteraceae bacterium. Lineage (GTDB taxonomy): Bacteria > Acidobacteriota > Terriglobia > Bryobacterales > Bryobacteraceae > Sulfopaludibacter. The sequence continues at coordinate 452,055 of CAWKYG010000001.1, read as the reverse complement.
GCCTGCCCGTGCACGTCACGCGGTTCTTGCTGTGGCGCCCGGTCCCGGCAATGCTGGCAGTGGCGACTGTAGCTGTGGCCATTGGCTGGTGGCGTGGGACCTACCAGTCACGCAACCGCCCTGAATTCGCCCTCTCTACCGTTACCAGTTATCCAGGCGCACAATACAGTCCGGCGTTGTCACCCGACGGCCGCCAGGTGGCCTTTGCCTGGTCCGAGGATCCCACCATCGGTTACGACCTCTACCTGGTCTCGGCAGATGGAGGAGTTCCCAAGCGCGTCACTACCGGACATGCCGCCGACGACATGCCGTCCTGGTCGGCTGATGGCTCTCAACTGGCTTTCATTCGCCATGCCAGTTCGCTCATGGTAATGAGTTTGGCCGGCGGCGGGGAACGGATACTGGGGACGGCATATCCTACCTTCGTCGATTGGGCTCCGAAATCGAATCTGATTCTCTACTGCGCCTGGGTGCCCGGCCGTAACCGTCTGGCCATCTTCGCCATTGATGCCACCACCGGGGTCAAACGTCAACTTACCGCTCCTGAAACTTCGATCGGCGATACATTAGCTGCCGCGTCGCCGGATGGCAGGGAGTTCGCATTCCTCCGCTGTGCGCTCGACAACTGCGACATTTATGCCATGCCCCTGGCGGGAGGCCGTTCGCGCCGGATTACCCACGATGAATGCTCCTTCAACGGATTGGCCTGGATGCCTGACGGCCGCAGCATCGTTTACTCAAACCAACGCCGCGGACCTTACATGATGTGGCAAATCGACTCTTCGGGATTTGGCAAGCCCGAAGAGATCCCCTCATCCGCCGACGATGTCCGCTTCCCGAAGGCTCGCTTCGGCCCTTCAGGCCGCGCCCGTATTGTATTCGAGCAGCGGGTGCGCTCCAGTAATATCTGGCGACAGCAACTCGATCCGGATCGGGCCAAATCCAGCGCATCCGGTCCCGAGCGCCTGATTGCCTCGACACGGCTCGATTCCAGCCCGCAAATTTCACCCGATGGACGCCGCATCGTCTTCGCCTCCGATCGCACCGGCTATGACGAAATTTGGATCGCGGATGCGGACGGCGGCAATCAGAGGGCGCTCACGAATATACGGGGACATCTTACCGGCTCGCCCCGGTGGTCGCCGGACGGCAACCGGGTGGCATTCGACGCGATCGGCAACAAAGGTCGAGCCATCTTCCTCATCGACTCGCGCGGCGGTCAGCCACGGCAATGGACGCCTTGGGGAGACGCGGCCCGGCCCAGTTGGTCGCGCGACGGCCGCTGGATCTACTACGGCGCGTCCGATTCCAGCGGCAACTCCCAGGTCTGGAAGATTTCGACCGCCGATCACACCATCAAGCAGGTGACCCGCGATGGCGGTTTCGAAGCGTATGAGTCGCTGGATGGCCGAACGCTCTATTACGTGAGCGGCGCCGAATTACGACGCGTGCCCGTTGCCGGCGGAAGTTGGACCCGGGTTACCGATCATCCCATCAATCACGGATGGTGGAGTGTCTCCGCGCGCGGAATCTATTTTGCCGGAATTCTGCCTCCCAACTCACAGCCGCGAAACGGGCCCTTTCCGGTGTTCTTTCTAAATCCGCTCTCGGGCTTGACCCGGGAGGTGACTTCGATCGATGGGCCTCTGGCGAGCAGTAGTCCGGATTTCGATATCTCCGGCGATGGCAGAACGCTGGTGTACTCCCGCCGGGAGGTATCGACTTCCCAAATTCGCATGCTCGAAGTCCGCCCCTGAATATTTCCGGCGAAGTTCCGCATCCGCAGGTCACAAGCCTTTGATTCAGCGTTCCGTGGTCGCAAGTTTAGGCTGCAGGCGAAAGGACGCTGGAAATGGCGGTCCGGCGGCTGGGTCTTTCGGCCCGGGCGCACGAAAGGATCCTGAAGGTGGCCCGTACCATCGCGGACATTGGCGGATCTGAGGCCGGGCTGGCCAAGCACGTGGCTACTGGAATTGACGCGCGCCCGGGGTAGCGGCTGCGGTACGCTGGTCCTCAATAGGAGACGAGCTCGATGCGTACCCTACTTATCCTCTTGCTGAGTTGTGGCGCCCTTTACGCGGACGATCCATTGGCGTTTGAAGTGGCGTCGGTGAAGCCCTCGGTGAAGCCCCAGCCCGGGAGCCGGGGGTGGACGTCTATGAAGATGGACGGCGGTCCGGGCACGCCCGATCCTACGCGGATCGATTACCAGAACGTGAACATGAGCTCACTGATCACGCGGGCATTCGATCTGAATTACTGGGAGCTATCGGCTCCGGACTGGATCGTGGTGGAGCAATTCGATATTACGGCGAAAGTCCCGGTGGGAGCGACAAAGGAACAGTTCCGGACGATGCTGCAAAATCTGCTGGCGGAGCGGTTCAAATTACAGGTTCATCGCGAGACCCGGGAAGTGGCGATGTACTCGTTGACCGCCGGAAAGAATGGATCGAAACTCAAGCCGCATGTGGAGACGCCGCCGGTCGCGGGGGAGGAAAAGCTGGAACCGGGACCCTTGAAAAGGGACGCGGAAGGCTACCCCATTCTGACGCATGGCACAACCATGGCGTGGACGAATGGTAAGGCGCGATTGCAGGGCTTCGACAAGGATATGGCATGGCTCACCGGGCAACTCTCCGGCCAACTGGGCGGGCCGCTCCGGGACGATACCGGCTTGCAGGGCCGCTACGATTTCGAGCTGTACTGGGCGGCGCGGCAGGGCGACGATGGCAGTCCGGATCTGCCGGCGGCGGTGGCGCAGCAACTCGGCTTAAAACTGGAGAAGAAGAAGGGGCCGCTCCAAATACTGGTGGTGGATCGCCTGGAGAGAATTCCCTCGGGCAATTGAGGTGTTTGCGCGGGCACATCCTGAGTCGGAGTGCCGATCATTTTCCCCGCACGAACGGGGGCTGGCGCGAGCGTCGGGTGTTTTACGGCAATCTGAGTGAGGAAGCGAGTTCGGTCCGTGTGCGTGGAGGAGATATGGCAACCAAAAGCTCGCTGACCGCCGGTCTTCCATTGCGTGAGCGAGTCGCCGCACAGCATCCTTTCGTCATGAACACAGATGCAGAGTTGCGAGACGGATTCAACGAATATCGCCCGCAAGGAGATCAATACGGCCTCTAAGGGTAACTTCCGCCTCCCTTAAGCTGGTTGGCCGTTTTCGAAATCTGGCCCGGTTCGTCGGTCGGCGGATTCACTGCTGGTGATGTTCCGCGACCTGCTTCACAGGCGTACGGCGCGATCCGGGTATACTGCCTTGGAGAGCAACCCATGACGCGGCGGAAGGCCTTACCGAAGGCGCTCTCGGACTTATAGCCGAGCGACTGCGCGATGGCAGAGAGGCCTCCAGCCGGGCGCTGAAGGCGGTCGGCGGCCAACAGCATTCGCCAGTGGGTGAGGTACTCCATAGGCGCGGCGCCAACGGTCTCGCGGAAGCGCTGGGCAAAGACCGAGCGCGACAGCCCGACTCTTTTCGCCATCGACTGTAGCGTCCAAGGATATCCTGGGTCGTTGTGCATGCTCGTGATGGCGAGGCTCATGTGCTTATCTGATAGCGCGGAAAGCCAACCGGAACGGGCGCTCGTGGTATCCGTCAGGTGCAGGCGAAGCGCCTGCACACTGGAGATTGGCCATTTGAGAACAGCGCTGAGGGCGGGCGGCACAGCCTAAGCCGCGACAGTGCAGAACGTCTCCGAGCCCAGCGGGGGTTTCGATGAGTTCGCGTCCGCGGGCGCCGGAATCGCGAAGTCGCCGATATTCGACGCGCCTTGATCCTGCATCTGGCGAGCAAAAATTTGATCGCGGAGTAGGTTCAGCAAATCCAAGACCGAAGGGCGAATGGATTTTCTTCTCCATTTAGGGAGAGGCAGATAGGTAGCAGTGCGCTGAAACCCATAAGCCAGGATGGAAGCCAACAGCAGCAAGCTGTAGATGGCTACCTGGAATTGCGGCAGACGAGTGACGGCTAGGGGATTCCAGACTTGGCCCTGGGCCACGCCAGTGAGCGACTTTTCGTCGCGATGATTGCACTCGATTTCCCAGCGGTCGATATAAGCTTGCAACAGCGTCTGTAGATCCAGTTGGGGATCGGTACAGATCAGAAAAGCCGGCTGGCGGTAGAGCAGCTTGGAGCCCTTGCGCAGGCGGTAGCCCAGCGGCTTGATAACCACCAACAGCAACGGCATATCCGGACCGGCCTTACGCCAGTAAACCGTCGACAGGATCTTCACCGGGATTTGGCGCACCGCTCCGGCGGCGAAACAGCGGACCTTGACCAGCGGCACCGCGTCATCGTGCAAGACTTGTTCGGGCGTAGGCGCCGGCGCGCCATAGCGGCGCGGCCGTCCGCCGGAGCGGGTAACGGCGGTGGGCAACAAAGCCAGAAACAGTTTGGCATCTTTGCGAATCCGTCCAATGAAGGTAGTGCGTTGGGGCAGTTGCCGCAGTACGGAGCGGTTGGTGTAGGATCCGTCACCGGATACCACCAATTGACGCTGGCGCGTATCCGGACGCGCATCCAAAGCCTGACGCAGAGAGTGTAAGAGACGGACCCCCACCTGAGTTAACGCATGCAGCTTTTTCTGGAGTCGATATTGCTTCTCTTCGGGGCTGACTACAGCTTTGTTCTTGCCTGCTCGGACGCGGGTCTTGTTTTTTGCATCTTTCTTTTGATTTTTCTTCTGATTCCTTTGGTTGTTCCGGGCGCGCTTGTGGGTGCCCTTGAGGCTCGGTGGTTTGACGGCCGGGGGCGCCGGCTCGAAGCGCACCGGTAAAGCGCGCGCCGGACCCGGAAACCGGGTGGCCCGCACCAGCAGGGAAGCCTGCACGAAGCGCAATCCACGGACCAGATTCACATGAAAGGGTGGGGACAGCGGGTCGCGGGCATAGGTGGCGCCGGGAATATGACGGCCGGTCTTTTTACAGAGCGTATCGTCCAGGGCGGCTATCACGGGAGCCTGCGGAGAAGACAGCAGCGCTCCCAGGTGATCGAAGATGGGATCGAACAAGGCATGTGGATCCCAGGCGCTGCGCGAAAACAGACGATAGTCGGCGCTCCAATCCAGAAACTGACGGCCGATCGCGCAAATGGCATTACTGGTTAGATGCGTACGCAGGCACAGGAGCAAACCGTAAGCCAGACGATGCGCACGTTGCCAGGTGCGCTGTTGCGCAAAGGCGGAACGCCAGGGTTGCAACAGTTCATCGAATTTCTCCAGTAAGAGCATGGCAAAGTCGAGGCGCCGGAGCCTGGCATAAACGTTGGCGCCAATGTGACTCCAGCGGGTACAGCAGGATGTCTTTGGAGGTACCCTGAGCCTCATGGGTACGATCCATGCGGCCGCGGCCTTGAGTCTGGCCTACATAAATCCAGTTGGCGGCACGGTAGCAGGTCCCGGTGTAAGGCCGGTCCACCAGGGTCTCCAGCAGCACAGGTTCCACGCCGTAAGCGGCCTGCCAATCGGTGGGGAGTCGACGAGCGGCTAAAGACAGGACGTGGCTGGCCAGGTGAAGCACCTCGACCCAGGGCAGAATCAGGAAGCGAGCGTTGTTGACCACACGGGACAGGTTGGCCCGGCGCGCCTGATCGCTCCATCCGATCCAGCCATCGCGTGGCGCCATCTTCCAAGCGGCACTGGTGAACAGCAGGCAGGCCAGCACGTCCTGAGACGGAGTGCGTACCAGATAACGCAGTTGTGCGCCGTAAGGGACCCGATAGCCCAGCGGATGGTAGCGCTGAATATACTGCTGGAACAGACGACGGCCGGCGGAATCCTCAATCAACTGCAAGCACAGAGGCTGGTAGTCGGCCAACCGTCCACGTAAGGGTGTCTGGGGATCACTCTGCGGACCGTCGGCCAGAAGACGATGGGGCCCACGCGGTTTGGTGACTCGCAACTCCGGCAGAGCAGGAAGAACTTGCTGCTGCCACTTTTGCAGCCACTCCACGCACTCGGGATTTTTCAGTTTCCCGTTGGGCCGGCGCCATTCCATCAACTCGCAGATGGTATAGGCCAACTCAGCCTGACTGAGTCGAGGAAAATCGGCAATGATCTGACGCACCAGATTCAGTTCGCTGGCGGTGAGCACGCGCCCGCAGAACGAAACGGTCTCTTCCAAATGTCCCGCTCTCCAGCAGTAGCGGCATGATTCAGAAGCCGCCAGAAGTAGAGTAGAGCATCGGGGAGCAAAAGTCCAGCGAAATCTGACGCGCCGACTTTACGGCGCAAATGGCCAATCTCCAGGGTGCAGGCGAAGCGCCTGCACAAGCATCATGTAGGCGAGGTGCTGGACGATCAGCGAGCCGCCGGGCTGAGGATCGCGAAGCTCCTCGCGCATCCGTTCCAATGACCAGCGCATGGCGACCTTGTCAGGCTCGCGGCGGATGTGGACGATGGGCGGCAGCGGCTGGAGAAGCATCTCGGCATGGCCGCCGGTTAGGGCGAAGTGGCCGCCGGCGAAATAGGGCGCACCCTCGGAGACGCCCGGGGCTTCGCTGATCATGCCCAGCCGGGCTTTGGCGATGGTGTAATGGACCGGTTCGAGCGAGAGGTCGGTGGTTAGCCGGAACGGTAGCCCGCGCGTCAGCAGGAAGCAGTCCCCGGCGCTGAGCAGTACTGGCTCGGGTATGCCTTCGACCACCAACCAGCACTGGCCGGCGAGCATGGCGTAGCACTTGATTCCCAGATGCTTCGGAAAGTGGATGGCTATGTCACCGTACATTGCGAAGCCACCAGAGGAGTAGCCTTGAGGCTTCAGAAGAGAGAGGACTTCGGAGAGCGGGTCCATGTGGGGACCCGACCCCTGACTCGGCCGCGGACCCTGTGCGTCGGAGATCTGGAACGTCGGACTCTCAGGCCGTGGGACGACTGGACCGATCATGCGGACTTTCAGTATAGATCGTCCGCCACCGAAATCCGTCTAATGATTAACGGCCTGGATTGGCCATCAAGGAGAGATTATGCGTATTTTTGTGACCGGGGCGACAGGATTCATCGGTTCGGCGCTTGTGCCGGAGTTGATCCAGGCAGGCCACCGTGTGCTAGGGTTGACTCGGTCGGAAGCTGGCGTCGCCGCTCTGCGAGCGGCGGGTGCCGAGGTGCAACATGGCAACATGGAGGATCTCAACAGCCTGCGAGAGGGAACCGCCAAGGCGGATGGCGTAATCCACTTGGCATATAACTCGGATTTCACGCAGTTCCAGAAGGCCGCCGAGGACGACCGCAAAGCCATCGAGGCAATTGGCCAAGTGCTGGTGGGTTCAAATCGCCCATTCCTAATCACCTCGGGGGCCGCGGTCGCGATGAGTGTGAATGGCAAGCCCGTGACCGAGGACAGCCCGCTTGCGCCTTGGAATCCTCGAGCGGCCTCTGAGACCGCGATGAAGGCGCTGACGGAACGCGGGGTGATCACCTCCGTGGTGCGACTGCCTCAGGTGCATGACAAGCACAAGCAAGGGATAGTGACCCCCGCCGTGCAGGTGACGCGTGAAAAGGGTAAGTCCGCCTACATCGGCGACGGTAGCAATCGCTGGTCGGCGGCGCACGTCTCCGACGTGGCGCGGCTGTATCGCCTGGCTTTTGAAAAGGCGGAGCCGGGCGCGATCTATCACGCGGTCAATGAGGAGGGCGTGCCGATGAAGGCGATCGCCGAGGCACTGGGCCGCGGTCTGAACGTGCCAGTGGCAAGCATCACGCCGGAGGAAGCCGGGGCGCATTTCGGTTGGCTCGCCATGTTCATCGGACTAGACCTCTCGGCGTCGAGCGCCATCACCCAGAAGAAACTGAACTGGAAGCCAACCGGACCAGGGCTCATCGCTGACCTGGATGGGATGGACTACAGGCAAGGCTGAGTGAGACGACGCTGCATCTACGGTCGAATGGGGGCGAGATCTCGGTTCGCATGGATGGTATACGAGTCTTTCTGTAGATTGGCTGTCGAAGAAGTTTTGCGGCGTGGTTTTGGAACCCGGCGCTAAACGCAGGAACCTTGGAGAGTAACCTATGCCGAACTCAAATACTGCATTCGTTCCCAAAATGGCAGGCAAGACCGTGATAATAACCGGAGCCAACAGCGGCATCGGTTTCGCTACAGCGAAAGTACTGGCAGAGCGCGGCGCTTGGGTGGTGCTTGCCGTTCGCGACGAGAAAAAAGGTGGGAAGGCCGCCGACGCGATCCGCGGCGTGACAGAGGTTCGGAAACTCGACCTCGCCAACCTGCCGACGGATTTGAACTCACGTTCGGTACCAATCACCTGGGGCCGTTTGCCCTAACGAACCTGCTCCTTCCGAATATCACAGGCCGCGTCGCAACGCTGGGTTCGCTTGCCGAAGGAATGGGCCGCATCAACTTCGACGATCTCAATTGGGAACGAACTCCCTATAAGGAATCTCGTTCGTATGCGAACTCGAAACTGGCGAATGTTCTGTTCACCGCGGAACTGCAGCGCCGTCTCACGGCTGCTGGTTCCCGCATCATCGCGACCGTTGCCCACCCCGGTTTTGTCTCCTCAAACATTTATGACGAAACGACCGGCCTTGCCACGCGCCTGATGGTTTGATTCATGTCACAGAGTCCGGAAATGGGTGCGCTGCCGGTACTCTACGCAGCAGTTGCTGACATTCCCGGCAACAGCTTCGTCGGGCCGAAGAACCTGATGCACATGCGCGGTGCTCCTGTGTTTATCAAGAGCTCCAAGGCCGCACAGGACGAAAAGCTTGGCAGTCAACTCTGGAGTGTTTCGGAGCAACTGACGGGGGTTCAGTTCCCTTTGCCATCGCCAAGGCAGAACGCCGCTCAGCGCGAGACCGAGTAGGTCTACCGTGACGCTAAGACTCTATCTGGAGAGACGCGGCGCACGGGTGCTGAGGAACGGCGGAATCCAGACCGCCGGGTCACTTCGGATAGAGACGTTTGAAGGGAGTTATCGCCCAAAGACTACCCCTCCTGCATCGCAAACGCAAACGGTCGAAGAGAGTGCTTCGACCAACGACCACACGTAGCGTCCGCTCGCGCGGGCGGCTTCTTACAGACGGCGGACAATTATCGCCAATCCAAATTGACGGCTTGTCGTCGATGCTGAAACTGGCCCGAGCGGTAAAGGAATTACTCCTGCCCGAATCGGACTGCGCAGCACCACTTCGCCGGTCTCTCCTTCAGGCACGTCTCTGCCGGCCGGGTCCACGATTCGCACCTGCACGATGGAAAGCGGAATCCCCATGGAGCCTTCCCGAATGGAGTGCTTGGGATTGACCGCGATAAAGCCGCCCTCGGTCATGCCGTAGAATTCCTGGAGCGGGATCCCGAACAGTTCCTGAAAGCGGCTTTGCAAGCTGTGAGGGACCGCGTCGCCGCCCACCAGAACGGTGTCGAGCGAACGCACATCGCGCGGCTTCCGGGATTGCTCTTCCACAATGAACTGCAACAGCGCCGGCAGGGAGACGGTGTAGGTGCAGCGGTAGCGTTCGATGGCGTCGAGGATCGCGGCAGGATCGAAGCCCGGCAACAGCACAATGGCCGCCCCGCAATAGACGGTGGCCACCACCATGGCCAGCGCGGCGACGTGCATCATCGGTGTGGTACATAGCCCGACTTCGCCGCGGCCTACCAGTTCGGTCTGCATATACCGGCCGCATTCCAGGAAAGCGCCGTGCGAGCATTCCACCCCTTTCGGCCGCGCCGTGGTGCCGGAAGTATACATAATGACCGCGGTCTGCCCGGGGTCGATCTCCAGCAGTGCGGCGTCGGGCGCTTCCCCTGGAATGGCGCTTAAGACGGTGCGCATGGAGGGGCAAAGCGCGGCTGCCGCTTCGGCCAGCGGAGCCAGAGCCGGCGCGCTAAAGCAGAGGGCGGCCCCGGAGTTCTGGAAGACATACGCGATCTCCGGAAGCTTCAGGCGGAGATTGACCGGCACGGCGATGATACCGGACAGGAACGCCGCGAAGTAGAGCTGCGCGGCTTCCAGGGAGTTGTGCCAGTGAATCGCGATGCGGTCGCCGGGCCGCAGCCCCTGGTGCAGGAGCCAGCGGGCCAGCCGGGTGGCGGAGTTGTCGAGTTGTGCATACGTGACCTCCGCGCCCGGCGTGAACAGGACGGTCTTGTCCGGATGTCCAGCGGCTTTCGCGCGCAGCATCTCGCCCATCGTCATGGAATCCCCTCCCCTTTCACTCACCATCATCTGTGAAACAGGTTATCGTAAACTGCCACCGGGGGAACAAACCGGCCCCGGCGTGCGTTGTGTTTGTATTGAGGAGCGACCGTTGCATTTCTTCTGGCAAGACCTTCGCTACGGCCTCCGGACCCTGCTGCGGAATCCGGGATTTTGCGCTGTGGCCGTTCTGGCACTCGCTCTGGGAATAGGACCCAACACCGCCATCTTCACCATGGTCAACGCGGTGCTGCTCAAGCCGCTGCCGGTTCCCGAGCCCGGCCGTGTGGTGATGATCTGGGGCACCATGCTCCAATCGGGATTCGACCAATTGCCGGTGAGCGGCGCCGACTACCTGGATTGGAAAAAGCATGCCGCCTCGTTCGAACAGATGGCGGCGGCGTTCGCCATTCCCGAATACGGCCTCAACGTGAGCGGCGCGGGCGAGCCGGAGCGCGTTCCGGCCGCCACGGCGTCCAAGGAGTTTCTTCCGGCGCTCGGCATCAAGCCCATCGCCGGCCGCAATTTCCTGCCCGAGGAGGATCGCCCCGGCGGCCCGCCCGCGGTGCTCATCAGCAACGCGTTCTGGCAGCGCCGTTTTCATTCCGATCCGTGCGGCCGTGGGGCGCACCCTGACGGTAGACGGCATCGCCGCGCACCATCGTGGGCGTGGTGCCGCACGAACTCGGCGAGATGATTGCCGCGGACCTGTGGCTGCCCACCGCCATCGATCCCAACAACCCCGAGCGCAGCAACCACAATTACGGCATCGTGGCGCTGCTGAAAACGGGAGTCACCGTGGCGCAGGCGCGCGCCGAGATGACGGTGATCGCGCAGCGCCTGGAGCGAGCCTATCCGGCCACCAACACCGGCTGGGGAATCACGCTGTTTCCCCTGGCGGAGATGTTTACGGGCCGCATCCGCCCGGTGCTGATGATCCTGCTGGGCGCGGTGGGTCTGCTGCTGCTGATCGCCTGCGCCAACCTGGCCAACCTGCTGCTGGCGCGCGCCGTCCGCCCGTCGAGAAGGAGATCGCCGTGCGCGCCGCGCTGGGAGCGGGCCGCGGCCGCATCGTCCGCCAACTGCTCACCGAAAGCCTGGTGCTGGCGCTGGCGGGCGGACTGCTGGGGCTGGTGCTGGCGGTGTGGAGCGTGCGCGCGGTGCGCGGCGTGGTGCCGGACATGTTCCCCCTGCTGCAGCACATGAGCGTGGACCTGCCGGTGCTGGCCTTCACCCTGGGGCTCTCGATTCTGACCGGCCTGCTGTTCGGACTGGTTCCCGCCTGGAAATCTTCGCGCACCGATCTCAACACCGCGCTCAAAGAGGCCGGCGGCCGCTCGGAAAGCGCAGGCGGATCGCACCGCATCCGCGGCGTTCTGCTGGCCTTTGAAGTGGCGCTGGCGGTGTTGCTCTCGGTGAGCGCCGGCCTGCTGCTGCGAAGCTTCGCGCGTGTGGTGGCGGTGAACCCGGGGGTTCGCGTGTCACATGTTCTGACCATGGCTCTGAGCCTTCCCGACGTGAAGTACGACACGCCGGTGAAGCGCGCCAATTTTTACAGGAACCTCACCGAACGGCTGGAGGCGATGCCCGGCGTGCGGTCCGCCGGCGCGGTGCTGTTTCTGCCGCTCCGCGTATCGATGCTCTCGTTCCGTATTGGCGTGAACCGCTTCCGGATTGAGGGCCGCCCGCCCCTTCCGGACAGCCAGCAGCCGATGGCGGATTACCGCATGGCCACCCCCGGATACTTCAACACCATGGGCATTGCGCTCCGGCAAGGCCGGCTGTTCGACCAGCATGACGACCTGGACGCGAAGCGCGTGGCGCTGGTCAACGAAGCCATGGTCCGCAAGCAGTTCCCCGGGGAGAATCCGCTCGGGAAGCGCATCAGCACCGGCAACGCGCTCATGGAGATTGTGGGCGTGGTGGCCGACGCCAAACTGTACGGCCTGGATGCGCCTATCGAGCCGGCCATCTACGTGCCCCACATGCAGCACCCGGGCGAATCCATGGGCCTGGCCGTCCAAACCGTGGGCGATCCGGCGGGCATGGCCGCGGCGGTACGCCAGGAGATCCTGAAGCTCGATCCGGAACAGCCCATCTCCAGCGTGCGAACCATGGAGAACGTGCTCTCTGGTTCGCTCATGCTGCGGCGTATCTCCATGCTGATGCTGAGCGTTTTTGCCGCCCTGGCCCTGACCCTGGCCGCCGTGGGGATTTACGGTCTCACGGCGTACTCGGTAAGCCGCCGGACGCACGAAATCGGGCTGCGCGTGGCGTTGGGCGCCAGCCAGGCGCAGATTCTGCGACTGGTGGTGGCGCGGGGGCTGGTGACCTCGCTGATCGGCGCGGGGATCGGCCTCGCCGCGGCGTTGGCATTGACTCGCGCGCTCTCCGGAATGCTCTACGGCGTTACGGCCACGGACCCGCTGGTGTTTGCCGGCGTGCCCGTACTGCTGGTCGGCGTCTCGGTGGTGGCCAGTTATGTTCCCGCGCGCAAGGCTATGCGTATCGATCCGCTGGTGGCGCTGCGGTACGAATAATTGAGTGTATTGGAACTTTTTGGCTGCCGGCGACATTACACCCGTAGAAAGCCATGCCGAGCGACGAAGCTTTGATGCTGGAGTTTCAAGCGGGATCGCGGGGAGCGTTCGATGAGCTGTTCGCGCGCTACCGCCAGCCGCTCTTTGGATACTTCCGGCGTCGCCTGCCCGACCGCGAGCGAGCCGAAGAGCTGACCCAGGAGACATTTCTGGCGGTTCTGCGTGCCGGCCAGCGATACCAGCCACGCGCCCTGGTGCGGACATATTTATACGGAATCGCCATCCGGCTGTTGGCCGCCGAGCGCCGGCGGATGGCTGCCGCGGACGCCCCCGGCGATCCGCCCAGCGACCCGCGCAGCGACGAAACGCTGTGGGTGCGGCAGGCGTTGGGGCGTCTGAATCCGCTGGAACGCGAAATTCTGATGCTGCGCGAGTACGAGCAGCTCAGCTATGCCGAAATCGCCGATTTGCTGCGGCTTCCACTGAATACCGTGCGCACACGGCTGTTCCGCTCCCGTATGGCCCTGAAAGTCGCTCTGGAGGCGCGAAAGCCATGAGGCGTGAGATGCACTCGATCGAACCCGAAGAACTGATGGCCTACCTGGATGGCGAACTGACGGAGCCGCGCGCCTCCGAAACGGCCCGGCACCTGGCGCATTGCCGCGATTGCCAGGCGGCAGCCGACGAAATGCAGAACATTTCGCGCGCGCTGCTCGACTGGGAGATCGAGGAGGCGGGGCCCGGCGTCGAGTGCGCCGTGAACGCGGCGGCCCTTTCCGAGCCCGCCCGCCCGGTGTGGAGGAACCGGATGCCGTGGGTCCTGGCGATGGCAGCCGCGGTGATCGGGGCGATGGTGCTGGTGCGCGTTCAGGGCACGCATCCGGTGACGGGGGCAGGGTTCCTCGCCATGCCGGCGGAAGTGAAACAGACGGTGCCGGAGTCTGCGCCATCCCCCCAGGAGCCGCAGGTGGTCCGCACGGCGCAAATCACCCTGACCACAAGCGATTTCCCCGCGGCGCGCTCCGAACTGGATGAAATCCTCAAGCGCCGCGGCGGCCATATAGGACGCCTGACACTCGGCTCGCCGGTCGATTCCGGGCAGACGCTGGACGCCGTTCTGCGCGTGCCGGCCGCACAACTGGACGCCGCCCTGGCCGAGGTCCGCCGCCTGGGCCGGGTGGAAACCGAGCAGCAGACCGGCGAGGAAGTCACCCGGCAGGTGGTGGATCTGGACGCCCGCCTGGCCAATTCCCGCAACACCGAGCAGAGGCTGGCCGATATTCTCCGCCACACCGCGGGCAAAATCTCCGACGTGCTCGACGTCGAAAAGGAAATCGCCCGGGTGCGCGGCGAAATCGAACAGATGGAAGCCGAGCGGAAAAGCCTTGGCGACCGGGTCAGTTTCGCTACGCTGGACGTGCGCATCAACGAGGAGTATAAGGCGCACCTTGCCACCTCCACGCCTTATAGTTTGGGCCGGCTGCGGAATTCGGCGGTGGAAGGGTACCGGAACGCGGCGGGCAGCCTGACGGGGGTTGCCGCGTTCCTGCTCTCCGCCGGCCCTTCGCTGGTGCTTTGGGCAGCCATCCTCTTCTTTCCGGCGCGCTATCTCTGGCGTAGAATCCACTGAATTTTCAGTGCTACAGCCCTACTGCCTCGCGGACAAACCGCCGATGGATTGTGACAGCGGAAGGGCCTTGACGAAACGACGCGCACAACTCGGGATAGTCTTTCTATGGATTGCGTTTTGGGCCGCGGCACTTCCTGCCGAAGACCGGTTTTCCTGGCGTTCCTGGGGCGTGCGCGATGGACTCTCGGAAACGTACTCCCGCACGATAAGCCGCACACCCGGCGGGAGCGCGTACGTGCGTCACGGCGCCGTCTCCATGATGAGCGTGTTCGACGGCTACGGCGTCACACTCGTGCCGGAACCTCGTGGCGGCGCGCAACCATTCTGGGCGGCCACAAAAAGGGTGTACGCGGATGCGGCGGGAAACTTGTGGACCGCTTCCCTGGACGCGCTGCGAGAGTACCGCGACGGAAAATGGACGGTGCGGTATACGCCGCCGGCAGGTCACCGCGTCCTGGCGGCGGTGCCGGCGGGACGGCATGTGGCGGTGCTGATGGACAACGCGCTCAGCGAGTTCGACCCGGACCGGCAGGAGTGGCAGGTCGTCGGTAAAGCGGAGCAATCCCGGATCGGGCCTTTTCTGGATCTGTGTCCGGGGGCGGCGGGGGAACTGTATGTCACCGGCGAACATGGGCTGGCAAAACTCACTTCCTGGGATGGCCCTTCTTCCGATTGGCTTGAAGTCAACGGCGACGCACAGTCGCTGACGCACTTCGTCTATCCGCTGCCGGGTGCCTCCGAGTTATTTGCCCAGGCGGTATCGGCGCATGACAACCTGCGTCACATTGTCCGCTGGTCGGGGAACCAACTCCAGTCCTTATACGCGTCGGCGGCGGACGACCTTCGCGGCTGGCGGGCGGGCGACGGCGCCACCTGGATCTCGGACGGACCGGCCATTTTCCGGCTGCTGGGCGGCCGGAAGTACCCGGTGGAAAGGACCGGAGTTCTTTCCGGAAACATCTTCGATGTTTTTTCGGAGGCAGGCAAAGCCTTTTGGGTGGCAACTTCCGAAGGCATCGCGCGCTACACGCCGCCGTTGTGGGGAAAGCCGGCCGGATCGGAGGATTTTGACCTCCCGGTCCATTCCATCGCCGAAGATAGCCGCGGAACTCTGTGGATGAGCGCCACCGACGACGTTTTGGAACTTCAGGGTGACATCTGGACGCGGCATGAACTACCGGCCGGTTTCCGTACCCATACAGTGGAGACCAATAGTCTCGTGCCGCTGGCCGATGGCCGGATTCTCGTCAAAGTTTGGGCGTAAACTCCACGGACGCGGTTCTTGCGATGGACCCTGGGAGCGGGCGGTTCACCCGGTTTGCCCATCCCGAAGGCCGTTCCTCACGATGCTTCAGTTGCGCCACGGCGGCGGGGCCTGGGTAGGCAGCGAGGTGAAAGGCGTTCCGGGGTTCCGTCTGGAGATCTACGACGGAACCCGTTTTCGAAAGGTTCTGGAAGTGGGCACCGAATGGCGGGGGGCAAATCTCCGGTCGTGCTTGAAGGCGGAAAGGGAGAGATCTGGTTGGGTGGCTCCTCAGGCGGCGGAATGTACCGGGACGGCCGCTTTTCCGACCCGTTCCAACCGGCCAGTGGATATACCGAAGCCGGCGTCTTCATTCTAGGCAGATTGACGGACGGCGAACTTGTGGCCGGAGGCCGGGACCGGCTGTTGAAGTATGACGGAAAATCGTGGACCACGATGCGCGAGGGGCTGGACCGCGTCCGCCAACTGGTGACGACCCGCGACGGCTCTTTGTGGGTAGCTTCCGCTTGTGGCCTTCACCGGCTCCAGGACGGGAACTGGCTCAGTTATCAACTGGAGGAAGGGCTGCCTTCCGTGATCGCTTACAGTGTCTTTCTGGATAGCCAAGGAAGGTTGTGGGCCGGAACCACGCGCGGTGTCATCCTCTTCCGGCCGGATGCCGATACGGACCCTCCGCGGACCATTCTGGATCCCGGCAGCAATCTGCGCGAAGTCTCGCCCACGGGCGAAGCGCGAATCTCGTTCCGCGGGATTGACAGATGGAACCAGACGGATCCGGCCCGACTGCTCTTTTCGTATCGCCTGGATCACGGCCCCTGGTCGCCCTTCCTGGAGGGCAGTGGCATCTCGCTCCACCGCCTCAGCGCCGGAGCACACCGTTTTTCCGTGCGCTCGATGGATCGTAACGGCAATGTCGATGCGGCGGGCCAGGTGTTGTCTTTCGCGGTGCCGTCCCCCTGGTACCGGCAGTTCGGGTTTCTGGCCCTTGGAGGGACGGGATTGCTGGCGATCTTCACTCTCGCCTGGATCGTCGCGGCACAGTACAGCCGCCGTAGCAGCCTTTTCCTGGAACTGCATCAGGCCAAGAACCTGGCGGAAAGCGCCAGCCGCCACAAGACCGAATTCCTGGCCAACATGAGCCACGAGATCCGCACGCCCATGAACGGCGTGATCGGCATGACCGGGCTGCTGCTGGATACGGAACTGACCGCCGAGCAGACGGGAGTACGCCGACACGGTGCGCCGTTCGGGAGAGGCGCTGCTGACCATCATCAACGACATCCTGGACTTCTCCAAAATCGAGGCCGGCAAGCTGGCAATCGAGGCGTTCGCCTTCGACCTGCGCGTGTCGATCGAAGAAGTCAACGAAATGCTGGCGCCGAAGATCGAAGACGCGCAAGCTCGACCTGGTGCTGCAATACCCGGCAAGCGTGCCGCGCTATTTCATCGGAGATGCGGGCCGCATCCGCCAGGTGGTGACCAACCTGGTGGGCAACGCCATCAAGTTCACCCCGAGCGGCGATATCGTGATCGACGTCGCGTGCGAGTCGCGGGACCAGGCGCGGGCGCTGATGCGGATCTCGGTGATCGATACCGGCCCGGGCATTCCCGCCGGAAAGATCGACGCGCTGTTCGAAAAATTCAGCCAGGTGGATGGCTCGACCAGCAGAAAGTACGGCGGCACCGGCCTGGGGCTGGCCATCTCCAAACAACTCGTCCAGCTGATGGGAGGGTCCATCTCCGCGAGCAGCCGGCCCGGCCAGGGCCCACATTTTCGTTCACCCTGCCTTTGCGGATCGATCCCGCCCCGCGCGAGGCTTGCGTGGGTATGGACGATTTGCGGAATCTGCGCGTGCTCATCGTGGACGATAACGAAGTCAACCGCCGGGTGCTGCACGAGCAAATCACCAGTTGGGGAATGCGCAACGGCAGCTTTGGAGGCGGTGAGGAGGCTCTCCAGACCCTCCGGGCGGCCAGGCAGGCGGGAGATCCCTACCACTTCGCCATTCTCGATTACCAGATGCCCGGAATGGACGGCGCCGCGCTGGCACGCGCGATCAAAGCCGATCCGGATATCCGCGATACGCTGATCGTGCTGCTGACCTCCGTCGGCCAATGGACCGAGGTCAGGCAGAGGGAAAGCAGCACCGTGGACGTCTCGCTGGTGAAACCCGTGAGGCAATCGCAGCTCTTTAGCGCACTCTCTACAGCATGGTCCAGGAGTCACCAGCTTTCGGCCCCAAGTCAGGTCAGCACCGGTCGCTCTTTGGCGGAGATGGCCCAGGCAGTTTCAGGCCGGCTGGCCAATTCCCCTATTCGCGTGCTGGTGGCCGAAGATAACATCGTGAATCAAAAGGTGGCCGCGCGCCTGCTCGGAAAACTCGGCTTGCGTGCGGATTTGGCCGCGGATGGCGCGAAGCGGTCGAGATGTGCCGCCTTGTGCCGTACGACCTGATTTTCATGGATTGCCAGATGCCGGAGATGGATGGCTACTCCGCCACCCGGGAAATCCGCCGACTGGAGGGCCAGGCCCGCCACGTTCCCATCGTGGCGATGACCGCGGAGGCGCTGGCAGGCTGCCGGGAGCACTGTCTCGCCGCCGGTATGGACGACTACATTGCCAAGCCGATCAAGGGCGAAATGCTCTTCGAGGCACTACGGAAATGGGCCCCGGGCAGAGCCGGTGGCAGCGCTCCGACCGTGCCGGAGGTGCTCCGCCCCTGAACCGGGCTACGAAACGGCGTGGACCGCCGGTTTCACTTTACGGTAACTGCGAGCCAGTTCCATGTATACGCCCAAGTCGCGGTCCAGGTCGCTTTGCGTGCCGTCGAAATAGAAGTTGCGGATCGGCAGGCCCCCCAAATCGCGGCTGATGCGGGGGTAAATGGCCTCGCAAACAATGCCGTTCATGCAGGTGAACGGGCTGATGTCGATGATTCCGGCAGCGCCTTTGCGGGCCAGGTAAACCACCTTCCCCACATTGAGCACCATTTCGCCGAAGGCGCCCTCACGAGGCAGGTAGGGGCGGGCGCATTCCAGGATCTCGTAAATGTCAGGCTCTTCGCGGCCCTTGAAATCCTCGGCCAGAGGCGCGGTCAGGACGTGCTCGTCGTGTTTCTGCACCCGCTTGCGCACCCAGGCGCCGAGCGCTTCAGCGGTCCAGATGCGGCCGGTGAGCCGCAGTTTGCGGAAGTGCTCGGAATTGGTGTACCAGATCCATTCCACAATGTCGCTGACCCAGGCTTCGGCGCCGTAGCCTTCCAGGCAATGGACCAGGTTCTCGTTGGAGAAGGTGTTCAAGCGGCAGAAGATCTCGCCCACGATGCCGATTACCGGAAGCGTGCGGTGGCGATCCAGCGAGAGCTTGCGAAAGCGGTCGCGGCTGCGGATCAGCGAATCGCGCAGGGCCAGCAACTGCACGCCGGGATCGACGGGCGTGGATTCGAGCGTGGCGCAGAGATCGTCCAGCGATTCTTCGTAAACGGTTTCGCTATCGCCGCGCCGCTCCTCGTACGGGCGGCAGATCAGGAGCAGCTTTTCGAGCAGGTCGGCGCACAGCAGCGCCCGCCAGCCGGTGCGCACGAAAGGCCCGGCGAGCGCGCCGAGTCCCTGATACGCATTCTGGCTGGTGGGAGAAAGAATCTCCACCGAGCGGTAGCCATTGGCATCCAGCACGTGGCGAAGATACGGCGCGTACTGGCCGAAGCGGCAGGGACCTTCGGCGGTCGGCATGAAGAGGGCGATCCGCGCCGGGTCTGTCTCCGGCTTTTCCAGGAGCTTCATGAAATCGCCCACGGTGACTTTGGCGGGATAGCACTCGTCGCCGGAAGTGTATTTGGCGCCGAGTTCGCGCGTGCGATGGTCGGAGGGCGGAGTCGGTTCCGCATCCAGGCCGATCGCGCGGAATGCCGAGGCAAAGGCGCGGGCGCTTCCGTATGCCATGGGCGGAATGTAGATCCGCTTGGCGGCTAATGGATGGCCGGTTGCGGCTGGTAGCATCGCAGAATTCCTTTACTGTCCAGGTAGGCTTCGCAGCGGGTCATATAGCCGGCGTCGTTGCCGTGGCCGTCGAACTGCAACACCAGCAGGGGCGCGCCGGCGGCCTCGCGGGCAAAGTGCTTGATGTAGGAATCGGGCCCGCACTTAAAATTGGTGATGTAGATCATGTGCAGGTTGCTCCGCGTGGCAGCGATGCGCGCCGCTTCCAGGATCTTGCGGCCCGAGATCCAGAACATGTTGGCGTGAATATCGGCGACCGGCTCGCGGCCGGTCACCAGGAAATCCAGCGGAATCACGTTAGCGCCGTACCGGTGGCGCAGTTTGCGCGGGATGTCGCAGTTCACCCCGCGGTCGTAAATGTTGTAGCCGCGTCCCGCCAGGATCAGGCCGGGTTCGCCGGTCTGTTCCAGCGTTTCCAGGGCGCGGCGGCCGGCGGCCAGCAGGGCGTCCTGAAACTCGCGCTGGGTCCGGAACGCGGCGTTGACGGCCGCATCGCTGGCGCGCCGGGTCACGCCCAGGCGGCGCATGGTTTCGGCCAGGGCCTTCTTCACCTGATCGGGGCCCAGTTGAAAATGCAGGGTCGGAATCAGGAATTTGTGCTGATGCGGCTCCAGCGTGGGGGTGGAACGGAGGACCCACGGCAAGGTCTGGCTCCACGGACAATAGTGCGAGGCGCAGGAACCGGCGGCGGATTCGGCATCCGCGATGTTGGGAATCAGTACGTAGTCCACGCCCGCTTCCACCAGCGACTGCACGTGTCCATGGGCCACCTGCACGGGATAGCAAGGCTGGGCCACGGCCATTTCGATTCCCGCGGCGGAAATGCGCGGATCGGTCACCGGGGACATCACCGTGGCGATCCCCAATTCCGCGAAGTAGCGCTTCCAGAAGGGCAGGCGGTCGAGCATGGCCATGGCGCGCGGCAGGCCCACTTTGAAAGCGCCGCCGGCAGCGGTGGGAAGCGCATCGAGCAGCTTTTCACGATAGGCGAACAGGTCGTCGATCACCGGCTTGCGGCCGGTGGCCGAAGGCTTGCGGAACTTGTCGGAGCATTTATCGCCCCAATAGCTTTTCTGGCCTTCGATGACGAATTCCTTCATGTCGCACAGATTGCTGCAAGCCTTGCAGACGAAATCCCGCGTGGCCAGTTGGAGCTTGTGCAGGTCGTAGCCGCGGAATCGCGTTTCGGCGCCGGTAGCCTGGTGCCATTGGCGTGCGATCAGCGCCATGCCGATCGCGCCCATCACGCCGTTGTACGGGGGCACGGTGATCTTCTTGCCAAGCAGGCTGGCGAAGGCGGCGGTGACGGCGTCGTTGTAGGCGGTACCGCCCTGGAAGTAGATTACCTTGCCGATCTTGCGCCCGCGCACCACGCGGTTGAGATAGTTGAGCGCAATCGAGTAGGCCAATCCGGCCACCAGGTTAGGCACGGTTTCGGCCTTGTGCAGCCAGCCGGTGACGTCGCGCTCCATGAAGACCGTGCAGCGCTCCCCCAGCCGGGTGGGACTGGCCGAGGCGAGCGCGAGCCGGGCAAATTCGCCCTTAATGCTGATGCCCAGCTTTTCGGCCTGCTCCTCCAGAAACGACCCCGTGCCCGCGGCGCAAGCCTCGTTCATGGCGAAATCGACCACAACGCCGTTTTCGATCGAGATGAATTTGGAATCCTGCCCGCCGATCTCGAAAATGGTGTCCACCGGTTCGCCGCCCAGGGTGCTGCTGATGTGGATGGCGCCGGTTTTATGGGCGGTGATTTCATCGTTGACCGCGTCGGCGCCCACGAACTCGGCGATCAGTTCGCGGCCCGATCCGGTGGTGCCCACGCCGCGGATCCGCAGCCGGCTGCCCCACAGTTTCTCCACCTCGGCGAGCCCCTGCTGTACGGCTTCGATGGGGCGTCCCGCGGTGCGCAGGTAGACATCGTGGATCACCGTGCCGAACTCGTCGATGACCACCACATTGGTGGAAACCGAGCCGATGTCCAGACCCAGGTAAGCCGTGGTGGGCCCGCCGGACGCCGCCGGTACATACGCGGAAACGCGCTCGCGCAACTGCACCACGTTGGCGCTGGAAAGGGGGCGGGAATCCTGGACGGTTTCTGTGGAATCGTGCTGGTTCAGCCTGTGGATTTCCAGGATGGAGCGCTTGTGGGGCTCTTCGGACTCCAGCATGGCCGTGCCGATAGCGCCGCACCAGGCGAATTCGGGCGGCACCAGCAGATCTCCTTCGGCCAGCGAAAAGGCTTCGCGCAGGGCGCCGGTGACTCCGGCATTCTGGGAAACCGCGCCGATCAGGGCCACGGGAGTCTGCACGGGGCGCCCCTTCACGATGGAGCTCTTATAATTGCGCGCCACCGCGTCGCAGAGGCCGCGCAGGATTTCGGCCGGCGAATAGCCCTTCTGCTGGGCATGGATCATGTCGCTTTTGGCGAACACGGAGCAACGGCCGGCGATGCGCGCGGCGCAACTGGCGGTGCACACCACTTCGCCCACGTCCTCCACTGAGTACTGCATGCGGAGGGCCTGCTGGTCCAAAAAGGAGCCGGTGCCGGCGGCGCATTCGCCGGAGCGGTCGTAGTCAACAATATTGGCGCCCTCCAGGCGGATGTACTTGGAGCTTTCACCGCCGATCTCGAAAACCGTGCGCACCTGCGGATAGAACTCGCCGATCATGCGGGCGATCGCTTTGAACTCGTTTTCGAAAAACAGGCCCAGCACCTTGGCAATGGTGCGGCTTCCGGAGCCGGTGACGCGCATGCCTTCCACCGCGACGTCCGGAACGGTGTCGTAGAACTCGCGCAGCAGGTCGTAGGTGGATTGGATGGGGCTGCCGGAAATGCGCCGGTAACCGGAGAGAACCAGCGGCCGGATGCCCAGGGCACGCATACGGAACTCGGGATGGGCGGAGCAGAGGGACTCGAGGATGGGCCGGTCCCCGGGATTTCCCAGAGCGGCCAGCTTGAGACTGATGGCCCCGATATCCAGACCGATATTGATGCCCATTGTCTTTCCAGTGTGGCTTCCGGTGACGGCAATGACAAGTTATTAAGGTCTGAATTGCTTATTTTTGCATCGATTGGGGAAAAGCCGGGGTCGGAGGCCCTACTGCGCATTTACGTACAATTGCTTAACCCCGGACTTGCCTGCGACCGGAGTTTCCCTGAGAGTGATAGAGACGCGAACTTTGAATTGTAAGGTGGACCTATTTCTATGACGAAGATCCCAGCCATTGTGAGGCAGCACGAATCCGAGTTGCTGGCGGAATGGATAGCCGGACAGTCTGCGGTAGCCGGTCCTCACGGGCGGACGCGGCCCGAGCCCGAACTCCGCGCCGAGTGCCGCACGTTCCTGAACCTGTTCCAGCAGGCGGCGCAATCCGGAAATGTCTCCAATATCGATACAGCGGAATGGAAACAGGTAAAGGACTTCCTGCACGAAATCTCCGCGGACCGCGCCCGGCAGGGGTACTCCCCGATCGAGACGGCCATGTTCATCTTCTCGCTAAAGCAGCCGTTGTTCCTGCGCCTCCGGCAGGAATTTCAGGGCGATGGAGACACGCTGGCCGACGAAATATGGACCGCCACGCTGCTGCTGGATCAACTCGGGCTCTACACCACCGAGGTGTATCAGAAGAGCCGGGAGGACGTGATCGTGCGGCAGCAGCAGGAAATGATCGAGTTGTCCACCCCGGTGATCCAACTCTGGCACGGGATATTGGCGCTTCCTTTAATTGGCACGCTGGATAGCAACCGGACTCAAGTCATCATGGAGACGTTACTGCAAAGGATCGTGGATACGGGCTCGGCCATCGCCATTATCGATATTACCGGCGTTCCCACCGTGGACACCATGGTGGCGCAGCACCTGATGAAGACCGTAGCGGCCGCCCGGCTGATGGGAGCGGACTGTATGATCAGCGGAATCCGGCCGCAGATCGCCCAAACGATGGTGCACCTGGGTGTAGCCTTGGGGGACGTGACTACCAAAGCGAGTCTGGCCGACGCTTTTGCCAATGCTCTGCAGAAGAAGCGTCTGGCCGTGTGTGAGGCAAAGGCCTGAGGAGCGCCCAAATGGATACGCATTCCCATTCTCAAGCTGGGCGATTTTCTGCTGGTCACCATTCAGGTGGACATGCACGACCGGCTGGCGATGCGGCTCCAGGACGACCTGACCCAGCGGATTGTGCAGGTCAAAGCGCGCGGCGTCCTGATCGATATCTCCGCGCTGGAAATGGTGGATTCCTTCATCGGCCGGATGCTGGCCAATATCGCCCTGATGGCCCGTATCCTGGACGCCGAGACGGTGGTGGTGGGGATGCGGCCGGCGGTGGCGATCACGCTGGTGGAACTGGGACTGTCTTTAAAAGGCGTGCGCACCGCGCTGAACGTGGATCAAGGCATGGAATTGCTGCGCCAACTGGGCATCAAAGGATAATCAATGCCGCCTGGGAAGGAGCAGGAGTTAAAGCTCGCCTCGTCGGAGGATGTGGTTCTGGTTCGCCAGGCGGTCCGGCAGTGGGCAGCCGACATGGGCTTTAGTCTGGTGAACCAGACCAAGCTGGTGACCGCGGCGAGCGAACTGGGGAGGAATGCAGTTCTTCACGGTGGAGGAGGTTCCGCACGCATTGAGACCGTGTCTCGAAACGGCCGTTCCGGGATCCGGGTGACGTTCGAAGATAGTGGCCCTGGTATTGCAGACATAGAGCAGGCGATGAAGGACGGATTCACAACGGGTTCGGGCTTGGGCTTGGGTTTAGGCGGAGCCAAGCGGCTCTCCGATGAATTCGAGATCCAGTCGCGGGTGGGCGAGGGCACACGCATTTGCGTGGTTCGATGGCGGTGATATCTCCTTATTTCTGTCAGATTGGCGATGAGTCCGCAGTCGGCGGCGCAAGGCGCGCGGCTATGGCACTGGCAGGCGCGGCAGGTTTCAACGAAGTCGACGCCGGCAAGGTCGCGATCGCCGTTACCGAAGCCGCCACAAATGTTCTGAAGCATGCCGGGGGTGGGGAAATTTTGCTCCGTACCACCGAAGCCGGGGTCGAGATGCTGGCCATCGATAGGGGACCGGGCATAGCGGATCTGCCGGAGGCGCTGCGCGACGGGCAATCCAGTTCCGGCACTGCGGGCATAGGGCTGGGGGCCATTTCGCGGCTGGCCGGATCTTTCGATATCTATACCGGAGAGGGGTTGGGAACCGCCGTCGTGGCGCAATTCCATCCCGCCAGCTACCGGCCGCCCAGCGGCTGCGGCCGGAACTGGAAATTGGGGCTGCCCAGGCGCTATATCCGGGCGAAGAGGTGTGCGGCGACGCCTGGGCATGGGCGGATTGTTCCCTTTTCGTCGCCGATGGACTGGGCCATGGGTTTCAGGCGGCGGAAGCGGCGCGAG
Source organism: uncultured Solibacteraceae bacterium (assembly GCA_963853855.1). Lineage (GTDB taxonomy): Bacteria > Acidobacteriota > Terriglobia > Bryobacterales > Bryobacteraceae > Sulfopaludibacter. The sequence continues at coordinate 427,089 of CAWKYG010000001.1, read as the reverse complement.
AGGCGGTGAAAGCATTTGAGGGCAACCGGCATGGAGCGGTCCGCGATGTGATAGGCGCCATCCATCTGGCGCTTCGGCCCACGCGGGGCGCCGCGGTTGCCGTGGCCGAACTCGACCCTCAGCGGCATGTCGCCTGGTTCTGCGGCATCGGGAACATCAGCGGCACGATTCTCTGCAGCCGGCCAGCGGCGCGGCATGATCTCGCACAACGGCACGGCCGGTCATGAGGCCACGCACATCGCCGCAGTTGGAATATCCCATGCCGGAAGGCGCCCTGCTGGTGATGCATAGCGATGGTATCAGCGCTAAGTGGGATCTGGCATCCTATCCGGGATTGGCGTCGCGCCACCCGTCGCTGATTGCGGCGGTGCTGTACCGGGACTTCCGCAGGCGCACCGACGATGCCACGATTGTGGTGGCGCGAGTGTGCCCGCCGGACGGCCGGGAAGGCGAACCATGAGTTCCGCCCTGCTCACTGCTTCGCTTCGCTGGGAGCAGGATCTGGTGGCCGTGCGCCAGCGGGCCAGGGACATCTCCGAACTCCTGGGCTTCGATGCGCAGGATCAGACGCGAATCGCCACGGCGGTTTCGGAGATCGGGCGGAACGCCTTCCGCTACGCGGGCGGCGGAAAGATCGAGTTTCGCCTGGAAGGCTCCACCGCGCCGCAGATCCTGATGATCCGGGTCAGCGATAACGGGCCCGGAATCCCCGATCTGCAGCAGATCCTGACCGGAAAGTTCCAATCCACCACCGGAATGGGAGTGGGGATTGCCGGCACGCGCCGCCTCGTGGACCAGTTCGACATCCAGTCCGCACCGGGCAAAGGAACGGTAGTCACGCTGAAGAAGTTCCTTCCGCGCCGTGTCAGCCGCGGTCACTCCGGCCCAGGTCGCGCGGATTGCGGAGGAGTTGACCAGGCGGCATTCCGTGGAGAGCCCGTTCGAGGAGTTGCAGCGGCAGAATCAGGAACTGCTGGAGATACTGGGGGAGCTGCGCAAGCGGCAGGAAGAGCTTTGGGTGCTCAACCGGGAGTTGGAGGATACCAATCGCGGCGTGGTGGCGCTGTATGCGGAACTGGACGAGAAGGCCGACCATCTGCGGCGCGCCGACCAGATCAAGACGCGCTTCCTCTCCAATATGAGCCACGAATTCCGCACGCCTGTCAATTCGATTCTGGCCCTCGGTAACATGCTGCTGAACCGTCCGGACAGCTTCATGGATGGCGAGGAGCGGCAGCAGGTAACGTTCATGAAGAAAGCCGCGGAAGGGCTGCTGGAACTGGTGAACGACCTTCTGGACCTGGCCAAAGTAGAAGCGGGCAAGGTGGAAGTACAGCCCGTGGAGTTCGCTGTGAGCGAGCTGTTCAGCGCCCTGCGAGGCATGCTGCGGCCCCTGTTAGTGAGTTCCCAATTGAGCCTGGTATTCGAGGAGCCCGGGGAAATCGCGCCGCTGTTCACCGACGAAGGGAAAGTCTCGCAGATCCTGCGCAATTTCATCTCGAACGCCTTGAAGTTCACCGAGAGCGGGGAGGTTCGTATCATGGCGCGGAAGGAAGGGGACATGGTGGTATTCGGGGTTCGCGACACGGGAATCGGCATCGCCCCGGAGCACCTCGATCGCATCTTCCAGGAATTTGCGCAGATCGACAGCCCCAGCCAGCGCAGGACCAAGGGCACGGGTCTGGGGCTGCCGCTGGCCAGGAAACTGGCGGAATTATTGGGCGGACGGGTCACGGTGGAATCCACGCTGGGCCAGGGTTCCACATTCGAGGCGTGGATTCCGGCACTGTACCGCGCGATGGCGCATCACGACGAGCCGTCATGGAAGGTGGATTCCCGGCTCGCCCCGGTGCTGCTGGTGGAAGACAGCATCGAGACCCGGCTTTTATACGAAAAATATCTGAAGAATACTCCGTATCAACTGCTCTCGGCTATGTCGCTACGGGAGGCGCGGCAGGCGCTGCGCACGTTTCAGCCGGCGGCATTCATCCTGGACGTGATGCTGCAGGGCGAGGATACCTGGGCTTTCCTGGCGGAACTCAAGACCGCGGAAGCCACGCGGCCTGTTCCCGTGATCGTGCAGACCGTAATCGAAGACGAGCAAAAAGCATTGGCTCTGGGAGCCGACTCATTCCTGGCCAAACCGGTGAGCCGGGAAGCGCTTCTGGCGGAACTGGCACGGCTGATCGCGCCGAAAGTGCAGGTGCTGGTGGTGGACGATGACGAGGTATCGCGCTACCTGGTGCGGCAAGCGCTTCGTGATTTTTCGTGCAATATTCTGGAAGCCACGGATGGGTACGAAGCGCTTCATCTGTCCCGGCTGCACAAGCCCGATTTGATCACGCTGGATCTCGGGATGCCCGGACTTAACGGTGAGGACATTTTGAGCGAATTAAAGGCAGACCCGGCAACGCAGGCCGTTCCCGTGGTCATCATCACCTCGAAACTGCTATCCCGCGCCGACCAGGAGGAACTGGCGGCGCACGCAGATGCCGTCCTGAATAAATCCGCTCTGGGCGATGCCGAGGTCAAGACCGTGTTCCGGGAGTTGTTGAATCCTTCACATCGCCAGACGCCCGCCGATCGGTTATCGTGATTCCATCGGCTACACTTGTAATACTGCGCCTGGGTTTCCGCGCACTCTCCCAATCGTCCTGTTATGGCCACGATTCTGAATGTCGATGATAATCCCGCTTCGCGCTATGCCCGGAGCCAGGTACTACGCCAGGCGGGCTATCGCGTGCTGGAAGCCGTCACCGGCGAACAGGCCCTCAAGCTCGTAATGGAGGAACGTCCGCAACTGGTACTACTGGACGTGAATCTTCCGGATATCAGCGGTCTGGATGTCTGCCGGAAAATCAAAGCAAATCCCCATGCCGCAGCCATACCGGTGCTGCACATCTCGGCCACCGCAGTCGGGGAGCAGGACCTCATTACCGGTTTGCAGGCGGCCGACGCATACATTACCGAGCCGGTGCAGCCGGAGATGCTGCTGGCGTTTGTGGGTGCTCTGCTGCGCGGCAGCGAATTGCTGCGCCAGTGGGTGGCCGTGTTCGACGCCCTGGCGGACGGCGTAGCCCTGCTGAACGCCGAAGGACGCATTCTGCGCTGTAATTCGGCGTTTTGCCGTCTGCTGGGCAAACGGGTTGGTGAAGTGCTGGGCCGGCCCATCACCGAAGCGATTTCCGGGGCGCAGTCCGTCAGCGGCGGGCTTCCGCTGGCTTATTCGCCGGGCTCCGGGCAGAGCGAGAGCGTGGAGTGCCGGTTCGGGGGGAGAGTCTATCGCTTCAGTTCCCATCTGGCGCTGGTGCAGGGCAATGCGGCTGGGGCCATCTACATGATTTCCGATGTCACCGGGGAGAAGCAGGCTTCGCAGGAGAAAGATGAAGCCTTGGCTCTGCTGCGCGGGCTGACCGATGACGCTCCGGTGGGGTTCGCTTTTTTCGACCGCGACGTGCGCTACCGCCTGGTGAACCGCCACCTCGCGAAGAAAAATGGCCTTCCGATGGAAGCTCACATCGGACGCACGCCGGAGGAAGTTGTGCCGTGGCGCGCGGCGGAATTCCGGCGCGTGTTTCAGAGCGTAATGGAGACCGGCCTCCCCGTGCTGGATCACGAATACGTAATGGAAGACGCCGGGGGCGAATCGCGCTCCTGGTCGGAAAACTGGTATCCGGTGAAGTCAGCCGACGGGCGGTTGATTGGCGTCGGCGTCACGGCGCTCGAGACCACCGAAAAGAAGCGGGCGGAAAAAGAGCGGCAGAACCTGGAGCGCCGGATGCTCGACGCCCAGAAACTGGAGAGCATCGGCCTGCTGGCGGGCGGCATCGCGCACGATTTCAATAATCTGCTCACCGGGATTCTGGGAAATGCGGGCCTGGCCCTGGAAATAGGGGATTCCGGGAATTCGGTCGCGTCCTGTCTGGAGGAGATTGTGAAAGCCGGCGAGCGCGCCGCGCACCTGACCAAGCAGATGTTGGCCTATTCCGGCAAGGGCCAGTTCTTCGTCGAATCCCTGGATCTCTCCGAAGAGACCCGGGACGTGGTGCGACTGGTGCGGGCTTCGATTTCCAAGAAGATCTCGGTCGATCTGGATTTTGCGGCGGAACTGCCGCGTATCCGCGCCGATAAGGGGCAGTTGCAGCAGGTGGTGATGAATATCGTGGTGAACGCGGCGGAAGCCATCGGCGACGCCAACGGGCATCTTTCCGTTCGCACCGGCGTGCGGGAACTGTCGCAGAGGGAAATTCGCGAGACCCTGGCGGCTGCGGAACTGGAGCCCGGCTGCTACGTATTCCTCGAGGTGAGCGACACCGGATGCGGGATGGACGAGACGACGCGATCCAGAATTTTCGATCCGTTTTTCACCACCAAATTCACGGGCCGCGGCCTGGGACTGGCTGCCGTGGGTGGGATTGTGCGAAGCCACAAGGGCGTGATTCGCGTACACAGCGCTCCGGACCGGGGAAGCACATTCACGGTTTACTTTCCCATGGCGCCGCCAACGGGCGCGGCAACCGTCCCGAAACCAGAGACCGTCCGGGAGTCAAGAATCCAGGTGTGCGGCTCGATCCTGGTGGTGGATGACGAAGAGATGGTGCGGCGGACAGCGCGCGGCGCACTGGAGCGGTTGGGTTGCCGGGTGCTGATAGCGGGCAGCGGCCCGGAGGCGATCGAAGTGTTCCGCCGCCATGCCGAAGACGTTTCGCTGATCATTCTGGACCTGAGCATGGCCGGTATGAGCGGGCTGGATGTATTGCCCGAGTTGCGCCGGGTGCGCAGCGATGTTCCGGTGCTGATCTCCAGCGGGTACAGCGAATCGGAAACCCTACGCCTGTTCACGGGCCATAAGATTTCCGGTTTCCTGCAGAAGCCTTACACGCCGCAGCGCCTGCTGGAGCGGGTGCAATGCGCGATGGCGCCGGGACAGGCCGCTACTCCCCGTAGCTGATTTCGGTCTGCCGCGCGGAGATGGCGGAGTACGCCAGCAGGATCAGCGACAGCAGCAGCAGGCCGGGGACGGCGAGCCACGCGGGCGTGGGGTCGGCGTCGACCACCATCACGTTGAAGGGCGGCGGCACCGGGACTTCCACCGGGCACAGGCTCTTCAGGTAGAAGATCACGCTGATCTTCTTCAGCAGCGAGGGCAGGAACGGGTTCAGGTTCTCCCACACGCACACCACCGCGGCCGGGATCATGGGATTGCGGAAGAACAGGCCGCACATCAGGAAGACCGCGCCGTAGCCCACGCAGGCCAGCGCCGCCACCAGCAGCGTACGAGCCGAGTTGGCTCAGTCCCGGGACCGTGCACAGATGTAGTCCGTCCAGGCCGGCGCCGAAGTGGCGCCCGATCAGTCAGGAACGACAGCCGCCACGCTGCCCACGAACAGCACCAGCGCCACCGCCAGGCCGGCCAGGTACTTGCCGGCCACCAGCAGCTCGCGGCGCATGGGCGTCAGGTAGTAATAGTGCAGCGTCTTCTCCAGCATCTCGCGCGCGGAACAGGTTGGAGAAGATGCCCACGCAGCCGAAGAAAATCGCGCCGCGCAGATAGAAGAACTGGAACATGGCGGCGAAGACCATGCTTCTTCGCCCAGGCTGTGGCCGGTGACCGCGCACGGACGCGGCGCATCTCGAACAGCCAGTGCAGCAGCGTGAGCACCACCGGCGCCAGCGCCAGGCAGTAAATCCACCAGCCGCGCCTGGAGAAGAACGTCTTCTTCAATTCCAGGCGGAGCACGGCCGCCGATCTGCCGCATCCACAGCGCGCTCATACCGTGCCTCCTTCGCCGCCGATCAGGTATTGATAGACGGAATTCACGTCGTCATCGGCCGGGCGCCACGGATTCCACCTCCAGGCCGGTTTCCAGAATCACCCGGTTCAGCAGCAGGTAGAAGCTGTCGGCGTCGCGTGGTGCGCAGCAGCAGGCCTTTGCCGTCGGCGCTGAATCTTGGCCTCCACCACGTGGTCCTGCTGGAACAGGCGCGCGGCCAGCACGGCCGGGCCGGTCGCAGCGCACCAGGATCTGCATGGGCTGCTCCTTCACCTCGCTGCGCACGCCCTGGATCTGGCCCTCGGCCACCACGTAGCCCTGGCTGAGCAGGATCACCTGGTCGGAGATGCGGTCCACTTCGTGCAGGATGTGGCTGGAGACGATGACGTGGCGGCCCTTCGTCGCCCCACTCGCGGAACAGCGCGATGGTTTCGGCGCGCGCCATGGGATCGAGGCCGTTGAGCGGCTCGTCGAGCACCAGCACTTGCGGATCGTGCGCGATGGCCTGCGCCAGCTTGATGCGCTGCCGCATGCCTTTGCTGTAGGCGCGCCACGGGGCGGTGGGCGGCGTCCGTCATGTTGACCGTTCTGCAGCGCCGCCGCGGTGCGCTCGTTCGCATTCGGCGTGGCTCATAGCCGTGCAGCCGCAGGAACGAATAGATGAACTGGTAGCCGGTGAGGCCCTTGGGAAAGGCGTCGAACTGCGCGCAGTAGCCCACGATGCGGCAGAGCTGCTCGGGATGGTCGGGCGGGATGCCCAGCACGCTGATCTCGCCCTGCGTGGGGCGGATCAGGCCGGTCATCAGGTTCATCAGCGTGGTCTTGCCGGAACCGTTGGGGCCCACCAGGCTGGTGATGCCCGGCGGAATGGACAGGTTCACGTTGTTGATGCCCAGCACTTCGCCGTAGAAGCGCGAGACGTTGGCGAAGGTGATCATGGGTATCGCTCATCGCACCACCTCCGCGCCGCGAATCTTGCGCGCCAGCATGTACAGGCAGATGCAGGCCAGCACGGCCAGCGCCGCCCAGCAGCACCACAGCGGCAGTTCCTCGCCCTGCGGCGACGCGGAAGAAGACCGCGCCGTTGGTGGTCGGATTGTCGCCTTCGAAGAGCTGCACCCAGACCGAGCCGACCAGGTGGCTGATGTTGAACAGGTGTGCCCCATTGGTGCGCTGCACGGCGTTGATGGTGGCGCCGAATGCCGGCCGCCACGAAGAAGACGCCGAACATCAGCGCCGCCGGCCGCGGGCTTCCACTTCACCCAGGCCGAGAGCGCCAGCGCCAGCAGCGCGAGCAGCAGAATCCAGATCCAGGCGCCGAAGAACATGCCGGTGGCGAGCGCGCGTGATTGGCCGTCATCCAGTCCCAGCCTTCCAGGTAGCCTTGCAGGCCGAAGAGCAGCAGGCCGGGAACCCAGGTCATCAGCGACATCAGGATCACCAGCACGGACATCTTGCCGAGCACGTACTCGACGCGCGAAAACGGCCGCGCCAGGTACAGCGAGAGCGCGTTGTTGGCCAGGTCGGGCGAGACCTGGCCGGGGCCCGATGAACGCCGCCAGAAACAACGCCAGCATGCTCTGCCAGCCCAGCAGCGACATGGAAGAACGTCACGTTGATGGAGATCAGCCGCTGCGCGCCCTGCGCGTTCAGCAGGCTGCAGCGCGCTGGCGTTGTGCTGCACGTAGATGATGAGCGCGCAGATCAGCGGATAGATGAAGCTGGCGATGAAGAAGATGGTGAGAAACCGCGAGCGGTGCAGATCCTCGAAGGCGTAGCGCGGAATCACCAGGAAGCGCGACCAGGAGGGCGTGAGCGCGCCTTCGTAGGGCCGGTAGGTTTTCTTATAGACGGCCATCGGCGGCCTCCATGGCTTTCAGGAAAATGTCTTCCAGCGAATCGCGCTTGTGATTCAGGCGGCGGATCTGCACGTTCTGCGCCGGCGGCCACTTCGTACAGCCGGCGCACCTCCAGGCCGTCCGGCAGGACCAGCTTGATGCGGCCCTGCGCGCCCGGCGGCGGTTTCGCAGCCCAGCTTCTCCATGGCCTCGAGAAAGTCGCCGTTGTTGGCGCCGCGCGTTTCCATTTCCAGGAAGCGGCGGTTGGCGCGGCGCTCCTCTTCCAGGTTGCAGAAGGCGGCGATGTTGCCGTCCTTGAGGATCAGCACCTGGTCGCAGCACTCCTCCACGTCGCGCAGCAGGTGCGAGGAGAGGATCAGGTGCAGGTCGCCGCGGTCGCGGATTTCCTGAATGAGCTGGATCATGCGCGGGCGCGCGGGCGGATCGAGGCCGTTGGTCGGCTCGTCCAGGAACAGCAGCTTGGGGCCGTGGGCGATGGCCTGCGCCAGTTTGGCGGCCTGCTTCATGCCCAGCGAATAAGTGCCCAGCGCGCGGTAGCGGACTTCGCCCAGGCCCACGTAGAAGAACGCTTCGTGCGCGCGCTCCAGGGCGTGTTCGCGGCGGCAGGCCGGCCAGTTCGGCCATCAGGCGCACGAAGTGCACGCCGCTCATGGTGGCGATGAAGGAGTCGTTCTCCGGCATGTAGCCGATCAGGCTGCGCACCTCGCGCGCGTGCGTGCGGATGTCGCGGCCCAGGATGCGGGCGGTGCCGGCCGAAGGCTTGTGGAAGCCCAGCAGCGTGTTGATCAGGGTGGATTTCCCGGCGCCGTTGGGGCCCAGCAGGCCGATGGAGCGGCCGGTGAGCGAGGCCTTCAGCTTCTTGAGGATGACGCGCTCGCCGAAGCGCACCTCCAGGCCGTCGAGCTCGATTACCGGGTCCATTATTTAAGCTTACGGTTTTTGGAGTTCATGTGTTCCAAAAAGGGGACAGACGCATTTAATAAATGCGTCTGTCCCCTGTTCCGTTACCGGTGGTGGGATCCGGCGAGTTGGGCGATGGGCAGCACGTTGCCGACCAGGCCCGCCAGGTTGCCGGTCATCAGGTTGGTGAGGCCGGCGCCCAGCACGTTGTCGCCGCTCGGCGATGGTGATGCGGTCGGGCTCGCCGTAGGCGGCGATCAGCGTGGGCTTCATGTTGCCCAGGCCCTGGATGGCCTTTTGCTGCTGCGGACCGCCCATTGCCGAAGGCGCCCAGCAGGCCGGCCAGCGGCGCCAGCGTGGTGCCCAGGTTCTGGTAAATCACCGCGGAGAAATTGGCATAGTGATCGCGCGGCGTCATGGCCAGGAACTTCGCCGAGTGCGTGATCGAAGCCCCGCTGGTCTTCACCTGTAGCGCGCGCGTCACCAGGGCGCGGGTCGGCGCCGCCGATGAAGTAGCCGTCGGCGAAGGTGTAATGCGCTTCGGTCAGCGGACCGGCCGTCGCCGGTGATCGTGTAGTAGATGCGGCCGTCCACGGTCTCCTGCGAAGTGCGCAGGCGCCTGCCGCCGGGCTTGGTGGAGGTCTGGTTGAGCACCGCGATACCCTTCTGCAAGCAGCTTGGACTTTGGCCGGGTCGTACACTTCGGCCACCAGTTTCCAGGAAGGCACGGGCATCAGCGGCCCATCCAGCGAACGTGAATTCGCCGCCCAGGCTGGCCGCGAGGTCGTTTTTCACGGCGGCTGCCGTCAGCGTCCCAGCTCCGACGGCGCTTTCGATTCACCACGCCAGTTAACGAATCGACAATCGCGCCGGGATTTTGCGCCACGAACGACGCCACCAGGGTGGCATCCGGCGAGACATAGTCCAGCGAGCCCATGGGCGCGGGGTCGGCCAGCCAGGCGGCGATCCGGTGCGCGGCCCGTCGAAGGCCACCGACGCGCGCGCTTCCATCTGGTGATCCACTTCCTTCTGCTCGGCGATGAAATAGCGGGCGCCGGCCAGAGCGGGCGCGCCGCCCGACATCGCGAAAGGTCGGCGCACAGCAGCAGGCCCGCGCCATGCTGGTAAGCCTGGGCGATGCGCGCGTAGAACGGCGTACCTGCAAAACCGCCCTGAAACGCATTCTCCGACGGCCGCCTGCACGGGTCCGAACGCGGTGATGCCGTCGCGAGTTACCAGGGTCATCGGAATCCCTTGTTTTTTCAGGAACTCGGCGAACCCGTCGCGCTTCACCTCGGCGTACAGCACCGGGGCCTGCGGCTTGCCATCGGTACCGGCGGCAACCGCCATGACGATCTCATCGCCCAGATATCTCGCTGGCCGCGCGCAGCTTGTCCATCACCGCCGATAGACGCGATGTATCGGACGCCAGACTGCCCAGTTCCGGATACCCGGATATTTCTGCTGGAACACCGATTCCGCGTTCGCCCAGATACTGCGAGAGATTCGGAATGCTGGCATAGAACACCGTGGATGCGGGCAGCCGGTCCAGAATCTTGCTGGAGTAGCGCAGATCCGGCAGTTGCAGGTTGTCGATGCCGGACGCGGAGCGCGGCCAGCAACGAATAGTAACGCTCGCGGTTGCGGCTCCAGGAGATATCGTCCTTCACCGATTCCGGCTCCAGGTCAGGACTGCTGACGGCCTGTTCGCCGGGATGCAGGATCTTTTCGGAGCTGTCCTGCGTGACGTGGACTTCGCCTTGGATCACCGAAACGCGCGAACCTTTCACGCCCGCGCTCACGCCGAAAATAGTGCCGGTGACGGCCACGCGGTAATCCGCGGTATCCACATAAAGATGGCCGGAGCGGCGCTTGGCGGCCTGCACGATCACGCTGCCGCGCATCCAGCCGCATGGTCAGATCGTTGGCCGTTTGGGATGTCGAAAAGCCGGATCGCTCGCTTCATTTCGACCAGCGAGCCGTCGCGCAGTTGCAGCACGGCGGTCGGAATCCTTGGCCGTGCGAATCTCCACGCCGTCGGGCAGGTCCTGACCTTGTGCCAGCGGCACGAATGCCTGCGGAAGTGACTTCAAACAGACTGCCGTTCACGGTCTGGACGATGGCGCGCCCGGTGCGCGTGCCAAACTGATCCTGCCACACCCAGACGGAGAGCCCGGCGGCGGCGACCACCACTGCGGCCGCGGCCCAGCGCACGGTGTGATTCGACGGGACGGGCGGTGCGCGGCGGTACCAGTTCCACCACCCGGCCCTCGTACACCCGGCGGCAGGCTACGCATTCGTGCAGATGGTCTTTCAGCAGCAGGGCGCGCGCGTCGTTCAGGCGGCCGGCGCGATATTCGGGGATCAACGCCTGAAAATCGGCGCAGTTACGGATGTGCTCCACGGGAGCGGATTGCGCCGCGGCCTCGCTGAGGCGGGCCCAAACGCGCGCGGCCGCGGCTTCCACCACGGCCGGATCCACGGAGGCATCGCGGATTTCTGACATGGCTTGCTCCAGCGCCGGCTTCGTTGAAATTGCTTTCGGGGGTCATGCCACTCCTCCCAAATACGCACGGTATTCTTTTTGCAGCCGGTCGCGCGTGCGGGATAAAGTCACCGCCACGGTGCCCGGCGTGGTATTCAGCAGTTGCTGCGATTTCGGGATTGTCTTTTCCTTCGAAAAACCGCAGCATGAACATCTCGGCGATGCGCGGATTCAGGCGCGCCAGCGCGCCGCGCAGCCACTCGCGAATTTCGCCGGAATTCTGCAGCCGGTCGGGATTGCGGTGCGCCGGTTCGGCCAGTACCGGCTCCAGTTCATCCAGGGGGATGTTGCGGATGTTCTGGCGCGATCGTACCAGATCCAGCGCCGCGTTGACCGCCGAGCGGTGCAGAAAACTGGCCATGTTTCCAACCGGTTCGGCGCCCGGATCGCGCTTCAACATGCGCAGAAAAACGGTTTGCAGAACGTCTTCGGCATCGCCGGCATTGCCGGTAATCCGGTAAGCGGCGCGGAATACCATGGCATGATTTTCGCGGAAAATTTGCTCCAGATCCGCACTGGGCAAATTGGCCGGTTGCGTGGGTGCAGCCATCAGCGCTTTCATCCTATCAGCTCTTCACCTAACCTGGACGCAGCGGCAGGCGGGATATTAGCGTACCGTCTGCAGGCAGCACGTTAAGTTACTGAAAATAAAACAGGGCAGGGCGCTTTCCGCGAGCCTGGGAACGGTCGCGGTTGCCTCCGGAGCTCGCGAACCCTTACCAGGAAGGGCCGATAAAAAAAGCTCCACACCAGGGCGGCGTGGAGCTAAAGGTCTAAAACAATCTGTCTCGGAGGATGACAGACCGGTATCGATCTTAACAAGCTGTCAATAGTAAATCAATGAAAAACGCACAATAATTCGCGTTAACGCAGCTCTTCCATGACTTGGTCAAGTATCGCTGGAGCGGGCCGTACTTTTGATTCCGGTAAGGTCGCTACCGGCTCATCAGTCATGTTTAGTAGTTCTAGGAAGGTTGGTTTTTGGGTATTGACGTATAGTACTCCGGTGAGCACTTCGTTCTTCGCCTCGGCTTCTTCCAAAGCCGCCAGCGCGGCCAGCCGGTTGGTGGGGTCGAAGTCCCGGTCCAGCTTACGGATGCGCAGGTGTGAGCCGTCATGCATCTGCACGTCCATGACTTCGCCTTCGGGAATGTCAACGGAAATATCTTCGAAGAACGGTACGAAATCCAACTCGTGCAGGACTTCCTCGTGTTCCTTCATGTAGCCGTAGCTCTTGGTGGAACCGTCGTGGTCGTTGAACGTCACGCACGGCGAAATCACGTCGATCACCGAGAGGCCCTTGTGAGCAATACAGGCCTTGAGAATCGCCTGAAGCTGTCTTTTATCGCCGCTGAAGGATCGCGCCACGAAGGTAGCTCCCCACTTGAGCGCCAGCGCGCAGCAATCGAACGGCGGCAGGTCGTTCGGAATTCCCGTCTTCAGCGTGGAACCCAGGTCCGCCGTAGCGGAAAACTGGCCCTTGGTCAGGCCGTACACGCCGTTGTTTTCGATGATATAGATCATCGGCATATTCCGGCGCACCAGGTGCATAAACTGCCCGATGCCGATCGAGGCGGTGTCGCCATCGCCGGTAACGCCGATTCCCAGCAGCGTGCGATTGGCCAGCAGCGCGCCGGTAGCCACGGCCGGCATCCGGCCATGCACTGCATTGAAGCCGTGCGCCAGTCCCAGAAAATACGCGGGCGATTTCGACGAGCAGCCAATTCCGGAGAACTTGGCCACCTGGTACGGTTCCACGCCCAGTTCGTAGAAGCATTCCACGATGCGCTCGGAAACCGAGTTGTGGCCGCAGCCGGCGCATAGCGTGGTCTTGCTGCCCTTGTAGTTGAGCACCTCCAGGCCGAGCCGGTTGACCTTCTTGGGTGGGGGAGTAACTGTCGTGCTCATTTGCCCTCCTGTTTCACGATTTCCTCGGTGACCGTGCGGGCATCCAGCGGTAAGCCGCCGTAGTAGCGGACGCTGCGCAGTTTGGCCAGCAGGTCGATCTCGAATTCCAGTTTCATCAGTCCCAGCAGTTGCGCGTCGCGGTTCTGGTCCACCACGTAGACGCGGTCGTGATGCCGGATGAAGTCCTTTAACTCGTCGGTGAACGGGTACGCCCTGAGACGGAAATAGCTGGCGTCGATGCCGTATTCCGCTTTGAGCTGATCGCAGCTTTCGCGCACCGCATAATCGGAAGTGCCGATCGCCACAAAGCCGATCTGGGCGCCTTCCACCGTGTTCACCACCGGCGCGGGCACTTCCTTGCGCATGGCTTCGAACTTGTGCGCCAGGCGATCCATGTTGTGGATGTAATCGTCTTCGCGCTCGGTGTACTGAGCCTTTTCGTTGTGGCCGCTGCCGCGCGTGAAATACGACGCGTTGGGATGATTGGTGCCGGGCAGCGTGCGGTAGCCCACACCGTCTCCGTCCACATCCTTGTAGCGGGCGAAGCCGCCCAGCTCTGTCAGGTCCGCGGCGTCCAGCACCTTGCCGCGCCGGATCGGCTTGGTGGGGTAGCTGGAAAGGATCGGCCATCCAGTTATTCATGCCCAGGTCGAGATCCGTCATCACGAATGTCGGGGTCTGGAATCGCTCGGCGAATTCGAAAGCCTCGATCGACATGGAGAAGCACTCTTCCGGCGAGCATGGGAAGAACATAGGGTGCTTGGTATCGCCGTGAGAGAGGATCGCGGTGGTGAGCAGGTCGCCCTGCTGCGTGCGCGTGGGAAGGCCCGTGGAGGGGCCCACGCGCTCCACGTCGAAGATTACCGCGGGGATGTCGGCGTAGTAGCCCAGGCCGATGAATTCCGACATGAGCGAGATGCCCGGTCCGGCGGTGGCAGTCATGGAGCGGGCGCCCGCCCATCCGGCGCCGAGCGCCATGCCGATGCTGGCCAGTTCGTCTTCGGCCTGCACGATGGCGTAAGTGGCCTTGCCGTTTTCCGGGTCGATGCGGAAGCGCCGCATATAGCCGATCAGCGATTCCACCAGCGAAGAAGATGGCGTAATGGGGTACCAGGTCACCACCGTGACGCCGGCGAACATGCAGCCCAGCGCGCAGGCGGCATTGCCATCGATAATGATCTTGCCCGCGGTCGCGTTCATGCGCTCCACGCGGTACGGGTCGGTCTTGGTGAAGGTCTTGGCGGCGAAGTCGAAACCGGCCTTGGCCGCGCCCCAGTTCAGGTCGGCCGCCTTGGCCTTCTTCTTGCCGAACTGCTTGACCAGCGCCTTCTGAATCTCCTCCATTTCGATGGAGAGCAGTTGCGCCACCACGCCGTCGTAGATCATGTTGCGCACCAGTTTGCGCAACTTGGCTTCGGGACAGACGGGGCCGACCAGTTTATCGAAGGGCACCGGATAGAAGTGCAGATCGCTCCGCAGTTCGTTGAGCTTGAGCGGCTCGTCATATACCACGGCCGCTCCGCTGTCCAGCTTCATCACGTCTTCGCGCGCCGTTTCCGGATTCATCGCCACCAGGAAATCGATCTCCTTGCGGCGGCCGATGTACCCTTGCTTGCTGGCGCGAATGGTAAACCAGGTGGGCAGCCCCGCGATGTTCGACGGAAACATGTTCTTTCCGGAAACCGGAATGCCCATTTGAAACAGGGCACGCATCAGGACGGTATTGGCGGTCTGGCTACCCGATCCGTTGATTGTTGCAACCTGAATGCTGAAATCGTTGACTACCGAATGCGTCGGCCGGGAAGATGGCTCGACAGGGGAAACCTCTAAAGTTGACATCGATAAGGAATCCTTGTTTTGGGGAGTGTGGCCCAGTTCACTTTCTCTCTGATTATATGGCAAATGCGAAAGGGGTGGGGCAGTCAGGAGCTAAAGTAGTACCTTCATGGTTCCTCAAAAGCGGCGCGCCCCGCTGCTCGCGGGCCTGGCGATTGGCGGAATTTTCCTGGCATTCGCAGGCGATGGCATCCGCGCCTACTTCACGCCGGACGACATGATGAACCTGTACGTCTCGTGGTCCGCCTCGCCCGCCGCGCTGCTGCGCAACGACCGGCCGTTGGGCGCGCTGGTGTACCGCGTGATGTTCGCCTGCTTCGGCCTGCATCCGCTGCCCTACCGGATAGTCTGCCTCGCGCTGCTGCTGGCAAACCTGGCGCTGCTCTACCGCTTCTGCCGCACTCTTTCCGGGTCGCGCGAGGTGGCCGCGCTGGCCTGCCTGTTGGGCGCGTACCACGCCCACCTGGCGGACCTCTATTACAGTACCGGCACCATCTTCGATCTGTTGTGCTGCCTGTTTTTTCTGCTGGCGTTTAACTTCTATTTGAAGATCCGGCAGGCGGAGGACTCCCTCGTGGCGGCAGACAATGGCGCTCCTGGCGCTGTACGTTTGCGCCCTGGCATCCAAGGAAATGGCGGTGCTGTTCCCCGTTTATGTGGCGCTGTATGAGGGGCGGCGCATGCTGCGCAGCCGTTTTCTCTGGCTGGCAGTGCCGCTCACCGTGTGCTACGCCGCGTGGAAAGTGGCCGGTCCGCACGCTATGACGGCGAATCCCGACTACGCCGTACATGTCTCCCTGCACGTGTTTCTCTCGGCCTGGAAGGCTTATCTGAATGAGTTGTTTTATGGTGCAATCGCCTTCAACACCGTGAAACTCGTGCTCCTGTGGGCCGCCGTTACGCTGTTCGCGGTGCGCGCGCGCAGAAAGGAAGTATGGCTGGCCTGGTGCATCGCCATGCTCGGAGTGCTGCCGTTTATTTTTATAAACCCGCGCGGATTTTTCGTGATGTACCTGGTGCTGCCGGGTTGGTATCTGCTGGCCGCCTGGGCATTGGTGCGACTTGCGGGAATGGGTGTCGCGCGTTTCCGGAAGCGTTGGCGGTCGCAGCCCGGCCAGCTTGCGCTTTTCGCGGTGGTGGCGCTGCTGTTGATCCCGCTGCATCGCGGCGAAAAACCGGTCAGCCAGGCGTGGGTCGCCGGTATCCATCAGCAGGTCCGCGGAGTGCTGGGCGTGTTGGAGGCGAGATTTCCCACTATGCCGCCCGGCGCGAAAGTGCTATTCCTGAACGATCCCTACGATGCCGACGACTGGATTCTGACTTCGATGTTCCGCCTTCAGTATCACGATCAGACTCTGCGCGTGGACCGCGTGAAAGCCGACCCCGGCCTCGCCCAAAAAGCCGGCGACTACGCCCACGTGTTTACCTTGGACCAGAACGGGTTGGAAGTCGTGCGCTAATCGCCTCGCTAGACGTTCACAGTCCTGAACGGAGGCGCGCGCGTCAGCAAGCGCTCTTTCGACTAAAGCCGTCGCTTAGTTGTGAGCCCGAACTATAGGAGATAGAATCGGAATCGCGATGAGAATTCCAGCCTTGCTGCTGTGCCTGGCCGCCGCGGTGTCCGGTCAATCGACGGACGCTCCGGCCTATACTGAACCCCGATCTTCCCGCCGAAAAGCGCGCCGCCGACCTGGTTCGCGCATGACGCTGGAGGAGAAAGTCCTGCAGATGCAGAACAGCGCGCCGCGCCATCCCGCGGCTGGGCATTCCGGCCTACGACTGGTGGAACGAAGCGCTGCACGGCGTGGCGCGCGCCGGGCGAGGCGACGGTGTTCCCGCAGGCCATCGGCCTGGCGGCCACCTTCGATACCAGACCTGATGCATCGCATCGCCGACACGATCTCCACCGAAGCGCGCGCCAAGTACAACGAGGCCATCCGCAACAACAACCACGGCCGCTATTTCGGCCTGACCTTCTGGTCGCCGAACATCAATATCTTCCGCGATCCGCGCTGGGGACGCGGCCAGGAAACCTACGGCGAAGATCCGTTTCTCACCGGCGCGCATGGCCGTGGCCTTCATCAAGGGCATGCAGGGCGACGACCCGCACTACTTCAAAGTCGATCGCCACCGCCAAGCATTACGCCGTGCACAGCGGCCCGGAACCCTACGCGCCACCAGTTCGACGTCCAGCCCAGCGAGCGCGATCTGAACGACACCTACCTGCCGGCGTTCCGCGCCGCCATTGTGGAAGGCAAAGCCGATTCGGTGATGTGCGCCTACAACGCGTGGATGGCGTGCCCGCCTGCGCCAACACCGATCTGCTGGAGAAACGACCTGCGCGGCGATTGGGGATTCCAGGGCTACGTCGTCAGCGATTGCGGCGCCATCACGCGATATCTTCCGCGGCCACAAATACAAGGCCGACGGCCGCCGAGGCTTCGGCGGCCGCCGTGAAGGCCGGCACCGATCTGACCTGCGGCAACGAATACCGCTCGCTGGTGGAGGCCGTGAAGACCGGGCTGATCACCGAAGCGCGAAATCGATCGCGTCGCTGGAGCGGCTGTTCGTGGCGCGCTTCAAGCTGGGCATGTTCGACCCGCCGGAGCGCGTGCCGTTTTCGAAGATTCCCTATTCGGAGACCGATTCGGCGGAGCATCGCAAGGTGGCGCTGGAGGCCGCGCGGAATCGATCGTGCTGCTGAAGAACGAAAACGAGACGCTGCCGCTGAAGGCCTCGGTGCGCAGGATCGCGGTGATCGGCCCCTCGGCGGACGACCCGATCGCGCTGCTCGGCAACTACAACGGATTCTCGTCGCAGCATGTGGCGCCGCTCGAAGGCATCGAGCGGCAGTTCGCGGGCAAGGCGGAAATCCGCTACGCGCTGGGCGCGACCTACACTTCGCAATCGCCGGCGCTGCTGCCTGCCGAGCGCTGACGCCGCCCGACGGCTCGGGCCACGGCTGCTGGCGGAATACTTCGACAACCCCGATTTCAGGGCCAGCCGAAGCTCTCGCGCGTCGAACCGCGGCCGTACCTGGAGCCGGTTCCAGCATGGAGCCGCGGCTTCGCGGATCTCGGTGCGACTGGAGCGGCACGCTGCGCCCGCCGGTGACGGGCGAGTACACCTTCGCGCATCGGCGGCGGCTTCCGCACGCCCGACCACGCACTCTTCCTGGACGACCAGGAACTTGCCGCGCGCATCTCCGCACACCCAACTGGAAGCCGGACACGCCTACAGGCTGCGCGTGGAGTTCCGGCCGCAGGGACCGCGCCGGCAGCGTGCAGATTTCCTGGATTCCGCCCGCGGCGCCACTGCTGGCCGAAGCGCGTCGAGCCGTGAAGAACAGCGACGTGGCGGTGGCGTTTGTCGGCCTGAATCCGAACCTGGAAGGCGAAGAGATGCGCGTCTCCATTCCCGGATTCGCGGGCGGCGACCGCACCGATCTGAAACTGCCCGAATCGCAGGAGAAGCTGATCGCGGCCGCCATGGCCACCGGCAAGCCGGTGGTGGTGGTGCTGACCAGCGGCAGCGCGCTGGCGGCGAACTATGCCGCCGCACACGCCGCGGCCGCTGCTGGAGCTCTGGTACGGCGGCGAAGAAGCCGGCACGGCCATCGCCGAAACCCTGGCCGGAGTCAACAATCCCTGCCGGACGACTGCCGGTCACCTTCTATCGAAGGCGTCGACCAACTTGCCGCCGTTCGACGATTATTCGATGAACGGCCGGACCTATCGCTATTTCAAAGGCGAGCCGCTGTACGGCTTCGGTTTTGGCCTGAGCTATTCGAAATTCCAGTACTCCGGCCTGCGCGCGCAGCGGACCGCCAAGGGCGCGCCAGGTCTCCGTCCGGGTGAAGAACGACTCCGCGCGCGACGGCGACGAAGTGGTGCAACTCTACGTGGATGGCAGCACGCCCGGACGCGGCCATCCGCCACCTGCGCGGCTTCCAGCGCATTCACCTGCGCGCCGGAGAAACCCGCGAAGTGCAGTTCGCGCTCGACCCCGCGTCCCTGCCCCAAGGCAAAGTGAAGATCAGCGTGGGCGGAGGCCAGCCCGTAGGCGCCATCGCCCACGTCGACGCCATGATGTAATCCGGCTCCACACTTTGCGGCTGGAATGCGTCAGAATGTGTTAGGGCCCGATGCGCTTTCTGGTAATTCTATTCCTGTCCGGTTCCTGTCTGGCGGGCGAGTATGCCGTGCTGGCCAGCGGATCGCGTTTGCTGGTGGATCGTCACGAGTCCCAAGGGGACAAGATAAGGCTATACAACGGGACGGGTTACACGGAAATGGACGCGGCGCAGGTGCGCGGATTCGAACCCGACGACCGCCCTGCTCCGGCGCCCCCCGAGACTCCGGCCGCCCCGCCCGCCCCGCAGGAAACGGCCGCTGAACCCGTGGCACTGACGCCCATCGAACTCGCCGACGCCGCTGCCGCCCGCTATGGTTTGCCGTACTGGCTGGTGCGCGAGGTCATGCGCGTGGAGTCCGGTTTCCAGCCGCAGGCAGTTTCGCCCAAGGGCGCCATCGGCCTGATGCAGTTGATGCCCGAAACCGCGCAACAGTTGGGCGCGGACCCCAAAGACCCGGCCCAGAACGCCGATGCCGGAGCACGCTACCTGAGAGAACTGCTGGACAAGTACGACGGCCGTTTGTGGCACGCCCTGGCCGCCTACAACGCCGGCCCGAAAGCCGTCGAAAAATATCACGGCGTGCCGCCCTACCGCGAAACCATCGACTACATCTACCGCATCGATCAGGAACGCCAACGCAACGAAAAGTAGGGCGGACGCCCTCGTCCGCAGTCGGCCCCCTGGCCGGCCTGCTTAATTCCGCGACCCGACGGTCTCTGTCCGCCCGGCAAGAGGCTGCACCACTCCATTGCCGCAGACGGCCACTCCGGTCTTCGTCAGTGCATCCAGAAAATTGACCAGAATGTGATAGAAGACCTGCTCGGTGAGCGGTTGCTTCCCCGGCAAGCGGAAGCTGGCGGGCAGTTCCTTGGAGATCGCGATCTTCACTGAATTGCGCTGCGCCCGGCCGCCGCGATCGCGCTTGTTCGCCAGCGTGATGGGGGTCTGCATCACCATCCCGGTCCGCCCGTCCACGTAGAACTGGCAGCGGGAAAACCAGCCCAGGTTGGCCGGATCGGCGGCGTCGAATAGCAGCAGGGGCGCCTGGCGATGCGGAATATTCAAGTCCAGTTGCATGACCCTCTGGCCGTCTTTGGCTTTAATCTCGAACCCCGCCTGCCGGGCGATATTCGACACCATCTCCGGCTGGAGTTCCAGATAGATCAATTTGTGCTGTCCGGCCTGAAGTACCTGCATGATCGAAGGGCCATTGTAACGCAGTGGCTCGCCGGCCGCAGAAATTGCGTCTCTCCGGCTGCCCTCGGCGTATTGAGCTAGTGAAGGGAATGAAAATGAAGATCACCGGATTCCTGGTGGCGCTGGTCCTGGCCGCGCCGTCATGGGCACAACCGCCGAAACTGCCGGCCAACCTGGAAAAACTGGCGCAGAAGGCCAAAGAGAGCGCCGAAGTGACCCTTGACGGGTCGCTGCTGAAACTGGCTGCGCGCTTCCTCTCGGATAAAGATGGCGACGAGGCCGGCGCCAAAAAAGCGCTGAATGGCATCGACGCCATATACGTGCGCAGTTTCACCTTCGACCATGACACCGCGTACGACGAGGCCGATCTGAACGAGTTGCGCTCCACCTACCGTGCGCCCGACTGGTCGCGCATCGTGGGCGTCCGCTCGCTGACTTCCGGCGATAATGCCGACGTGTTTTTCAAAGTCTCGGCCAACGGCCTGCTCGGCGGCGTGGCCGTGATCGCCGCCGGTCCGCGGGAGTTGACCGTGGTGAGCATCACCGGAAATATCGATCCGGCGCAGTTGATGGATCTCGGCGGCGAATTCCACATTCCCAAACTGGAATTCTCGCCCAAGCAGATACGGAGGATGGAGTAGCGATGCGACTCCTGCGCATGGCGGCGATGCTGCTGGCGTGCCCGGGCATCGCCTCGGCCGGCCACGAGTTCGATCAGGTGGTGAAAGCCATCGAGACGCACTTCGGCGCCACCCGCACCCACATACCGCTGATGGGTGTGGCCAACCTCGTGCTTCAGGTGGGCCACCCCGCCGGCGCCAGCGGATTCCACATCGCTTTGTTTCAGGACCTGCATACCGATCTGGACGAAGATCGCCAGGCGGAGTTGGACCGCTTCATGGACACCCTTTCTTCGCCCACCCTGCACCCGCTGATCCGCACTCGTTCGCGGCCGGACGCGGAAGCCACCTACATCTTCTGCGGCGACACCGGCAAGACCACGCAGATCCTGCTCGCCACCTTCAATCGCAGGGAAGCCACGGTGATCGAGGTCAAAGTCCAATTCGAGACGCTGCTGCGCTGGATCCAACATCCCGATGAGGCCGGCAAAGCGTTGAACCCAGACCGCGACGGCGACGGCAACTGAAGCCTACCTGACCGCAATGAACGATTTCGTGAAGCCGCCCAGATGCTCGCGAATGATGCGGGCGCCGGGGAACAGCGCGCGCACTTCGGCGAACCCGAGCAGGCGCACTTCCGAAAGGTAATGCTCGATGTAAAAGCGCCGCCGGTCCGGAGTCACCCGCACCAGCAGACTCCACAAATTGCAGCGCGGCA
Organism: uncultured Solibacteraceae bacterium; assembly: GCA_963853855.1. Lineage (GTDB taxonomy): Bacteria > Acidobacteriota > Terriglobia > Bryobacterales > Bryobacteraceae > Sulfopaludibacter. Next base: position 405,597 of record CAWKYG010000001.1, on the reverse strand, counting down.
CCACCACGCGCTGCCAGCGCCGCGGCAGCCAGTGAATGAACGGGGTGAGCAAGTGCTGTTCCACGGGGAACCAGCGATTCGGCGTCTGCACCCAGTAGCGGCGCCCCACGCGCGCCACTTCGCGCGCGAAACTCCGCTGGCTGGCCGCGTCGCCCACGTGCTCGATCACCGAGTTGCTGAACACCACGTCGAAGGCCCCATCGCGGAACGGCAGGTTTCTCCCGTCGCCCGCCACCCAGGCGGCATCGCCCACGTCGGCGCGAGCGCGGGGAGTGTTCAGCAGAGTCACCCGCGGGCGCTCCGGCAGCAGGCTCCAGCAATCCGGCGTGCCGCCGATGTCCAGGATGCGGGTATCGCGGGTAATCCGCAACTCCGCGGCGAAGCGCCTCATTCGCCGGCGGCGAAACCAGGAGGAGATGGACGAGAACCCGGGCAAGCTAAAGCTTACCTTACGCCACCGCCTCCGCGCCGCCGCTCACCACCCAGCCATCGGCCAGTTGGATGACGCGATGGCCGTACTTGGCATTGTCCAGCGAGTGTGTCACCTGCACGATCGTCGCGCCTTCGTCGTTGAGCCTCTTGAACAGTTCCATGATCTCCTTGCCCTGGCTGGAGTGCAGGTTGCCGGTGGGTTCGTCCGCCAGAATCAGCTTGGGGTTGGCGATCACCGCGCGGGCCACGGCCACCAGTTGCTGCTGTCCGCCGGAAAGCTGGCTGGGGTACAGATCGCGCTTGCCCACAATGTGGAAACGGTCCAGCGTGTCGCACACAATGGCTGCGCGCTCCGACCCCTTTACATTGCGGTACGAGAGCGGAATATCCAGATTCTCGTAAACCGTCAGGTTGTCGATCAGGTGGTAGCTCTGGAAGACGAAGCCGATGTACTTCTTGTTCAGCTCCACGCGGTCCTTCGGTTTCATGCGATGCACCATGTGGCCGAAGAACTCGAACTCGCCGGTCCAGGCGCCATCCAGCATGCCGAGGATGCTCAGCAGCGTCGACTTGCCGGCGCCCGAAGGGCCCATGATCGTGACGAACTCGCCCTCCTTGATTTCGATGTTGATGCGGCGCAGCACGTAGCTGCGTCCGTAACCGCCTTCGTAAAACTTCTCGAGATTGCGAAGTGTAATCATGTTCTGTCCTATTCATGCCGCAAAGCCACCATGGGATCCAGCGCCATGGCGCGGCGCGACGGAATGTAGCTCGCCGCCAGCGCCACCGCCCCCAACGCCAGCGAGATGGCTGCGAAAGTGATAAAAATCGGTCGGATTCACGCCGTAAAGCATGGAGGCCATCAGGCGCGTCAGCACCAGCGCCGCGCCCAGGCCGATGGCGATGCCCAGGGCCGCCAGGCGCGCTCCGTGTCCCACGACCAGGCGGAGCACGTCCGACCGCTCCGCGCCCAGCGCCATGCGAATGCCCATTTCGTGCGTCCGCTCGCTGACGTCATAGGAGATCACTCCATAGATTCCCACGGCCGCCAGCAGAAAAGCGACCACCGCCAGGAATGCCAGAATAGCGGCGGCGAACCGCGGCGCCGACACGGCGCGATCCATCACGTCCTGCATAGTGCGCACGTCGGTGACCGGCTGGTCGGGATCCAGTTGATGGATCGCCCGCTCCGCGGGGACTGCGAGGGTGCGCGGTTCCCCTGCCGTGCGTAGTGTCACGATGACGGACGCAGGAGGCCATTGCGTGTACGGGTTGTAGAGGGTGGGCCATGGCTCTTCCACAATCTTCTCCTGCCTCACGTCGCCCACGACCCCCACCACTTCGGCCTCTCCGGGCGTCATGGCGTCCAGAATCAAGTGGCGGCCAATCGGATTGTCGCCTGGGAAGTAGCGCCGCACCAACGCCTGATTGACGAGGACGACGGGCGGCGATTGAGGCGTATCGGCATCGGAAAAGGTGCGTCCCGCAATCAGCGGAATTCTCATGGTGGCGAAGTAACCGCCGCTGATGTAGCGAACCAGCGTTAGCGGTCTCTGGTCGGGCGGCGGCGCGGGCGCGCCGGCAACCGCGATGGTCGTCCCCACACCCAGCCCGGTGAGCGGCAGGGAACCTATTACTGCGCTACTTTGCACCCCGGGCAGCCCGGACAGGTTCTCGAGCGCCTGGTGTATGAATGGAGCGCTCCGCGCGCGCGAGCCATTGCGTCCGCCGAGTAGCGGCACCCGCATCGTCAGCACTCCCTCCGGCTGGAAACCCGGATTCACGGTTCGCAGGCGGAGGAAGCTGCGTACCAGCAATCCCGCGCCGATCAGCACTACCACCGCCAGGGCCACTTCCGCGATCACCAGGGCGCCGCGCACGACACGCCCGCCGCGGCCTGCCGTACCCCCGCGCGACGTCGCCGACAAGGCCGCATTCAGATCGATCGCCGAAGCGTCCAACGCCGGCAGAATTCCGAAAAGAACGCCCGTGGCCAGCGCCGCTACCAGGGCAAACAGAAGCACGCGGCCATCCATCGCCACGTCGCGCAACTGCGGAATGCTCGCAGGTCCAAAGCGATGCACCAGGGCGATTCCCAAACGCGCCACTATCACTCCCAAGAGCCCGCCGGCCATCGACAGGACCAGGCTTTCGGAAAGCAGTTGAGACACGATCCGGCCGCGCGACGCGCCCATGGCGAACCGCACGGCAATTTCCTTGCGCCGCGAAGCGCCGCGCGCCAGCAGCAGGCTGGCCACGTTGGCGCAGGCCATCAGCAGCAGCAGGCCCACCGCGCCGGACAACACTTCGAGGGGCTCACGTGCATTCCCGGATAGTTCCTCACGGATGGAAAACAGGCTGGGCCGGAAGCCCGCATTCAGCGCCTTGTTCGCCTCTTCCAGCCGGCTGCCGATCATGTCCATTTCCCGATCGGTCTGCTCCAGGCTCACCCCCGGCTTTAACCGCGCGATCACTTTTAAACTACGGGCGCCGAAAGTCCTCGCGTCGTTCGGGTTCAGACCGAGCGGCAGCCACAACTCCACATCGGGCTCCAGGAGCGAAAAACCGGCTGGCAGAACTCCAACCACCGTGTAGCTCTGGTCCCGCAGCCGGATGGATTTGCCCGCAATTGCTGCATCGCCGCCGAACCGGCGCTGCCACAAATTGTGACTCAGGAGTGCGAAATTGGTGTGTCCGGGCTGGTCTTCCTCCGGCTGAAACGTGCGCCCCACCTTAGCTTGGACGCCCAGCATCGGAAATAGGCCCGCCGAAACGCGCTCCGCTTTCAACTCCTCCGGTTCGATATGTCCATTGGGTCCGCCGGTCAAGTTGATCTGGGCCTCCTGAATCGCGGCCATCGCCGAAAAAGAGCGGCTTTGCCGCTGCCACTCCCAGAAATTACTGCGGGCTACAAACATCTTGTGCAAGTTACGCACGGAACTCTTTTCCCAAATCACGACTAACTGCTGCGGGTCGCGAAAGGGCAGGGGTTTGAGGAGCGCCGCGTCCAGAACACTGAAAATCGCCGTGGCACTGCCGATTCCAAGAGCCAGCGCAATCAGAGCGATTGCGCTGGACGAACGGGTTCTCCCCAGGATGCGCGCTCCGTATCGCAGATCCTGACTAACCAGGGGCATGGCTTGTCAGGTTAACAGATTTTGCGTGACAGTAGGTAAGGACTAGCTCCCTATGCCCTTACCGCGCATCCCCAACTTAGGCGAGTGGATCGAAATACCACCATTTACATTGTGTACATGAATGTGCGCCCCGCCATGATTCACAACGGTCCGCAGGTCGTGGCCATCATCGGCGCGCGAGACACGCCCCACGTTACTTTCAATGCCGCCGCTCAGGTTGTGCGCGGTGAGACTCGCCCCGCCGCCGGCCGGAAGCCACAGTTTGATGGGCCCGTTCACCGAACTCAGCGATATCGGTTTGGACGGACTCAGGCGATTGAACGCGGCATCCAGCGTGCCGTTCACCGTAGAAAGATCCGCCTCCCCTTCCAGTTTATCGGCGTGGATGCTGCCGTTCACCGAGGAAGCTTTGATGGGCCCCGCCACGCCGCTGATCGAAAGACCCCCGTTTACCAGCTTGACTTGGTCCAGGTTGGCGCGGCGCGGCACCATGATGCGGTACTCCACACTGGCCGGGTGCTCTGCGTCGGTCCCCGTATATACCGTGTGAATCGAAAGTGCGCCCGTCGACGGTTCCACAATGATGCGGGCGTCATCCAGGCGGTGCGGATCGGGCGAGTGCTTGATCGCTTCCACCAGCACCTCGTCGCGATCCCACGCGGTGATGCTCACGTCGCCATACAGATTCTGAATCACTACACGGCCGCAGGGTCCCAGTGCAAACCTTTGGCGAAAATCAACGCGCGCATTGCCGATCGCATTGGCATGCAATGCAATACCGCCGAGCAGCAGCGGCAATAAGCCCAGAGACAGCTTCACCCTTCTAACCATTGCGCCCCCGTACCGCGAGCTCCACGCCCGCGCATGTTGTGCAGTAGCGCAGGCCCCCGGCTTGCGCATGACTGTTCAGGTTGATCTTTACGACGTCTTTGCCGACTCGATACTCTCTTCCACGATGCGCCCGTCGAATAACCGGATAGTCCGGTCCGCGAACTCGGCATAACGTGGATCGTGAGTTACCATGCAAATCGTCGAGCCGGCCGCGTGCAGTTCACGCAGCAGGTTCATGACTGCCTCGCCGTTGGCGGAATCCAGGTTTCCAGTCGGCTCGTCCGCCAGCAGGATGAGTGGATCGCCGCTCAGTGCGCGCGCCACCGCGACGCGCTGCTGTTGACCGCCGGAGAGTTGCGAGGGGTAATGTTTCATGCGGTGCGACATTCCCACTCGCTCCAGCGCTTCCTGCACGCGGCGTTTCCGCTCCGCCGACGGCATGCCCCGATAGGTCAAAGGCAGTTCTACGTTTTCGTACACTGTCAAATCGCCGATCAGATTAAACGCCTGGAAGATGAAGCCGATTTCCCGGTTGCGGATGCGCGCGCGCTCTGAGAGTTTCAGGCCGGTCACCGGTTTGCCATTCAGATAATAAGTGCCGTCGCTCGGCGTATCCAGCAGCCCGAGAATCGCCAGCAGGGTCGACTTGCCGCAACCGGACGGTCCGGCAATCGACAGGTACTCCCCTTTCTTTACATCAAAGTGAATGCCTGAAAGAGCATGCGTCTCAACTTCATCGGTCACAAAGACCTTGCTGACCTGTTCCAGACGAATCAACGGTTGGGAGCCATTATCCATTTGCATTTACCCCTTTTACGAATTTGCCAAGCGCTTAGTTCAACTTAATTCGATCGTAATTGTCATACGCGGACATATCGGATAGAATCACCCGATCGCCCACATTCAATCCGCCCTTGATTTCTATAGTATTGACGGAACTGCGGCCAAAAGTGACTTTGACTTTGTTCGCATACTTACCATCCGGCTCAATCTTGAAGAGCGTCACGGTGCTGTCCTGCTGTCCAAACACCGGGCGTCCGACGTAGACTACGTTGTCCAGCTTCATCAACTGAATCGTCCCATCCACGCTCAGGTCCGGCCGCGAGCCCGGCGGCAGAGCGCCCTGTAGCGCCACATCCACCGTGACTGTACCGTTTAACACCGAAGAATCGATGCGTGACACCTTTCCATTAATCAGGCCATTGGACCCGGCGCCGGCCAGACGCGTATCGATCACGGCCGGCAGTCCGATGGTGATGTCTTTCACCTGAGTTTCCGCAATCTTCAATTCCGCCTTCAGGTGCGAAGGCTGCGCCACTTTGCCGAGCGGCGTTCCGGCGGTGACCTTCTGACCCTCTTCCACCGGGTTCAACGGCGGCGGCACGGCTTCCAGCCTCCCGGCGAAACCCGCCCGCACGTTCAACTGGTCAACCTGGCTCTTTTTGAGGTCGTACTCGCTCTTCAACTGTTCCACCTTCACTTGTTGTGCGGCGAGTTGCGCTTCCTGGGCCTGCGCGTCGATGTTGATGCGCTGCTTCTGCATCTCCAGTTGATCGCCCAGTCCCTTGGCCTTCTGCGCCGAGATCTTGGCATCGATATCGGAAACCAACCCGTCTTTGGCCAGCGTGGCGTCCCGTTCCGCCTGCAGTTTGGCGTTGTTATAATCGGAGCTCAATTGCGCCGCCTGGGATTGCAGGTCCAGAAGCCCCTTTTGCAGAGTGACCTTCAGGTTGGCGTAATCGGCTTGTGCGCCCTTCCACAGATATTCCGCGGTCACCAGTTGCGTCTGCAATTCCGGGTTGCTCATCACCATCACGATAGAATCCGCACGCACGTCCGCGCCGGGCCGGATCAGAATCCGCTCTATGCGCCCATCGCTGGTAGCGGTGATCAGCAGCGTGTCCTCCGGTACCAGTGTCCCTAACCCGCGGACTTCCAGGACCATGGGGCCGCGGCGCACCTGATCCGGGTACAAGGTGGACATCTCGACGCTGGGAGCAGCGGGCTTGAGCTGTTTCAACATTAAACTGCCGCCCACCACCACGCCCACCAGGATTATCGTGGTAATGGTCCAGCGGATGGCTTTCTTGCGTCCGACGTTCTTGCGTTGAATATCCATTTAGGGTTCCTGACCCTGAAAGGCACGGCGCCTGCCAATCCGCGATTAGTCTAACATATGACGTTTCATGGGCTAAACCGGATAGTCGAGCTATTTTGAGTGTCCGCTTGTGGGACTTCCTGTGCAGGCATGGGAATCCTGCCGCCCTTAATAACCCGGTCCCACATTGAGATGGTGGCTGATGGAATCCGGCACCACCAGGTACAAAACAAAGCCAAAAACGGCGTGTGCCAGCCCCAGAAACCACAGATTGCGATACCGGCGGTACAAATGAGTGGCGGCATACCCACCGAGCAGCGTGACCGTCATGAGGAACCAGTTCGGGGTATGGGCGCTGGAGAACAGCGTGGCTGCCAGGAAGGCCGCAGATCGTCTGGAAAGCACGGCATCGAAACGGGTTAAGAAGTAACCATGAAGCATGTACTGCTGGAAAACGCCCCACGGGACGTAGGCGGCGAAGGCGAATACTCCCTGTCCGAAGGCGATGGGCCGCGTGGTCTGAAGGACGATGCCGCCGGCCATGCCGGTCAGTCCCAGGAAAGCCAGGAGGGGCGCATAGGCATACAGGCAATCGCGCAGATTTGCCGCCTGGAAACCGAGATCGTCAGGCCGCTCGCCGCGGACATAGTGGGATAGCACGATGCAGCCCAGGATCGGAATCCACAGAAGCCGGTGCGTTCCTCGAAGTACCCAGATGTAACACTCGATCAGGAAGAAGACTGTCAAGGGTTCGGCGAAGTTGAGATTGCGGGCAGCAACACGCGACATCGGGTCTGGGAACATCATAACGCTCAGAACCAGAAGTGTTTGGTCCAGTCCACCAGGGTGTGAAGGATAGCAGAGGAGCAAATGCTGTTCGACCGCTGAAACACCTTGCCATAAGCCACGCCGGCGATCGTCGCCTCAATCATATAGCGCCAGTTCGGCAGAGCTTGCGGGCCATTATCGAGATGCGCCGCCCCGAAAATTAGGCTGGCGAGCAGTAGCGAACGCGTGGTGGCGCCCAGGCGCTGCATCAGCAGATTCTGAATCAGGGCACGAAACAGGATCTCTTCGGGCAGCCCCGTTCCCGCGAAGATGATTCCGACCGCGGCGGCCATCTTCCCCGCAGGCTGCACGGGCAGATGCGGCGGGGGTATAAACCCGATCGCAATTCCCACCACCACCAGCACGGGCGCCACAACCAGGAAGCCCACCAGCGGCAGCCAGAGATCGCGCTTCGTCCGCGGCGCCTGAAACTTCATTCCCGGTAGTCCACGGAGACCGAGGAACAGCACCAATCCAAGCAGAATGGCGATTCCATAGGCCGCGCTGTGCAGAAAACCCCGTGCCGGGACAGGCACCAGCGACTGTCCCGCGGCGAATTCGATAGGCAGCCATAGCAGCAGTACCGTCAACAGATCCTGGCGCCACCAGGCCGCAATCACCGGGACGGCGGTATAGGCCAGGACCGCCGCCGTCAGCGGCAAGGTGAAGGCCCCCGCCAGCAGGGATGCTGCCGCAAATACTGCCGTCAGAACCGGTGGCGCCAACCATACCAGACTCTGGGCGGCCTGCAGCCGTTCGCGGAGACGGCCCTGGAAAGACGGTGCCAGCAGGCTCAATACCGCTCCCAGCAGGACAGCGAGAAATGCGGTCTGCACAGCTTACTGTACGACGATCCCGCGCTGGTCCAGTAATTCACCCGTCTGTGTGTAAAGATTCAACAGGTTGCGCCGCAACCCCACCTGCGCCTGAACCACTTGCGATTGTGCCTGCGTCAGGGTGTTCTGCGCCTGCAGGACGAACTGCATCTGGTCGATTCCCAAGGTGTATTTCTGGTTTTCTGCATCCAGGTACTTGGTTGCGAAATCGGCCGCCGCGCGCGCCAGTTCCAGCGACTTCTTGCTGGATTCCAGGTTGCTCACCGCATTCAGGATGCTTAGCCGGATCTGCTGCTGGGTGGTGCGCACGTTGAGCGTGTCGCGCTTCTTCTGGATCAGGGCGTCCGCTATGTCTGCCACGGCGGCATGGTTGCGCAGCGGCAATTGCAGGTTGAGGCCGAGGGAATAGACCGGGAACCCAAAGCCGAACATCTGACTCAAGGCATCGCCGAGGCCGCCCGGGATCGGGTTGGTGTAAGGATCGACAATACCGCCGATACCCTGGGATTGATACGAGCCTGTAATGCTCAGGTTGGGCAGAATCTCGTTGTGGGCGGAGTGCAGGCTCAGGTCGTCAATATCCAAATTCTGGGACGCCGCCTTCAAGTCCGGCCGCGTATGCAAGGCAATCTCCACCTCCTTTTCAGCGTCAACCTCCAGGCCGGTGACGGGCGCTTCCACGCCCTCTGTCAGGACGATGGGGAGTTGGCGGACGGCGGGATCCAGATCGGCGCCCATCTGCCGGCGGAGCGCATATTCGGTCTGGGCCAGGCTGAACTGTGCCTGCGAGACGCCCAGATTCGCGGTAGCGAGCTGCTGTTCCGGGTTGTAGATGTCCAGCGGCGAAAGCGCCCCCAGTTCCAGTTCCTTCTGCGAGAGCTTGAGGGTTTCCTCCGCCAGTTTCTGGGCGCTCTCCGCCACATGCAGATTCTCGCGCGCCTGAATCACGTCCCAATATGCATTTTCGGCGGCCGCCACCAGTTGCAGGAGGTTGCTTTTCAGATTGTAATCAGCCGCCCGATAACGGCTCTTAGCCAGGACGAGATTGATGTGATTGATGAAGTATCCCCGGTTTCGCAACAGCGGCTGGCTCACCTGCAGGCTCATTCCCGCGTTCAGATTGGGATTCAGGAGGGCGTAACTGCTGTTGGACGAGTTCCTGGAAGCCGAAAATCCGGCGGTATACTGCGCCCCTGTGGGCAGCACCTGGCTGACACTGAAGTTGGCCGGCTGGCTCAGCGATTCGCTGGTGTTCGCTCCGGCGAGCGCAGTCACCGATGGCGCTTTGGACCGCGTGGAGCTGAAACTTGCGTTCGCGGTTGGATCCCACGTGGCCAACGCACGCATAATTGCGTTCTTAGGCGCTTCTACGCTGAGCATCTGGATCTGGATGTCGGTATTGTTGGACATCACCAGTTCCAGGTACGATTTGAGCGACAAAGACAGCTTGCCGTCCAGGACGAAGTCTTTTAAACCGACCGGCCCCTTCAGCTCGACCCTGGTATTCAATTGAGAAAAGGTCTCGCGGAAGTAGGACGGCTTCGGAAAAGATGACAGTTGCGCGAACGCACTCCCCGCCAGGACGGGTACCAGAACAAAAACAGACCGGATGGACATAGTTCTCGAGGATGCTGCCTTCAGCAGACATTGACGTACAAAACTGGTTGGCCGTGGACCGATTGTCACAGTGATTCCGCTCCGTCACGCCTGGGTATAACGCAAAGACGCTGGTTCGGCGAAAAAGTTTGCTGTTTGACCTCTTTTCCCGGGCGGGAAGGGCAGACGACGCACGCCGGGTGCCAACTCGGAATCGGTGTCGATTTCCTGAAAGAGCTATTTTAGCTCCGAAACAGTCTATTTCGGAATTCTACCCCACCAGAAGATTCAGACGATCCACAATCCGGCTCAAAGTTGCCGCCTGGCCTTTTATCTCCTCGCCCACCCCGGCAGCTTCTTCGGCCGCGCCGGCCGATGACTGGGTCACCTGCTCGATCCGCGCGACGGCCGACGCGATCAACTGAATCCCACGCGCTTGTTCGACACTGCCGCCCTGCACCCCTTCAACCAGGGAAGCGATTTGCCGGGCATTGCCGGTGACTTTTTCGATGGCACCGGAGACCTGATCCAGGTGTACCCGGCCCTCCCGCGATCTGGCGATCGACTCATCGATCAGAGCCGCTGTCTCACTGGCGGCTTTGGCGGAGCGCTGCGCCAGGTTTCGCACCTCCTCGGCCACCACGGCGAACCCCATGCCCGCCTCCCCTGCCCGGGCGGATTCCACGGCCGCATTCAAAGCCAGAATGTTGGTCTGGAAGGCAATCTCGTCGATCACCCGGATGATTCGCCCCACCTTCTCGCAGGATACGTTGATTTCCTTCATGGAAGTCTGCATGTTACCGAGCGCGGAATTTACGCTGGCGATGGCAGCGCCGGCAGACACTGTCAATTGGGCGGCGGTGGACAGTTGATCGGTGTTCTTTCGCGTCATGGCCGCGATCTCTTCGGCGGAACTGGATGTCTCCTCCACGGAAGCGGCCTGCTGGCTGGCGCCCTGAGCCAGTGAGTGGCTGGACGCGGACACCTGTTGCGAGGCAGTCGCCAGATCCCTGGCGCACCGGTCCAACTCGTCCACCGCTCCCTGAACCCTGGCAATCTCCCTCCGCGCTGCCAGGAGTAGTCCGCTGGTCAGCAAAATGCAGAGGGAAGTGATCGCCATCGCCAGCCAGTTCGACCGGGTCACCGCAGCTTGCGACGTACCCTGCGCCGTCGCGAGCGCTTTCTTCTGCTGGTTCACCAGGTCCGTCGCCGCCGCGTGCATCCTCGCGGAAATCACTTTGTTCTCGTTCCGAAGCTTATAGGCATCACCGATCTGGCCCGCGCGGCAGAGCCCGGCCAGTTTCTCAAAACGGGGCGCCCAGGTGGCGCGATTCGTTTGAATATCGGCTGCGGCAGCCTTTTCGGTTTCGTTGCTCAACAGCGGGCGCAGTTCGGCCATCAGGCCGTCGATTTTTCTTCCCGAGTTGGCATAAAGTTGCAGGTACTGTTGCGAGGCTGCCGGGTCATTCATCGCGTATGACAACATCAGTCCGCGCTGGCAGCCTTGCATTTCCGTGGTCGCCAGTTCCATCTGGTTGCCGATATCGAGCTTTCTATTGAACCGGAAGAGAACCTCCTCCAACTCCCGATGCGCTTGCCGCCCGGCCGCCAGGTACGCCACAAGGGGCATCGCCACGAGCGCCAGCATGGCGGCGAATGCCACCATGGCCTTGGTCCGAACTGTCACACCCGAATTCACTTGCCTGTATTATCGGCCGATCCCGCCACAATCTTTAGGGTGGAGCACGGCAGACGTCGTCGCATTCCTGGCGCTGCCGGCCAGCAGGCGCTGTACAATACTGTCAAAGGTTCTCCCATGGGTGTGCGCCGGATTGTCGGTTGCTCGTTGCTGTCCACCATCACCGCTGTCATTGCCCTGTTTGGGCAGGCCAGCATCACTCCGCGCGCGAAACCCGTTGCCGAGGCGGCCAGGCTTCCCGCGGCGAATATCCGGATCGATGCCAACCTGGTTCTGGTGCCCGTCTCAGTCTGCGACCCGATGAACCGCCCGGTCACCGGCCTGGAGAAAGAACACTTCAAGATCCTCGACGATAAAGTCGAGCAGACCATCACCCATTTCGCCATGGACGACGAACCCCTGGCCGTCGGCCTCGTGTTCGATATCAGCGGCAGCATGTCGAATAAACTACGCCGGTCTCGCGCGGCCGCAGCGGCATTTTTTCGCACCGCCAACCCCGAGGACGAGTTCTTCCTGGTGGAGTTCAACGACCAGCCGAAGCTGGTAGTGCCGCTCACCCGCAGCTACGAGGACATTCAGAATCAGCTCACCTTCGCCCAATCCAAGGGACGAACCGCCCTCCTCGACGCCATTTTCCTGGCCCTCCACGAAATGAAGAACACCAAGATGCAGCGCAAAGCGCTCCTGATCGTCTCCGATGGCGGCGATAACTGCAGCCGCTACACCGAGGGCGAAGTGCGCAACCGCGTCCGCGAAAGCGACGTGCTCATTTACGCCATGGGCATTTTCGAGCCCGACAGCTCTCGCGGGCGTTCACCGGAAGAGGCCGGCGGGCCGGGCCTGCTCAGCGATATCTGCGAACAGACCGGCGGCCGCCATCTGCCGGTGGACGACCTGGCCGAAATGCCCGACATCGCCGCCAAAATCGGCATCGAACTCCGCAACCGTTACGTCCTCGGTTACACTCCCACCGACGCCCAGCGCGACGGCCGGTACCATCATGTGCAGGTGAAGGTGGTGCCCCCACACGGCCTCCCCGCCCTCCGTGCCTACTGGCGCCTGGGCTACTATGCTCCGTCAAAATAACTCTTGCAGTTCCCGGCACAAGTCCGGCACCGCGGCGGCAGTGATTCTGCAACCTAACCGGCGACCCGCCCTCGGGTCGACTGCACAGCTTTTGGCGGAGCCAACATCGCAGCCGGCCGCTGCTATACCACCGCCGGCCTCTACCCACCGGCACGGGAAGCTCTTGGGGGCTAAGGGCAACCAAACTAAACTGGTTGATGGGGGACCGGTGGACAAGAGACGTTACATCACCTTGGCGCTGGGTGTGCTTGCGATTGCGGCCGGCGCGCAGGAAGATCCCTTAACATGGTTCCCGCTCCGCGTGGGCAGTCGCTGGACTTACCTGAATGAGTGGAAATCCGGTAACCGGAACCGCCCCGTCATAGACCGTTGGACCACGGAGGAGACCGTGACCGGGTGGGCCAGGATCCCGGAAGGGATCGTGGCCCTTCGCGACGTACGCCAGATGACTCAAGGGGGCGCTTCCCATAGCAGCGGTTACCTTGTCGCGCGTTCGAGCGATCCCTACCTGATCCATGGCAGTTGTGTTTACGGGACTGCCGGGGGCTGGGACCCTCAGACTCAAGGCCTCCGTCCGGAATTCCGGAAATACCTCAATGACGGCGCCGTCTCGCCCGACTTCTGTTTCCCCCTGCAAATTGGCCGCAATTGGGGAACGGCCGATATTCCATGGCGAGTCGAGCCCGCCCGCCAGGCCGTGGAATCCTTTCTGCCGGTGCAGTACTCTCAAGCCATTCACATCTTCTCCAACCATTTCGGCAGCGGCGGATTCGACGACGTGTGGTTTCAAAAGGGAATCGGCATTGTCGCCGAGCATTACATCCACAACGGGACTTACGACGAGTACACCCGGACCCTTCTGTCCTTCTCGTTTCAATAAGGTGAAGGATGGCTGATCTGCCGTATTCCCCTCCGCGACCTCCGCGTCCCTTCGCCTTTCTCCGCGTTTCTCGTTCCTCGGTGTTTCTAGAAGCGCGCCCTACCCTACTTCGAGCGTCGAGACGACCGAGTCACTGTCCTGTTCGGAAAGCTTGATCATCAGTTCCGAACCGTACGCGAAGCCCTTGTCGAAGGCTTGCAGATTCAGGTTCTGCATGGCCGGAGGAACCGAATCCGCCACCGCCTTGCGCAGCGAATCGGGAGCCGCCAGGTGCGTGACCGCGCCGAAGAAGCCCACCATCACGATGTTCAGCACCACCTTGCGGCCCAACTCCTCGGCCAGCCGCGTGGCCGGCACGCCATACGCGCGCACTCCCGTGCGGGAATTGGTCCACGCGCACCAGTTCCTGCTCGGTGATCAGGATTCCGCCGGGCTTCAACTCCGGCGAGAAGCGCGTGTAGGCTTCCTGCGACATCACCACCAGGATGTCCGGCCGCGTGATGTACGGATAGAGAATCGGCTCGCTCGATAGAATCACCTGCGCGCTCGAAGAACCGCCGCGCGCCTCCGGGCCGAAGCTCTGCGTCATGGTGGCGTGGCCGCCCTCGAAAATGGCGGTGGCTTTGCCGATCACCGCCGCGGCCAGAATCACTCCCTGCCCGCCAAATCCCGCAATTCGAATTTCCGTTAACATTCGCTGCATGAGACCTCCGGTTCCGCGTAACGATCGCCCAGCGTTTCGGTCATCTGGGCGCGCAGCAGCTCGAAATAATCGGGCCGTTCGCGATCCACGAATTTGCCGACCACGATTTCGCCGCTCTTGGTGAGCTCGCATTCGCTGGTGGGCGCGCCGTGGCGCACCTTGCTGACTTCCTTGTAGAACTTCATGGTGTCCAGCCCGTCCCCCATCTTGTTGCGCCGCTGGTACAGCGTGGGGCAGGGCGAAAGCACTTCGATGAAGCAGAAGCCCTTCTTCTTGAACATCTCTTCCATGGAGCGGGCCAGTTGCTTGACGTGGTAAGTGGTCCAGCGCGCCACGTAGGATGCGCCGGCCGCTTCCGCCAGGGCCACCAGGTTGAAGGACGGCTCGAAAACGCCGTAGGGGTTGGTCGCGCTGATCACTTTGCCGGGAGTGGTGGGCGCGGTCTGTCCGCCGGTCATGGCGTAGGTCAGGTTGTTCACGCAGATCACCTTCAGATCCATATTGCGCCGCGCCGCGTGAATGAAGTGGTTGCCGCCGATGGCGAACAGGTCGCCATCGCCCGAGTACACCACCACCTGCAATTCGGGATTCGCGAGCTTCAGCCCGGTGGCGAACGGTATGGCGCGGCCGTGCGTGGTGTGGAACGAATCCAGCCGCGCGTAACCCGCCACGCGCCCCGTGCAGCCGATGCCGGATACCACCGCTACCTTGTCCAGGTCGGCCTTCGAATCCAGCAGCGCGCGCGTGAAGCAGTTGACCGTGGTGCCGATGCCGCATCCGGGACACCAGATGTGCGGCATCCGGTCCATGCGCAGGAAGGGCTCTACCGGGTTGTGCGCGCCGGCCGGAATTTCATAAGGGATTTCGAGCGTCGTCTCGTTCATCGCGCTGCCTCCACAATGGCTTTCAGAATTGCTTCGGGATCGTGTACCGTGCCGCCGGCATGAGTCACCGGGATCACGGCCGCTTTGCCCGCTACCGCCCGCTCCACTTCATGCACCATCTGGCCCAGATTGAGCTCGGGAACCACGAACGCCTTCACCCGCGCCGCCAGCTCGGCGATGTGCGCCGCCGGGAAGGGCCACGCCGAGATGAGCCGGAACTTGCCGGCGCGCACCCCCTGCTGCCGCGCCAGTTCGATGGCGCGCTGCGCCACGCGCGAAGTGATCCCGTAAGAAACCACCACCACCTCGGCATCTTCCAGGTGGTCCGCTTCGAAAATGGCCCGGCTGCCGGCCAGCGGCTGCAGTTTGGACTGCAGGCGCCGCACCATGCGGTCCTGTGTCTCCACGTTCATGCTGGGATAGCCGCGCTCGTCGTGCGTCAGGCCGGTCACGTGGAAGCGATAGCCGTCGCCCGCCCTCACCATGTCGGGAACGCCGTCGGCCTGCGGCTCGAACAGGCGGAACTCCGCGGGCGTCTTTTGGTGAAGCGCCGGGGCATGATGTCGATCCCATCC
This sequence comes from uncultured Solibacteraceae bacterium, assembly GCA_963853855.1. GTDB lineage: Bacteria > Acidobacteriota > Terriglobia > Bryobacterales > Bryobacteraceae > Sulfopaludibacter. The sequence goes on along the minus strand of CAWKYG010000001.1, from coordinate 390,012 downwards.
GCTTCGGGAATCACCACCTTTTCGGTCATGTGCCCCACGCACTCATCCAGCATCATCATCACCGGCACGCGGAACTCTTCGGCCAGGTTGAACGCCTGAATCGTCAGGTCGAAGCACTCCTGGGGCGAATTGGGGCAGAGCGCGATGATGCCGTAATCGCCGTGCGAGCCCCATCTCGCCTGCATCATGTCGGCCTGCGCGGGCAGCGTCGGCAGGCCCGTCGAGGGGCCGCCGCGCTGCACATTGACGAAAACGCAGGGGGTTTCCGTCATGGCGGCGTAGCCGATATGCTCCATCATTAAGGAGAATCCCGGCCCGCTGGTCACCGTGAAAGCCTTGGCGCCCCCCCACACCGCGCCTTGGATGGCGATGGAAGCGGCCAGTTCGTCTTCCATTTGAATGAACAAGCCGCCCACAGTGGGAATTCTCCAGGCGAAGCGTTCCACCACTTCGGTGGAGGGAGTAATGGGGTATCCTGCGGCAAATCGCGCACCGGCTGCGAGGGTTCCCTCACAGCAGGCGTGGTCGCCGTCGAGAAAATGAACACCCGTTAAGACACCTTTCGGATCAGCGTGCATGCCGTGCTCCAAAAATTGCGAAATCGGGACAGTACATGCCGCAAAGGTCGCAGCCGCTGCATTTCTCGGCGCTGACTATGTTGGGTGGATGATATCCCTTGGAATTAAAAGCGGAAGAAAGAGACAGAACGTGGGTGGGGCAGAATTCGACACAGAATCCGCAGCCCTTGCACCGTTCGACAGTGATACCGACGAAGCCCTTGGCCATCGTGGACCCTCCTGTATGAGTCGTGGAATTGACAAGCACGCCTGGGGCCAAAAGGGCTAATAGGGTCCTGAAAGGCGAATTAAGCTAAACTCGACCTTCTGACGATAGAGAAATCATGAGCAGCACTGCCGGCCGCCCCCTCGCGGATTCCGACGTTCAGGCCGCGCTTGTCCGGGCGATCTACGAGGTCTCCCCGGACGGTATTCTGGCGGTGGACCAGAGCCAGATCATCATCTCGCACAATCAGCGATTCCTGGAGATCTGGCGTCTGAACCAGCCGGCCGACCTGGTAGGGTCGCCGGATGCGCCGGTTCTCGCGGCCGTGCTGGATCAGGTGAAGGACCCCCAGGCATTCGTAAAACGAGTCCGCGCCCTCTATGACGATCCCGCTGCCGAAGATCATTGTGAAGTGGAACTTGCCGATGGCCGGACGCTGGAACGCCGGTCTACCGTGCTGCGGGGCGAAAGCGGCCAATACCGGGGGCGAGTCTGGTTCTTCCGCGATGTCACCTCCCGCAAGGAGGCCGAAGATGCGCTGCGGCGAACCGAGCTTCGCTTCCGGCGCCTGTCCGAAAGCAACCTGGTTGGCGTGTACGTTGGCAACGCATCCGGGCAGATCACCGAGTCGAATGACCAGGCCTTGCACATGCTGGGTTACGACCGGGCCGACCTGGATGCGGGCATACTCCGTTGGGATAAGATCACCCCCCCGGACAAGCAAGACGTAGTGTGCGGCATCTCGGAGGATCTCAATGCCGGCCGCGTGACGCCACCCCTCGAAATGGAGTATCTGCGCAAGGATGGCTCCCGGCTTCCGGCTCTGATTGGTCTTGCGCCCCTGGGGACGGCCGCGGGTGAGGCCATCGGAATTGTCCTGGACCTGACGAAGCGGCGGCACATTGAAGAGGAGATGCGGTTAGCCAAAGAGGCCGCCGAACTTGCCAATCGCACCAAGAGCGACTTTCTGGCCAACATGAGCCACGAGATCCGCACGCCCATGAACGGAATCCTGGGCACGCTGGATCTCGCGCTGGATACGCCGCTCAACCCCGAACAGCGGGAATACGTCGGATTGGCTAAAAGCTCCGCGGATTCCCTGCTGGCGCTGCTCAACGAGATCCTGGACCTTTCGAAGATCGAAGCCGGGAAGCTGAACCTCAACCCCACGGAATTCGATCTGCGCGAGGTCGCGGAGGCCGCCGTGCGCATGTTCTCGGCGCGCGTTCGCGAGAAAAAGCTGGCCCTGCGCTGTGATATCGCAAGCGATGTGCCGGACGCTCTGCTGGGCGACGACCTGCGCCTGCGGCAGGTGCTGGCGAACCTGCTGGGCAACGCCGTCAAGTTTACGGCGCAGGGCCAGGTTTCGCTGTCGGTGTCGATCTCCCGGAGGCTTCCGGAGAACCGCATCTGCGTGCAGTTCAGCGTGCGGGATACCGGGCCGGGAATTCCTCAGGACCTGCAGGAGCTGATTTTCGAGCCGTTCCGCCAGGCGGATGCTTCCACCACCCGGCGCTTTGGAGGCACCGGGCTGGGCCTCACCATTTGCTCCCGGCTGGTGACATTAATGGGCGGCCGCATCTGGCTGGAGAGCACACCGCCAAACGGCAGCGCGTTTCACTTCACCGCCGGATTCGGCATAAGCAGCAAGCCGCGCCTGAAGCAGCAGGCTGCCGCGCCGGCGCCCGATCCCGCCGTTCCGTCGCAGGCGCGATCGCTGCGCATCCTCCTGGCGGAAGATAACCAGGTGAATCAGTTGGTAGCCGTCCGAATGCTGCAGAAGGCCGGACACGAAGTGACCGTTGCCGCCACTGGACCGGAGGTTCTCGCCAGGCTGAAGGATCACGCGTTCGATGTGGTTCTGATGGACGTCCAGATGCCCGGTATGGACGGACTCGAGGCGACCGCCGCCATCCGGGAGCGGGAAAAGACCACCGGCCAACATCTTCCCATCATCGCCATGACGGCGAGTGCCATGCAGGGCGATCCGGAGCGCTGCCTGGCTGCCGGAATGGACGCATACCTCTCCAAACCCATCTCTCCGCCCCTATTGTTTGCGCGATTGCGGGAAGCTACTTCTTCTGGCCCACCCAGCGATCCACCGTTTCGCTGATCTCCTTCGCCTCGTAGCCGCCATTGTGGTACTCCACAATTTTGCCCTGCGCATCGATCCAGACATTTCGCGGGATGCCTTCTCCCGGAAAGAACCGCGAAATGGCCGAATTCCGGTCCTCGAGGTGCGGATCGGTGAGGAATACGAATTTGTATTCGGGATGCCTGGCGACGTAGTTCATGATGTTCAGGCGGGAGTCCTGAACGCCCAGAGCCACGATCTGCAACTGGCCCGGATGCCGGTCCAGCGCCGCCTGGAACGCCGGGAACTCGCCGATACACGGCCCGCACCACGGCGCCCACAGGGTGAGCAGCGTCATTTTGCCTTTGGCAATCCCGGCCAGCGAGACGGATTTGTAGTCCAGGTCTCTGGCTTCCAGTTCCGGAATCTGTAACCCCGCCGGCGACTCGGTCCCGGCCGGTTTCGCCGGTGCCACCTTGCCTTCGGAGCCCTTCGAATCGGCCGCCACGGGATGATAGCGGAACGTTTCGGGCAGAGTCTCGGGATTCCCTTCGACGCCCGAAATCATCCAGCGATTGGTGACCAGCGTCATGCCGTGAAAGATCCTGTATTCCTGAACGGAGCGCGGCAGGCCGGTGCTCGCGGAAATCCAGATGTACCGGGTGTCGCTCCCCACTCCATCGGCCAGCAGCGTGGTCACCGCCAGCACCGTGCAGCGCTCTCCGCCGGCATCGTCCTGGCCGGCATATTGGGCCGTGCCGCCGGCCAGCGCCTTGCGATACACGTCCGAATCGAAAACGAAAAGCGTGGGTAGCGCGTCCGCGCTGGCGCGATCTTCCATCGCTCGCGTGGGGTACTCGTACAACTCGCCTTTATCGCTGATCCGCACCTTTTCGCCGTCGGAAACCGCCAGCGTCACCTGCCCCTCGCCCTCCTGCTGGAACCTGGCGCGATAGCGAAACGGCAAGCCCACCGCGCCGGTGACGACGGTCTGACCCTTAGTGAAATCGTGGACTTGAGGGGATGGCACGGTCTCTACTGTATATCTCACCGTTTGCAGCGAAGCCAGCGCTTTGATGGTGGATTCCAGGATCTCCGCGGAGGAATGGGAAGGCTGTGCCCGGAGGAACATACCAGCCGCGATCAGAAGCGCCGCGGCAGAATGGAACGGTGTCATGCTCATGGTGATTTTACAGCGAAAGCACTTCCTTCAGCCGGGCCGATTGACGCCGCGACATCTCCACGCTCCGCCCCCCGCGGAGTCTCACCAGCAGGCCGCCGGAAACCGCTATATCCACCCGCTCGATCCATTTGAGATTGAGAATCTCCTTGCGACCGGCGCGAAAGAAAATGGCCGGGTCCAACTGCTCTTCAAGCGAATTCAGCGACCGCCGGATGAGCGGTTTTTCCGTGCCGAAGTACAGACGCGTGTAATTGCCTTCGGATTCCAACAGGTAGATCTCGTTCAGCCGGACAATCCAGCACCGCTCGCCGTCGCGCACGAAAACCTGCTCCAGGCGGGAACGCCCGGCGCGTGGGCGCATGCGCGCCAGAGCGGCGGCCAGGCGCGCCGGTACGATGGGCTTCAGAAGGTAATCCATGGCGTTCACCTCGAACGCCTTGATGGCGTACTCGTCATAGGCGGTGGTGAAGATCACCGCCGGCAGGTCTTCCAGCCGCTCCAGGAGTTCGAAGCCGGTCATGCCGGGCATCTGGATATCCAGAAACAGCAGGTCGGGGTCCAGTTCCGCGATGAGTTGCAGGGCTTCTTCGCCGCTGCGCGCTTCGCCCGCGATCTCCACTTCCGGATGCGCCGCCAGCAGGCGCCGCAGTTCCAGGCGCGCCAGCCGTTCGTCGTCGATGATCAGAGCCTTCATCTACTTTTGGGGAATGCGGACGCGGGCCAACACTCGTCCGCCGCCATTCGTAAGCTCGATTCCGGCGCGGTCGCCATACAGCAGGCGCAGGCGCTCGCGGGCATTGGCCAGCCCCAGCCGGGTGGCGCCCGGTTTGGGCTCCGTCAGGCAGCCGCTGTTCTCCACCTCCAGCAGCAGCGTGTTCCGTTCCACCCGGCCGCGGATGCGCAGGTCGCCGCCCGCGGGCAAGTGCGCGATGCCGTGCTTGAGCCCGTTCTCCACCAGCGTCTGCAGGAGCATCGGAGGAACAGCGGCGCCTACCGCCGCCGGATCCACACTGATTTCGACGCGCAGGCGGTCTTCAAAACGGATGGCTTCCAGCGCCAGGTAATCGGAGACCACTTCGACTTCCGCGCCCAGCGTCACCGTGTGCGAGCGATCGCGCTGCAGGTTGTAGCGAAGAATGGTGGCGAACCGTGTGATCATGTCCTGCGCGATGGCCGGGTCTACCGCCACCATCGCCCGGATGGAGTTGAGACAGTTAAACAGGAAGTGCGGATTCACCTGCGCTTCCAGGGCGCGCAGTTCGGCGTCGCGGGCGGTCAATTCCAGCCGTACCTCCTTTTCCCGGTAGCGCCGCTTGCTGGTCATCGCGACGTAAAAGAGGAGCCACATGCCATCGGCGCCGCCAACTCCGACCCACATGAAAAGAACGCCTGTGGGATGCGTGTAGAAGTCGGAGGCTGCGCCTAGGAAAGCCAGGTCGATTGCGCCCACCAGGAAGGCCTGGACCGCGGCCACGAGCCCCGTGGCCATCAACAGCCGCAGGACCGTTTTCGCCTGGACGGCCGCCAGCCAGTCCCTTCGGCGGATTTCGCGGCGCAGCAGGTCGGTGAGCGCAATGCTGTACAACCAGAAGAGCAGGTAGCCGGCGATGGTGAAAAATCGCCAGCCCACCTGCTGCGCGGTGGCAAAGAGTCCGATGGCGGAATAGGCGCCCCAGCCCAGAATCTGGCAGCGCCAGTAGGTGACTCGCGGGTTCATTTTGTGGCGGCCGGCCGGGCGCTCAGGAAGGTGTCCATGTGACCGAACATCCAGTTGGGATCATCCCACATAATGAAGTGCCGCGCAGTGTCCGATAGCTGCAGGTTCACGCCCGCCAGGTTTGCGTACTGGCGGCGCAAACCCTCTTCGGTCTTCTGCCGCGTGGTGTAGTCCTTATAGCCGATCCAGGAGGCCATCACCAGCGTTGGACTTTTGATTTTGGCGAGGTCGCCGCGCAGGTCGCTGGATAGAAACTCGATCATGGCGTCGGCCACGGCGGTGCGGTCGGAGGCCAGGCCCCAGGCGATCAGGCGTTCGAGGTCGGAATCCTTAGTGACCAGCGGCCGGGTGTTGAGACCGGATTTGGTCATACGCTCATAGGTGTCCTGGTCCTGACCGCGGTAGTATTGGGCCGCCTGGGCCACCGATTGCTTCACCTCCGCCGTGCTGGCGCCGGGATTCATGACGCCGGCCAGGAAGGGGTACGAATCCACGATCACCAGCTTTCCGGGAAGGTCGGGATATTTCGCCGCCACGGCCAGCGCCAGGAATCCGCCCAGGCTGTGGCCCACGATTACCGGCTTCTCCAGCTTGTTGGCGCGGATGTAGTCGGCGATACCGTCGCGTACGGTGTCCAGCATCGGCGCCGGGATGCGCGGCACGCCCACGAATCCGGCGAGCGTCAGCACGTGGCATTGGTAGCGGTCCTGGTAACGGGCTACGGTGGTGTCCCAGGCTCCGCCGCCGGAGGCGAGGCCGGGGATCAGGATCATCGGCTGGCCCTGGCCGGTGACTTTCACGTGAAAAGGAGTTTGAGCGCTCAGGGCGCCCGCGAGCAAAGCAGCGAACAACGCGATCTGTTTCATGGCCCGATTGTGCGGCGCGCGCCCGGGTGGCCAGGTCGAATAGTGATGAGCGGCAGCGGGACGGGATGAAGCGATCAGAAATACAAATCGGCGGCGGCGGCAAGAGTCTTGCGAAGCAACACGCCCAGATAAGCGCCCACCAGTCCGATGGCCACCACGAAGGCGAACAGTTTGCCGGCGTCCGGTAGCTCGAATGGCTGGTGCGAAGAACCGAAGATCAGGTCCGCCGCGGGCACCGCGGGTCCCACCAGCAGCGCCCATTGCCAGGCATGCCGCGGATGCAGGCTGCCCAGAACGCAGGTTGCCAGCAGGATAAAGAATGCAATCACGCCGGCATCGTCGCTATGCAGTTCGAAGCGCATCAGAAAGGCCGCGGCGGCGATCCAAAGAACATAGGCTGCAATGTTCAGTCAGCTGATGGATCGTTCCGGCTAACTTAAAGTTTGACGTCCTTTGTTCTGCTGACCAGGGAGCCCTACCTCGCATCGAATGCGGCAGTGCAGGCCGCTGCATGATTCATGCATCGACATTTGCGGCGGAGTCTGATCGCCCTCCCTTCGCGCGGCTTTACTCTACTTCGTTGACTGGGTTTGGGGTGATGGTACAATGGAAAAGCTCAGAGACTCGAAGTAATTCCTTTCCTTGCAAAAAGATGCGCTAATCCGCATCTTTCCTGGAGGGAATGAATCCAAGAGGTATAATATGGCGCAAGTTCTCCCGCTGCCCCAACTGGTCCGGACCGACGCCGAACCCCTGCTCGATACCATTGGGAACACTCCGCTGCTGCGTCTGCAGAAGATTCCCGCGCGAATTCCCGGATATCGAGATCCTGGTGAAGGCCGAATATTTCAACCCGGGCGGGTCAGTGAAAGACCGCGCCGCGCGCAACATGGTCATGGATGGTCTGCGCTCCGGCAAGCTGAACCACAGCCGCGTCATTCTGGATTCCACCAGCGGCAACACGGGCATCGCCTATGCCATGATCGGCGCCAACCTGGGCTACAAGGTGAAGCTCTGCCTGCCCGCCAACGCGTCCGAAGAACGCAAGCGCATTCTGAAGGCTTATGGCGCGGAGATGGTGCTGAGCGATCCCGGCGAAGGCTCCGACGGCGCGATCCGCCTGTGCCGCAAGATCTACATGGCCGACCCGGATCTGTACTTCTACCCGGACCAGTACAACAACCCGGCCAACTGGAAAGCGCACTTCGAACATACCGGGCCGGAGATCATCAAGCAGACCGGCGGCCGCCTGACCCATTTCGTCACGGCCATGGGCACCAGCGGCACCTTCACTGGAGTCACCCGGCGCCTGAAGCGCGAACTTCCGGAGGTGAAGTGCTACTCTGCCCAGCCGTCCAGCGGCTTCCACGGGCTGGAAGGGCTCAAGCACATGCCCACCGCCATCGTCCCCGGCATCTATGACGAGACCCTGGCCGACGGTAACCTCTGGATCGAAACCGAAGACGCGTATAAAATGGTGAAACGTCTGGCGCGCGAAGAGGGATTGCTGGTGGGGATTTCTTCCGGCTGCAACGTGCACGCGGCTACGATTCTGGCCCGCCAGTGCGCGGAACGGGGGGAAGCGGCCACCATCGTGACGTTCGTCTGCGACAGCGCCGACAAGTATTTGAGCGAGCACTTTTGGAACGAGGAATGATCCGGATCGAACCTGAACCCTGGGCCGCCATGGTGGCGCACGCCCAGGAAACTTATCCCAACGAATGCTGCGGCGCCATGCTGGGCTCAACCGATGGAGAGCGGAAAATGGTGCGCGTTTCCATGCGCCTGCGGAATGCCTTCGAAGGCGCGCAGGCCGCGCGTTACGAACTGCGGCCGGAGGATCTGCTGGCCGCCGACAAAGCCGCCCGCGAGCACCGCATGGACCTGATCGGCATCTATCATTCGCACCCCGATTGCGACGCCTATTTTTCCAGGACGGATTTACAGAATTCGTGCCCGTGGTATTCCTTCGTGGTGCTGTCCATCCAGAAGGGCGAATTTCACCACGCCAATAGCTGGCTGCCGAACGTCGATCAGACCGAAGCGGCCAAAGAGGAGTTGAGTTACTAAGATGGCCAAAGTTTTGATTCCGACGCCGTTGCGTCAGTTCACCGGCAGGCAGGATGCCGTAAACGTACCCGGCGGCACGGTGGGCGAAGTGCTCGGCGCACTGACATCGCAATACCCCGACCTGCGCAAACAGATCTTCACCGAAGAAGGCAAGCTGCGCAGCTTCGTCAACGTCTACCTGAACGACGAAGACATCCGCTACCTGGGTAAGGACGCCACACCGGCCGGCGATGGCGACACGCTATCGCTGGTGCCGTCCATCGCCGGAGGCAGCGTGGCCGCACCGCCCCAGGAGGCCGCCGCCCTCACCAACGAGGAAATTCTGCGCTACAGCCGGCACCTGATCATCCCAGAGGTCGGGGTGGAAGGCCAGCAGAAGCTGAAAGCCGCCAAAGTGCTGCTGGTGGGCGCGGGCGGACTCGGCGCGCCTCTCGGTCTGTACCTGGCCGCGGCAGGAGTGGGACGCATCGGCATCGTGGATTTCGACGTGGTTGACTTCACCAACCTGCAGCGCCAGGTGATTCATCACACCGAAGACGTGGGCAAGAAGAAGCTCGATTCGGCCGCCGCTAAAATGCAGGCCATCAACCCCGCGCTGCGCATCGATAAGCACGAAGTAGCGCTCTCCAGCGAGAACGCGCTCGACATTCTGAAAGACTACGACCTGGTAGTGGATGGCACCGACAATTTTCCCACGCGCTACCTGGTGAACGATGCCTGCGTGCTGCTGGGCAAGCCCAACGTATACGGCTCCATCTTCCGTTTCGAGGGACAGGCGACCGTGTTCGCGTACGAGGGTGGACCGTGCTATCGCTGCCTCTATCCCGAGCCGCCGCCTCCCGGCCTGGTGCCGAGTTGCGCGGAAGGCGGAGTGCTTGGCATCCTTCCGGGCACCATCGGCCTGATCCAGGCCACGGAAACGGTGAAGCTGATTCTGGGAATCGGGACTCCTCTGGTAGGCCGCCTGCTGCTGTACGATGCGCTGGGTATGAAGTTCCGCGAGCTGAAGCTGCGCAAGAATCCCGAGTGCCCGGTGTGCGGCGAGCATCCGACCATTACCAAGCTGATCGATTATCATCAATTCTGCGGTGTGCCGCAGCCCGGCGCGCAGCCACCCGTTCAGGAGGCGAAAGTGAACGAAGGCGAAATCGACGTAGTCGAACTCAAGAGTAAGATGGATCGCGGCGACAAGTTCGTGCTCATTGACGTGCGCGAGCCGCACGAATACAAGATCTGCGCTATTCCCGGCGCGAAACTGATTCCGCTGGGCGAGTTTCCTCGGCACGTAAACGAATTCGATCCCCAGGCCGACATCGTGATTCACTGCCGCAGCGGCATGCGCAGCGCCAAGGCCTGCGCGGTCCTCAAGCAGAACGGCTTTCAGAATGTGCGCAATGTAGTGGGCGGTATTCTGGCGTGGGCCGACAAAGTCGATCCTTCGATGCCCAAGTATTGAGGGTCGTCTCTCGAACAGCCTTTCTCGGCTGCCTCCTTGCGGCGGTAAGCTTCGGACAACCGGCCACTTTCGACGCGGCATCGGTCAAAGCCGTGAATCTCGCGTCCCATCCTACCTTCGGAAACAGTGGAGGGCCGGGGACCAGCGATCCCGGCCGGATTCATTTGTGCTGTGTCGGGATGTACTCGCTGCTGATGCGAGCTTTCGATGTGCAGCTCGATCAAATCGCCGGCCCTTCCTGGATCATGGACAACATGGGGCCGAATCTCTATCAGATCGACGCCACGATCCCCGCCGGCGCCACAAAAGCACAATTTCAGCAGATGATGCGAAACCTGCTGGCGGAGCGTTTCCGCCTCGCAATCCACCGCGAAACGCGCAACTTCCCCGGTTATGACCTGGCGATTGCCAGGGGTGGGCCCAGGTTGAAAGGGCCGGCGCCAGACCCGAATGCCGCCCTCCCACCGGGACCGCAAATGCGGACATCGCTCGGGCGCGGAATGATCCGGGTACAGGCGCAGGAGAAACCGTTGAGCGACCTGGTGGCGGGCATGGGAAGGTGGATCGCCCAATCGCAGGGCGGCGATCCTACCGATTTCGCTTCACGAAAGGCGCGCGTCCTCGACAAAACCGGCCTGACCGGCACATACAGCTTCACACTCGAGTTTTCCTGCGAGGGTTGCCGCAGCCTCGGCGCCAATGCGTCGTGGGCAACTGCTCCCGCGGACGCCGCCGGCAGCGGGCTCCCAGATATTTTTGTGGCCCTGGAGAAGCAACTCGGGCTCCGGCTTGTGAAGACCAAAGATATTCCGCTGGATGTGATCGTGGTCGATCACGTAGACAAGATCCCCACCGGGAATTAGAAACAAAAAATGACCGGGCCCCTCCGCCCGGTCATTTCGAAATCCAAAGTAGATACAGCATCCCGGCGGCAAATCCCCCACCGGCTTGATATTCCTGGTTCTTTAGATAAAGCGCGAACCTGAAAGGTTGCGAATTTTTTTGCCGCCACGCGGTCAGGCGCGGAAACAGCGCCGGGACCGCGGCGGCGTACCCGGCATATTCGGGAAAAAGCTTGCGCAAATGCTGCTCTTCCAATTGAATTACCGGCAAATACACGAACAGAAATACCGCCGCGAAGAGGACTCCCAGGAACACGTTGCGGGACGCCACCACCAGGCCGGCAGCCACCAATAGTGTTCCGATGTAAAGCGGATTGCGCGTGTAGGCGTATGGCCCTCCCGTAGCAAGCTCGCGATTCTTGGCGAGGCATCCCGCCGCCCAGGCGCGCAGGGCCAGGCCGCAGACGGCCACCGGCAGTCCGGCCAGCAGCGAAAGATGAGTCGGGTGCGAGAGCCAGGCAAACACCACCACGATCAGAAATCCGCTGGGCACGCGCAGGCGCGCCACGGTATCGGAGTAGCGCTTCGGGAACTGCATCACACCAGGCACCGCAGGCAGGTTCTGAGCGCGTCGAAGACCTCGCCGGGCGCCACGCGGCGCATACTCTCGTCGATCTCCGAACCTCGCTTATACGTGGTCACCGCGCCGGGGCTGCGCAGCACGCGCAGCGATCCGCCATAAGGGCCATTGCGCGCCGGATCGGTCGGGCCGAAGATCGCGACTCCCGGCTTGCCGAGCGCGGCGGCGAGATGGAGCGGTCCGCTATCCACGCCCACTACGGCGGTGGCACGGCGTGTGGCGTGGATCAGGCCCGCCAGAGTGGAGCAGTGCGCCACACCATCGGGCACTTGCGGAAAGGCAGCGCCAGGCGGCGCGTTCAGCACCAGGGGTACGCCCAGTTCCCCGCGCAGCCTTGTTGCCAGCGCGGCATAGTGTTCCAGCGGCCATTGCTTGGAGCGCCAGCCGGCCAGCGGCGAAGCCAGCACGAAGTCGGATTCCGGAAGCCGGCCTTCCGGGCTTCCAGGCGGCAGCGGAAAGGCATGCAATTCGCTGGACGCGCCGGCAGCCGCGGCCAGTTGCAGATTGCGATCCACCACGTGCGGCGCCGCAGCCAGCACGCCGGCGGAATAAAAGATCCCGGCCGCGCGCTCGCGAAGCTGGCTGGAATGGAAGCCGAAGATGCGCTCCGGATGCGCGGCAGAGGCCCAGATGGCCGATTGCAGCAGCCCCTGGAAATCCACTGCGAAATCGTAGCTTTCCGCGCGCAGATCCCGCCACGTGCGGTACAGGCCGCCCGGAAAATCGCGGCGCAGCAGCACCAGCCGGTCCACAAACGGATTGCCCTCCAGCAGTGGAGCCCATTGCGGTTTCACCAGCCAGCTCAGGCGCGCGCCGCGGAAGCTGTGTTTCAGCGACGCGACGGCGGGCAGCGCGTGCAGCACATCGCCCATGGCGCCGAGGCGGACCACCAGGATGCGCGCGTTAGCCTTGCCGTCGATGGACATGCTCCTTCAGCCGGCTGACGCGGCGCAGGTCGTCACTCTCCAGGCGCACCAGCAAGACAGGCCGGAGACGCTTTTATCAGGCGCTCCACGTCGTTGTCATCGGCAGTTAACACGTAGTCTACCATGCGCACCGCGGCCACCATCTCGGCGCGCGCGGCCAGCGGCAGCAGGGGTTCGGCGCCGCGCACCACCACCACCAGCAGGCGGGCACGGGGGGCGCGCTCATGGGCCGCGGCCAGGTCGCGCACGTGCTCGGCGCGGAGCACATCGAAGTAGCCGGTTACCACGGCCAGCGGCTCGCCCACCAGAATATGAGGCCCGCTCAGAATTTTGATTCGGGTGTCCATGCGGGGTCGGATTCCTCCAGGAGTTGCAGCGCCGCCGCGGCCACCCGGTCCGGCAAAACGCGAGTCATGCAGCGATGGTCGATGGGGCACTCGCGCAGCAGGCAGGGGCTGCATTCGGCATGTTCGCGGACCACGCGGGCGAGCGGGCCGGTGGGGCCGGTGGTGGTATCGTCGGTGGCGCCGAATACGGCCACGGTGGGGACGCCCAGCGCCGAAGCGACGTGCATGGCGCCGGAATCGTTGGTGAGAAAAAGGCGGCAGGCGGCGGCCAGGTCGATGAATTCGCGCAGCGTGGTCTCGCCGGCCAGATTGCGCGCCGGAAGGCCGGCTTCGCGAATCGCCGCCGCCACGGTTTCGCAGAGCGTCTTTTCCGCGGCCGATCCGAATATGGCGGCCGACCCAAAGGATCCTGCCAGACTCCGCGCCGTGGCGGCGAAGCGCTCGGGAAGCCAGCGCTTGGCGTTGCCATAGGCCGCGCCGGGACTGATGCCGAGCACCGGACCCGCCGCTCCGAGCCCCCGCAGGTGCGCCTCGCCGGATTCCCGCGCGGCTCGGAATGCCCTCCAGGCGGATGGCGTCGCTGGCCGGGAAGCGCTCCATCATGCCGGCGCGGCGCAGCAGTTCCAGGTAGTAAAAGCGCTCGTGGCGCGGAATCTCGCCGGTCTCGGGCACGCGGATGGCGCGCGTGAGCAGCAGGCCGCGCGCATCGCGGTTGTAGCCGATGCGCTCCGGAATGCCGGCCAGCCAGGCCATCAGCGCGGCGTCGAAGGCATTCTGCAGCAGAATGGCGGCATCGAAGCGCTCCGTGCGCAGACGCGCGGCGAATTCGCGTTTGGCCCGCAGCCCCTGTCTGCGCCGCATAAGGAATCACGCGATCGATGGCCGTCTCGCGGCTGTACAGATCCGCCACCCAGGGCCGCGCCACCACCGCGATTTCCGCGTGCGGAAACACCGTTCGGATGGCGCGAATCGCGGGCAGCGACATGACCGCGTCGCCCAGCCAGTTGGTGGCGCGCACCATAACTCGCGAAAAACTGGACGGGTTGAAGACCACTCACTTTCAGCATATCAATGGCGGCTGCACGGTAAGCTGGAAGGATGGGGTTTCGATTAGCGGTGAATTACCGGCCGCGCGGGGATCAGGAAAATGCCATCGCGGAACTCACCCGCGGAGTGCGCGAAGGCGAACAGCACCAGGTGCTGCTGGGCGTCACCGGCTCGGGCAAGACATTCACCATGGCCAAGGTCATCGAGGCGATGGGCCGGCCGGCGCTGATTCTGGCGCACAACAAGACTCTGGCCGCGCAGCTCTATCACGAATTCCGCACGTTCTTCCCGGAAAACGCCGTCGAATATTTCGTGAGCTATTACGACTACTATCAGCCGGAAGCCTACATTCCCAGCAGCGATGTCTACATCGAGAAAGACGCCACCATCAATGACGAACTCGACAAACTGCGCCTCGCCGCCACTCGGTCGCTGTTCGAGCGGCGCGATTGCGTGATCGTCGCCAGCGTGAGCTGCATCTATGGCCTGGGCTCGCCCGGAAGCCTATTACGGCATGCTGCTGATGCTGGAGAAGGGACAGAAGATCTCCCGCAATCAGATTCTCTCGAAGCTGGTGGAGATTCTCTACGAGCGCAACGATGGCGACTTCCGCCGCGGAACCTTTCGCGTGCGCGGCGACGTGATCGAAATCTATCCCACCTATGACGATTACGCCTACCGCATCGAACTCTGGGGCGACGAGGTGGAGAGCCTGGCGCAAATCGATCCGCTTCTCGGCCAGGTGAAGCAGACTTACGTGCGTCTGCCCATCTATCCCAAGACGCACTACGTGATGAGCGAAGAAACGCGCCTGAACGCCATGGAGAGCATCCGCACGGAGCTCGCCTGGTGGCGCGGCGAGCTGGAAAAGCAGGGCAAGGCGATCGAAGCGCAGCGGCTGTATCAGCGGACCATGTTCGATCTGGAAATGATGAAAGAGATCGGATACTGCCACGGAATCGAAAATTACTCGCGCCACTTTTCCGGGCGTCTGCCCGGGGAAGCGCCGCCCACTCTGCTCGATTACCTGCCCGCCGATTCGCTGATGTTCCTCGACGAGAGCCACCAGACGGTGCCGCAGTTGCACGCCATGTATCACGGCGACCGGTCGCGCAAAGAGGTGCTGGTGGCGCACGGCTTCCGCATGCCCAGCGCGCTGGACAACCGGCCGCTCACCTTCGAGGAATTCGAGCACCGCGTGAACCAGGTGGTGTATGTCTCGGCCACGCCCGGGCCGTACGAGCTCACCAGGACTGCCGGCGCGGTGGTCGAACAGATCATCCGGCCGACCGGACTGGTGGATCCCACCGTGGAGATCCGGCCGGTGAAAGGCCAGGTGGACGACCTGCTGGGCGAAATCCGCAAGCGCACCGAGGCCAATCAGCGCGTCCTGGTCACTACCCTCACCAAGCGTATGGCCGAAGACCTGGCCGAGTATTATTCCGAAGTCGGGGTGAAGTGCCGCTATCTGCACTCGGAAGTGACCACGTTCGACCGCATCAGGATTCTGCGCGACTTGCGGCGCGGCGAATTCGATGCGCTGGTGGGCATCAACCTTTTGCGCGAAGGGTTAGACTTGCCGGAAGTGTCATTGGTCGCGATCCTGGATGCCGATAAGGAAGGCTTTCTGCGTTCCTCGGGATCGCTGCTGCAAACCATCGGCCGCGCCGCGCGCCACATTGACGGCCACGCCATTCTCTACGCGGACGTCATGACCGACAGTATGCGCAAGGCCCTGGGTGAGACGGCCCGCCGCCGCCAGACCCAGGTGGAATACAACGAGCTGAACGGGATCACGCCGCAATCCATCATCAAGCCCATCGATATGAGCCTGGTGGCCGTGGCGGAAGGCGATTACGTGACCGTGCCGCTCGAAGAGGATAAAGAAGTAGACGACCTGACACCCGAGCAGCGCGTGCAATTCATCGCCGAACTGGAAGAGCGTATGCGCGAAGCGGCGCGGAAATTCGAATTCGAAAAAGCCGCGCAGTTGCGCGATCGCGTAAAAGCCCTCAAGGTAGGGTAAGTTTGACTTAGTGGTCGTCAGAAATATTAGATCAATTGGCTCTAACCGCTCCCTTACGGTCGCGGCTCTGAACGCGCATCGGAGCCGCGACCGTGAGGGAGCGATTGGCATCTACCCGCGGCTTAATTAAGTAACCCTGCTTGAGTTACTTAGTTACTTACCACCGCAGCCCGACAGTAACCGGAATCATCGTGGTGGCCGTCGGCGAGGTGAAAATGTAGTGATACCGGGCCTCGGCGAATGCCTTCACGCGACTGGACCCGAGGCGCACCGACATACCCACGCCCCCATCCACGCCGCCCTTATATAGGTCGTAAGAAGCGAGCACCTGATTCACCCCGATCACACCGGGGTAGTAGCCGAACCACGGGCTGAAAAATCCAACCTCGGCAAATCCCGGCTGGCTGAACTGGATGTCCCGGTGATAGATTCCACCGCCGCCTGTCACATAAAGATCGACCGGCCCTTCCTGCGTCAGGTGGAAGACCGGGTCGAGCGTAAATCCCCAGGTATGGACATTGCCCTGCGGCGCACCCACCTGGGAAAGCGTGGCGCCGTTGATTCCCGTATCGTCGTAAAGGAAGTCGAGCATGATGCCGGCATGCTTGCCGGTAATGCCGGCACCGGCAGAAATATCCCAGCCCACATTCGAGGTATGCGAGGCCAGGGGATTCAGCGGCACCGACGGACCGGCGCCCACAAAGCCGGTAAATTGCGTCTGGGCGAGTCCCGGGATTGCCGCGAAACAGCTAACAGCAAATAACGTAGCGATTGTTTTCATGGAGACTAAAATCCTCACCGGCGAAACAAGTGGCAGGCGGTTTGCCAATGTGGAAAACGAACACTCAGCGCTGAAACATCGAGATGCCGGCGATTCCCGCCGCGCCCGCGTTCATGCACTCCGCGGCGTTCCGCGGTGTGATTCCGCCCAGCGCGAACACCGGCAGAGTGACGCTGCGAACCGCTTGGCGCAGCCGATCCAGCCCTTGCGGAGCGCCATACGCCGCTTTCGACGGCGTGGCGAAAATCGGGCTGAACACCGCGAAATCAGCGCCTTCCGCTTCTGCGGCGCGAACTTCTTCCACGGAGTGTGTCGATACGCCGATGAGAAACGGCGAAGGCGCGATGGCGCGGAACAAATACGGGGCAATGGAACCCGCGGGAAGATGCACTCCCTGCGCCCCGCAGGCCAACGCCACATCCGTGCGCGAATTCACCAGCACCTGCGTTCCGTGAGGGTTGGGCAGAGCCAGCACGCGGCGCACCAGGGAGCACAGTGCCCGCGCCCCCAGGTCTTTTTCACGAATCTGAATTCGCTCGATTCCGATCTCCCATAGCGTGAGCGATCGAACGGATCAGCGCATCGGTACCGCCCAGCGCGTGGCGGTCTGTTATGTAGTAGCGCATGACAGAGCCGCGCTACAGAATCTGCAGCGCCCCCGGCGGGAATTCCACATACCAATCTTTATTGTCTTTCTGCCCCGCGTATTCCCCCAGCGTAAGATCCGCAAATATCCGGTGGGCAAACTCCAGGCGCACGGACTGGCTGCGCCACGACGTGCGCACCAGTGGCACACTGATGCAATTGGCGCTCACCGGAGGAAGCATGAACCCGCAAGTCGGCGGCGCGAATCGCCACCCAGATGCGATCTCCTTTAAAATGCGCGGGAACGTATGCCATGTTGAGGCTGAAATGTTCGAATTCGATCAGGCTGCTGTTTCGGAAAGGGTCGAGCGCGGCAATACGCCCCTCGAAGAGGTTGGGGATCCCGACCAGGCGTGCGGCGTCGACCCCCGCCGGGCGATCCAGAATCGCGCGCGGCGCGCCCGCCTGCAGAATGCGTCCTGAGTCGAGCAGCAGCATCTGCGAGGCCGCCGCGCAGCACAGTTCCAGGTCGCGCGTGGCGAAAAGAACTGGCGCTGTGGTCTGTGCACGAACCTGCAGCAGCAGGTCTTCGGAAAGTCCGCCGTCATCCAGAAGCAGCAACTTCGGCTCGCCCACCAGCATGCGAGCCAGCGCACCCGCCAGTTTCTGCTGCGGCGAAAGTTGCCGTGGATACATTTCTGCGGCTGCAGTCAGTTGCCATCGCTCGAGCCAATCCGTCACGCGCCGGTGGCGCTCCAGACGCGGGAACTGCTGCGCGGCAAAGCGTAGATTCTGCCTCAGCGTCAGGTGCGGGAACAGCGATTCGCTTTGCGGCAGGTACCCGAAGCCGCGCCGGCACGCCGGCACTTGCACCCCCGCTTTGCCGTCATAGAGGATCGCGTCTTCGAAAAGGACGCGGCCCGCGTCCGGCGGCAGCAATCCCGCAGCCAGTTGCAGCAGCAGCGACTTGCCGGAACCCGCCGGGCCATAAATCGCCGTGACGCCCGGGCCTACCGAAAAATCCACCTCCAGCGCGATACCCGGCGCTTTCTTCATCAGGCGAAAATTCGTCATGCCGGATTCCGGCGCGGCAGATCGGTCGCCAGCCCCACGATTGCGCCCACTGCGAGTCCCACGATGCCGCCGGTGACTGGCGCCGCCAGAGGCCGCCCGTCCAGTAGAAACGTGATGGCGTATTCGGTGAGGATTCTGGCGAACACGATGGCCGCGGATGCCGCGATGGTCCGGTACACCATCGGCAGCGAGACCCCCAGGAACAGGCGCCATTCCGATGCGCCCAGCGAACGGGCGGCATCCTGGTACACCGGGTCCAGCGACTGGAACGCCGCCGCGCAGGAGCGTGCCAAAAAGGGCACGGCATAAATAATACCGGCAAGTGCGGCCACTACCCACGAGAGCGGTTTGAACAGAAAATAGCTGCACAGAATGGTGGGCGGCAACGCCAGTTGCAGTGCCACGAACATCTGCCACCGGCGCCACCCCAGCCACAGGCCCAATGCCAGGGAAACCGCCGTGGCAATACCTGCTACCCGGAGGCTGAGCCAGAGCGGAGACCAGTCGACACTCATGCGGGACCCTCAATTATAGCTGGCGGAATCGCGCGCTGAAGTGGCGCAGGAAGGGCGGCTCCTCCACAATCTCCAGGCCGCGGATCTGTTGCTTGCGCGCGTTCACTTCCAGGATTGCTTCCACCACGTAATCGATGTGACTCTGCGTGTAGACCCGCCGCGGAATGGCCAGGCGCAGCAACTCGTGTCGCGCCGCCGTGCCGAACATCAGGCTGCCGATTTCCACCGACCGGATGCCCGCGTGGCGATACAGTTCCACGGCCAGCGCCTGCCCGGGAAACTGCGCCGGCGGAATGTGCGGCAACATGCGCGCGGCATCGATATAGATCGCATGTCCCCCCGGCGGCTCCACGATGGGCACCCCGTGATCGGCAATGTGACGGCCCAGGTAGCCGGTGGAGACAATGCGGTAGCGCAGGTAATCGGGGTCGAGAATTTCGTCCAGGCCCACAGCGATGGCTTCCAGGTCGCGGCCCGCCAGCCCGCCGTATGTGGGGAAGCCTTCGGTCAGAATCAGCAGGTCGGCCTCACGCCGCGCCACGCGGTCGTCGTTGGTACAGAGAAATCCGCCGATATTGGCGAACGCGTCCTTCTTGGCGGAAAAGGTGCAGCCGTCGGCATACGAAAACATCTTTTGCGCGATCCGTTTGGGCGTCCAGTCCCCATAGCCCGCCTCGCGTTCGCGGATGAACCAGGCATTTTCGGCGAACCGGCAGGCATCCAGGTACAGCGGAATCCGGTGCCGCGCGCACACCGCTTTCACAGCCGCGATGTTGGCCATTGAGACAGGCTGCCCGCCGCCGGAATTGTTGGTGACCGTGAGCATCGCCAGCGGGATCTTGGCCGCGCCCTCCGTGGCGATCAGCGCCTCTAGCGCGGCCACATCCATGTTGCCTTTGAAATCCAGCCGCGCCTGCGTGTCGGCGGCTTCCGGAATGGGCAAGTCCACGGCGCGCGCGCCGGTGAATTCGATATTGGCGCGCGTGGTATCGAAGTGCGTATTGGAGGGGACCACGTTGCCCGCCTTGCACACCACCGTGAACAGAATGCGTTCGGCGGCGCGCCCCTGGTGCGTGGGAATCATGTGGCGCAAACCGGTCAGTTCGTCGGCGGCGCGTTTGAGCCGGAAGAAGCTGTCGCTTCCCGCGTAGCTTTCGTCGCCGCGCATCAGGGCCGCCCATTGCTCCGTGGACATCGCGCTGGTACCTGAATCGGTCAGCAGGTCGATCAGGATCTTGCGGGCATCGATCAGGAACAGGTTGTATCCGGCCTGCTCCAGGTGATGCTCCCGCTCGGCGGCGGTGGTGTGATGGAGCGGCTCCACGCTCTTGATGCGGAACGGTTCGATGATGGTGCGCACGGGTAAAATTATCGCAAACGATATTTGGGTTGACAGTCGACACAAGCGGGAGTATAGTTGGGTCGAATGGCTACCCGAAAACGGAGAGACACGGATTTTCGCGCCGAAATTGACGCGCATCTCGCCCAGGAGGCCGAGGAACTGCGGACCCAGGGACTCTCACCGGAAGAGGCGCGCGCCGCCGCGAAGAGGGCTTTCGGCAATCGCACCATTGTGGAGGAGCGCTTCTACGAATCCAGCCGCTGGGCATGGTGGGACCACCTGGTTCGCGACCTGCGTTTCGCCACGCGCGTCCTCTTAAAGGACCCCCGCTTCAGCGTGCTTGCCGTCTTGGGCCTGGCGCTCGGCATCGGGATCAGCACCGCGGTCTTCGCTCTGATTAACGAAACCATCCGCGTCAATACCCAGGCGTCGGGGAATCTGGCTTCGTTTGTGGGGATAAACCGCCTCGAAGGCGGCCACTGGCAGAACGATTTCTCCTATGACGACTACCGCTATTTCCGCGAGCAGGCCACGTCATTCCGCGCCATCATCGCCGGATCTGGCCGCTTCACCTGCGTGCTGGGGCCAGCCGCCGCGCGCGAGGCGGACGAAGTGGAGGCTCGATTCGAATCCGCGAACTTCCTCGCGGCGACCGGTCTGCGCCCGCAGTTCGGCCGGAGCTTCACGCCGGAAGAGGAGCGCGGCGATGGCCAGCCGGTCGCCATGCTCAGCGCCTGGTACTGGAAATCGCATTTCGCCTCCGATGCCGGAATTCTGGGTCAGATCCTGTTGCTCAACGCCCACAAAGTGACCGTGATCGGAGTGGCGGACGCCCGTTTCGGCGCCGCCGATAAACCCGCGCTCTACCTGCCACTCGGAGCTCAGCCCATCCTGCTGGCTCGCGGCGATTGGCTCCGCGACCGGAGCGAAAAATGGCTGATGTTGGACGCTGTCCTGCGGCCCGGTACCACTGCGTCTCAGGCCCAGGCTCAGATGGACGTCATCGCCAAAGAGCGCGGGCGGACCCGCTCGGCCGATCCCTCCGAAGGCAATTTCGTCGTCACCCCCGGCGGCGGCAACCCCCGCAAGCGGAGGCAGCTTCTGGCCATGGGTGTGACGGTCACCCTGTCGGTCGCCATGATCCTGTTGATCGCCTGTTCCAATCTCGCGAATCTGCTGCTGGCTCGCGCCGTGGTGCGGCGCCGCGAAATCGCCGTCCGTCTTTCGCTGGGCGCCGGCCGTGCGCGGCTGGTCTGCCAACTGCTGACGGAGAGCATGCTGCTTGCCCTCGCCGGCGGAGCCCTCGGAATCGTCGCCTCCCGCTGGCTCGCCCAGTCACTTTTCGCTCAGTTCGGCGCGCCCAACGGATACCAGTTGCAGCCGGACCCGCGCGTTCAGCTCTACGGCCTCGTGCTCTCCGTGGCCACGGGACTCGCGTTCGGACTCGCGCCCGCCCTGGCAGCCACCCGCACCAATCTGGCGCAGGCGTTCCACGCCGATGGCCTCGCCTTCACGCGTTCACGCAGTCACCGGCTCTTCGCCGCCCGCAACGGGCTGGTGATTGTCCCCCTCGTCCGTCTCCCTCATGCTGCTGCTCGGCGCCGGCATGGCGGTTCGCGGCGTCCAGCGCGTGTATCTCAACGGGCCCGTCTTTGACACCACGCGTTGATCTCCGCAGGTTCACCGCTCCACCTGGAAGGCTACGACGAAGCCCGCACCCGCGAGTTTCAGGATACGCTCCGCGACCGCGTCCGCAACATGCCGGGAGTCCAGTCCGTGGCGCTCGCCGGCAGTCTGCCGTTGATGAACGCCATGGGTAATCTTCCGCTCGCGGACGGCGGCTCTACGGACTACAACGTAATCTCCGCGGACTTCTTTTCCACGGTCGGTGTCGCCGTGGTCAAAGGCCGCGGATTCTCGCCTGCCGACCGTGAAGACTCGCAGCCGGTGGTGCTAGTCAATCAGGATTTTGTCCGCCGCGTCTGGCCCAACCAGGAGCCCCTCGGCAAACAGGTTCGCCTCCGCGCCGGGACCATCCCGTTCGCGGTAGTCGGCGTCGCTCCGGATATGGAGGATGCCAATGGAGTCTTCAACACCGTCCGTCCTACTGTATACATTCCGGAAGGGCAGGCAAGTCTGTTCCTCAAAGGAACCCGCACCGATGTGCCGCCGTATCAGATGCGGATTCTGGTGCGCACTGCCGGCGGTCCGGCCTCCGTGAAGGCCGCGCTCCGCCAGGAACTGCTGGCGCGCGATCCATCCCTGCGGGTCGAAATCCGCACCGCCGCGGAAATGCGCGAAGACATGATCGGTCCGTTCCGCACGATGTCGCTCCTGCTGAGCGCGCTCGGCGCACTGGCGCTGCTCATGGCGTCGATCGGAATCTATGCCATCCTCGCTTATGCCGTCAGCCAGCGGACCCGCGAAATCGGCATCCGCATCGCGTTAGGCGCGCAACGACGCGAAGTGCTCAGCCTGGTCATGCAGCGCACGCTCACCCTGATCCTCTGCGGCATCGGCTTTGGCATGGCGGGCGCGCTGGCTCTAAGAACCGTCATGGCAACCGCGGTGGAACAACTCGGAGGCATGGATGCGCCCACCTGTCTCACCGTCGCGCTCCTCCTGGGCACCGTAGCCATCCTGGCCAGCTACCTACCCGCCCGCAAAGCCCTCCGCGTGGATCCCGTCCAAGCTCTGCGTTGGGAGTAAGCTCCTCCGCGCGATGAGTTTCTTCGTGGTGAGATAGGATCAGATGGAACCGATTATTATCCAAGTGAATACTTCCCCGGGAGGCCTGCCGAAGCGGGCGATTGCGGAAGGGTCAATCACGCCGCTCGGCATCGCGGGCGACCTTCACGCCCATCCCGAGATTCATGGCGGGCCGGAGAAGGCGATTCTGATTATCGCCTCCGAGACCGTCGATGAATTCATCGGCCGTGGTTATCCGCTGTTCTACGGCGCGCTGGGCGAAAACCTGACTACGCGCGGCCTGAATGTGCGCGACTTGCGAATCGGCGACCAGATTCGGGCGGGCGGCGCGCTGCTCCAGATCACCCGCCCGCGCGGACCCTGCCGCCAGCTCGATATCTATGGGGAGTCACTCAAAGAGGAACTCTCCGATGCTCGCGTGAAACAGCGCGACCCCTCGTCTCCGCGCTGGGGCATGAGCGGTTTCTATCTCAGCGTGCTTCAGCCGGGACCCGTGCAGCCAGGGGATATAATTGCAGTCGTGTCTCACCTGGCCTGACGCATGACTGCTGTTGACGAGCGCCTGCAGGCGCTGCTGGCCTCCGTGCCCGACCCTGAAAAATCGGCCCGCTACCTGGACTGCCTGCGCCACGATTCGCCGGCCGTATTTCAGCGCATCGCGGAATCCCCCGCGGCCGCGCGCTGTGCCGTCACGCTCTTCTCCTATAGCCGTTTCCTTTCCGACGCCGTTCTGCGCTACCCGGAGCGCCTTGTTGAGGTCGCCGGCTCTCCCAGCCTTTACCGCGTGTTGACCGCCGAGGAATACCAGCAGCGGCTGAGCGATTTCCTCGACAGCCCCGCCGCGCTCTGTGCCGTGGACCTGGCCCGCTTCCGGCGCCGCCAGCTTCTGCGCATCGTCCTGCGCGATGTGCTGGGCGTGGCCACGCTCTCCGATGTCACCGAGGAACTCTCCGACCTTGCCGATGCCATTCTGGATGTGCGCCTACCGCCGCATCCGCGCCGACTTTGTGACGCCGCTACGGCGAGCCGCGCCTGGCCGACGGCGCGCCCTGCGGCTTCTCGGTGATCTCGCTGGGCAAACTGGGCGGGCAGGAGCTGAACTACAGCTCCGATATCGACCTGATGTTTCGTCTACGGCGGCAATGGCGAAACCGACGGGCCCGCGCCTATCAGCAACAAGGAGTTCTACAAGAAGGTCGCCAACGAGTACACCGCTCTGCTTTCCACCTACACCGCCGACGGCCAGTGCTACCGCGTGGACCTGCGCCTGCGGCCCGATGGCACGCTCGGCGAGATCTGCATCTCCGCCGAAGGCGCCCGCGCCTATTACGCCGGCCGCGCGCGCGATTGGGAAAAGCAGATGCTCATCAAGGCGCGCGTCTCCGCCGGCGATCCCGCGCCCGGCGCGGCGCTGCTGGAATTTGTCGAGCCGCTGATTTACCAGAGCTCGCTGGATTTTCGCGCCGTGGAAGCCGTTTCGGAAACGCGCCAGCGCATCAGCGAGAAAATGGCCGCCCGCCGCGGAGGCGCAGAAGCGGCCTGGACATCAAGCTCACGCCCGGCGGCATCCGCGATATCGAGTTCCTGGTGCAGTGCCTGCAGCGCCTGCATGGCGGACGCGAGCAGTGGGTCCGCCACGGCGGCACCATGTTGGCGCTGTTCCGCCTGCGCGACAAGGGGCTGCTCTCCGCCGGCGAGTATGCCCGGCTGGCCGCCGCCTACCAGTTTCTGCGCTACCTGGAACATCGCCTGCAGATGGAAGAGGACCGGCAGACCCACACGCTGCCGCACGGATCCCGCACGAACTCGATCTGCTGGCGCGCAAGATGCCGCCGATGGCAGCGGCGACCGCGCGAACGGCGATCGCTGAAGCCGCGGCTGGACGAACACCTGGCGGCCGTCCGCGAGATCTACGAGCGCGTGATCCACGCGCAGAAGCCGCTTTACTACACCGCCGTGCCGCTGCCGGATGCGGAAGAGGCCGGAAACGCTGCGCCGGTCAGCAACCTGACGCGCTTCTGGACCAGCGCGCGCCGCATTGGCGCGAGCCCGTGGCCGCCGCCGACCTGCATCGCGGGCGCGAGCGCTTCGAGCACTTCCTGGAAAAGGCCTTCGCCAGCCCGGCGATCTGCTGACGCGGCTGAACGCCGACAGCAAGCTGGCCGCGCAGCGTGCTCGACATTTTCGAGCACAGCCCCTATTTCGCCGACGATCTGCTGCGCCATCCGGAGCTGCTGGACGAAATCGGCGAGCCGTTCGAACTCGGAAGGCGGACTCGCTCGACGACGGCGCCGCGCTGCGCCGCTTCTACCGCCGGCAGATGCTCCGCATCCAGAGCGAGCAGCATTCTGCGAGTCCGAGCCCATCTTCACCACGCTGGGCAAGACCTCGGCACTGGCCGACAGCGTCATCGCCGCGGCCTACCGCATCGCGCGTCACGGATGCGCCGCCGCCGGCCAGCCCGGACTACACGCCCGCGCGACCAGATGATGGTGATCGCGCTCGGCCGCCTGGGCATGAGCGAATTCGACCTGGGTTCCGACGCCGACCTGGTATTCGTCATCCCCGATGCCGACGCCGGCGAGCACGCCTTCTGGACCGGCGTGGCCGAGCGCATGATCCAGACCCTGAGCGCCTACACCGGCGAAGGCGTGATGTTCGCCGTGGATACGCGCCTGCGTCCCAACGGCCGCGAAGGCGACCTGGTGCAGTCCGAGGGCGCCTACAAGACCTACTTCGCCAGCCACGCCGAGGCCTGGGAAGGCATCACCTATATGAAGTCGCGCGCCGTGGCCGGCAACGTGGAGCGCGCCACCGAGTTTCTGCACGAACTGCAGGAGGTGGACTGGCGGCGCTACGGCCAGAGCATGCGCTCGCGCAAGGAGCTGGCCGAAATGCGCGCGCGCCTGGAGCGCGAACAGGGCGCCGCGCAATCCGCTCAAGGCCGGCGCTGGGCGGCTATTACGATATCGATTTCGCGCTGATGTATCTGCGGCTGCAAGGGCGCCGGCATCTTCTATAAGGTGCTGAACACGCCGGAGCGCATCGACGTGATCGAGAAGATGGGCCACCTGGATCGCGAGGACGCCGATTTCCTGCGCGAGGCCGCCACCTTCTATCGCGCGCTGGACCACGGCCAGCGCGTTTCCACCGGCCACGCCGAGGGCAGCCTGCCGACCTCGCAGGCGCAATTCGAGGTGCTCACCAACCTGGTGAAGCGCTGGACGCCCGAGCACCTGCACCAGCAGCGGCTGGATGCCACGCTCCAGGAAATTCGACGCAAGACCCGCGCCTTCTTCAACCGTCTATTCGCCAGGTAGGTGCCCATGATTATCGAGATGCGAACCTATAAAACCAGGCCCGGCAAACGAAGCGAGTTTCTGGAAGTATTCCGTACCAGAAGCGTCCCGGCCCACGATGAGATCGGCATGAAGATCCTGGGGCCGTTCCTTTCGGTCGAAGATCCGGACGTGTTCTTCTTCATGCGAGGCTTTCCCGACCTGGCATCCCGCGAGCCGATGAAAGCCAGGTTCTATGAGGGCGAGCTCTGGAAGAACGAACTCGAAAACATCCTGATGCCCATGCTGGAGAAATACGACGTGGTGCTGGTAGACGACCCGGACGGCCTGGTGCGCTGGTAGCTTCAAGCACCCCCTCGGTCAAGGCATCGAAGTTATCCGCGTTCATCGGTGTTCATCGGCGGCTCAATAATGAAGTGCCGTTCCACGGCGGATCAATCCAGGATTCGATTGCCCAGCTATTTCGTGGTTGCTCTCCGGGGCAAGCCATCCCCCACGCACACCCGGCGGGGCTAGAATCAGGTAGCTGTGTACCGCAAGATTCTGCGCTTCGCCGCGTCCCTGTCTATGGTCGCCGGCGTCATTACAATTTATAAGACGGCGCTGCACGTCAGCAATACCACCGTGGCGCTTTCGCTTCTGCTGGTCATCCTCGGCATCTCCACCTGGTGGGGACTGGCGGAGGCTACAGTGGCATCCCTGGTGGCCGTCCTGGGTTTCAATCTGTATTTCCTGCCGCCTTTCGGCACCTTCACGATTCAGGACTCCCAGAACCAGGTCGTATTCGTGGCCTTCCTGGTGACTGCCGTTACCGTCAGCCAACTCTCCGCCCGGGCACGCCGCCGCACGGCGGAAGCGGAGGCGCGCCGGCTCGAGGTCCAGCGCCTCTATGACCTGGTACAGACCACCATGCTCACCGGCAACCCGCGCAAGACCATTCACGAGTTTGTGCAGAAAGTGGCGCAGGTGCTGGGTTGCGAAGCCGCTGCGTTTTATTACCGGCTGACCGAGGAGTTTTTCCGCTCCGGACCGGAAAGCAAGCCGGTCAGCGACCACGAACTTCTCGCCGCCGCGGAGGTAGCCGATGTCAGCCTCGATCTGCTGCGTAACGTCGCCACCGCGCCGGTGCGCCTCGGCGGCCGCACTCTGGGCAGCCTGGCGCTGTTGGGACCGCTGCCTTCCGAACCCATGGTGCGGGCCATCGCCAACCTCATGGCTATTTCGATTGAAAAGGCGCGGGCTCTCGAAGATGCCAGTCATGCCGAGGCGGCCCGCCAGAGCGAAGTGCTGAAGTCTGCGCTTCTCGATTCCCTGGCCCACGATATCAATACGCCGCTCACCTCCATCAAAGCCGCCGTCACCAGCCTGCTGAGCGATGCCGCCACTCCCAGTCACGAACTGCTCACCATCATCGATGAAGAAGCCGACCGCCTGAACCAACTGGCGGCGGAAGTGATCGCCATGGCGCGCATCGAAGCCGGCAAAGTGCACCTGGAGAAGCAACTGGTGCAGCCCGCGGAGCTGATTTCGAATGTGCTGGCGGACATGAAGCCGGCGCTTCAGGGCCGCCCCGTGACCATCGATGTGGCGCCCGGGTTGCCCGGCGGCGAAGCGGATCCCGAATTTGTGCAGCAGGTGATCAAACAGTTTTTGGAAAACGCGCTGAAGTATTCGCCGGCATCCACCCCCATCACCGTTTCCGCCGGGTTACAGGGCGGAAAGATCGTGATTGGAGTCGCCGACCGCGGCCCCGGCATCCAAGAGAACGAGCGTCCGCTGATCTTCGACAAGTTCTTCCGCGGACGGCAGCACCGCTTCGAATCGAAAGGAACCGGCATGGGACTGGCCATCGCTAAGGGAATCGTGGAGGCTCACCGCGAGCGCATCTGGGTGGAGAGCGAGCCCGGCCATGGCTCGGCGTTCTACTTTACACTTGCCGTTTACGGAGGCAAACAGATTTGAGCGCGGGGAAGATTTTGGTGGTGGATGACGATCCGCAGATTCGCCGCGTCATGAAGGCCACGCTGGTGGGCCACAGCTATGAGGTGATTGAAGCGCGTACCGGCGAAGAGGCATTGGAAATATCCGCGCGCGAAATGCCCAGCCTGGTGCTGCTGGATATGAACATGCCGGGAATGGGCGGCCTGGAAACCTGCCGGGCCCTGCGCGGCGCGTCCGATATTCCGGTGATCATTCTATCGGTCCGCAACACCGAAAAGGACAAAGTGGCCGCACTGGATGCCGGCGCCGACGATTACGTGACCAAGCCGTTCAGCATCCAGGAGTTGCTGGCGCGCATTCGCGCCGCGCTCCGGCGTTCCGCGTCTTCGCCCGAAGGCGGACCCGCCTCCTTCGCCGCACAGGACCTGGAGATCGATTTCACCACCCGCCACGTGCGCGCCCACGGCGCCGACGTGCGCCTTACTCCGAAGGAATTCGAACTGCTGCGCTATCTGGTAGCGCACCAGGGCAAGCCGGTGACCCATCGCGAATTGCTGCAAGCCATCTGGGGCCCCGATTACGGCGACGAGCCCGAGTATCTGCGCGTTTTCATTAACCAGGTCCGCAAGAAGATCGAGCCTAATCCCGCCAAGCCGAAGTACATCCTCACCGAACCCTGGGTGGGTTACAAATTCGTTGCACCCCAAGCCCCTTAACCCAATCCTGATTGTTTCTTTACGACTTCTTTATGTCCGGCTTCTTACCCTGGGAACGTGGATACCCATGGAAAGCTGCAAATCGACCCAGGGTGCCTCGCTGCCCCTGCTGAATCGTCCACCCTTACGCTCTCGGTGCTGTACACGGAACCGGCTCTGACCGAAGCCCTGCTGCGCCGCGCCGTCACGCTTACGGCAGGCCTGGATGCCCGGATCCAACTCGTGGCCGTGCACACGGTGCCGTACCCGGCGGATTTCGAATGCCCTGCTACCGTTCACGCTCACCTGGTAAACCAACTGGTCGAACTCGCCGGCCGCTGCCCTCTCCAGGTCAACCCGGTCGTGGTGCTGGCGCGCAGCCGGGCGGAAGGGTTCGCGTTCGCGTTGGAACGGGAATCCACGGTGCTGGTGGCCTCACGAAAACAGCTCTGGCGGACTGCCGAGGAAAAGCTGGCCCGTTCCCTGGCGCAGGACGGCCACAAGGTCGCGCTGGTGCACGTCCCATAAGGAGCAATATGCTGGATCTGTTTTTCGTCGCGATCACGATTCTGTTTTTCGTGGCGGGTTGGGCATTCGTCAAGGGATGCGACCGGCTGTAACGCCGGGAGTTCATTCATGGAATACATTCTTTCACTGGTAGTCGCCGCCGGGGTCGGGGTGTACCTGTTTTACGCTCTGCTTCGCCCCGAGAGGTTTTGAGAGTTCAACATGACCGGCAACGGCATTCTCCAAATCGCGATCTATTTTCTGGTTCTGCTGGCGCTCACCAAGCCCATGGGCGCCTTCATGGCCAAAGTGTTCGCCGGCGAGCGCACCTGGCTCCACCCGGTGCTCCGGCCCCTTGAGGCGGGCATCTACAAGCTCTGCGGCATCGACGAAAACGCCGAGCAGGCATGGACGCGGTACGCCGGCGCCATGCTGATCTTCAGCGCTGGTGGGGATCGTGTTCACCTACGCTTTCCTGCGCATGCAGCAGCTTTCCCGCTCAATCCGCAGGGCTTTGGCAACGTGGCCCCGGATCTTTCGTTCAATACCGCTACCAGTTTCGGCACCAATACCAACTGGCAGGTCTACACGCGCGAGACCACCATGAGCTATCTCAGCCAGATGGTGGCTTTGGCCACTCACAACTTCTGGTCGGCGGCGGCGGGCATCGTGGTGGCGATCGCGCTGGTGCGCGGGTTCGCGCGCCACTCGACCAGAACGCTCGGCAACTTCTGGGTGGATTTCACCCGCTGCACGCTTTACGTGCTGCTGCCGCTCTCGGTAGCCGGCGCTTTGCTGCTGGTCTCGCAGGGCGTGATTCAGAATTTGAGCGCCTATACCAAGGCCACCACTGTCGAAGGCGCCGTGCAGACGATTCCGCAGGGACCGGTCGCATCGCAGGAAGCCATCAAGATGATCGGCACCAACGGCGGCGGCTTCATCAACGCCAACTCGGCGCATCCCTTCGAGAACCCCACGCCGTTCTCGAATTTCTTCGAGATGATTTTCATCTTCATCATTCCCGCCGGCCTCACCTACACCTTCGGCAAGATGGTGAAGGATACGCGCCAGGGCTGGGCCCTGTTCGCCGCCATGAGCGTGCTGTTCCTGGCCGGCGTGTTGGTGGTCTATCGCGTCGGAGCAGGCCGGCAATCCGAACCTCGCCAAGCTGGGCGTGCAGGCCCATGCCACCGATGCCGCAACCGGGCGGCAACATGGAAGGCAAGGAGGTCCGCTTCGGCATCGCCAACTCCGCGCTGTTCACCGTGATCACCACCGATGCCAGTTGCGGCGCCGTGAACAACGCGCACGACAGCCTCACGCCGCTGGGCGGACTGGTGCCGCTGATCAATATCGAACTGGGCGAAGTGATCTTCGGCGGCGTCGGCTCGGGACTCTATGGCATGCTGCTGTTCGCCATTCTGGCCGTGTTCATCGCCGGGCTGATGGTGGGCCGCACGCCCGAGTATCTGGGCAAGAAGATCGAGCAGAAGGAAGTCAAGATGGTGATGCTGGCGGTCCTGGTGCTGGCCTTCAGCATCCTGGGCTTTGCGGGCGTGGGCACCGTGGCGCACTTCACTCCCAAGGGCTGCGTCAATCCGCCCGGCCCCATCACGGCGAACCTGGGCAATAACGGGCCGCACGGACTTTCCGAAATCCTCTACGCCTATTCCAGCGCGGTAGGCAACAACGGCAGCGCCTTCGGCGGCATCAACGCCAACACGCCGTATTTCAATACCACCATGGGAATCGCCATGCTGATCGGGCCGCTTCCTGATGATGATTCCGCTGCTGGCCGCGGCCGGGAGCCTGGCGCAGAAGAAGCAGGTGCCGGTCTCGGCAGGCACCTTCCCCACCCACGGACCGCTGTTCGTGGCCCTGCTGGTGGGCGTTGTCGTCATCGTGGGCGCGCTGACCTTCTTCCCGGCGCTTTCCCTGGGGCCCATCGTGGAGCACTTCCTGATGCATGCCGGAAGGCTCTGGAGCTAATATGGCCACAACCATGACCCACACCTTCGACGCCCGGACGACATCACGTCGCTGATCCCGAAGAAGGCGCCGCGGGCCCGGCCGCTCTTCGATCCGCCCATCGTCAAGCGGGCCATCTGGGATTCGTTCGTCAAGCTGAACCCGCGCGACCATGATGAAGAACCCGGTGATGTTCGTGGTGGAGGTGGGCGCCGCCATGACCACCATTCTGGCCGTGCGCGATCTCGCGGCCGGAGCGGCCGTGGCGGGCTTCACGTTCCAGATCACGCTGTGGCTGTGGTTCACCGTGCTGTTCGCCAATTTCGCCGAAGCCATGGCGGAAGGCCGCGGCAAAGCGCAGGCCGATACCCTGCGCAAGACCAAGACCGAAACCACCGCGCGCCGCCTGTTGAACGGCACGCGACCGAAACCGTCTCCGCCACCCAACTGCGCAGCGGCGACATGGTGCTGGTGGAGGCCGGCGAGACCATCCCCGGCGATGGCGACGTGATCGAAGGCATCGCCAGCGTGGATGAATCGGCCATCACCGGCGAGAGCGCGCCGGTGATTCGCGAATCCGGCGGCGACCGCAGCGCCGTCACCGGCGGCACCAAGGTGCTCTCCGACTGGATCAAGGTGAAGATCACCTCCAACCCCGGCGAGACGTTTCTGGACCGCATGATCGCGCTGGTGGAAGGCGCGGAGCGGCAGAAGACGCCCAACGAAATCGCGCTCAACATCGTGATCGCCGGCCTGACCCTGGTCTTCCTGCTGGCGGTGGTCACCCTGCAGCCCTTCGCCATCTACAGCGTGAATGCCAGCGGCAGCGGCACGGCGCCCTCGGTCACGGTGCTGATCTCGCTGCTGGTCTGCCTGATCCCCACCACCATCGGCGGCCTGCTTTCGGCCATCGGCATCGCCGGCATGGACCGCGTGATGCAGCACAACGTGCTGGCCATGAGCGGCAAGGCCGTGGAAGCGGCGGGCGACGTCAACACCCTGCTGCTCGATAAGACCGGCACCATCACGCTGGGCAACCGCCAGGCGGTGGAATTCATCCCGTGGGCGGCGTCACCGAGAGCGAAGCTGGCCGACGCGGCGCAGCTTTCCAGCCTGGCCGACGAAACGCCGGAAGGCCGCTCCATCGTGGTGCTGGCCAAGCAGAAGTACGGCATTCGCGGCCGCGAAGTGGCCGAGCACGAAGCCCACTTCATCCCCTTCACCGCCCAGACGCGCATGAGCGGCGTGGATATCGACGGCCGCCGCATCCGCAAAGGCGCCACCGAATCCGTGGTGGAGTTCGTGCACGAGCACGGCGGCAGCGGTCCCCACCGAACTGATGGACATCACCGACCGCATCTCGCGCTCCGGCGGCACGCCGCTGGTGGTGGCCGACCGCGACCGCGCGCTGGGCGTGATCCATCTGAAGGACGTGGTCAAGGGCGGCATGCGCGAGCGCTTCCAGCAGTTGCGCGCCATGGGCATCCGCACCGTCATGATCACCGGCGACAATCCGCTGACCGCCGCCGCCATCGCCGCCGAAGCCGGCATCGACGATTTTCTGGCGCAGGCCACGCCCAAAGACAAGATGGACCTGATCAAGAAGGAGCAGGCCGGCGGCCGCCTGGTGGCCATGACCGGCGACGGCACCAACGACGCGCCCGCGCTGGCGCAGGCCGATGTCGGCCTGGCCATGAACACCGGCACCATGGCCGCCAAGGAAGCCGGCAACATGGTGGACCTGGACAGCAATCCCACCAAGCTGATCGAAGTGGTGGCCATCGGCAAGCAGTTGCTGATGACGCGCGGCGCGCTGACCACGTTCTCCATCGCCAACGACATCGCCAAGTATTTCGCCATCCTGCCGGCCATGTTCATGGCCACCTATCCGGTGATGGGCAAGCTGAACATCATGGGGCTGCACAGCCCGCAGAGCGCCGTGCTGGCGGCGGTGATCTTCAACGCGCTGATCATCATCGCGCTGATTCCGCTGGCGCTGCGCGGCGTGAAGTACAAGCCCATGAGCGCCGCCGCGCTGTTGCGCCGCAACCTGCTGATCTACGGCGTGGGCGGCGTGCATCGCGCCCTTTCCCGGGCATCTGGCTGATCGACCGCCTGCTGGGCCTGCTGCATCTGGCGTAACGGAGTACCTATGAAACAGTTTTGGATTGCCATAAAGCTAACCGCGGTAATGATCGTGATCACCGGCCTCGCCTATCCGCTGCTGGTCACCGGCCTCGCCAGCGTCCTGTTCCCCCACCAGGCCAACGGCAGCCTGATTACCGCCGACGGCAAGACCGTGGGCTCGGAACTGATCGGCCAGAGCTTCACCAAGCCGGAATATTTTCACGGCCGCCCCTCCGCCGCCGGCAACGATGGCTACGACGGCCTGTCCTCCGGCGCGTCCAACCTGGGGCCCACGAATCAGAAGCTGATCGACCGCGTGAAGGACGACATCAAGCGCGTGCGCGCCGAAAATCCCACCTTCACCGGCCCGATTCCGGCCGACCTGGTGACGCAATCCGGCAGCGGCCTCGATCCCGACATCAGCCCCGCGTCCGCCGAAGCGCAGATTCCGCGCGTGGCCGCGGCCCGCGGCATGAGTGCGGACGCGGTGCGCCAGATTGTCGCCGCCCACACCGAGGGACGCCAGTTCGGCCTCCTCGGCGAACCCCGCGTGAACGTTCTGAAACTGAATCTGGCGCTGGACCAGCCCAAGTAACCTGCTATCATGCGAAGCGGCGGCGCGGTGCTCCAAGCCGGCATTTAGTTAGCCTCTCTGGGGTTACCCCAGGGGAACGTGAAGGACTGACATTTCGTCGCAGGACCTAAAACAGCGCGGTACGCTGGACCGGTCCCGCAGGGTGGGACTCGTTGGAGCATTTCGCCGCCGTATCGCCATGGCGGACCTCAGGAGCTTGACCAAGGCGCTGGCGCGCTGCTTCCTGGCCGAAGCGCCGTCTCTTGACGGGATGGTGGCGCGGAGCAGCGCAGTCCTGGGAAAGCGGTGGCGCTGGCTGCGGCCCTTGGCGGCGCGATACCTCAAGCGATTCGGCGCGCACAGCCGCCCTCACTCGCGCGAGGTGATCCGCTTTCTGATCGAGGACGCAGGGCTGTACCGCGCCCGCGGCAAATACACCCTCGCATTGCAAGTAGACCTGAGCGTCACCGAACCGCTTGCCATGCGCTGGCCCGCGCCTCCAATTGCGTCGGTCGCCGAATTGGCCGGGTGGCTGCGTATCGATCTCACGGAACTGGAATGGTTCGCCGACCTCAAAGGGCTGGCGTACAAACAGGACCACCGGCCGCAACTCGGCCACTATCACTATCGCGTTCTCGCCAAGGACTCAGGCAGCGTCCGCCTGATCGAATCGCCCAAGCTTCGCCTGAAAGCCATCCAGAGGCGCATTCTGGCGGAGATTCTGGAGAAAGTGACACCGCATCCCGCAGTCCAGGGATTCGTGAAAGGCCGGTCGATCCGGACTTTCGCCGCGCCTCACGTGGGCCGCCGCGTGGTGCTGCGCATGGACCTGCAGGACTTCTTCCCGTCCATCGCCGCGGCCCGGATTCAGAGCTTCTTTCGCACCATGGGTTACGCCGAACACGTGGCGGACCTGCTGGCCGGCCTCTGCACCAACGCCGCGCCGCATCGCGTGTGGACCGCGCCCGCATCGCACGAGCTTCGCGATCTGTATCGCCGTCCCCACCTGCCGCAAGGCGCGCCGACTTCGCCCGCCCTGGCCAACATCTGCATGTATCGTGCGGACTGCCGCCTGGCGGGGCTCGCCCGGTCCGCGGGCGCCGTCTACACCCGTTACGCGGACGATATGGCCTTCTCGGGTGACACCGATTTCGAGCGCCGCGTGGACCGCTTCTCCACGCACGCCGCGGTGATCCTCCACGAGGAGGGCTTCACCGTGCACCACCGCAAGACCCGCGTCATGCGCCAGGGCGTGCGCCAATACCTGGCCGGGTTGGTGGCGAACGAGCGCATCAACGTACCGCGCCCCGATTTCGACCGCCTGAAAGCCATCCTCACCAACTGCGCGCGGCTTGGCCCGGCGAGTCAAAATCGCCAGGGCCACCCGAACTTCCGCGCACACCTGGAAGGGCGCGTTGCCTTCGTCGAATCCGTGAATCCACAGAAAGGCGTCCGCCTGCGCCGGCTCTTCGAATCCATCGATTGGGACCGATGACTACTTGGCCGACATGACTACATCTTCGGGATAGCCTTGCATGCCGAACTCGGGGATATCCAACCCCTCCAGTTCCACCTCGGGCGGCACTCGCATGGTCTTGAAAGCGTTCACCGCCTTGAACACCACGTACGTCGATCCGAAGGCCCAGAGAGCGCAGATCAACGCTCCCATAAGCTGGCACAGGAACTGGCGCGTATCTCCATACAGCAGCCCGGTTACGCCCTGTCCGGCATGGCCCATATAGTTGGTTGCCCCCACGCCGTTCCATCCGGCCCCGTAGGTGCCGTCGGCGAAGATCCCCACCGAAACGCCGCCCAGGATCCCGCAGAAGCCGTGTACGGAGATGGCCCCGCAAGGATCGTCGATCTTGGTCACGCGCTCATTGAACAACACGCCGCCGCACACCAACAGCCCTGCAAGGAGTCCGATAATTACCGACGAGGTCGGCGAAACGAACGCGCACGGCGCCGTGATGGCCACCAGGCCGGCCAGCATGCCGTTGCAAGCCATCGTCACGTCCGGCTTGCCGAAGAGGAAATACCAGAGCAGCATGGAGGAGCAGGATCCGGCGATGGCGGCCAGGTTGGTATTTACCGCCACCACGGAAATGCGCAGGTCCGTGGCGCCCAGCGTGGAGCCCGGATTAAAGCCCATCCAACCGAACAGTAGAATAAACGTTCCGGCGACTACGTACACCAGGTTGTGGGCAGGAAATGGCCGCGGCTTTCCGTTCTTGTCATACTTGCCCAGGCGGGGGCCCAGAACCATCGCCAGCGCCATCGCGCAGAATCCGCCCGCCGCGTGGACTACCGTGGAACCCGCGAAATCCACATACCCGTGCCCCAGATGGAGTGTGGAGCCCACCTGTGAGAGCCATCCGCCGCCCCATACCCAGCAGCCGAATACCGGATACATGATGCCGCCCACGAACAGTTCGCAGAGCAGGAAAGCCCAGAACGTAATGCGCTCGCAGATGGCGCCCACAATGATGTATCCCGCTGTCTCCATGAACACCACTTCGAAAAGCATGAGGCAGTTACTGCCCGCGTCATAGGCCGGACCGGTGAGGAAGAACCCTTTGCCGCCCAGCCAGCCCCACTGACCGCTGCCCAGCAGGTAATGATTCAGCGTGGGCACACCGCCCAGGTTGGAAGGGGCCGCATTCACCGCCACCGCGCCGAACTGGAACGCATACCCCACCGCGTAATACGCGACGAAAGCGAAGACGTATGCCGCGAAGTTGAGCATCATCAGGTGCGCGGCATTCTTCTTCCGCACCAGCCCGCAAGTGAGCAATGCGAATCCGCACTGCATGAACAGGACCAGGTAGCCGGTGTTGAGCGTCCATGCAAAATTAGTGGCAACCCGCAGGTGTCCGACCGAATCGGCCAGTTTCACCGCCAGGGGTTCCCGCGCGGCTTGTGCCTGAAAATCGTCAGCGTCCTTTTTTTGCTTGGCGTAATCTGGAGATGTCTGATCCGTAGGCGTGGCCGGCGCAAACGTGTTCCCTCCGGCGTCCACAACTGTCGCCTTGTCTCCCGTGGCGATGCCCGAGGGGTCGGGCTTCACCGTATCTTGCGCGAAACCTGTGGAAATCAACAGGCCTAGAAGTCCCACAGAAATCAATCCGGCAATCCGGCGCGAGGTCTCTCTCATCGTTTGCTCTCTCCAAGTTCAAATCGGAATAGGCCTGGCGCAAACCGGGCGCACGACGGCACTTAGAACGCGGTTCTTCGGTATTATCGCAAGTGAACCAAATGGGCAGACCACCGTCAAGACAAAAGTTTTTTCCCGCCTCATAAGATATTTTTTATGCCACGCGTGAGAATCTTACGAAACCTTTAGCTGATCTTTACGGGATCTTTATGCCCGCCGTCTATACTTTCGATTGATCCTTCGATAGATCCGGGTTTGCCGCGGGTGCGGCGACCCATGCGGTCCTTGTCGCAACGTCCGTTCCCGACATCACTGAGGGAAACCGTAGCCTTCGAGAGGAAAGTCTTGCGCATTAACCCGGAACAGGCGGACTTGGCCGGTTCCGGAGGGAAGAGGATTCCAATACGAATGAACGTTCCTATCGGATTTCGTAACACGCAGGCATTATTGATTCTTGGCGCGTCCGCACTTCTGTTGGCGCAACCGCTATGCGCCGGCGCAGATAGCAGCGAATCGATGGCGGGCGCCCTGCGCGGGATAACCCTCGACGTTGCCGGAACGCCGGTACCCGCGGCGCTTGT
The DNA here is from genome assembly GCA_963853855.1 of uncultured Solibacteraceae bacterium. Classification (GTDB taxonomy): domain Bacteria; phylum Acidobacteriota; class Terriglobia; order Bryobacterales; family Bryobacteraceae; genus Sulfopaludibacter. The sequence continues at coordinate 352,183 of CAWKYG010000001.1, read as the reverse complement.
GACCATTCACAGAATCCAGGGTGGCGACGATCGCGATGTTCTTAGCGGCTCCGACGGTGTCTTCACCGCTGCCGGTCTGCAGCCCGGGGCATACCGGATAACGGCTTCCAAAGATAAGTTCGGCGCAGCGTTACCGGCGACGGTAGAAATCGTACAAAAACAGACCACGATCGCCAGGCTTCAATTCGCCGCGGCAGACACTGATCCGGCGCCGGCGAAAACCGGTTCGGTTCCGGCGGCCGCTCCCGGCCCGGCTCCGAAGGCCAACTCTCCCATGGATGCTTCCGCCATCGAGCAGGAGTTGCAGGCGATGAGAGAGCGAATGGCCGTGCTCGAGGCGGCGCTGAAGGCCCAAACCGCGGTAGCACCAGCGGCTAATGACGCGCCCGCCCTGGCAACAGCCAAACCGGAAGAGACCGTGGCCGAGGCGGCGACGGTTCAGCAGCCCGCGCCTGCCCCGCAGGCGACTCCGCCAGTGGATATGATTACCCCTTTTGCGGATCACGACTGGACGTGGCTCAATGGCAACTCCCGCCAGCACGATAGCCCGCTCGATACCAAATACTTCAGCGGGGAGTTTCGGGCTGACACCTTCTACGGAGTTGATTTCAATCAACCCAAGGACCACTCCATGGGAGGGTCCAGCGAAGTTTTCCGAAACGGTGAAGTCCAGTTGGAGGATTTGTCCATCGGCGGCGATTTTCACGCCGGCAATATGCGGGGCAGAGTTCTGATGTTGTTTGGAATGTTCTCCGCGACAACCGTTCGCAATGACGCCAGTCCCGCAGTCGGTCAGTGGGACGTCCGCGCCGCATACAAATACGTTTCGGAAGCCTATGGAGGGTATCACTTCAACGTCAACCACGGGCTTAACATCGACGCCGGCATCTTCGTTTCGTACGTAGGACTGTTCAGCTATCACAACTTCGATAACTGGGCCTATCAACCGTCGTACGTGTCCTCCAACACTCCGTGGTTCTTCAATGGGGTGCGCATCCAGTGGTTTCCTACCCATCACCTGAAGATTGAGCCCTGGTTTATCAACGGCTGGCAGTCATATAACAAGTACAATAGCCATCCCGGTCTGGGAGGACAGTTGAAATGGACGCCAAACTCCTGGATGACCGTAATCGCGAACCAGTACGGCTTCGGCGAAGATAACGTGGGTCTCCCTCGCCGCACCCGCTATCACACCGATGACAGCATTGAGATCAAATACTACGACCACCCAAAGGTGGGTAACGGAATCGACCGGATAGCGTTCACGTTTACCGGCGACCTGGGATGCGAAACCGGAAACGGGGTGAGTTGCGCCGGCGACCATCCGTACAACTCCGTAACGGGAAAAGGCGGCCCCAAACAATCCTTCGTCGGCTACATGGCCTACAATCGTTGGTGGTGGCACAAGGATCTCTTGGCGTTTACGCTCGGCGGTGGAGAGATCAACAATCCAGGACGGTATTTGACCCTCGTCCTTCCTGTTAATGGAGCCGATGCGATTTCCGGCACGCCCTACTTTCCGGCTTATCCCGGGGCCCCGTTCAAGGCCTACGACGGTACGGCCACATTCGACTGGATGCCGAGCCAGTTCGTCACTTTCCGCACGGAATTCGGCTTCCGCCACGCGAACGTTCCCTACTGGTCCGGCCGCGGTGGAATTACGCCCCCTGGCGGCAACAACGGCTCCCCTCAGAACTATGTCTGTAACACGGGAGTAACCGCTGGGACATCCGACCTGACGGCCGCATACGCGGCTTGCGGTGGAGCCGGCACAGTCTGGTTCCCGGATCTCCGCCGGGGGCAAGCGCTGTGGAGTATCTCGGTCATGGTGAAGTTGTAACACAATGAAGCACCCGATCCTGTGTCTGTTCTGCGCGTTCTGCTGCTGCCTCACGGCTGCGGATGCACCATGGCAATCCAAGCGCCCGGAAGAGTGGACCGAACAGGACGCAAGGCAGATACTCACCGCGTCGCCCTGGACAAGAGAGTTCACGGCCGCGGTGGCGCGGCGGTTGGGCGAAGACGAACTCAGAGAAGCGGGGCAGATGGGGCAGCCTCACGGCATCGGCTATGACGGGGTGGACCCGAAGAATAGCGGACCCAGACTGCCGGCGAATATCATCACTGGGGGCGCGCCCGGCGTTCGTTCCTCTGTTCGGTCCGTAACCCTGCGGCTCCGGTGGGAGACCGCTCTGCCGGTCCGGATTGCGGAACTGAAGGCCCACGAAGCAGCGCCGGCCACATTGGAAAGCGATGGGTATTGCATCGCCATCAGTGGCATTCCCGGCAGCCCTCTGAAAGGCGATCCGAAACAGTTGGGTGATCCTTTGAGGAAGGAGGCCGTGCTGCGGCGAGAGGGAAAGACGGATGTCAAACCTGCGAGCGTCGAAGCTTTCCTGAGGGATGACGGATGGGAGGTCGTTTACCTGTTCCCGTTATCCGCGGAAATTACGCCCAGGGACCGGTGGGTAGAATTCGAAGCTCGGGTCGGGCGAATTGTGGTGGCGCAATCGTTCGATCTGGCGGGCATGAAGTTCTTGGGCAAGCTGGAGCTTTGAGGCTGTTTGGGCACTCCCATGCGGAACCGTCTGACTGAGTTTTGGCAGGGCCGCCCGGCGTCCACGCTCGCGATTTCCGGTACGCCGCCTCCGGCCGGGCTGGTCCCCCGAGACCGCCTGGATATCGAGATTCTGGAAGCCGTCGTCGGCCCGCCCGTGCCCCCCCGTTCACCGCGGGCGGCCACGTGGATCCTCGTGCGTCTGAGTGTGGTCAACCCGAAGGATACGCTCGCCCGAGTCAAATCGTGGCACCTGGATTTATTGAGCGTCGATCATTGCAACTGGGTGGAGGCTAGCCACCTGCCGATTCCACCCGAATTCACTTTCGAACGCACGCCGTCTGCCGGCGCGAAAGCCGTAGACGTCGCTTTGGACGAAAGCCTGCTGGGGGATGGGTTGGCGCGGGGCGCCAAGGTGACGGGGTGGCTGCTATTCACCGTCCACCAGGACGTCGCGCGCTTTCCGCAAAAATACGAGTTCCGTTTAACGGCCGATGACATTTCGGACGGCGCCCATACCGCGGTCAGGCCTCCAGGAAACTGGCTGGCCGCGGGACGGTTCGACTGGAGTCGCCACCTTCAGGCCCGCGCTATCCACCACCGCCGGAGCGCCACTCCGAACCAGACCGCCTCCACGAACCCGAACGGCCAGGCGCCCTGCAGGAAGCCATAGACTGAGCTGAGGGCACACGAGACCGCGAATGCCAGAATGAACCACGCGCTCCTTTTTTCCAGGGCATAGCAGATCAACATTGCCGAAACCGCGAAGAGTCCGTAGCCGGTGAGCCAGTCCATTGGTCCTCCAGTATCGCAACAAATAGTTGGTATATCTCTTTTTTCGACCCGGCCGGGCGGATTATCCTGTAAGGTTAATGTCCAGCCGCACAGACAAGCGTCCCGATCCCGAAGAACTGCTGCGGCGTGTCCAGGCCACCGAGCGCCGGGAACGCCGCGGACGGCTGAAAGTGTTTCTGGGCTACGCCTCCCGCGTGGGCAAATCGTTCCGCATGTTCGACGAAGGGCGGAGGCGCAAAGAGCGCGGCCAGGACGTGGTGGTGGGGGCCGTTCAAGGCAAATTGTCGCCCGATGTCGAAGCTATTCTTTCCCGCTTTGAAGTGATCCCGCCTATCGCCGAGAATCACGCCGGCAAGACCTACGAGGTGATCGATCTGGCCGCCCTCTTCCGGCGCCATCCGGGCGTGTGCCTCATCGATGGCCTGGCTTATGACAATCCTCCCGGCAGCCGCAATCCCGAGCGCTGGCAGGACGTCGAAGAACTGCTGGATCGCGGCATCAGCGTCATCACCGCCGTGAACGTGCAGTACGTGCGCGAAAAGCAGGACCAGGTGGAGCGCGTCACCGGCAAGCGCGCCGCCAACAGTCTGCCCGAGGCCTTCCTCGCCGAGGCCGACGAAATCGAAATCGTGGATGCGCCGCCCGACGCCCTGATCGGCCGGACCAGCGATGGCAGCATGCCCGACCCCCGCCGCCTGGCGGAACTGCGCGAACTGGCTCTGCTCCTGGCCGCGGACGTGGTCGACTACCAACTGCAGGAGTATCTCGACTCTCACGGGATCGCCGCCCGCTGGGGCGCGCAGGAGCGCATTCTGGTTTGCATCACGCCGCGCAGCAGCGCCGCGGACATGCTGCGAAGCGGGCACCGCAACTCTCTCCGCTTTCATGGCGCGCTGCTGGTGGCTTACGTCCAACAACCGCAATTGCGCGCGGAAGACCAGGCGCGCCTGGAATCGCATCTGGCCCTGGCGCGCGAACTGGGCGCCGAGGTGCATTGCCTGAAGGGCGACGATTTCGTCGATTCGATTATCGAGTTCTCCCGCGAGCAGCGCGTCACCCAGGTATTCCTCGGCCACAGCGGCCGCGATACCCGCTTCGGCCTGGTACGCAATCCCGTCGACCGGCTCATCGACGCAGCCGAAGACTTCGATATCCGGCTCTTCCCACACCGGGAGGGCGAGTGAGCCCCGCGCGGCGAGGTAAGTTGAAAATCTACCTCGGCTATGCCGCGGGCGTTGGCAAGACCTATCGTATGCTCGACGAAGCGCAGAAGTTGCGCGCCGGGGGAGTCGATATCGTCATCGGCTATTTCGAGCCGCACGGCCGCAAGGAAACCATCGCCAAGACCGAAGGCCTGGAGATTGTTCCGCGGCGCTTCCTCTCCTATGGCGGTTCGCAATTCGAAGAGATGGATACCCAGGCCATCCTGCGACGCAACCCCGCCGTCGCCATCGTGGATGAATTCGCTCACACCAACGTGCCCGGGAGCGAGAACGTCAAGCGGTGGCAGGATGTCCACCTGCTGCTCGACGCAGGAATCGATGTCCTCACCACCATGAACGTGCAGCACCTCGAGAGCCTCAACGACCAGGTGTGGCATGTCACCGGCGTGCGCGTGCGCGAGACCGTCCCCGATTGGGTGGTGGACGAAGCCGACGAAGTGATTTTCGTAGACCTTACACCGCGCGCCCTGCGCAACCGGTTGGAGCGGGGTGTGGTCTACGCTCCGGACAAAGCGCGCCGCGCCATGGACAACTTCTTCACCGAGGCCAACCTCACCGCCCTGCGCGAGATGGGCATGCGGCACACGGCCCACGAGGTGGAAGAAAAGCTTTGGGCCGTCCCTGCAGCCGATGAGTCCGTGGACGAATCGCCGCTCGGGCCCGGCGCAGCCTCTCCGCCCCCCACCCGGCGGGAACGAATCCTGATCTGCCTCACCGGCCGTCCTTCCTCCGCCAACCTCATCCGGCGCGGCAAACGAGTGGCCGATTATCTGCAAGCCGACTGCCTGGCCGTTCATGTGGCCGCCGACCTGAACGGCCGCGACGCCGTGGAACGTCACCTCAGCTTCGCCCGCGTGCTACGTATTGAAACGCATGTGCTGGAGGGTCACGATATTCCTCTGGCCATCACCGAGTTCGCCCGCGCCCGGGGCGTGACGCAAATCTTTATGGGCCGTTCCGTACCACCCGCCTGGTGGAACCCATTCAGTGAAACGGTGGTCCAGCGCGTAGTCCGCCACGCCCGTGACATGCAGATCACCATTGTGGCGGAAAAACGGCGGTAACGGATGTTTCCACCCCGTCACTTGGGATACCATCAAGGGGTGCGGATGATTTATGCCCCGGTTTTGGCCGTTTGTTTATGCGCCTGCGCCTTCGGGGCGGAAGAGCATCCCATCGATCAGGCCTTCAATCATCTGTATAACTTTCGATTCGCGGCAGCGCATGACGTGTTGAATCGCTACATTGCCGCCCATCCACAGGAACCATTGCCTTACGCCGTACGTGCCTCGGCTTACCTGTTTACCGAACTGGATCGCCTCGGCATCCTGGAAAGCGAGTTCCTGATCGATGACACCCGCATCGCCAAGAAAGGAAAGCCCCTCCAGCCCGACCAGCGCATCCGCGCCGAGTTGATGAAATCGCTCGACGATGTGCAGAGCCACGCCGGCGCCAGCCTCGCCGCCAATCCGAATGACAAGACCGCGCTTCTGGCACTATGCATGGGACAGGGCGTGACCATGGACTACATGGCTTTCATTGAAAAACATCAGTTTCGCAGCTTGACGCCCGCCGAACGCTCCAACAGCTACGCCCAGCGCCTCATCAAACTCGATCCGTCGTTTCAGGACGCTTACCTGACCGCGGGCCTCTCCGAATATCTGGTCGCCAGCCTGCCTTTCTTCATCCGCTGGTTCGTCCATTTCGATAACGTAAACGGCAGCAAGGCCAAAGGCGTCGAAAACCTGGAAAGAGTCGCCCGCAACGGCCACTACCTCAAGCCATTCGCCAAAATCCTGCTGGGCATTATCGACCTGCGCGAGAAAAAGTATACCGATGCCCAGCGCCTGCTGGTGGAACTAAACCGCGATTATCCCGAAAACCCTCTCTTCCGCACCGAACTGGTCAAACTCAATAACCACGTGGGGCAGGCCATTGCCCCCGCCAACGTCAATTAAACTACTCCCTCGAACGGCTCCAGCAGCCAGAACTTCACGTGCTCCAGCCGTATGCATTCGGCGCAGCCGCTGGGACACCCCTTTTCTTTGTGCGCCAGCAGGTAGTCCAATTGTTCGAACATCACCTCTCGCAAAGGTGCAGGTCCGGTGTAACAGGAGGCACGAGCAGGGGCCGCGCCGGCTCCCGAAGTCGAGTGGGGCATCTTCAAGCGTTTCCCTTTCATCGCCGCACACTCTCTCTATCGGAACGATTGGCCCCAACCTTTACAGGCTCGTGCATTTTATTGGCCCCGGCCCGCTTCCGGAGGCTTGGGCATCGCCTCTTTGCTGAATCGCGGCACCATCTGGTCCAGGTTGGCCACGTGCCACACCGCCGCACTCACTTCGGTAGCCGCATGTTTTACATCTTCGGGAACGATGCGCTCGTAGGTATCCAGATTCGTGTGCCAGGTGAAGCTCTGGTATTCCACCGGATCCTGTTGCAGCCCCACGCCCGGCAGGCCCGCCGCGTTGAACGACGTGCTGTCCGTGCCGCCAGTGGCGCGGCTGTTGGTCACATTGGCGCCGAACACGCCCCAATCTTCAAACTCCTTCAGCGCCGGCCGGAGCACCGCCGCCGCTTCCGGGGGTCCGAACACGCCCGCGCCGCGCAGACGCCCCGTCCCGGAGTCCACATTGAAGTAGCAATCCAGCTTGTACCATTCCGGCTTGGGATCTTCCGCCATGCCGAAATGCCGTGCCACGTACGCCTTCGACCCGAGCAGTCCCTCCTCTTCGCCGGACCACAGCGCCACCCGGATCGTCCGCCGCGGCTTCAGGCCCAGGGCTTGAATCAGCCGCGCCGCCTCCATCATGATCGAAGATCCAATGGCATTGTCCGTGGCCCCGGTTGCGGCGTGCCAGGAATCCAGGTGCCCGCCCAGCATCACCACCTCGTCCGCCTTATCGCTGCCCGGCAGTTCGGCCACCACGTTGTACGTGGTCTTCCCTTCCGGATACCAGTGGTTAACAATAGTGAACTCCAGCTTCACGGTATCGCCATCGCCCATCAGGCGCTCGATGCGGCCGTAATCTTCGTTGCGCATCACCACCGTGGGCACGGCCTTCTTTTCGTCGAAGGTGCGATTGTTGAAAGCCCGGATCAGGCCATGGTCCATGCCGGCATCGTTGACACGCATCATGGCGCCGTTCGCCACCAGGAATCCATCCACCTGTTCGGCTACCTGCGCGGCGGTCAGGCGGCTCGGATCCGGCGTGCCACGCCCGCCGCGTCCGAATCCGCGGCCGGCATTGGGATTGTTGGGATCGTAACTCTGCCGCACCTGCTCGTCGTCGCGGCGCAGCGGAGCCGGTTCGAAATTCACCGGAATCACCGCCGCCTTGCCGACCATCACGATCTTGCCCTTCACCGCCGCCTTATTGGCATCCATCCATGCGGTCAGTTCCGCCTGCGTAGGCTGCTGATACTGCGGCCCGGCCGGAGCGCCTCTCCCCCCGCGGCCGCCGCCCGCGCCGGCATTGCGCGGAATCTCGGGACCGCGCGGCAGCACCACCTCCATCGCCGATCCGGTCACCGTCCCTTTCGTCGAAGGAGTCCACGCCAGCACTTCGAATTTTAAATTCTCGTGGACCGGAGACACGATGTAGCCCGCGGCGCGCTCATTCAACCAGCCGGGATGCCCGAAGTCCCACGGCTCCAGGTGCGCGTTCTTGAATCCCCAATCGGTGAGTTGCTGCACCGCCCATTTCGCCGCCGCCTCATGATTCGGCGAACCGGTCAGGCGCGGTCCGTAACGGTCCGTTAACATGTGCACCGTGTGCATAATCTGCGAATGTTCGGCTTCTTCGCTGCGAATCCGGGCAAACGTCTTTTCATCGACCGCTGTCTGGGCCGCTAGCAGCCCGCAAAGGCTCAGGCCGGCAAGCAATTTGATCATTGCCACAGCATACCATCGGACATAACTAAAGATATCGGAGTAATTTTACCTTTTTTGCTCCCCTCGGTCCTGTGGTGTAACCCTCTGCCTGTTGAAATCGCCTACATAAGTGCGAACCAACAGAAGAGAATCTCTACAGCGGGGATCGCGCCGCCAGGATTCTCAGGTTCTATGTTGAACGTCTGTAAGGAGACTCACTTAATTCCATGACCATCAAGACCGTGCTCCTCGCTGGAGTGCTCGCAATCTCTTCTCTAACTCTCGCAAATGCAAAGACTTACGAGATTTCCCTGGCCGGGCCCACGAAGGCCGGCAATCTGACCCTCAAACCCGGACAGTACCGCCTTAAGGTCGATGGCACTACCGCCACCTTCACTTTTGTCGAAACCTCCAAGCAGTTCACCACTACCGTTAAAGTCAATACATCTGACAAAAAGTTCGACGATACCCGCGTGGATGCCAGCAAAGACAACGGCACCGACGTGATCAAAGACATCCAACTGGGCGGCACCAAGACCCAAGTCGAGTTCTAATCCCGTTCTACCGGACAGGCCGCGAGGCCTGTCCCTCCCCATCGTTTGGAAATACAATAGCTGCATGCGACTTACGCTTGCTCTATTGATGTGTGCCGCGGCATGGGCGCAACGTCCCGAACCGCCTCTGCCTCCCCCGTTGCGCCAGGCCGCGCAACTGATAAACGATTTCGGCAATACCGCACGGTATGCCGCCGATAATGCCCGAATCCAGGCACCCGCACCTGGAGAAGAGCGAGTCGTATTCATGGGCGACTCCATTACCGATGGCTGGGGACGCGGCCCCGGTCGCGCGCCCTTCTTTCCCGGCAAGCCCTATATCAATCGCGGCATCAGCGGGCAGACCACCGCGCAGATGTTGCTCCGTTTCTATCCCGATGTAATTGCGCTCCACCCCAAGGCCGTCCTCATTCTGGCCGGCACCAACGATATCGGCGGCAACCTCGGACCGGTCACGCTCGAATCCATCGAGCAGAATCTCATGGCCATGGCCGATATGGCCCGCGCCAACAATATTAAGGTTATCCTGGCCAGCCTCACCCCGGTATGCGATTACCACCGCCCCCAAACCGCCACCCGCCCGCCCGAAAAAATCAACGCCCTGAACCAATGGATCAAGGATTACACCGCCCGCCAACACTTCACTTACCTGGATTACTTTACCTCCACCGTCGACGACAAGGGCTTCTTTAAAGCCGACATCACGGACGACGGCCTGCACCCCAACAACAAGGGCTACGAAATCATGGTCCCGCTGGCGCAAAAGGCCATCGACCAGACATTGGGCAGATAAACTATGACTACTCCTGAAAATCCCAGGCGCAGTTTTCTGCGCCGCCTGTTGACCTTTGGAAGTGTAGCGGCAGTTGCGCCTGCGGCGGCGCAGGCCCAGAGCGGCGGCGCCACCCCGTCCGAACTCGCCCTTCCCCCCTATGCGCGCGCGCAGAACTATACCTCGCTGAAACAATCCAGTGCCGATAAGACCGGCGGTAATGCGGACTCGTGGCGCGTTCCCGCGGGCTCCACGCGCGACCTGTTCCAGGCCGATGGACCCGGCATCATCAGCCACATCTGGTTCACCATCGCGGCGCAGAGCGGCGACCATCTGAAGGAACTGGTGCTGCGCGGATACTGGGACGGCAATGCCAAGCCCAGCGTCGAAGCCCCCATCGGCGACTTCTTCGGCCTGAACCTGAATTCCTATTTCATCTACGAATCGAAATACCTGGCCTGCTCGCCCGGCAAATCGCTCAACTGCTACTTCGCCATGCCCTACAAACGGTCCGCGCGGTTCACCGTCACCAATGAAGGCAGACGCGACGTCAATGCCTTCTACTCCAACATCGACTACATGACCGTCCCGCGCCTGCCCGACGACGCGCTCTATTTCCACGCGCAGTACCGCCAGGCCGCCCCCTGCGTGCCAGTGACCAGCGAAGGGCCCAAAATCAATCTGGACGGCCGCAAGAATTACGTCTATGCCGAAACGCGCGGCCGCGGCCACCTCATGGGAGTAACGCTCGGCGTGTTGCAGAATGCCAACGGCTGGTGGGGCGAAGGCGACGACATGATCTTCGTCGATGACGAGAACAAGCCTGTCATCAACGGCACCGGCTCGGAAGATTACTTCCTCGGCAGTTGGGATTTCGGCGGCCGCGATGGCGCCCAGCCATTCGCTCACGCCATGTACGGAGCCCCCCTCATCGTCAACGCCGAACGCACCGGCGGCCGCTACTGCTGCTACCGCTGGCACGGCGACAACCCCGTCACCTTCCAGCGCTACATGAAGCACACCATCGAACACGGCCACGCCAACGACCGCGGCGATAACTTCTTTTCGGTCGGCTACTGGTATCAATCCACGCCCTACACCGATTTCCCGGAGATGCCCCCGGTAGCCGCCCGTATCCCCATTGTGAAGACGGCCTAAAAGAGGGCCGCGGATGAACGCAGATAAACGCAATTGAAAACCAATTCTTATCTGCGTTCATCGGCGTTCATCCACGGCCCAATTGTGTTCACTATTATGAAATCTGCCCTGCCATTGTTCCTACTCGCTTCGGCCTTTGCCCAGGCGCCTTACAACGAAATCCCGACTTACGCTCGTAGCCGGACGTTCGACCTGCAGAATCTCAAGCTGGAGCTATCCTTCGACCTGCCGGCGCGCAAAATCATCGGCACCGCGACTCTGCGCATGGCGCCCCTTGCTGGAGACCTGCGGGAAATGACCCTGGACAGTGCCGCGCTGGATATCGAAAGCGTCACCGTAAGCGGCCGCAAACTGGCCTACCAGACCGCCGGCGACAAGCTCACCGTCACGCTCGACCGCCAGTACGCCGCCGGCGCACCCATCGATTTCGTCATCCATTACAGCGCCCAGCCCAAGCGCGGGCTCTTCTTCGTCTTCCCCGATAAATTCCATCCCGACCGCCCCAAACAGATCTGGGCCAACGGCGATACCGCCGGCGGCAACAATCGCTACTGGTTCCCCTGCTACGACTTTCCCAACGACAAGACCACCACCGAAATGCTGGTCACCGTTCCCACCGGCTGGCAGGTGCTCTCCAACGGGAAACTGGCCGGAGTGGACGCGCACAACACCTTTCACTGGGTGCAGGACAAGCCCATGTCCACCTATCTCATCTCGCTGGTAGCCGGCGAGTTCGATAAGGGCCAGGACAAGTGGGTTGTGCCGGTGGAATACTACGTGCCTCGCGGCCGGGGTGGGGACATTCCACGAACCTTCGGCCGCACCGTGGATATGCTGCAGTTCTTCTCCGACAACATCGCGCCCTATCCCTGGGCCAAGTACGCGCAGTCCATGGTGGATACCTTCGGCGGCGGCATGGAGAATACCAGCGCCACCACCGAAGGCGCTTCCGCCATTCTGGATGCGCGGGATTTCGAAGATCGCAAGGCTGGGACCGACAGCCTCATCGCCCACGAAATGGCCCATCAGTGGTTCGGCGACCTGGTGACTTGCGCCGACTGGCGCCACACCTGGCTCAACGAAGGCTTCGCCACTTACTTCGAAGCGCTCTGGGAAGAGCACGCGTACGGCCGCGATGTTTTCGACTGGAAAGAAATGCAGGCCGCTCGCGCTATGACTTCCGGACCGGTGAGTCCGGCTTCTGTCGTGCCTAAGACCGATACCCAGGGGAACGGTGCCTACAGCCTGATCTACAACAAGGGCGGCTGGACCCTCCAAATGCTGCGCGGCCAACTGGGCGACGCGCTTTTCTGGAAGGCCATCCGGCACTACGCTCAAAAATTCAGCTACCAGACCGCCACCACCAACGACTTCGTGGAAGCCGTGAGCGAAGCCACCGGCCGCGATGTCGAGTGGCTCTTCGATCAGTACGTCTACCGCCCCGGCTATCCCGAATTCGACGTGGCCTGGGATTACAACCCGGACAATCGCCTCCTGCATCTTTCCGTCAAACAGACGCAGAAAACGCTGTTTCACGTCCCGGTGGAGATCGAAGCGCTCGGCGATCGCTCCCCATCGGAGACTTTCCGCCTGGATGTCCGCGACGAATCGCAGGAATTCTACTTCGGCATGAATCAGCGGCCCGCCACCGTGCTGTTCGACCCGCGCGACATCATTTTGAAATCGGTCAACTCCCACAAACCCGCGCCGGAATGGATCTGGCAACTGGAGCATGCGCCCCGTGCCCTCAATCGCGCGGAAGCCGCTTACCAGTTGCGATCCTTCAACAGCGCCGCCGCCGTGGCCGCACTGGAAAAGGCCGGCACTACCGATACCTTCTACGGCGTGCGCGTCGAGGCGGCGCAAACGCTCGGACGCCTCGGCGCGGAAGCGGCCCTTCTGAAAATGCTCGCCGACAAAAATGCGGAAGTCCGCCGCGGCGCGGCAAGTTCTCTCGGCGGCCTGAAGAGCAATACGGAACTGGTCAGCCGCCTTCTGGAAGTCGCCCGCACCGATGCCAGCTTCGACGTCCGCCAGAGCGCCTTACAGAGCGTCGGAAGGCTGAAGCCGGAGCACGCCGCCGACCTGGTGAAGCCGTTCCTCGCCGTCGATTCGCCGAATGCGATTATGCGTTACGCATCCGCCGCCGCGCTTCAATCTGCCGGCGACGAAGCCGCCGTCCCCCTGCTGCTGGAATTGAGCCGCGACGGCAACGACCGCATCCGTCAGACCGCTCTCCGCTCCTTCGGCACGCTCGGCAGGAACAATCACGACGTAACCGGGCGCCTGATCGAAGCGCTCGACGACGATTCCCCCGCCGGCGATAAGCAGTCGGCCATGCAAAGCCTGGCGGCCCGTCGCGATACCGCGGCCCTCCCGCTGCTCGACCGCATCGCCGCCTCCGACACCCAGCCCAATGTGGCGCGGATCGCCGCGATGGTTGCCGCCCAGATCCGCCGTCCCCCGAATGCCGCCGCGCCACGCCCGCCCGACGATCTCACCGCCCTGCGCACCCGCCTCGCCGACGTTGAAAAGGAGAATGCGGAGCTGAAAGCGCGCATCGAACGTCTCGAAAAGAAATAAAAGGGGACAGACGCATTTTTCACGATGTGAAAAATGCGTCTGTCCCCTTTTTATATAATGGTGATACCCGCCTCATGACTCAGGCAGCTTTGTTTTTTCTCATAGCCGCAACCGCCCTGGCCCAGACCCAGGTCCCCGACAACCTGAAGCCTCCGCCAACCGAAACGCTATTGCTGAAAGCTGTGGGAAAGGGCCGGCAGATTTATTCCTGCGGCGTCAAGGAGGGAAAATTCGCATGGACCCTCGAACGGCCTCAAGCCGATCTTTTCGATGCCCGCGGCAATCGCATTGGCCGTCACTACAAGGGTCCCACCTGGGAGGCTACCGATGGCAGTAAAGTCATCGGGCAGCTCGAGCAACAGGCGACTGCACCGCGTCCCGGCGCCGTTGCATGGCTTCTGCTAAAGGCTAAAAGCCATACCGGCGCCGGGGTACTCTCTAACGTCACCTACATTCAGCGTTTAAACACTGTCGGCGGCGCAGCCCCGGGCTCTTCGGAAGAAGGCTGCGACAAAGGGCACACCAACGCGGAAATCGCCATCGAATACCAGGCCGACTACTACTTCTATGGCAAAAAGTGAGCGGTGCTCGCACACCGCTCATAGTTGAGGTTTCGGGGGTGGATTACTCGCCGAAATCGAGCTGGGTGGAAGATCCGCCCAACTGGATCCGCTGGATGTGGTCCGACCCATCCTGCTTGCTCGTGTCAACCGCGGTCTGACTGAATTTTGAAGGTGCCTGTTCAATCTTCACTGGCGCAGTGAAAGTCTTGAACGTGTCCTGGCTGGTAAACGTGGCGGTATTGCCCTTTACCTTTACGTTGTACTCGCCGGCCTTCAGTTGAACGTTGCCCGCATAGGTCGGGTTGGATAGAGCGATATCGTACGATTTGGCGCTGGCGATGATGCTAAAGAGAGCAACTGCTCCCGTCAGGATGAGTGATTTCTTCATGGTCTTGATTCTCCTCGGAACCTCTTTTTCCGTTCCACCTATTCGATGCGGCGGCAGCGGCGGCGGTCTCTACCCTCTGTAGGGGATATCTCACCCCGTCAGCGGAGTATCATAAATCAGGCACACTGGGATGCAAATCACAAAATCGCCACAAGTCTTTGATGTAGTAGTCGTCGGCTCCGGGGCCGGCGGGGGCACCGCCGTCAAGGTCCTGACCGACAAGGGTCTCCAGGTGGCCCTCCTCGAAGCTGGACCCATGCTCCACCCCGAGAAAGATTTCCGCGAGCACGTCTGGCCCTACCAGGTGGATAACCGCGGCGCCGGCGCGCACTCCGAACTCTATTTCGGACGCCAGCAGTGGGGCTACTTCGCCGCGCCCGTGGGCTATTGGGACATTCCCGACGAGCCGTATACCGTGGCCCCCGGCCAGGAATGGCGCTGGTTCCGCTCGCGCATTGTGGGCGGACGCACCAATCACTACGGCCGCATCTCCCTGCGCTTCTCCGATTACGATTTCCAGCCCGAAGACGGCCTCAGCGACCCCTGGCCGGTCACCTACCAGGAGATGTCCCCGTGGTACGACAAGGCCGAAGGCTTCATCGGCGTCACCGGCACTAAAGAAGGATTGCGCACCGCGCCCGACGGCAACTTCCTGCCTTCCATTCCCCCGCGCGTGCACGAGGTGCTGATCCAGAAGTCCTGCGGCAAATTGAATATCCCGTGCATCCCTTCGCGCATGGCCATGCTCACCAAATCCATCAACGGGCGGGCGGCCTGCCACTACTGTGGACAGTGCGGACGTGGCTGCATTACCGCCTCCGCATTCTCGTCCAGCCAGGCCATGGTCTTCCCCGCGATGAAGACCGGCAAACTCACCCTGATCACCGGCGCCATGGCGCGCGAACTGATCACCGACGGCGCCGGCAAGGTAACCGCCGTGTCCTATGTCGATAAGGCCACCCGCGCCGAAAAGCAGATCCGCTGCCGCGCCGTAGTCGTGGCCGCCAGCGCATGCGAATCCGCGCGCCTGCTGCTGAATTCCAAATCCACGCGCTTTCCCGACGGTATCGCCAACTCCTCGGGCCAGGTGGGCCGCAATCTTACCGATTCGGTGGGCTACAGCCTCAGCGGCACCGTCCCCGCCCTGCTCAACCTTCCCCGGCACAATAGCGATGGCATCGACGGCATGCACGTCTACGTGCCCTGGTGGCTGTTGGGCGATAAGAAAAAGAACTTCCCGCGCGGCTACCACATCGAAATCGGCGGCGGCTTCCGCATGCCCATGATCGGCAGCTTCCATGGCGAGTGCGCCGCCTTCCAAGGCTACGGCAGAAAGCTTAAGGATTCCATCCGCGAACAGTACGGCGCCACCGTCGGCTTCGCCGGACGCGGCGAAATGATCCCCAATAAGGATACCTGGTGCGAAATCGACCCGCTGCGCGTGGACGCCTGGGGCATTCCCGTGCTCCGCTTCCACGCCCGCTGGAGCGATGCCGAAATCAACCAGGTGCGCCACATGCACGAAACCTTCACCGCCATCATCGAAACCATGGGCGGCCGGGTCCTGGGCGGACGGCCCGATCCCAAAACCGCCGGCATCTCCACCCCCGGCACCATCATCCACGAAGCCGGCACCGTGAAGATGGGCAATGACCCCGGCACTTCCGTGCTGAACAAATACTGCCAGGCTCACGAAGTCAAGAACCTCTTCGTCTGCGATGCCGCCCCCTTCGTCAGCCAGCCCGATAAGAACGTGACCCTCAGCATCGTGGCGTTCGCCTGGCGCGCATCCGAATACCTGGCGGAGGAAATGAGGAAAGGCAATGTCTGAATTCTCCCGGCGGGACCTGCTCCGCCACATCGGTACCTCTTTGACGCTCGGCGCCGCCGGCGAATACGTCCTCGCCGCGCAGGACGTACAGCACATCCATCAGGCCCTGGCGCCCCAGAACGGCCATTACACGCCCAAAAGTCTCACCGCCCACGAATACGCCACGCTCCAGCGCCTCAGCGATTTGATTATTCCCGCCGACGAACATTCGCCTGGCGCCCTGTCCGCCGGCGCGGCGGATTTTATCGATTTTCTCTGCTCGGCCAGTGATGAGATGAAGTTGATCTACACCGGCGGGCTCGCCTGGCTCGATGAGGCCATGAAGCATCGCTACGCCGGCCGGACTTTCCTAGCCGCGGACCCCTCCCAACAGACCGCCATCCTTGACCTGATCGCCTACCGTGAAAACCTGCGGCAGGACCCGTCGCTGGCGCCGGGAATCGACTTTTTCACCTGGGCGCGCAAGATGGTGGCCGACGGCTATTACACCAGCCCCACCGGCATCAAAGACTTGGGCTACATGGGAAATACCGCCATGACTCATTTCAGCGTCCCCCAGGCAGCCATCGATTACGCCATCAAACGCAGCCCGTTCCAGTAAGACAGGCCTCCTGGCCTGTCGCTTTTCGTTTATCAGACATTTTGACCTTGTAATCCCAATCCCATTTGTGCCATACTCGCCTCAGGCACTCCGTTCGTGTCGTAGCTATTCGTGTCTCGCGACGTTAGCCTCACCCAAAATAACAAAATAGAGTTACTGGTCCTAAATTGTGTTGTAAATCTGGACTTTATTAGGATAAAATACTCCCAATTCTACACGGCGGGCCGGTGGATCCGTCTCGACCCGGGTTAGGGTGTTCCAAAAGTCTCACTTTGGAGTGAAACAAAGATGAAAAGCGGTTTCTGCAGCAAACTGTTGCTGCTTGGGACAGTTGTTCTCCTCGCGGGTCTCTGCTTCGGACAGACCCAGACGGCGCGCCTGCAAGGCACGATCCATGACGCATCCGGAGCCATTGTGCCGAATGCCAAAGTCGTCGCCGTGAATGACGCCACCAGGGAATCCAGCGATGCCACGGCGAACAGCAGCGGTATCTACGTGCTGCCGGCGTTGCGTTCCGGTGTGTACACGCTGAACGTGGAAGCGTCGGGATTCTCAAAATCTGTAGTGACGGGAATCGAACTGGCGGTCTCGGACAACAAGACCCAGGACGTGACCCTCGATGTCGGCCAAATGACGGAAGTGGTGGAAGTGGCAGCCAACGCCGTGGCCGTGACTACCGCCGACGCGCAGGTTTCCGCGGCCGTGACCATCAACGAAATCAATAACCTGCCGCAACTCGCCCGTCAGCCCATCGCCTTGACCTATTTTCAACCGGGCGTGGCCATCTCGCAGAACGGCTCCAACGCAGGCGCCGACTACAGCTACTCGCACATCAACGGGATGCGCCAGGGCAGCAATAACAATACCCTCGACGGCATCGACATCAACGATGCCGTGGCGCCGCGCCTGGGCTTGGCGATGACCGCCAACAATACCGACTCGGTGGAAGAATTCCGTGTAGTCACCGAGGGCGGCAAGGCCGAATACGGCCGCAACGCCGGCGGCCAGGTCGAACTGATCACCCGCTCGGGCACGAACTCTTACCACGGCGGCATCTTCGAATATCTTCGCAACACCGCCCTCAACGCCAACGACTTCTTCAGCAACAAGAGCGGAGTCGCCAAGCCCATGTTCATTCAGAACATGTTCGGCGGCAGCTTCGGCGGGCCCATCAAGCACAACAAGCTTTTCATCTTCGGCAATCTCCAGATGCGGCGAACGCACCAGCAGGTGTCCCGCAACCGCACCGTTCCCACGGACCTGGCCAAACAGGGTATTTTCCAGTGGGCCACCGGCGGCACCACCAACCAGTTCAACATCCTGAATGCCGACCCCCGGCATCTGGGCATCGATCCAACCATCGCCTCGCTCCTGAAAATCTACCCCTCGTCGAACAACAACGACGTGGGCGACGGTCTGAATTATGCGGGTTACCGGTTCAACAACCCCGCTAACACGCTGGAAGATCAGTTCACCATCAAGGCGGACTACAATCTGAAGGACAATCAGCACGTCTTCGCCCGCGTGTCGTGGCAGCGCAACTCCGGAATCGACACCACCAACAGCGCCGATGCCTATTTCCCCGGGCAGCCACAAGGCACCCAGGGCGGGAGGCGCTGGGGCGTGGCCGGCGGCTGGGACTGGACTATCGATGCATCCACGGTGAACCAGTTCCGCTATGGCCACCAGAGCGCCGGCGTGGACTTTGTCCGCCCAGACCGCGTGGCCGGCACCATGTATTCTTTCAACCAGTGGACCATGCCCATCTATAACGCCTTCGCCCAAGGGCGCAATTCCCCGGTCAACGAATACACCGATAACCTGACCAAAATTCACGGTAATCACACCATTAAGGTAGGCGGGAATTTCCGTTTTACTGATCAGTGGGGATACAACGACGCCGGCATCTATCCCAATGCCAGCCTCAGTTCCACCGCTACCGGCAACACACCTCCGGCCGTGCAGCCGGCGGGTTTGACCTCCAGCCAGCTCACCATCTTCCAGGGGCTCTACAACAACCTGCTGGGCCGCGTAGGCTCGGTGGCTCAGACATTTTACAGCGACCTGAATACCTGGCAGGCGCCGGGCACCCCGCGCGTCCGCAATTTCATCTTTCACGAGTACGGCCTCTTTGTGCAGGACGACTGGAAAGTGTCGCCAAACCTGACCGTGAACGCCGGCCTGCGTTGGGACTTCAGCGGCGTGCCGTCGGAAACCAGCGGATTCCAGGGCACACTCAACCAGGCGGCAAGCCTGAACACCGTGAGCCAGTTCGACAACCTGACCCTCCAGAAGGGCGGCCAGTGGTACAACAACGACTGGAATAACTTCGCCCCGCGCCTGGGCCTTGCCTGGGATCCCAAGGGCGATGGCAAGACCGCCATACGCGCCAACTACGGCCTGTTCTACGACCGCATCATCGGTGCCACTACAAGTTCGGTGGACGGCAACACGCCGGGCTTCTCCCAGAGTGTGACCGCGTACCCCAACCAGACTCCTGGCAGCGACCTGCGCATCTCGGACGGCGTTGTGGTGCCGGCGCAACCAGCCGCCCCGGTCCTCACCCTGCCGGCCACCCGCAGCACTTCGGTGGTCGCATTCAATCCCAACCTGCGCACCGGATACGTGCAGATGTGGAGTCTGAACATCCAACGCCAGATCCTCAAAGATACCGTGATCCAGGCCGGGTACGTGGCCAATCACAGCACCAAGATGTTCATGAACCAGGACATCGACCAGATTCACACCAATCCCACCGCGCTCGCGGCATTCAATGAGCTGGCCACCAATTACAACGCGGGAACCCTGGCCAACGTATCCCCGAACAACGTCTTCGTCAAAATGATGGGCAGCGCCAGCAGCGCGGTGTCCACCCTCGGCGCCAGCAACCTGCAAACCGCCCAATACAACAACGCCGTCAATAACGTCGAGCAGTCCGCCAACGTGCAGGCCAAATACCAGGCCGCGGGCGTTTCGGAGTACTTCCTGCGCAACTACCCGCAATTCCTGCAACTGATCTACGGCACCAACGCCGGTAGCGCCACTTACAACTCGTTTCAGTTCAGCCTGCGGCACCAGACCAAGGCGTACCGGATTTTCGCGAACTATACCTTCAGCAAAAGCCTGGACAACATTTCCGCGGAAGGCAACGGCTTCACCGATGTCATCGATAACTACAACCTCGGGCTGAATAAGGGCCGCTCGGATTTCGACCGTCCCCAAGTCTTCAACCTGCAAGGCCTGTACACATTGCCCATCGGCCACGGACACGCGTTCGGCGGCAACATGCCGAAGTGGGCCGACACTCTGATCGGCGGTTGGGATGTCGGCGGGCTGGCCATCTGGGAAAGCGGCGGCGTTATGACGGCCAGTTCCGGCCGGTACACGGCTCTGTCCTGGGGTGTGGCGTCGTGGGATAACTACACCGGAAGCCGCAACATCGGAAGCGTCATGCGCCGCGGCGATGGCGTCTATTTCATCGATCCGTCGCTGATCAATAACTTCACCTATCCGCTAGCCGGAGACTACGGCAACGCCGGCCGCAACACCTTCCGCGGGCCGCGGTTCTTCAATGTGGATGCCTCCCTGGTGAAATCCTTCGCCATCACGGAAACCAAAAAGGTGGCCTTCCGCGCCGAAGCCTACAACCTGTTCAACAACGTGGACTTTGGAAATCCCAGTCTCGCTATTGCCACCCCGTCTACGTTCGGCAAAATCAGCGGAGTGGTCAACAACCCGCGCCTCCTGCAAGCGGCCTTGCGCTTCGACTTTTAGTAGATACCCGCTTGCTTGCCTTACCCGCGCGGCTCCACCCGGAGCCGCGCGCGTCAGGCGTTAACCTCACTCACGCGGTGCGCGTCGCCTGCGTGTTGATGCCCTGCTTGGCCAGCGAAGTCAGCTTCTGATCCGCCGCCGATTCTTCGTCCAGTGTTTCCTGTAGCATCGTGGAGGCGCGATTCAGTCCCAGTTGGTCGGCATAAGTACGAACTGTGCCGTATGCCGCGATCTCATAGTGCTCCACACGCTGGCAGGCGGCAACAATGGCCGCATCGCGCACTGCCGGTGTGGCATCCTTCCCGATCAGGTCGTCCCCTTCCTCAAGCAATCCCTCCATACCCTTGCACTTTTGTTTTTTCGCCGGCTGCCCCGACATTTCGAACACCTGCTCCAACCGCGCTACGTGTCCCCTGGTCTCTTCCAGATGCTTCTCGAGCGCCTGGCGAAGGCCCGGCGAGTGTACCTTACCGATGATCTTCGGCAGCGCGCTGACGATCTGATCTTCTGCGCTGTATAAGTCCTTCAGCTCCGCCAGGTATAAGTCGTTTAGGGTTTCGAGTTTCATATTAGGGTAACTCCGCCTTCAGGCTAACGAATCTGGTTTCGTTGCTACAAGGCTTGACCCGAAGGCATGGTGCCTGCATTAACCATGACCGCCCCTCACAGGGTCGAATGCTCACAACGGGCATAGAGAGTTCACACTGGGGCCGTGCCAGGAGAAGCGCCCCGTCCTGCCCGCATCGTAACGGTGGGCGAACCGCCGGAAGGATGTACCGTGCGCCGCCAACTACGCAAATTTGACACCCCGCGATTCTGCGCACAACGAATGTGCCGATACAAATTGCAGCCTCGAGCGAACACCCGCCTGGTACTTCCCCGCTATCGACTGGGTTTCGCATAACAAAGGCACGAAACGTGATAATTCCGCAATGCACCTCTTCGACTGGAGCCGCCACGAATGTCAAAGTTGATCGCAGCCTGCTTCCTCACTGTCACTCTGTTCTCACTCCGCGCCGCCGATGACAGCGGCGGACCGCTTGCCTCCCTGACCCGCACTCACTCCAACGCCGCCAATATCCGCGTTGACGTCAACCTTGCCCTGGTTCCCGTCTCTGTCACCGATATGCTCGGGCGCAGCGTCACGGGCCTGCGACTTGAGAATTTCCAGGTCTACGACGGATCGCGACAAATGCCCATCGCTTCGTTCAGCAGTCAGGACCAGAGCATCACCGTCGGCCTGATCTTCGATTGCAGCTCCAGCATGGCCCGGAAGTTCAAAACGTCGCGGGAAGCACCCCGCGAACTCTACCGCCAGCTCAATCCCGACGACCGGAGTTTCCTGGTGACCGTAGCCGATCGGGCCGAGCTGAAATGGCCCCTGACGTCCGACTTCGACGGTTTGCAGAATGCCCTCGTATTTACTCATCCGAATGGCACGACGTCGTTGATCGACGGGATCTACATGGGGGTCCGGGAGCTCAAGAAATCGCACTCTCCGCGTAAGGCTCTGGTGGTTGTCTCCGATGGCGGCGATAACAACAGCCGCTACTCCCTCCGCGCGTTGACCCGCATGCTGGAGGAATCCGACGCCATGATCTTCGCCGTGGGTCTGTACGAAAATCCGCAGTCGCGTGAGGAGGAGTTGGGCCCCGCGCTGCTGTCGCAGATTACCGACCGCACCGGAGGCGCGAACTTCGAAGTCACCAGCATGGCAGGTCTGCGCGATGCCCTGGGCAAGATCGGCTTTGCGCTCCACAATCAATACGTCCTCGGCTACTACCCTCCCCCCGCTCCGGCGGATGGCAAATACCGCAAGATCAAGGTCCATCTCCTGGTTCCCAAAGGGACGCCACCCCTGATGATCCACGCCCGCGCCGGATACTATTCTCCGAAACAGTAGCCGCCCGCGCACAAATTCCTGTTAGAAATTCCAGCCCGCGGCAACTACCCTGGTGTGGAAGGGAGCGCCGCCATCTCGGAGCCGGACACCAGCCAGGACTCGCTGTACGCTCAGGCGGCCGCCGCCCACGGCGCGGCCCTCGACCGCCTTGCCCGTGCCTACGAGCTCGATCCCGAGATCCGCCGCGACCTCCTCCAGGAGATCCATCTCCAGCTCTGGACCAGCTTCGCCCGCTTCGATGGACGCTGCTCCCTCCGTACCTGGGTTTACCGCATCGCCCACAACGTGTCCACCAGGCACGTGATCCGTCAGAGCCGCGTCCGCAGCCGCCTGGTGAGTATCGAAAACATCGAAACCGTTGCCGGAGACGATCGTGCCGAACTCGCCGCCTCCCAAGCCGAAGCCCTCCAGCGCCTCTCAGCCCTGATCCAGCGCCTGAAACCACTCGACCGCCAGATCATCGTCTCCTACCTGGAGGATCTGGATGCGGTTGCCATCGGCGAAATTACCGGACTCTCGCCGGCCAATGTCGCCATGAAAGTGCACCGCATCAAGGCCATTCTCCGCCGCTGGTTCGGCGAAGTGAGGTTCCCATGAACGATCCCCGAGACGCCTGGCAAAATCAACCCACCGAGCCATTCCCCATGTCGCCCGACTTACTGCGCTACAAAGCCCGCCAGCGCCACGCCCAGGCCGGCTTCTCCGCCGCGCTCTCGATTGCCCTCGGCGCGATCCTTTGCATCTGCTTTGCGGCCGCTTGCTATACGGCCCGCGAGACCCTGCCGCGACTCGGCTGGGCCGTGCTCAGCCTCTGGAGCCTGTACTTCGCCGCCCATACCTACCGCTGGGTTCGCCCCGGCGGCCTGGCCCCCGACGCCAACCTGAGCACCTGCCGTGCCTTCTACCGGGCCGAGCTCGAAAAGCAGCGCGACTATGGCCGGCACATCTGGCGCAGGAGCGGCCTGACCTTCTGCTTTCTGGGCGTCGCCCTGATCTTCGTCCCGGTCGTCATCCACTCGCGGAAGACTCCCCGGCTCCTCGCCAACGCTCTGCCCTTCTTTCTCCTCCTCGCCGTCTGGGCCGTCGCCTTCGTGCGCCTCAACAAACAAAAACGCAAAAAGCTCCAGGAGGACATCGCCGAGTTGAACGCATCCGAAATCGACCGGCCCTGAAGTGAGATCCGCCTCCTCTTCCGGTGCATAATAGGAGATTGAAATGGGTGGCGCTCTCCAAATCAGCGATGTCCAGGTCGATGAGACAAAGCTCACAGACCTCTGCCGGCAGTACCGCGTCCAGGAACTTTCCTTGTTCGGATCAGCCGTTCGCGGAGAGCTCCGCCCGGATAGCGACATCGACTTACTGGTCCAGTTTCTGCCCGATGCCAACATCGACCTGGTGGATTACGCCGGCTTGATGTTGGATCTGTCGAAACTTCTCGGCCGCAAAGTTGATCTGGTATCGAAGAACGGTCTCAAACCGCTGATCCGAGCTTCTGTACTGGATGAGGCGCGGCTCTTGTATGCGGCATGAGAGCTTGTTCCTTACGGACATTGTTGCGGCTGCGGACCATATTGCCGATTTCACCGCCGGAGTCGATTTTCCAACGTTCCAGAAATCGGAGCTGCTGCGCAGTGCCGTAGTTCAGAAACTCGCCGAGTCTCCGAGGCACTCAAGGCTCGAAATCCTCAGGTGCCGTGGCCACTTCGGGATCGACTGGGACGTGGTTCCCCCAACCCCTATCTCTAACCCCTTTCGACCGCCAGCTTTCCATTCCATTCCACAACACGTCGTTCATAACTTGGACTCCGCGTCTTCCTCCGCGCCTCAGCGACTCGATGAATTCCACGAGATTGCCCCCTATTCTCAAATTTATGCTATTCCTGATTCATCGGGTTCGCGGTAGCGAAAGGAGGGAGCGTTGGGCCGCCGTTTCACCCATACCCACCGCAGAAGCCATCGGTTTCGATGTATCGGTTTATGCTCGCTAGCCGTGTTGGCGGCCACTCAGCCCGCGATTGCTCTAGATCCAAGACAGCCCGCGTCCGACTACCTCCGTCAGACGTTCACGACCGCCGACGGCCTCCATTCGAACGTCATCAATGATGTCCTCCAGACGCGAGAGGGCTTCCTGATCGTGGGATCGGCGAGAGGCCTGTTTCGCTTCGATGGACACAGCTTTGCCGAGATGAACTCGGATCCGCCGAAGCAACTCGTCGTCTATTCGTTGGCGGAAGGGCCCGACGGCGACCTCTGGGTTGCAACCAGGTTCGGCGTTTACCTGGTTCCATACTCGGAGATCGATCAGCGAAGCCAGACTCTATCGGTGTATCACCTGGGGCAGGGCGCCGCTGATTCCGTGACGTGTCTGCGTTTTACGCGTGCGGGAGTCTTGTGGGCCGGTACGCCCAAAGGCCTCTTCTATTTTGCAAAAGACCACTTCCAGCAAGCGGTGGCCGGCCGAAACGTTCAACGGATTGAGGAGGCGCGGAACGGGCATCTGCTCCTCACGACCACCGCCGGCTACTTCGAGTGGGATGGATCCCGCGTGATCGAGCACCCGGAGATCCCCACAGCTTTAGGCCTACGCGCCGACGATGTGTTTCATGTGCTGCAGGACCGTAGCGGAGCGACGTGGTACTGCACGAGTAAGGGCATCTTTCGTCAATCGGGCGGTTCTGTAAAGCGTTTCCTGCCTGATCCGGCACGCAACAAAAATGGGGCCTTTCGGGTGTATGAAGATGCAGCAGGCAGCCTCTGGTTCCTGACCGATGCGGGCCTCCTTCGAGCCTCCTCCGACTCGCTCGAAAGCGTGGCACCCGAGATTGAGGCGCGCACCGTCACTGCCGACCGCGACGGCAATCTATGGGTTGGCACAAATGGTGCCGGCCTGGTGCGATTCAAGAATCGGACAGTCAGAACTTTTACCAAAGCGAACGGCCTGCCAAACAATATCGTAATGACGGTATTGGCCACTGCCGATGGCAAGCTGTGGGCGGGAAATAATTGCGGCGGACTCTCGTGGTTTGATGGCAGCCGTTTCCATACTTACGACGAGAAGGACGGGCTGACCAACTCCTGCGTCAACGCCCTGGCGGAGGATTCGAAGCACGATCTTTGGGTGGGAACCGCCGGCGGCGGACTATTCCGCTTT
Organism: uncultured Solibacteraceae bacterium; assembly: GCA_963853855.1. Classification (GTDB taxonomy): domain Bacteria; phylum Acidobacteriota; class Terriglobia; order Bryobacterales; family Bryobacteraceae; genus Sulfopaludibacter. The sequence goes on along the minus strand of CAWKYG010000001.1, from coordinate 326,456 downwards.
CACGCCGGACATTTTCAGGCCTTTACGAAAACCGACGGTCTCGGAAGCGATACAGTGACCTGCCTCCTGGATGCTCGTGATGGTTCGCTTTGGATTGCCACGACTGGAGGGTTGACACGGCTCCGCGATGGAGTTTTGCGAAACTACACTACTGCCGACGGATTATCCAACATGTACATCGGCAATGTCTTCCAGGACAGCAGCGGATCGGTCTGGGTGGCTACCCACAGCGGCATTGACCGGCTGGATGGCGACAAATTCGTGGCAGCGTTTCGCCCGCAGGATCATCGAGGGGTGGAGGTTGCTGGAGAAAGCCCCTTGGGCGGTCTCTACGTTGTGTTGGAGGGGTTGGGCGTGGGCCGTCTGAAGGACGGCAAACTAAAGGGAATCGCAGACCTCGATGGGACTCAGATCCAGCCGGTCCAACAGGACCTGTGGATTGCCGGCGGATCGGGAGGCGTCACTCGCGTCGGCACCGCCAGCTTGCGAAGTTGGGAGGGCGAACAGCATGAGCCTATCGACTACACGAGATTCGGAACCGCCGATGGCTTTTTGTCGAAGGAATGCACCGGCGGATATCCGAACATGACCATCACCAAGGATGGCAAGCTTTGGGTCGCGACTGTGGGCGGCGCGGCCATGCTGGATCTCTCGAAGCTCTCTCCCGCTTCCGGCAAGCCTTTCGAGTACATCAGCGAGGTCGACGTGGATCGGAAGAAGCGAAACGCGGGCCGCGAACTGATCCTCCCGCCGGGACTGCATCATACCGAGTTGCAACTGGGCTCGATCGAATTGTCGTCGCCGGAAAGAGTCCACATGCAATACCGGTTGGATGGGATTGACTCAGAGTGGCTAGACGTAAAGCCGGATGACGCGGCCGTTTACACGACAATTCCTCACGGAACCTACCTCTTCCATGTACGCGCGAGCAACGGCGATGGCATCTGGGATCGTCAGGGAATCGTTTACCGGATTACGCAAGAACCATTCTTTTATGAAACCGCTACTTTTCGGATCTTGCTGATCGTGACCGGATGCATCCTGCTGACCGGCGCCTATCGATTCCGGCTGCGGCAGGAATCGGCGCGCATCAAGGTGCGTCTCGAAGAACGCTCGGCGGAACGGGAGCGCATCGCTCGTGACTTGCACGACACGCTACTGCAGAGCTTCCAGGGCTCGCTGTTCGAAGTTCAAGCTGCCCGGAACCTCTTTCCAAGACGCCCCGAAGAGGCAATGCAGACTCTGGACGAGGCGATCCGCAGCTCCGAGGCGGCCATTGCGGAGGGCCGGGATGCCATTCTAGACCTGCGCTCAGACTCAGCGGGCCGGCAGCGACCTGGCTCATCTGTTTGCGGCTGCCGGGCAGGAACTTTTGGGAGTCGCTGCTGCGAACGGCGGCAGCCCTGCTTTCTGCGTGACCGTCGAAGGGCCGCCGCGAGAGATAAAGACCGTTCTTCAGGACGAGGTCTATCGGATAGGCCGGGAGATTCTGCGAAACGCTTTCCGCCATGCGCGCGCCAAAAAGATTGAAGTTGAGATTCGGTACGACCCGCAGGAACTCCGCATCCGGTTCCGCGATGACGGAATCGGAATTGACCCAAAGATACTCAACGGAGGCGCGCGGGCTGGACATTGGGGCTTGCCTGGAGTCCGCGAACGCGCAAGGCTGGCGGGCGCTCAACTGGATTTCTGGAGCGACGTGGGGGCGGGCACGGAGGTTCAGGTGACCGTGCCGGCATCGGTCGCTTACGCAAACTCCCCCGACGCCCGGATACTCGGACTCTTCCGCAAGAAGGCGAGGTCTCATGGCCAGTAATGCGCGGGAAATTCGAATCCTGACGGTCGATGATCATGCTCTTCTGCGCAAGGGAATCTCCGCACTGATCAACGCCGAACCCGACATGAAGTTGGTAGCCGAGGCGTCCAACGGACAGGAAGCGATTGCGGAGTTCAAAAAACACCGGCCGGACATCACGCTAATGGACCTGCAGATGCCGGAAATGAGCGGCATCGAGTGCATCATTGCAATTCGTAGCGATTTTCCTAACGCGCGAATCATTGTCCTCACAACCTACCCGGGTGATGTGCAAGTGGTTCGAGCGCTGAAAGCCGGCGCACTCGGCTACCTGCTAAAGGGTCACGTAAATAGAGATCTGCCGGAGGCTATCCGCGCCGTTCACTCCGGGCAAAAGCGAATTCCGCCCGAGATAGCAATGGAACTAGCTGAACATACTGCTGAGGATGACCTGTCTTCACGCGAGATCGAGGTGCTGCGATTAATCGCAGCCGGCAATTCGAACAAAGAGATCGCAAGCAAACTTTCCATTGCCGAAGAAACCGTGAAGAGCCACATCGGAAATATCCTCTCAAAGCTTCACGCTAACGACCGCACTCACGCCGTCACCACCGCGCTGAAGCGCGGCATTATCCAGCTTTGATCCCCCGAAAGGGGGATCGCGCCATCCCAGTTTCAGACCTGTCGATTCTTTCGTAAATCTTCTATTCTCTCAATGGGATATTGTGCAGCGACTATTTTCGACATTTGCCGGCGGATGGCCGGGTGCGGGTCTTCTTCTTCTGCGTCTTCTCACAGGTGCAGCACTGATCGCTTTCGGAATCGGCGGAATCCGTGAAGGACCGTCGCTATTAACCGTCGCTCTGCAAATAATCGGCATCGCCGCCGCGATGCTTCTGTTGGCGGGGGCGTTCACCCCGCTGGCTGGGGTTCTAGCCGCTGCTGCTAAAGTGTGGATCGCAATCCCGCGATTCTCCTCCCACTCCGGCGACCCATGGATGGCACTCGCGCAGGCGGTGTTGGCGGCAGCGTTGGCGATGATCGGGCCGGGCGCCTGGTCAATCGATGCCCGGCTGTTCGGCAGGAAGCGCATCGACCTTTCTCAAGGCTAGCGACCGTTCCCCTCCCCCAATATGGGTATGTTCCAATGCCTCGTGAGGTACTCCGCTCGCTCCGACTAAAGAGCCAGTCGAAATTCCAACGTGTGGGGGTTCGCATCAAAGGCAAATGAGTCCACACTGAAAGACAGGAATGGGGCTGATGAGCCAAATCGATTCAACGAGGTAAACATGTCCAATTCTGAATTGATCGGATCAGGCCCTAGGTTCGGAGCGGTGCTCGATAAGGTAAACACGGTCGCATCCGCCAACTGTACCGTTCTGATTCAGGGAGAGACGGCTACTGACAAGGAAGCGGTTCCGTCTTTCAGAACTCCGATTCGCGGAATTCCACGGAATTCGCGTGATTCACGGGAGCCATGCCTTCCGGCTGCCCTCGGCAATGCGCGGAACCTCTACAGGGCCGCGGTGAAGACGGCCTACCGGTTCCCTGGTATTTCGAGGCCGTTTTTGCGAGTGCGGCCGGGTAAGATTTGGTAACCGATAAGAAGCAGGCGCTTCTGGTGCCTGCGTTTATTTCATGAAAGGAAACAGAGATTGCTATGGCCCGAAACGTTGCGGATGTCTTATGGGAAATGCTTGTCAACGCCGGCGTAAAACGGTGTTACGGCATTGTCGGCGACGCCTTGAATCCCGTGATCGATGCGCTGCGCCGAAACGGAAACGTCGAGTTTGTGCATGTTCGAAATGAAGAATACGGGGTCTTCGCCGCCGTCGCGGACGCTTACTTCACAGGCGCACCTGTCGCCGTGTGCGGAACAGCGGGACCTGGCGTTGTCCACCTCTTCAACGGCCTGATGGATGCGCGCAAAGAGCGCGCTCCGGTGATTGCGATCGCGGGCGACGTTGAAACCATGTTAATGGATACATCTTCGCTGGAGGAGATGAACCCCTATCAGTTCTTCCAAGCCGCCTCTCTTTACACGGCCCGGCTAGTCAATCCTGCTCAGGCTCAGGCTGTCATCGGTACGGCCATACGCACTTCGATCATTGAGAAAGGCCCTACGGTCCTCTCGATTCCCGGGGATGTCGCGGCGGCGGAGGCCGTGGGCGAACCGGTGGCTGTCAGCATCCCGGCGGCGCCTGTGTTTCGTCCGTCGGATTCTGACCTGAGCCGGCTCACGGACATGATTAACGACGCCGGCACCGTCGCGATTTTTGGCGGCGATGGGTGCCGGGACGCGCGCGAAGAGGTAATCGAGCTGGCCGCAAGATTGAAGGCGCCCGTCGGCTACGCGTTGCGAGGTAAGCAATGGCTGGAGCACGACAATCCCTACGCTGTAGGACTGACGGGTTTGCTGGGATATGGCGGCGCTTATGGAGCGATCAACCATGCCGATCTCCTTCTGATGCTCGGGACCGATTTTCCGTTTTCCGAATTCCTTCCTGGAGCGCAAGTAAGGAAGGTACAGATCGACCAGAATCCGAAACACATAGGCCGCCGAACCTCGCTCGATCTTGGGCTCGTCGGCGACGTCAAAGCGACCCTCCAAGCACTACTGGAAAATGTCCAGGAAAAGACCGATGACCGCTTCCTGCGCAAATATGTTGCCGAGACGGAGTCTTTTGCCGAACTGAAACAGCATTATGTTGACAACGGACCGGGCATCAAACCAATACGTCCGGAATACCTCGCCGCTACGCTGTGTAAATTAGCGTCGGATGACGCCATGTTTTTCGCGGATACCGGCACGGCGGTAATGTGGCTGGCGAGGCACATCAAAGGCGGCAAGAATCGGAGGCTCTTCGGATCGTTCTCCTGGGCTTCCATGGCCAACGCAGCGCCGAACGCGTTTGGAGCGCAACTGGCCTATCCTGGCCGCCAAACGATCGCAATCTGCGGCGACGGCGGGTTCACGATGCTTGGGATGGGCGATCTGCTTGACTCAGGTAGAACGAAAGACACCTGTGATCCACATCCTGCTGAACAACGAGTCGCTCGACTTCGTGAGTATCGAGCAGCAGGAAGCCGGCTTCATTCCCTATGGAGTGGGATTCAAGAACCCGAACTTCGCCGCGGTGGCCGAAGCAATGGGCGCAAAGGGGATTCGAATTGAGGATCCCGACGCGGTCAGCGATGGTCTGATCCGAAGCTCTCGCACACAAGAGCGGTCCCGTTGTAGTGGATGTCGTGGTCGACCCTTATGCGCTCGCCATGCCGTCGCACGTACCTTTTCATACCTTGAAAGGCTACACGCTAAGCGTTGCGAAACAGGTGCTGAGCGGCAAAATGGACAGTCTCATAAAAACGGTCGAACACAATATAAGACTGCTGTAAGTGGATTCCGTCGCAGAGTGAGCGTCGCAGTCCACGCCAATCAATCGATCTCATCGTTATCGACCGCGCAGGGCTCAGACTTCTTGAGCTCAGCCAGGCCAACGGAACGGAACTCAGGAATTGTCCGCCCTATATCCCTGGATGGGTCACGAGAGAGGAGGCGGAAATGCATGGGCGCACGTCGGAGCAAGGGCTAGACCTGGAAGAAGAAAGGATATCGAAGATGCCTAATACGAACCGTGATGGCCTGGGCCGTCATTTGGACTATGCCGCGTCGAAGGTGGTTACGGATGAAACCCCTGCGATTTCTAGCCTTATTGGATCTAGCCCCAACTTTCTCGCCGTAGTGGAACAACTGGGGACCGTGGCGCGCGTGGATTGTGCCGTGCTCCTCCGGGGTGAAACGGGCACAGGGAAGGAAGTAGTCGCGCGAGCCATCCATGATGGAAGCGCCCGCCGCCGGCAACGGTTCGTGGCAGTCAACTGTGCTGCCATTCCCGCCTCGCTGATCGAGAGCGAACTCTTTGGATATGAACGGGGCGCCTTTACCGGGGCCCAGACAAGTAGAATAGGACGCTTTCAATCCGCCGATGGCGGTACGCTTTTCCTCGACGAAATCGGCGAATTGCCGATCGAGCTTCAGCCCAAGCTCTTGCGCGCAATTCAAGAGCAGGAGTTCGAAAAACTCGGGAGTTCGCAAACGACTCGAGTCGATGTCCGGATAGTTACCGCCACAAATCAGGATCTTGAGCAGATGATAGCGGAACAGCGGTTCCGCATGGACTTGTATTATCGGCTGAACGTCTTTCCGGTCTGGCTGCCGCCGCTTCGCGAACGAGCAAGCGATATTCCTTTGCTCATCGATCACTTCCTTCGAACAATTGGTGGTCGTTACGGCAAATCAATCGACCGCGTCTCTGACAAAGTGATGGCGGCTATCATGAGATACAACTGGCCGGGGAATATACGGGAACTGCAAAACTTTATTGAGCGATCCGTGATTCTGACGAACGGTAGAGAACTACGAGCGCCGATCGCGGACCTGATCAACCAGAAAACGTGGGACGGCGTTGTCCGCACCCTGAGCGACGCACACCGGGCGCTCATTATTAACACTCTTCGTCAAACCAACTGGGTCGTCGGCGGACCGTATGGGGCCGCCGCAAGGCTTGGACTCCCGCGGACAACCCTCATCTCGAAAATGCAGAGACTGGGAATCCCGACGGAACCAGCTAAGCCAGTTACAGGCGTATCAGACTGCGATTGGGATCCATCGCCCGAGCGTTTAGCCGTGCGGGCATTGGCGTAAGAACCTCGAGTCTCGGGCTCTTCCGCGGCATGAGCGCCTGTCGAATCCTACTTGCCTGATACCGTCAGAGTGGAAGGGGCGCCCCCGGCAGGCAAAGCCGCTGTCCGCTTCAATGCCCTCGGCTCGGGCATCTACGCCGCCCGGCTCATCATAAGCGGAAGAGCAAGCGTGGACCCACACCCTCGCCGCTGTCGAAAACACGCCCGCGCAACCTACCCCTGAGACCCGGCTCTCCCAAATCCTCCGCGTCTTCCTCCGCGTCTCCGCGACTCCGCGATGGACTCCCCTCTCTCCCCCTCCGTGCTTCCTCCGTGTCCTTCGTGACTCCGTGGTGAACCTCCGGCCTCGTTTTAAGATTTTCCCATCCAAAATACTTGTGGATTTTTACGACAACAGGGTCTTATAATATGGTTTAAGGAAGTGAATCCCATACTAGTAAGGAGGGGCGAGTTGAGTAGTCCAACCACCACCACCAGGCCAACTGTCACCATCGACGGTAACGAGGCCGCCGCATACGTAGCGCATCAGATCAACGAAGTCATCGCTATTTATCCCATTACGCCTTCATCCAACATGGGCGAATGGGCGGACCAGTGGTCCGCCGAAGGCAAGCCCAACATCTGGGGCACCGTGCCGACGGTCGATCGAGATGCAGAGCGAAGGCGGAGCGGCCGGAGCGCTTCACGGCGCGTTGCAGGCCGGGTCCCTGGCCACCACCTTCACCGCGTCCCAGGGCCTGCTGCTGATGATCCCCAACATGTTCAAGATCGCCGGGGAGCTCACCGCCACCGTCTTCCATGTCGCCGCCCGCGCCCTCGCCACCCAGGCCCTTTCCATCTTCGGCGATCACTCCGACGTCATGGCCGCGCGCGCCACCGGCTTCGGCATGCTGTCCTCCAATTCGGTGCAGGAAGTCATGGATATGGCGCTGATCGCCCAGGCCGCCACCCTGGAATCGCGCATCCCCTTCGTCCACTTCTTTGACGGATTCCGCACCTCGCACGAAGTCGCCAAGGTCGAGCAGCTCACCCCCGACGATCTGCGCGCCATGATCGACCGACGAGCTGGTGCAGGCCCACCGCGCCCGCGCCCTCTCGCCCGACCGCCCGCACTCCGCGGCACCGCGCAGAATCCCGACGTCTATTTCCAGGCGCGCGAAGCCTGCAACTCCGTACTACCTGGCCGCCCCCACCATCGTGCAGAACGCCATGGACAAGTTCGCCGACCTCGTCGGCCGCCAGTATCGCCTGTTCGATTACGTCGGCGCGCCGGATGCCGAGCGCGTCATCATTATGATGGGCTCGGGCGCCGAAGTGGCCCAGGAAGCCGTGGAAGCGCTCAACGCCGCCGGCGAAAAGGTCGGCCTGCTCAAGGTCCGCCTGTTCCGGCCCTTCGCGGTCGAGACCTTCGTCGCCGCGCTGCCCGCCATCGGTGCAAATCCATCGCCGTCCTCGACCGCACCAAGGAACCCGGCGCCACCGGCGAGCCGCTCTACTGCGATGTCGTCACCGCGCTCTGCCGAAATGGGCGTCGGCAAGAAGGTGATCGGCGGCCGCTACGGCCTGGCCTCCAAGGAATTCACCCCCGCCATGGTGAAGGGCGTGTTCGACGAGCTGCTCAAGCCGTCGCCCAAGAACCACTTCACCATCGGCATCAATGACGATGTCACCCACACCAGCCTGGACGTACGATCCCGAGTTCTCCACCGAAGATCCCGGCACCGTGCGCGCCCTGTTCTACGGCCTCGGCGCCGATGGCACCGTGGGCGCCAACAAGAACTCCATCAAGATCATCGGCGAAGAGACCGCCAACTACGCCCAGGGCTATTTCGTCTACGATTCCAAGAAGTCCGGCGCCATCACCACCTCGCACCTGCGCTTCGGACCCCAGCCCCATCCACTCCAGCTACCTCATCAGCAAGGCCAACTTCGTGGCCTGCCACCAGTTCTCCTTCCTGGAACGCATCGACATGCTGAAGTACGCCGAGCCCGGCGCCACCTTCCTGCTCAACAGCCCCTTCGGCGCCGACGAAGTCTGGGACCACCTGCCCCGCCTGGTGCAGCGCCAGATCATCGAAAAGAAGCTGAAGTTCTACGTCATCGATGGCTACGAAGTGGCCAAGGAAACCGGCATGGGCGGCCGCATCAACACCATCATGCAGACCTGCTTCTTCGCCATCAGCGGCGTGCTGCCGCGCGAAGAAGCCATCGAAGCCATCAAGTACGCCATCAAGAAGACCTACGGCAAGCGCGGCGAAGCCGTGGTGCAGAAGAACTTCGCCGCCGTCGATGCCGCCCTCAGCCATCTGCATGAAGTGAAGATGCCCGCGCAAGTCACCTCCACCTTCGATCTCCGCCCGCTACGTGCCCGCCGCCGCCCCCGGATTCGTGCAGAAGGTCACGGCCATGATCATCGCCGGCGAAGGCGACGATCTGCCGGTCAGCGCCATGCCCGTCGATGGCACCTTCCCCATCGGCACCGCGCAGTGGGAGAAGCGCAACATCGCCCTCGAAATTCCCGAGTGGGACGAGGAGCTCTGCATCCAGTGCGGCAAGTGCGTGCTGGTCTGCCCCCACAGCGTGATCCGCGCCAAGGTCTACGACGAACCGGCCCTCGCCGGCGCGCCGGCCACCTTCAAATCCGTTCCGGCCCGCTGGAAGGATATGAAGGAGCGCAAGTACACCCTGCAGGTGGCGCCCGAAGATTGCACCGGCTGCACCCTCTGCGTGCAGGTCTGCCCCGCCAAGAGCAAGAGCGAAGTCAAGCACCGCGCCATCAACATGGTGGCCCAGCCGCCGCTGCGCGAAAGCGAAGCCGCCAACTGGGACTTCTTCCTGAAGATTCCCGAGACCCAGCGCACCGTGCTCTCGCTCAACCAGGTGAAGGACGTGCAGTTGCTCCAGCCCCTGTTCGAGTTCTCCGGCGCCTGCTCCGGCTGCGGCGAAACGCCCTACATCAAGCTGCTGACCCAGCTGTTCGGCGACCGCATGATGATCGCCAACGCCACCGGCTGCTCCTCCATCTACGGCGGCAACCTGCCCACCACGCCCTACTGCACCAACGAGGACGGCCGCGGCCCGGCCTGGTCCAACTCGCTGTTCGAAGACAACGCCGAATTCGGCCTGGGCATGCGCCTGGCCGTCGACAAGCAGAACGAATACGCCCGCGAGCTGGTATGGCGGCTCGGCTTCAGCTATCGGCGAGGACCTGGCGCAGGCCATCCTCCACGCCGATCAGAAAACCGAGCAGGGCATCTTCGCCCAGCGCGAGCGCGTCAAGACCCTCAAAGCCAAGCTCGCCGGCCATCGATAGCCCCGAAGCCCGCGACCTGCTCAGCATCGCCGACTCGCTGGTCAAGAAGAGCGTCTGGATCGTGGGCGGCGACGGCTGGGCCTACGATATCGGCTACGGCGGCCTCGATCACGTCCTGGCCTCCGGCCGCAACGTCAACGTCCTGGTGCTCGATACCGAAGTCTACTCCAACACCGGCGGCCAGGCCTCCAAAGCCACCCCGCGCGGCGCGGTGGCCAAGTTCGCCGCCGGCGGCAAACCGGTGGGCAAGAAGGACCTCGCCATGATGGCCATGAGCTACGGCAGCGTCTATGTGGCGCGCATCGCCATGGGCGCCAGCGACATGCAGACCCTCAAGGCATTCCAGGAAGCCGAAGCCTTCAACGGGCCTTCCATCATCATCGCCTACAGCCACTGCATCGCCCACGGCTACGACCTGGCCTACGGCATGGATCAGCAGAAGGCCGCCGTGAATTCCGGCTACTGGCCGCTCTTCCGCTACAACCCGGACCTGGTGGCGCAGAACAAGAATCCCTTCCAGCTCGATTCGCGCGCGCCCTCCATCGGCGTCAAGGACTTCATCTACAACGAGACCCGCTACACCATGCTGGTCAAGAGCAATCCCGAAGAGGCCAAGCGGCTCCTGGCCCTGGCGCAGGAAGATGTGGCAGCCCGCTGGAAGCTGTATGACTACATGGCTCACGAACCCGCCAACGGCGCGGAGGTGAAAAAATGATCGACCTTTCCAAGACTATCGACCTTTCCACGACGTACCTGGGGCTGAAGCTCAAGAATCCCCTGGTGGCTTCGTCCTCGCCCATGTGCCAGGACGTGGGCAATATCCGGCGTCATCGAAGACGCCGGAGCCGCGGCCGTGGTGCTGCACTCCCTGTTCGAAGAGCAGATCGAACAGGAGTCCGACGAGCTCGACCGCTTCATCACCGAAGTCTGCCGACGTCTCCGCCGAGGCCACCAGCCACTTCCCCGATCTGCTGTACAAGGTGATGGGGCCGGATGCCTACCTGGCGCACATCGCCAAGTGCAAACAGGCGGTGAAGATTCCCATCATCGCCAGCCTCAACGGCACCACCAAGGGCGGCTGGATCGAGTACGCCAAACAGATGCAGCAGGCCGGCGCCGACGCGCTGGAACTGAACATCTATTACATTCCGGTGGACCCCAATACCACCGGCGAGCAGGTAGAGCAGAAGTATCTCGACCTGATCGCCGCCGTCAAAAGCGAACTGAAGATCCCGGTCGCCGTGAAGATCGGCCCCTACTTCAGCTCCATGGCGCACATGGCGCAGAAGCTCGCCGCCGCCGGGCGCCGACGGCCTGGTGCTCTTCAATCGCTTCTACCAGCCCGACTACGACCTGGAAGCGCTGGAAGTGGTGCCCAACCTGATCCTGAGCAATTCGCACGAACTGCTGCTGCGCCTGCACTGGATCGCCGTCCTGTACGGCAACGTGGATGCCGACCTCGCCCTCACCGGCGGAGTCCACAGCGCTACCGATGTGGTCAAAGCCATGATGGCCGGAGCCAAGGTCGCCATGATGACCTCCGCTTTACTCAAGCGCGGCATCACCTTCCTCGATACCCTGTGTACCGAACTCCTCATCTGGATGGGCGAACACGAATACGATTCCATCAAGCAGATGCAGGGCAGCATGAGCCGCAACTCGGTACCGCAGCCCAAGGCCTTCGAACGCGCCAATTATATGAAGGTCCTCAGCTCCTACGCGTCAAGGTAGGACAGGCTTCCCAGCCTGTCCCCCGCGCTACTGCCCCGACGCGTATTGCTTGTACATGTCCGCCACGTGGCCCGTTTCGGCGTCGCCCGGATGGATCGTCACGCGCCAGCGGAAATGCAGTTTCTGGCCCTTCGGCAGCTTCCACTGGCTCTCTTCCTGCTTAGGGTCGAAGGCATTCCGGCCGAACGGATTCAGCGCGAACAGGCCGTAATCGCGGGCGTGCCAGTAGGTAGGGTGGCGTGGATTCTGGGGATGGTCGAAGATGGCCACCCCCAGCCGCTCGCCTTCCAGTTCGGCGGTGTAATCCACCCAGTTCGACCGTTTGCCCCAGACGTTGGCCATAGTGGCCCGGCCATCCGCGTCCACCATCCGTCCGCCCTTCTTTTCGGTGAAGGCATCAGCCAGGCGGATGGCGAACGCTCCTTCCTTGGTATCGCCGAACGTCAGATCCTCGGCCGCGGTCAGCGTGATGTCGAAATCGATGGTGCGCAGTTTCGGGTCCGAGTAGAAGATCATGTTTCGATCCTCTACCACGAGGGTCTTACCCGACGGGTCGCGCCACTCCATGGTGGCGGTAAGCGTGCCCGAGCGGTCGCCATCCTTGTACTGCGCGTTGCGTACCACGATGCGCCCGATGTGCGGCTTGGTGTACGACGGGTCGTTCTCCCAGAACTTGGTGCCGTTGACGTCGTCGTAGGAGAACCACAGGCCCGTGTGATGTACGTGATCGTGGCTCTCGCCGGCCACCTCCTCCATGGGGTAGTGGCGCGTCACGATCTTACCGGACGCGCTCCGCAAGGGGGCCAGAAACGGGCGTCCGTAATCCCCGCCGTAATGGAAAGTGGTGAACGGCTTCTTGTCCACATCGATGCTGATCTGGTCGCGAGAGAATCGGACCTGGGCGGGCAGGCAGGCGCACAGGGCAATGCCAAGAACAAGGGTGGATCGCATGATTGGACTAGTGTACCGCTTGCGGCGGAAGGAGGATAATGGCACTCTATGACGCTGAAAATCCTCGCCGCCGCGCTGTTTCTGGCTCAAGCCGGCCCGGCTGCGCAGCCGCTGCCCGTGCTGCACACCGAGCCTATCCCCGGCGGGTCCATTTTCCGGGTTAAGAACACCGGCACCCAGCCGGTCACCGCGTTCCTGATCGAACTGGTCAACTACCCCGGCAGCTACTATTCCCTCTGGCAGGATGAAGCCGCCGGCCGACCTGATCGCGCCCGGCGCCGAAAAGCGAATCCAGGTGACCAACATGACGGTGGGTGCGGTTCCCGACTACGTCAAATTGCAGGCCGCCCTCTTCGCCGACGGAAGTGCCGCGGGTGTCCCGGAGAAGATCGCCCAAATGGTAGAACGGCGGCGCTTTATACTTGCGACCATCCGCGAGCTGATCGCCCGGATCGAAAAGGCTCAGGCGGCATCTACCCCGCCTGCCGATCTGATCGCCGCGTTGCAGCAATGGGCCCAATCCCTCCAACCGGCCCGGCGGGCCGACCCCACGGCGCAGGCCACCATTAACAATGCCGCCGCCCGGGACGCGATCTCCAAGACCGTCGCCAGCCTGGAATCCGGCTCGCCCGCGGAAACCCTGGCCCACCTGCGCGCGCACGAAAAGTCTCTGGCCGCCGCCAAACCGCTGCTCTAACCGCGGCACCCGTCACCATCCGGTAATGATGACCTACATAGAAATTTTCAATTGGACTGTACTTCGGCAGAACGGTAGGTTGAATACATGGGGACTGCTACGATGGCTTCTTCCGAATCCGTATCGATCTTCCACCGGATCAGCAGCATCGTCAGCTCGGATTTGTCGCTGGACGAGATGCTGGGTGAGGTGATCGGCCTGACCGTACAGGCAACCGGTTGCGATGCGTGCCTGGTCTACCTGATCGACCATGAATCCAATGAAGTTGTTTTGCGGGCTTCGCAGGTGCCGCACGTTACGGACCTGGGAATGCTGCGCATGAAAGTCGGCGAGGGCGTGACGGGCTGGGTCGCGGAGCACAAATCCGTGGTGGCATTGAGCTCCAATGCCGCCCAGGACGCCCGCTTCAAGCGCTTCCAGGGACTGATCGAAGATACCTACCAGGCATTCCTTTCGGTGCCGCTGGTGAGCGGCGGCGAACTGATCGGGGTGGTCAACGTTCACCATCGTGAGCCGCACGAACACAGCACGGAAGAGACCGGCATCCTGGTGTTTATCGGGGAGCAGTTGGGCGTCACGATTTCGAAATCGCTGTTGACTGAAGAAAACGCCCGCCTTCTGGAAGAGACCCAGGAGATGAAACGGGAACTGCAAACGCGCAAGCTGGTGGAGCGGGCCAAAGGAATTCTGCAGCAGCGCCATGGCATCACCGAGGAAGAAGCCTATCTCCGCCTGCGCAACCAAAGCCGCCGGCTCCGTCGCCCCATGAAGGAACTGGCCGAGGCAATCATCCTGTCTGAAGATTTGAACCGCGAAGAACAGACCAATTAATTAAGGGCCAGGCCCTTTCTGCTTTCGAAACCCGCGCGGGTGTATTGCGCCCGCGCACGGCTTCTCCCCGCCTGAGAACCAACACCCAAAATACGGAGGTCTTGCTGTGCGAGGAAAAGCTTTGCGCCATTTGGGCGCGGTATGGCTGCTTCTCTGCGCCGTGGTGCCGGTCAGGGCGCAGGATAACGAATTGCCGGATTTGCGAGTGGATTTGAAATGCGAAAACTGCGGCGTCCGGCCTGAATATACGCTCCAACTCTATGAACTCCACGGGCACCAGAAGGTGGAGTCCGCGGATCTCGCGGCCGACGGCACCTTTACCATGCGCCATGTGCCGTACGGTGACTATCAACTGGTAGTAATGGATCCCGCCGGTGATATGGTCCACCAGGAGTTCATCACCGTCAGACCGATGATGCAAGGCATGGCGGTTCATATTGCCGCCCCCGTACAGGAGCGCCCGCCCGAGGGACCGGTGTCGATGGCTCAGTTGCAGCATCCGCCCAGCCGCAAGGCGTTTCAGGCGGTGATGGCTGCGCAGAAGTTCTCTCAGGCCGGGGATCACGAAAAGGCGGCCGGGGAACTGCAAAAGGCCGTCTATCTATCGCCGTACTACGCCGATGCGTACATCAACCTGGCCGCTCAGCACATCCACCTGCGCCGCTACGCGGAGGCCGAGCGCGAATGCAGGCGCGCGCTGGAAGTGGGCAGCCCGACTCCGCTGCTGCTCAGCAATATGGCATCGGCGCAGTTCGGGCTGAAGCAGTTCGCCGAAGCAGCCGGTACGGCCCGCTGGGCCCTGAGACTGGAGCCGGGCTACCCGCAAGCGCATTTCATTCTGGGACTCGTCCTTTCGGTGGACACGCGCACCATTCGCGAAGGGATCGAGCATCTGCGGAAAGCTGCGGAGACCATCCCCAGTGCCCAGGTGCAACTTGAAAAGGTGCAGGAGTATCTGACCCGGACGGGGATGTAAGAAGGGAATGGTTACCAGTTCAGCTATGGAAAGTGAACAGAGCGCCGCGCATGGTCTCTTTCACGATACGACCTGCCGGGTCCGGTTGGCGTTCTCGAAGTGCGGATTGATGCAGACATCCTTGCGAATCCCTTCGCGGTACCGCTGCCGCCACGCCCCGGGGCTTTGGCCCTCGGCCACGGCGAACAGGCGGGTGAAGTGCTGTACGTTGCGGAAGCCCACACGGACGGCGATTTCCTTGAGCGAATAATCCGAATACTCGATCAGTTCCTTGGCGCGCGCCACCCGGTACCGCTGTAGATATTCGAGCGGCCCAACACCCAGGACGTTGCGGAAATGCAGCCGCAGCGAGCGGTCGCAGCAACCCAGCGCGTTGGCTATTTCGTTGACGCCCAGAGTGCCGGCATAGTTCTTCTGGATATAGTCCAAACCTCTGCGCAGCAGCGAATCCTGCACCAGTTCCCGGGCGTCCGGCGGCGCCGCGGGTCTCGCTTCGACGCCGCTGTGATGACGCAGGTAAAGCAGCAGAATCTCCGCCATCAGCGCGCGGCACACGTCGCGGTACAGCGGTTTCTGGTGTTCGCCTTCAAAGCGGATCCGCTCGAGCAGTTCGGGAACGGGCGAATCGGTCATGTTGGCGCAACTCGGAGCACGCAGCAGCGCCGAGCGCAGCTTCGGGTTCCGCACGTGGAATTTGATATCCAGCGTCTTTATGACGGCGGACGCGGTGGCGCCGTGCACCACCTCGGGCTTGACCAGCAGCAGCAGGCCGGTGCGCAGCGCAAAGGTGTGGTCTTCGAGCTGGAAGGCTCCCTTGCCGCCGAGCACGTAGAGCATCTGGAAGAAGCTGTGGCGATGCGGCTCCAGCACCCAACCCGGCTGATAGTCATAGCGGGCGGTCCACAGCACATCGATGGTGGAACCCAGCATGACGCCTACTCCACGCTGCGCGCGCGCCCCTGGAGGTGCGGCGGATTCCGCCCGTCGGCGAATTCGAAGCCCGATAAATACGCCAGGCGCAGAATCTTCGCCATCTTCGGAAAGTTGATCTTCTCTACCGTATCGGTCACCTGGTGATAATCGGGATGAAACCCCGTGAACCACCAGACGGCCGGAATATCGTGCATCAGAAAAGGATACTGGTCGCTGCGAAAGAGCACCTGCTGGGTGGAATCGTGGTCCCATTTGTAAGTGAGGTTCAGGCCCACGATTTTGTTGTTGCGCTCCACGGTTTCCCGGTAATCCGGGCTGTAGTGGGTGCCGATCAGGCCCAATTCGTTGGACGTGTCCGCGGATATTTCCGGCTGGGGCACCGCGGGATTCACCGGCGCTTCGTTGCGGCCGATCATATCGAAGTTGATCTCGGCGCGCGTCGTAGCCAGCGGCCGCAGCGGATGCGCCACGTAGTAGTAGGCGCCCAGCAGCCCGCGCTCTTCGGCGGCAAAGACGACGAACAGGATCGAACGCTTGGGCTTCTCCGGATTGCGGGCAAAGGCATGCGCCAGCGCGACCACTCCGACCGTCCCGGAGCCGTTATCATCGGCGCCGTGCATGATGCCGAGCGGCCCCACGCCATCGTGATCGAAATGGGCGCTGAAGACCACGGTCTCCGCGCGCAGGGCGGGGTCGCTGCCTTCCAGCAGGCCGGCCACGTTGTACGAGTTGGCCCGCTTGCGGTCGGCGACCACGGTGTGCAGTTCCGCGCGGGCGCCGGGAATCTCGAACGAGGCCGGTGCGGGCTTGCTATCGATAGCGCTCAGCACGGCGGCGGGAGTTTTGGCGGCGGCGGCGAACAGTTTGCCGGCCACGGCGGCGGAAAGGGCGAACGATGGGATGGCGGTGCCGCCCTCGGCCAGGGCTTCCGGCGGAATGCGCGGCCGCAACTGCTGCTGCGCGCCCCGTCCTCCGCGGCCCGCCGTGCCGCGCCCACCGCCCGCATGGCTGGGGTCGGCCATGGTCAGTACCGCGACCGCCCCATGGCGCTGCGCGTTCAGGACTTTCGAGTAGTTGTTGGCATACCGCGTGTTGCCCCGGCCATTGAAAATCGAGTTGGCATCGGATTCCTGAGGCTCGTGATTGAAGATCAGGACGATCTTGCCTTTCGCGTCGATGCCCGCGTAATCGTCGTAGTCCAATTCCGGAGCCGTGATGCCGAACCCTGCGAACACCACCGCGCCCGAGACGGTTGTTTCATTCGAGAAAGTCCCGGTGGCGTCCGGCGCGTGAAACGTCTCGGTCTGGTCCCCGAGCCGCAATGTGAGGGAGGTCTGCGCCCGGTCCATTTGGTATTCGATGAGCGGCACGGGTTGGAGGTACGAATCCCCGGCGGCCGGTTTCAGCCCGGCCTTGGCAAACTCGCTGGCGATCCATTGGATAGCGACTTCGGAGCCGCGTTCGAGAGACCGGCGGCCCTCCAGCGCGTCCGACGAAAGGAATGTGAGATCGGCCTTCAACGTTGCCGGCTGGATCGAATCGTAACCCGCCTGCAAGCGCGAGGGCGTCTGGGAGAACAGCAGGGCCGAAACCAGAAACAGCGCGAATAGCCGCACGGAGCCTCCTGAATGAATAGATGGTATCCGAGCGGCTATGCGGGAGCAAGTGGCAGGCGGCGCCGGAAAGAGCCAGCCACGTGAGCACCCAATCCACGAGTTTCAGCGTGAGGCACAGCGCGCCGCCGCGGCAACTCACAAACTGAGACATTGGAAGCAATCCATCAGCCGGCCCGCGAAGGTATTGCCGAGCCATGCGCGGAAGCGGAACACGGCATCGACGGGGCCGTCCTCGTGCGCCGGCAGGTGCGTCACCCGCCAGGTAGCGAGGGCCGCGAGCAGGAAGCGAAAGCCTGGTTCCGAACTACCGCACACGGTTCTTGCCTTGGATGTGACCCCTTTCGGAATCTGGCGTCGAAACGCACTACATAAGGAATGGGCAACCAGTGGTCGAAAATCGGCCCCAGCTTCGCCCAGGTGGACCGCCGTGCGCACCACGCTCCGCAGACCGGAGCGGATCATGAACGATTTTAAAGCTTACGCCAGCCGCCATCTCAATCGGATGGGTTTGGAGGATCCAGGCCGGAAACGATGGGCACGCCATGGCAGCACACGATGGCTTTGGAAGCTGCCGCATGTTGGCGGCCATCCAGGGCGATCGCGGCTCCGATTGGAGTCCACAGGTTCTCCACTTTTGTGTCGCGCGCCGCCTGGGCCCGCGTCGGCACTAACGGAGCACGACCTTATAATCGTCGAGGGGTCATCTCTTAATCTACATTCTACTCTTATCGTCGCTTCCCTCCAGCTCTGCGATGCGCCAGAATCGATAGACATGAGCGAACCAACAACCTGGTCTAACCCCGTGCGAGCGCGTCTGCAGGCGGGAGAGCCTGTTTTCGGCGTGACCATTACCATCCCCTCTGTGGAAGCGGCCGCGCGCGCCGCCTGCCTCGGCTTCCACTTCCTGTGGGTGGAGATGGAGCATTCGCCGGTCACGCTGGAGACCTTGCGCCTGATCGTGCTGGCCGCCCGGGGACTCCCCGCCGCGGTGTTTGCCCGCGTTCCGGTGATCGAATTGTGGACTGCTAAGCGCGTTTTGGACCAGGGCGTTCAGGGCGTCATTTTCCCCTTCACCAGCAGTGGCGAAAAGGCCGCCGTAGCCGCGGCAGCCTGCCGGTATCCGCCCACCGGGAAACGCGGGTCCGGTGCGGCGGCGGCGATCCGCTCCTGGCCGGCGCCGGGGAACTATGCCGATTCCGCCGACCGCGAAGTAATGACCATCTGCGTGGTGGAGGAGGCTTCCGCCGTCGAGCAGATCGACGCCATCGCCGCCACCCCGGGAATCGACGCCCTGTTCATCGGCACCAGCGACCTTTCGTTTTCTCTGGGACTGCGTGGCCGGCAAAACGAGCCGGAATTGGATCGCGCCATCGCTCGGATCGTCGATGCGGCACAGCGGCACGGCAAGTATCTCGGCCGGCCGGCGGGAACTCCCGAACTGGCCCGGCGCCACATGGAGCAGGGTTTCCTGCTGTTCCAGATGCCCACCGAGATCGGCCTGATGGAACTGGGCGCGCGCCAACTTCTGGAGCCCTTTGGGATCTCGCCGGTGCTGCCAGGACAGCGGGCGCTTTACTGACCTTACACGGTGATACACCGTGCAAACCCCGTTTCCGGTAACCCGCCAGACGCCGGCAACGCCAATTCCAGATAGTTCAGCCCGAAAGACCACTGGTGTTCGAGGTGCGCGCGGGTGTATTTTCAGAATGTCATCTCCTTTTCCCCGCTAGGCAAAAGACTGGACTGAAAGGAACAGAATGGAATTCACAAGACGAGATTTAGGAAAGATTGCGCTGGCCTCCATGCCGCTGGCCAAGGCGCTTGGCGCCAAGAGGATCGACTCCAAGTTCGGAGGCGTGCAGATCGGCGCCATCACCTACAGCTTCAATCGGATCGCCGCACCCGATCCGGAAGCGATCGTCAAGGCGTACGTCGAGATCGGGCTGGGCGAGTGCGAATTGATGTCGAACCATTGCGAGTCGCTGGCGGGAGCGCCCGGCGATGCCCAGTTTCGGCCGCGGCATGGGTCGCGGGCCGGGCGGCGGCGCCGGCAGGGCACCGGGCAGGCGGCGGGCCAACCCCCCGCCGGAGGAGCGCCCGGCCAACCTCCCATGGGGAGGAAAGGCGGCGGCCGGACGCCGTTGACCCCCGAACAGATCAGGCCGAGCGGGACGCCGCCATGGCGAAACTCAACGCAATGGCGCGCCTCTGCTAACCCCGCCACCTGGAAAGCCGTGACCAAGAAATTCAACGACGCCGGCGTGGACGTCGCCCTGCTCTGCTACAACATGCAGGACTCCATGAAGGATGAGGACATCGAGTTCGGTTTCGCCATGGCCAAGGGTCTCGGCGCGAAGGCCATCACCACCAGCACCACGCTGACCATGGCCAAGCGCATCGCGCCCATGGCGGACAAGCACAAGATGATGGTGGGCTATCACGGCCACGACGCCACCAACGACCCCAACCAGACCGCCACGCTGGAGAGCTACGACACCCTGATGGCGTACGGCAAGTACAACGGCATCAACCTCGATATCGGCCACTTCACCGCCGCCGGATACGACGCCGTGGCGTTCATCAAGCAGCACCACGACAAGATCACCAACCTGCACCTGAAGGATCGCAAGAAGGACCATGGCCCCAACGTGGCCGTCTGGGGCACGGGCGATACCCCGATGAAGGATGTACTGCAACTCCTCAAGAACGGAGAAGTACCCCTTCCCGGCAAACCTGGAATTGGAGTATCCGATCCCGGAGGGTTCGGACATCATCGCCGAGGCCAAGAAGTGCCTCGCTTACGTCAAGAGCTGTCTGGTGTAGTCTGCGACTACGGATAGGAGTTTTGCATGGCAATCACGAGGCGTTATTTCTTTTATGGCAGCCTGCTGGCCGGCGCTGTCCCGGCGGTGGGATTCGGCAGCACGCCGTCACTGAAATCGCTGGGATATAAATCCCCCAACGAGAAGCTGAATTTCGGATCGATCGGCGCGGGCGGGCAGGCCGCCAGCAACATTCAGGCGGCCGCACCCACGGAAAACATCGTGGCGCTTTGCGATGTGGACGACCGCCGCGCCGCCAACATGTTCACTCGCTTCGATAAGGCGCCCAAATACAAGGATTTCCGGCAGATGCTGGATAAGGAAGGCAAGAACATCGACGCCGTGATCGTGGCCATTCCGGATCATATGCATGCCACCGCGGCGATGTGGTGCATGGAGCGCGGCAAGCACGTTTACGTGCAAAAGCCGCTGGTGCGCACGGTCTGGGAAGCCCGCCAGTTGCGGGAAGCGGCCACCAAGTACAAAGTCGCCACCCAGATGGGCAACCAGGGCTACTCCAACGAAGGCACGCGCCAGGCCGCCGAGATCGTCTGGAACGGCGATATCGGCGGCGTCACCGAAGTGCACGCCTGGAGCGACCGGCCCATGTGGCCGCAGGGCCTCACCGAAATCCCCAAAGAAGATCCCATCCCCTCCACCCTGGATTGGGATCTGTGGCTGGGCATCGCCGAGAAGCGGCCCGTTCACGGCGGACGGCAAAACCGAGCCGGACCGAATCGGCGGCTTCTTCTACCAGCCGTTCAACTGGCGCGGATTCTACGACTTCGGCTGCGGCGCGCTGGGCGATATGGCCTGCCACATCCTGGGCGCGCCGAATATGGCGCTGCACCTCTCCCATCGCAAGGTAGTGAGCGTGGAGTGCATCAAGAAGGAAGGCACCAGTCCCTTCATGTTCCCGAAGGGGTCGGTGATCCGCTACGACTTTCGCGGCGTATGGCAACATGCCGCCGCTGAAGGTCTTCTGGTACGACGGCTTGAAGGAGACCCCCAAGATCGCTGGCGTGCCGGACGGCGAATGGCTGGGCGATCCGCCGAGTGCCGGAGGCATGGGTGGTCGCGGCGGCCGCGCTGCCGGCGGCGCAGGTGCGCGTCCCGCGGGTGCTGCCGCGGGCGGTCCCCCGGCGGCGGGTGGCGGCGCCAGAGGACGCGGCAGCATGGGTCCGGCGGGCAACGAATTCCGGTCGCCCGGCCGGGTTTTCAACGAGGCGGATTTCGAAGCCCTGAAGGCCGCGACGACGCCGCTCCGCTTCCCCAAGCCCGATGGCAGCCTGTTCATCGGCGACAAGGGCATGATGACCACCGGCACCTATGGCGAAATGACGCGCCTGATCCCGGTGGAGAAAATGAAGGACTACCGGATGCCGCCGCCGCTGCTGACGCGGTCTCCCGGCCACATGCGCGACTTCATCCGCGCCTGCAAGGGCGGCGACCCGGCCTGCTCCAACTTCGATGTCGCGTCGCCTTTCGTGGAATGGATGCTGCTGGGCGTAATCGCGCTCCGGCACGAGGGCAAGCTCGAATACGATCCCGAGAAGATGCGCATCACCAACAACGCCGAGGCCAACAAGCTCCTGAAGCCCGATCTTCCGCAAGGGCTGGGAGTTCCACGCCGTGAAGGCGTAGCAGTCCGCAGACGTATTCAGAACACCGCTTGCTGACGCGCGCGGCTCGGATTCGAGTTGCGCACGTCAGCGAGTGCACGCGGCCCTATCCCACCCTTCAGTTCCGCTAAACGATCCCGCCAATGCCGCCAACTTGACAGCCGCCGCGCAATGGCAATAGCGTGAAAGATCCCCATCAAAGGACAGCAATGAGTCAAGCTCTCACTATTCGTCAAGACGGCGCCCTGGACTTCCTCTCGTTAGGCGCGCTGGTTCACCGGCTGGACCCCGGAGTGATCCCGTTCCGCAAAGCTACCGAGTGCCAGATTCACGTCAGCGGCGGCGAATTCAACTGCGCCGCCAACCTGTCCGATTGCTTCGGACTGACCACCGGGATCGCCTCAGCCATGGTGGATTACCCCATCGGCGACCTGGTGCGCGAGCGCGTCAAAGCGATGGGCGTGAAGCCTTTCTACAAGCTGTTCAAGCACAATGGCGTCAACGGTCCCAATATCGCGGCGGTGTATTCGGATCGCGGACAGGGCGTGCGCGCCCCAGTGGTTTTCTACAACCGCTGCAACGAGGCCGGCGCGCTGCTCAAGCCCGGCGATTTCGATTGGAAGGCCATCTTCGGCCAGGGCGTGCGCTGGTTCCACTCGGGCGGCATTTTCGCGGCGCTTTCCCAAACCACCGGCGAGCTGGTCATCGAAGCCGCGCAGGCGGCCAAGGAAGCCGGCGCCGTAGTGAGCTTCGACCTGAACTATCGCGAGAAGCTCTGGAATATCGCCGGCGGCGCCCAACGCGCCGTGGAAGTGCTGGGACGCATCGTGAAGAATGTCGATGTGCTGGTGGGCAATGAAGAGGATCTGCAAAAGGGCCTCGGCCTGCCCGGACCCGAGGCCGAGTCGAAATCCAAGCTCGATCCGGCCACCTTCCTCGAGATGATCAACAAGGTGGTGGAACAGCATCCGCACGTCAAGGTGGTCGCCACCACCCTCCGCGAAGTGCAGTCCACCAACCGGCACCGTTGGAGCGCCGTCGCCTGGATCAACGGCGAAACCCACGTGGCCCCGGTAGCCGACCTGGACGTGCTGGACCGCGTAGGCGGCGGCGATGGATTCGCGTCGGGCTTCTTCTACGGACTGCTGACCGGCATGTCCGCGGCCGAATCGGTGAAACTGGGATGGGCCCACGGTGCTCTGCTCACCACGTTCCCGGGCGATACCACTATGGCCACGCTGGAGCAGGTGAAGTCGTTTGCCAAGGGCGGGTCGGCGCGCATTCAGCGATAAACGCGAAAGGAAGATATGGCCAAGAACCTGATGGATCTGACGGGCCGCGTGGTGGCCGTGATCGGCGGCACCTCGGGCATCGGCCGCAAATTGGCCGCCGGCCTCGCCGAAGCGGGCGCCACGGTGGTCCCCACCGGCCGCCGCGAACAGATGGTGGAGGAGGTCTGCGACAGAGGTAGAGCAGTCCGGCGGCAAGACGCTGCGCAAAGCCTGCGACATCGCTTCGCGCGAATCCGTGGACGCCTTCCGCGACGCCATTCTGGCTGAGTTCGGACAGGTGGATGCGCTCTTGAACGCCGCCGGCCAGATCTTTCGCAAGCCTACCATCGATGTCTCGGAGGCCGATTGGAACAAGCTGATGGACGTCAACCTGACCGGCATGTTGCGCGCCTGCCAGTCGTTTTATGAAGCGCTGAAGGCCAACCGTCGCGGCCGCATCGTCAATATCGCCTCTCTGAATTCGTATGTCTCGCTGGTGCAGGTCACGGCCTACGCCGCGTCCAAGGCGGCAGTGCTGGCCCTGACCCGGAGCCTGGCTGTGGAATGGGCTAAGGACGGCATCAACGTCAATGCCATCGCTCCCGGTGTTTTCCGGACCGACCTCAACGCGGCGTTCCTCGACGGCACCGAGCGCGGCCGCGAACTGCGCATGCGGACCCCCATGGGCCGTTTCGGGCAGGCCGAGGAGATCACTCCGGCCGCAATTCTGCTGGCGTCCGACGCCTGCAGCTTCATTACCGGGCAGTGTATCGCGGTGGACGGCGGCTTCCTGGCCTCGGGCGTGAACTCCATCTGATTCCCAGCGTCCCGCTAAACCTCTGTTAAGCTAAACCATTGATGACAGTTGATGAGATCCGTGAATTGATCAACCTGGCAGCGGAGACAGGGATCGCCGAACTGGAAGTACAGCGCGGCGACAATCGAGTGCGCATCCGCCGAGCCGTTCGCGGCCCCGCAGGAGATCGTCGTGTCCCCCGCTGCCTACGCGCCCCAGACGGTGCACGCGCCGGCTCCCGCTCCCGCGACCGTGCCGCCCCCGGCCGTCGACCCGCCCGCCGTCGGAATCGGCGCCCCGCAAGGCCAGCCGTCCGATCCCGGCCTGG
This sequence comes from uncultured Solibacteraceae bacterium, assembly GCA_963853855.1. GTDB lineage: Bacteria > Acidobacteriota > Terriglobia > Bryobacterales > Bryobacteraceae > Sulfopaludibacter. The sequence goes on along the minus strand of CAWKYG010000001.1, from coordinate 302,070 downwards.
TGCTGGTGAAGTCGCCCATCGTCGGCACTTTCTACGAGTGCCCTTCGCCCGGGCGTCCGCCCGTTCGTGCGCGTGGGCGAACGCGTGCAGCCCGGCAAGGTGCTCTGCATCATCGAATCCATGAAGCTCATGAACGAGATCGAAGCGGAGACCTCCGGCATCCTGGAGAGCAAGCTGGTGATGAACGGCCAGCCGGTGGAGTACGGGGAGGCTCTGTTTGCCATCCGCGCCGTTTAAGAAAATCCTCATCGCCAACCGGGGCGAAATTGCCGTTCGCGTCATCTGCGCCTGCAAGGAACTGGGAATCCAGACCGTCGCCGTCTATTCCGAGGCCGACCGCTACAGCTCCCACGTGCGCTTCGCCGACCAGGCCATCTGCATCGGTCCGGCCAAGAGCGCGCGCAGCTACCTGGACATTCCCTCCATCATCAGCGCCGCCGAAATCACCAACGTGGACGCCATCCATCCCGGCTACGGCTTTCTGAGCGAGAACGCCGGCTTCGCCGAAGTCTGCGAAGCCTCCGGCATCAAGTTCATCGGCCCGCGCCCGGAAGTGATCCGCCTGATGGGCGTCAAGGAGCGCGCCCGCGCCTTCATGCGCGAGATGGGCGTGCCGGTGCTTCCCGGATCGCCGGGCGTGCTGCAACTCGCCGAAGAAGCCCTGGAAATGGCCGAACAGATCGGCTATCCGGTGATCCTGAAAGCTTCGGCGGGCGGCGGCGGACGCGGCATGCGCGTGGTCAACCAGGCCGCCGAACTGCCCGGCGCTGTTCGCGCAGGCGCAGCAGGAAGCGGGCGCGGCCTTCAGTTCTCGCCGACGTTTACCTGGAAAAATTCATCGGCGCGCCGCGGCACATCGAATTCCAGCTGCTGGCCGACGAGCACGGCCACGTGGAGATCCTGGGCGAGCGCGAATGCAGCATCCAGCGCCGCCATCAGAAGCTGCTCGAAGAATCGCCTTCGCCGGCGGTGACGCCGACGCCCAGCGCGCGGAAATCGCCGCCGGCGCTTCGCAAGGCGCTATGTCGGCCGCCGGATACACCAATGCCGGCACGGTCGAATTCCTGATGGACGAAACCGGCAAGCTCTACTTCATCGAAGTGAACGCGCGCGTGCAGGTGGAGCACCCGGTCACCGAATTCGTCACCGGCATCGATATCGTCAAGAGCCAGATCCGCATCGCGCAGGGCGAAACGCTGGCGGAGATTCTGCCCGGCCCGATCACCTTGCGCGGCCACGCCATCGAGTGCCGCATCAACGCCGAGAATCCCGAACACGTTCGTGCCTTCGCCGGGCCGCATCACCGGATTCCACCTGCCCGGCGGCATCGGCGTGCGCGTGGATACCTGGGCGTATACCGATTGCGTGATTCCGCCGTACTACGATTCGCTGGTCGCCAAGCTGATCGCCTACGGCGCCGACCGCGACGGAGGCCATCCGCCGCATGCAGCGCGCGCTCGAGTATGTTCATCGTGGAGGGTATCCACACCTCCATTCCGCTGCATCAGAAGATCCTGGCCGATCCCGATTTCCAAGCCGGCAACTTCGACACGAACTTCATCAAGCGATTCATGCCGGCGCCGAAAAACTAATTCGCACCACGATCCGGTGGTTGGAGTTACTCTATGTTCGTGAGGATTGTATGAAACTCGCAGACCGTATGACGCGAATTGGCGTGGAATCCGCCTTCGACGTACTGGTGCGCGCCCGCGCACTGGAAGCGCAAGGCCGCAGCGTCATCCACCTGGAGATCGGCGAGCCGGATTTTCCAACACCAGCCCACATTGTGGAAGCGGCCAAGCAGGCGCTCGATGAAGGTTGGACCCACTACGGACCCACCCAGGGCCTGCCCGAGTTGCGCGAAACCATCGCCGCGTACGTCTCGCGCACGCGCGGGATTCCTGTGGGTCCGCAGCACGTTTCCGTAGTTCCCGGCGGCAAGCCCATCATCTTTTTCCCCATGATGGCCCTGCTGGAACCCGGCGATGAGGTGATCTACCCCAACCCCGGTTTCCCGATCTATGAATCCATGATCCGTTTCCTGGGCGCGACCCCCGTGCCCATGCCCCTGGTAGAAAGCCGGGGCTTTTCGTTCGACCTGGACCTGTTCCGCGACCGCTTGAGCCCGCGCACCAAGATGGTGATCCTCAACTCCCCGCAGAATCCCACCGGCGGAGTGATCCCGCGCGACGACCTGGCGGCCATCGCCGGAATGCTGCGCGACCGCGACTGCATGGTTCTCAGCGATGAGATCTACTCGCGCATTTACTACGGCAGCGAGGCCCCGGCCTCGATCACCGAGTTCCCGGGCATGCTGGAAAAGACCATCATCCTGGACGGATTCTCGAAGACCTACGCGATGACCGGCTGGCGTATGGGCTATGGCGTGATGCCGGAGTGGCTGGTAGATGCGGTCAACAAGCTGATGGTGAATTCCAACTCCTGCACCGCCAGTTTCACCCAGCGGGCCGGCATTGCCGCGCTGGCCGGTCCGCAGGATTGCGTGGACCGGATGGTGGCCGAACTGCACCGCCGCCGCGACGCCATCTGCGCCGGCCTCAACCAGATCCCCGGCTTCCACTGCGAAGTGCCCGGAGGCGCATTTTACGCCTTCGCCAATGTCACCGCCACCGGCATGAAATCCAAAGAACTGGCAGACTATCTGCTCTACGAAGCGGGAGTCTCCTGCCTCAACGGCGGCTGCTTCGGCGAGTACGGCGAAGGCTACATCCGCTTCAGCTACGCCAATTCGCTGCCCAACCTGATGGACGCCGTAGAGCGCATCCAAAAGGTCTCGGCCCGCTGGGCATGCCAGCCTGTGGCGTAGCGCTCGCTCTCACTTCGCCACCGTCACCGGTAGTTCGACCTTCACCGTCTTTGGCGGCAGGCAGATTTTGTTATTGCACGATTGATACGACGCGTTGACCGACAGCGTCTGCGCGCCCGCCGCCGTACCCGCTACGACTTTCAGCGGCAGGGTAAAGGTGGCCTCGCCTTCGTACAGCTCCACTTCCATATTGAAGCTGGGATCCTGGAGCGTCTCCGGCGTGGAGCTTTTGACCTTATCGGCCAGTTGGAACGGCTGCCCTTCCGCCAGCCAGATGCGTGTGGCCACCGGGCCATCCTCGACGTGCTTCATGGAGTAGAGATGCCACCCTTCCTCGATCCGCGCCACCAGGTTGACGGTGAAGCGCGTGCCGGGTTTCACTGCCTTCGCCGGCCCATCCGCGAGTTTCCAGGCCACGGGGTCCGGCGCCGCACCCGCCAGGCAGAACGCCAGCAGCACTGCGCAGATCGGGGTTCTCATTTGGTTTCGGTGGAAATCTTCTTCCCTTCGGTGCTCAGGTCGATCATCGCCGATTGGAGCACGTGCCTGGTTTTGTCGTCCTGCACCATCACTACCACCGCCAGGTTGGCGCGATCGATGGCGTCTTTCTTCTCGATGAATTTGAACGTCTCGCCGCGATGGCCCGCCGCTTCGTACTCGTCCAAGTGCTTCTTGAGCCCGGCGCTGATCTCGTCCACGTTGAAGGTGTGGCTGTATGCTCCGTCGGCCTTCTCTTCGGCGATGGCGCGAACGACCATGGTATGGAACCGGATGCCATTTTCGCCCGTGTAGCGAATTTCTTTCTCTACCAGCAGCACGCGCACCTTCAGGTCGTCGGATTTATCTTTCACGTCTGCTACCGCGCCAGTGACCTTCACCGTGTTGCCCGAAATCACCGCGTGAGCCGTCAGCCTGGCTTCCGCCGGCAGTTCCAGATCCTTCTCGATCGGGGTGACGATGCGCTCATAGATCTTCCCGGCGTTGTCGCGGGCGCCTCCGCCGCCGCCCACTGTCTTGCCATCGATAGCATACGTGGGCACACCGCGAACCTCGTAGGCCTTGGAGCGGGCGATGGTGTCCGGATTCGTCATCGGGTCCGGCCGCGGCACATGCTCGTGGTACATCACCACCGCCAGATCCTTGGACGGAAAACGCTCCATGGCCGCCTCGAATGCCAGGTCGGCGCCCACGCAGGGAGGGCATCCCGAGCCGGTGAACACTTCCGCCAGAACCAGGCGGTCGCTGCGCTTATCGGTGGGATGGTATTCCTCCACCTTGACGGGATTCGGATACAGCTTGCGGTACTGCGCATCGAGCATGGCGTCGAGCCCCTCGATGGATCCGTTGTGCTGCTTCCGGTAGAGCGCCATCCAGCGCCTGGACCGCGCTCGCCGGCGCACGTCCGCTCAGGCGCGCCGGAACCAGCAGTTCCAAGGCCTTTTGGTCGTTGCCCGCTTTGTAAGCGAGTTCGCCCAAAATGGCGCCCACCACCGGCTGATTCGGATTGGCCGCCCACGCCTCTTCCAGCAGTTTCTGCCCGCGCTCCGTCTGGCCGCGCGCCACTTCCACGCGCCCCAGGGTGGCGATGCGGGAGGCGCGGCTCTCGCGATACCGCTTCGCAATCTCGTCATCGGAGGGAAGCTTCTGCTTACGCTTCTCGTAGCCCTCCTTCAGTTCTTTGGCGTAGCGGGCCTCCTGCATATCGGCCACGCCGATCTTGGCGTAACGTTCGGCGTCGCCGAGGAATCGCCCGGCATCCACAAATTCGATCGGCAATCTCATTGGCCGTCGATCCCTTTTCCCGAGCCTCCGCGCCGTTGTACATCGCCTTGGCCTGCTTCATGATCCGGCCCTTCTGACTCGGAAACTGTTTGACCAGGGTACGGAGAATCACCGAATCGGCCGAGGAGAGCATGTCGCTGGTGGGGAAATCGGCCTTGAACTTTTCCAGCGCCTCCAGTTTCTTCGTGGGATCCATGGTCCGGCTGGCAGCGGTGTACGCCTTCTGGTCGGACGGCGTCTCACTCACCTTCGTCGCGGGCTTGGGTGTTTCGGTTTGGGCATAGCCGACTGAAAGAGCGATCGACAGGCCAACAAAAGACGCAACGGCACAAGAGTGCATGGAGACTCCTTTATCGGATTCTCCCACGATTAGCGGTAGGCGCGCTCGGGCTCTGTGTGCCGCTCGACGCCTGGTACCGAACGGCGAAGTCAGCCAAGTGGAAGAGCCTGGAAGATCTGAGGCGGACATATTCCAACGCGGACGGTGTTCCAGTGCGCGACAAAGTTTATACTGTGTTCAATATCTTAGGGAATAGCTTTCGTCTGATTACCGAAATATTTTACGAAGACCAGACCATCCTGCTCAGGCATGTCCTAACACATTCGGAATACAGCAGGGGAGATTGGAAGAAATGAGAACTGCTGAGATCACCAACCCTGAGGAATACGCACACCTGCTCGGAGAGGCATTGCCGCACGTCATCCACACCGAGGCAGAGAACGACCGGTGCACAGTATTGCTCGAAGACCTCCTCCGAAGGAAGCAGCGCACCGCAGAGGAGAAGCGCCTGGCCGAGTTACTTACGCTGTTGATTGAAGCGTACGAACAGCAATACCACGCACTACCGCTGACCGCGGGCCCAGTCGACGTCCTTCGGCACTTGATGGATGCTAATGGGCTGCGCCAGGTAGACCTGCTGGATGTCTTTGGAACCGCCAGCATCGTATCAGAAATTCTGAGCGGCAAACGGGAATTGTCAAAGGCTCATATTGCCAGGTTGAGCGAACGTTTTCATCTCTCTCCGGCTCTATTTTTCTGATAGTCGCCGGGGGTAATCCCTTATCCACACCTGTAGCGAAAACTACCACCAGATCGTGAACTCCTATTATACTGGAGCTTCCATGAGCACCCCTTTCCAGATCGTGGTCTGCGGCAGCATTGTGCCCGACCCGCTCCAGACGCTGGAACCCGTCACTGGCTCCGGCGCGCCTTCCTTGAAAAATGAAATGATGCTGCCGGCGGTGCTGGACCCGTGGGCCGGCCACGCCCTGTTCGAAGCCGCACACCTGGCCGCGAAAACTCCCGGCAGCAAAGTCTGGCTGGTGAGCCTGGGACCCAAGGCCAAGCTCCAGCAGGTGATGATGATGGTGGCCCAAAAAGCTCCCTTCGAACTGGTGGCCCTGGACGGTCCCGCGTCGGGCTTCTGCGATTCCTTCGAAACAGCCGCGGCCCTCGCCGGCGCCATCGAGGCGATTCCGGGCCTGGACCGCGCGCGCCTGCTCCTTTTCGGCGGCTGGGAGTCCGCCTCGCGCGGCGCCGGATCCACCCTACAGATGATCGGCGAGCGCCTGGGCATCACCGAGCAGTTCCAGGGTGTGGACCAGCTCACCCTCCGCGACGATGGCAGCCTGGAAATCCTGGAGCGGATCGAGGGCGGACAGCACCAGGTCTCGATTTGCACCGCGCCGCCCGTCGCGCTCGGCTGGGCCACCGGCCATCTACCTGAGCCGCGCAACAATCCGCAGGTGGGGATGGCCAATATGCGGACCATCATGCCGGCGTTGCAGCGCTCCAGGCCCACGCCATTGCCCGCCACGGGATTGTGTTTTGCCTCCGTCAGCCTGCCGAAACAGCAGCGCGAGACGCGTATCGTCAAGGACCTGTCGCCGGAAGAAATCGCCCGCGAAATCGTCGCCTGGGTCAAGGAGGACTAACCGTGGAAAAGATACTGCTTCTGGCCCACACCGAAACCGATGGCACCCTGGCCAAGCCCGCGCTGGAAGCGCTGGCCGCCGCGCTCGCCCTGGGCGGCGAGCTCACTATCGGCCTGACAGGCGCCGCCATCGAACCCGCCGCCGCTCAGATTGCCGGCGCGGGAGCGGTCCGCATTCTTGCCGTATGCGGCGATGCCTTTGCCGCTCCCCGTTACGCCACCGATGCCGCCGCCGCCGAGGCGCTGGCGCGCGCGTCCGGCGCTGCGCTGGTGCTGGCGCCATCCACCTCGCGGTGGGCGCGCGCCATACCCGGCGCCGCCTTCCGCCTGAACGGCCGCGTCGATACCCACGCCACCAGCCTCACCATTCGCAACGAAGTCCCCGCCGTCAACCGCTGGTTCTATCGCCAGCGTATGGAAGCCGTGCTCACCCGCACGCAGCGCCCCTGGTTCATACTCCTCGATGCCGGCTGCTGCGAGCCGTGGAGTGGAGCGCCGGGCACCGCTACAGTCGAACTCGTGCCGCTCGAAGTCCCGGCAACACGCACCACCGTCACCGGCGTCCAGTCGCCGAAAACCGGCGAGCAGACCATCCGGCCCGACGCCAAACTGCTCTTCGTGGCCGGCGCCGGCTGGACCAAGAAGCAGGCCGACGGCGCGGTCCACGGCGCCGAAGCCGAGAGCCTGATTCTGGGTTTCCTGCGCGCATCCCACGCCTCGCTCGGTTCCAGCAAGTCGCTGGTCGATATGAGCGGCGAGGGCGAAGCGGTGCTGAACTTCATGTCGCACCTCAACCAGATCGGCCAGACCGGAGCCACCCCGCGCCACGCCAAGGGACTTTCCACGTGTTGCCACGGTGAAGAACCGCACGTAGTGGGCTGGCGCTTCATCACCCAGCGGCGCGCCATCAACCTGGACGCCAATTGCGGCTGGGCCCGCGGCAAGGCCGACGTCCTGTACGTCGCCGACGCCTTCGCGGTCATGCGCGAAGTGAATCGCCTGATGGCATAAAACCGGCATCAGACGTTACAGTATAGATAGCGAGGTGCTGTCTTGCTGCGTCGTCTTCTATTAACTGTCACTGCGCTTATCATCGCGGTTGCGGCCGCGCCCCAGGAGCAGAGTCGCGATAACGTGCTCCGGGCCACCCTGGATAACGGTCTGCGCGTGGTGATTGTGCGCGATCCGCTGGCCCCGGTGGTCACGGTGGAGGAGAACTACCTGGCGGGCGGCAATGAAACGCCCGCCGGATTTCCCGGGCATGGCCCATGCGCAGGAACACATGGCGTTTCGCGGATGCGCGGGCCTGAGCGCCGACCAGATCGCCGCCATCTATGCGCAACTGGGCGGCAACCAGAACGCCGATACGCAGCAGAACATCACGCAGTATTTCGTCACCGTGCCGGCCCAGGATCTGGAAGTGGCGCTGCGCCTGGATTCCGTCGTGCATGCAGGACGTCCAGGATTCGCAGGAGCAGTGGGCCGAAGAGCGCGGCGCCATCGAGCAGGAAGTGTCGCGCGATCTCTCCAATCCCACCTACAAATTCATCACGCGCCTCAACGAGGATCTCTTCTCCGGCACGCCGTACGCGCACGACGCGCTGGGCACCAAGGCTTCGTTCGACGCCACCACCGGCGCCATGCTCAAGAAGTTCTACCAGGATTGGTATGCGCCCAACAACGCCATTCTGGTGATCGCCGGCGATGTCGATCCCGCGGCCACGCTCGCCACGCGTCAAGCAGTTGTACGGGCCGATCAAGCGCCGTGCCGATTCCGGCGCATCCGGAGATCAACCTGCCGCCGGTCAAGGCGGACAGCTTCACGCTCGACAGCAATCTGCCCTATGAGCTGGTGTTTGTCGCCTTCCGCATGCCCGGAACCATCCAGCCCGGACTATGCCGCGGCCCGCATTCTGAGCGACGTGATCAGCAGCCAGCGCGCCGACCTCTATGGCCTGGTGCCGGCCGGCAAAGCGCTGGGAACGGACTTCGGCATGGCCGAAACGTACCCGAAAGCCAGCGTCGGTTTTGCGCTTGCCGCCGTGCCGGCCGGAGCCGATCCGGCGCCCATTACCGCCGAGATGAAGAACATTCTCGCCGGCTACGCGGACAAGGGTGTGCCCGCCGACCTAGTGGAAGCGGCCAAGAAGGGCGAAATCGCCGGCGCCGAGTTTCAGCAGAACTCCATCCCCGACCTGGCCGCGACCTGGTCGCAGGCGCTGGCCGGCGAGGGCCGCAAATCGCCCGCCGAAATTGTCGAGGCCATGAAGAAAGTCACGCGTGGCCGACGTAAACCGCGTGGCCAAGACCTATCTGACCGTCGCGAGCGCCATGGTCGCCACGCTGAAACCGTCGGCCTCCGGCGAAGCGGTCGCGGGCAAGGGATTCGGCGGCGCCGAAGTGACCACCGCGGCGCCCACCAAGCCGGTCACGCTGCCGGATTGGGCGGAAGCCTCGGTGAAGACGCTTGAAGGTGCCGCGACGCCGCCGCCCAGCCCGCGGATGTGACTCTTTCCAACGGCCTGCGCCTGATCGTCCGGACCGAAAAGGCCAGCCCCACCGTCACCGTCGATCGGCTCGCGTCAAGCACGAACCGGATCTGCAGACTCCGCCCGGCAAGGATGGCGCCGATGACGTGCTCGCGGAATTGTTCTCCTACGGAACCACAGACGCGCGACCGCCTGGCGTTCCAGAAAGCTCTGGACGATATCGCGGCCTCGGAAAGCGGCGGCGCGAACTTCAATCTGAAAGTTCTGAAGCAAGATTTTGCCAAGGGCGTGGAACTGCTGGCGGATAACGAACTCCACCCCGCTCTGCCCGCCGACGCCTTCCAGATCGTGCGCGGCCAGACGGCGCAACTCGCCGCCGGCACGCTCGCCAGCCCGGCATACCGTACGCAGCCGCGCCCTGGATACCGCGCTGCTGCCGAAGGACGACCCGGCGCTGCGGGAGGCTACGCCGCAAACGGTTTCGGCTTTGACCTGGCCGACGTGAAGAGATTACTACGCGAAGGTGTTCCGTCCCGACATGACCACCATCGCGGTCATTGGCGACATCACGCCCGAAGAAGCCAGGCCCGGTATTCGAGAAATGGTTCGGCGCCTGGAAGGCGAGCGGGCCGAAGCCGACCGTGACTCTTCCGGCCGTGCCGGCGAACAAGCCGGCCGCCGTCAACGTGCCCGACCCGACCCAGGTGCAGGACTCGGTCGACCTGGCCTCAGGAGGTCGCCATCAATCGCTTCCATCCCGACTACTATGCCCTGCAGCTTGGCGATCACGTGCTGGGCGGCGGCTTCTACGCCACGCGGCTGTATCGCGATCTCCGGCAGAAAGCACGGGTACGTCTACAACGTCGACAATGCGCTGCGCGCCATCGGAAACGCGCGCCACTACTCGGTGACTTACGGCTGCGATCCGGAGAATGTCTCGAAGGCGCGGCTCCTGGTGGAGCAGGATCTCGCCGCCATGCGCACCACCAACGTGACTGCCGCCGAACTGCAGCAGGCCAAGGCGCTGCTGCTGCGCCAGATCACCTTGAGCGAATCGAGCGAAGATGCCGTCGCCGGCGGCTTCGTGGCCCGCGCCCTCATGGGGCTGCCGCTGGATGAGCCCATGCGCGCCGCGCAACGTTATTACGCGCTCACGGCGGACCAGGTCCGCGCGGCCTTCGAGAAGTGGATTCACCCCGAAGCCTTTGTCCAGGTGGTGCGAGGTCCGGCGCCCAAGTAGAGGCGCCCTCGGGAGTACAATGATTCCGGGAGGTGGACGTCTTGAAACTCCTGCTGCTACCGGTGTTCGCCGTCGCCGCCCTGGCGCAGGTGCCAACGCGCCCCTTCACCGGGACCGAACAGCCCGAAATGACGGCGGGTAAGCTGGTGCGCCAAGGACCTCTTCTTCGCGGCACGGAAGGTGTGAAGGTGAAACTCGGCCCCCTGGTGCTGCATGCCGGCGAGGGCACCTTGAATTCGGAGACCGGCGAACTCGATCTCTCCGGCAGCGTTCACGTGACTTTACCGGCGAGAAGCGATCACAACCTGTTTCGCTACGGCTCCAGCGCCCTGGTGACCGATAAGCCCGTGGACCTCTCCGCCGATCGCCTGAATCTGAAGAACGGGCTGCTGCGCGGCACCGGACATATCGAAGTCCGGACTGCCGATGCCCGTTTGCAGGCTGGTGAAATCGAAATGTATCTCCGCACGGCGGATGCCCGGCTCTCGGGAAATGTGGATGCCGCCAGACCGCAGCGGCGCCGGGGTTCTCCGGAATTTCCGGCCGATATCATCAAATAGCAGGACTCGCCACGGTCAGTTCTCCGAGGGTTTTTCCGCGGAATCGATCACGAAATATTCCACCGGCCCCTTGGCCGGTTGGAGCCGCAGGCCAAGCTGCTCGCGCAGCGCATCGAAGATGGACGGACGATCCAGGAATCCCGGCGGGAGATTCTCTTTGGGAAAGTCGGGCGGAAGGTCCGGCACGAAGGAAAGCGTGAAATCGTAATTTCCGGTGAGACCTGTCTTATCGATCACCGGACGCCCGTCTCTCTGCAGCACTTGCCCCAGCCACCAGCAGAAGTATTGCATGGGGACGCGCGTTCCGAGCGTGACTCCGTCCTTGCTGCCCTTAATCGGAATGTCGAATGGCTCCGGCGTGTCGTTGACTTTCATCTTCGATCCCGACTTATCCACCGACAGTATGTAGACCGGACCCTCTTTGTACTCCTTGTGAAATTTCAGCTTGAACCGGTCCGCCAGCAGGTTCTGAAACATGATGTGCAGATCGTCCAGGCTGTAGGAGTGGTCCGCCTTCGCTTCGATATCGAAGGGGTCGCTCTCGATCCAGGCGGGGCCGCCGGTGATCTGGCGCATGGGCACTTTGTACATCAGGCTGATCATGAGCTTGACCGGTACGTTCTGTGCCGAATAACGCTGGCCGCCCGGCTGCGCGCGAATCCCGCCGCCGCGGCCGCCAGGCGGAGAGGGCTTGACCGACGCTACTTCGAAGGTAAGCCGGGCCGGCTTATCCTGAGCCATAAGCGACGCAGCCACCACAAAGGCGCCCGCAGTCAATATGCACGAAATGCGTGGAACCATGCAATTCCCCTCGCTTGATCCATATTGGCATGTTCCTCGCGACGTTTGGATAATTCACAATACTGCCGGCACAGGAGGCATCCTTACCGCCCGGCACGTTAAGCTGAAAAGAGCATGATTCCAGCCACCACTCGCGGCGCGACGCTTCCGGTCGTACTGGTTTTGGTAATTCTCTTCTCGATAACTGCCGCAATGAACGGCGCATATCACTCCACGCGACAGAATCGCGCCGAGTCGCTCTACCGTTCCGGCCTGGACTTGGCCGCGGCGGGTAAGAATGCGGAGGCGGTGGAAGAGTTCCGCGCGGCCCTCACCTACGTGCACAACGACACACGCTACCGTATGTCGCTGGCACGCTCGCTGATCGCATTGGGCAGGTGGGGAGAGGCGGAGAGTTATCTCTCTGAACTGCGCGAGGACGACCCCACCAGCGGCCCCATCAATTTGATGCTCGCGCGCATTGCCCTCCGCGACGGCCGCGATAAAGATGCCGTCACTTTTTTTCAACGGGCAATCTACGGTCTGTGGCCCGACCATCCCGCGGAGAACCGCACGGCGGTGCGTTTCGAACTGGTAGGGATGCTGGAACGCCAGGGCCAGGAAAAGCAGGTGCTGGCCGAACTGCTGGATCTTGCCGATGAGACTCCGGAGACCGACTACGCTTCGCGCCAGCGGGTAGGGGAACTGCTGCTGGCGCACGGGTCGCCGCAGCACGCCGAAGAAGTGTTCGAGGGGATTCTGGATAACAAGCCGACGGACGCGGCGGCGGAGAAAGGCCGCGCTGACGCATTGTTCGCCCTGGGCAATTACCTGGAAGCGATGCGCGTCTATCGCGCGGCGGAGAGTCGCGGCCTCAAGGACCCCGCCATCGCCCAACGCATCTCGGCCTGCGAGGCCGTGATCCGCCTGGACCCGACTTTACTCCGGCTCAGCGCCGGTCAACGCTTCAAGCGGGCACAGGAACTGGTCCGGCTCACCATGGAGTCCTCGCAGACTTGCGGCCAGTTGACTCCTGACCTTGCCACCACCGCTCAGAAGGCTGTCGATGAAAATGCCACCCGCCGGCGCGACGGAGATACTCTCAACATGCTCTCGGTGGCGGAGCAGCTCTGGCAAGCCCGGCAGGAACTGTGCGGAAGTTCCACGCAGCCCGATCCGGCGCTCGCGGCCGTTATGGAGAAGCTGCAAAAGCAATGATCCACGATCCATTCAGCAAGAGGCTGCATCTCAGCGAGGCGCAACGATTCCTGCTTCTGGCCATTCTCATCGGAATCTTCGCCGGCCTGTTGGTGGTCTGCTTTCACATCTTTATTGACTTCATCAGTTGGGACAGTCTGGGCGCGCTCTCCGGACGTTACCGGTTCGGGCGCCTGATTTCGCCGAGCATCGGCGCGGTATTGGCCACCTGGCTGGCCACCCGCGCCTTTCCCGCGGCGCGCGGCAGCGGCGTCAACCAGACCAAGGCCGCGCTGTACATCTCCGATGGGATGGTGCCGGCCAGCACCGTGGTGGGTAAGTTTCTGGCCTGCTCCATCGCCATCGGCTCGGGCAACTCGCTGGGGCCGGAAGATCCTGCGCTGCAGATGGGCGCCGGAGTCGCCTCGCTGCTGGGACGCATGTTTCGCCTGGGACGCAAGAATATGCGGCTCATCGCGCCGGTGGGCGCCGCGGCCGGGATCGCTGCCGCTTTCAACACTCCCATCACGGGAGTGCTCTTCGTGATGGAAGAGGTGGTGGGAGCCTGGAACGCGGCCGTGGTCGGCTCGGTGGTGCTTTCGGCTGTGTCCGCCGTGGTGGTGATCCGCTGGTTTCTTGGCACGGCGCCTCTGTTCCGCGTGCCGGTGTTCGAACTGACCCACCCCAGCGAACTGGTGGTGTACGCTCTCATCGGGGTGTTGGGCGGCCTGCTCTCCGCGGCGTTTATCCGGCTTATCGAGAAGGTGAGGGAGCGGCTGGAGAAACTCCCGAAGCAATCGGAACTGGTGCAGGCGCTGGCGGCGGGGCTGTTCGTGGGAGCAGTGGGACTCTGGTTGCCCGAGGTGATGGGCGCCGGATACGACGCCATCGATTTCGCCCTGCATGACCGCTTCACGTGGGAACTGCTGCTGCTGCTGGGCGGCGCCAAGCTGCTAGTGACCCTGGGCTGTTTCAGCACCGGGGTGCCCGGCGGCATGTTTGCGCCCACTCTTTTTATCGGAGCCATGATCGGCGGCGGCCTGGGCGGGCTGGCGCATCATTATTGGCCTTTTCCCACCAGCAGTGCCGGAGCGTATGTGCTGGTGGGGATGGGGACATTTTTCTCGGGCGTCTTCCGCGCGCCCATGACCAGTATCTTCATGGTGTTTGAGGTGAGCGCCAGTTATTCCATCATCCTGCCGGTGATGATCGCCAATACCTTCGCGTATTTCGTTTCGCGGCGGCTGCATCCCGTACCGTTTTTCACCATGCTGGCGCAGCAGGAGGGAGTCGATCTGCCGTCGGCGGAAGAGTACCGCTCCACCGAAGTGCTGCGGGTGGAGGATGCCATGCAACCGGTGCCGGCGCATGCCGTTCTGGACAGCACGCCCCGCATCTATCCCGATGTGCCGCTGGATTCGGCCATGCGCCTGCTGTCCCGTAACGAAATGCTGAAGGTGGCCAGCCGTGCCGATCCGGACCGGGTCATCGGAGTCATCACCCTGGGTGACGTGCACCGGGCGTATGGCATTCAGGATAATTATTTTTGAGAAGTCTCGCTTTGCTCCGCCACTACTACTGCTGACAACCTATGATCCGTAAATGGCTGCTGCCGTTGAGCGGCCTCATTCTCTCCCTGGCGCTCCCGGCGGCGGAGCCGGGCGTCAGGGCACAGTTCGTAGGCGGCACACTGCCGCAAATAAAGGTGAAAACCACGGCCCGGTTGAACCTCACCGGCAGCGACGAGCTGGTGTTCGCCTGGGGAACGCACGAATTGAGCATACCGTACAACAAGGTCAACACCCTGGAGTACGGGCAGAAGGTGAGCCGGAGGTACGCCGCTGCCATCCTGATTTCGCCGGTGCTGCTGCTCAGCAAGTCGCACCAGCATTTCGTCACCTTAGGATATGAAGACGCCGAGGGCAAGCAGCAGGCGCTGGTATTCCGGGTCGAGAAGGGCGATATTCGCAGCGTGCTCGCAGGCCTGGAGGCGCGGAGCGGGCGCCGCGTGGAATACCAGGACGATGACGCGCGAAAGAAGGGACAATGACCAAACTGACGATGTGGATTCTGGCCGCGTGCGCCACCGCGGCCGCGGCGGATGTGCCTCCGCCACCCTCCGCTTTGCAGGAGGCCAGTTTGCGCCAGTTGCGCACCGTGCGCCGGGTCTACGTGGACCGGCTTACCGGCGGCGAGACCGCGGCGCAGATGCGCGACATCCTGATCAGCAGCCTGGCCGGCGCGGATCTGTTCATCCTCACGGAAAATCAGGAACGCGCCGATTGCATCCTGCGGGGAGCTTCCGAAGACCTGGTATTCACTGAAGTGCATCAGTCTTCCGACGGCATCAACGCGCATGCCAATCTTGGCATGGGTACCCGCAACGGCGGTTATGGCAGTTCCAGTAATTCGCGCAACAACTCGGCCGGCATCGGCATCGGGGAGAACGAAGCCGATCATGCCGCCGAGCGCCGGCATGAAGCCATTGCGGCGGTGCGGTTAGTCAATAAGGACGGCGACGTCATCTGGTCCACCACGCAGGAGAGCCTGGGCGCGAAGTTCCACGGCGCCAGCGCGGACGTGGCGGAGAAGATTACCGCCCGGTTGAAAGACGATTTCGAGAAGGCCCGCCGGCTTCCGTGACTGCTGTTACCATTGGCTGAATGGCGTCCGCACCAGGCCTGAAAACCAGCCCTTCGCCCGCTCCGCCCCAGCGGCTGCCGGGCCTTGTGGCGCGCGCCTGGCCTCCGGCGCTGATGCTTATCGGCGTGATCGCGGTCTTCTGGAAACTGGCCCTCACCAAGCAATACACGTTCCTGGAGAGTCCCGACCTGGCCAACCAGGTGATGCCGTGGCTGCAGGCGCAGGTATACGCCATCCGCCACTGGAGCGTGCTGCTCTGGGACCCCTACGAATGGTTCGGGCAGTCGCTGATCGGCCAGGTGCAGCCTGGAGTTGCCAGCCCTTTCACATTTCTGCTGGCGCTGGCGCCGCTGCGCGACGGGCACATCCAGCCGTTTTATGTCGGCCTGTGGTTCGTCCTGATGCACTGCGTTGCGGCGCTGTTCGCTTACTGGTTCCTGCGCGATTTGAAGCTTGCGGTCTGGCCTTCGTTGATTGGCGGACTACTCTACGCCACGGCCGGGTTCTGCGGGAACACCGAATGGCCGCAGCAACTGGCTCCGGGCATCTGGGCTCCGGTGGTGTTCCTGTTTCTGCTGCGCTCGCTTCACGGCCGCAATCCGCTGAAGAGCGCAGCCTGGGCCGGCGTGCTGCTGGGAGTCTCCTGGCTGTGCGGGCACCACGAGCCCGCCTTCATCCTGACTCTTGCCGTGATAGGCACAGGCGCCGCCGCCCTGGTACAAAGCGCGGACCGCAAGGCTGTCGCCCTGCGGCTCGCCGTGCTGTTCGGAATCATGGCGCTGGTGAGCGCGGTACAGGTGCTGCCGGCCATGGAGTACGGCAGGCAGGCCAAGCGCTGGACCGCGACCGGGGCGCTGACCTGGAAGATGAAAGTCGGCATTCCGGAACACGAAGATAGCGGACTGCCGGCGCGTGAACTGATCCACGTGGCCTTACCGGGCGGCAACGGACTGCGCACCGACCCGTTCCTCGGCATCGTGGGGCTGAGCCTCGCCGCCATCGCCATCCTGGGGGGCTTCCAGCGGTATGAGGTGCGCCTGTTTGCGGTGCTGGCGGTGTGCGCCCTGCTCTACGCCATCTCTCGCAACAACCCCATCTACGGGCTGCTCTACGTGTTTCTGCCCTTCGTGGAAAAATCGCGCGCGCCCATTGTGGCGCTGAGTGTCTTTCATTTTGCGGCGACTATGCTGGCGGCCGTCGGCGCGGACCTGCTGTTCGACCGCGTCGAATGGCTGCGTCAAAGCCGCGCGTGGAAGCCGCTGCTGTGGTTCGCCGGGGCACTCGTGGCGCTCACGCTCTTCAAGCCGGATACCGATTCCCGATGGAACATGATCGCGTTCCTTGCTCTATTGCTGGCGGCGCTCTACTACGCCTGGAGCACCGGGCACGTCCGGCGCCACTGGGCCATGGCGCTGTTGGCGCTGCTGGTGGTGCTGGAACAAAGCAACGAAGTGGGCTGGGGTTGGGCGAATGTCCACGACGAAAAGCGGACCGTGTTCCTCAAACCGATGCTGGAGACCCAGGACGTGGGCCACTACCTGCAGTGGCTGCCCGGGATCAAGCGCGTGGGCGTGAACGACAACGACGTCAAGTTCACCTTCGGCGACTGGTACCGGTTGGACGCCGCGCACGCTTTCACCGCCAGCATGTTGACGGCAACTTCCGAACTGGGCGGCTGGTGGCAGGATCGCCTGATTCGGATGTATGGCATCAACTACATGGTGAGCCGCACACCCACCCGCGCGACCCATCAGCAGGAACTGTTCCAGGGCTCGTCCGGCATCCGTGTGTACGCCAATACGGACGTATTCCCGCGCGCCTGGACGGTTCACCAGTTGCTGGTAGCCCCCAACGAGTGGAACGGCGCGACCATGGTGCGCGATGGCGACTTCGACCTGCGCCAGGTCGCGGTGATGGTGAAGGAGACACCGAAACTGGACCGCTGCGATGGCGCCGACAACGTGACCGGTATGGTGGACAAGCCGGGCTACGTTCAGGTGGGCGTCGCAATGGCCTGCAAAGGCCTGGTGGTGGTGAGCGACAACTGGTATCCGGGATGGACGGCGGAAGTGGATGGCCGGCCGGCTAGAATCTGGAAGGTCAACACCGTGATCCGTGGCGTGGTAGTGGACCCGGGCCGGCACCAGGTTGTCATGAGATACCGCCCGTTCACGGTCTACTTCGGCTTCGCCTGCCTGCTCTTGGGCCTGGGCGCGGCAGTCGTATTGCAGCGCCGAAAAAATCCGTCAGCCTGATCTGCGCGATTTTTCAGGTGCCCACTTCCAGGACCGCGTTCCAGATGTACTCCACCAGCTTTTCCATCGCGCGAATGGAGATTTGTTCGTTGTCGCTATGGGCCGTGCCGAGCGCGCCCTCCTCGCCCGAAGAGATGGGCCCGACGCCGTAGGCCTGCACGCCCTTGGCCCGCAATTGCGCGTTGTCGGTGGCGCCGGTGAGCATGCTGGGCAGCGTGGGAGCGTCGAACATGCGGCGCGCCACCTTCTCCAGCGCACGGTACATCGCCGTATCCAGACGCGACGGTGGCGAGGCCGGGCGGCCTCCAGGCAGCGGCGGTACGACTTCCACCGAGGGATCGTCGATCACTCTTCGCAGTTCGGCCCGGAAACGGACCATATCTTCATCGGGCAGCGCGCGCACATCCAGAGTCGCTTCCGCTTCCGACGGAATTACGTTGCTGCGAAATCCGCCCTTGATGATGGTCGGCACCACGGACGTCCGCAGGATCGAATAATTCCCGGGATCGTGCAGGCGAAAGTACCGGTCGCTCGCGGGCCGGCGAGCGGCATCCAGGACGGCGCGATATCGCTCGGCTTCCTCCGGCGGCGAAATGGCGGCCAGTCCCGCGAAGTAGGCGCGCGTGGTCTCGTTCAGCCGCGCCGGAGTCTGCCAGAGGCCGGCGCGCGCCACCGCTTGCGCCAGGTGCACCACGGCATTATCCGGCGTGGGCCTCGATCCGTGGCCGGCGGTGCCGTGCGCCACCAGCCTCATGCCGCGCGGAACCTTCTCTGTGGTGGCCACCAGCACGTGATGGACTTTGCCGTTCACTTCGATCGCCGATCCGCCCTCCGCCAGTGCGAATTCGGCGTCGATTTCGGGCCAATGCTCCTTCACCATGTAATCGATCCCGAATGCCGGCGTGCCCTCTTCGCCCGCCTCCGCCAGGAAGATCACGTCGCGATTCAACTTCACGTGCATCCGCTGCAAAAGGGCCAGAACCATCAGGCCGGCCAGCAGGTGCGGCTTATCGTCGCTGGCGCCCCGGGCCGTGATGATGCCGTTCTTCGGAATGGCGGCGAACGGGTCCACACTCCAGCGCTCGCGCTGCACTCCCACCACGTCCGTATGGCCCATGATCAGGATGGGCCGCTGCGTGCCGTAGCCTTTGATGCGCGCCACCAGGTTGGCCCGCGCAGGATCGAGCGCATAAATCTGCGATGGGATCCCATCGCGCTGCAGCATCGCCTGCACCGCTTTGACCACCTTGGTTTCGTTCCCCGGAGGATTGCTGCTATCGATGCGCAGCAGTTCGGTGAAGCGCGCCACCATCTCGGGGGACAGCTTGTTCCAGTCGACCGGGTACCGTTCCTGCGCGGTCGAAGATGCCGCCAGCAGCCAGAGGCAGACGAAAAATCTCATAGAGGTATGTTGCCATGCTTCTTGCGCGGCATCGTGTCCACCTTGTTTTCCAGCATGCGCAGCGCGCGAATCACCCGCGGGCGCGTCTCGCGCGGCTCGATCACGTCGTCCACATAACCGCGCTCGGCGGCCACAAACGGGTTGGCGAACCGCTCGCGAAACTCATCCACCTTTTGCTGCCGCACGGCAGTCTTGTCCTCGGCAGCCGCCAGTTCGCGGCGATATACGATATTCACCGCGCCCTCCGGCCCCATGACCGCGATCTCCGCCGAAGGCCACGCCAGGTTGATATCGGTGCGAATGTGCTTCGAGCCCATCACGCAATACGCCCCGCCATAGGCTTTGCGCGTGATCACCGTGATCTTCGGCACGGTGGCCTCGGCATACGCATACAGCAGTTTGGCGCCGTGCCGGATGATGCCGCCGAATTCCTGCTCCGTCCCCGGCAAGAAACCCGGCACGTCTTCGAAGGTCAGAATGGGGATGTTGAAGGCGTCGCAGAAGCGCACGAAACGCGCGCCTTTCGTGGACGAGTTGATATCCAGGCAGCCCGCCAGAAATGCCGGCTGATTGGCCACGATGCCGATGGAGCGGCCATCCATATGGGCGAACCCGACCACGATGTTCTTCGCCCAGTGCTCGTGGACTTCGAAAAACTCGCCATCGTCCACCACGCGATGGATCACGTCCTTGATGTCGTAGGGCAGCGTGGATTCCTGCGGCACCACCGTGTCCAGCGCGGCATCCATGCGGTCCGCCGGATCGCCTGTGGCGCGCCGCGGCGCGTCTTCGCGGTTGTTCTGCGGCAGGTAGCTGAGCAGTTCGCGGATCATGCGCAGGCAGTCGGCGTCGTCGGCCGCCGTGAAGTGGCCCACGCCGCTGACCGAATTGTGAGTCGCCGCGCCGCCCAGCTTTTCCTTGGTCACATCTTCATGCGTGACCGTCTTGATTACGTCCGGGCCGGTCACGAACATGTAACTGGTGTGGTCCACCATGAAGACGAAATCGGTGATGGCGGGCGAGTAAACGGCCCCTCCCGCGCACGGTCCCATAATGGCGGAGATCTGCGGCACCACGCCGCTGGCCAGGGTGTTGCGCAGGAAGATATCGGCATACCCGGCCAGCGATACCACGCCTTCCTGAATCCGCGCGCCGCCGGAATCGTTCAGGCCGATCACCGGCGCTCCGGTCTTCAGAGCCAGGTCCATGATCTTGCAGATTTTCTGCGCGTTGGTCTCGGAGAGCGAGCCGCCGAAAACGGTGAAATCCTGCGCGAATACGTAAACCACGCCGCCCTTCGATGCGGCCATACCCGGTGACGAAGCCGTCGCCCGGCACCTTCTGTTCGTCCATGCCGAAGTCGCGGCAGCGGTGCGTGACCAGCTTGTCGAGTTCTTCAAACGTATTTTCGTCGAGCAGGAGTTCGATGCGCTCGCGGGCCGACAGCTTGCCCTCTTTGTGCTGGCGCTCGCGGCGCTCGGGTCCTCCGCCCTGCTCGGCGGCGGCATGGCGGCGGCGCAGTTCATCAAGCCGGTTCATCGGGACTATTGTAGCGGCCCGCGTCTACCGCGCCGCAACACGAGGCTGCCGGGGCTCCGCGAACCGCCTGGTTCATGCGCGCGAACCATCCGGTTAATCTCACCGTCCTCTTTGACGACCTTACATGAGTTCTGAGTCACTTACACCCGGAATTCCTTTGGCGTGTCACCTGCATACTGCTGGCCGGAAAATGCAGAACTGGAATTGCCCTAACGCACCTGGGAATCGCGGCGTTGCAAACGCAAAATCACTTGAGGAGGCTCAACATGAACGGCACCACTCGAATGACGCCTTGTCCCGCGAAGAATGCCGGCTGTTGTCCCGGTTGCATCATCGCCCGGACGTGCGGGGAGCGGGACGAAGTATATCGGTTACGCCATGACGCCTACCGCCGCGACGGGGCTATCGATCCCCAACCCGAGGGCCGGTTCTCCGATTATTTCGACACCCTGCCTAACAGCTTTAGTCTCCTGGCCCGGTGTCCGGACATGGAAGCCAGGGCCACCGTGCGCCTTTCCGTCGTACGCCCCGATCTCAGTTGGCATGAGGCGCCATCGCGGCGCGTTTTTGGCGGCGATCCGGCGCTTGAGGCCATGGCGGCAGAATCCTACGTGGAAGCCAGCCGTCTCTGCTTTGGACAGTTGGCGCGCCGCGACGCCTTCGTGAAACTGTTGGGCCACATGGCCGCCCTGGCGGATGTCTTCGAAACGGGCTGGCTGGTGGCTTGCCCGCGAGTGGAGCACTCGCACGTCTACAAGAGCCTGTTCGGCTTTCGCCAACTGGCCGAACCGCGCCAATACTTCGGAGTCCACTTCCAGACTCAATTGTTGGGAGTACGCCGCGAGGACATTCGCTACCATGTCCGTCATCGGAACTGCGTGCTCACCGCGTGGCGGGAAGCCTTGGAACACTTGCGGTCTTTGCCCGCGTTTGGGATCTGACGCGGGACGAATGCAATTCGCGGGTGTCATCGCTTACTCCAGTCCTCCTCCGGAAAGCTCGGCGTGCAACCAGCCCTTCGCCACAGCCCAGTCGCGTTTCACCGTCCGCGGAGAAATGCTCAGTGCCTCGGCAGCCTCTTCCACCGATAGGCCGCCGAAATACCGCATCTCCGCGATCCGCGCCTGCTGCGGCGCCAGTTCGCTGAGCCGGCTCAGCGCTTCGTCCACCGCCAGAATCTCCTCCCAACGGCCAGCCCCCGCGCCACCCCCCTGTTTTTCCGGCTCCGGAGCCGTTCGCTTCCCTGCACTGCGCCGGCGCGCGTGTTGCAGCAGGATGCGCCGCATGATCTGCGCCGCGACGGCCATGAACTGCGCGCGGTTCTGCCAGTTGGCGCGGTCCTGCCCGGCCAGGCACAGGTAGGCTTCATGCACCAGTGCGGTCGGCTGCAAGGTGTGGCCCGCGCGCTCTGCCCGCAGCAGGTGCCCCGCAAGACGCCGCAGTTCTTTGTAGACCAGTGGGATCAGCTCGGCCAGAGCATCCTGGTCCCCGCTCCTGATCCTCCCCAGCAGGATTGTGACATCTCCCGGCCCCGGATCCATGCACTCCTCCGTACCATATCTGGATTCACTTTAATTGTTGTCCATTTCGGCGGTGAACTAAACCGCTTCGCGGTAGGTGCTTCGTTCGAAGCGTAACGAACTGGCGCTTCCTGGCGTGGAGCGAGGCTCCTTGAAATACTGGATCAGGTCATCCCAAGAGACCAATCCAACAACAAGGAGCCGTCGCATGACACCGCTTCGTCAACGCATGATCGAAGACATGCAGTTGCGCAATCTCGGCACGAACACCCAGAGAGCGTACTTGCACTATATTACCGGCCTGGCGCGATTCTATCAAACCAGCCCCGACCAACTCAGCCTGGAAGAGCTTCGCGATTACCAACTCTATCTCATCAACGAGCGCCAGTATTCGGCCGAGTCAGTGAACCACTTCGTGGTTTCCGCCAAATTCCTCTACAACGTAACCCTGGAAACACCCTGGCCGGATGACGCTCTGGTCCGGTGCCGTGTTCCGAATCGACTTCCCGTGGTCCTCAGCGTGGCGGAAATATCGGAGTTCTTCCAGCACGTCTGCACCATTCGCTGTCGCGCCGCGTTGATGGTCGCCTATGGAGCCGGCCTCCGCGTCAGCGAGGTCGTGTCTCTGCAAATTGGCGATATCGATTCCAAACGCATGCTCATCAGAGTGCGGCAAGGCAAAGGTAAGAAGGATCGCTATGCCATGCTTTCGGCCCATTTGCTGGAAGTGCTGCGCTGTTGGTGGCGCGCCCAGCATCCAGAACCACTGCCGCAGAAGCCCTCACCGGAAGATTGGCTCTTTCCCGGTTGGCGCAAAGGCCGGCACATGAATGCCGCTTCTCTGCAACTCGCCTGCAAAGAAGCAGCCCGAGAGGCAGGTCTGAGCAAAAAAGTCACTGTCCACACCTTACGCCACAGTTTCAGCACTCACCTTTTGGAGAACGGTACCGATATCCGCAAGATTCAAGCCCTGCTCGGTCATAGCCGCATCGACACCACGGCCCGTTACACCCAGGTGAGTCCGCAAACGGTGTCCGGCACCGTCAGCCCGCTCGACAACCTGTACCGCAAGACTCGTAAAGCGAAGGGCAAGAAGTAGACCTTGCCCGAGCCAACCCTGGAGTTGGCCGACATCATTCGACTGCACGGCCCGGCGTACCGGCAGATGCATTCCTTGCCTCTGCATCAACTCCGCTTGATGCAGGCCATCGAAAACTGCCGTACGCCCGTACTGGGCGGCACCGTCGAATGGTGCGACCACTGCCAATTCACTCACATTCGCTACCGATCCTGCCGCAACCGTCACTGCCCCAAGTGCCAGGGCATCGCACGCGAGCAGTGGCTCGAAGACCGCCGCGCCGAACTGCTCCCCACCCAGTACTTCCACGTCGTCTTTACCCTGCCAGCGGAGATCGCTGCCCTCGCCTTTTACAACAAAGGACTCGTCTATGGAATGCTCTTCCACGCTACCGCCCAAACCCTGCTTGAGATCGCCAAAGAGCGCCTGGGACTGGAACTCGGCTTCTTCTGCGTCCTCCACAGTTGGGGACAAAACCTCCACTTCCATCCCCACCTCCATTGCGTCGTTCCCGGCGGCGGACTCTCGCTCGACCAGGAGCGCTGGATCTCCGCCATGCCTAACTTTCTCCTGCCGGTCAAAGTTCTCTCCAAACGCTTCCGCACGCTGATGCTGGAAGCCCTTGCCAAAGCTCACGTCGCCGGCGATCTGCAGTTTTTCGGAGAGCTGGAATCGCTGCGCGATCCCAGCACCTTCTCCCGATTCCTGGTTCCCCTGAAACATAAAAAATGGGTAGTTTACGCCAAGCCCCCTTTCGGCGGACCGGCTCACGTGCTGGAATACCTGGGCCGCTACACTCATCGCGTCGCCATCAGCAACCACCGTCTCCGTAAACTGGAAGATGGCCAGGTTTCCTTCGATTGGAAAGACTACCGCGACCAACAGATGAAGGTGATGACGGTCCCCGCCGAGGAGTTCATCCGCCTCTTCTTGCAGCACGCCCTGCCAACAGGCTTTCAGCGTATTCGCTATTACGGATTCCTAGCCAACTGCCATCGCGCCGTCAAACTCGAACTCTGTCGCAAACTGCTAGCCACTCCCTATTCGGATCTGCTGCCTAAGCCCACTGACTACCCGGACTTCTGCGCCAGACTCCACCGTTGCCCCAAATGCCACATCGGAACCATGGTGCAATACCAGGTTCTCTTTCCTTGTTACGGCCCTGTGCCGATGCTGATGGACACTTCATGACCATGCCCCGCCCGAACTCGCCGCTCCAACGCTGCCCTGCCGGCATTGTGTCGCTGGAGTGCGCCCGGATCACTCCGAAGATTCAATTCCGGCCCTTGATGAGCTCTTTTTTTCACCTCCAAGATATCCTTGGAGCACCCCAAACTATCCGCTCCCAGAGAAACGACACCCCGTCGCCGCTTCCAAACCAACCAACACCCCACCCCAGAACCGAACAAAACCCATTAAAGACAGACTTTCATCCTTCGGTTTAGCTCACTGCACGGTTTACTCGGTGTTCGCGGCGCACAAGATCACCTGCTGAACCGGCTTTTCGGCGCCGCGAAACCGAGCAAACCTTTTTCAGTCACACCCTTCGAAAATTTCCATCTCCCTCACCCCAAACCACTTCCGCCACCCGCTGACAAATCTCCGCAAACTCGCCAGCTACTATCAAGTCGTGGAGAGATCTAACAAAATCGATCGAACAAGCGCCATCGTTTCCGCGGCCGCGCACGACTTCAACGAAGAGTTGACCATCATCTTCAGCAGCGTCTGCGATTCCATTTCCAGCCTCGAGCCCGGACATCCGGCCCATGCCCTCCTCCTCGAAGCCCGTAGCGCCGCGCAACGCTGCGCCTGGAAAGCCTCCGGGCTCCTCAATTACACTGCCCGCCTGGGCATCCGGCCCATCCGCAGATCCCTGGAATCGCTACTCTGAATTCCACTCCTGTTACCCTGAAATCAGTGCGCATCCTGGGCATCGAATCCTCCTGCGACGAAACTGCCGCTTCGGTTGTCGAAGACGGCGAACGCGTGCTCGCCTCCATCGTCGCCAGCCAGATGTCCACCCACGGCAAATATGGAGGCGTAGTGCCGGAACTGGCCTCGCGCGAACACTTGCGCGCCATCGTGCCCGTCGTTCGCGAAGCTCTCGAGAGTCCGCCACCCGGCTCGCAGATCTGTCCGCCATCGCGGTCACCGTAGGCCCCGGACTGGTCGGCTCGCTCCTGGTGGGCCTCACCTATGCCAAATCCCTCAGCTTCGCAAGTTCGATTCCCCTGATCGCGGTCAATCACATTGAAGGCCACATTCACGCCGTCGTCCTGGAATCCAAACGCGCCGGAACTCCGGTGCAATATCCCGCCCTCGCCCTGGTAGTCAGCGGCGGCCACACCCACCTCTTCGAGGTCCGCGAGGGCTTCCACTATCGCCTGCTCGGCAAGACGCGCGACGATGCCGCCGGCGAAGCCTTCGACAAGGTGGCCAAACTCCTCGGCTACCCCTACCCCGGCGGCCCCGTCATTGACCGCCTGGCGCCCCACGGCGATCCCTCCGCCGTCCGCTTCACCTTCGCCAAAATGAAAGGCAATGCCCTCGATTTCAGCTTCAGCGGACTCAAAACAGCCGTCCTGCGCTGGGTTGAAGCCCACGATATGGCGGACGAAATCGCCTCCCGCCGGGCCTTGCAGCGCGCGTTCCCAGAGGCCTCGATCGAGCAGTGGCTCGCTGCCTCCCCGCCGCGCACACTCGACCTGTTGGCTTCGTTCCAGCACGCGGTCATTCACGAATTGCTGGCCCGCGCCTCCGCCTGTGCCCTGGAAATCGACGCGCAGACCCTCATTGTTTCAGGCGGAGTCGCCTGCAACTCCGGACTGCGCGCCGCCGCCCGCGCCGCCCGCCTGCCATACCCCGTTCTGTTCCCCACCCCCGGACTTTCCACCGACAACGCCGCCATGATCGCCGCCGCCGCATTCCCCAAACTGTACCGCCAGGAGTTCGCCTCGCTCGATCTCAGCGCCCAGGCCAATCTCACGCTCGCGTGAATCACATCGCCGCCAGCAACTTGGCCAGCAGCGCCGTCCGGTCCGCGATCCGGTCCGTCAGAATGCTCTCGTTCGCCGCATGTGCGCCCTCGCCCACCGCGCCCAACCCGTCCAGCGTCGCCACGCCCAGCGCCGCCGTGAAATTACCGTCCGAACCCCCGCCAGTCATCGATTCCTCCACCTGCACACCCAGCTCGCGCCCCAGTTTCTGCGCCAGCCGGAACAACTGCACGATGCCCGCGCTCCGTTCCATCGGCGGCCGGTTCAACCCGCCTGTGATTTCAATCGCACAGCGCTTGTCGAACGGCTTCAGGCGCCGGAACTTCTTCTCCAGCCCCGCCGCATCCTTCAGACGCCGCACCCGGATATCCACCTCCGCCTGCGCCTCGGCCGCAATCACGTTGCTCCGCGTCCCGCCCGCAATCACCCCGGGATTCACCGTAATCCCGCGATCCAGATTTGTGAAACCCGCGATCCGGTCGATCTGCCGCGCCAGTTCCAGTACCGCGCTCGCCCCCGCCGGGAAGTCCACTCCCGCGTGCGACGCCTTCCCGCGCACCCGCACCGTAAACGCGCCTACGCCTTTCCGCGCCGTTTTCAGTTTTCCCGTGAGACCTGTCCCAGGCTCCAGCACCAGCACCGCCACGCTGCGCCGCGCGTTCTTTTCGGTCAGCGCCCGTGACGCCTCGCTGCCCGTTTCCTCGTCCGAATTGAGTTGCAGCACCACTTTGCGCGCCACCGGAATATCCATTTCGCGCAGCGCCTGTACGGCATACACGAAGAACGCGATGCCGCTTTTCATATCCAGCACGCCCGGCCCCCACAGGCGCCCCTCCGCCTCGCGAAACGGCATGTTCCGCAGCGTCCCCATCGGCCAAACCGTATCCGAATGGCCCAGCGCCAGTATCTGCCCGCGCTTCCCGCGGCCCGGCAGGTCCATTTCGCACACCAGTTGCGCCGCCTACTCGCTTCACCGTGGCGAACGGCGCCACTGTATCCGCCACCAGTTCCATAAAGCGGCCGACGGCCGTCGCATCGTCGCTGGGCGACTCGCATTCTACAAACCGGCGGATCAGGCGGATGATCTCAGCCTGCCGCTCCCGCACATGAGAAAGGAAGAAATCCACGGTAACAATGATAACTCGTGTAAATTCGCACTTACCATTTGGCCGAAGTCCCGTATAATACTCCAAACCCGTAGGTCCCCGTTCGCTCCCGTTGGGTGATAGTCGTCTCTGCCGATGACGTGTGAGGAGGGGTGTATGCAAAAGACGATAGCTTTCATTCTGCTGGGCCTTGCCGCGGCTCTGGCCCAAGTCAATACCAGCACTTTGGACGGTCTGGTCACCGACCCCCAAGGCGCCTTCGTTCCCAATGTCGAAATCGTGGTGACCAATACCCTCACCACTCAGACTTTTAAAACCGTAACCGACGGCAAGGGCCACTGGGCCGTGCCGTCGCTGCCCACCGCCACCTACAGCATTACGGCCACTGCCCCAGGATTCAAGACTGTTACCAAAGCGGGAATTAAGATGGATGCCGGGATTCCCGCCACGGTGAACCTCCAACTCGAGGTCGGGGCGGTCTCCGAAACCGTCGAAGTCACCGGCGCAGCCGAGGTGGTTCAGGCCGCCAGCGCCACCGTATCCAGCGACCTTACCGGGCGCCAGGTGAACGACCTCCCCATTCCCAGCCGCAACGCGACCGACCTGATCGTCACCCTCCCCGGAACCCAGACGCCCGGCGGCCCTCGTAAC
Organism: uncultured Solibacteraceae bacterium; assembly: GCA_963853855.1. Classification (GTDB taxonomy): domain Bacteria; phylum Acidobacteriota; class Terriglobia; order Bryobacterales; family Bryobacteraceae; genus Sulfopaludibacter. The sequence continues at coordinate 274,071 of CAWKYG010000001.1, read as the reverse complement.
ACCACCTTCGACGGCCTCCCGCAAGCCACCGTCAATATGACCATGGATGGCGTCAACATCCAGGACAACCTCCTGAAGAACGGCTCTGGAGGCGCGTTCTATCCCATCGTTTACCCCAGGACCGATGCCGTCGAGGAAGTGTCCGTCACCAGCGCCGCCTCGGGAGCCGAGAGCCTCGGAGAAGGCGCCATCCAGGTGAAATTCGTCACTAAGAGCGGCACCAATGAATGGCATGGCGGAGCCTTCATGCAGGAACGCAATACCTACTTCGACGCCAACACTTACTTCAATAACATCGACGGTCTGGCGCGCGACCGTATCCTGCTCCACCAGTGGGGCGCACACATCGGCGGCCCCATTCTCAAGAAGAAGCTCTTCATCTTCTTCAACTACGAGATCTTCCGCTTCCCCCAATCCTGGAATGAAGCGCAGGATAAAGGCGCCCAACTCCTGGTGCTGACCGATCCGGCTCGCCAGCGGCCTCTTCACTTACAAAGGCACCGGCGGCCAGTTGCAGACCGTCAACCTGTATAACCTGGCTGCGGGCAATGGTTTCTCCTCTACGCCCGACCCGCTGATCGCCAATACCCTGTCTCTCATCAATCAATCTCTTCCGAGCGGTACCCTGACCTCGCGCATCACGGCCAACGACTACAATCGGAATTACTTCAATTTCCTGGCGCCCGGCGAGCACAAGATCGATTTCCCCCAGGGCAAACTGGACTGGGTCATCAACTCCAAGCACCACTGGGAAGCAACCGGCGGCGTCAATCCCTACCGTCTGTTTCCCGACGGCATCAACGGCGTTATTCCGGTCTTCCCCGGCAGCGGCACCGTGCTGGGCTCGAAGGTCAATGCCGGACAGCGCGAGGCCTTCTGGACCGGTTCCACAGCCCTGCGTTCCGCCTGGAACTCCTATTGGACCAGCGAGATTCGCTTCGGCATGTCTTCCGGTAACGTCCTCTTCTTCAACGATGTCACGCCCAACCTCTTCTCGCCCTGGAGAGGCTTTGCGCCCAATATGGCCGGCTATGTCACCGTACCTTACAACGCCAGCAGCTTTTCGCGGCGCAACAATCCCATTAAGCAGTTGACCGGCAGCGCCACCTGGTTGCACGGCAGCCACCTGGTGAACATGGGCGGAAGCTTCTCGCAGATCAATGAATGGACCTCCAGCGACGGGACGCAGGTGATTCCACGCGTGTCCTTCGGCGTTCAAAGCACCGATCCGGCTCTCTCCATGTTCAACTCCACCAATTTTCCCGGCAGCGCCTCCAGCGACCTCGCCAACGCCGAGAATCTCTATGCCTTGCTAACCGGGCGCGTCTCTTCCATCACTCGCTCCGTCGTCCTGGGCGAGCAGAATAAGACCTATGGCCCCAATGCCACCATCGGCCGGCTGCGGGTCAGAGAGTTTGGTCTGTATGTGCAGGATAGTTGGAAAGTCAAGCCAAACCTGACACTGACTTATGGCTTCCGGCTGGAGAATCAGTTCCCGTTCCACGTCTTTAATAACACTTACACACGGCCCGGATATGCGGGCCTGTATGGTATCTCGGGTGTGGGCAACCTGTTCCAGCCGGGTGCCACCGGCGGCGCCGTCCCCGTTCTCCAGCCGGTTACCAGCGATACTACCGGCTACTCCCCCACGCATTTCCCGTCGCCCACCGTGGGAGTGGCATACGTCCTTCCCAAGCATGAAGGCCTGCTCGGCAAGCTGGTGGGGCGCGATTCGGTGCTGCGCGGCGGTTTCGCTATCGCCAGCGTGCGGGAGCAGTTCACCATTCCGTGGAGCAGCAACCAGGGCGTCAGTCTCAACACCAGCGTGGATCCCATCTCCACCAACACCGCGGCCTTCGGTCCCGCCGGCAGTGTGTTTTTCAGCGACCCGGCTCTTCCCGCCGCCAGTTACCCATCCAGCCCCACTTATCCGCTGGCTGTGCTGCCGGGTAATTCGATTTACGATTACAACCCCGACTTGAAGAGCCGCTACGTGGAGTCGTGGAACGTCGGCTTTCAGCGGTCCCTGACCCCTGACACGGTACTCGAAGTGCGCTACGTGGGCAACCATTCGGCGCGCGCCTGGACTACCATCAACCTGAACGAGATCAACGTGGTCGAGAACGGCTTCAATACCCAGTTTCTGGCCGCGCAGAATAACCTCGCCATCGCCAACGGAGTCACGGTTCCGCAACTGGCTACTTTGAATACGTTGAAGAGCACCAATTTCTTCAATACGGGATTGCCCGGTCAACAGGCCATTCCGATCATCTCCACCGCACTCGCCAGTGCCAGTAACTCGCAGTTGGCGAATTATGTAGCTCAGGGACAGTCCGGCGCTTTGGCCAACAGCATCGCCGGTAATACCGCTCAGATGGCCCGCCTGGTAACCGCCAATTATCCCGCGAACCTGTTTCAGGCCAACCCCGCGACCGGCGGTTCCGCGGCGAACCTTACCACCAACCAGGGCGGCAGTACCTATAACTCCATGCAGGTCGAACTTCGCCGCCGGCTGGCCAAGGGATTATTGGCCGGCGCCAGTTATGCCTGGTCGCACTCTCTGTATACCGGGAACATTCTCTCGTTGCGAGACATGGAAGGCGTCACTTACCCTTCGCCCTTCGATCAACGCCACACCATCAAATTGAATTGGGTATACGAATTGCCGTGGGGACCCGGGCGCCAGTTCCTGAGTTCTGTCGGCAATCCCATCATCCGCAAAGCGGTGGAAGGTTGGCAGATTTCCGGTATCACACGCATCCAGTCCGGGACGCCTTCCGAATTGCTGAGCGGCCGCCAGACGTTCAACGGTACCGATGGCGGCGTCGTGCTGCACAATCTCACCACCGGCCAGTTGCAGGGCATGATGAGCATTCAGAAACTGGGAAATGGAATCGTGAACTACCTGCCGCAATCGCTCATCACCAATACCCTGGCCGCGTTCCAGTTGGTGCCCACCCCGCTCGATCCCAATGCGCCGTACATCGGACCCGCCAATACGCCCGGCCAGTTCGGCGACCAGGTGTTCATGTACGGCCCGTGGTTCCAGACGTGGGATGTCAGCCTCGCCAAGCGCACCAAAATCGGCGAACGGCAGTCCATCGAGTTTCGCGCCCAGGCGCTGAACATCTTCAATCACCCGAACTTCTTCCTGGTGCCCAACAGTTCCGGCAACATCACCATGAGTAACCTGTTTGGCCAGACGCGCAACGCCTATAACGACATCAATTCCACGAATGATCCCGGCTCGCGCATTCTGGAATTCCAGCTCCGCTACTCCTTCTAGCTGACTAGCCGCAGGTGGGGCAAGTTTGAGCTTGCCCCTTCGTCTCTGACCCCATTAAGCTCTTGGTTATCAAGCATTTGTTAACTTCAGGCCGACTCGGCCGTACTATGCGTTCTGATGTTTGACGCCTTCGGAAATATCTGGATAATAGGTACTTTAAGTCCGTAATTATCCTGCCTGCCTTCGCAGCCGCCGCGCACACGGATCGACCCGCCTCCCGGGTGTTCGTAGCCGCCCGGTCCATCATCGAGGAGAAACCCATGCACTTACCGCTACCGTCGCGCCATTCCTCTCTGCGTGCCCTCGTGCTTATCGGCGCCGCGACATGCTGCCTCCATGCCGCCACCATCAATGCCGCGTACTGGGCCGATGCAACGACCGATTCCTCGGGCAACTACACCAATTCGCCGGCGGCCTTTCAGGTTGGAAACAGCGTAGCCGGAGTCATTCCCACCGGCGCCAGTCAGGCGCAGCCCGAATTGGATGTGATCAATTACTTCCGTACCATCGGTCAGAACGGCGCCTCCGCGGCTTACGATGGCACGCTGCTGGGAGATCTAACCGGTTATACCGGCCTGACGGCGACCTTCCGCATCAATGACAGTGCGCTCGCCGCGGGAGCCGCCTTCGCCGCGTCAAGCATTGTGGGCGATACCTATGACGGACAAGTCGGCAGCAGCGCCGGCATCCGCCTGATGTTTATGGGCGGATACCTGAGCGACGGGACCCCGAACGAATGGTGGTCCGACACAGCGGTAGCTTACGTCACCTCGATGATGAACGGCCAGGACGTGACCCTGACTATAGACTTCGATCCATCCTTGTGGAGCAATTATTACGGCCACGTCGGAACCGAAAGCGCAGACATCACCAACGAATTCGATACCGCCCTCGCCGGAGTGAACCGGCTCGGCCTCTCGTTCGGAAGCGGCTACTTCTTCAGCAACGGCTTCGCCTTCAACACTGGAGGCGCCGCCAACATTCAACTCGACAGTATCGGCACCCTGGGCGGGTCTCCCGCGCCGGATCCCTCATCTGCACCGGAGCCCGCCACGTTCGCCCTGCTGGGCGGCGCTCTCGTCGGATTGGGCCTCTTCCGCCGCCCGTCGCGCTCCCCGCTAATACCGCCCACGAGATGAATGACCACCGGCTCGCGGGCTCTTTTAGACAAGAGAGTAAGCGGCGGGGAATGCGTTTGGTGGTATTCCCGTGCGCCGGCGCTTATGGTTAGAACTTTAGCTTCAGCGCGAGTTGCATCGAACGCGGCCCGGTTGTGGTGGCGACGATCTGGGAAACGTTGGCGCTGCTCAGCGAGTTCACAGGGTTGGCGAAGCTGGCGTGGTTCAACAGATTGAAAAACTCGGCACGGAACTCGAGGGCCCTTCGTTCCGCCAGCGGGACGGACTTGATGAGGGAGAGATCGATATCGCTTTGATCCGGGCCGCGGAGGATATTCCGGCCGGTGGTGCCGAAGTCGCCGGGCGCGGTGGCTGGAACGAAGCAGGACACGTTGAAATAGCCGTTCAGGCGGCCTTCTACGCCGTCGCTGCCGGCGGGATTGCACCTGGGCAATGCGGAATTCCAATCGGCACGCGCGTTCACAAACGCCGTGGAACTGGTGAGCACAGAGAAGGGTGTGCCGCTCTGTACGGTGGCGATGGCCGCCAGGGCCCAGCCTTCGCCGATGCGGCGCGCTACGGCGCTTTGCCTCGCCCACGGGTTAGGCACGGTGTAGAGACCGCTGAGGACCAAACGCTGGCGGCGATCGAAATCCGAGCTGGCGTAATTCTTGAGCACATACTGTTGACCGGGAACGGCGTTCACGTCGCTGGTGCCGCTAGGGTCGCCGGAGAAGTCGTCTAGCGAGTGGCTGTAGGTATAAGCTACCATGCCCTGCAGCGCTTTCGTCAGATGCTTAGTAAGACTGGCCTGCAGCGAGTTGTAACTCGAGTTCGCGGCAGTTTGTATCAGGTGAAACCCAAAGCCTTCGACCGCTAAGTTCGATAGCGCCGGACTAAGAAGTCCGACGGCCGCAGGCGATGGCGCGGTGGATTGATTCTCATCCTGCAATCGCAGCAGTTTGCGGCCGGCAGATCCGACATAGCTTATATCCAGGACCGTGCGATCGGCAATCTCTTCCTCGATGCCGAGGCTGTAATCCTGTACGTAGGGCGTACGAAAGTCGCGCATATCGGGATAGATTCCCGAAGCTGCGACGGGTTGAACGCCATTCGGGCCGGGAAGGAAAGCCGGCGGACCGCCGTAAGGTAAGATCGCAGCCGACTTCGGGTTCAGGGGGAATTGGCTGGGCTGGGGTACTTGCACGAACGGATTGGAGATGGGCGCCCCATAACTTTGTGCGAGCAGATAATAGGGGAAGTCAAGCAGTTGATAATTGAAATATCGGGAGTCGATCTTGTCGTAGTAGATTCCATAGCCGCCGCGCACCACGAACGTATGTTTCGCGGCGGCGAACGGTTGCCAGGCGAAGCCGAGGCGCGGGGCGAAGTTATTCTTGTCGGGCGCCGTAATCGATGAGCTCACCATGGGGATGCCGGGAATGGGAGGGTTGGCATTGGAGGCCTGTACGAAGCCTCCGGTTACCGCGACGTTATCGCCGGCGGGCAGGCCCGCGATGCTGGCGGTGGTCAGCAGGTTGGGGTCGAAGCCGATATACCGGCCGTGCGCTTCCGTGTACGGACTGAAGTATTCATAGCGCAGGCCGAAGTTTAAAGACAAGCGATTGCTCACCTGCCAGGTATCGGTGGCATAGCCGGCCAGGTCGTAAGACAAGGCGTCGCGGTTATTCATGCCGGAGCCGATGATGCTGAGGCTGCTCAGGTCGTAGAATCCGCCAACAAAGTCGGCAAACGGATTGCCAGAAAGGCCTAAAAAGAAAATCTGCCCGCGGGTGTACAGGTTGAACTCAGTGCTTACCTCGTGGTGTTTGTACTCGGCGCCGATCTTCAGGTTGTGCCGTCCCTTATGCCAGGCCAGGATGTCGGAAACTGTGTAATCCGTTTCGGCGGCGCGGTTGTCGGAGAAGGGCGACGCACCCAGGTCGAAGTAACTGGCCACGGAAATCTCGGGCATGCCCGCGAATAGGTTGCCGAGAGGCGAACTGATGCCGGGTTGGGCCGCGGTAAACGGTTCCTGCGGGGTGCTGGCGGTGGGGATATTGGACAGGCCGAAACGGAAGTCGTTGAGCAGCGATGGAAGGATGGTGTGGGTGTCGTCGACCGCGAGAACGCGCTGATTGAACGTGGTGGCGGCGCCGAAGCCGGCGACGGGCAGAGCGTTGCCGGTGCCGAAGGAATTGTAGAGCCCCTGGACCTCCGGATTATTGGCGGCGAATGCCTTGAGGGAGAGCCGGTTGGCAGAAGAGAGGCTGAAATCGAAATTGCTGTTGAACTGATCTTCGCGGAAGCGTGAGTTTGCCAGTACCGGAACAGCCACGGGAGCGGCTGGTGCTCCGTTCGCGGGAATCGCCACGGGGTGCGGCGCCGAAGGGATCACATACTGGCCGTCGGGCAGTTTCGCCTGAAGCAGGAACTGCGCGGTTGGATCGAAACAGCCGGTGGCGGAAGGTGCCGCGCCGCATGCGGGTGCGCCGTAAGTGGCGGCAAGGGCGTTCAGCGTGGCGGTGGAGCGGTCACTGGAAAGATCGGCGGGAACGAATGCCGTGCCGATCGAGTTACTCAAGGAAGTGCCGTTGATTTCCCTGGTTCCCTGGTAGGAGACGAAGAACCAGGCGCGGTCTTTCGACAACGGTCCACCGACGGCGCCGCCGAACAGGTTGCGCCGGTAGACCGGCCGCGAAAGACCAGCGGCGTTGACAAAGAAGTTGTTGGCGTTGAGCGCGGTGTTGCGGAGGTACTCATAGACGTCGCCGGTGAATCGGTTGGTGCCGGATTTGGTGACGGCCGAGACCACGCTGCCGGCGTTGCGCCCCATCGAGGCGTCATAGAGAGCCGTTTGCACGATGAACTCTTCGATCGAATCGGCGGCGGGCACGGCCAGATTGGGGGTGGAACCGGTGCCGATCGAGCTGATGTCGATGCCGTTCAAAAGCATGGCGTTGGAGACGGAACGCTGGCCATTTACGTAGAAGACGGCATCTCCGCGGCCCAGGTCGGACGAGTTGTTTATCGCTCCGGAGGCGCCGGGAGTGAGCGTCAAAAGCTGCTGATAATTGGCGGTTGCGAGCGGCAAATTGTGGAGTTCGGCGCCGGGAATGACTTCGCCGCGTACAGCGCTCTGAATTTGTACGGCCGGCTCTTCCGCTACTACCTCGACCGATTCCTTGTGGGCCGCTATCTGTAGCTGCAAGTCGAGCGTCGTGGATTCGGTGATGCGTATGGGAACCGCGGCCACAACAGCATTGGCGAAGCCGCTCTTCTGCGCCTCGAACCGGTAGACCCCCGGTGCCAACAGGGCAAGCACGTAGCGGCCGCCGTCATCGGTAAGGCTCGCGTGTTCCACGCCGGTCTCGCTCGAGGCGACGATGGCAACCCCGGGGACCACGGCGTTGGCCGGGTCCCGTATGATGCCGCTAAGTTGGCCGGTGGTGGGGGTTTGCGGGCGCAAGGCGCCGGCGAGGAGGGCCAGCAAAAACAGCACACGACAATTCCGCGGCATCGAGGGTGCTCCTATAGCGTCGAAAATACGCCCTTCTGACAGCCCCTAAAAAGCGGACATCTTTTCGGCAGATTGGACTATACTACACTAAACCAAACCGGATTAGCCGCGCTTTGCCGCTGGTTGCCTCAAAGGCAAATCGCCAGGAGGTCGACATACTTATGCCCGATAACGCGCTAACCGCACCACCGATAATGCCCCCCACCAAGCACAGCTCGCTGACGAACTGGGGCGGCTATTACACCATTAGTTTTATAGTGGTCGGCTGTAAGATGAGCGATGCCGTGGCCGCGCTGCCCAAGGGACTAACTCTGAACAAGACGTATGCGAAGCCAGGCGGCGGATCGGAGATGCTCTACCCGATTCTGGTTTCGGTAGGAAATATTGAGGACGCGCATCTTCGCGCCGGGAGCTTTCTCGGCATCAATTATTACGAGATATTTTCGGCCATTCCCGGGGTGGAACTGAAGCAGGGAGACGGTCCGCTGGGGCCGTTCATCTACCCGTATCGCGGTTACCTCAACCGCCTCCTGCCAACCGTGTTGGGACGGGTCAGCGGACTCCGCAAGTACTGGGATCGGGTGCGCATTGCGACGACGAGCAGCACCACGTCGTCGCCCCCGTACAGCACCGATCTGTTCACCGTCCAAAGCTTATTCGCGGGACAGCCGATCCTCGACGGCGAATTCGAATTCGGCCAAGCGATCGGGCTTTCCTATATCAACCAGCGGGTTGAGACGCTGCAGCAGTTACTGCCGCCCAACCTCGTGGCCATGGGGCTGTTCGGCCATCCGGTCCACACCAAATTCGATTTCAACTTCGAACACGGGCTCGCCTGGGAGATCACCCGGGCGAAAGTAAACATCCGCGTGCCCGATATCATTCCGGGCATGAACCAGCCGGTGACCATTACCTATCCGCCCACAGGCGATGCGTCCAGCATCGTGTGGCCGGATTGTGGTTTCGCGCCGGTCCGGGCCTTCGTGCCGTGGCAGTTGAAATCCGATAAGGGAAACGCTTTGGCTGCCGCGTCGCTCATGCCGGCGATTCCGGCACGAGGTTCTCACGGGAACTCGGACTCGGCGGCCGGTTCGGGCGCATCGCCCACGCCGGATTCGGCTGCGGCGCCAAACGTGCCGCTGAAATAGGAGCCCTGATACCAATGACGACGAATGTGAATCCGGCGACCCCTGGTGATGCCCCTCCGGTTTCCCTGAACGATTGGACGGGATACTACACCATCAGCTTAGTCGTGCTTGAAATCGCCACCCAGGCCGCCGCGGCGGCGCTGCCGAAAGGCCTGAGGTTGAACTCCTCGTATGGCGCCGGCGGCAAGTATCCGATTCTGTTGTCGGTTGGAAGTGTCGAGGACGCGCGTCCCCGCGTGGGCGGGAGCCTGGGGTTCAACTACTACGAGATTTTCACCGCCATTCCGGGGGTGGAAGTGGACAACGTGTTGAGTGAGGCAGTCGTCCCTTATCTCTACCCGTATAGCGGATACCTGAACCGGCTCCTTCCCGTGGCGCTGGGGCGTCTGAGCGGTTTTCGGAAACACTGGGAGCGGGTCACCTTGCACCAGTATCCCAACAACCCTGAAATCTCTCCCAATCGCGAAACCTTCGATGTCAGGAGCCTGGTTTTGGGAAAGCCGATCCTGGATGGCAGCGTTACAATTCAGCAGGACCTGGGGCTTTCGGCGCCCAACTGCCGGGTTAGAAAAATGGCGCAACTGCTGCCGCCCAACATCATCGGAGTCGACCTGTCGGGCAAACTGCGCTATAACATCTTCAGCTTCTTTTTCGACCGTGGAGTAGCTTGGAACATAGACCAGGCGACGATCAATATCCGGATTGCAGATGTGATTCCTGGAGTGAATCAGCCGGTTACGATCGAATATCCGCCGCAGGAGAGCACCATGGTATGGCATCAGGATGACCGGTACCTGCCGGTGCGGGCATTTGTGCCGTGGCGGCTGCAATCCGGCGCGGTCATGAAGACTGCCGGCGGAACTCAGGCGGTTGGCGCGGGAGCTGAATGCGCCGCCCCGCCCCCGGCCGTTTCGAAGCCGGGTGCGTGAAGACGGGAGAAGCGGTGCGGATCCCCGATTTCCTCGAGACGCATCCAGTCCATGGTTTCGCGCCGGCGCTGTTCGGCCTCGGGACCGCTCAACAGCCGGCTCAGTTGCCACCGAACCGAGGCGACGAAGCCTTCCATACCCGCCTGCATGAATTCCTGCTCCGCCTGCCGCAACAGAGCCTGAGCCTCGCGCTGCTGGTCCCGCAGATAAGCGGCTCCCGCCCGCAGCAACACCGCCGCGCCCTTCGACCATGGCGCCTGCTCGTTCTCGATCTGCCGCGCCAGGGAAAGCCCTTCGCGCAGGAAGCGCTCCCGTTCCGGCGAAGCTTCCGCCGCCATCACACAGGCGCGGGCGCGGGCGTGAAGCGCATAAGTCTTCGGGAGGTGCGCGCGAAACAGCAGGGACCGGGAGGCCGCCTGCCACTCCGATTCCAAATGGTTGTAGGCCCGCAGTCCCTCGCCCTCATAGAGCAGGGCATAGGCTTTCGCCTGCCAGGCCCATAAATGCTGCAGGTGGAAGCCGCGCCGCGACCACTGCGACAGGCCCAGATCGGCGTTGCGGCGCGCTCCGTCCGGGTCGTCGTGGGCCAGGCACATATTCGGAATAACCCAGGTCGTCAGACAAGCCGCCCCGAAGAGGTTGCCGCGCGCCAGTTCCCGCTCGAGCATCGATGCGCTTAAACGGCTGACTTCCCGGTAGCTTCCCACGGCGTACAAAACCATGAGGAGAAACAGCCGCGTGGAGGTCAGTTCCCGCTCCACATCGCGGCCGTAATCGCGCAACATGCTTTCGGCGTTACGGAGCGTGTAGACGGCCTTTCGCCAGTCGCCTAACTGCATCCAGGAAGCGCCGGCGGCCAGTTGATACCACATCAGATCGCGGGGATCGCCGGTCTTGGCGGCCACGTCGTGGCAGCGTTCCAGCATCGCTATACCGCGTTTCTTGAGTTTGGGGCCGCGGGTGGCTTCGTGGAGCGCGGCCCAGGAAAGAGCGCGGGCGATGCGGCTGGGGTCGCCCAGATCGAGCGCGGCCAGCAGCCCATAGCGGATGAAGTAGGCGCCCGCGGCGATATCCACCATGCCGAGGCCCAGGCCGGCGGACCAAAGCGCGTCGACGCGTGACGCTTTGGCGGGAGCGATGCTCCCCGCGGCCGCCTCGCGGAACCCCAGGCCGCGGAGGCGCAGCCGGGCTTCGCTCCACAATATACCGGCCATCAGCGTATTCGAGGAGGATGGATAGCTGGTGCCCATTCCTGCCAGCACGGTGCGATAGGCCGCAATGCCTTCGTCCACGTGGCCGCTCGAGCAGAAGTGGTGGGCCGCACGTTCGAGGAAGCGGGCGCGTTCGGACTCGGGTGCGTGTTCATATAGGGCCAGGTAGTGCTGGGCGGCTTCGGCGGTGCGGCCGGCGTTCGATAAAGCTTCGGTCAGGCTGCGTTCGATCCGGAACTGCTCGGCGGGAACGGCGGGAGCATATTTCAAGGCCAGGCGGTACAGGCCGGAGGCGCGATCGAAAGCCAGGGCGGCGGCGGCGCGGTCCGCGCCGGCCACGTACCAACGCGCGGCACTGGCGGTGTCGCCCGCGCCTTCGCAGTGGATGGCCACTTGTTCGGCGTCGGGATCGGGGTGCCGGGAAAGGGTTTCCGCCAGCAGACGATGGCATTCCCGGCGCCTGGGCTCCGGCAGACGCACCAGAATGGTCTCGCGGATGCGGTCGTGATAGATTTCGACGTCATCCTCCGGTCCCAGACCGGTGCTGCGGACAATACGGGCCGCGCGCAGGCTCGCGAGTAGCCACGGTTCGCGCTCCGCGCAACCCGCAGCCAAAGCGTCGGTATGCCGCAGCGGGCGGCTGCAGACCGCGATGGCATCGAGCACGCGCAGCGCGGATTCGGGCAGACCTTGAACCCAGCCCCAGATGGCATCCTCCATGGTGACGATGCTGGCAGGTCCGCCAGAAGCGTCGCTGCGCTCTCCACGATCGACGGAGAACAGAGTCAGAACCTGCACGAAGAAAGGATTGCCTCCGGATTCCCCGGCGATCCACTCGGCCAGCCGCCCAGCCGCGGGATTTTCGGGCAGCAGCATGGCCGCCAGACGGCGGGATTCTTCCAGGCCCAGGGGGCCGACCTCGATCTCCCGCCGATCCACTTTCGGATCGAGCGGAGCATGAAGAATTGCGTCCATGCAGAGGCTGGGCTGATTGCCCCGGAACGCGCAGACAATCAGCATGGACGCGGCTCCTTGCGGGCGAAGCAGTTCGAGCAGCAGGCCCGCCGTATCGAGATCGCCCCAGTGCAGATCGTCGAGGCAGATCACCAGCGGCCGGGTGTGAGCCAGGGCGCGGAAAAGTTCCCGTAGCGCCGACCGGATGATTTCGCGCGCCGCCACCGGATCAGAGGCGGCCGGACCCGTGGCCGCTTCCGGCACGATCCGGCGCAGCACGGGAAACGCCTGCGCCAGTTCGCCGATATGCTCGGGGAGAACGCGGCTGAGCTGGTGAGGCTCCCAGGTTTCGAGAACCCGCACAACGCCATCGAGCAGTTCATCGAAACCCTTGTAGGGCACCGATTCCTGCTCGAAGCAGCGGCCGCGCAGCACCATGGCATCGCCCCGGTCGGCGATGCGGTTGAGCACCAGGTTGATCAGGGCGGTCTTGCCGCAGCCGGAATCGCCGCGCACGAAGACATTCACCGGGCGGCCATGGCGGGCGTCGTCGAAGGCATTCCGCAGAAGTGCAACCTCCGCTTCGCGTCCTATCAATACGTCCAGGCGAGCGCCCTGCCCCAGGCGCCGGGTGCGCGTGCGCGAACGGCCAAGCCGGGCCAGGACTTCTTCGCCGGTGGGCCGGCGCCCGGGCGCGGGATCCAGCAGGGCGACGCAAAGATCGTCGAGATCGGCGGGCACGCCACCAGCCAAGTCGCCCGGGCGCGGAGGCGCGGCAGTCTGCTTCGAGGCCAGAATCTGGTGCATCGTTCCGACGAAGGGCGGACGGCCAGTGAGGGCTTCGAAAGCGGTGGCGCCGACGGCGTACCAGTCGGCGGCAGGAGTGAGCGGGCCCCCCACCGCCTGCTCCGGAGCCATGTACTGGAAAGTGCCGGAGATTCGCCCGCGCGAGCTGGAAGCGCCGGCGCGATCGAGGACGCTGACCAAGCCGAAATCGAGGAGCACGGTGCGGCCGCTGAAATCGACCATGATGTTGCTCGGCTTGATGTCGCGATGCAGCTTGCCGCTTTCATGTAATGCGGAGACACCCGCGGCGAGTTGGCGCAGGCTATGGCGCAGGCGCTCGGGATCGGCGGCGCAGGCGGCCTTGCCCGCGAGCGGCTGCTGCGCGGGGGAGCCGGCGGCGGCGACAGCCGGGACATCCGCCATGGAAGACGTGGGGGTATCCTCGTCGATTGTCGCGGGACGCGAACGAACGTACTCCAGAAAGCTCTGGCCCTCGATCAGCTCCATGGTAAAGAAGCATTCCTCCCCGTGGCCGAGCAGCTCATAGAACTGGATCACATTGGGGTGGCTCATGTCCGCGAGCGAGCGGAACTCCTCCTTGAGATGCATGAGCATGCGCGGGTCGATCCGGCGAATGGTCTTGAGCGCGAGGCGGCAACGCCAGGCGTGGTCGAACGCTTCGTAAACCACACCCATGGCGCCGCTGCCGAGGCGCCGTTCGATGCGGAATCGATCAGTCCCAGCGAATGTTTCGGACATGGACCTGGGCGAAAAGAGGTTTCTTCAGTATAATGTACCGTCACCTTGCGTGATGGGGAGCGCATGGCCAAAGAGAAGATCGCGATCCTGGGCGGCGGAATCGGCGCGCTCACGGCCGCCTATGAGCTGACCACCGTTCCCAACTGGCAGGAGCACTACGACATTACGATCTACCAGCAGGGCTGGCGGGTCGGCGGCAAAGGCGCCAGTGCCCGCAATCCGGAGCAGAACTGGCGGATTGAGGAGCATGGCCCGCACGTCTGGTTCGGATTTTATTTCAATGCCTTCCACGTAATTGACGAGGCATACCGATACTGCGTGCAGCAGGGACTGCTGGCACCCGGCGGCTTTGAATCGTGGAAAGACGCGTTCACACCCAGAAATGAGGCCGTGGTTCTGGATTATTTCCGGAAGACCTGGCACTGGTGGAAGCTGACGCTGCCGGAACTTCCGGGCTGCCCGGTGGAACCGGCGGGCGCGGATTTCTGGTCGTTGCTCCAGAGCGGCCTTCGCCTCCTCGACGAGCGCCACGCGCAGGTGCACGCCGCGGTTCCCGCACTTCGCCGCACGCCGCGCGGACTAGCGCTGCGGTCCTGGATCGGCGTGCACAAGCTTGCCGCGCGGGCACATGGGACGCATTCCGGCTTCACGGAACTCGACCACGACCCTGTCGTCGAAGGGGCCGACCTGGCGGCTCATCCGTTCCAGAGCTTGGGTAAGGTGGCGAAGGCCGAAGCGGAGCGTGTGAAGTCGGGCCGCTGGGTGTGGCTGGGAAAGCTGGGACTTTGGATCATCGACCGCCTGCTGGGAACGCTGATCCGCGACCTGCTCGACGCCATCCGCCCCCTGCTGGATGACAATGACGATCTGCGGCATGCCTGGCAGTTCCTGGACACGGGAGTGGCGACGCTGCGGGGCATCATCAGGGACGGGGTCCTGATCCACGGTTTCGACGCGATCGAAGGTTGGGACCTGTCGCGCTGGCTGGAACGGAACGGCTGTTCCGATTCGTGGTCACCGCTGATTCGCGGCGTCTACGATTCGGGAGCGCATTACGAAGGCGGGCGCAGCGATACCAACGGCAGCCCCAACGTCCGGCCGGACGCCGCGAATCTGGCCGCGGGAACGGCGATCGCTTCGTTGTTACGAATGTTCGCCGGCTACCGCGGATCGTACTCGTACCGCATGAACGCGGGCATGGGGGAGACGGTCTTCACGCCGCTGTATCTGGCGCTGAGCCATCGCGGTGTGAAGTTCGCCTTTTTCCAGCGCGTGCGCGGCCTGCGATTGAATGAAGCCAAAGACGCGATCGCGGCCATCGATCTGGACGTCCAGGCCACGGTAACCGCGGGTGAAACCGCCTATCAACCTCTGCTGCCGCCTTATCGTGGACTGCGTTGCTGGCCGAATGTGCCGTTCTTCGACCAGTTGGCCGAGGGCGCGGAAATCAAGCGTCGCGGACTGAACCTGGAATCGGCGTGGTGCGATTTCCACGTGGGCACCAGGACGCTGCGGGTCGGTCCGGGCCTGGATTGCGACAAAGTGGTCTTGGGCATCAGTGTGGCCAGCCTGCCGGCGATTTGCGGCCCGCTTGCCGAGGCCAGCAGCGCCTGGCGCGACATGCTGGGCGCGATCAAGTCCGTGCAGACGCAGTTCTGCGAGATCTGGATGAAGTGTGCCGGCAGCGAACTTCGGCCGGACGAAGGAATGCCCACCGCCGAGGGTTTCCGGGAGCCGATCGATACGTGGCTTGACATGAGCCAGGTGTCGCCGCGCGAAGGGTGGAGCGGTCCGCCGGGAAGCGTCCACTACTTCGTGGGACCGCTGGCGGACGTGCCGGCGCCGCCTCCAGGGGCGCAGATCGATTTCCCAGCCCAGCAATGGCAGCGGGTGTTCGACACCATGCGCGCGTTCGTGGAAAAGAATCTGCTGACGCTATGGCCGCTGGCTGCCGCGCCGAACCAGCCGGGCGTGTTCAACTGGGATCTGATGCGCAGCCCCAGTAACGCCGCCGGATGGGAGCGTCTGCGCGATCAATACGTGCGCGCCAACGTGGATCCGGCCGATCGCTACGTGCTATCGGTCGCAGGCAGCAAGAAATTCCGCCTGCCGTCGAACGCTTCGGGATTCGGCAATCTTTACCTGGCGGGCGATTGGACGCGGAACGGCATCAACGCCGGATCGGTGGAGGCGGCCGTGATGTCGGGAATGCAGGCATCGCAGGGCATTTCGGGGTACCCGGCGACGATTTTAGGCGGCTGGGAGGAGATGGATAATCCCGCGCCGCCAAGCGAAAAAGGAGCGGCGGCTCATGCCTGACGCAGGAAAGCGGAAGATCGCCGTGCTGGGCGGAGGGGTAGGGTCGATGGTCACGGCCTTCCTGCTGACGAACAAGCCCGGATGGCAGGACCGGTACGACATCACCGTGTATCAATCCGGCTGGCGCCTGGGAGGAAAAGGCGCCTGCGGCCGCAACGCGACGATTGGCGACCGCATTGAAGAACACGGGCCGCACATCTGGTTCGGCTTCTACCAGGTGGCGTTCAATATGCTCCACACCTGCTATGAGTATTGCCGGGAGCACAATCTCACTCCGGGCAGCCCGTTTCAAAAGTGCATTCCGGACGCGATGAAACCGAAGAATGATTCCACGGTGATGGAGTTCGCGGACGGAAAATGGTCGCCCTGGCACGTGGAGCTACCGGTTCACTCCGGCAGCCCGTGCGATCCACCCGCCGGGCTGATTGCGCAACTGGTCCACGCGGTGGAATGGCTGATCGGCACGCACGACAGCATGCGCGACAGGACCCAAAGTGAGGTGAAGACTCTGAAGCAGGCTTCGTTCGCCGCGCGGGCGATGGAAGAAGCTTATCGGCTCGCGCTGCGCGTGGCCAACCCCGCGGCAGCCGACGAGCTTGCGGCCGCCGGAGAGCAATCCATGCTGCATGAAACGGTGCAGATCCTGCGCCATATCGAGGCCTTTCATGCGCAAGGCCACACCATCCTCGAGCGGCTTGCCGGGCGCGCGATATCCGGCCTGCTGGGCTCGTTCATGGATCTGGTGGACGCCGAAGCACACCCGTTTCTGAAGGACGCCGATATCCGCAGAGCGTGGACGATTCTGGATTTGGGCGCAGCCAATCTGCGCGGCGTATTCGACGATGACATCCTGCATCGCGGATTCGACTCGATCAACAATCAGGATTATTCGGACTGGCTGGCGGGGCACGGTTGCCGCGTGCCCTGGTCGGCGATCGTGCAGGGCCTGTACGACACTTGCTTCGCGTTTGAAAAGGGAATCACCGGCACCGCGAACGGTCTGCAAAAACCGGCTTCGGCGTCGATGGAAGCCGGTTCCACGCTGCGCGGCTCGCTACAGCTCTTCTTCGGGTACAACGGCTCGTACTGCTACAAAATGCAGAGCGGCATGGGCGATACCATTTTCACCCCGCTCTACCTGACGCTGCAGCATCGCGGGGTGAAGTTCCGCTTCTTCCACCAGGTCACCAACCTGCACGTGAAAGATTCGGCGATCGACTCGATCGACGTGAACGTGCAGGCTACCGTGACGGGCGGCGGCGAGTACCAGCCACTGAAGCCGGTAAAAGGCCTCTACTGCTGGCCGAACCGGCCGTTCTTCGAGCAACTGCTGGAAGGCGGCGAAATAAGCAAGCGCGGCATCGATCTGGAATCGGTCTGGTCGGGTTGGACCGGTAAGGCCATCACCTTGCGTCGGGGACAAGATTTCGACCAGGTGGTGCTCGGTATATCGTTGGGCCTGCTCCCGGCCATCTGCCCGGAGTTAATCGCCGCGAGCCCCGCGTGGCGCGACATGATCGCTAACTTAAAGACGGTGCAGACGCAATCCTTCCAGATCTGGCTCTCAAAAACAGCGAAGGAACTGGGATGGCCGGTGGACGTGAGCGAACGGAAAAGCCCGGCGGAGCGTCAGTTCGAATTGATGGCCGGCTACACTCAGCCGATCGATTCCTGGGCCGATATGAGCCAGGTGCTGCCGACGGAACTCTGGGGCGACGGCGTCAAAAGCGTTCATTACATCTTCGGACCGCTGGAAGACGCCGCGGACATTCCGGCGCCGTGGACGCCCTCCAATTTCCCCGAAGTCCAGAAGCTCCGCGCCAAAGAGCAAATGCGCCAGTTTCTCTCCACGAACGTGGCTCCGCTGTTCCCCCTCGGCGTAGATGCCACAAATCCCAACGCGCTCGATTGGGGCCTGCTCATCGACCCCGGCGGCGCAATCGGCGTGGAACGGCTGAATTCGCAGTTCTGGCGCGCGAACGTGGAACCTTCGGAACGCTACGTTCTGAGTTCGCGTGGAAGCTGCCGGTATCGGCTCGATCCCGGCAATTCCGGTTTCGCCAACCTGTTTCTGGCCGGCGATTGGACCAGAAACGGCTTCGATGTTGGTTGCGTGGAGGCGGCTGCGCTTTCGGCGGAACTGGCTGCCGCCGCGCTCGAGAAGCCCGCCGCTCAGCCCGTCGGCGGCAGAGATTGAGCCAGGCGGTTCCATGCGGGCGCCCGGCACTTGGCCACCGCCAAGGCCACAAAGGTGTCCAGCGCGCAATAGAAGGACCCGGCCCACAACGGCGGCCTGGTGACGGTGGTCAAGCCGAACCACGGATCGCGTCCGAAGTATTGCCATGCGCCCGCGCTGGTTCCCAGAGTCTCGATCAGCAGCGCGAAAAGGAACATGGTGGCGGGGAAGCGCCTGTCGAAGGAAATTGTGACGCACAGAATGAAAACTCCGAACCAGAGCGGCGCCTGCGTATCATAGCCCAAAATCCTTCCCATGACGGCCATGGGGGCCAGCGCCAGACCGACGCCATAGGGCAGCCAGGCGGGCATGGCCTTGCTAATGCGCCTGCCGGCGGCGAAAACCAGGCCGTGGCCGGCCGGGATGAACAGAGGTAGGTTGTGCAAGCGGTACTCGTATAAACCCCACCCGAAGCTCAGAAAGATCTCGCCGAGGGTCGCGATCAGCAGGCAGGCGATCAGTTCCCTGCGTTCCACGGCATTCGAATAGAACAGCAGAATCAGGTAGGCGCACCATGCCCAGGCATCCGCTGCAGCCTGGCTCCATGAGTTCGCCAAAGCGTCCGTGGCGACGCCGCCGAAAATCGTGCAGAGAAGCAGAGCGGTAGCCAGCTTTGGGGACTTGGCCCATCGAGTGGCAGCGGTGATCATACCGGCGATCGTACGGTTCCGTCCACTATACCGCGTCAGCCTTCGATTGTCTGCGGATGGCGTGCAAGCACACCCAGGCGAAAACGGAACGACATCCTCTGCCCTTCCAGTCCTAAACTGTCAGAATTTACGAACAAATCAGCTACGAACGGGGGGCAAACGTGCCCGAAAGCGCCCTTCCGTCATCGTGGAATCACAGAGTTAGCGCCCCGTGCGATAATACTGGCTTCCATGGCCATTTTGGATATCAACGAAATCCGAGCGATCCTGCCGCATCGCTACCCGTTTCTGCTGGTGGACCGCATCGTCGAAATGGAACCCGAACGCGTCGTCGGGATCAAGAACGTCACCGCCAACGAGCCCTTCTTTCAAGGCCACTTTCCGGATTTTCCGGTCATGCCCGGCGTGCTGATCGTGGAAGCCATGGCGCAGACCGCCGGCGTGCTGGTGCTGAAGAACATGCCGGACCGGCAGAACAAGCTGGTCCTGCTGGTGGCCATCGAAAATGCGCGCTTCCGCCGGCCCGTGGTGCCCGGCGACACGCTGCGCATGGAGATGAAGGTCCTCAAGCGCAAGGCCAGCGTGGCCAAGATGGCGGGCGTCGCCACGGTGGATGGCGTGGTAGTGGCCGAAGCCGAAGTCATGTGCAAGCTCGCCGACAAGGAAGAGAAGGTCCCCGAACCCAAGCCCGCTGAAATTGCCGGCTAGCGATGCCCATCCATCCGACCGCCATCGTGGACCCGCAGGCGCGCATCGCCGAAAGCGCCGAGATCGGACCCTACTGCATCGTCGGCGCGGAAGTGGAGATCGGCGCCCGCACCCGCCTGATGGCCAACGTCTACCTGGAAGGCCCCACCTGGATCGGCGAAGACAACATCTTCTTCCCGTACAGCACCATCGGCGTGGCCTCGCAGGATCTGAAATATAAAGGCGAGCGCGCCGAGACGCGCATCGGCCACCGCAACCGCATCCGCGAGTTCGTCACCATCCACCGCGGCACCGCGGGCGGCGGCCTGGTCACCAGCATCGGCAGCGACAACCTGCTGATGGCCTACACCCACGTGGCGCACGATTGCCGCATCGGCGATCACGTCATTCTGGGCAACGGCGTGACGCTCGCCGGCCACGTGACCATCGACGATTGGGTGGACGTCAGCGCCTACAGCGGCGTGCATCAGTTCTGCCGCATCGGGCGCCACGCCTTCATCGGCCCGTACAGCGTGGTGATGCAGGACGTGATGCCGTACTCCAGCACCAGTGGGCGAACGCGAAATGCGCGTCTTCGGCGCCAATCGCATCGGTCTGGAGCGGCGCGGCTTCGAAAAGCCCGTCATCGAATCGCTGCAGACCGCCTTTCGCCTGCTGACCCGCGCGCAGCTCAACACCTCGCAAGCCATCGAGCGCATCCGCGCCGAAGTGCCGCCCTGCGCCGAGGTGGACGAACTGCTCGAATTCATCCGCACCTCGCGAGCGCGGCGTCGTTAAGTAAGATGCGCTACGGTCTCATCGCCGGAAACGGCCGCTTCCCCCTGCTGGCGCTGGAAAGCGCGCGCCGCCTGGGGCACGACGTCACCGTCATCGCCATCCAGGAAGAAGCCTCGCCCGACGTGGAAGCGCTGGCGCCGCGCTGCCACTGGATCTCGCTCGGCGCAACTCAGCAAGCTCATCGACATCCTCAAAGAGGAAGGCATCACCGAAGTGGTGATGTGCGGCCAGGTGAAGCACGCCAAAATCTTCTCGTCGATCCGGCCCGATTGGCGCCTGGCCAAGCTGCTGGCATCCCTGCCTGCGAAGAATACCGATGGCCTGATCGGCGGCGTCATCAAAGTGCTCGAAGACGAAGGCATTCACCTGCGCGATTCCACCGCCCTGCTCAAGCCCCTGCTGGCCACCGAAGGCGCCATGACCCGCCGCAAGCCGGACAAGGACGAGACCACCGATATCGAATACGGCCGCCGCGTGGCCAATGCGCTGGCCGGTTTCGACGTGGGCCAGAGCGTGGCCATCTGCGAGCGCGCCTGCGTGGCCCTGGAAGCCATGGAAGGCACCGACGCCATGCTGCGCCGCGCCGCCGGCCTGGTGAACGGCCGCCGCCTGACGCTGGTGAAAGTGGCGCGCCGCCGCGAGCACCTGCTCTTCGATGTCCCCGTGGTGGGGCTCGACACCATCCCGGTGATGCGCGAGACCGGAACCACCGCGCTCGCCGTGGAAGCCGGCCGCACTCTCATGCTCGACCGCGAACAAATGCTGGAGGCGGCCAACGAAGCAGATATCGCCATTGTCGGAATCTAATTCTTCTCCGCTCTCCTCCGCGTCTTCCTCCGCGGCTCCGCGGCTCCGCGGTGAAAATCATCGGCTGGCAGTCGTTGGAGCCGGCCAGTTCGGCCGCAACCACTGCCGCGTGGTCCACGAATCCGACGCGCGCCGATCTCAGCGCCGTAGTCGATGCCGACCCCGCCCGCGCGGCCGAAGCCGCCGCCCAGTACGCCACAAAGGCCGTACCGGATCTCGCCGCTCTCGCCGGTCTAGGTGGATGCCGCCATCGTCGCCGTCCCCACTTCCGCCCATGAAGAGGTCGCCTGCCGGTTGATGGAGGCCGGCATCGACGTGCTGGTCGAAAAGCCCATCGCCACCGATCTGGCCTCCGCCGACCGCCTGATCGACACGGCGGAACGGCACGGCCGCATTCTGCAGGTGGGCCACCTGGAGCGCTTCAATCCCGCGGTGGTGGAACTGGAAAGGCGCGCCACGCTGCCGCTGTTCTTCGAGATCCACCGCCTGAACCTGTTCAGCCCGCGCAGCCTGGATGTGGACGTGGTGCTCGACCTGATGATCCACGACGTGGATATTGTGCTCGCCCTGGCCCAGGCCGAACCCCAGGAAATCCGCGCGGCGGGCATCTCCATCCTCTCGGAGAAAGTGGATATCGCCAACGTGCGGCTGCAGTTCCCCAACGGCTGCGTGGCCAACCTTACCGCCAGCCGGGTCTCCACCGAACGCGTCCGCAAACTGCGCCTGTTCCAGCCGAATCAATATCTTTCGCTGGATTACGGCGCGCCAGGACCTGGCCATCTTCTCGGTGGGAGCCGGCCGGCAGATCGGCTTCGAACAGGCCGCTACCGCCAAAGGCGAACCGCTGAAACTGCAGCTCGACGCCTTTCTGGACTCTATTGAGACCCGCAATTCCCCGAAATGTTCCGGCCGCGCAGCGCGTCAAACTCTCGGAGGTGCTCTGGCGATTCTTGATAAAATCAGGGAGCACTCGGAAATAGTCTCGCAATCCCTGGACGCTGGATGGCACCCGTAGGCCCACCTCCGGTAGAAGAAGAGCTGAACCTGCTGACGGAGTGGGGCGACCCGAACGCCCGCACCCGTACGCCCAAAGCGGCCGTCGCCAGCCTTTTTCTCCATGTGGCGCTCATCACGACGCTGATGTACCTGCCCGCCGGATCGAACCAACCGCCCGCACCCGAAGAGCCGCCGCATATCGTCACGCCCCTGGTGCTGCCGACCGAACTGACCCAGAAGGCGCCCAATAAAGGCAAGATCACCAAGGAATTCGACGCCCGCGAGGAGGCTCCGCGTAAAGCTCTCAACTTGCCCCCTTCCCCACCGCCGGTGGCCCCCAAACCGCGCACGCCCCGTCCCGCCGTGATCCCGGCTCCGCCCTCTCCCAAGCCGGCGGCGTCCCTTCCGCCCATGCCCGAGCCACCGAAACTCGAGCCACCGAAAGAGACGCCCAAGCCCGAGATGCCGGCAGTGGCGCAAAGCGGCATCCAACTGCCGCCCCAGATTCAGACCGCGGAAGCGCCCAGAATGCCCCTGCAGAATGTGCCTTCGTCTCAGCCGGTCACGCCGCCCGCACACAGCCGCATTCCCATTCCCAGTACCAACGTGAATGACGTCATGAATGACGTGATTCGCGGCGGCAACGGCGGCGGAGGGATCACCATCGGCGATCAGGGCGCCCTCGGCTCGGGTTACGGCAGCATCAACCAGTCCCCCGGCAAGGGTGTCCCGGGCGCCGCCATGCAGTTGCTCAGCGACCCCGGCGGCGCCGATTTCATTCCCTACATCCGCCAGATTCTCCAGACCATCAAGCGCAACTGGCTGGCCGTACAGCCGGAAAGCGTCCGCATGGGCAGCCGCGGTAAGGTCGTAGTCCAGTTCCAGATCAAGACGAATGGCGTCGTGGATAAGGTCGTTTTCGAGGAACACTCAGGCGCCGACGCGCTCGATCGCGCCGCCGTCGCCGGCATCAGCGCCTCCAACCCCCTGCCGCCCTTGCCTACCGAATTCAAAGGCGACCGCGTGGTGCTCCGCCTCAACTTCATGTACAACATGCCGCGCCGCTAATTCCATGCAGAAGCGCTTCTATTCCGCGATGGCCACGTACGCCGTCATCGCCGTGCTGGCCACCTTTACGCTCGATGGCGGTACCCTGCGCAACGTGATCTGGATCGTCATGGCCGGCTTCGCGGCTAAGACGTATATCGCCTATAAAGCCAACCAGCAACCTTAATTCTGCCGGAGTGAAACATCTGTTGTTCCAATCTGAAACACGTTCCATTTCGGAACGTTTCTAGGGCAAATATCCTCCTGATAATAAGGCATTTAGCTCTTAATATCCTGGCACTCGCATTGCATCCTTAAAGAACGTCGGACGTTTGATCCGGCGGCTCCAAAAAAACAAACAAAGAGGACAAAAACAATGCAGGTGCAACGTGTGTCTACTCGCCGGCGCAAGAGAGTTTCGCAGGAAGTGCGCGATCAGATCGTACTGGATCATCTGTCCCTGGTGAAAGCGATTGCGATTCGCGTTCACGAGAACCTGCCCGTCCATGTGGACCTCGATGACCTGATCCATGCCGGCGTGCTGGGTCTGTTCGATGCCGTCAATAAGTTCGATTCCGCCAAGAATGTGGCGTTTCAGAGCTATGCCAAGCACCGCATTAAAGGCGCCATTCTCGACAGTCTGCGCCAACTCGACTGGGCCTCACGCGATCTCCGCAAACGCCAGAAGCAGGTGGATGCCGTCACCCACGAACTGTCTTTACAACTGAATCGTGCGCCCGCCGACACCGAAATCGCGCAGGGCATGGGCGTCAGTATGGACCGCTGGCGCCGCATGCAGCTCGAACTCCGCACCGTGGGGCTGGTCTCTTCCACGCCGCGTCCCGACCAGGAGCGCGACCGGACGCAGGAATTCCCCGCCGCCCCCACCTTCCAGCCGGATCGCATGTGCGAACAGAGGGAGCTCCAAACCACTCTGGCCCGCGCCATGCGCAGCCTGCCCGAACGGTACCAGAAGGTGGTCTTCCTCTATTACACCAATGACATGACCATGAAAGAGATCGGCGACATGCTCGGCGTGAACGAAAGCCGCATCTCGCAGATTCACAAGACCGCTTTGAAGAAGATGGCGGTGGTACTCGAATCCGAAGGCATTCACTCCGCGGAAGCGTTCTGAACCTATTCCGGCAGAGCGAACAGATACGACGTCAGGTTCTCCATATCCTTGGGTGACAGCTTGTACGGAGGCATGAAAGATCCCGGCGAGAGCTTCTGTGGGTCGGCGAAATGCTCCTCCACCCAGCTCCGGCTCTGCCGTTTGGAAAGGCCGTTCAGTGGCGGCCCTACTTTCATGCCCACTCCATTCACCATGTGGCACGACCCGCAGTGGTTGGCCAGATACACCAGCGCGCCCTGGGTGGCGAACTCGGGCGCATTGGAAAGCGCCGTGGCATTGTCGGGGTTGAGCTTCAACAGAAATGCGGCCAGGGCGTTCAATTGCAAATCGCTCAGTTGGATGGGCGGCATGGAACTGCCCGGACGCATGATGCTGGGACGTTTGAAATGCTGGATCATCCAGGCGGCGTCTTTGTGGATGGTGATGCGCGTGAGATCGGGCCCCACCGAATTTCCGAGCTCGCCGATGGCGTGGCAACTGATGCAGTTTTCTTCGCGGAAGTACGCCACTCCGGCCATCTCTTCCGGCGAAAGCTGCATCCAGTCCGTGGGCGCGGAGTAATCCACGGCCACCTCCGCCTCCTTGGGAGTGCTCTTCACGGCCGCCAGCGTAAGACCCGTCCAGCCAATCGCGCCCAGTAGCACGAAGGAGAATGCGAAAGTGCGCCTGGTGACTTTGATCATCTGACCGCGATCGATAAACGGCACCAGAACCAGGGTGAGCATCGCCAGGCCCGGCAGCACCACGCTGCCCACTACCTCCAGCGGGCCGCTGAACGCCTTCAGGGTCTGGAACAGGAACAGGAAATACCATTCGGGACGCGGAACGTACGAAGTGTCCGTGGGATCCGCAAGCTGCTCCAGCGGCACGCGGGCCACCAGCGCCATCACAAACAGCACCGCGAACACTGCAAAAATCGCTACTGTGTCTTTGAACACCTGACGCGGATAGAACTGCTGTTTGGGCAGCAACTCGTCACCCGGCGCCGGCGCTACGCCATGCTTGCGGACCAGGTAAATGTGAGTTGCGATCAGCACCAGCGTGGCCGGCGGCAGCAGCAGCACGTGCAGCCCATAGAACCGCGCGAACGTCACCACGCCCACGGGACCCCCGCCGCCCATCAATCGCTGGATGTACGGTCCCAGCAGCGGCGCCTGCCCGGCAATCTGCGTGGTCACCACCGTGCCCCAGTAGGCCCGGTTGTCCCATGGCAGCAGGTATCCCGTCAATCCGTACGCCAGGGTCAGCAGCAGCAGAACCACACCCACCATCCAGGTGGCCTCGCGCGGCTTCTTGTAAGCGCCGTACAGAAAGACCTGGACCATGTGCAGCACCACCACCACAATCATCATGCTGGCGCCCCAGTGATGCAGCCCGCGAATCAGCCGCCCGCCCGTCAATTCCGTCAGGATGTAGCGCAGACTGTTGTAGGCGTCGCCCGGCGTAGGCGCGTAATTGAACGCCAGCAGCGCACCCGTAAATGCCTGCGTCAGGAACAGAAACACCGCCACACTGCCGAACACCTGGTGCCAGCCGCTGGATGCCGGAATCTCTTCGTACAGGAACTGGCGGATGGCCGTCTGCAAACCGGTGCGATGGTCGAGCCAATCGGCGAGCGGCCTCATCCGTTCTGCTCCCTGCTCTGACGCAGCTTGCCCAGCAGTAGTTTACTGCCCTTCACCTGAATATCGAAGCGATCCAGTGGACGCGGCGCCGGCCCGGAAACCACCTTCCCGTCAATCCCGAATACCGAAGAGTGGCACGGGCACAAAAAGTCGTTCTTGCTTTCTTCCCAGTGATAGGCGCAACCCAGGTGGGTACATTGCGGCCCGAATGCCACAATGCTGTTATCGGCCTGTTTTACAACCCAGGCCGTGCCCTTCTCGCTGATCACCTTCCATCCGTCCACGCGATTGCGCCGATATACCATTTCAACCGGCGAATCCGGCGCGAGCTTGCTGACATCGCCGACCTCCACCCATTCTTCGGCTTTGCGGACCTTGGGCGGAAAAAAAAGGTAAATCAGCGCTGGAATGCCAAGCGCCGCCGATATGGCCGCCCACATTCCGTACACGGCTCCCACGTAAAAATTGCGGCGGCTGATTCCATCGGCAGGCGGGCGTTCGACTGAGGTCACATCCCCATCCTAAAACAGCAAGGCGCGGCGGTTTGTCGCCCTTATGTAATCACTTTGCAAAATCTGTCAGGGAAGGTTCTATGCACGGACCCCTGCGGACGATCATCTCTCGCACGGCAGAATTGGCATTCTTATCTGCGTTCATCGGCGTTCATCCGCGGCCCAATATCTTTGCGAACCCGCTAATGCATGCCTTGTTCTTTGCTGGTGGCGGTGGCTGGCTCGGGCCCGTTATTTTCGTGGATGACCATCGACTGGTCGGAGTAGAAGGTCTTGTTGCCGTCGGTGCCGTAATTGATCGGGTTGGCGTTCACGATGTACCCGCCATTGTTGCCCGTGACAGTGAACTTATAACCCTGCTTGGTGCCGCTGGCCAGATCATTCTGAATCAGGTCCGCCGCCGCGGCGCTCGCTGCCCCACTCGCCGGAGGCCCCAACTCTGTCAGCGATATGGCATAACGGCCGTACTGGGAATTGTATTGGACTTCGGCTGTGTGAATGGTCTGGATCGCTCGCAGTGCCGCCGTCTCCTGCGCGAACTTCTTGGCGTTGGTGAGCTTAGGCATGGCGATGGTGATAATGATCAGAATGATCGCGATCACGATCAGCAACTCGATCAGGGAGAACCCCCGGCGCCTTCTTCGATTGAACATACGTTACCTTCTCTTTATGATATGACGCCGCCCGGTGACGCGGCGTGCAAGAAACTATCGGACTTTACCATCGCATTCAGCATAGTCATCCGCCGCCAGAACGCCGGCAGCAGGCTCAGCCGCAACGCGTTCGGGCCGTCCGACAGCGCCTTTTCCGGCTCGTCGTGCACCTCCACGAAGATCCCGTCCACCCCCGCCGCCACCGCCGCGCGCGCCAGCGGCTCGATGAACTCGCGGCTGCCCGCCGGACACGCTCCCCGCGCCGCCCGGCAACTGCACGGATGCGTCGCGTCGAAGACCACCGGCCAGCCGGCATCGCGCATGATCTTCAGGCCGCGCATGTCCACCACCAGGTTGTTGTAGCCGAACGACGACCCGCGCTCCGTCAGCACCACCTGGCGGTTCCCCGTGGACGCCACCTTCTCGGCCGCCCGGTGGATATCGTGCGGCGCCACGAACTGGCCCTTCTTGATGTTGACGATCCGGCCGGTCCGCCCGGCGGCCAGCAGCAGATCCGTCTGCCGGCACAGAAACGCCGGAATCTGCAGAATGTCCGCCACCTCGGCCGCCGCCTCCGCCTGCGCCGGCTCGTGGATATCGGTCAGGATCGGAAAGCCTTCCGCCTTCACCCCGGCCAGAATGCGCAGCCCTTCCCGCAGCCCCGGCCCGCGGTACGCGCCGCCGCTGGTGCGGTTGGCCTTGTCGAAAGAAGCCTTGAAGACGAACGTCGCCCACGCTTGCGCGAATCCCGCGCGCCATGCGGTGGACGTGCTCCTCGCTCTCGATCACGCACGGCCCGGCGATCAGGACCAGCGGATTGCCGCCCCGGAACGCGCTGAACTCAATCGGCACGCGAGTACTGCGGCTCCTCCCGGACCTGCGTCTCCAGCCGCTGTCAAGCCGGTCGCCGGTGCTCGTACGCCGCCGCCGATGAACGCCTTGAACAGCGGATGCGGCTCCATCGGCTTGCGACTTGAATTCCGGATGGAACTGGCAGCCCAGGAACCACGGATGGTCCGGCGATCTCGCAGATCTCCACGTACGTGCCGTCGGGCGTCTCGCCGGTGATGCGCAGGCCCGCGGCCTTCAGCCGGTCTTCGTACTCGCGATTGAATTCGTAGCGGTGGCGGTGGCGCTCGTTGATCTCGCGCGTGCCGTAAGCCTGGTAAGCGAAGCTGTTTTCCGCCAGCCGGCACGGCCAGCTGCCCAGCCGCATGGTGCCGCCCAGTTCGTCCACGCCTTTCAGTTCGCGCAGCTTGAAAATCACGCGATGCGGCGTGCCCGGATTGAACTCGGTGGAATCGGCGCCTTCCAGGCCGCACACGTTGCGCGCGAATTCGATCACCAGGGTCTGCATGCCCAGGCAGATGCCGAAATACGGCACCTTGCTGCTCGCGCGCGTACCGGATGGCGTTCAGCATGCCGTCGATGCCGCGCTTGCCGAAGCCGCCGGGCACCAGAATGCCGTCGTACCCGTCGAAGCTGCCTCTCCCATTCGTCGCCCATCACGCCCTCGGCCTCGATCCAGTCGATGTTGACCTTCAGCTCGTGCGCCAGCCCGCCGTGCAGCAGCGCTTCCTTCAGGCTCTTGTAAGAATCCTCGTACTCCACGTACTTGCCCACCAGCCCGATGGTGACTTCGTCGCGCGGATTCTCCATGCCGCTCCAGCATGGCGCGTCCAGCGCGTCAGATCGCGCGGCGGCGCGTCGATGCTTCAGCAGCCGCAGCGACGATCTCGTCCACGCCTTCATCGGCGAACGTCACCGGCACTTCGTACACCGATTTCACGTCGCGCGCCGTCACCACCGCTTCCACGTCCACGTCGCAGAACAGCGCGATCTTTTCCTTCATCTCCTGCGGAATGAAGCGCTCCGCGCGGCACATCAGAATGTCCGGCTGGATACCGATGGCGCGCAGTTCCTTCACGCTGTGCTGCGTCGGCTTGGTCTTCAGTTCCTGCGCCGCGGCGATCCACGGCACCAGCGTCACGTGCACGAACAGGCAGTTGCCGCGCCCCTGTTCATGCCGCATCTGGCGGATGGCTTCCAGGAACGGCAGCGATTCGATGTCGCCCACGGTGCCGCCGATCTCGACGATCACCACGTCCACGTCCGCTGCCACCTTCTTCATGGCGGCCTTGATTTCGTTGGTGACGTGCGGAATCACCTGCACGGTCTTGCCCAGATAGTCGCCGCGCCGCTCGCGCGCGATGATCTGCTCGTAGATGCGGCCGGTGGTCAGGTTGTTGCTCTGCGTCAGGCGGGCGTGGGTGAAGCGCTCGTAGTGGCCCAGGTCGAGATCGGTCTCGGCGCCGTCGTCGGTGACGAAAACTTCGCCGTGCTGGAACGGGCTCATGGTGCCGGGATCCACGTTCAGGTACGGATCGAACTTCTGGCAGGTGACTTTCAACCCGCGGCTCTCCAGCAGGCACCCGATGGAGGCCGCCGCGATCCCTTTGCCCAGCGAGGAAACCACGCCGCCGGTTACGAATATGTATTTCGCCATCGCTACTTCACCCCCGTCAAAGAGACTGTGTCGAACAACCGCGACACCCGCTCCAGATCCTCCGGCGTGTCCACGCCCACCGACTCGTATTCCGTCTCCACCACGCGGATCCGGTATCCGTTCTCCATCGCCCGCAACTGCTCCAGCCGTTCGGCCTGTTCCAGCGGACCCACCGGCAGCGCCGAATACCCCAGCAGAAAATCGCGCTGATAAACGTACAGCCCGATGTGTTTGAAATACGGCGTGCCGCCTGTTGCCCGTCGCGGCTCGATACGGAATGGGACAGCGCGAAAAGTAAATGGCGTCGCCCGCATCGGTCCGTGACCACCTTCACCACGTTCGGGTCGGCGATCTCGCGCGGGTCCTCGATCCGCTTCTTGAGTGTCGCCATCCGCACTTCCGGTTCGTGCACCAGCGGCAGGATCGCCGCATCGATCGCCGCCGGGTCGATCAGCGGCTCGTCGCCTTGAATGTTGACGATAATTTCAGCAGTTTCCGAGGATGCGACTTCCGCCACGCGGTCTGTACCCGAAAGATGATCGGACCGCGTCATACGCACACGAGCTCCGAAGCCCCGGGCGGCTTCGTAGACTCGCTCGTCGTCGGTGGCAATGATCGTGCTCGTCAGATACCGCGCCTGCGACGCACGTTCATACACGTGCTGCAACATGGTTTTGGAAGAAATTGGGGCCAGGACTTTGCCGGGAAAACGAGAGGAGGCAAACCGGGCGGGAATTACGCCCAAAATTTTACGCGGCACACGCGATCATACCATAAAACGGCCTATGATAGACTTGGGAAAGAAAGGCTGGCCGGCCGTGATGCTGCCTCCTGCCACAAGCTGTTCACGCTCAGCGCCATTGTCTTGGCTACCGGTCTGTCGTTGACCGCCCAGCAACTGGGACAGTCTCCCAGCTACCATCGTTCCGCGCCCGAAACCGGTCCCCAAGATCGATGCCCTTCCGCGTAGCCGACATTCGCGTGGACAGCAATCTGGTGCTCATCCCGGTGACTGTCACCGACCCCATGAACCGGTTCGTCACGGGCCTCGAAAAAGAGAATTTCAAAATTTTCGAGGATAAGAAGGAACAGCACATCAGCGCCTTTTCCAGCGAGGACGCGCCGCTCTCTGTGGGTGTGATTTTCGATTGCAGCGGCAGCATGGGGCGCAAGCTGGAAAAATCCCGGCAGGCCGTCGCGCAGTTCTTCAAAACCGCCAATCCCGAAGACGAATTCTTCCTGGTGCAGTTCAACGACACCGCCAATCTGATTCAGCCCTTCACGCGCAACCTGGAAGAGATTCAGAACCGCCTTACCTTCACCCAGTCCAAAGGCGAAACGGCCCTGCTGGACGCGATCTACCTGGGGCTGCACGAAATGAAGAAGGCCAAGAACCCGCGCAAAGCCCTGCTGCTGATCTCCGATGGCGGCGACAACAACAGCCGCTACACCGAAGGTGAAATCAAGAACCTGGTGAAGGAAGCCGACGTCCAGATCTATGCCATCGGCATCTATGAACCAGCGGCTCGCCGCGGCCGCACTCCCGAAGAAGCCGCCGGTCCGGCGCTTCTCACGGAGATTGCCGAGCAGACCGGCGGCCGCCAGTACCCGTGGAGAACCTCAACGAACTGCCGGATATCGCGGCCAAGATCGGAGTCGAACTCCGCAATCAGTACATACTGGGCTACTCGCCGCTGAACCAGGAACACGACGGCAAGTACCGGCATGTTAAGGTAACACTGGTGCAGCCGCGCGGGCTGCCTCCGCTGCGGCCGTTTTGGAGACTGGGCTATTATGCGCCATCGAAATAAACGATTACCCCGCCGTTGCCACGGCTGTCGCGCTGTCGCTCGCTGCCGTGGCGCTGTACGCCCAGCAGCAGGCCACAGAAGCCCGCGGCTCAGTCGGCGGAAGACATCGGGCAGGTCTTCCAAGCGGACACCCGCCTGGTGGTCTGCAATACCACCGTGGTCGACAAGAACGGCCACCTGGTCACCGACCTCAGCCGCAGAACAATTTCGCGGTCATGCGAGAACGGCGCAGCCGCAGACCATCAGCGTCTTCAAGCGCGAGGATGTCCCGGTTTCCATGGGCCTGGTGATCGACAACAGCGGCAGCATGCGCGACAAGCGCGCCAAAGTGGCGGCGGCGGCACTGGCGCTGGTGAAGGATTCCAACAAGGACGACGAAGTCTTCGTCGTCAACTTCAACGACGAGGCCTTTCTCGACCTGCCCCACAATAAGGAATTCACCAACGACATCAGCGAGATGGAAGAGGCCCTGAGCCGCATCGATTCGCGCGGCGGCACCGCCATGCGCGACGCCATCCGCATGTCCATCGATCATCTGCAGCGAGAAAGCCCACAAGAGCAAGAAAGTGCTGGTGGTGGTCACCGACGGCAACGACAATTCCAGCGTCATCAACCTGGAAAACCTGGTGAAGGGCGCGCAGCAGAGTGAAGTTCTGATCTACGCCGTCGGCCTGCTCAGCGACGAGGAAAAGCGCGAAGCGGCGCGCGCCAAGAAGGACCTGACGGTGCTCACCGAGGCCACCGGCGGCGAGCCCTTCTTCCCCAAGGATATTTCCGAAGTGGACCGCATCGCCCACCAGGTGGCGCACGATATTCGCAGCCAGTACACCATCGAATACTCGCCTACCAATACCGCCATGGACGGCACCTATCGCAAGATCCAGATCAGCGTCGTCAATGCACCCGGCAAACTGCAGGTGCGCACGCGCAGCGGCTACTACGCCACGCCCGACGCGATCAATCCGCCCAAGACTTCCAACAGTCTCATCAATCATTGATGTGGCGCATCGTCTGGCGTCTCACGCGCGGCTACCGGCTGCGCCCGTGGGCCAGTCCTTACCTGCGCTGGCGCATCGAAACGTTCTCCGGCGTGCACGCGGACGACATCACCTTCGTGAAATTCTGGCAGTTTTCCTGGCGCTATCGCCGGGAGCTGATTCGCTATTTGAGATGGGCGGCGCGGATGTCTGGCGTACAATGACACTTTGCTGAGGAACATTCAACTGCTGCTCCGGCTGGTGGTCGCTCCGGCCGATGCCATGAGCGGGATCCTGGATCGCGGCAGCCTGCTCTTCGCCAGCCTTGCCGCCCTCGCCGTGGGGCTGTTCGCCGGCGTGCCCGGCCTGCATTTCAGTTTCTACACGCCGCTGCTGGTGCTGGCCATCGCTTACGTCCCCGGAGTTCTGCTGCTCAGCGTTCTCCTCGGGCGCCTGGGCGGTCTCGGCATGGTATTTTCCCGGGATTATTCCACCCTGCTCACCTGCGCCGCCATGGCGTGGGCGGCATCGCAGATTCCGCTTTTGGTGGCGGGCGTGGTGTTGCCGCCGCAGATTCTGATCTGGGCGGCCCTGGCCTGCCTGGGCTATTTCGCTGTGCTGATGTTCTTCGCCGTGCGAACCGTGTTCGGCACGGGAAACGGCGTGGCCGCTGGCGTGGTTTCCCTCTCGTGGCTGCCGCTGGTGGTGCTGGCGTTCGTATGGGGACCGCTCAGCATGATTCTCCGCTGGGTGGCATCGCCCTTCTTCCTCTTTTTTGCCTGGTATTACCTGGGCGCCGAGTTTCAGAATCTGGGCTCGGGCTTCCGCAGCCGCCAGAACTTTCAGCGCATGCTGGAAGCGGCCGCCATCAATCCGCACGATGGCGACGCGCAATACCAGCTCGGCCTCATCTTCCAGCAGCGCCGGCGCTACTCCGATGCCATCCAGCGCTTTCAGAATGCCGTCGCCATCGACCCCACCGAAACGGATGCCCACTTTCAGCTAGGCCGCATCGCCATGGAGCAGGGCCGCACCGGCGACGCCATCGCTCGCTTCGAAACGGTGCTGAAGCAGGACGAGCGGCACAGTTCCAGCGAGATTCATCGCGATCTGGGCAGCGCCTACCTCGCGGCCGGCCGTCTTCCCGAGGCGCGCCGCGAACTCGCCATGTACACCGACAGGCGCGAATACGATCCCGAGGGGCTCTACCATTACGGGCAGGTGATGGAGCGGTCAGGCGACCCCGCCGCCGCGCGCGCCCTCTATGAACGTGCCGTGGAATCCGCCCGCAGCGCCCCCCGCTATCGCCGCCGCCTCATCGCCAGGTGGAGCCGCCTGGCCCAAAAGCAACTCGGTCGTCTAGCCTGAAAAACAGAACGGGCGGCCGGCTCGTCGCCGGTCGCCCGTTGGAAGGAAGCAGAGCTCTCGCGGGACTATTTGCCGCCAGTCGGGCTAGTGGTGCTGCTGCCCTTCTTGGTGGAACCCTTCTTCGACGTGTGCTTCCGCGTCTTGGTTGTCGATTTGGTGGTTTGCGTAGTGGTTGCCGGCTTCTGGGCGGCAAAAGTCAAAGGCATCGTCGCAAATGCGAGAGCGATGGTGGCAAGAATCGTCTTTTTCATGGTCTTTTTTTCTCCCTGCGGGCTCTGCCCGCTTACAATTCCATGATGCCGTCACCGGCCCTTAAACTCGATAGCCTCCGCAGGTTAAAGCGGGCACCTAATCAGTGGTGCCGACGATTAACAAATGTTTAGAAAGGGCGGCCTGGGTGTTTGGCGCGTGCGGAATCCGTACCCTGCCTGGGATCGGGCACCTTTGGGGTTCCCTTGGTGCTGGCGGCCAGGGCGGTTGAACGGTGGATCACCGCTTCGAGAGCATTGCGGCCGGCCCATCGCGTCCTCTGGCGCGCGGGCGCGCCAGAGAAGATGTACTTGACGCCGTCGATATTCAGGAAGCAGATGCCGAAGCCACACCCATGCGCCGGGCAGCGTGGTGGTGTCCGGTACGCCGGGTTAAGAGATGATGCCGCCCGGGGGCGCTTATCCCCCGTTTACCATGGCGGACAAGCGATCAACGATTTCGCGCGTCGCCTCCGCCTGTGCTGTCAGTTGCTCCGCCGCGGCCGCGCACTGCTCGGTGGCGGCGGCGTCCTCCTGGGTCACCTGGCTCATCTGCGCGATGGCCTGGCTTATCTGTTCGATTCCCTGGGATTGCTCCTGGCTGCCCAATTGGACCTCGTGGACAAGGGTTTTTACTTTGGCAGAATCTTCCGCGACCGAGCGGATGGCGGCCGCCACCTGATCCACACGCAGTTTACCCTGACTGGACTTAACCACCGATTCCTCGATGAGGGGCGCGGTGTCCCGAGCCGCCTGCGCGCAGCGCTGCGACAGGCTGCGGACTTCGTCGGCCACCACGGCGAATCCCATGCCGGCCTCCCCGGCGCGGGCGGCCTCGACGGCCGCGTTGAGCGCCAGTATGTTGGTCTGAAAAGCGATTTCGTCAATCGTCCGTATGATCCGTGAGATCTTTTGACTGGAGCCGCCGATCTCTTGCATGGCGAGTTCCATATGCCCCAGGGACTGGTTAGCCTCGATCAACTCCTGGTACGCGCGGGTCATGAGTTCGGCCGCGCCACGGGAGTTTTCGGTATTCCGGCGAGCCATGGAGCTGACCTCCTCGCACGAAGCCGAGGTCTGCTCGATGGATGCCGCCTGTTGCGAAGCTCCTTGTGCCTGGGACTGGCTGGAAGCGGAGACCTGAGAGGCGGCGCTGGCGGTTTGACGGGTGCCTTGCGTCAATTCGTTGACGGCCCGCCGCAGGGTGGCATTGATCTGGCGCACGATGAAGGCAACACCGGCAGCGAGCGCGATCGACAACACAATCAGGAAGGTGGTGAGCCTGCGACTCCATGCCACCGAGGCGGTGGCGGCTTTCCCGCTGGCCGCCATCGACGCGGATTGCAGCCCCACCAGTTTTTCGGCAGTTGGTTTGATCTGCCGGAGCAGCGGAGTTGCCGTTCCGGTCAGGAAGCGGTCTGCGATGGGGATGTCTTCAGCTGGAAATGCCGTGGGCGGTCAGCAGGCTCATGAATTCGGCGTGATTCTGAACGATCTGCGCGGAAGCGGCGCGCAACCGGGAGAACAACTCCCGCTCCTCAGGCGTGCGGATGAGAGGCGCCATTTCATCCATCCGTTTCCCGATACGCAAAGAGCTTTCGTGGAAATCGTTGCTGTATTTTTCGACGCTGGCCTTGTCCTGCATGGCGGCCCGCCGGATTATGCCGCGCTCTTCGGCCAGAAACTCAGTCAGGGCAACATCGATCTCCCCAACCAGAAACTGTTTTCTGCCATCGCTGTCGATCAGGCGCTGCATACTGGCGCCGAGGCTGCTCAAGCTGTAGAGCGAAACAACACTGACGGACAGGGTGACGACCATCGCCATGCCGCAGGTCAGGAAGAACTTTCGCCCGATACTCAGGGACTTCATACAACGAACATATCGGCAGGAATCGCCAAGAGCACTAGAGCGCGGCGATGCCGGCGTTCATTTGGGGTCGGGCACTTTGGGTGTGGTATATACCTTCTTCAGGTCGTCCTGGTATTCGCCGAACAGCGACTTTGATGCCGTCGAATTCGCGCTTTACGGCGGCGCGGTAATCCGCGTGCGTGGCGAAATCGAAAAGCAGCGCGGCCATCGCCTGCGCATCCACGACGAAGCCGTGGTGCCCGATTTCGGCGAGGGCGTCGGTCTCCATCTCATAGGTGTGGTTGGCGGCGGTGGATGTCTGGGACACCGACTTCGAGGCCAGGAATATCGCTCGAAACGCTGCCGGTCTCCTCGAATCCCTGCGGCTTGCCATAGGTCTCGGAAACATTGGTTGCGCCGAAGTGCTTCATGTAGGCGAACGCCAACTCGTTCAGCGCGGCCTCCGAAATCCCGTCGCGATCCTGGCCGTAGTTGTCGATCTTCACCTTGGTGCCGGTGGCCAGCGCGGCGGCGCGCGCGGCGTTATCCACCATCTCGCGCACCTGCGCGAGGTAAACGGCATCGGGATAACGAATGTAGAAATCGGCCACGGCGCGGTCGGGCACCACGTTGGGAGCGCTGCCGCCTTCGGTGATGATGCCCTGCACGCGCGCCTCGGGCCGCATGGTGCCGCGCAGCGTGTCGATATTGTTGAACAGGTGGATCACCGCTTCCAGCGCATTGCGGCCGGCCCACGGCGTCATCTGGTGCGCGGGCGCGCCGGAGAAGGTGTACTTCACGCCGTCGATATTCAGGCAGCAGGTGCCGAAGCCAGGCGCGGCGCGATTGGTCGTGCTCACGGAGTGGCTGCGGACGATGACATCCATGCCGTTGAAGACGCCGGCCTTGTGCATGTCGGTCTTGGCGACGGGCGGCATCATCTCTTCGCCCGGCGTGCCGAACACGACGACGCTGCCCGGCGCATGGGTGCGTTCCAGGTATTCCGCCATGGCGATGGCCGCGGCCATCCCGACGGGTCCCTGGGCGCTGTGCTGATCGCCATGGAACGGGCCATGGGTGCCGCGCAGCGCGTCGTATTCCAGAATCACGCCCAGGTTCGGAGCGCCGCGATTGCCCTTCCAGTGCGCCACGAAAGCGGTGGGCAGGTTGGCGACGCCCATGGTCACTTCGAAATTATGCTTGCGCAGGTAGGCGGTGAGCACTTCCACCGAGCGGTCTTCCTTGAAGCCGATCTCGGGATGGCGCGTGATGTCGTCGCACATGGCGAGCAGCTCGGTATCCATCAACTGCTTGGCCCGCGCTACCACCTGGTCGCGCGCGGTGTTGGGCGCGGCGAGGCGGTTCACCATGCCCGGCACGTCGAGCGACTTCTCCAGCGTGTCCATCTTCTTGATGACGTCGCGCGCCGCTTCGCGCTCGGTGGGAGTTTCCTGCGCGAAGAGCGCCGCGGCCGCCAGCGCGGCCAGAATTGCAATTCGCATTTACGCCTTTCCTCTTTTGAAGTCGGGGAACTTCATGGGCGCGCTGCCGCTCGGCCACCGACGCTTCGCTCAGCGGACCGGGCGCGCTCCAGGCGGCCGCATCGTAGACATCGATATCCGGCGGTTCGCCCTGGCGCATGCATCTGGATCAGGCGGTAGGCCATCACGAAATCCATGCCGCCGTGGCCGCCCAGTTCGCGCGCCAGCTCGCCGACCTCCTTCCAGTAAGGGTGCTCGAACTCCTTCTTGTACGGGTCGAGCGGGCCGAACTCCTCTTTGCGCCGAGCCGTCCACGTAGATGCGCGGCGGATAGTCGCGGAAGATTCCCTTGGTGCCGGCGATCAGGTTGATGCGGTCGTAGGGCTGGGGCGAGGAGACGTTGTGCTCCAGCCTGATCACGCGGCCCTTCACGGTGCGGATCAGGCTGACGTTCAGGTCGCCCTCGCGGTAGACTTCCTTCTGGCGCGGATCGTCGGCCTTCAGGTGCTCCTTGCGGTACGCCGGCAGCGAGGCGGACAGCGAGCTCATGGAGACCAGGTAATCGAAGCGGTCGCCGCGGTTGATGTCCATGTAGTGCGCCACGGGACCGAGGCCGTGGGTGGGATAGAGATTGCCGTTGCGCTTCAGATGCTCGAAGCGCCGCCACAGGCCTTCGCCTTCGTTGGAGAACAGGATGCTGCGCAGGTCGTGATTGTAGGCGCAGGCGCCGTGGGTCAGTTCGCCGAACACGCCGGCCTGCACCATGTTCCACACCAGCAGTTCGTTGTAGCCGTAGCAGCAGTTTTCCAGGTGATGCAGTGGCGGCGGGTGGCTCTCCGAGGTGTCCACCAGCTGTCCAGCACTCTTCGATGGTGCGGGCGGCGGGCACTTCGACGCCCACGTGCTTGCCCGCCTTCATGGCGGCCACGGCCATGGGCACGTGCCAGATCCACGGCGTGGCGACGACCACCAGGTCGAGATCGTCGCGTTTCACCATCTCTTCGAAGGCGTGGTCGCCGTTCGTGATAAGCGGCGGGCGAGGGCTTCCCGGCTTTCACCAGTTTGTTCTGCGCACGCGTCACCTTGTCCGGCACCACGTCGCACAGGGCTTTCACCTGCACCTGCGGGATGGCGGAGAATTTGTCGATCAGGCTGCTGCCGCGCCCGCCGATGCCGATGAAGCCCAGCCGCACGTTGTCGCGTGCTTCGAACTTCATGCCCGCCATGCTGGCCGGCGCCGGCCCGCTGCGGCGGATCGGCCTGCGCCAGTCCCAATCCGAGCGAAGCCAGCGATGCGAACCGCAACAGGTCGCGCCGTGAAGCGTTGGTTGATTCGTCTTTCATCATCTACCTCCAAAGCCGCCGGACGATTTGCAGAAGCACGGTACCGCTTACCGCGAAAATCGCCAGCAGGCCGAACGCATAATCCCATTCTGCCGTAAAGAAAATTGCCCACGGTGAACAGCGCCGACCAGATCATGATGCAGCCGCTGAACCAGCCGAGCGAGCGCCAGCGGAAAATTCGCGGCCTCGCTATCCATGGCCGCCTCGGCCGCCGAAATCCCGGCATTGCACGCGGATGTGCTCCCAGCCCGGGCCGAAGGGCCGCACCTTGCTGGTAGAAGCTGATCAGCACGCTTCTCGTCGTTCGGCGGACCCAGGTATGCCGTCAGCAGCCAGCAGACGGTGGTGATGGCGATGCCGATGATCAGCTCCCGCGCGGTGTCGAGCTGCCACGCCGTTCTTGTGCAGAATCAGGAACAGGATGCCGACGGCGAACGAGACTGACCATGGCCACGATCTCGCACCAGGCCGTGACGCGCCACCAGAACCAGCGCAACAGGTAAAGCAGGCCGGTGCCGGCGCCCAGCAGCAGCAGAATCAGTTGAAACTGTCCTGCGCGGTATCCAGCAGGAACACCGTGCGCCGACGAGGCACGAACAGCAGAATGGTGGCCAGCGTCCGGCCGTGACGTAGTGCTGCTCGGGCTGGCCGGGGTTCAGGAAGCGCCGGTAGAAATCGTGGACCAGGTAGGACGCGCCCCAGTTGAGGTGCGTCAGGATGGTGGAGGAATTGGCGGCGACCAGGCCGCCCAGCATCAGGCCCATCCATCCGGCCGGCAGGAAGCGCAGCATGGCGGGGAAGGCGATGTCGTGGCCGAGCAGTCGCGGGATCCAGGTGCGGGAAGGCCTTCTGGATGTCCGACAGTTGCGGGTAGACGATCAGCGACGCCAGGCCCGTGAGGATCCACGGCCACGGCCGCAGCACGTAGTGCGCCACGTTGAAGAACAGGGTGCCGCCCAGCGCATCCTTTTCCGATTTCGACGCCAGCATGCGCTGCGCGATGTAGCTGCCGCCGCCCGGTTCCGCGCCGGGATACCACACGGCCCACCACTGCACCGCAATGGGCATGATGAAGACCGCCACGGCCAGGTCCCAGTTGTTGGTGAAGTCGGGCAGCATGTTCAGGTAGTTGATGCCGCCGGGTCCGTGAGACGTGGGAGAGCTTGTCCACCAGGCCGCTCATGCCGCCCACCTGCGGCAGCTTCACGGCGAAATAGGCCGCCGCGATCACCGCCGACATCTTGATGAAGAACTGGATCATGTCGATGACCAGCACGCCCCACAGGCCGGAGTGCGCGGCGAAGACCACGTTCAGCAGTCCCACGGCGAGCAGCGTCTGCCAGCGTTCGAAGCCGAACAGGATGGCGGCGATCTTGCACGCGGCCAGGTTCACGGTGGCCATGATGAAGCAGTTGAAGAAGCAGCCCCAGGTAGACGGCGCGGAATCCGCGCACCGCGCTGGCGGCCTTGCCGGAGTAGCGCAGTTCGTAGAACTCCAGGTCGGTCAGCACGCCGGAGCGGCGCCAGAGGCGCGCATAAAAGAAGACCGTGGCCACGCCGGTCAGGGTAAAGGCCCACCATTGCCAGTTGCCGGCGACGCCTTGCGTGCGCACGAAATTGGCCACCAGGTTCGGCGTATCGCTCGAAAAGGTGGTGGCGACCATGGAGAGTCCCCGCCAGCCACCAGGGCACGCTGCGGCCAGAGGCGAAAAACTCCGCCGTGCTCTTTCCCGAGCGCTTTCCGAAGAACAGCGCCGGGATGAAACAGATGGCCACCGAGAACAGCGCGATGAACCAGTCGATGGTGTGCAGTTGCATGGAGTAAAGAAAGAGTGTACCTCTTTAGAGCTGTGAGCTATTGGCTTCGCCTGGCGTTGGCGTGGACGCTGGCGCTGCGCGTGGTGGCGGGCTCCGGTGCGCCGCAGCCGTGTACGGTCGAAGAACAACAGCAGTGGCGGATGGTGACAGGCCAGTTTTCGGCCGGTTCGCGCACCGTCACCGTGACCATGCCGTCTATCGTAAGACGAGCGACCACCGTATTTCTGGAAACATCCACGACGGGCGCGGGCAAGCTTTTTATGCAATCGGGCAGCGAGCAGGTAGCGGTGGAAAATGGCGCGGCGCTGCATCTGGAGCCGCGTGCCGGCGAACGGCTCATGCTGGCGCTGGTTTCGGAGAGCGGCCAGAGACTCTGCGAATGGCAGCCCTCTTTATTCAGCCAGAAGACCGGGAGGCAGGCGAACCTGGCGAACGGGTTCCCCCGTACCGAGGCGTACCACTTCCGAAAGACCGGCGACCCCATTCTGTTGACGATTGGACCCGACCTCGCGGATTTCCGCGGGGAGTTTCGGATCGGCGGGTTGCCGGCAATGGTGCTGGCGCGGAACGCTGCGCAGGTGATTCTGCGAGATCCGGCGCCGGCAGTGGGCTCGCGAGTGTTGACGGCGCGCGGAGATTCCCTCACGCTGCGTTTCGTCCAGGTCGAATTGCGGCTTTCGAAAACGGCTCTTACGGTCCGGGTGCCGAGGCTGGATCTATGGGGCCGCCGCCTGTGGCCGTTCCACGCGCACCGGTACCCCGACGCCTCCGCTCCCCAGTTGTTACTGGTGAACGACACCCCGGACCGCATACGGCTGCTCTGCGGCCGCGATGTGCCAACCGTACTGGGTTTGGATTTCGACCAGGCCCGCGGCATCCGAATTACACAGGAGATGGTCCGGAACGGAGCGCTGTCGGTGAGTTGCCGCGTGCGCGTGCTGAAACAAGGTCCAACCAGGGTCTATCCTTTGCTCTTCGAGACGCCGCTCGGGGCGGCGAGCCGGTCGGCTTTCCCGGAGTAATGCGGCCAAAAGTAGTACACTGCTGCTGTGACAGAGATCTGAGGATGAGATCGGCTGGTATCTTCTCTCTATTGTTCTGCCTCGCGGCTGTGGGCGTACGAGCGCAACAGGGCGATGCCGGCCAACCCACTCTAACAGTGCGCTCCACGCTGGTTGAGGTGCCTGTCCTGGTGAAGACGAAAGCGGGACACGTAATCTTCAATCTCACGGTTCACGACTTCCTCCTCACCGACAACGGCGCACCGCAGGAACTGATACTCGATCAGGACACCGATTCGCAGCCGCTGGCTCTGGCCATCGTCGTAGAGACCGGCGGCGCTGGAGCGAGTCACCTCAGTGACTACCGGCAACTGGGTGCGATTGTGGACGCTTTTGTCGGCGGTGTGGAGCATCGCGTCGCGGTCATTGGCTTCGACAGTGCGCCCCATCTGCTGAGGCCTTTCACGCCAGACACAGCCGATGCCTCCCGGCAATTGGCGAGCCTCCAGGAAGGGGATTCCGGGGCGGCCATTTTAGACGGAGTAGCATTCGCCGTCGCGCAACTTCGGGCGCGAGCCTTCCCGATATCGCCGCGCCATCCTGTTACTCAGCGAAACGGTCGATCAGGGCAGCAAGACCACACTCAGTGAAGCCCTGCGCCTCATCAGCGACACGAACACGACTATGTACAGCTTCGGCTTTTCGAGTACAAAGTCGGCAGTCTCTCATGAGGCATCCAAGTTTGGCGCTGCGGGTCTGACTTCAGGAGGCGACGGGGCGGGCATCCAGCTTAAGTCCACCGAGCCGGGCCCCCCGCACGGCTGCTTCAGCCGCGATGGAGCCGATGCCGAGTACGAAGGCCACTACTCCAAGCAGGTGCTCGACTGCATCAGCCAGCTTGCTCCGCCACTCCGCCTGGCCACCATGGCTTTTCTGGCCGCTCGCGGCGCTCTGCGGCGCAACACCGCTGAATCCATCGCACAGCTCACGGGAGGCGAGTTCTTTCGATTTCACGATGCCAGGGACCTGAAGGCGGGTCTCATCGCGTTCTCCAACGACGTGCCGAACTACTATGTATTGAGTTTCCGGCCAACCTCGCTCGCGCCCGGCCTGCACGCGCTGCGCCTGCAGATCAAGGATCGCCCCGGGTCGGTGATCAAGTCGCGAAGTGAGTATTGGATCGACAGCGATACCGCCCGCTAATTCCCGGAACAAACATGGTTCACTGTACGGCAATCCACATTCGCCCATGCTGCGCCCGCGCTGTCACATTCCGAACCCCTATCCCGTCTCATCAATAGAGGGAGAAACGACATGATTAAATGGGCACTTCAAAAGGCAATTGACAAGTTCGAACGGGAATGGAAATACGACGCCAGTTATCTGCGCGAGATAACCGACGTGAGTCCGCGCGCCGCATGGCTGTTTTCCCGCGCTGCCGCCCTCGGACAGTACCGGCGTGACGTCCCGATCGAGCCATGGTACGCCGCCGGAATTACCGCTGTGCGCCACGAGGACTGCGGCCCATGCACGCAGTTGGGCGTCGCCATGGCAGAGCGTGCAGGCATCAGTCCCGCGGTTCTGCGCGCGGTACTTTGCGACGATCCCAGCGCCATGCCGGCGGATGTCGCACTGGTATGGAAATTCACGCGCGCCACGCTCGCGCACGATGCTGCTGCCGATGAGTATCGCGAGGAGATCGTGAAGCGCTGGGGACGGCGCGCCCTGGTCAGCCTGGCTTTTGCAATCACTGCGGGGCGAATCTATCCAACGGTCAAGTACGCCCTTGGCCACGGCAAGGCGTGCGTGCGCGTCTTCGTTGGCGGCACGCCGGTGACGTTCGATCACGGGCAGGTGTCCGCGCCCTCGGATGTGGCGATGCGCACCCAGTGAGCTTCCGGATCGCGAAACTCGTCGCGCTCCTTCCTGAGTAGCTCCCTGGGACGCTTGGTTGGGCGTCGGCGGGCGGCCCCCCCGTGATACAGGCGCGACTGGATGGTGCACTGTACAATCAGCGTATGCCGCACCCTGGGCCAAGCCCTGTGGCGAATGCAGGCAAACGACCATGACTCCCAAACGAAGGGACATCCTCAAACTCCTCTCCGCGGGCGCGGCCGCCTCAGCCGCACCCTCGCAAACGCCGCCGCAATCCGGCGCGCAGCCCAACATCCTCGTCATCATGGCCGACCAGCATCGCGCCGGCCTAACGCGCGCCGGCGGATTCCCGCTCGACACAATGCCCACGCTGGACGGCCTGGCCTCGCGGAGTCTCCTTCGAGCGTGCCTACACCACCGCGCCCCTGTGCGTGCCGGCGCGAATCAGCCTGCTGACCGGGCGCTGGCCGCACGCCCACCGCGTGCGCCAGAACAGCGCACCGAACGCCGCGGTGTTCCAGTCCGACCTGTTCCAGTTGACCCGCGGCAACGGCTACCGTACCGCCCTCATCGGCAAGAACCACACTTATCTGAAGCCGGAGAACGTCGACGTGTGGCGGCCGTACAGCGACCTGGATGGCTGGACCCCCGACGGGTCTCCGCCCGAATACGCGGAGTTCAACCGCTGGATGGGCCACCTCAACCACGGCACTGCACAAGCGGCCACTCCGTTCCCGGCGCAGGCCCAGTTTCCGTACCGCATCGCGTCCAACTCCATCGACTTCATCAGGGAATCAGGCGACAGGCCGTTCGCACTCTGGATGAGTTTCGCCGAGCCGCACAACCCCTACCAGGTTTCCAA
The DNA here is from genome assembly GCA_963853855.1 of uncultured Solibacteraceae bacterium. Lineage (GTDB taxonomy): Bacteria > Acidobacteriota > Terriglobia > Bryobacterales > Bryobacteraceae > Sulfopaludibacter. Next base: position 229,755 of record CAWKYG010000001.1, on the reverse strand, counting down.
GCCGTACTTCGACATGTTCCCGCCCGATGCGATGCCACCGCGTGGCGCGGGCCCGGAGACGTTCCGCACGAAGGGCTTCCAATGGCAGTGGCTGCATGGCCTCGAAGAGCGGACATACCCCGGCTACCGCGACCGCTGGCGGCGCACGCGCTCGAACTATCTGGGGATGCTGCGGCTCATCGACGACCAGGTGGCACGCGTGATGCACCAGCTCGAAGCCAGCGGCAAGGCGCAAAATACCATTGTTCTCTACCTGGCCGACCACTTCTGCGATTACGGCCTCGAGCGCAAGGGCGCCGGGCTGCCGGAGGTGCTGACGCGCATCCCTATGGTGTGGTCCGGCTGGAACATCCAACCGCGGAAGTTGGACGCTTTCGTTTCGACCGCCGATGTCCTGCCGACGCTCTGCGAAGCCATCGGGGTGGGGATTCCGCCGGGGGCGCAGGGCCGCAGTTTGTGGCCCATGCTGCAGGGGAAGCCGTACCCGCGTGCGGAGTTCGAGACCATCTATTCCGAGGTGGGCTTCGGAGGCATGTACTACGGCCCCAACGACGACATTCCGGATAACTGGGGCCGCGGCCGCGTGGATCCCGCCGCGATTCCCACCTACGATGAGCTGAATCCGGTGACGCAGAGCGGTACGCTCAAGATGGTTCGCCGCGACGACTGGAAGCTGACGTTCGACATGATGGGGAACGGCGAGCTGTACAATATCGCCCGCGACCCTTACGAACTCGCCAATCTCTACGGCAGGAAAGAGAGCCTGGAGATGCAGCACCAGTTGATGGCCGACCTGCTGCGTTGGACCATCCGTACGCAGGACGATCTGCCTGTGGCCGCGTATCGCCCAAAGTGGGGGTCGCGCAACTGGTATTCGGAATACCGCTAGCCGGCGGGCCACACCTGCAAATAGCCCGATTTCCCCAGGCCGCTCGTTACTGCACCTGCGTCTTTGGCATGGCAGAGGATCACGGCGCAGCCGCCGAAGCCGGCTCCGGTGAGACGCGCGCCTAAAGCGCCTGCGTCGAGGGCATAGGCCACCAACCGGTCCAGCTCGTCGCAACTTACGTGGAGCCGGTCGCGGAGGCTGGCGTGGGATTCGCGCAGCAGGCGGCCGAAGCCTTCGGCGTCGCCGGTCTCCATGGCTATCGCGGCGCGGCGCACGCGCAAGGCCTCGCTGGTGACATGCGCGAAAGCGTCGCGCTCTTCGAGCGTGGGCAGCGATTGGGCCATCGCGTCCAGGTCGCCGTCCAGAAGTTCGCGGTAGCCGGCGGCGCCGAGGCGCGCGAGCGCGGTGCTGCCGGCCTTCCGGCGGGCATTGTACTGCTCGCGCACACTGCCCGATTTTTCCGCCGTCACGCCGCTGTCCGCCACCAGAAAACTCCAACCCGCGGGGACGGCGATGTGGCGCACCGAGAGCGGCTGAAACTCGATCAGGGATGCGTAGCCCGGGCGTGCCGAGAGGCAGGCCGCATGGTCCATGCCGCCGCCGCGGGTGCCCACGAACTGTTCGCCATCGGGCAGCACTTCCATCAACTCCTCGAAGGAGGCTTCGATGCCGTTGGCGCGCAGCAGGGCCAGGGTGCACGCCACAATCAGCGCGGAAGATGAGGAGAGGCCGGCGGCGGGTGGCAGGTCGGATTCGATGGAGGCGTCCAGCCCTACGCCGGTGCCCCAGCGCCCGGAGACCACGCGGGCGGCGGCGCGCAGGTAATTCTCCCAATCGCCCGGCGCCACGGGGCGCAGATCTTCCGACCATTCGAATTCGCGCTCGCCGTAGCCCGCGCTGGAGGCGTGAATGCGACGGTCGGCGCGCGCGCGAAATGCCACGCGAATCGAGCGCTGGAGCGCCATGGGCAGCACCGCCAGCCCATGATAATCGATGTGTTCGCCGATCAGGTTCACCCGCCCCGGCGCGGTCACTATTCCCTGCCACTCTTGCATTTCGTCTCCGCTCGCGATCAACTTACTACTATGAACAAAACGCCCGCCCGCTGCATAGCCGCCCTGGGAGCGCTGTGGATGGCCGGCAGCGTGGCCGCCGCCGATATCCCCTCCCCCGCCCTTCTGGTCTTAAATAAGGAAGGCAATCTGGCCATTGTGAATCCGGCCACCAAACAGGTGGTGGGCCGGGTGCGCGTGGGTGACACGCCGCACGAGGCCGTAGCCAGCGACGACGGCAAACTGGCCTTCGTCAGCAACTACGGCGGAGCCACGCCGGGGAGCACCATCTCGGTGATCGACCTCGCCGCGCGCACCGAACTGCATCGCGTGGACCTGGGCGTCCTGCGGCGGCCCCACGGGCTGGCCTTTGCCGGCGGCAAGCTCTACTTCACCTGCGAGACCAACAAGATTATCGGACGGTACGACCCCTCCAGCAACACGGTGGACTGGCTGCTGGGCACGGGGCAGACCGGTACTCACATGGTGGAATTGAGCAAGGACGGGCGGCAGATCTATACGGCCAATATCGGCGGCAACAGCATCAGCATTTTCGACCGGGCGGGGGCGATCGATTGGGAGCAAACGGTGGTGCCGGTGGGCAAAGGGCCGGAAGGTTTCGATATCACTCCCGATGGCAAGGAGATCTGGGCGGCGCACTCGCGCGATGGCGGCGTTTCCATCATCGACCTTTTCACCAAGAGAGTCACGCACACCTTCAGCGTGCAGACTAAGCGGTCCAATCGCCTGCGCTTTACGCCCGATGGCCGCCTGGTGTTGATTTCGGACCTGGACGCGGGCGAGCTCGTGATCCTGGAACATGCCACGCGGAAGGAACTGAAACGGATGCCCCTGGGCCGGCAGCCGGCGGGCATTCTGATTACACCGGACAGCGCGCGGGCCTACGTGGCGGTGACCGGCGATAACAACGTGGCGGTGATCGACCTGAAGACGCTGGACCTGGTGGACCGGCTCCAAACGGGCACCGGTCCGGACGGCATGGCCTGGGTGCGGTAGCACTATACTATGCACATGAGGGGACTGCCATTCGAGAGGATTCGCCTGTGTTGCGCACCGCGGCACCCGCGGAGTCTGACGGCGGAAGAGTATCAGCGCGAGTTTCGTATCGCCTACGCGGAGCCGGAGTTCCGCGGCGTGGAAGGGACCGTGACGCTGGACGCGGTGGTCGGTAAAGATGGCACGATCCAGACGCTTGCCGTCCACTCTGGGGACGCGCGGCTGGCTGAGGCGGCGCTCGAGACCGTGCGCCACTGGGCCTATCGCCCGCTGTTAGTGAACGGCAGGCCGGTCGAGGTGGCTACGGAAATCGACGTGCGCTTCGCCTTGTGATTCCCCCAGTCCTGATCGTCACCGGCGGCGGCCGCGCGGCATTGGTGAACAATGCGGCGCGCCTGGAATTGCAGATGCGCGTCGAATCCATGGACGCCGCACGCCTGCAGCGCATGTTCGCGACCAATGTGATTGGCCCCATCCTGTGTGCGCGCGAGGCGGTGCGGCACATGAGTGTGCGGCATGGCGGCGAGCCCAATCGCGTGGACCGGGTGAAGAGCTTGGTGCCGATGCAGGGCGGAGGCCGGCCCGAAGAGGTGGCGGCCGCCATTCTGTGGCTGCTTTCGCCGGAAGCTTCGTACGTGACCGGCACATTCATCAACGTTGCGGGAGGGCGATAGATGGAGCTTTTTGAGATGGCCGACCTGTGCACGCCATGGTGCCTGCACGTGGCCGCGACTCTGCGGATTGCCGATCACATCGAGGCAGGCAAAGGCGAGATCGGGGCGCTAGCGGCAGCGGCGGGCGCGGACCGCGAGTCGCTGCACCGCATGATGCGGCACCTGGTGAGCAAGGGCGTGTTCGAAGAGCCGGCCCCGGGCCAATTCGCGCTCAATGACCTGGCGCGCGGCTTCCTGGCGGAGCCGAACCGCCTGGGGCTGAGCCTGGATGGCATCGGCGGGCGCATGGCCGGCGCATGGGCCACGCTACTCGCGGCGGTGCGCACGGGCCGTCCGGCGTATCACGAGGCGTTCGGACGTCCGTTCTGGGAGGACCTGGACGCGCATCCGGAGGTGGCCGCGAGTTTCGACGCCTTGATGGGGCCGGGACACGGCGCGCCGGATCCGGAAATCCTGGTGAATGCGGCGGACTGGGCGTCCATCCGAACGGTGGTCGATGTCGGCGGCGGCACCGGGTCGCTGCTGGCGGAAGTGCTGCGCGCGCGCCCGGCAGTGCGTGGGATCCTGGTGGACTTGCCGCGCGTGGTGGCACGCTCCGGCGAGGTGTTCGAGGCGGCGGGAGTTGCAGACCGGGCGACGGTGCGCGGGCAGAGCTTTTTCGACCCCCTGCCCGCCGGCGGCGACCTCTACGTTTTGAAAAACGTCATTGGCGATTGGCCGGACGGCGAAGCCACGGCCATCCTGAAGCGCTGCGCGGAAGCGGCCCGGCCGGCGGGACGCGTCGTCGTGTTCACGGGCGAAAAAGGTGGGCCGGAGATGCTCATGCTCGTCCTGGTAGGCGGCAAGGGGCGAAGCCTGGAAGAGTTCCGGGCCATCGCGCGCGCGGCCAGTCTGGAGGTGAGTGCGGTAGGTCGGCAGCCCACGGGCCGCACCATTGTGGAGTGCCGGCCCATCTGAGCGGGCGCGCGGTCGGCGGTTACTCCCGGATACACCGAACGGAAAAAGCTCTCGGCTTTTCGAGGCCGGCATCGGCAGCGTGAGCGGCCCCGGATCGACCGATGCTGGGCAGATCAAGCTGGACTGCGTTCGCCAGCAATGCGTTGGGAGTGAACCGGCGGCCGACCACCTCCTTATATCCTTCCAGGTGCTTTTCGAGCCGAGGGTAGCTTCCCGAACCGGTCATTGCTGTCTCGAGTACATCCTCGCTAGCGCAGGCATCGATATCCTACCGCGGCAGACGCCCATTTTCATCCTTGCGGCTGAAGCTTTGCCTCCTAATGGGACTGTCCCCTTTTTTAGAAGGAGAAGCGGAGAGCCAGTTGCAGTTGCCTCGAGAAATTCGCCTGGCTGGTGATCTTGCCGAAGGTGCTGCTGCCGAATGAGACGCTGGGACCATAGAACAGCGGCGTATTCATGGCGTTCAGCGCTTCGCAGCGGAACTGGGCCTTGAAGGTCTCCTTGATTGTCACGTTCTTGAAGACCGAGAGGTCCCAGTTGCCCTGACCGGGTCCGCGCATCTCGATGGTGCGGCCGAGGTTGCCGAAGGTGAACTCGGGCGCGGCAGAGAAGGCCGCGGGGTTGATGTAATTATTCAGCCGCTGTTCCAGGCTGCCGCTGGTCACCGGTGAGGTGCCCGTGGCATTGGGCCGCTGGCTGGCATATCCGAAAGCGGAGTTGAAATTGGTGGCTCTGCGAAATCTGCAGCGGGAAGCCCGATCTGGTAAATGGATACCGCGTTGACTACCCAGCCGCCGACGAAGTAGTTCATGGCGCCGCCGCGGCTTGCGAAGGGCTTTGCCTTTGCCGAACGGCAGCTCATAAGAAACCGCAGTGGACCAGCGGAACGGCGTATCGATGTTCGAGAACGCGTACTCGGCGGCCATGTTATAGGGATTCTGCGGGCCCTTGGAACCGCTAGTTCAGAGTATTGCCGGGACCGCCGCCGGCTTCATCCCAGTTGCGCGACCAGGTGAAGGTGGAAAGCAGGCTCATGCCCTTGCTGAAGCTCTTCTGCGCTTTCAACACCAGCGAATAGTACTTGGCCTTGTTGTTGTCGTCGAATATCTGGTTGATGGCGCTGTAAGTGGGATAAGGCAGCAGCAACTGCGACGCCTGCACGGTGGCGCGTGCCGATCACGCCCGCGCCGCCGTGGCCGTAAAACGGATTAGCCACGGATTGCGTCAGCGCCGAGCCCATCGAGAGCAGCGCTGGGATTCAGCGCGTTCTCGTTGATGCTGGCGGTGCCGGTGGTCAGGTGGTTGGATTTGCGAGCCGACATAGCCGACCTCGCGTGGCGATGCCGCCCGGCAGTTCGCGCTGGATGTCGATCGAATACTGCTCGCACGTAAGGCGATCGCGCGGTCGGATCCACCAGCGAGAAGCTCTGGCCGATGCCGGTCAGAGTGCCCAGGCTGTTGCCCACGGGCTGCAGGATGCCGGCTGGGAATGGATTGGTGAGGTTGAGCGGCCGGCGTCTGGTTGTTGTCCACGGAGGCGCTGGGGCTGGTGGTCTGGTTATAACCGACGGTCGCGATGGGCGAACCGAGAGCGAACTGCGGCGCCCAGAAGATGCCGTATCCGCCGCGCACCACGGTCTTCGAATCCAGCTTGATAAGCGAAGCCGAAGCGCGGCCCCATCTTGCTGCTGGTATGGATCGCCGACGGTGTTCCTGCCGTTGTCCGGCGTACTGCACCTCGCCCATGGGCGAGATGCCGGTCACGTTGGCGGCCAGCGGATTGGCCACCGCGCCGTTGAAGTTCACCACCATGCCGTTGTTGATTTCGCTACAGGCCGGGCTCGTGCTCCCAGCGCAGGCCGAGGTTCACAGTCAGCCTGCTGCTCACGCGGAAATCGTCCTGCACATAGAGGCCGTAGTAATTGGCGATATCGGTCAGCTTGGTGGAAGTGTAGATGGCGCCGCTGAGGGATAGCCGAGCAACATGTCGGCCAGATCGGCGCCGCCGGTGCCGGCGCTGGTGGGCGCGGACTTGGTAAAGATGCCGTTGAAGTCGTAATTGCCCGCGGCATCGTTGGCGTCGTTGCCGGCGGCCTTGATGCGTCGATAGTCGAAGCCGGCTTTCAGGCTGTGGCGTCCCATATACTTCGAGACGCTGGCGGAGAAGTTGTCGGACGCATGCACGTAAAACGAATTGTTGTCGGCCACGCCCAGGTGAATACAAGTTGCTCATCGGGACGTCGGGGAACTGGGAGAGCGGCTTTGGGCATCTGGTTGACCAGCGCGGGGCTGAAATCCAGGCGGGTCAGGTTGTAACCCTGGCTGACGTCGTAGCTGTAATTCGGGAAGCGATTGAACCCGTAGCGGACGGTGATCACGGTGGTCGGATTGACGGTGAACAGATTATTGAGCTGCGTGGTATCGACCCGGCGCAGCAGGCGCCACTGGTCGGGACTCGACACGGTGGGGAACTCGGTGTTGCCGGGCTCGAGCGAGAAGTAGCGCAGGTAGCTCGAGGCTGGCGCGCCACCAGCTGACGTGAAATCCTCGTCGAGCTTGCCGGTGTATTGCGCGGCGCGGCAGGGAAGCTGGCCGGGCGCGTTAAGGTCGTTGGCGCCGTAATAGGCCGGGGCGGTCGGTGCCGGCTGGAAGTTGGACGGCGATCGCCAGGCCCGACCGGATTGAGGCGGGAGGCGGGAATAATGTTGCCGGGGAAAGGCTGGCGCACGCCGTTGATGGTGTTCAGCGGATCGTAAATAGTACGCAGGCTGCCGTTGGAATTCAGGCTCTGGAGAAGTCGCCCGGCCTTCTCGAGCGCCGTGGGAGTGGCGAAGACCGAGGACGACGACTGAGTGTCGTCGTAGTGCTCGAAGCCCAGATAGAAGAACGTCTTGTTCTTGCCGTCGTAGAGCTTGGGAATCCTGACGCGCGCCGCCGAAGCTGGCGCCCCAGGTGTCGTTGGGCTGATCGGTGATCGGCAGCGCCGGCGGCGTTGTTGAAGAAGCTGTTGGCGTCCCAGGCGGTGCGGCGCAGGTGGCCGTACAGGCTGCCGTGATAGGTGTTGGTGCCGGATTTCATCAAGGTATTGAACATGCCGCCGCCGGTGCGGGCCATTTCGGCATCATAGTGTTGGCCTGAATCTTGACTTCCTGAACGGCTTCGAGCGAGGGGATGATGATGGCGCGATTGTTGGCGTCGGTGATCGGAACGCCATCGATCAGGTAGTTATTGCCGCGAACCGGCCCGCCGGCGATGGAGATCTGCGAGGAGCCGCTCTGGTCTTCCATGCGGTTGTAGGCCGGGTTGCCCACCGGCACCACGTTCTGCACCAGCTTCGACAGCATGAACGGGATTGCGGCCCAGGTTCGGCAGATCGGTCAGTTTCTGGTTGTCGATCACCTGGCCCTGCGAGGCATTCGACTGCCTCCACCAGGGAGACCGACTCGCTCACCTCGATGCTCTCGGTCACCTGGCCCACCTGCAGTTTGGCATCCACCGAAACCTGCTGCTGGGTTCCGACGATGATGCCCTTCTGTTCGAACTTCTTGAAGCCCGGCGCTTCGGCGGCAACAGAATAGGTGCCGGGAATCACTTCGCTGAAGACGAAATCTCCGGCCGAGCCGGTGACGGCGGCTCGCTGCTCGTTGGTGCCCTGATTGATCAGCGTGACTTTGGCGCCCGTCAAGGCGCCGCCGTTCTGATCGAGCACGGTGCCGCGCACGCCACCGTAGTAGGATTGCGAGTAGGCGGGGAGTGCCAGAGTGGCAGTCGCGAACACTCCTAGCGCCATGAGCAGTGATGCTCTTCTGAATGCCGGGCTGGGCCGCGAAGTCGTCATGAGAGATTCTCCTGTTTTGGGTCACTCTACGAGATGGTTCGCTCGCACAGAGAGAGGAGGTCCCTCATGGGACGACACACACGGCGTGGTGTTCCCAGGCCTTATCCCCTGGAAAGTAGCCTGGTAATTTGCGTAAGTGTATCACGGATGTCAAAGATCGCAACCCCAAACTTGCATCAAAAATTTTTGTAGGTGCGATCAGGCACAGCGGGGCATCGGGTCAATCGCCGATACCAGAAGTTATGACTCGATAAATTGCGGCGAATTACGCTCGCCGGGGTAAATAAACTCAACGGAATATTCGTTTTGCCGGTAGACATGGCATTTTCTACCGCGCGCGTTCGGGCCCGCAGCAGGGGCCAGGCTATTCTGCTGGTGACGTTGTCGATTCCGGTGATGCTCGGGCTGTTGGGGCTGGTTGTAGACGTAGGGTGGATGTACTGGCGGAAAGAAGCCTGCTTGACGGCGGCGCAGGCGGGGGCGTTCGCGGCGGCGATGACCGCATCCAAGAGCACCACATCTTACCCGGCGACGTGTAACACCACTTCGGCTCTATGGTGCAGCGCTACCGCGGTGAGCTGCGATGCCAGCCCGGCAAATCCGCCGGTGAACAATTTCCAGACTGCCTGCCTGTACGCCAAGGCCAACGGGTTCAGCCCTGGCAATTCCGGCCAGGTGGTGAAGGTGGCAGCGAACAACGGCTCGACGTCGGACGCGCCGAATGTGTCGCCTTCCTATTACATTACAGTCACGGTGGCGGAGAAGATTCCGCTGACCTTTCTGGCGACTCTGGGCCGGGGCTATTTCGGTGTGGCCAGCGCGAGCGCGACGGCGGGAGTAGTTAGCACGGTGACCGGCGGTTGCGTGTATGTGCTCGATCCCAGCGCGAAAGATGCACTCAACGCCAGCAACAACGCGCAGATTCAACCGAACTGCGGCGTTTATGTAAATTCCACGAATACCGAGGCTGCGCTGGCCGTCGGGAGCGCCAGCGTCACCACATCGGGCACTCCTCAGCCGCCGATCCAGATTGTGGGCGGGTATGCCTATAACAACAGCGGTTCGTTCCACCCTACCCCGGTAAGCGGAAGCACCGCCGTTTCCGATCCGCTCGGCAGTCTGGACATTCCGTGGACGAATTGCACCGGCAGTGGATGTGCGACCACCAACTGCCAGTATACGGGCTGTTCCGGGAGCGCGACGCACTGCGATCACACTAGTTTCGGCGTGACTTCGGGCTCGTGGAGCGCACCCTACACGCATATCAGTCCGGGTATCTACTGCGGGGGCATCAGTATCAGCAACGGGAACAGCGCGATCTTCGATTCCGGGATGTATGTCATCAACGGGGGCAGCGTCTCGATCATGAGCGGGTCGGGAAACACCGGAAGCAACGTGGTGTTCTACTTCACCGGGACGAATGCCACCATGGGCGGCCTCAGTATCGCCAACGGTGCGACGGCTACGTTCACGGCTCCGACGACCGGCGACCTGGCCGACGTATTGGTGTACGGCGACCGGTCCCTTACCAATCCCACCACGCAGGTGGGAATCAACATTCAAGGCGGCACTACCGCCAATCTGACAGGCATTTTGTATATGCCGAACAGCGAAGTCGATTTTGGAAACGGCACCAGTATCAAGACCGGAAGTTCGGTGGTGGTGAAGAGAGCGGTATTCAACGGTGGCACCTACGTCTTCACGCCAGATCCGGCGGGGACCCTGACAGGTTCGGGCAGCGCGGTTCCATACCTGATCGGCTCCCACTAAACGGCAGGCGGACCCCTGGTCCGCGGCCGGCGCCCTCGTCGGCCTCCCCGTTTTCTGGAGGCATTACCGACCGGCGCGAGCAGCGGGATAACCAGGTAAATTAATTCGACACTGTGTTCGTTCTCATTTTGCCGCCATGTCGCGTTGTTCGAGCGCATTTGCGACGGCGGAGGCAAGCTGCGATATTTACTCTGGAAGCAACACCGCCGTGCAGCAGTCCATCATCTGTTACAACATCAACATGAGCGGCGGGAATATCTCGCAGCCGGCCACCTCCAGCTATTTCTCCAACGGCGGCGCCTCGGGAGGCGCGTACCTGGTCGAGTAGTTACTTGGCCGCGACCACATCCACCGCGAAGCCGGCGTCCATCGAGGGGAGGCCTTCGAACAGCAGCATGGTGCCGGCCGGGGGATGAGCCGGGTTGAAAACCTCTGTGCGGATCTTACGAACCTGCGCTCCGATTCCGCGGGAGAGCGGATAGTAATGCGCAAAAGCCACGTCCTGCAGGGAGGCGCCGGACTGATCCAGCTCTTTCTTCAGACGTTCGAAGGCCAGGCGCGAATCCTGCTCCTGGTAACCGAAGGAGATCTGGGTGCCCGTTAAGACGACTTGTCGCGCGCCCACCAGAGCGACGGGAGACTGGCCGGGTTCGCTCTTGAAGCCTTCGGCGGGCACAAAGCTCAATGGCGAATCGGGAGCGGAGCGCAACCGCGCCACACCTTCGCAGGCAGCCACGGCGCGTCCGGGCGCCCGCTCCGTCTGTACAAAGTCATGCGCGGCTCGCGGATATTCCGTCTCCACCAATTGCCGGTTGGCGGCCAGGTTTTCCAGGGAGCTGAGGAAGCAGGTGACCCTCAGCACGTCGGCAGGTTCGACGCCGGCGGCCTTGACTTCCTGGCGAAAGGCGGAAAGAGACTGCTCCATCAACGGCGCTACAGGATGGGTGGGATCGGGATCGCCCGCCGCCTGCCCGGAAAGAAAGGCCAGACCGTTGGGATTGACCTCTTTCCGTGATTGAGCAATGGCTTCGAGCACCACCTGGGCGCCTTCCAGGGGCAGACCGCCGGAGCGGACCAAGCTCAGAACGGGCAGCGGCAGCCGCCGGTCCGAGAAGACTTCGCTGACCAGATCGCGAACCCGCCGCACATCTCCGGACCCGGCTACGAAGGCGCGGATCTTCAGCACGGTATCGCTGCCCACCTCGTGCGACAGCGCTTTCAGAGACTCGCGAATTTGCGGGGAGAGCAGGCCCTTGTTGGTGAGCGGCGTGACGTAGAAGGTCAGGCGCCGGGTCTCCCCTGTCACGGAACCCGGGAGTTCCTTGGGCAGTTGCAGAGTCTGGGTCTCTTCTTCTTTCTTCTTCCTTTGGGCAGGCAGTGCCAGAAGAGACACCCCGCAGACGAGCGCTACCAGCCGGAATCGCCAGAAAGCGCCCGCCCGCGCCATTTGGCCGGGCAAGCGCATAGAATTAGGATTGTATCAGACGAAGAAAAGCGTAAAAACCTCGCTACCAGTTATGTCCGCACCTTCTCCTATGCGCAGCCGGAAGGAGCGTCTCGGTGAGCTCTTCCGGCGCCGTCCATGGCTTTTGGTTGTGATCGTCCTGCTGGGGATCCTGGCGGACGTGGGTCTGCTGATCGAGATCAAGCGACTACAGCGGCCGGCAACGCCGCATGTCATCCATGCGCCCGGGGCTTTTCAGCGATAATTATCGAGTAACGCTGGATCCAGGCCAGTCCAATATGGTATGGTTTGGATGGATGGAGTTTTCCCCTAACCTCCGGCACGATTCGGATGTCCCGCTTTATCGCCAGCTATTCGAGCAGATTGCGGCGAAGATTCGATCCGGCGACCTGGCCTCGGGGCGAACGGCTACCAGCCACTCGCGAATTGGCTGGCCAGCTTGGACTGAATCGGACCACCGTTTCCGCGGCCTATGAGCTGCTGGAATCCGAAGGCCTGATCGCGGGCCAGGTGGGCCGCGGCAGCTTCGTCACCGGGGAGGCGGCCGGCGCCGCGGGGGTGGACTGGAGCGGACTTGCTGGAACGCAGCGACGGCGGAAAGACGGCGTATGCCGCAGTTGCCGGGCGGGCCGGGATCAGCTTTGCCATGTCGCGCCCTTCGCGCGCACTGTTTCCGCTGGACGAGTTTCGCGCCAGTTGCGCCGCGGTTTTGGCAGCGCAGCGACCTGGCCGACATTCTGCAACTGGGCTCTCCCAGCGGCTACGAACCGCTGCGCCGGTACCTGCTGGAGGAAGCGCGGCGGCAAGGCGCGGCGGGCTACGGGAGACGACCTGCTGATCACCAACGGCTGCCAGCAGGCGCTCGACCTGATTGGCCGCGTCCTGCTGCGGCCCGGCGACACGGTGGCGGTGGAAGACCCGGTCTACACCGGTTTGAAGAGCCTGCTGAGCGGAATGGGCGCGCAGCTGGTGGGCATTCCGGTGGGCGCCGACGGCATGGACGTGGCGCAACTGGAGCGCGTCCTGGAGCGCGAGCGGCCGCGCTTCCTGGTGGTGACTTCCGAATTTCCAGAACCCGACCGGCGCCACGCTGCCGCTGTCGTCGCGCCGGGCGCTGCTGGATGCGGCGCGCGCGGCGGGGGTTCCGGTGGTGGAGAACGACGCCTACGGCGAGCTGCGCTACTCACGGCGAGCCGCTGCCGTCGCTCAAACAACTGGACGAGCGCGGCGGCACGGTGCTGCTGCGCAGTTTTTCGAAGGTGAGCTTTCCGGGACTGCGGGTGGGCTGGGCGGTGGGGCCGCAGGCCGCTGATCGACCGGCTGCGGCAGGCCAAGGAGTCGGCCGACCTGCACACGCGATCAGCTTTCGCAGGCGGTGCTGCTGGATTTCGCCGAATCGGGGCGGCTGGAAGCGCACCGCGCGCGCGTGCTGAAGGCCGGCGCCGAGCGCCTGGCGGCCACGCTGGACGCCTGCCGCCGCTACTTGCCGGCGGGCACGCGCTGGACGCGCCCGCAAGGCGGCATGAACGTGTGGGTGCGGCTGCCGGAGCCGCTGGATGCCGGCGAGTTGCTGGCGCGCGCGCAGAAGGAAGGGGTGGCGTATCTGCCCGGGCGGTATTTCGCGGTATCGCGGCTGGAGCCGGGCGCGTTGCGATTGAGTTTTGCGGGGCTGCACGCCGGAGCAGATCCGGGACGGCCTGGCGATTTTGGGAAGGGTATTTGCGGGCGCGGTGGAAAGCGGCGACGCGAAAATTCGAACCCGCGCCGGCAATGGTGTGAACAGAGGAGCCACGAGGAGAGACGATGTTTCAGTTTACGAGCGAGCAGTTTCGATTGAAAGTCGGGCTGGCGGAGATGCTGAAGGGCGGCGTCATCATGGACGTCACCAACGCCGAGCAGGCCAAGATCGCGGAGGACGCCGGCGCTTCGGCGGTGATGGCGCTGGAGCGCGTGCCGGCCGACATCCGCAAAGAAGGCGGCGTGGCGCGCATGGCCAACATCGGCATCATCGAGGAGATCATGGAGACGGTCACCATTCCGGTGATGGCCAAGGCGCGCATCGGCCACTTCATGGAAGCGCGGATTCTGGAAGCGCTGGGCGTCGATTACATCGACGAGAGCGAAGTGCTGACGCCGGCCGACGAAGAGCACCACATCGACAAGACCGATTTCAAAGTGCCGTTCGTGTGCGGCGCGCGCAACCTGGGCGAAGCGCTGCGGCGCATCGCCGAAGGCGCGGCCATGATCCGCACCAAGGGCGAAGCCGGGTTCGGGCAACATCGTCGAAGCGGTGCGCCACATCCGCACCATCGTCAAGGAGATGAAGCAGCTCACGGTGCTGGGCAAAGAAGAGCTGGTGCACGAGGCCAAGAACTCTGCAGGCGCCGCTGGAACTGGTGGAGTGGGTGGCGCAGAACGGCAAGCTGCCGGTGCCGAATTTCTCGGCGGGCGGCATCGCCACGCCGGCCGATGCGGCGCTGGTGATGCAGCTGGGCGCGGAGGCGGTGTTCGTGGGCTCGGGCATCTTCAAGTCGACCGATCCGGCGGCGCGCGCCGAGGCCATCGTGCAAGGCGGCCAAGAACTTCAACAATCCGGAAGCGCTGCTGGAAGCCAGCCGCGCGCTGGGCGAAGCCATGCCCGGACTGGACATCTCCAAGATGCCGGAATCCGAGCTGATGCAGACGCGAGGCTGGTAGATGAAGAAGGGTCGGGGTGCTCGCGCTGCAGGGCGATTTCGAGGCGCACGGCGCGGCCCTGGAGCGCGCCGGCGCGCGAGCCGGTATTCGTGCGCGCAGCGCGGAGCAGTTCGGCGAGATCGACGGGCTGATTATTCCCGGCGGCGAGAGCACCACCATGCTCAAGCTGCTGCGCTACGAAGGCCTGATGGAACCGCTGGCGGAGTTCGGCGCGCCACAAGCCGATGTTCGGCACCTGCGCCGGCGCCATCCTGCTGGCCAACGAAGTGTCGCAGTCCGGCGCAGGAGAGCCTGGGACTGATGGATATCGGCGGTGGAGCGCAACGCCTACGGCCGGCAGATCGACAGCCGCGTGACGGAGATCGAGCCCGGAGCCGGAGTTCGAAGCAGCGCACCGCGCCCGGCAAACTGGAAGCAGTGTTCATTCGCGCGCCCATCATCCGCCGGGTCGCGGGCAAGGACGCAAGGTGCTGGCGCGCTACAAAGGCGATCCGGTGCTGGTGGAAGCAGGGCCGGCACCTGGTGGCGACGTTTCATCCCGAACTGACCGGCGATTCGCGCGTGCACGCGCTGTTCCTGGAGAAACTGTGAAGCAGCAGAGCCGTCGAAGAAACGCGTCCTGTTCGTCTGCATCGGCAATTCCTGCCGCAGCCAGATGGCCGAAGGCTTTCGCGCGCGCTTATGGGCAGCGATGTTCTGATCGCGGCCAGCGCCGGCCTCAGCTCCGGCCTTTACGCGTGGCGCCGGACACCATGCGCGCGATGCCCGAGAAGAACATCGACCTGCGCGACCACTTTCCCAAGAGCATCCGGCACCTGGGCGCGGTCGCAATTCGACCTGGTGATCAACATGAGCGGCACGTTGCTGCCTGCGCTGCCGGGCGCCCGGGTCCGGGACTGGGACGTGGCCGACCCGATCGCGATGGACTATGACGAACATTGCGAGATCCGCGACGAGATCGAACGGCTGGTGATGCACCTGGTGCTGGAATTGCGGCGCGAACAACAGGAGCCGCGATTCAAAGGGCAGGGTTCGGGACACTTCGCGCTTTGAACTTTTTCCCGCCCGGCAGGCGCCAAAATCCGCAGCAACCAGCCAAATTCCTTTTACTCCGTCATTTTGCAGACTCCGGCCTGGTGATTGCTCTAAGAGTTTCAGCAAGAACCGCCACTCCAACTGAATGAAAGGAGATTCCGTGCAGAATCAAAACGAGTTGAAATGTGACGGGTGCGGTCAGCAGTTCAGCAACCGCAATGACCTGGAAAAGCATCGCCAGACTTGCGCAGCCGTCCGGGCGAAGGCCGGCTCGGCCCAACAGCAGGAGCAGCCCCGTACGCAAGGCGCGGGCGGCGGTCACAATCCCCAGCGATAGATCAATAAATCCGTCAGCCTGATCTGCGCGATTTATTAGAAAAATCGCGCAGATCAGGCTGACGGATTTTTACCCCCCCTTGCACACGGTTTCAGTTTTGGTAATAATACGGCTCAGACTCGTATTACAGTATGGTTCATCACCCGACAGGAGATCTACTGTGCGACCGACCCTGGTAGCCGCACTGGCTTCGTGTGTGGACAGGAAGAAGCAATCGCAAACCCGCGACTTCCTGGGTGGCTTGTCCTGCGACGAACTCGAGTTCATCGCGGACTACCTGGGCTCTTGCATTCTGGAATCGGGGTGGATTGCCGAGTTCCGGCAGGTGCGGCAGGGCCGTACGGTTTCTGCGGATCAGGAGCACAAAATGATTCTGCTGCTGGAATTTCTCTGCCGCAGCGGAATGCAGCCACTGCGCGCGGGTTAGCGCATGGCGCGCACGGCGGGAGAAGAAAGCGGCGTGCGCGGATTCACGTAAATATCCAGCCACTGGCCCCTGCGTTCAAAGTGGGCCACGACAGGGAACGGCACCCGCGCCCTTAGAGCTTCCATGGTGGTATTGGGCGAGAAGCCGTAAAAGCGCTGCCAGAAACGGCGCACCGGGGCGAAGTGAGTGAAGCTGAACGCGGGATCCCAGGTGCGCGAAAAGCCGACGAACACATCCACGTTGTTCCAGTCCACCGGCTGCAGGGTTTGCGGCGTGAGATTGCGGAGCGTGCGCACTTCGATTTTGCGGGTCACGAAGCCAAGTTCGGGCCGGGTCAACTCGCGCGTCAGAGGCCAGACGGTGGTGATGCGCGCGTCTCCGTACCAGTGGTCCAGAAACGCCGCGCCGCTGGTTTGCAACTGCACGAAATCGGCAAATGCCAGGTTGTCTTCGTAGGGAAACTGATAGGGCGGGTTGATGAAATTGCAGGCCGCGAGACCTACTATCAGCACGGCGCCGCAGATGCGCTGCGGACGCATGGGGAACGTTGCGAGGCCGAGGGCCATGGCCGCATAGACGATGGGCATGACGGGCAGAAGGTAACGCGTCAGAACGGCCCCGCCCAAAAGGGTAACCATCGCTATATGGGCGCCGGCGACCGACCAGGCGATCTTCCAGGAGCGGCTTCGGAAGAGCCGCGTAGTGCGCCAGACGAAGGCGATGGCAAACGCGCCGATCCATTGAAAACTGGCGAAAAACAAGGAATAAACGCGGCGGAGCAGAGCCACCGTCAGGCGCACCGGATGAAGCGGGAAGAACAGGTTGTACTGCTCGAATCCGGGAGTGCCGGTCCAGTACCCGGTGGCGTGGAAGAGAGCGGCCAGCCAGGCAGCCAGCGCCACGGCCGGTGCGGCGAACCAGGCGGCATCGCGCCAGCGCCGCTCCCACAACAGCCACGCCGCGAAGACCAGTGGAACCAGCAGGCCGGTTTCCTTTACCAGTACCAGAACCACACAGGCGGCGGCACAGGCCCGGATGCGGTCCTGCAGGAAGAGCAGGAGTGCGAGCGTTGTGAAGACCATGGCCGGCGCATCCAGGTTGGCCATGAGAGACTGCGCGAAGAAGATCGGCGAACAACAAAGCAGGCCGGCGGCAAGAAAGGCCGGCGCGCCGTGCGGCACCTCCTTGGACAACTCGATAGCCAGCAGGAATGCCGCCAGCAGGCCGAAGGAGGAAAGCAGCAGCATGGCGGAGCGCGTGGCAGCCGGATGGTAGCCCGCCAGTTTCCAGAAACCGGCGAGGTACACCAGCACGCCGGGCGGATGAATGATGGGCGCGGCGGAATAGGGAATCAAAGCGCCGCTATGGTAAATATCCAGGGCGGAAGGAATGGTCTGCTCGAGCTCGTCCCAGAAATAGTTGAGGCCGATCAGAGGGAGATGGCTGAGAAACAGCAGAAGCGCGAACAGCAGCAGAAAGAAAGCATAGGTCTCGCCGCGGACGCGGCTATGGGGCGGCCCATCCATCTGCATGAGCGGCTACTGGACGATTCCGATGCCGCCGGCCTGCGGTTCCAACTTGATTTCGCCGAATGCGGTTTCGTACTGGCTCACGTTCTGCTGCAGGACGTTGAGCAGGGCTTTGGCCTGCTGTGGGCTGACGTAGATGCCCTGAAAATTATGGATGGAGACGTTATCCGGCGCTGTCTGATTGACCCGGCCGAACATGAGAAAGAAGTCCCAGAGATTGACGCGCACCTGGACGCTGTTGGCATAATCCTCACGGTAATCGGGCGTATTCACAAGTTGAATCCGAGGAGGCGCCGGCTGAGTCATAGATTACAGAGTAGCACCGGGTGCGGGGAGGAGGAGCCCGGATCCTTTTCTTCGCAGACCGAAATCTTTAAGAAGTTTTACGATTTTGGTACAACCCGTGCACTGGAAACTGCGTCCGAGGAAGTGGAGTGAGATTTATGAAGACGACGAATCAAAACCACGTCATGGGCGAGGCACATTGCCCGATTTGTACCCACACGGTGCCGGCGGATATCGATCTGAGGGGCAAGTACGCCCGTGTAGCGGCAGGACAGAAATGCCTGCGGTGCGGTTCTTCCCTGGATGTCGCGGTGGTGATCCAGGTTCCCGAGGCGGCCTAGTACCGGCTTAATTAACGATAGGATGACTTGTAACAGGCAATCGGGATCTGCGATAGTGGAGGCAGGCTGGGTGAATGAAATGAAACGCAAGCCGCAAGCGAAGATCGAGCCGGTGATTCCGGCGGAACTGCTGGAACAGGCGAAGCGGTCTGTCTCCGCGGATCTGCTGAAGAAACCGGTTCGTTGTTCGGTTTGCGGCGCGGATGCTTCGGGTGCCGAAGAAGAGCCTCTGTGCTGGGTGTGCCGGAGGCTTAAGATCAGCGCCTGGAAGGACATCGAGCAGCAGATGCCGGCTCAGGAATAACGCGTTTCTCAGGAATTCGCTTCAATCGATAGCGCCACTTCTTCCCATTCCGATAACAGCGATTCGAGATCGCTTCGCCTGGCGGTTAGCAGATCATTGACGCGCTGGGTTTCATCGATGCTCACGAAATGAGCGAGGGAGGCTTCGTAATCGGCAATTTCCGCCTCCAGGCGGCTGACCTCCTCTTCGATTTCGTGCCGCCGTTCCTTCATCTGGCGGAGTTTGATGGGGTTGAGGCGACGGTCTGAGGGTTTTCCCGGTTCGGCGGCAGCGGGCGCGGCAACGGCTTCTTCGACACCCGGTGTCGAGGGTTCGTCAATTGCGGACGGCTGACCGCCGCCTTGTTTGCGCCACTGGTAGTCCTCGTAGTTGCCGGGATAGACCCGGACTCTACCGTCCTCCACTTCGATGATGCGCGTGGCCAGCCTGTCGATGAAATACCGGTCGTGCGAGACGAACACCACCGTGCCGTTGTAGTCCTGCAGGGCGCTGAGCAGCACGTCTTTGGCGCGCATATCCAGGTGATTGGTGGGCTCGTCCAGGAGCATGAAATTGGACGGCACCATGAGCATGCGGGCCAGGGCGTAGCGATTGCGCTCGCCGCCGCTGAGAACGCCGATCTGCTTGAACACGTCGTCCTCGGAAAAGAGGAAACTGCCCAGTATGCTGCGCAATTCGGTATTGCCGGCACGGGGCGCGACGGTGCCCAGATCGTCGATCAGGCGCGCGGACTGGTCGAGCTCTTTGTATTGATCCTGCGCGAAGTAGTCCGGTTGGGCGTTGTGACCCAGGATGTATTCGCCGGCGGTAACCGGTTCGGCTCCGGCCAGGATTTTGATGAGCGTGGACTTTCCGGCGCCATTGACGCCGACCAGGGCCACCCGGTCGCCCCGCTCGATAATGAAATCGACATCTGAGAAGACCAGGTGGTCGCCGTAGCTTTTGGCCACTTTCTGAAACTCCGCCACAATCCGGCCGCTGGGCTTGGGCTGCGGGAAGCTGAAGTGGATGGTCTTCTCTTCCGGCGGGATTTCAATTCTTTCGATCCGATCCAGTTCCTTGATACGGCTTTGCACCTGCTTGGCTTTGGTGGCCTGATAGCGAAAGCGGCTGATGAAGGCTTCGAGTTGCCGGATCTTGTCCTGCTGGTTCTCATAGGCCGCCTGCAATTGGGCACGCCGCTCGGTTTTCTGCAGTTCGTAACGGGTGAAGCCGCCGGTATAGAAGTGCAGGCCCTTGTTCCACAGCTCGGCGATTTTGCGGACCGTGACATCCAGGAAATAGCGGTCGTGGGAAACCAGGACGAAGGCATTGGGGTACGAGCCGAGGTAGTCTTCGAGCCAGTTGCGCGCTTCCAGGTCGAGATGGTTGGTGGGTTCGTCCAGCAGAAGCAGGTTGGGCTTTTCGAGCAGCAGTTTGGCCAGCGCAATGCGCATCTGCCAGCCGCCTGAAAACTCTTCGGTGTGCTTTTTCCATTCACGCTGCGGAAAACCCAGTCCGGACAGCACGGCGCCTACCTGCGCTTCGATGGCGAAGCCGTCGCGGGCGCGAAACTCACTTTCAGCGCGATGAAAGCGATCGGCCACCTGGGTGTATTCGGCGCTGCCGGGGTCGAGTTCGGCCATGCGGCGCGCCAGGTCTTCCTGCTCCGTCTCCAGTGCGCGCAGGCCCGCGAAAACGGTCATGCACTCGGCGAAGACGGAGCGGCCGGAGAGCGAAAGCCCTTCCTGGGGAAGGTACCCGATGGTGACAGCTTTCTGCGTGGAGATGGTGCCCGAATCGAGGCCTTCCATCCCGCCCAGGACCTTGAGCAGCGAGGATTTCCCCGTGCCATTGGCGCCGACGATGCCGACGCGTTCGTTGGACGTGACCAGCCAGTCGACCGCTTCAAAAAGGATTTTGGGGCCGTACCGTTTGCCTGCCCCGGTGAGTTGAATCATTCGTCATTTCTATTGAAGCAAAAAAGCTCCGGATCGCGGGGCCCGACTCGCCGCTGACCCGGAGCTTCGAGACAGGGAGAAGGAAATCTTCTGAACACCTGCCAATATGTTGGACGCGCCGCGCCGCCGTGCGGTTATAGCCAGTATTGCCACTGGCCGGCAGCGATCACGTAAGCCGCTAATATTGCATTCGTTACCAGATGGGCGAGCATGCAGTCGGCAAGGTTTTTCGTGCGGATGACCCACCAGTTGTAAATGATGCCGGCAGCCAGCCCGACTTCCCAAAAAGATCCGTGTTCGGAAGCAAAGAGCAGCGCCACAATCCAGAATGCGGAGGGCGCGTAGGTACCGATGCGAACGGTGAGGAAGTTCTGGTCGATGAGCCATCGCATCAGCCAACCGCGCCAGAACAGCTCTTCCACTATCGGCACCAGGATGCTGGTCCCCAGGACGCGCACGGCCAGAAACAGCAGGTTGGCTCTCACCTCGGGAGGGATAGATGTTACAGCCGCTCCCATTAACAGGTTTTCGAACGGCCAGGAATGCCGGTAGCCGAACAGAAGATCGGGGCCGACCCAGATCAGGAATACCGCGATACCCACTCCAATGCTGGCTGCCGGTGCGGTTGGACGGAAAGACAAATACGGGCGCGAAAACTGCGCCAGTAAAGTGGATACCAGCATAAGTCGTAAGATGTACGACCAGACGAGCGGCAACCCCAGCCATCGCTCTATTGCTATGACGGCAATAAATGCAAGAAACGGTGCGACATAGCCGGCAGTAGGGTAAGCATATACCGCAGGCGCAACCCCAACTGAAGGGGCGAGATTCCGAGGCATTGGTATTAATGGCGCTAACTGATGTGTGTTATGTTACTACTATTTCGTACATCCCGATAGAGGGTTATGGTACGGGTTCAAATCGCCCGTCCGGAAGCACGTAATAGCGCCGTCCCCGCCACAAAATAGTGTTTCCGAAAAATCCGCCTATCCATACCAGGAAGCTGGCTACATCCTGCAACGGGACCAGCCACCACAGGCGGCGGGTCAGGCGATCGCGCAAAGCGAGCCCGGCGGTGGCCCACCCGGCAGCGGCGCGGAATAACGCCGTGACGGCGAGCAGGGGCCACCACGCCGGACTCACGGCCACCAGGAGCAGCGCCAGCGGAATCGGATGCGTAAAGAGCTGGCCGGCGTAACCAAGTGGCCGCGAGCGCCGCGTGCTGCGATTCCAGCGCAGGCGATGTTTCAGATTGGCCGCCAGCTTTTGCGAGCCGATGCGATGCTCGATCACGTAGGATGACAGAATCACGCCGTAGCCGCCGCCGGCCATGAGTTTACCCATGACGTAGTCTTCGGCCAGGAAGTCCTTGACGGCGTCAAACCCGCCAATGCCCGCGAGCGCCTCGCGCCGTGCCGCAATGGTGGGACCGAGTGCGAATTTCATTCCGTCCAGCAAACGCGCCACCAGCACTCCGCCCATGAATTCGGTATTGATGCCGACAGCTTCCAGGGTGCTCCAGAAGCTATCGCCGGGGACGGCGCGATAAGGGCAGGTGATCAGGCCGATGCGCTTATCCTGAAACTCCGCCGCCAGTGTGGCCAGCATGTCCGGCGTGACGCGGACGTCGCTATCGGACATCACGATCAGTTCGTATCGCGCGGCCGCCAGCATGCGGTCCAGGCTGAAGACTTTGGCATTGGGGTAGGGCGGCTCGCCGGTAATCAACAATTGCGCAGGCACAGCGGGGTACTCGGCGCGGAGGCGTTCCACCACCGGAACGGCCGGATCCTGGGGGCTGCGCACGGCGAACAGGAGTTCAAAGCTCTCGAACCTCTGCTCGAAAAAGGTGCGCAGATTGTCTTCCAGGCCATCGTCCAGGCCCGCCAGGGGCTTGAGCACGCTCACCGGCGGCGACATGCTCAGCGGCATCGGCACCACTGCCCGATAGCGCAGTGCGGCGATGACGGTCAGCACGCAGTACACCAGCGAGGCAACCACCAGCACCAGGAAAAAAACGGCGAGCACGTACTCAATGTAACAAGTGGCGAAGCTGTAAGCTGATAGCTGTCAGGTCTCAATGAAGCACATCATTGTCGGCACCGCCGGCCATATCGATCACGGCAAGACCGCGCTCGTGAAAGCGCTCACGGGCATCGATGCCGATCGCCTGGAAGAGGAAAAGCGTCGCGGGATCACCATCGATCTGGGCTTTGCGCACCTGCAACTCAGCGCGGCCCTGCGGCTGGGGTTTGTGGACGTGCCGGGCCACGAGCGCTTCGTCAAGAACATGCTGGCCGGGGTGGGCGGGATCGACCTGGTGCTGTTCGTTATTGCCGCCGATGAATCCATCAAACCGCAGACGCGTGAGCACTTCGACATCTGCCGCCTGCTGGGGATTCCGCGCGGCGTCATCGCGTTGACCAAGGCCGACCTGGTAGACGCGGACCTGGTGGGATTGGTGAAGCTCGAGGTGGAGGAACTGGTGGCGGGCTCCTTTCTGGAAGGCGCGCCCATGGTGCCGGTCAGTTCGGTCACCGGCGCAGGGCTGGAGGAATTGCGCAGGGAACTCGCACGAGCGGCTGCCACGGTGCCGGAGAAGAACGCGGGCGGCCATTTCCGCCTGCCCATCGACCGGGTCTTCTCCGTGAAGGGCTTCGGCACGGTGGCGACCGGGACGCTGATTTCCGGGCTCCGTGGAGAAGGAGCGCGAAGTGGAAGTGTATCCCGCCGGGCGCCGGCTGCGCGTTCGCGGCGTGGAAGTGCACGGGTCGAAAGCCGAGCGCGCGGTGGCGGGACAGCGCACGGCAGTGAACCTGGCCGATATCGAAGCGGCCGACCTGAAGCGCGGCGACGTGCTGAGCGAGCCGGGTGTTTTTCGACCGGTCCAGCATCTGGACTGCCGCCTGGAACTGCTGGGTTCCGCCAAACCTCTGAAACATCGCGCGCCGGTGCATTTTCATTCCGGAACCGCCGAAATCGAAGCCGAGGTCCGGCTCTTCGGCGGCGCGGCGACGCTTGCCGCCGGGCACTACCGCGTATGCCCGGGTGGTGCTGCGCGAGCCGGCGCTGCTGCTGCCCGGCGACCGGTTCATCATCCGCATGTTTTCGCCGGTAGTGACGATCGGCGGCGGTGTGGTGATCGATATCGGCGAGCGCCGCTATCGGAAGACCGATGATGTGGCGGAGCGGCTGGGGAATCTGGGGATCGGCCGGTTGGTCCGCGAGGCGAAGTTCGGGATGGGGACCGCGGAATTGGTGGCTCGCACCGGGCGGCTGCCGGGCGAGATTGCCGACGCGGCCGCGCAGGCGCCCCTTCTGGCTGTTGCGCAGCCGCAACCGTGGTATGTGGACCGCGGGTGGTTCCAATCCTCACGGGAACGGCTGGTGCGCGCCGTCAAGGAGTTCCATCGCGCCAATCCGCTGCTGCCGGGAATGGCCAGGCAGGATCTGCGCAGCCGCGAGGTGCCCGGGGCTCCGCTCTTCCTGCTGGATGCATTACTGGCCTCCGCCAAGGAGTTGGTGGTGGAAGGCGAAACGGTGCGGTCGCGCGGTCACACCCTGGTGCTGCGGGAGGATGAGGAGGAGGCGCGCGGTTCGATAGAACGCGCTTTCGAGCAGGCTGGCCTGGCGGCGCCGGCGATGGCAGAGGTGCTGGCGAAATCTGGCGTCGAGCCGAAGCGGGCCCGGTCGTTGCTGGAGATCCTGCTGCGCGAAAGGCGGCTGGTTCGGGTCAACGAAGAGCTGGTGTTCCACTGTTCGGCGCTGGAGGAGCTGCGCCGGATGCTGGCTCCCCGGCGGGGTACGCGCTTTCAGGTGGGCGCCTTCAAAGAGTGGACCGGCATCTCCAGAAAGTACGCCATACCCCTGCTGGAATTCCTGGATCGGGAGCACGTGACCAGACGCGAGGGTGACCAGCGGCTGGTGTTGTAAACGCCGCTTGCGCCACATGCTATCCTGAGCACGGATGTTCAGCCGCCAACGTAAAGCCCGTGTTTTGTTCGGGCTATCTGACATCATCCTGGTTACCTTGGCGTTCGAGACGGCGTACCGGACGCGCGCCGTTCTTCCCCTTCATTTCCTTTTCTACCTGACGCTGGAGCGCAAGGCGCTGCTGCTGGGCGTCACTCTGCTGGCTTGGGTGCTGCTGGGCATCTGGCTGGAAGTGTACGACAGGCTGGATTCCGCGCATCCCGTGGTGATTCTGCGGGATACAGCGCGGCAATGCGTGTACGGCGCACTGGGCCTGGTGGTTTTCGAATATTCCATGCGGTTCGACCTGAGCCGCTTCTTCGTGCATCTTTTTTGCCAGCCTGGCGTGGGTGCTGCTGCTGCTGTTCCGGCTCACGGCGGGCCGCGTGGTGGGGGTGATCCGGCGCGAATTCGCCGCTCCGCATTATGTGATGGTGGTGGGCACCGGCGAACGGGCGCAGGCGCATGGGCCGCGACCTGGAAGCATCCGGCAACTATGGCGTCAAGCTGCGCGGGTTCCTGAGCGAGCGGGCCGAGGGATATCCCGCCGGAGATCGCCCTGGGCGCGGTACACAAGGTGCTTCCGGTAGGCGATCTGCCGGCCATTCTGCGACAGCACGTGGTGGACGAAATCATCTTCGCGGTGGGCAGCGAAAGCCTGGCGGAGTTGGAGGAAGTGTTCCTGCTGTGCGACGAGGAAGGCGTGCGCACGCGCGTGGCGGTGGATTTTTTCCCGCACGTCAACAGCACGGTTTCGCTGGACCGCTTCGGCGCCACGCCGCTGCTCACTTTCTCGGCCGCGCCTTACGATGAGATCCGGCTGCTGGTGAAGCGGCTCACCGATGTGGTGATCGCGGCGGCGGGGCTGGTGGTGCTGGCGCCGTTCATGGCGGCGATCGCGGCCGCTAATCCGGCTGACTTCGCCCGGACCGGCCATTTTCCGGCAGGTGCGCTGCGGGCTGAACGGGCGGCGATTCGTGTTTTACAAATTCCGCTCGATGTGCGAAAACGCCGAGGAGCTGAAGGACTCGCCTGGCGCATCTGAACACGCGCGAAACGGCATTCAAGATACCGGACGATCCGCGGCTCACGCCGCTGGGACGCTATCTGCGAAAATTCTCCATCGACGAGTGGCCGCAGTTGTGGAACGTGCTGCGCGGCGATATGTCGCTGGTGGGGCCGCGTCCGGCGGTACCGAGCGAAGTGGAGCAGTACCAGCGCTGGCAGCGGCGGCGCCTGCGGATGCGGCCCGGCCTGACGTGCATCTGGGCGGTCTCGGGCCGCGACAATGTGGATTTCGAAACCTGGATGAAGATGGACATGCAGTACATCGATAACTGGTCTCTGGCGCTCGATTGGAAGATTCTGCTGCGAACCATTCCGCGCGTGCTCACAGGCCACGGAGCCAACTAAATGCACCTGATTCCTACTCAAGAAGAAGTCGTCGCCGTGTTGCGAGAGACGGGCGCTTTGCGCGACGGACATTTCGAATACCCCTCCGGATTGCACTCCAACGAGTATCTGCAAGTGCCGCTGGCCCTGCGCTACTCGCGCTGCCAGCGCATGCTCTCGGTAGGGCTGAGCCGCCAGTTGCGGGCCAACCCGGAGATCCGCGCGATCACGAGCGAACTTTCCATCGTGGTGCCCATGACCGGCGGACTGCCTGTGGCATACGGCGTGTGCGAAGCGCTGCGCGCCAAGCAGGTGTACTGGTCGGAGAAGGAGCACGACAACGAACGGACGCATTTCCGGCAGTTCCTGGAGCCGTTGAAAGGCGAACAGGTGGTGCTGGTGGACGATATTCTGCGGACCGGAAGCAAACTGGCGGAATTGAAGCTGCTGCTGGAAAGTTACGGCGCCAAGGTAGTGGGACTGGCGGTGGTGGTCTATCAGCCGAATCCCAGCACTTTGGATTTTGGCAATCTTCCGCTGTATTACCTGGCCAAACTCGATGCGCACTATGCCGTGGATAGCGCGCACTGCGAATGGTGCCAGAAAGGCGTGCCGCTGGAAAAGGTGTGGATCTGAGCGATGCCCCAACTGAGCCCGATCGAGAGATCTGATCCGAGGGTGGCCGGTGAGGTGATCCGTAGAATATTCGCAGGAAAGCCCCATGGAGCGGAGCAGGCCTATCGTGAGTTCCTTGCCTCTTCGGTCAGGTACCTCTCGAAAGCGTATCCGGACCACTGGGGCATCACGCTCTTTTACTCGACTGTCCGCTTGAATGTGGGTTGGGTTGAATTCCTTGTCTTGGATCATGAGACATTGAAGGTTCTGGTTTTAGAGGACTCCGCTCCGCCTGTCATGGCGTTTGTTGGGCGCCGGTACCTGTTGGCTCCCGACTGCCGCATGGTCGGCGTTCCGCTCTCTGGGCTCAGCCGAGTTCTGCCGGGGCTTCTAGACTCGCACCAACAGGCCTTCGCGAAGGCCGCAAATCGCCGGCCGGGACCGAACATCCGTAAAGCACACTCGCGAGGTCTGACCAGACTGTGGAGATTGCCAGACCCGGGGGTATGACACCGGCGAGCGGAACTACATTCCTTGAGGTTTAGCGTTAAAATAAGCGCGAATGGATGATTCTGGTTTTTCGCGCCGCGCTTTTTTGGCTGGCAGCATGGCGATGCCCGCCCTCGCCCAGCAAACCGGGCGGGCGCCGTTGGATTATCGGAAGCTGATTTCGGCGTCCGACCTGATCTACGACAAACCCGTCTCGCGCAGTGAAGAGGGCATCCCGGTGGGCAATGGCCGCATGGGCACCCTGGTGTGGACCACGCCCACCCAGGTGCGCATGCAGATCAATCGCGTGGATGTGTACGCCAACAACTGCGCCACCAACAGCTTCTTCGAGCGGCACAACGATTACTGCGGCGGCTGCGGCTATGTGGATATCGACTTCGGTACGGAAGTGGCTTTCGGACCGCTTCCGACAGCATCTCTCGGTCTACGACGGCGTGCTCGAGATGCAAGGGCAGAATGTCGCCGCCCGCGTCTATGCGCGCCCTTCGCAGGACGTGATGGCGATGGCGGGACTGCGGTCGGCGGCCGGTGACGGTCACGCTGCGCATGCTGCGCGAGCGAGACCAAGTACTTACGGCGGCCAACTGGAAAACTTGGTGCGCGATCACGTGGTGACGGTGCAGAATCGCAACCACACGGCGGCATCGCGTCTGCATGTGAGCGGACGAGCGGCATCGCGCTCACCCAGGAATTCCGCGAGGGCGGCTTCTGCTGCCAGTCGGCGGTAGCCATCGCGGTAGCCGGGCGCGACGCGGCGGCGCGCTACCTGAACGAAACCGACGTGTCGCTGACGGTAGCCGGCGCGGCAGGCGAGTTCACCATCCTCATTGCGTCGGCCGCCAGCTTCGATCCGAAAGAAGATGTGCTGGGCGCGGCGATGCGCCAGATCGATGCCGCTCAGCGGGCGGATTCGAGCAGGAGACGCGCGACTGGTGGCACCAGTTCTGGGCGCGCGGCCTGATGCAACTGGAGAGCGCCGACGGATCGGCCGAATTCGTGGCGCAGAACTACCACTACTTACCTGTACATCATGGCCGCCGAGTTCGCGCGGCAAGTTTCCGCCGAAATTCAATGGCATGATCTGGAACACCGGCGGCGATCTGCGCACGTGGGGCGCGCAGCACTGGTTCGCCAACCTGAGTTGCTACTACGAAGCGCTGCCGGCCTCGGGCCGGCTGGAACTGATGGATCCCATGTTCGCAGATGTATTCCGGCATGTACGACGACTGCGCCACCGCGGCGCGGCAGCAGTGGGGCAGCCAGGGCATGTACATTCCGGAGACCACTTATTTCGACGGCCTGGAGAAACTGCCGGACGAAATCGGCGCCGAAATGCAGGAGCTATATCTGTTGCGCAAGCCGTGGGAGCAACGCTCGGCGCGCTTCATGGAGTACGCCATGAACAAGCACCCGCACTCCAGCCGGTGGAACTGGATTCAGGCGGCCGCTTGGGTGAACGGAAAGTACACCATCACCGAGCGCGGCAGCGGGCCGTACGGCGCGGTGAGCCATATCTATGGCACCACGGCGAAAGTGGCGTACCTGTTCTGGCGCCGCTACGAATTCACGCTGGACCGCGACTGGCTGCGCGACGCGGGCCTACCCCATGCTGCGCGGCGCGGTGGAGTTTTATCGCAATCATCCCAACGTGAAGAAGGGCGCCGACGGAAAGTATCACATCCACTGGGCCAACAGCAACGAAAGCGTCTACGGCGCGCGCGACACCGATGAAGACATGTCGGCCATGCGCGGCGTGACGGGCGCGCTGCTGCGTGCGGCGGAGATCCTGGATACCGAACCGGCGATGCGGCCGGTGTGGCGCGAGTTTCTGGACAACCTGGCGCCGCTGCCGCTGAGCGACAACCCGGAGGCGCTGAAGCCGGAGAATTACGCCGGGCCGCGCGTGTTCGTGCGCGGGCTGAAGCCGGCGGTGAAGCCATCGGGCGGCCTGCTGCCGGACGGCAACAGCCTGCCGATGTGGTTCTTCGATCTGTGCAACGTGGAATCGCGCGACCGCGCACACGCTGGAAATCGCAAACGCGACGTTCAACGCCGCGTTTCGCAATGGGATCGAGGCCGCAAACGCCGTGCTCGGTGCTCTCCAAGCAGGCAATCGCGGCGGCCTCGCTGGGGCGCGCGGACGCGGTGCGATACCTGATCCCCAACCAGATGCGGGTGTTGACGCCGGAGCGATCCACGGCATACAAGAACGGCGGGGTGCTGGCCAACCGGATGACGCTGCGCGAAGGTCCGCAGGCGCTGGACGCGCAAAGGCTCGGGCGCGCGTCGGAGGCGCTGCACCTGGCGCTGTTGCAGAGCAATCCGCCGGCGCCGGGAGAAGATCCCATTCTGCACCTGTTCCCCGCGTGGCCCGAGGAGTGGAATGCGCGCTTTACGCTGCTGGCGCGCGGAGCTTTCCAGGTGAGCGCATCCATGCAAAAGGGAAGGATCGAGTTTGTCGAGATCGTTTCGCGCGCGGGCGCGGAGTGCCGGGTGCGCAACCCCTTCGACGGGGCGGTGGGCTTGGCGCGGGACGGCGCGAAGGCGGAGACTCTGCGCGGCGATGTGCTGCGGTTCCCCACGCGCAAGGGCGAAACCGTCACGCTCACGCCTCTATAATAAAAAGACACCATGTCTTCATCCGCCTCCGTCGCACCCTCCGCCGAGGTGATTTCGCGATACGAACCTGTGATCGGGCTGGAAGTGCACGTGCAGCTTTCCACGGCCACCAAAATCTTCTGCGGCTGCCCCACCAGCTTCGGCGCGCCGCCGAATTCCAATGTCTGCCCGGTGTGCCTGGGACATCCGGGAGCTCTGCCGGTACTGAATCGCGCGGCGGTGGAACTGGCCATCAAGGGCGCGCTGGCGTTGCACTGCCAGGTGCGGGAGCATTCGCGGTTTGCCCGCAAGAACTACTTCTATCCCGACCTGCCGAAGGGTTACCAGATTTCGCAATACGACCAGCCGCTGGCGGAGCACGGCTTCGTGGACATCGTGGTGGACGGCGCGGCGCGCAGGATCGGCGTGACCCGCGTCCACATGGAAGACGACGCAGGCAAGAGCGTGCACGACGGTTTCAAGGATTCGGACCGCTACTCCTACGTCGACCTGAATCGCAGCGGCACGCCGTTGATCGAAATCGTCAGCGAGCCGGATATGCGCAGCTCCGCCGAAGCATACGCGTATCTCACCGAGATGAAGCAGGTGCTGCAATTCATGGAAGTCTCCACCTGCGACATGGAGAAAGGCCACCTGCGCTGCGATGCCAATGTTTCGGTGCGGCTCAAAGGCGCGGAAAAGTTCGGCACCAAGGCGGAGGTGAAGAATCTGAATTCCTTCCGCTTCCTGAGGCAGGCCCTGGATTTTGAAATTGTGCGGCAGATCGCGTTGATCGAAAGCGGCGGCCGCGTGGTGCAGGAGACCCGTCTATACAATCCCGATCTGGACGAAACCTTCACCATGCGCAGCAAGGAGGACGCGCACGACTATCGCTATTTCCCCGAGCCGGACCTGGTGCCGCTGCGCATCGGCGCAGAGTGGCTGGCGCGAGTGCAGGCTGCCATGCCCGAATTGCCGGCACGCAAGACGGGCGCGCTTCGTGGAGGAGTTGGGGCTGCGGGAATACGATGCGGAAGTGCTGACGCAAACGCGCGCCGCCAGCGAATACTTCGAGATTGCGGCGCACATTTCGGGCGACGCCAAGACCACCGCCAACTGGGTGATGGGCGATCTGATGGGTATGCTGAAGGGAGAAGGCAAAGAGATCGGCGAATCGCCGGTCCGCCCCGAGCATTTGGGCGAACTGGTGAAACTGATTGCCGCGGGCGAACTCTCCGGCAAGCTCGCGAAAGAAGTCTTCCCGAAAATGTTTGCCACCGGCGATGCCCCGGCCGTCATCATAGAACGGGAAGGCCTGAAACAGATCAGCGATTCCGGCGCGCTGGAAAAGATCATCGCGGACGTGATTGCCGGCAATCCCAAACAGGTGGAGCAGTACAAAGGCGGCAAGACCACGGTGATCAACTTCCTGGTGGGGCAGGCCATGAAAGCCACTCGCGGCCAGGCCAACGTGGCGGCAGTAACGGAGTTGTTCAAGAAGAGGCTGGGGTGACCAAATGTTGAAAGAAGGCGATCAGGCTCCCGACATCGAATTGCATACGGAGAGCGGAGAAGCGTTCCGGCTGTCCGATTTGAAGGGCAAGCGCGTGGTGCTGTACTTCTATCCCAAGGCCGACACGCCCGGCTGCACGGTGGAAGCCTGCGAGTTCCGCGACGACATCAAGAAGTTCGCCAAAAAGGGCGCGACCGTGGTGGGTGTGTCTCCGGACAAGTCCGCGGCGCAGGCGAAATTCAAGCAGAAGTACGATCTTCCCTTTACCCTGCTGGCGGATCCGGACAAGGCCGCGGCCCACGCATTACGGCGTGTGGAAAGAGAAGAACATGTACGGCAAGAAGGTGATGGGCATCGAGCGCTCCACCTTTGTGATCGGAGCCGACGGCAGGATCGAAAAGATCTACGGCAAGGTGAAGGCCGCGGGCCACGCGGCGGCGGTGCTGGAAGCGCTGTAGTTAGTTACTCGCGCAGTTCCACGATGGTGGCTCCCGAGCCGCCCTCCGACTGCGGAGCGGGATAGTAGCGCGCCACGTGCGGGTGCTTGGCCAGCATTTCCTGAATCACTTTGCGCAAGATCCCCATGCCGTGGCCGTGCACGATGCGGACGCGGCTGGCGGTGGCCATCACGGCGTGATCCAGAAATTGGTCCACCTCGTCGCGCGCTTCCTCGGCGTGGCGGCCGATGATGTTGATCTCCTGATGCACCGGCGCCAGTTCCGGCGCGGGCTTGAAGGACACGTTCCGCGGCAGTTTGCCGGAGGACGCGCCGGTATCGGGCAGCACCTCGATCACATCGTCAATCGAGACCTGCATCTTCATGAAGCCGGCCTCCACTTCGAAGCGGCCATTGCCCAGCACGCGGCTCACGCGGGCCGGATCGCGGACATCCTTGAGGCGTACGCGCACGCCCTCTTCGATGCGCAGGGGCTGAATCCGATCCTGGCGCGAATCGTCCTGGGTGGCCAGCACGGTGGTTTGAAAATCCTCTTTCAACTCGCGCTTGGCTTTGGAGACGCGGCGTTGGGCGTCCTGATCGGCCTTGCGGCGGTCGCCGCCCTGCGAGATCTTGCCGAGCGTCTCCTGCGCCTGCTCTTCGAAGCGGGCCAGGGCGGCATCGGTGCGGCGCTCCAGCTCTTTCAGTTTGGCGGTCTCGCGCTTTTCCCATTCGCGCGCGATTTCCTTTTCGCGCCGGTCCAGCTCGGCCAGCTTTTCGCGCAGGCTCTGCTCCAGCGCCTGGGTGGTTTCGATGCGGTGATGCAGTTCGCCGAGGAAGCGCGTGACGTCGCGCTCGCGATCGCTCATGGAGTGGCGCGCGCGCCGCATGATGTCCTCGGGCATGCCGAGCCGCGTGGCGATTTCCAGGCCCGCCGATTTTCCGGGCAGGCCCAGGCGCAGATGATAGGTGGGTTCGAAGGTCTCCTCATCGAAACCCATCGACCCGTTGACCACGCCCTCGGTGGAAGCGCCGTAGATCTTGAGCGCCATCAAGTGCGTCGAAACCAGCGTGAATGCGCCGGCCGCGCGGAAATGCTCCACGATGGCCACGCCGAGCGCGCCGCCCTCTTCGGGATCGGTGGCCGCGCCCAGTTCGTCGAGCAGCACCAGCGAATGCGGGCGTGACGTCCAGCGCCATCTCGCGGATGTTGGAGACGTGCGCCGAAAAGGTGCTGAGGTTTTCCTGGATGGACTGGTAGTCGCCGATATCGGCCAGCACCTGCTCGAAGAGCGGAAACTCGGCTTCGGCCGCGGGCACCGGCAGGCCCGCTTGCGCCATCAGGCTGAGCAGTCCGACGGTCTTCAGGGTGACGGTTTTGCCGCCGGTGTTGGGCCCGCTGATCAGCAGCGTGCGGCGTTCTTTGGTGAGTTCCAGGCTCACCGGCACGGCGCTCTTGCGGCGCTTGCGCAGCACGTCTTCCAGCAGCGGATGGCGCGCGTCGCGCAGCAGAAGCCGGTCGCGAGAAGCGCGGGATGACGCAATCGAACTCCGCGGCGAAGCGGCCTTTGGCGAAAATGAGTTCCAGCTCCGCCATGGTGGTGAGCGTCTGGCGGATGGATTCGGCATGACCGCGCAGGCGCGCCGGTCATCTCCACCAGGATGCGGTGCACTTCGCGCATCTCCTCTTCGGTGAGGCGCACCAGTTCGTTGTTGAGGTCGATGGTCTCCAGCGGCTCGACGAACAGGGTGTGGCCGCTGGAACTGGCGCCGTGGATGACGCCATCCAGCTTGCGGCGCTGCCCGGCGATCACCGGGCACCACGAAGCGCTCGTTGCGAATGGTGACGAATTCCTCCTGCAGCACGCCTTCCTCGCGATGCGCGCGGAGGAAGCGCTCGAGCGAATCCTGAATGGCCTTCTTCTGCCGCTCGATGTCGCGGCGCAGGCGGCCCAGGGCCACGCTGGCATGGTCGGAAACGGTGCCGTCGGGCAGAATCTTGCCGTCCAGATCCTGCAGCAGACCGCGAAAATCGCCGATGGTTTGCGCGCGGCGGCCCAGCCGCGGCAAAGCGTCCGGCGGCGGCGGTGAGCACGCTCTTGGCGTCGGCGGCGCGGTCCAGCAATCTGCGAACATGTCGAAGATCTCCTTGGGCTCCAGGCTGGCGCCTTCGATGTGCAGTTTGTTGACGGCGGCTTCCAGATCCGGAAGCCCGCCGAAATCCACGCGGATGGCGGCCCCGCGCGTGGCGGGTTGCGGACGGGTGGCCAGGCGCAGATACTCCACGGCTTCCCCGGCCTCTGCCAGGTCTTCGGTAAGCCTGGCGCAGGTCGGCTTGCGGCTGCGAGTTTTTCCAGTTCGCGACGGCCCGCGGGGCTGGAAACGTAACGGCCCAGCAGCCGCCGCAGCGGTTCGAATTCGAGTACCTCGGCGCTGGTTCTCAAGGATCCTCATTTATATTTCGCCGGTCGCGGAAGGCTTTTTCAATCACGCCGAGCGTTCCTTCGGTGATCTGCAATTTGGGGAGGTCGCGCGCGGCGCACCCATTCCACCGCGCAGACGTCGTCGCCCGGCGAAGAGCGTTCCCCCGGTGACGCGGCACACGTAGTCGATCAGCACGTAGTGATATTCGGGCGCGCCGTCCTGCGTCGCGCATGATGCGCTCGAAAATTTCCAGCACGCCCAGCGGGCTCGATTTCGAGGCCGGTCTCTTCGCGGACTTCGCGGCGGACGCCGTCGGCCAGCGATTCGCCGGTTTCCAGCGCGCCGCCGGGCAGCGACCACCAGCCCTTCAGCGGCTCCTTGCCGCGCTGCGCCATCAGAATGCGGTCGCGCCTGCAGCATGATGGCGCCCACGCCCACCAGCGGACGCTTGGGATAGCGGCGATCGTCCGCAACACCGCTCACTTGCGCTTCCTTGTCTACTTCTACGAAGCGGGCGCGGTACACGATTGCCGCGAGCCGTGATCATCAGGCTCTTCATATCGGCCTCGCCGAAAGCGCAACTCGAAACGAAGTCCGTTGGTCTCGAAAGCCGTGGCAGCGGCTTGCCATCCGGCGCTGTAAATGGATACGCCCCTGGCGGCGATGAACAGGTCGCCCTTTCTCGTCCACCGTCAGGCCGCCGGGCACGCCGTCGATTCCGGAGATCAGCACGCGCTCGTTGGAGGTATCGCCGTTGTGGTCCACGTCGTAGGCGCGGACGTTGTGCTCGTCGGAATTGCTCACGTACAGCATCCTGCCGTTGGGCGAAAGCGCGATGCCGTTGGGGCGGCCGGTGGGTTTGGCCACCAGTTTCATGGGGCCCTTCGGCGGGATGTGATAGACGCCGTAGAAATCCAGCTCGCGATGGTCGCTCTGGCCGCCGAAGGCCGGGTCGGTGAAATAAACGTGATCGTTCTTGCTCACCACCACGTCGGTGGGAGCGTTCAGCTTCTTGCCTTCCCAGTCGGTCCGCCAGCACCTCGATCGTGCCGTTCTTGTCCGTGCGGGTCACGCGGCGGGTGCGGGTCTCGCAGGTGTAGAGGCGGCCCTGGGTGTCGAACGCATTGCCGCTGGGTCCGTGCGCGTCCGTACGATAGACCTCCGCGTCGTGTCCCGGAGTCCACTTCAGGAGCCTGTCGCTGGGCGTGTCGCTGAAGATCAGGTAGCCTTCTTTGGCGATCCAGGCGGGGCCCTCGGTGAAGGTATATCCGCGCCCGCGAGTTCGACTTTATCCAGCTTGAATTCCTGCGCGGCAAGCAGCAGGGCCAGAGCGATACCGGCGCAACAGAATCGGAAAGCGCCGTTCATTTACCCGATTTTCTATCGTCGATGGTGAGGTTGTTGATCACCTTCTTGACGCCCTTCACCTTCTTGGCGACCCTGGTGGCGCTTGTCCTTCTGCTCTGATTGTTCTCGACCTTGCCCGTCAATGGTGACCACGCCATTCTTGCAGTCCACCTTCAGATCCGCCGCCCTTGACATCGGGATCGCCGGCCAGTTTGATGCGCACCTGATCGACGATGGAGTCGTCGGTGATCGGTTTATCGGCGCCGCCAGACAGACGCCTGCAAGCAGCAAGAATGCCAGGATAAGGAAGCACAGATTTTATTAATCATCTTCTATCGGCCATTGTACGCCAGTCCAGGGTATTGAGGAAGGCGGCTTCTCGCGCCAGCCGGGCTGCACGCGGACATGCAGATCCAGATAGATCTTCACGCCGAACAGCGTTCCATTTCCTGGCGCGCCAGCGTGCCGATCTTCTTCAGCATGGCGCCCTTGCTGCCGATGACGATGGCTTTCTGCCCGTCGCCGCTCCACCCGGATGGTGGCGAAGATGCGCGTCAGGCTTGGAGTCTCCTCCCAGCTGTCCACCATCACGGCGACCGAATGCGGCACTTCCTGCCGCGTGGCCAGCAGAATTTTTTCGCGGACCAGTTCGGCGGCCAGGAAGCGCTCCGGCTGATCGGTGACGTAGTCTTCGGGAAAATAGGCCGGCCCTTCGGGCAGGTGCGCCAGAATCACCTTGCGCAGTTCGTCCAGCCCATTCGTTTCGCGCCGCGGAAACCGGCACGTAATCGGCGAAATGCGAAGTGGCGCTGGTACTCCTCGATCAGCGGCAGCAGGCTGAGCCTTGTCTTTCACCAGGTCGATCTTGTTGAGCACCAGCACCACGGGCGTGCCGGTCTTGCCGGCCAGGTCCAGCGCGCGGCGGTCCTGTTCGCCGAATGGTGCGCGGCGTCGGCCAGCGAACAGGAGCAGGTCGCGCTCTTCGAGCGAGTTGCGCACCGTGTCCATCAGGCGCTTGTTGAGCGGCGTATCGGCCTTGTGAATGCCAGGCGTATCGACGAAGACGATCTGCGCGTCCGGCAGAGTCAGCACGCCCTGAATCGGAGGTGCGGGTGGTCTGCGGCTTATCCGCGACGATGGCCACCTTCTGGCCCACCAGGGCATTCAGCAGCGTGGATTTCCCGGCGTTCGGCAGGCCGATCAGCGATACGAATCCCGACTTGAATTTTTCACTCATGAGCGACCGTCTGCGACTTGCTGATGCGCACCTTCTCCACGCGGAATTCGTCGCTGGCCAGCACTTCGATGCGGACGCCGTCGCGGTCCACGAACTCGCCGGCCTTGGGCACGCGGCCCAGCCATTCGCTGACCAGGCCGCCCACGGTGGTGGATTCGATGTCCTCTTCGCGGTGGAAGATTCCGAACAGGTCGGCGACGCGATCCAAATCGAAATTGCCGGAGACGATGTAGCCGCCGTGGCCGTCTTCGGTGACATCGCTGTCGGGCTCGTGCTCGTCGCGGATTTCGCCGATGATGACTTCCAGCAGATCTTCCATGGTGGCCAGGCCGGCGGTGTTGCCGTACTCGTCGACCACGATCACCATGTGGGTATTCTCCTGCTGCATCTGGCGCATCAGATCGTTGACCGGCTTGGTCTCGGGCACGAACATGCATGGGGCGCACCAGTTCGCGCACGGTGCGGCGTGGCGCGCTCTTCCTCTTCCAGTTCGAACATGTCGCGGACGTGGACGAAGCCCATCATCTGGTCGATGGATTCTGCTCGTAGACGGGAATGCGCGAGTACTGTTCGGTGATGACCAGTCTGGCGCAATTCTTCGAGCGTGGCGTCGGCCGGAGATGGCCACGATGTTGGGCCGCGGCGTCATGACTTCGCGCACCACCTTGTCGCCGAACTCGACTACGCCCTGGATCAGCTTGCGGTCTTCCTCTTC
This sequence comes from uncultured Solibacteraceae bacterium, assembly GCA_963853855.1. Classification (GTDB taxonomy): domain Bacteria; phylum Acidobacteriota; class Terriglobia; order Bryobacterales; family Bryobacteraceae; genus Sulfopaludibacter. Next base: position 192,439 of record CAWKYG010000001.1, on the reverse strand, counting down.
GATGAGCCCCTCTTCGGTGCCGGCGGAAATCAGGGCTTCGATGTTTTCGGCGGAGGTGGGCTCTTCTTCGTTGCCGGCCTGGTCGTCGGCCAGGTCGATGAGCGACTGGAAGAAGGACAACGTGCGCCACGCATGGGCCGCGCCAGCAGGGCCAGGCCGCGTAGCAGCGGAACCAGCGGCAGAAGCCAGCGGCCGGTGGTGCGGCGGTAGAGCACTTGCGGCAACGCATAGGAGACGGCCACCATGGTGAGCCAGGCCGCCAGCGACAGCCTGCCAGAAACTGGCCGCGTTCCACGGATTGCCGTCCGCGCACCAGGCCAGGTAGAAGACGCCGATGAGCACCAGCAGCGTGTGCTTGATGAGCGAAAACGGTCTCCGGCGCCGTCCTCGGTCTTCATGCCGAGCTTGTCTTCCAGGGTGTCCTTGAAGAACTTGAGCGACGGCAGGTCGCGCGTGCGCAGGCGCATGCTTTCCAGGTAGAGCAACTGCACGAAGGTGACGAGCCCCAGCAGCGGGACGGCCAGGAGCGCCGCGAGGATGACGGCCAGCATCATTGCCGCACCCGCTCGATCAGGCCGTCGGGCAGGCCCAGGCGTGTGCGCCAGCGCTTTTCGGCGCGGGCCATGCGTCCGCGATCGGTTTCGTGATCGATGCCCAGCAGGTGCAGCAGGCCGTGCAGCATCAGGATCTGGATTTCCTGTTCGGTGGAGTGGCCGAACTGGCGCGCCTGGGCGCGGGCGCGGGCCAGGGAGATGGCGATGTCGCCGAGCGAGCAGCCGGAAGCCGGCGAGCGGGAAACGAGAGCACGTCGGTGGCGTAATCCTGGCCGCGGAATTCGCGATTCAAGCGCCGCAGTTCGGCGTCGCCGGTGATCAGGCAAGTCGAAGGCACGGCCTTGCGGGCGACCTCGGCCTGCAGGCGGCGGGCGAAGTCGCTCGATGGAGCGGCGGCGCAGACTCGCCGGGAACGCGGCGAAATGTGACCGTACTGCCTTCGGGAGAGGACATGGCGCCGGCTCAGGCCTGCGGAGCGGTTTCCGAGGCCGCCGGCAACGGGGATCGCCACGGCATTCCGGTTCGCTCTAGTTTCAGAGTGAGCTGCCGGGCCGCGCCGATGGTCTCGTTGTACCGCTCGTAGGCTTTGACGATGCGCTGCACCAGGCGTGTGGCGCACCACGTCTTTCTCGTCGAACTGCACGAAGCTGATGCCTTCCACGCCCTTGAGCACTTCCACGGCGTCCATCAGGCCGCTGCGGCGTCCGGTGGGCAGATCGATCTGCGTGATGTCGCCGTTCACCACCATCTTGGAATTGAAGCCCTGGCGCGTGAGCACCATCTTCATCTGCTCGGACGTGCTGTTCTGGGCTTCGTCGAGAATGATGAAGCTGTCGTTCAGCGTGCGGCCGCGCATGAAGGCGATGGGCGCGACTTCGATGACGTTGCGCTCCAGCAGTTTCTCCACGCGTTCGTTGTCCAGCATGTCGTAGAGCGCGTCGTAGAGCGGGCGCAGATAGGGATCCACTTTTTCCTGCAATGTGCCGGGCAGAAAGCCCAGGCGCTCGCCGGCTTCCACCGCGGGACGCGTCAGAATGATGCGCGCCACCTGCTTGTTGATGCAGCGCGGAGATGGCCATGGCCACGGCGAGATAAGTTTTGCCGGTGCCCGCCGGGCCGATGCCGAATACCATGTCGTTGCGCTCGATGGCTTCCAGGTAGCGGCGCTGGTTGACGGATTTCGGCGCCAGGATCTTCTTGCCGAAATTGCGCTGCTTGCCGCTGTTCACCAGTGCGCGCAGCGACACTTCGGGATCGTGGGTGACCACGCGCAGGTAGCTGTTCAGGTCGCCGTTGTTGAAAACGTGGCCTTCGCGGACCAGCGTGTTATAGTCTTCCAGGATATTCTCGGCCCGGGAGACGTTGTCCGCTTCGCCTTCGATTTCCAGATTGTTATCGACCAGTTGAGTGTGAACGCACAAGCCGGATTCGATCAACCGGATATTTTCGTCGCGGGTGCCAAACAGGCTTTCGACGCCTCGGTTAATACGCACGCTGGCTTTCATTGAGTGGGTGCTGGGTACCTCCGGTAAAACAGGGACAAAAAAATTCGTTTGGATGGGGGCGAAGCGTTCCTTCGACAACCCGCTTGCGCGGGCGGGTAAAAACCATCTATCAAATATTATAGCAGCCCTGTAAAAGGGCGATGACAATCGCCAAAGTCCCTCTCACTTCTTAATTTGGGTGTCAAAACTGATTCCTGCGTCGGCGGAAAACTTGCGGTAATCGCGGAATTCGATTTCGTTTTTCGAACCCAAAACGCCGGCCTGCATTTCCACCAGCGCGGTGTGAGGCACCAGGAAAGAGCGGCCGCCGATGTCGGTGAAGTCGTAGTCCAGCGTGGCATGCAGCTTGGAGATGGGGAAGCTGTCCGGCAGGCTGTCCGCTTCCGAAGTGATCCGCAGAATCTGGTTGCCGGCAGCAACGTAGACCTGACCGTGGCGGCCGGCGACGGCGGAGTAGCGCCGGTCGTTGGAGTTGAAAGTCAACTGGTAGTTGGCTTTGTCCACGCTCACCGAGTACCGGAACACCTGCACCTCGCGGCCCCGCAGGGTGCTGCTGCTGTCCCAGGAAAATGCGGCTTCGGCGGCAGGCGTGAAGACCTGCTGTAACATGCTGCCGAATTCGCCCTGCGAGACCGATCCGCCCGCCTCGTCATAGCGCAACTTGGTCTTCTGGCCATTCACCAGCAGTAGTTTATACTCCTCGCGATGGTCGTAGTAAGAAAGTTGGACGGTGAGCGTGTCCATGAGCGTCCAATCGGGAACGCTGGTGGAGTTGCGGTAGCGCCGCACAGTTTCGGAGCAAAGGAAATCCGGCAGGCCCGCGGAATAGGTGATGGCGGATTTGCGAACATTCTCGATGGCCAGCTTCTGTGCCTCGGCGGAGGGAGCCTGGGCGTAGAGAGACGACCCCAAAAGAACGACTGCGGAAATCGTGGCCAGGGTCACGTTTCAGTTTCTCACGTCCGGTAGCGGACGGTTCGGTCGCATCGGCGAAGGCGCGGAAATCCCGGTCTCGCGTGAGGAGAGGAAGCCCTTGATCGATGCATCTCTGGGCGATCAGAGCGTCGCCCAGGCGCGCCTTGCGGCGTCTAGCCAGTGCTTTCGCCTGCAGTTCTCTGTGCAGGTTGACGGAGTGAATGCCGCGTTGATAGCAAAGCGCGAGAACTGGTTGCCCTCTGCCACAGACCGCGAAAATCTCGGCACAGTTCGTGAATTTATTCTACGCGTTTGCGATTGTTCCTAAAATAATCGCACACGGCGCTCCGCCCCGTGGTGTTTCAGCGCACCGTCAGCACGTTGCGGAGAGCAAAGTTGGTAACCGCTGGGCGACCAGCAGGGATCGATCGATCAGAATGCCGCAACTGGCCAGTGTACGAGATGCCCACTTTCGGTCAACTGGGCGGACGCCCGTGAATGCTGCGGCCCGGGAGGATCGATTATGTAATTCCGTCAACTCTGGTAGAGGTGGTAATCGCTGCTGGCGCGAGCCGCCGAAGACCATTTGCGCTCAAGCAGGAAAACGGGCATAACGCAGAGCTCTCCATTAACGTTCCATTGCTCCGGAAACCCTACTTCTTGAAAGCGGCGGTCCAATTCTCGACAATCGTCAACGGATCGTTAGCCGTCTGGTCCGGAGCGCTGACGACCAGAAACCGTTGCCCGTCGGCCGATACATCGTACTGATAGCCGCGTCCTGTTCGGATCCTTCCGATCAACTGCTGTACGGTCCCGACTTCGATACTGGCGCCTTTGGCATGCACCTCCGCCGCCATCAGATGGCCGCCACCCACGTAAAAAATCTCCTTTCCGTCCCGACGCCACCTTGGATCACGGCCACCGGACACCGAAACCTGGCGCTTAACCCCCGGTCCCGGAAATGGGGCGATGTAAATCTCCTGCTTCCCCGACTCATTGGAGTAGTAGGCGATCCACCGGCCATCGGGCGAGAACTGTCCGCCCCCTTCGTGGAATTTCGTGGGCGCGAATGGGACAGGCGTTCGCACCCCCGTCAACGGCAAAATCCAAAGATGTCCCGTGGCGGTTCCCGGTATTCCGTCCTGGAAAAGAAGAAACTTCCCGTCCGGCGACCAACTAGTCGGAGTTTTTTCGAGGCCATCTTCGTACAAGAGCTCCTCAGTGTTGGCTCCATTGGACGGCTTCCGGTAGAGATCGAAGTGGCCCTTTCGATTGGAGTCGAAGATGAGGCTCGCTCCGTCGGGCGACCAGACGCCCGCCGTCTCCTCCGCCGGATCGGACGTAAAGCGAGTCATGATTCCGCGGGCAAAGTCGTAGAGCCAGATGTCCTCGTTATGAGTGGACCGGTCGGTGATGCTGATCGCTGCGCTCTTCCCGTCCGGTGAGAGATTCGCAATATGGAGGTAACCCGAGTCACTGTGGGCCAGGGTTGACTTACCTCCGCGATCCCGCCAGTCCACTTCCCACTTCGGCCCGACGCCCGACTGGTAGGCCAGGATTCCGTTTTCCGAAACGCCCCAGACGCCCCGCGAAGTAAACTCTAAAGGCAGGAGCACGTGCTCGGCCACCGGGACAGGCTCGGCCGCGGTGGCGAGGCGTTTCAAATTAAGCGACTGCGCCACCAGGGTGGTCCCACGCAGATATAGCAGATATCCCAGGGCGTAGGCTGGATTAGCAGAGTTCTCCGCCAGAATCCTGCTTTCGTTCGAATCGAGCGATGCGACCCGAATCGAGCCGGAGCCGGTGAAGCCAACGCGGGTGGTGTAAAGGAAGTGACGGCCGTCGGGCAAAAACCAGGGCCACTTATGGTTCGCTTCATGGCGCGACGTATCCAGCGCGGTCACTGGACTGGGAGATCCGCCAGACATCGATACGCGAAACAGCGGGCCGGTGCTGCCGGGCGAGAAGACGATCACACCCTCCCGGTTCCAAGTGCCGCCACACCCGAACTTCGCCTCGCACAGAGTGACCGGGGTACCGCCCGTGGATTCGATTTTCTTGAGCTTGCCGTCCGCAAAGAATCCCAGGAATCGGCCGTCCGGTGACCAGAACGGATTGACCGCGTCTTCCGTGCCGGCAAGCGGTTGGGCGGCCAACGTGTCGAGAGAGCGGCTCCACAGTTGGCTCCCGCCCGCCTCGCCGGTGGCGCTAAACACGAGGCGGCGGCCGTCGAACGATACGGCCACCGGTCCCACGGCATTCCCGTTCATGTTGAAGACCGTTTTTTCCGGCGCCGCCATTTGGAACCGCACCAGCGGCGGATCGGGCGGGGTTTGGCGAAGGAGGAATACTCCGAGAGCGATGGCCGCGACGGCCGTCATCGCGACCCCATAGAGGAGAGCGCGGGAGGGCCGAGTGGGCGACGAGTCGACTACCGTCGCGAGTTCGTCGATCCACTCCAGGGTGGTCAAGATATCCCGCGCCGATTGCCATCGGTCATCCGGATCCTTCGCCAAGCAGCGGCGCACCACACGGTCCAACGCGGGCGGGGCCAAAGCCGGCGCCGGACGCTCCAGGATCGCAGCCATGACACTGGCCCTGCTCTTGCCATCGAAGACGCGACGGCCGGTCACCATTTCATGCAGCACGACGCCGAAGGCAAAAATATCGCTGCGCGCGTCCACGTCTCTGCCCTGAGCCTGTTCCGGCGACATGTAGAGAGGGGTTCCCATGACCGTTCCCGGTTGCGTCTGCGTCAGCGTCAGATCCCCAGGCGTCGCGCGCACGGTCATCTTCGCCAGCCCGAAATCCAGGATCTTTATGCCGGACTTGGTCAACATGAGGTTGCCTGGTTTGAGGTCGCGATGTACGATGCCTTTGCGATGCGCTTCGGTGAGGGCGCCCGCGATCTGGGCCGCAGCAGCCAGGGCTTGCGCGAGTGGCAGGGGGCCCTTGACGAGCCGCGCTTCCAGCGTCTGGCCTTCCACCAACTCCATCACGATGGCTCCCTGCTCGATGCCGTAGATGGCGGCGATATTGGGGTGATTTAGGGAGGCAAGCACTTGCGCCTCGCGATCGAAACGCTGCATACGGGCTGAGTCCTCGGCGAAAGCGGGCGGCAGGACTTTGATGGCGACATCGCGATTCAGCTTAGTGTCGGTGGCCCGGTAGACAGCGCCCATACCGCCTTCGCCAAGCTTCGATGTGATTCGGTAGTGGGCAATGTTGGAGGGCGGGGTCATGAGTGCCGATCTCCTGGCATCGTATCACCTCCGGGCAACAGCAGATCCGGGGGAAGCAAGCAGGGCCGCAAGGAACGAGTGGCGAGCCGCTCGGAACAGCCACTGGCCGTGAAACGCGTTCCTTCCATTGGAACCGCCACTCGTGCGACGGGCCGGTAAATGCCGTCATCCAGGACTTGACCACCAGCGATGACGTGCGTCATGCCAACGGCAGGCCGGTCATTTTTTCCGTGCACAGCCAGACTTCCGCCATCAACTTCGGATCCCGCGAAAGCGGATTGGACTTGGCGGGCTTGGACTTGACGAAGTATTCTCCGGAGACTTGTGCCACCTCTGGAGAGGTCGCGAGATACAGGGACACCGCGGCGCCCTGTTTTGAATTCAGCATGAACGGCTTCACCACGGCGACGATCAGCTTGCCGATGAGCGGCGCAGCAGATCGGGGTTCCAGATATTCGTCGCTACCGCGCCTGGATGGAGGCAGTTCGCGGTGACTCCCGTTCCCGCCAGCCTCCGCGCCAGCTCGAACGTAAACGCGTTCATCAGCAGTTTCGACTGTCGGTAGGCGGCGACGGCACTGTATTTCCGCCGCTCGAACTGGAGATCGTTCATGTCGAGGCGTGCGGGGCTTTGAGCCTCCGACGAAGAGACATTGACGATGCGCGATGGCGCGCTGGCCTTCAACAGATCGAGCAAGAGAAGCGTCAGTAGCGCGGCGCCCAGATGATTGGTGGCAAGCGTCATTTCGATGCCGTCCGCGGAAAGCGTGCGTGCTGGCGCGGCACCGCCTGCGTTGTTGACCAACACGTCGAGGCGGGGGTATTTCTGCTGGATCTGCTCCGCGAGCGCTCGAACGGATGCCTGCGACGACATGTCCGCGATCAGCAGATCAACCTGCGAAGATCCGGATTCCCGCCGAATCTCCTCCAGCGCCGCTTTCCCTTTTTCTGCGTTCCGGCAGACCATGACCACGCGCGCGCCCATCTGGGCCAGGCCGAGCGCCGTCTCTTTCCCAATCCCACTGTTCGCGCCCGTTACGATGCATATTTTCCCGCTCATACTCGCCGGTGGCATCACATATGACCTTTCGAACGTATTGGTTGACTACACGACCAACTTTTCGCGTGGAGGCCGCTAAACTGACGGCCTGAAAGTCCACAAGCATGTTACAAGACGATTCGCCATGGATCATTGTTCTGGCCGGGAAACCGACTTCTTCCCATCGGGCCGCCGGTCGGGGGCCGGGCCGGTCCATTCTCCGGGATGCCACTTGTCGGCTCCGGTCTCCAATTCTTGCTCTCGTCCCCCCTCGTGCGATAATTGACACCAAGCAGAAAGTCGAGGGGATACGCCATGTTCCGCAGCAACGATTCTATTCTGTTGTTCCTGTCCGCCGTCACGGCTTTCAGCCAGACCCAGACCACGCCGCCATCGTTTGAAGTGGCTGACGTACAAGTGAACAAGTCCGGGGAGGTTCGCATGGCCGTCGACATGCAAGGGGGCGGAAAACTCTCCATGCACAACGTGCCCATGAAAGTCATGATCGCAATGGCTTATCATGTACGCCCCGACGCCGTCACCGGAGGGCCCGCCTGGCTCGAATCCGATCGCTTCGACATCGTCGCAAAAGCCGAACTGAAGACCTCGCCTGACGACCTTCGCGGCATGCTGCAAACCCTCCTGGCCGAACGTTTCAAACTGGCCATCCATAAAGATCAAAAGGTCATGCCGGCGTATGCCCTGGTTGTGGGGAAGTCGGGGCCGAAACTCCAGCCGTCCGAGGTGGCGATCCTCACCGAGCAACGATGTGTCCCCGGACAAGGCGCGGTGGGCCAGAAGCACATCGCATGCCAGCACATCACTATGGCAGCGCTGGCGGGCCAATTGCAAGAGCAGGCGCCGCGGGATGTGGGCGTGCCGGTAATCGACCAGACTGGTCTCCAAGGTGCCTTCGATTTCAAGCTGGACTGGGCGCCCGCACCTAAGGCGGCGGATGCGGTCATGGACCTCTTGCCCGGACCCACCATTTTTGAAGCCTTGGCGTCCCAACTCGGACTGAAGCTGGAAAGCAAGAAGCTCCCCTTACCGATAATCGTCATCGATCGCGTAGACCGCGTTCCCACCGGTAACTGATTTTAGATTCTTGTGGCAATAGAAAAACGCCGCGGTGCAAGGGCGTATGGCCGTCTAACTAATCCTTGTCCAGCCGATTCAATTCGCGCGGCCGCTTTACCGGTCTGCCTTCAGGCCGGCCAAGGTGCGCCTGAAGCGAACCTTTCCCGGGAGTTGGCGAAGCTTCGCGTATGCGTGCGATTGTTTGGCCAACACCGCTGCCGCTGGCGAGTTGCGCTTTCTCAAGAAGCTCGGTGGGCACTTCGATAGTAATTTTCCGCACTTCTCTCACTGGGCACCGCGCTTGAACGTGTTGCGATCGATATCGATGTGTGCCCGCAGCGAAGGCACCAGAATGGGGCCGCGATCGCGGTTGTACCCCGGATTGACAATTCGTTGCAGATCGAACCCCAGCGACATGCCCCGCCCCAGGCTCCAAGTGTAATAGCCTTCCAGGATCTGTTCGGGGGCGTAATTGAGTCTCCCATCGCCCAGCAGCAAGCCGCTGCCGCCGAGTTCCAGGTACCGCCGGTGATCGCCGGAAATCGCATTCCAAACGGCGGCCACGCCCACCTTATCGGCGCGGCGCTTCCAGGCACCTCCGCTCCATTGCGCCCCGGCTGCCATGGTCTGGTTCACTTCCGTGTAGGCAAACGATTCGTACCGTCCTTCATTCCATCCGGCCCTGGCAAAGGCACGGCAATGTGCCGTCAACTGCTGCTCCAGATTCAATCCGAATCCGTACTTCACCCTGGTCTGCTGGCGGGCGCCGGCAACGTCGGGACGATCGGGGGGGCGGCCGGAAAGGAAATTGTCGATGGCCTGCCGGTAGGAGCCCATCATCGCGTGGTTGGCGAACATCAGCACGCGGATGGAGCCATCCCGTTTGGGAAGAAGGCCCCGGTTCAGTTCCCATTCCAGGTTCTCCGCGCGAGCCTCGTCCAGGTCCATGTCCAGTTCCAGGCCGTTGGCAACTGCCGGCATGGCGGCTTCCATGAAGCGGATGCCCCAGTTCCGGTCGTAGTATTCCACCAGGAGGCCGTAAGTGTAACCCTGGTTGCCGGCGTAATCGTAAGCGCCGTTGTTATCTACCGTCCAGTTCATGAATTGTAAGTGACTGTCGCTGGCCACCGAATTCAGATCGAAAAAATCGGGGGTGCTCAACTTTCCGAAGCGCACCTCGATGCGGCGTACCGGCAGCGTCGGGGCAAGCCCGAGCGGTCCGGCCGTTCCTTCTTTGATCTCCCGGCTCAGAGGGATGATCTGGCGCACCATAAAGCGCGCGGCGTACGGTTTGCTGCCCAGCAGAGGATTGCGCATCACATCCAGATTGGTGTACCCGGCCAGACCCACACCGTCGCCGATTCCGGTACCGCCCGCGGATTCGAAATCCACCAGAACTTCAGTGGACCTGGTCACACGAAAGCCCGTGTACAGGGTCATCACCCGGGACGTGGCCTGTTCCGGCGAAGCCCGCAGACTGTTCTCTCCGGCGTACGGAGAGCGGAATGCAGCGTGGAACTGGGTGATGCTGTTGATTTGTCCCGAGATCCAATAGCGCTCGGCAAAGGGTATCTCCGCCGCGGAAGCCGCCAGTCCCAGGCTCAGGATGGCCCCCCATCGGGCGGCGCTAGCTGGTTTCACAATTCCCTTATCGGCCAGTTCGGCGGATGTATGAGCGGCCGCTTCGCAGAACCGCAATCGGACCCTTTGATATGATGGAAGCGCAATCGAAAATCAGGAGGTCCCCATGGCCGACGAATTCAATCGTCGCGATTTTTTGAAGGCCGCTGCCATCGCCGCAGGTCCGGCCGTTGTCTCTGGCCGCGCCGCCAATGAAAAGATCAATATCGGTTGGATTGGCGTCGGCACCCGCGGATATGCATCCTTGGATTGGATGCATACGGCCGCTCCGAACGATGTCGAGATCACGGCGATCTGCGACACCTACGAAGGCTACATCGCTCGCGCCAACGACCGCATGAAGACGGTCTGGGGCACCACTCCCAAGGCTTACAAAGACTACAACGACCTGCTGGCCGACAAGTCCATCGATGCCGTGTTCATCATGACGCCCGAGCACCTGCACCACAACATGGCCATCGCCGCCATCAAAGCCGGCAAGCATGTCTACACGGAAAAGCCGCTGGCCCATACCATCGAAGAGGGCTTCGACATTGTGCACGCCGCGGAAAAAACCGACAAGGTGATCCAGGTCGGCACGCAGAATCGCAGCTCCACCATCTACAAGAAGGCCAAGGAGATGATCCAGCAGGGCATGATCGGAGACGTACATTACGCGCGCGCCTTCTGGTATCGCAACTCGCTGCCGGACAATCCGGCATGGCGCTACGTCATTCCGCCCGAAGCGAACCTCCAGAACACCGATTGGAATCGCTTCCTGGGCCCCGCGCCGAAGCGTCCCTGGAGCCCGGAGCGCTACTTCCAATGGCGCCTCTATTGGGATTATTCCGGCGGCATCTCCACGGATCTGCTGGTGCACCAGACCGACATCATCAACTTCATGCTGGACCAGACGGTGCCAAAGAGCTGCGTAGCCTCGGGCGGCATTTACCGCTGGCACGACGATCGCGATACGCCGGACACCTTCAGCGCGATTTACGAGTATCCGGACAATTTCCACATCAACTATAGCTGCTATTTCGGTAACGACCACTACGGCTATGGCGAGCAGATCTGCGGCAACGAAGGCACCATCGAGGTCATGAACCGCAAGGACATGTACTTCACTCCCGAAACGTTCGGCGGCAAGGCGCCCGCCAAAGTGGCGGCGCGCAAGCCGGTCCACCTGAACGGCAGGGAGGATTTCAACGAAGGCGATGGCGCCATCAATCACTTCCGCAACTTCCTGCAATCGATCAAGGGCAAGGAGAAACCGATCGCGCCGCCGGTAGCGGGGCAGCAGGCCGCCATCAGCGGGCACATGGCCACACTGAGCTTCAAGAACCAGAAGAAAATCGTCTGGGAAGAAGCCGCCAATAAGTATCATTTCGCATAACGGCGATTCATGGCCGCCGTTGCCACTCCGGCAGCGCCCGAACGCGCTGCCTTGCGACCTCGCTGGATCATCAATCGGACCGTCGACCTGTCGCTGGTCATCGGCAGTGCGGCGGCGGGGTACGTCTACCTGCTGCTGTACGCCGGGCTGCACGTGCCCATCACGTATCTCTGGTGGTTCTGGAGCGTGGGCTTCGACGGAACCCACATCTTCGGGACGGCGTCGCGGACGTTTTTCGATCGCGAAGCGCGGGCGCGGAACGGCAAGCTGTTTTACGGCAGCCTGGTCTTCTTTTTCACTCTGGGTCCGGCCCTGGTGCTGGCCGGTTGGAAAGGCTGGCTGTACCTGCTGGTCGGGGTCTGGGCCTACTATCACGTGATCCGGCAGCACTACGGTTTCATGGTGCTGTACAAGGTCAAGAACCGCGACCTCGCGCCGGTGGACAACCTGCTCGACCGCGTCTTTCTGGGCGTTACCCTGGTGCTGCCGCCGTTCCACCGCTTCTTCATTCATCATCCGCGGGAACTCGGCATCCCGTTTTCGTTCCCGCGCGCCGAAACGCCGATGTGGATCCTGCTGGCAGCCACGCTGGCGGTGTACCTGGCGCGGCAGATCCAACGCTTCCGCTCCGGTGCGGCGCCGGATATTCCCAAGTACCTGCTGTTCGCGGCGGTGATTCCGCTCCACTGGCTCACCTTCGCATACATGAGCTGGCAGGCGGCGGTGCCCACGGTTACCATCGTCCACAACCTGCAGTATCACGCGCTGATCTGGTTCCACAACCGGAACCGCTATGGGGGCCGCGAAGATCATGGAGCCATTCCGGCGGCGGTGAGCCGCAGCCTGTTCGCCTATGCCGGAGTGGGGCTGCTGTTCAGCGCGCTGTACCGCATCCCCGGTTTCGAACTGGGACAGGTGTCGGACCTGGCGTTTGGACTGTTCAGCGGCTTCGGCCTGACGCATTACTATCTGGACAGCCGGATCTGGCGCGTGCGGCACGATCCCGGTCTGCGCGAGGCCTTGCAACTGGGGTTACACTGAAGCTTTCCTCGAAATCATTGTGACAGCCGTTGAATTTCAGGGTGTTTCCAAGAGCTACGCGATCTATGACGCTCCGGGCGACCGGTTGAAGGAGCTACTCTCGTTCAACCGCCTGAAGCGGCACCGCGATTTCTGGGCGCTGCACGACCTTTCCTTCGAGGTGAAACGGGGCGAGACGTTTTGCATCGTGGGCGAGAACGGCTCCGGCAAAAGCACCATGCTGCAGATGATCGCCGGAATCCTGCCGGCTACCAGCGGCGCCATGACGGTGAACGGGCGGGTCTCGGCGCTGCTCGAACTGGGTGCGGGCTTCAATCAGGAATTCACAGGCCGCGACAACGTCTACCTCAACGGCTCGATTCTGGGGCTGACCACGCGGGAGATCGACGCGCGCTACAAAGATATCGAGGATTTCGCCGAGATCGGCGACTTTATCAATCAGCCGGTCAAGACCTATTCGAGCGGCATGGTGGTCCGCCTGGCATTCGCCGTGGCGATCAACGTGGACCCGGAGATCCTGCTGGTGGATGAAGCCCTGGCCGTCGGCGACATCTATTTCCGGCAGCGCTGCATGCGCAAGGTGCACGAGATGCGCTCGCGCGGCGTGACCATTCTGTTTGTCTCTCATGCGGTGAGCGACGTGAAGGCCATTGGCGACCGCGCCTTGTGGCTGGACCACGGGCGGCTGCGCGAGATCGGTGAGCCGGATGCCGTCATCTCCCGCTATCTGGCGGCGATGACCGAAAAAGATTCCACCTACCTGCGGGCGCGCGCGGCCACGGACGTGCCCCAGCGGCGCTTGGGGCCGGTGTGCGCGCCGGAGATCGTCGAGACCATCCCGAATATCGACCATCGCTTCGGCGATGGGCGCGCGGAAATTCTGGGGATTGCGGTGCTGGACGAACAGGGCGGGCGCCTGCCCATGCTCGAGCCCAACTCGCGCATCGTGGTGCGGATCAGCGTGCGGGCCAAGGCGGACGTAGCGCTGCCTCTGGTGGGCTTCATGCTGCGCAATCAACTGGGCATGGATTTTTCGGGCACCAACAGCGCCCGCGAAGGCTACGAACTGGCCGCCATGCAGCCCGGCGATATCACCACGGTGGACTTTCACGTGGACCTGCCGGAACTGTACCCGGCGTCGTTTTCCTTCTCCCCGGCGATTGCCGACGGGCCGCTTTCCGGATACACCATGTGCGACTGGATCGATAACGCCGTGGCCCTGCAGATGAGCCGGCAGGAAAATGAGATCTACGGATACATGCACCTGCCGTGCCGCGTGGAAGTGAACGCGCGTCTGGGCGCGGAACCGGACGCCCCGCAAAGGGAGAAGCACGTTGGCTGAGTTCACGGGGGAAAGACTCATTCCCGGCGAGGTGGACGTCGATCTGCTGAACGAGCACATGGCGCGGTATGCCTTCGCGGCCCGGCTGGCGCGCGGCAAGCGCGTGCTCGATGCCGGATGCGGGGCGGGTTATGGCTCGGCCGAACTGGCGCAGACCGCGACGAGCGTCGTGGGCGTGGACGTGGCGGAAGAGGCCGTGGAGTTCGCTCGGCGGAATTATCACGGTGAGAATTTGAGCTTCCAGGCGGCATCCTGCACGGCCCTGCCCTTTGCCAGTGGCGCCTTCGACCTGGTGGTGGGTTTCGAGGTGATCGAGCACCTGGAGGACTGGCGCGGTTTCCTCGGCGAAGTGCTGCGCGTGCTCGCGCCCGCCGGCCAGTTCATCGTTTCCACGCCCAACAAGCTGTACTACACCGAATCCCGCGGGGCGCAGGGCGCCAATCCTTTTCATGTGCACGAATTCGAATTCGAAGAGTTTCGCGAGGAGTTGCAGGCGGTCTTTCCGCACGTGGCGCTGTTCCTGGAAAATCACGTGGAAGGCGTCACGTTCCAGCCGCACGAAGCGGGCAATACCTTCGAAGTGAGGGTGGATGCCGGCGAGCCCGCGCCCGCCGAATCGCACTTCTTTGTGGCGGTGTGCGCGCGCCGGCCGCAGATGGGCAATCCGATTTTCGTATACGTTCCGCGGGCCGCCAATGTGCTGCGCGAGCGCGAGCGGCACATTCTGCTGCTGGAAAAGGAGCTGGCCACCAAGGACGAATGGCTGGACAAGGTGCAGCGGGATATCGCCGAATTCGATCGCGAGCATCAGAAGCTGCTGGCCATGTTCCGCGAGCAGAAGGAGGCGCTGGAGCGCAGCAACCTGTGGGCCGAAGAGTTGAACCGGGAGGTGGGGGAGCGGCGCGCGCGCGTGGAGGCGCTGCAGGCCGAAGTCGCCGCCGAACAGGAGGCCGCCCGCGCGATGGCCGAACAGTACGCCGCCAAGGTGCGGGACCTGGAGGAGGACGTCCGCGCAAAAACCCAGTGGGCCAGAGACGTGGAGACCAGTCTGAAAGCGGAAGTGGACAAGCAGACGGCGGAACTGGTGAAAGCCGTGGAGGCGCTGCACGCCGTGGAAAAGGAGCTGCACGAACGCACGGAGTGGGCGCTCCGGTTGCAGGAGGAAGCGCGCCTGCTGGGCGAGCAGGTAGCGCTGTTCCGCGGGTCGCGCTGGGTGAAACTGGGCCGCAAGGTGGGACTGGGTCCGGTTGTCCCTGCCAGTTAAGATGGTCCCGCGCGTCAGTCTTCTCTGCCCTGAAGGGGCAGTTTTCGCACCGCCTCGGGTCAGACTACTCTGCCCCGAAGGCGCTGCTTTTGCGCCGCAGTGGGCAGAGCTGTCTGACCCCTCAACCGGCAGGCCCGGAGTCCTGTCGTGACCCTGCTGAAGCGCTTCCTGCGCGCACTCCCGCTGCTTTTACTCTCGCCCCTCTTCCTCGCGTTGAGCATTCTGCTGCTGGCCGTCACCGATCTGTTGCCGGGCAAACGACCGCGCAGCAGTGCGAAGCGCGCCGGACGGCCGCGTTCCGCCTCCGTGGTCATCCCCAACTGGAACGGCCGCGACCTGCTGGAAAAGTATCTTCCGTCCATCGTCACCGCGCTGGCGGGCAATCGCGAACAACGAGATCGTGGTAGTGGACAACGGGTCGGAAGATGGCAGCGCGGAGTTCGTGCGCGCCGCGTTTCCCGCAGGTCAAGCTGGTGGCGCTGCCGCGAACCTGGGATTCGGCGGCGGATCGAACGCCGGATTCCGCGCGGCGAAAAACGAAATCGTGGTCCTGCTGAATAGCGATATGCGGGTGGCGCCCGATTTCCTCGCGCCGTTGCTGGAAGGCTTCGACGACCCCGATGTGTTCGCCGTCTCCTGCCAGATCTTCTTCAGCGACCCGGCCAAGCTGCGCGAAGAAACCGGCCTGACGCAAGGCTGGTGGCAGGATGGCGGCCTGCGCGTGCGCCATCGCATCGATCCGGCAAGTGCGCGACCTGTTCCCGTGCTTCTACGGCGGCGGCGGCTCCTGCGCCTTCGACCGGCGAGAAATTCCTGGAACTGGGCGGCTTCGACGAACTGCTGGCGCCCTTCTACCTGGAAGATACCGACCTCGGCTACATGGCCTGGAAGCGCGGCTGGAAGGTGCTCTACCAGCCGCGCAGCATCGTGTATCACGAGCATCGCGGCACCATCGGCAAGCGTTTCCGCGAAGAACAGATTCAGGCCGTGCTCAAGAAGAATTACCTGCTGTTCTGCTGGAAGAACATTCACGAGTGGCGCAAGCTGCTGGCGCATTTTCTTCTTCGCGTGGGCTGGCGCGCTGCTGGCGGTGCTGTTCGGCGACATCCCGCTGCGGCCGAACTTCCGGGCGCTGTGGCGCGCCTTCCGCAACTTGCCGCGGGCCTGCCGCTCGCGGCGCCGCGCGCGCGCTGCTGAGCGTGGTCGACGATACCGAAGCGTTCCGGCGCCCGCTGGGCGGCTATTTCCGCGATCGCTTCGCGCCCATGGAAACCGCGCCCGAAGACTTGCGGGTGCTGTTCGTTTCGCCGTATCCCATCTGCCCGCCGGTGCACGGCGGCGGCGTCTTCATGTACCAGACGCTGCGGCGAACTGGCGCAGCTGGCCGAAGTGCACGTGGTGGAATTGCTGGATTGGGAGTGGCAGGAGAAGGACAACGAAGAACTGCGCCGTTTCTGCGCTCAGCGCCGAGTGGCTGGTGCGGCCCGGCGGCAGTCCGTACGCGATGCGGGCGCGCTTCTGCCGCACGCCGTGCACGAATTCGCCAACGAAGATCTGGACTGGCTGATCCACCGCCAGCTCTATCAGAAGCGCATCGACGTGCTGCAGCTCGAATACACCCGCTGGCGCAATACCACGGCGAGTACCGCCGGATCGCCTGCGCCCTCTTCGAGCACGACATGTATTTCCAGTCCATCCGGCGCGGGCTGGGCCACATGATCGGACTCACCGAGGAATTGAAGGCGCGCTACGAATATCTGCGCGCGCTGCGCTACGAACTGCGCATGCTGCCGCGTTTCGACCAGGTGCAGGTGTGCACGCCGGTGAATCGGCGATTATCTGCTGTCGTTTCTGCCGCGCATCGCGCTCCACGTGTGCGCGACGGACTGCGCGCGGGCATCGACACCTCGCGCTATGAATTCCGCCCGAGCGGGCGCGAGCCGCTGACCATGCTGTTCGTGGGCAGCTTCCGGCACGAACCCAACCGGGTGGCCATGGATTGGTTCGTGCGCGAGGTGCTGCCGCTGATTCTGGCGCGGCAGCCGGAAGCCCGGCTGATGAGTGGCCGGCTGCGACCCGCCTCCGGCGCACACTTACGCCGATTATTCCGAGGCAACCTGGATATGCTGGGCTTTGTGGACGATGTGCGCGAGCCGCTCGCGCGATATGCCGTGTTCGTCTGCCCGATTCTCAGCGGATCGGGCGTGCGGGTGAAACTGCTGGAGGCGTTCGCGGCGGGCATTCCGGTGGTGTCCACGGTAGTGGGCGCCGAGGGCCTGGCGAAGAAGGACGGCGAGTTTTGCGCGCTTGGCCGACCGACGCGACGGGGTTCGCCGAGCGGGTCCTGGCGCTGCTGGAAGATCCTGGGGAAGCCGCTGCCATGGCGTGGCGGGCGCGCGCGGAGGTGGTGGAAAATTGGGATATGGCCGTGCTCACCAGGAAACTGGCGGCTGGTTACGGCGAGATGGTCCGGAAAAAGCGGGCTATTTCTTCAGGTCCTTCTTGAGTCGGCTTACAATGTCGTTTGCCGTGCGATCGAGTTCTTTACTATCGAAAGATTTGGGTGGATCGTACACGCTCCAGAGCACTTCGCGGGACTTGGCGTCCACCAGGAAGATGGTCCCTTTATTGCGGGCGAAACTGGACATGAGTGCCGGATTGGAGAGCTTATTGACCGTGGGGCCGAACATCGGAACGGAGTTGGCGGGAGACTGTGTATCTTCGGCGGCCGGCTTTTTGACGTCCGTCTTGTCAGCCGCTTTGCGGGTGGTCTTTTCGCCGGCTTCCGCCTTGTCGTCCGCCGGCACCGGCGGCGGGAAAATCACATCCATCTGCGCCTGGAAGGCGTCTCCGATGCGGTCGGTGAAGAATGCATCAGCTTTCTTGGGGTCGGTAACTACCTGCAATATATGGCTGTTCGCCAATCGATTGGCAAGATACTGGTCCATGCCGCGGGGCATCGAGAGCACGTAGACGGTCTTGGCAGTGGAAAGATCTCCGGCGCACCCGAGCGCGCCGGAAAAAAGGAGAAGGCACAGCAGACGCTTCATTGGCTTCATGGTAACCGCGTTTGTATAGTAGTGACGCGCGGCTGCGGGAAAAAGTCTGGACATGTATAAAGGCCAGTCGATCACCGTGATCATCCCTTGCCTGAACGAAGAGCAGGGAATCGAAAGGGTGTTGCGGGCCATGCCCGAGTTCGTCGACGAAGTCATCGTGGTGGACAACAACTCCACCGACCGGACCGTCGAAGTGGCGGCCTCTCTGGGCGCGAAAGTCATTCGCGAAGATGTGCGCGGCTACGGGCGCGCTTACAAGCGCGGATTCGCCGCGGCCACCGGCGATCTGATCGTCACCCTGGACGGCGATCAGAGCTATCCGGTGGACGCGCTTGTCCTACCTGCTGGAAGCGTTCCTGCACCTGGAAGTCGATTTCCTGAATTGTCTCGCGCTTCCCGGCTCGCGACCCGCGCGCCATGAGTTTCAAAAACAAGTTCGGCAACCTGGTGCTCTCGCTGGCGATGTCGATGCTGTTCTTTCGCTGGGTGCGCGATTCGCAATCCGGCATGTGGGTGTTCCGGCGGTCCATTCTGAAGGAGATGAAGCTGGAGTCGGACGGCATGGCGTTCTCCGAGGAAATCAAGATCGAAGCAGTGCGCAATCCGCGCGATTCGTTTCGGCGAGATCTCCATTCAATACTCCTCGCGGTTGGGCGAGACCAAGCTCAACGCGTGGCGCGATGGCTTCCAGAACCTGGCGTTCCTGGCCAGGAAGCGTTTCTTCCGATGAGCAGCGCCGCCGTGTGCCGGTGTGGAACGGCCGCGCGCTGCTGGAGCGCCTGCTGGCCACCCTGGCGGCGCAGACCTGTCCGGCCGGCGAGTTGCTGGTGGTGGACAACGGCAGTCGAAGATGGCGCGCCGGACTTGGCGCGGAGCGCCCGGGCGCGCGTGATTCCGATGGGCCGGAATGCGGGCTTCGCGGCGGCCGTGAATCGCGGCATCCGCGAGAGCCGCGGCGAGTGGATCGCGGTGCTGAACAGCGATGTGGAACTGGCGCCGGATTATTTCGAGCGCCTCAGCCGGCGACCGGACGGCTGGTTCGCCACCGGCAGAGATCCTGCGAGCCGCGGACGAAAGCCGGATCGACGGCACCTTCGACGCTCACCTGTCGCGGCGGCACCGCCTGGCGCGCGGGAAACGGCTGGCTCGACGGGCCTCGCTTTCGCGTGCCGCGCCGCATCTGGTCCGCGCCCTGGACGGCGGCCCTGTTTCGTGCCGCGCTGTTCCGTAAGATCGGCCTGCTGGAAGAGAGCTTCGAATCGTATCTGGAAGATGTCGATTTCGGGTTGCGCTGCGCCGCGCGCGGGCTGCGAAGGCGAGTATCGTGCCGGATGCCGTCGCGCTGCCATCATGGCAGCGCGGCATTGGGGCGCTGGCATCCGGAAACGGTGCGGCTGATGGCGCGCAACCAGGTGTTGCTGCTGGCGCGGCACTATCCGGAGAAACTGCTGGTGGCGGTGGATGTGGCGCATCGTCGCGGCACAGGCATTATGGGGCGCGGTGGCGTGGCGGCATGGCGCGCCGCGGGCGTGGTGGAAGGGCAAACTCCAAGGGGTCCGCGAGTACTCCGCGTCACGCGCGAATAGGACTATGTGGGAGCCGGAAGTACTGGAACTTATCTTATCCGATCAGGAACGCAGCATCGCCGAGTTACAGCGCGAGGGGGACGCCGACTGGTATTGGCGGCTGTATCTTCTTCTAACTGGTGCTGGGGCAAAGTGACACATGTCGGCTATCGGAATCGTCATCGTTACTTATAATTCAGCGGAGGAGATCGGCCCCTGCCTGGATGCCGCAGTGGCCACGGGCGCCGACCTCGTAGTGGTGGATAACGCCTCGCATGACGGCACCATCGCAGAAGTAGCGTGCCGCGGCGTGCGTCTGATCGCCAATACCGAGAATCGCGGATTCGCCGCGGCGGTCAACCAGGGCTTTTTGGTGTTGAACTCCACATATGTATTACTTCTGAATCCGGACGCCGTGGTGCAAAGCAGTCTGGAGCCGTTGTGCGAGGCCTGCGATTTGCCGCGCACAGCCGGTGCCGGAGGCAAGCTTCTGGACCGCGAGGGCCGTCCGCAGGTCGGCTTCATGGTGCGCCGGTTCCCCACTCCCGGCGCTTTGGTTTTGGAAGCTCTCCTGCTAAACAGGGTCTGGCCGGGTAACCCCGTGAACCGGCAATATCGCGCATTGGATCTGGATCCGAATCGGCGCGCCACGGTGGAACAGCCGGCGGGAGCGTTCCTGATGCTACGGCGCAAGGTATGGGAGGAATTGGGCGGTTTCGACGAAGGTTTCCGTCCGCTATGGTTTGAGGATGTCGATTTTTGCCGGCGGGCGGCGGATCGGGGGTACGTCTTACAGTACATCCCTGAAGCTGTTGCGAAACACACGGGTGGCCATTCGATCACGCAGTTGTCTAGTGGAGAAGCGACGAGTTTATTGGTATGGTAGTCTACTGAGGTATTCAGCCAGGCACTTCCGTCCGCTTGCATTTCAGGATGGTCTGCTTTGGCTGTGGCGGCAGGCGCGGTACTGCGGGCGATTGTCGAATCGTCCACGCAACGAAGCCTGAAGCCCATAGCAGCTAACGCGAGCGTGGTGCGGCTCGCCGGCCGCAGTTTCTGGTGCGGCGCGACCGGGTAGTGCTGGTTCAACCCAGGGGATTTCCGGGGAACTCTAAAGATGTACAGAAGGGTCGGTTACTCAGGTTCTTGCTCATGGCGCACAACGACTTCGTCTCTGTCACGATAGTTACTTACAATAGCGGCCGTTTCATCAAACGGTGCCTGGAATCGGTGCTGGCGCAAAAGTACCCGAATAAGGAAATTATCGTAGTCGATAACGCTTCCACCGATGGCACTATCGACATCCTGGAACAGTTTGAAGACCGGTGCCAGGTTTACTACAATGAGGACAACCTCGGATTCGCCGCGGCGCAGAATCAAGCCATCAAACTCTCCAGCGGAGATTGGGTGCTGACCCTGAATCCGGACGTTCTGCTGCTGCCGAACTTCATTCAGGCGATGGCGGATGCCGGACAGTTCGATCCGAAGATCGGCGCGGTCTGCGGCAAGCTGCTGACCATGACCAGCCACTTCGAGATTCCGGACAAACCTGTTGTGGATTCCACCGGAATCTACTTCAACCCGATGCTGCGCCATCTGGACCGCGGCAGCCAGGAAGTGGATAACGGGCACTATCTGCAGTACGAATACGTGTTCGGCGCCACCGCCGCGGCGGCGCTCTACCGCCGCTCGATGATCGAAGATATTTCGCTCGACGGAGAATTTTTCGATTCCGATTTCTTCGTCTACCGGGAAGATGCGGATGTCGCGTGGCGCGCTCAGTTGATGGGTTGGAAATGCCTTTACGCGCCGTATGCCCGCGGGTATCACGTGCGCAAGGTGCTGCCCGGCAATCGCCGCGCGCTGCCCCCTGAGATCAACATGCACTCGGTGAAGAATCGCTTCCTGATGCGCATTAAGAATATTTCTCCTTATCTGTACCGGCGTAACTGGTTCTCCATTACATCGCGCGATCTGATGGTGGTGATGTGCTGCCTGCTATGGGAGCACACATCGCTGAAGGCTTACTGGTTTCTGGCGAAGAACCTGAAGCGCACGCTGGCCAAGCGGCGCGCCATTCAGGCCAGACAGCGGGTGGATGATCAATACCTGGCGAGTTGGTTTCAATACGCACCGGTAAGCAAGCAGGCGCCTAAGAAAATGGTCCGCATGCTTTCACGCTCCGAAACTGCGAGAACCTGAAAGAGTGCGCATCGCCCTCCTGGGAACGCGGGGAGTCCCCGCTAACTACGGCGGCTTCGAAACGTTCGCTGAAGAACTATCCGTGCGGCTGGTCGAGCGCGGCCATCAGGTAACGGTCTATTGCCGCGAACGGCATTCCGAGCCCTGGTACCGCGGCGTCAAGCTGCAATATTTGCCCACCATCCGTCACAAATACTTCGATACGCTGGCGCATACCTTCCTGTCTACGCTCCACCTGCTGGCTCATCGCGTGGATGCCGCGCTCTACTGCAACGGCGCCAACGCGATCTTCACCTGGCTGCCGCGCGTGGCCCGGATACCGGTGGCGCTCAACGTGGACGGCATCGAGCGCAAGCGCAAAAAATGGAACCGGCTCGCCAAGGCGTGGTATTACTTCTCCGAATGGCTGGCGACCTTCTGCCCGTCGGTGATTGTCACCGACGCTCTGACCATTCAGGAATACTATCTCCGCCAGTGGGGCCAGGGGAGCCAGTTCATTTCGTACGGCGCCGAATTGGGCAAGGTTCCGGGCACCGCGCATGATCGAGAAACTCGGCCTCGCGCCGGAGAGTTACTTTCTCTATGTAAGCCGCCTGGAGCCGGAGAACCATCCGCTCGAAGTGCGCCAGGCTTTTGAGAAACTGGCGACCCCGCTGAAACTCGCGCTCGTCGGCGATGCACCGTACGCGGCGGAATATATTCGCCGCATCCGCGATACCAGCGATCCGCGCATCGTGATGCCCGGCGCGATCTACGGCGAAGGGTATCGCCAACTGCAATCGCACTCTTTCGCGTACATCCACGCCACCGAAGTAGGCGGCACCCATCCGGCGCTGATCGAAGCCATGGGCCGCGGCGCGCTGGTGTTGTATCGCGATACGCCCGAGAACGCGGAAGTCGCCGGGGACGCCGGCATTCCCTTCGAGTGGACCGATCTGAACGCCAAACTCGAACGCGTGCTGGCGATGACCGGACAGGAGCGAGCGAGCTTGCGGGAACGCGCCATGGAGCGGGCTCGCAAGCGATACTCCTGGGACGCGGTGACTACCGAATATGAGCGGCTGCTGACTGGCCTGAAGGGTGGGATGCACCCCAAGCCGGATGCCGCAGGCAAGCCCCGGTGAAGTGAAGGAGATTGTGTGTCGCCGACCCCTTTACGTGATTGATGCGATGGAGTCTGGCGGAGAGGGGGGGATTCGAACCCCCGGTAGAAGTTTCCCCCTACGACGGTTTAGCAAACCGCTGCTTTCGACCACTCAGCCACCTCTCCGCGAAGGTGATTCCTGAATTCAGGGCGTTGCGGTCATTGTCAATATAGCATACTTGGCCGGGCCGCCTCACATCTCGCGGCGGCCTTCCATGGCCTTGGAGATGGTCACTTCGTCGGCGAATTCCAGGTCGCTGCCGACCGGAATTCCCATGCCGATGCGGGTCACCTTCACGCCGAGCGGCTTGAGCAGACGCGCCAGGTAGACCGCGGTGGCTTCGCCTTCCACGTTGGGATTGGTGGCGACGATCACTTCCTCGATTTCGCCCTTCCCGATGCGCTCCACCAGCCCTTTGATCTTGAGCGATTCCGGACCGATGCCGCGCAGCGGCGAAAGCGCGCCGTGCAGCACGTGGTAACGGCCTTCGAACTGGCGCGTGGTCTCGATGCCCACGATGCTGTTGGGCTCTTCCACCACGCAGACCACTTTGGGATCGCGATTGGGGTCGCGGCAGAACTGGCACAGTTCGCTATCGCTGATGTTGTTGCAGAGCGCGCAGAAGCCCAGCTTGTCCTTCACGTCGAGGATGGCCTGCGAGAGGTGCTCGGCGTCTTCGCGTGCCGCGCGCAGCACGTGAAATGCGATCCGCTGGGCGGATTTCTGGCCGATGCCGGGAAGGCGTTTGAATTCGTTGATCAGGCGGGCCAGCGGTTCGGCGAAATCGGGCATCTCGAGCGGACCGCGCTAGAACAGGCCCGGCGGCAGGCCCATGCCGCCCAGCATGCCGCCCATCTTGCCTTGGATTTCGCTCTTCCACCTTCTTGACGGCTTCGTTGCACGCCGCCACGACCATGTCCTGCAGCATCTCGACATCGCCCGCTACTTCGGGGTCGATCTTCACCGACAAGCAGATTCTTCTTGCCATCCATCTGAACGGTGACCATGCCGCCGCCCGCCGTGGCTTCCACCTTGATCGGCGGCGATCTCCTGCTGCATCTTCTCCTGCATCTGCTGCGCCTGGCGCATCATTTGCTGCATGTTGCCGGGTAGTTTCACGTAGCTACTCCTTGAGATTGCGAACTTTTCGAATTTCGCCGCCGAACACTTCGCGGAACCGCTGCACTTCGGGGTTGGATAGCGCGCGGCTGGTGGCGGCATCCTCATCGGCCACGGGCTTCTGCGATCGGCTGCACGGTCTCGCCACGGGTCGCCGATGATGATCCTGATGCGCATTTCGCGGCCCGTAATGCTGCGCGCACCGCTTTATTCAAATCTTCCGGCCGCAGCGCGAGGGAATCGCCCTTGGAAGCGGTGACCTGCAATTCCCCTTTCACCTCCGCGATGCGCGCGTTTTCCACGGCATCGGCGGTGAACGGCATTCCCATCTCCATCAGCGCCGCATGCAGTTTCTGGCGCCAATCCCCCGCTGCCACCGTCTCCGGTACACGCGCGGGTTGAGGCGCCAACGCATTCGCGCCCGACGATTGCGGCTCCGGCGGTCGCGATGCGGAGCTTCCACCGGCCTTCTTGGCGCGGTCCAGTTCGAATGGCGAGGGACCGCGCGCGAGGCGGCGCAGACCCGCGGTGGCGGCGGTGGCCCGGCGGCTCGCGGCGCCGGAGCAGGCGGAGGCTCGCGGACGCCGCTATCCAACTGGGCCAGCGCCTGTTCGATGGGCAGCAGCCGTCCCGCCTGCACCAGCCGGACCAGCCCGATCTCCAGATGAAACCGCGGCTGCAGCGAAGTATTGCAGGTCGCGGAACAGATCCAGCGAAAGCTGCAGGTAGCGCGTGAGATCCTCTTCGGAGAATCCGCCGGCGATCGCCGCCAGCTTCTCGCCGCTGCGGCCGCCGAGGCGGCAACCAGGCGCGGCTCCGCGCCCGGAGATGCGCGCCACCAGCAGATTGCGGAAATAGCGCGCCAGTTCGCGGCTGAAGTGCTGCAGGTTGTGGCCATTGCGCTCCAGCTCGTCCACCACTTCGAGCATGCGGCGCGAATCGCCATCCGCCAGCGCCTGCGGTGACCTTCTCCAGCGATTCGAGGGAGAACGCGCCCAGCAGCGCGCGCACATCGGCGGCGTTGAGTTTGGTGCCGCAGCAGGCGATGGCCTGATCCAGCGCCGAAAGCGAATCGCGCACGCTGCCTTCACCGGCCGCGGCCAGCACGGCCAGTGCTTCGGGATCCGCCTCGATGCCTTCCTGCTCGCAGATCCACGCCATGCGCGCGATGAGGTCTTCGAAATCCACGGAGCGAAAACTGAAGTGCTGGCAGCGCGAGGCGATGGTCGCGGGAATCTTGTGCGCTTCGGTGGTGCACAGAATGAAGATGACCCACTCGGGCGGCTCTTCGATGGTCTTCAGCAGCGCGTTGAACGCGTCGGTGGTGATCTGGTGCGCTTCGTCGACGATGAACACTTTGTAGCGGGCGCTCGCCGGGCGCTGGCGCACGCTCTGGTTCAGTTCGCGCATTTCATTGATGCCGCGATTGGACGCCGCGTCGATCTCGATGACGTTCATACCGCCGCCGCTGGATGCTTCCACGCAGTTGGCGCACACGCCGCACGGCGACGTGGTAGGTCCCTTGACGCAATTCACGCAGCGCGCCAGGATGCGCGCCACGGTGGTCTTTCCGGTGCCGCGCTGGCCCGAAAAGATATACCCGTGCGCGATGCGATTCTGCGCAATGGCATTTTCCAGGGTGGTCTTGACGTGCTCCTGGTTCACGACGTCGTGGAACGTCTGCGGCCGGTATTTTCTGGCAATCACCTGGTACATGGGGCGGGGTTATCCAGCTATACAATGCGCAAAATGCCAGGCCCCGGGTAATCCGCGGCACACGAACCGCACCACTACCGTTGCTTCCTTCCGGACCTGGCGGGGTTTGCGGCCGTCCGTTGCACGGAGCCCGAGACCTGACAAATTCCATCGTAACATGCAGGCCGCGGCGCCCACCCCTCGATAAAATATAACCGTATGGACATCAATCGTTTCACGGAGAAACTCCAGGAGGCGATCCGGTCCGCGCAGGGCAAAGCCGTGCGTTACGGACACCAGCAGATTGATGTGGAACACCTGCTGGCAGCGCTTCTGGAGCAGGAGGGCGGACTCGCCCAATCGATTCTGAGCAAGAGCGGCGTGCAGACCGATTCGCTGCCGCGGCGCCTGGAAGCCGAACTTGACCGCATGCCGAAAGTCTCCGGGAGCGGAAGCAATCCGGACCAGGTGTACGTTACTTCACGCTTGAACCGTCTGCTGAGCCGCGCCGAGGACGAAGCCCGCAAGCTCAAGGACGAGTACATTTCGGTGGAGCACGTGCTCCTTGCGGCGCTAGACGACAAAGGCGCGGCGGGCCGCCTACTGAAAGAATCCGGCCTCACCGAAGAGCGCCTGATGCAAGCGCTGCGCGAGGTGCGCGGAAGCCAGCGTGTGACTTCGCAGAATCCCGAAGCCACCTACGAAGCTCTGGAGCGGTACGGCCGGGATTTAACCAAGCTCGCCGCGGCGGACAAGCTCGACCCGGTGATCGGGCGCGACGAAGAGATTCGCCGCGTGATTCAGGTGCTGTCGCGCCGCACCAAAAATAATCCCGTACTGATCGGCGAACCCGGCGTGGGCAAGACCGCGATTGTGGAAGGCCTGGCGCTGCGCATCCTGCGCGGCGATGTGCCCGAAGGGATCAAAGACAAGCGCATCGTCTCGCTGGACATGGGCTCGCTGATCGCCGGCGCAAAGTATCGCGGCGAATTCGAAGAGCGACTGAAAGCCGTGCTGAAGGAAGTGCAGGAATCCGCCGGCGAAGTGATTCTGTTTATCGACGAACTGCACACCGTGGTGGGAGCCGGAAAAACCGAGGGCTCCATGGACGCGGGCAATCTGTTGAAGCCCATGCTGGCGCGCGGCGAACTGCACTGCATCGGCGCCACCACGCTGGACGAATACCGCAAGTACATCGAAAAGGATGCCGCGCTGGAGCGCCGGTTCCAGCCGGTGATGGTGGAACAGCCCTCGGTGGAAGACACCATTTCCATTCTGCGCGGCCTGAAGGAACGCTACGAGGTACACCATGGCGTGCGCATCAAAGACGCCGCGCTGGTGGCCGCCGCGGTATTCTCGAATCGCTATATCACCGACCGTTTCCTGCCCGATAAGGCCATCGACCTGGTGGACGAATCGGCCGCCCGTCTGCGCACCGAAATCGATTCCATGCCCGCCGAGCTGGACGAAAAGCGGCGGCGGATCATGCAGCTCGAAATCGAACGCGAGGCGCTGCGCAAGGAAAAGGATGCGGCGTCCAAAGAGCGCCTGGCCAAGCTGGAGCGGGAACTCGCCGATTTGCGGGCCGAATCCGACGCCCTCACCGCGCGCTGGCAGGCCGAAAAGGACGCCGTGCAGCGCCTGCGGCAGATTCGCGAGCAGGTGGAGCAGACCAAGGCCGAGATTGCCCAGGCCGAGCGCCAGTACGACCTGAATCGCGCGGCCGAGTTGAAATACGGCAAGCTGACCGGCCTCGAACGGAAACTGGAAGAGGAGTCCGCGAAGTTTGCGCACCAGCAGCAGGAGAGCCGCCTCATTAAGGAGGAGGTGGACGAAGACGACATCGCCGAGGTGGTGAGCCGCTGGACCGGTGTGCCGGTGAATAAGCTGCTGGAAGGCGAGATGCAGCGGCTCCTCACCCTGGAAGAGGAATTGCACCGGCGCGTGATCGGCCAGGACGAAGCCGTCACCGCAGTGGCGGAAGCGGTGATTCGCGCGCGCAGCGGATTGAAGGATCCGAACCGGCCCATCGGCAGCTTCATTTTCCTGGGGCCTACCGGCGTGGGAAAAACGGAACTGGCGCGCGCCCTGGCCGAGTTCCTGTTCGATGACGAACGCGCCATGATTCGCATCGATATGTCGGAGTACCAGGAGAAGCACACGGTGGCGCGGCTGATCGGCGCGCCTCCCGGATATGTGGGCTACGAAGAGGGCGGGCAGTTGACCGAAGCCGTGCGCCGCCGCCCTTACGCCGTGGTGCTGTTCGACGAAATCGAGAAGGCCCACCACGACGTGTTCAACGTGATGCTCCAGGTGCTCGACGACGGCCGCCTGACCGACGGCCAGGGCCGGACCATCGACTTCAAGAACACCATCGTGATCATGACCTCTAATGTGGGCAGCCAGCGCATTCTGGAATACCGCGGTTCCTTCGCCGGCCTGGGCTACGAACGCATGAAGGAAGCGGTGCTGGAAGAGATGCGGCACCTGTTCCGGCCCGAATTTCTGAATCGCGTGGACGAGATCATCGTATTCCACTCGCTCAGCGAGAAACACCTGATGAAGATCGTGGACATTCAGTTGAGCCGGCTTCGCGCGCGCCTGGCCGAGCGGCACATCACGCTCGAACTGACCGATGGGGCGCGTATCAACCTGGTGCGGACTCTGGCCGATCCGCAATACGGCGCGCGGCCTCTGAAGCGGGCCATCCAGAAGAAGGTGGAGACACCGCTCGGGCGGCTGCTGCTAAAGGGCGAAATCCGCGACGGCCAGACGGTCATGGCGGACGGGGAAGAGACCGGAGACCTGCGTTTCAAACCGGCCGCGATGACCGCAGGCTAGTGCATGATTTCCAAAAAGCCGCCGCTGGTGGCGTCCACGAAAATGGAGAAGTTGGCGGTGCCGGTCGATTCGCCCCAGACGACTCGCCAGACGGGATCGGGAAAGCGGTTGTTCTTTTCGAGCAGGATGGTGATCACCTTGCCGGGAAACTTCTTATCGTATTCGATGGCCTTGGGCTGCGATTTCGCCGTTTGATACGCCGCATCGGTATCCGTCTTCACGGCCGCGATCAGGAACGGGGAAGTGACTCCCTTGGAGCCGGCATAGGCTTCGTCGGCCACCTGGAAGACGCCTTTGTGGAGGCTCGGGAGTTGCTCGATCAGCGAGAAAGTATAGCTATGGGAACGTCCCTGGGTGGAAGATACGAAGGTCGCGCCCCAGATGCCGGCTTTCCCCGGAACTTCCGGGATATCGGGGGAGTGCATGCTTTCCATTTTCAGGACGTCGGCTCGGGGATCCCAGGTACGGGCCACCTGATACATCCTGTACAGCGCGCTCAGACCGGTCACCGGTTCTGGCGGTTTCTCCGGCTCTTTTTTTTGCGTGGTCGCAGGCTGTTCCGAGCAGGCGGTCAGAAGCAGCAGCAGGCCGGCGAGCAGCAACGGGAGCTTTCTCATAGTCACCTGCCGCCATTCTAACAGGTTGGAAAAAACCCCACGAGCCGAACCATTAACAACTTGTCCGATTTTGGCTGTGCCATAATTACGGCAGTTAAGGAGGAGGCAATGTCCCCTCGGAACGTCGTACGGGCAGTCACAATTTCGTGCGCCTTCCTGCTGGTGCCGGCTGGATTCGCGCAAGGCAGGGGCGCCGCACCGCCCGCGCCGCCGGCGGGAACCACCACGCCCCCGACCACCGGCACGGGAAACGTCAACATCCCCACCAACCCCAACAACCACACCGACGGGCACGAAGGCTCCGCCGGCATACGTACCGCCGCTTTACCTGACCGGCCGCGTGATGCTGGAAAACGGCACGCCTCCGCCGGAGCCGGTCACCATCGAACGCGTCTGCAATGGCAATCCGCACGCCGAGGGATACACGGACACCAACGGCAGCTTCGGCATTCAACTCGGCAATGAATCCGGCGTATTTCAGGACGCCAGCGAAGAGGCCACACGGAGTGGCATGCCGGGCATGGGGTCGGCCACCGGGTCTATGAGCGGAACCGGTTCGGGTGGTACGGGTTCGACCGCCGCTACCGGCGGGCCGTACATGAGGTATCAGAATTGCGAAATAAGAGCCAAGCTGGCCGGCTACCGATCCCAATCCATTATGCTGGCAAACCGGCGGTCGCTGGACGATCCGAACCTCGGCACCATTCTGCTGCACAAGGATGGCGAGGAAGGGGGAACGATCGTGAGCGCCAACAGCCTGGCCGCACCCAAGGATTCGCGGAAAGCCTACGAGCGGGGAATGCAGGCGCTCAAGAAGAACAAGACCGAGGAAGCCGGCAAGGAATTTGAAAAAGCCGTGGCGCTGTATCCGAACCATGCGGAAGCCTGGTTCGAACTGGGCCGGATTCAGGCGCGGCGCGGGCAGGCCGATGCCGCCAGGGAGTCCCTCGGCAGTTCCATCAAAGCCGACCCTAAATTCGTGAGCCCCTACGTGCAGCTTTCCATGCTGTCCCTGGAAGCCAAAAAGTGGCAGGAATTGTCGGAACTGACGGACCGCGCCATGCGCCTGGACTCCTTCGATTATCCGCAGTTGTTTCTGTTCAACGCCGTGGCCAATTACAATCTGCACAAGTTCGGCGCGGCCGAGACGAGCATCAAACAGGCCGTGCGGCTGGATACCCAACATCGCTTTCCGGACATCCAGCATTTGATGGGGCTGGTACTGATCCTGCACAAGGATTACGCCGGCGCGGCGGAGCAGTTCCGGTCCTTTTTGAAGATGTCTCCGGATAGCCCGGAAGCCACCACGGTGCGCACGCAACTGACGCAGTTGGAGCGGCTGACCACGGAAAGCGCGGCTTCGACGGCCAAGGATAAATAAATAGCGGCCGGCTTGCCGTCCTACCTGCCGGGAACGCCCAGCATGCCGCGCGTGCTGAAATCGGTCAGGGTCATGAAGATCAGAATTCCGAGCCACATGAGCGCGCCCAGCAGGACCAGGCGGGTGAGCTTGGTGCTATGGCGCACGTGCATGAAGAACAGCGCCACCAGGAGCATTTTGCAGACGGCGATGGTCAGCGCCGCGACCACGCTGAAGGGGCCGAGGTCCACAAATGCCACCGCCGTGGTGGCGACGGTGGCGAAGATCAGCCCAAGGAAAACCAGGACATAAGTTCTGACGCTATCGATGTGTTCGGTCATTTCAGGTGCCTGTCAATCAAGTAAAACAACGGGAACAGGAAGATCCAGATAATGTCGACAAAGTGCCAGTACAGCCCGGCGATGTCCACCGGCGTCATGTATTCGGCGGTAAAGACGCCTTGCTTCGCCTTGACGATGAGCCAGGTCACAATGCCGGCACCGATCACCATGTGCAGCGCGTGCAGGCCGGTCATGGCGAAATAGAGCGAGAAGAAAAGCTGCGCCGGGCCCTGCTGGGCAATGCCTTCGAAGTGGAATCCCGGTCCGGGGACGTGATGCTCGACGAATTTTTCGTTCCACTCGTAGGCCTTCACGGCCAGGAACACGAAGCCCAACGCCAGCGTGAAGATCAGGTTGAAGATGATGGCCCGCTGGCGCCCCAGTTGCGCCGAGCGCACCGCCATCACCATGGTGAAACTGCTGCATATCAATACCACGGTGTTGGCGGCGCCGATGTACACATTCAAGCTGCCGGAACAGATGGCGAAAATCTCCGGGTACGCGGAACGGTAGATGGTGTACGCCAGAAACATGCCGCCGAAAAACATGATTTCGGTGACCAGGAAGATCCACATCCCGAGCGTGGATGCGTCCTTCTGCTGGGCCTCGGTATCGAACTGCTCGCGAAGCGCCAGGGTTTCCTCGTGTGCGTGATTAGCCAACTTCGATCACCTCTCCCATTACCGTGGTGTAGTCGTAGGCCTCGTGCGTGACGATCGGAGTTTCGTCGAAATTGTGAAGCGGCGGCGGGGAAGCCGTCTTCCATTCCAGTCCGGTAGCGCCCCACGGATTGGCCACGGAGATCTGTCCGTAGCGCAGCGACCAGATGAGATAGATCATGGGTATCAAATAGCCCACCGCGAGCACGCTGGCGCCTGCCGTGGAAAGCACATGCAGCACCTGGAACTCCGGAGGGTACACGTGATAGCGGCGGGGCATCCCCATATAGCCCAAAATGAATTGCGGGAAGAATGTCAGGTTGAAGCCCAGGAAGATGGTCAACGCGGAGAGCTTGGCCCATCCTTCGGGATACATGCGGCCCGTCATCTTGGGCCACCAGTAGTGCAACCCGCCCAGGAAACCCATGATGGCGCCCCCCACCATGATGTAGTGGAAATGGGCCACCACGAAGTAGGTGTCGGTCACGTGGACGTCGATCCCCAGGCAGGCGAGGAACAGCCCCGTCAAGCCGCCCATAGTGAACAACCCGATGAAGCCGAACGCGTACAGCATCGGCGTGGCGAACGAGATAGAGCCCTTGTACAGCGTAGCGGTCCAGTTGAAGACCTTGATGGCCGACGGGATGGCGACGAAATAGCTGAGGAACGAAAACACCATCCCGGCGTAGACCGACTGGGTGCTGACAAACATGTGATGGCCCCAGACCAGGAATCCGAGAACGGCGATGGACACGCTCGAAAACGCAACGAAGCCGTAGCCGAAGATGGGCTTGCGGGAAAACGTGCTGATGATTTCGCTGACCACGCCCATGGCCGGCAATATCATGATGTACACCGCCGGGTGCGAATAGAACCAGAACAGATGCTGGAACAGCACCGGGTCGCCGCCCAGCGCCGGATCGAAGATTCCGATGTGGAATACGCGCTCGCAGAACACCAGCAGCAGGGTTACCGCCAGCACCGGAGTGCCTAACACCTGAATCAGCGAGGTGGCATAGTGGGACCATACGAACAGCGGCATGCGGAACCACGTCATGCCCGGGGCGCGCATGCGGTGGATCGTAACAATGAAGTTGAGCCCGGTCAGAATGGACGAGAACCCCGCAACGAAGATGCCGAGGGCTGTAGCGATGACCCAGGTATTCGAATACGACGTGCTGTAGGGCGTGTAGAAGGTCCACCCGGTATCCACGCCTCCGGCCAGCATGGCGAACAGGCTCAACAGGCCGCCTGCGACCAGGAGGTACCAGCTCAGCAGATTGATGCGCGGAAACGCCAGGTCGCGCGCGCCGATCATCATAGGCAGGAAGAAATTGCCCAGAGTGGCCGGGATGGACGGGATCAGGAAGAAGAAGATCATCGTGACCCCGTGCATGGTGAACAGCTTGTTGTAGGTCTCCGAGGAGACCAGGTCGCCCTGCGGGGTCAACAGTTCAATGCGGATCAGCGTGGCAAAGGCGCCGCCCAAAAAGAAGAAAAGGGTGATGGTGGCGAGATAGAGCAGCGCGATGCGTTTGTGGTCTTTGGTGAGGAGCCACGATTTAATGCCGTAGCTGGCGTTTAAATAGTGCTCGCGTTCTTGTACCGCTGCGGTAATCATATGTCTAACGTTTTTCAGTCCCGGATTTCGGCGCCGGGGTCGGGCCTGCGCCGGTGGCCGGGCCGACTCCCGGCTTCTCACCCAGCGACTTCACATACTCGATCAAACTCAACACGCCTTCCTCGGTCACCAGACCCTGGAATGTAGGCATCACCGGCTGGAACCCGGCGACGATCTTGGCGTTGGGCTGCAGAATGGATTCGCGGACATAGGCCTCGTCGGCTCTCACGATCCTTCCATCGGACAGTTTCACATCCCGCCCGAAGAGCCCTACCAGGCTCGGACAACGGCCCGATCCATCGGGTTTATGGCAGTTGCTGCAGGCCAGATCCTGGAACAGCTTGGCTCCGTTTTCGGCCATGGAGCCGGACGCCGCGCCGCCGCTCAACCACTTCTGATAATCCTGGGGCTCCATCACGTAGATCCAGCCGATCATACCGGAATGCTTAGTGCCGCAATACTCGGCGCAGAACAAATGATACTTGCCTGCCTTGGTGGGTTTCCACCAGGTGGTGGAGTAACGGCCGGGCACCACGTCCTGCTTGGTGCGGAAGGCAGGCACGAAAAAGCTGTGAATCACGTCTTCGCTGGTCATAGTCAGCTTGATGGTGCGTCCCAGCGGCACGTGCAGTTCGTTGATCTCGCGCTGTCCCTCCATGTGCTGCAGTTTCCACATCCACTGCTTGCCCACTACGTAAATGGGCAGAGCATCATCGGGCGGCCGGCTTTCCTTGAAAAAGATGGCAGCGCCCCAGGTGAACATGATCATGGTGAGGCCGAAGGGAATCACGCTCCAGACAATCTCCAGCGCCATTCCGGTGTGGACATGGCGAGGCAGTTCCTGCTCCGAGCGGCGCCGGTAGCGGATGGCGAAATAGAGAATGGCGGAGAAAATGACCACCGTGAAAAAGACGGAAACCGCCAGAAGGAAGAAGAGCAAATGGTCAACGTCGGGAGCGAACGTAGAAGCCTGTTCCGGAAATAGAGGTAGTTTACCCATCGCGAACTCTTAGCCAACCCGCCTTGCTTCGTGCCTGTGATGACGCGCGTCACGCCGGAATGCAATCAGCAGGAAGACCCCGCCGAACACCACGAACAGCGCGCCGCCGAAGCGGACCATGTTCATGGCCAGGGCGCCGTACTTTCCAGTGGCCGGATCGTAGTGGTAACAGAAGAGCAGAATGGCGTCCACCGGAGTGCCGATTTTGTTCGTGGACGCCTCGACCAGGCCCAAGCGGATATCGCGCGGAGAATACTCCACGCCGTAGAAATATTTCGAGACGCGCCCGTCCGGCGTCATTACCATGATGGCGCTGGCGTGGGCGTATTGATCCGTCTTGGGATCGTACTTATAGCGGAAGCCGATGCTATCCATGAACGGCTTGATATTGGCCTCATCGCCGGTAAGAAAATGCCAGCCGTTGGCGGTATTGGCCCGGCCGTAGCGTCTGCACGTAAAGCTGCTTTTTGGCAGCCGCAATTTCCGGCGTGTCCTTGGGATCGAAGCTGACCGCGACTACTTCAAAGTCCTGCCCCGGGTTGAAGGAGACAGCCTTCAGGGCGGTCTCGAGGCCGGTGAGAATCTGCGTGCACAACATCGGGCAGCGGTAATAGACAGGGGCGAGAATCACGGCTTTGTGGCTCTGGAAGAAACTGGAGAGCGGCACGCTGCGGCCGGCTTCGTCTTTGAACACGAGGTTCAGCGGGATCTGCGCGTCAAGTTTCTGATCGATGCCGACGCCGGCGAGCGCGCCGGGCAGGGCCGGCTTGAGATTGCCGTCCTGCATGCTGAGCGACTGCTGCGCGGGAGCCGGCTGACCCGGTTGCGCCAGAGCGGCCACGCTGAGTAACGCCGATAAAAGCCCTTTCGATAATGTTTTCACTTTGCTTTTTCCTGGGTCGCGGCGGGCGCCGCCGGTTCTGCGGCCAGCGGTCCCCCCGGCTGTTGCATCTTCTCGCCTAGCCCCGCTTCGGTGGGGACGGTCACCCCGGCGGCGGCAGTCAGCGGCTCATTCTGCTGCCGGGCGGGCAAGCCGCGCTGCGCCAGCAGATCCATGGCCCGATCGATGGGAATGCGGACCACTCCATGTGATTTGTCGATCCATCCGTAACTGTCCAGAATCTTGTCTTCCGCGGCACGCATCTGTTGCAGGTCGGTGATCGGAGTCACTTCCAGGCGGGGTTCCGGAGGCAGTTTGCCGGCGTCCACACCAATGCCCTGGCTGACGCGAGCCTTGGTTCCGCCCGTCATGCTTTCGAAATACTTAAAAGCGCCCAGCACCAACGCCAGGCACACCACACAAAGCAGCGCCAGGCCGATGGCGAACTTGCCGACGGCCCACACATTGACGTCGCGCTCTTCGAACTTGCCAGCCGGAGGTTCCGGCTCGGTGACATCGTGGGGACTGTGGGGGTCGTGCTTATTCTCGGCCATGTTCCAAAGCCTCCTCCAGGTGCGGATCGTGCAACGGCATCAACGGGCGCTTGGCCAGATTGGACAGGAAGTAGGCCAGCCAGATGCCGCCAATTCCAATGGGCACCGTCAGGTCCATCCAACTCGGGGCGAAGACGCCGTTTAAGGTATCGGGCGCGGTCTGCCAGTAGATATCCACGGCCCGCATGAACAGAATAAAAATTGCGATGCGCGAAATCAGCGTGAAGTTTCGTTTCAAGTCGCGCGAGAGTAAGAGGGCGAACGGCAAGGCAAAGTGCCCTACCACCAGAAGCAGCGCCAGCCACCACCATCCGCCGGTCAGACGCCGCAGATAGAAGGGAATCTCCTCGGGCAGGTTGCCGGTCCAGATGATCAGGAACTGGGAGAAAGTGAAGTACGCCCAGACCATCACATTCGCCAGCAGCAGCTTGCCCAGGTCATGCATATGGCGGGGCGTAAGCACGCGATTCATGGGTTCATACTTCGAGAGCAGAACCAGCAGTGCGATCAGCAGCGCCATGGAGGAAAGGCCCTGGCCGGCAATGAAGAGCAGGCCGTACATGGTGGAGAACCAGTGCGGCTCCAGCGACATCACCCAGTCGATGGACATGAAGGTGACCGAGAAGCCCCAGAACAAAACACCGGGACCCGACAGGGTCGCCAGTTTCCTGTGCGCCGCCGGTTCGCCCGTGCGGTCTTCCCGGTCCGACCAGCGGTTCAGGAACCAGGAGCAGGAGAGCCACCCGAGAAAATAAACCACGGCGCGTCCCAGGAAGAATGGGAAATTCAGATACATCGACTTGTATTTCAGAACCGGGTCGGCCGCCACTACATCGGCATGCGACCAGGAGTACAAGCTGGGAATGCCGATCACGATGGGAATGAACAGCAGCGCCAGGAGCGGAAGGGTACGCGCCGCGGCTTCGGCCGGACGGCGGATCACCACACCCCAGGCGCCGCCGGTCAGATACTGCACCATCAGCCACGCCATGCAGCCCAGGGCGATTCCCAGAAACAGGACATACGACCACAGGTAGGAGCGGAAGAACTGGCCCTGCGGCGCCACCAGGGAGCCCGCCAGGCTGATTGCCAGAGCGACAACGCCCACCAGGCCGATACGCGTGCGCCACTGTTTGAGGTTGTTCGCGAGATCCTGAGGGATCTCGAAACTCACCGTCTGGCGCCATCATTTTCCACCTCCGGGTGTGACCACGTCCTGAAGGTTCGGCGAAGCGAGCTGCCCGCGGACATCGGCGGGAACGTCGTTGATGCTGGCGTTATGGCTCAGTTGCAGGGCGCGAATGTAAGCCACGATGGTCCAGCGGTCGCGCACGCGGAATCTGGGCGGCATAGTCCGGCATGGCGCCGAAGCCGTTAGTAATCACGTCGAAGATGTAACCGTCGGCCGCCTGGCGCAAGCGGTCGATGTGATAGGAAGGGGGATGCCGGTAACCGCGCCGCACCACCATGCCGTTGCCGTCACCCAGCCGGTCGTGGCAGGGAGTGCAGTAAATGTTGAAGCGGTTTTGCCCGCGCAGGAGCACTTCTTTGGTCACTGGAAAGGGGAACTGCTGCACCGCCTTGCCATCCGGGCCCTTGCCGTCGAAGTAAGCGGCGTCGTCGTTCAGATGGCCGCGCGCCACGGTGCCATCGATCAATTGCCTTTCGGAGCGGCCGTCGGCAAAAAAGTCGGTCGGGCGCAGGGGAATGTACTTCGGCTGGTCATGCATATCCTGGCGGCAGGCTACGCCCGAAGCCAGCACCAGCACGACCGCGCCGAAAAGGAAATTAGTGCGCAACTTCAGACACCTCTCTGGGCTTCAGACTCTCCAGAAATTCGCTGGTTTGTTTGCGATCGAAGAGCGGATCGGTGGCCTCGATGCACAGGAAAAAGCGATTGCGCGAGGCCAGCGCAAAACGCGGAACGTTAAACGTGGGATGGTACGGCATAGGCAAACCGCAGAGAGCCAGCAGCCCCAATACCGCCGAGAGCGACGCCAGCAGAATCGTCATCTCAAAGGTGATCACAATGTACGCCGGCCAGCTATGGAGGGGCCGGCCGGCGACGTTGATCGGAAAATTAAAGACGGTCACGTAATACTGCAACAGGTAGCCCAAGCCGCCGCCAACGAGCCCGCCCAGCAGCACAATCAGGGGCAGCTTGTTCTTGTGCAGGTGGAGCGCTTCGCTCAACTCTTCAATCGGGAAAGGCGTATATGCGTCGAGTTTGCGGAAGCCTTTGTCGCGCGCCGCGCGGGCGGCGTTCACCAGGGCCGTGGGGTTATCGAATTCCGCCATCATGCCGTAGATATCCGGCTTGCTCATCCTTCCGCCTCCTCTTCCACCTTGGCCTGAGGCAGCAGCGTACGAACTTCAAAGATCGAAATCATAGGCAGCAGGCGGATGAACAGGAAGAACAGGAACATGAACATGCCGATGGTGCCAAAATATGTGGCCCAGTCCCAGCGCGTCCAACGAAACAGACCCCAGGACGACGTGAGGTAGTCCTGCGCCAGGCTGCTGACAATAATCACAAACCTCTCCAGCCACATGCCCACCAGCACGATGATGCTCCAGATGAACAACAGCACGGCATTGCCCCTGAGGCGCTTCATCCACAGGAACTGGGGAGCGATGATGTTGCAGAAGACCAGTAAATAGTAAAAGTGGGAATACGGCCCGGTCATGCGATTCACGGTAGCCGCATGCTCGTAAACGTTGTAGGAATACCAGCCGGTGAAGGCTTCCATGATATAGGAGTAGGACACGATCAGGCCGGTAGCCAGCATCACCTTGCCGCAATTATCGAGGTGCCTGTCGGTAATGAGACCCTTCAATCCATACACCGAGCGGAGCGGAATGGCCAATGCCAGCACCATGGCAAAACCGGAATAGATGGCGCCGGCGACGAAGTAAGGCGGGAAGAAGGTGCTATGCCAGCCGGGCACAATGGCGATGGTGAAATCGAAGCTGACGACGGTGTGGACCGAGAGCACCAGCGGCGTAGCGAGTCCGGCCAGCAGCAGGGAGGCGGTCTCATAGACGCTCCAGTGGCGGGCGGAACCGCGCCATCCCATGGCCATGATGCCGTAGGTGAAGCGCGCAAAACGGCTGGAAGTACGGTCACGCAGGGTGGCCAGATCGGGCATCAGGCCGACGTACCAGAACAGCGCCGACACGGTGGCGTAAGTGGAAACGGCGAACACGTCCCACACCAGCGGGCTACGGAAATTCGGCTGCACCGCCATGCTGTTGGGGTACGGGAAAAGCCAGTAGAACAGCCACGGACGCCCCAGGTGCAGCAGCGGGAACATGCCGGCGCAAGCCACCGCGAACAGCGTCATGGCTTCGGCGAAGCGGTTAATGGAATTGCGCCACCGCTGATTCAGCAGCAGCAGAATGGCTGAAATCAGCGTGCCCGCGTGGCCGATACCAATCCACCACACAAAATTTGTAATGGCGAAGCCCCACATGACCGGAGTGCGGATGCCCCAGATGCCCACACCCTTGGTCAACAGCAACACGACAGACCACAGGAAGAGCAGCAGCAGCGCGAAGCCGACACCAAAACAGGCAGTCCAGAAAATGGGCGTCTTCTTAGTCAGCACCACGGCCGAAATCTGGTCCGTGACGGTGCCGAAGGTGTAGCCCGGGGCAATGATTTCGGGGCGTTCCGGTCTTTCGAGTAACTCTTGTTCGTCTGCCATTTGCGTGCCCTAGGCCTCAATCTCCGGATTTGGATTGCGCAGCGTCGCCAAGTAAGTGGTCCGGGGACGCGTATTTAAGTCGGCCAACATGCCATAATTCAGCTTTTCGGCCTTCATCCGGCTCACCCGGCTGTTGGGATCGTTGATGTTGCCGAATACGATCGCTTCGGTGGGGCAGGTAGCCTGGCAGGCGGTCTGAATATCGCCCTCACGCACTTTGCGATCCTGCTTTTCCGCCTCGATTTTGGCGAAGTTGATGCGCTGCACGCAATACGTGCACTTCTCCATCACACCGCGGCTGCGCACCGTGACATCCGGATTGTGGAGCAGTTTCAGACTGGGTGTTTCGTAATCGCTGAACAGGTAGAAATTGAAGCGCCGCACTTTGTAAGGGCAGTTATTGGAGCAGTACCGGGTGCCGACGCAACGGTTGTAGACCATGTCATTCAGGCCTTCGGAACTGTGATTGGTGGCCTGCACCGGGCAGACCAGTTCGCACGGCGCATCCTCGCATTGCATGCAAGGCACGGGCTGGTTGTAGATGGCCGGATCGTTGGGCTCCCCGCTGTAATAAGAATCCACACGGATCCAGTGCATGGCGCGGCCGCGGCGCACCTGGTCTTTGCCCACAACCGCGATGTTGTTTTCGGCCTGGCACGCGACCACGCAAGCGCTGCAACCGGTGCAGGCATTCAGGTCGATGGCCATGCCCCAGGCATATCCCTTGTAAGGCCAGTCGGGGTAGAGGGTCAATCCCTGGCGCGGAGTTTCGGCGCCTTCATGCACCGATTCCGGTTCTTTCAGATACTCCGCGAGTTCGCCCTTGTGCACCAG
This sequence comes from uncultured Solibacteraceae bacterium, assembly GCA_963853855.1. GTDB lineage: Bacteria > Acidobacteriota > Terriglobia > Bryobacterales > Bryobacteraceae > Sulfopaludibacter. The sequence goes on along the minus strand of CAWKYG010000001.1, from coordinate 152,246 downwards.
GTGGCGGCGCGGATCGAGAATATGATCGTTCTGGGTGGTAGCGAAGTTGTACGCGCCGGGTGTTTTCTTCACGTGCATGCCAACGTCGTTCCACATTTCCGCGGCGGTACGCAGACCGAACGGGTTGAAGCCAACACCGGTGGCCGAACGCCCGCCACGCGTGCGCCCATAGCCCAGATGGAGCGTTACGGAGCCTTCGGCGTGTCCGGGCTGCACCCACACGGGGGCCTTGAGCGTGCGGCCCTGATAGGTGAGTTCCACCATGGGCGCCGGGGAATCCATACCAACGTCCAGGGTTTGATACAGGACGCCGAGCTGGCTGGCGGTGGCCGGGCTCATGATGGCGGCGTTGTCCCAGGTCAGTTTCGTGATCGGCTTGGGGCACTCCTGCAGCCAGCCGTTATTGCCGTAGCGCCCGTCGTAAATCATCGGGTCCGGGCGGAACACCACTTCCAAGGTGCCGTTGAACTTCTTCTTTTCGGCGCGTGTCGAGATGGCCGCGCCTTGCACGGCAGGGGTTTTGGTGGGCAGTGCCGACCCGGCAATCACGCCGTCATGCACGGCGCGGCGCCACCAGGCTTCGAAATCAGTCCCCTTATGCTGCGCCGACCAGTAGCCTTTGACAATCTCGAGAGAGGACATCTCGGGCTGTTCGGTGAGCATCTGCAGGAGCTGCGAGGCCGACCGGCCGTCGTACAGCGGCAGGATGAGCGGCTGCTGGATGGTGACGGTGCCATCGAACGCGCGGGCATCGCCCCAGGATTCCAGATAATGCGCCTCGGGGAGATGCCACTGGCACAGCTCGCTGGTCTCGTTCTCGTAGAGGCTCAGATGAGCGCGATTTCTGGCTTTTTTGAGCCGGTCGCGCATACCCAATTCGACTGGCGAATTGAAGGCCGGATTGCCGCCCAGGATCAGCAGGAGGTCTACCGCGCCGGCATCGAGATCCTTCACCAGGTCCTGCAAAGACGCGAGCTGGTCCACCGGGTTGGCTTCCACCGAATCGGTATAGAACACGGTTTTGCCGACGTTGCCGAGCTTGGCGTTCACGGCATGGACGAGGGCGTGGACGATGGGCGGCTGATACTCGCCGGCAATGACGAGGCTGGCGCCGGGATGGCGCAGCAGATCGCGGGCGATGGGACCGATCCACTTGTAGATATCTTCGTTATCGCCCTTGGTAGGGCCATTAGCCACTTGCGCGGCGGTGGCCAGGGCCCAGGCAAACTCTTCGATATCGCCGGCGCGCAGCGGCAGGCGGTGGTCCGCCCGGCTGCCGGTGGGAGAAGGCATAGGCTCCACCACGTAGAGCCGGTTCATGGTGGTGTTGCCGCCCTGCACGCGGCGGCGGGCAGAGAACTGCCGCGCGTAGCGGAGGCTGGCGGGGCCGGACGCCAGAAAATCCGCGTCGAGGGAAACAACCACGTCGGCTTTGCTGAGATCGTAGTAGGTGTTGACCGGCGAACCGAAAGCCTGCATCGCGGCGGCGCGGGCACTGTGCGGCCCGGCGGGCTCCCATTGATGCCACTTGGCGCCGGGATAGAGTTTTTTGATGGCCGCGAACTGGTCCGCGATGGAGGGCGAAGTCAGTGTCTCGGTAAGGATGCGAATGCCGGCGCCGTTCTTCAGTTTCTGCTGCGCCAGGGATTCGCGCAGGCTGCCCAGGAAATCGCCCCAACCGCGAATCTCGCCCTGGAACGTGAGGGCCTGGGAGCGGTCGGGATCGTAGAGCCCCAGCACCGAAGCCTGCGACAAGGCATCGCACGCACCCAATGCGCCGGGATGTTCGGGGTTGCCTTCCACCTTGGTTGGCCGGCCTTCGTGACTCTCGACCAGAACGCCGGTGGCGACACCGTTTAGCGTGTGGGCGGTAGCGTAGAAGAGCGGCTTGCCGGGGATCAGTTCCTCGGGCTGCCGGATGTAGGGGACGATGTGCTCGGTGGGCTGCCGCGTGCAGGCAGTGAGGCCGGCAAGCGCCAGAGAGGCGCCCATCATCTTCAGAAAATTGCGGCGGCCCTCGACCGGCTCTTCATCCGCGCTCCAGCCGACCGCCTGTTGCGGGAACTCACGCGTGAGGAGGTCCTGAAACTCCCGGGTGGAAGCCAGATCGTCGAGGTTCCGCCAGTATTCGCGCCCGCGGGCGCCGTCCAGCCGCGCGCGAACGGCGGCGAGGTCCAACTTTTTGCTTAAGTCACTCATCGATGGCAAGTATTACAACTGGTTAGTGTGCGCGCGTCCTGAATGCCGTACTGCTTCACCAACTGGCGACCGATGGTTTCCTGATCGCCGTCGGGCTGATAGCCCATTTTGGTGACGAACTCGCGCGGTCTGACATACTTTTCGGGATTGCGATGACAGTTGAGACACCACTCCATCTGCAGCGAGTTCTCCTGCCAGGTGAGCGGCATCCGGTCCACTCTGCCGTGGCAGCTCTCGCAACCGACTCCCTTATTGATGTGAATGCTGTGATTGAAGTAGACAAAATCCGGCAGATCGTTGACGCGCGTCCAGCGGATGGATTCGCCGGTGCGGAAACTGGCGCGCACCGGTTCCAGCGTGGGGCTGGTAAGCCAGATTTCCGAATGGCAGTTCATGCACGTCTTGGTGGGCGGGATATTCGCGAACCCGGACGTTTCAACCGTGGTGTGGCAATACCGGCAATCGATCCCGATGGCGCCGACATGGTGCGCATGGCTGAAAGGAACAGGTTGTTCCCGCGGTTGCGTGGCGCGTGTCTCGTAAGCGGAACGGTCTAAAGTTTCAAACACCCATCCGAGAAACGCCAGAATAAAAACAGCACCGAAGATAGTGATACGCGCAAATGTATTCGTGCTGTGATGAAAGATCTGGGGCATATTAAATGCTTCCCAGTTTCACGATCAGATTTTTGTAGTTATGCATCAGACAGACAAGTTACCCAGTGAAACAGCTACCCTCTTATCGTACGTGCCGCGAACTACAGTCCCGGGAATCGGGCGTCATGCTAGATGATGCAGAAACCGGAACATTGTTTCATTTTAAACGCCCGAAATGCTTTATTTCGAACGCATACGTACTTCTATGAACGCTCCGGCCGCAGTTTGTCCCCCACGTGGCGGCAATGGGCGTTGAAATCTACAGCAGTTTCCTCACGCTTTTCGCTCCAATAGGAAAACCGTGTCTACGAGATGACTCGGTTGACCATCGCTGCATACCGTCATTTTGGATCCACCGCGTCCGTTCGGAGGCGGACCCCATAACGAGCCGCCGGCATACTCTCCATCCTTGCGCAAGGCGTAAAACTGCAAGTCTACGGCCGCCAGGCGCTTCGGATCGTTGTCGAAATTGCGCGCCACCCGCTTGAGGCAGTCCAACACGGACTCCCTGGGTGACATGCCATGCCGCATATTCTCCACAATGGTATGCGCGCCGCAAACCCTGATATTCTCTTCGCCGCGCCCGGTGGAGCCGGCCCCTCCCACATCCTGATCGAGAAACAATCCGCCGCCCAGAATGGGAGAATCGCCCAGGCGGCCTGCGATCTTCCAGGCCATTCCGCTGGTGGTAGTGACCGCCGACATCTCGCCTTTATCGTTCAGAGCGATGCAGTTGATGGTGCCGTGCGGCGGGTGAATGGCAACTTCGTAAGCCCACGCCAGCAGGCCTTCGTCGTATTCCGGAAACTCTTTTTTCAAAGACCCGATTTTCTTCGACGCGGGCGGCGCATCGGTTTGCGATTCCCAGTTGGTATGACCATTGCGGTCGCGCATTTCGCGCTTCCACATGCGCCAGGCGAGGCGCGAACGGTCAGTGAGCAGATCCTCTTCGGGGTAGCCCCACATGCGCGCGAAACGCGACGCGCCGTCGCCGACCAGCATCATGTGATCGGTCTCGGTCAAAACCAGTTTGGCAATTTTCGAGGGTGTCTTGCAGCCTCGGATGGCGCCTACCGCACCACCGCGCCGCGTGGGTCCGTGAATGCAACTGGCGTCCAATTCCACCACGCCGTCTTCATTCGGCAGGCCGCCGTAGCCCACGCTGGTGTCGTTGGCATCCAACTCCACAATGTTGACACCGGCAATGACCGCATCCAGAGTATCGCCGCCGGATTTCAGCACTTCATACGCTTTGGCGCAGCAGTTCACTCCGCCGTTATCGGTGGTGTTTCCGCTGGAGACGACGATATTCTTCGGCTTCGCCTGCGCCTCTACCGTCTGGAGGATCGGGAGGGCTGCGGCGCCAAAGAGCGCGGATCGTCTGGTGAGTTTCATACGCTGAATGAAGCTGTCCTCCTTTCGTAGAGAGCGGCTCGACGGCCGCACCACCGCGCCTTCCGAAGGATCCGGATCGGGTTCACGTGCGAAGGATTTCACATTATGTCACAACGCAAGCGGGAGGGCGTAGTCCGATATGCTATTTCACTTGGGGGCCGGGGGCTAGGGGCGTTCAGCGAGCGGATCGCAAGCCCCAACGGCGGTTTTTACAAACTTTTTACAACTCCGCCATCACCTAATTCGATGTCAACCGTAGGATTACCATAGACCCGCAAGGAGGGCTTCATGGCACCTGAACCAACTAACACTATCCAAATTCCGGCTTATGGCGATGAACACCTGTCGGTTGATTTTTCGCAGCAGTCCGCCACCCTGGATTCGGTTCGTATGCCATTGACGCGCAAGGAGTACGATCTGCTGGCGCTGCTGGTGCAACATGCCGGCGAGATCATTCCGCGCGACGCTCTGCTGCTGCGCGTCTGGGGGTACGGCGCGGAAATCCGGACGCGCACGCTGGACGTTCACGTCCGCAGGCTGAGGAAAAAGCTGGGCGCGTACGCGGATGTATATATTGAGACAATTTTCGGGATCGGCTACCGCTTTCAGCCTTTTCACGCACCGCGATTCTACCAGTCGGTGGCCAAGCCGGCGGTTGCGGTAGCGTAAGGCCGCGGCCAGGCCAGGAGGCCTGTCTTACCCACGGAAGTAGAGATAGCCGCCGAGGATGCAGATCAGCACCAGGGCGGAGGCCATGACTTCGCCACGTCCCCAACTGGCGCGGGTCTTCCTACTATCCTCTCCGGTGGTGGTGCCGAAGGTGAGGCTCTGGATCGGATTTGTAGTCCGGCTCGGCTGTCATGTAGCTCACCCCTACCATCACCACCGCCGAGACAATGGTGATCAGCACGCTGAAGTACTGGAAGTAGATGTTGTTGACGATCCACAGGAACGAGCCCTGGGCATAGCCCGTTCTCGTAGCCCGGCAGTCCGAGCGTCACCGGCGTATCCACCAGCATGCGGAAGATGCCCAGGGCGAAGCCGACGATCATGGCCCAGAGCGCGCCCTGCGCCGTTCATGCGCTTGAAGAAGACGCCGAAGAAGAAGACCACGAAGATGGGCGGCGCCAGGTAGCCCTGCACCGACTTGCAGGTAGGTGTACAGGCCCTGCGCGCTCTTGATCACGGGAATCCAGGCCAGGGCGATCACGACCATCACCATGGTGGCGATGCGCCCCGTGCGCACCAGTTGATGCTGGGACGCACCTTGCTTCCACTTCTCGTACAGGTCCACGGTGAACAGCGTGGAGCAGGCGTTGAACACGCCGGCGAGCGAGCCCATCAGCGCGGAGAGCAGGCCGGCCACGACGATGCCGCGCATGCCCGGCGGCAGCAGGTATTGCACCATCATGGGGAAGGCGCCGTTGGAGACGGCCGGAATGGCCTGGCCGTCGGGTCCGATCATGGAGGCCAGTTCGGGAACCTTGCCGCTCTTGGCCAGGGCGTAGCAGATCAGGCCCGGGATGATGAACAGGTAGACCGGGAACAGCTTGAGAAACGCGGCGAAGATGCTGCCCCGGCGGGCCACTGTTTCATTGGGAGCGCCGAGGGCGCGCTGCACGATGTATTGGTCGGTGCACCAATACCAGAGGCCGATGATGGGCGCGCAGAAGAGCATGCCGAGCCAGGGGAAGTTGCCGTTGAAATACCAGGCCTCGCTTGACGATCTTGCCGGCCGCGTCGGTCTGCAGCACGGGCGACCAGGTGCCTTGCGACGCCCGCCGGGATCAGCGGCTTCCACAGGTTGAACATGTCGGAGCCGCACCAGTGGCGCAGTTCGCTCCAGCCGCCCAGGCGTGACCAGGCCGTAGGCGGTGAGACAGGAACGAGCCGATGATCAGCACGATGACCTGCACGGCGTCGTTGTAGGCCACGGCGCGCATGCCGCCCAACGTGGTGTAGAGGCCGGTCAGCACGATCACCAGCACGGAGCCGATCCAGAAGCTGTCGATCGTGGTGCCGCCGATGGTCAATTGCATATTCGGGAAACAGCGTGGCGAAGACCACGCCGCCGGCGAAGATGCCGACCGCGATCTTGGAGATGATGAACGTGATCAGGCGACGATGGAGAGCACGTAGCGGGACTTTTCGTTGAAGCGGCGCTCCAGAAACTCCGGCATGGTGAACACCATGGAGCGCATGTAGAAGGGCACGAAGACCCATGCCAGCACCAGCAGGCACCAGGCGTGCAGTTCGTAGTGCGCCATGGCGACACCGCTGGTGGCGCCGCTGCCGGCCAGTCCGACGATGTGTTCGGAACCGATGTTGGAGGCGAAGATGGAGGCGCCGATGACCCACCATCCCAGGTTGCGGCCGGCCAGGAAGTAATCCGCGGCGGAGTCCTTGCCCTTGCGCACCACCCACCAGGCGACGCAGAGGAGAATGCCGAAATAGAGCGCGATCATGGTCCAATCGAGGGCCGTGATGCGCGAGACCGCCTGAGTGGTTTGGAGGAACAGTGCGATTGGCATACTTGTTGGAAAGGCGAATTATATCCTATGTCACGGTTCCTGGGGGCTGGGGATTTGAGGTTGGGGACCGGGGTCGACAGGCAAGTGGGGGAGAAGAGTCTTTTCCATCTGGTCGAAGGCGAAGTCAGCGAGGGCGTCGGAGCCGGAATTGAGGAACGAAGCCAATTGCGAGATATGGTCTGTGGTTTGTGTGGGTTGGGAAGCCTGCTGAAGCCGGGCGAGTTCAACGCCGGCTTCTTTATAGGCCTTTTCGCAGGCGGTGATCTGGCGGCGGAGGCGCTGGAAGAGGGTGCTGGCTTTGGAGAAGGCCTCGCCGAGTTGGACACCGCTGGTGCGGTCGCAGAGGCTGGTCTGGTATTCCCAGAGGTGAGATTCGACGCGGTGGTAGCGGCGGAGGAGCCATTCGTTGCGGATGAGGCAATCGACCTGGAAGCGCTGTTCGGGAGTGGCGGGGACGAAACGGTCGAAGTACTCGGCCTGGAGTTCGGCGAACTCTTCGGGGGATTCGCCGAGGACGAATTGCGAATCGGCATGGAGGCCGGATTTGAGGGCGTTTTGGGAGGAAGCGCGCTTGCCTTCGGCGGTGCGCGGTCCCGTAGATTTCTGAGCGTTCAATCGGTTGGCGTCAACTTGTTTTTGGGTAGGCATAAAGAGTTCCTGTCAGCTTCACGCTAGCAGGGGAGCGGGATGGAGTCTGAAATTATGGGGATGTAAGTGACTGAGGGGCGGGGGAATATAGTTTCGGGGTGGGAGTGATTGGGGGCCGGGGGCGGGGCTGGGGCCAGGGATTTGTGGCGCGCTTCGCGCGCGGCACCCCCAACCCCCAAGTTGCTAACCGGGTTGAAACCTTAGAGTCTAAAGAACAGCCGGATGGAGCTGAACGATGTACTGGCCGTCAGCAAGGCGCGGTCGGGTGACACCGACGCCTTCCGGGTGCTGGTAGAGCGCCACAGCCGCTCTCTGTTCCGGCTGGCATTTCGTATGACTGGGAATCAACAAGACGCAGAAGACGTGGTGCAGGAGAGCTTCCTCCGCGCCTACAAACAGCTCGCCAAATTCGACGAGCGGGCCAGTTTCGGCACGTGGCTGTATCGCATCGCGGCCAACTGTTCGCTGGACCTGGTGCGCTCGCGCAAGCGGCGAAACGAACACCTGGCGCCGCCGGCCGACAGCGAAACGGAGGATCCGGTAGTATCGCTTCCTTCCACGGCGCCGAGCGCCGGACGCGGATGGCGTTGAGCGGCGAAGTCCGGGAGCGCGTGGCCGAAGCCATGCGCGAGCTGAGCGCCACCGAGCGCACCGCCTTCGTGCTCCGCCATTTTGAGGGCATGTGTATCGAAGACGTCAGCCGCGTGCTGGAGTGCCAGCCCGGCGCGGCCAAGCACAGCGTGTTTCGCGCGGTGCAGAAATTGCGAAGGGCCCTGGAGCCGATTGTGAGTCCGGCAAAATGAATCACCTTGACCGAAGAACAACTGATCCTGCATTACTACGGCGAAGAGGGCGATGCCCTCGTGCCGCCGAGCAGCACCTGGAGGAATGCGAGGAGTGCCGCGCTCTCTACGGCTCGCTGCAGCGGGTGCTGAACGTGGTGGATTCGCTTCCGGTGCCCGAGCGCGGTCCGGACTACGGCGCCGAGGTCTGGCGCGCGCATCGAGCGCCGGCTTGCCGGCGCGGCGCGCGGTATCTGCCGGGTGCTCCGTTTCGTGGCGCTGGGCCGGCGGCAGGCGCGGCGCTGGCGGGTCTGCTGGTGCGGCGTTCCTGGCAGGACGCTTTTATCCGCAGGCTCGCCCGGCTGCAGCCGATGGCCGCCGCGGCCGATCCGCAGATCGGCGAGCGCGTCCTGCTGGTGGCCGTGGGCGATTATCTGGAGCGCTCGCAGATGGTGCTGATCGAACTGGCCAACGCCAATCCGCACGGGCCGCTGGACATTTCCTCGCGAGCAGGAACGCGCGGCCGACCTGGTGAGCGAAAGCCGCCTCTACCGGCAGACCGCGGAGCACACCGGCAGACCGCTGCCATCGGCGTCTTCTCGACGAGCTGGATCGCGTGCTGCTGGATATCACGCACGCGCCCTCGCAGATTTCGCCGGATGAATTGGAAGATCTGCGCCAGCGGCTGGAAGCCGAAGGCATTCTGTTCAAGATTCGGGTTATGGGCTCGAACGTCCGGAACCAGGAAGAACCGGCGCGGGGCCGGCGGGACTGGAAAATCCCGCGCAGAAATTATAAGACAAGGTCAAACCAAATGATTACGATTGTCGAACACGTGACTACCCGCTTGCTGCTTTGCTGGCGGCATGCCGCCCTGGCGCAGACGCCTCCGGCGCCGCCGGCCGCGCCCGCCCGCGCCTGCTGCGCCTGCCGCGGCTCCCGCGCCGACTCCGCGAGCCGCGCCCCAGAAGATGTCCTGGAAGGGCGCAACAATCTCGTTCCGGATCGGGATTTCCACCTCGATGCCGACGCGATCCAGCAGAGGGTGGATGACGCGCTTTCGCGCATGATTTCGACGCGATCAACGAGCAGGCCGCTCGCGCCGTCGATATGGTCCAGGATGAGCACATGCGAACGGGTGTTGGCCAACGCGCGACATGGCTCGTGAAAACGCTGCGCGGGCTGTTCAGAATTTGAACGGCCTGGCCTTTGCGCAGCAGGCCGCCGCGAGCGCCCACGGCACCCATGCCGCCTGATGCCGCCCACGCCGATGCCGTACTTTGGCCCGCGTCGGCCGGCAACATGAGCGTCGATTCGCTGTACGACCGGGGCCAGCGGGCCCTGGACAACCATGAGTTCGACCAGGCCCTGGATGCGTTCACGGAGGTGGCCACTCGCGGCGGCGCACGCGCCGACGCGGCGCTCTACTGGAAGGCCTATACGCTGAACAAGCTGGGCCGCCGCGACGAAGCCATGGCGGCCTCGACGAACTGCGCAAGACGTATGCCAGCAGCCGCTGGCTGGACGATGCCAAGGCGCTGGAACTGGAAGTCAAGCAGTCGGCGGGGCAGAAGGTGTCGCCGGAGAGCCGAGTCCGACGACGAACTCAAGCTGCTGGCGCTCAACGGCCTGGTGCAGTGCGATCCGGACCGCGCGCTGCCGCATGCTGGAGAGGCTGCTGAAAGGCGCCGCAGGCTCCGCAAGTCAAGAAGCAAGCCATCTATGTGCTGGCCTCAACAGCTCGCCCAAGGCGCAGCAGATGCTGGAACAGATTGCCCGCGGCAACGCCAATCCCGACCTGCAATTGCAGGCCATTCTGTACATCGGCCGCACCGGCAAGCGGACCCAACCCCGGTCAGCTTCTGACGGAGATCTACGGCTCCACGCAGGACCAAGCGGTGAAACGCGCGGTGCTCAACGCGCTGGTATCCGCACGGGATAAGGACCACCTGATCCAGATCGCCAAGAGCGAAAAGAACGTGGAACTGCGGCTGGATGCCATCCGCATGGTCGGATCCACCGCCGATCAGGGAGAGATGTGGCAGTTCTATCAGAACGAAACGGACCCCTCGGTGAAGGCGGAACTGCTGCGGCTGCTCAGCGGCAATACCGAGAAGCTGATCGAGGTGGCGCGCACGGAGAAAGACCCCAAGCTGCGTCGCGCCGCGGTGCAGAGCCTGGGTTCGGTGAGAGCCGCCAACACCAGCGATGCGCTGGTCTCGATCTACGGATCGGAACAGGACCCGCAGGTGAAACGGGCCATCGTCAATGCCCTCGCCGATCAGCGAAACGTCGCGGCGCTGATCCAACTGGCACGCAAGGAAAACGACCTGGACAGCAAGAAGAACATTATCTCGCCGGCTGGTGGATATGCAAGACGCCCGAATCCACGCAGTTTCTCGAGGAGATTCTGAACAAATGAAACGCGCGATGTGGTTGATGGCGGCTGTGCTGCCCCTGGGCGCGCAGCCGAAGCTGCTCATTAACGCCAAAGTGGATACGCGCTCGGCGTCGGCCGGCCTGGAACAGACTTTCCGGGCCGCGCTGAGCGCGCAGCCGCAACCCGCGTGGATCGGTTACGCCGTGCCTTCCACGCGCACGTATAACATGGGCTGCGACTACGTCAACCGCTCGGATTTTAACCAGGCGGGCGTGGTTCACCTGGAGCCGCCCGACCAGGCGGTGATTCTTTTCCGCGTGGAGGCGGACGCGGTGGACCGGATCCGGGCCATCTCGCCGGATTGCGAAATCGACGCCGGCGGGCGTGCCGATGCACTGGCTCAGCGACGTGCAGCCGGCGCAGAGCGTGGCGCTGCTGGCGACCTTCGTGGAACAGCACGTGAACAACTACAACAGCGCCATGAGCGCGATCGCCATGCACGCCGATCCGGCGGCCGACCGTCTACTGGATCGCTATGTGGCGCCGGATGAGCTTCAGTCGCTGCGGCTGCGGGCGGTTTCTTCGCTGGCGAATTCGCGGGGCCGGCACGGCTTCGAAGTGGTCAAGAACCTCATCGCCAATGACAAGGACGTGAAGGTGCGGGAGCGCGCGGTGCAGACGCTGGCGAACAGCAAAGAGCCGGAAGCGGTGGACCTGCTGGTCTCGATCGCACGCACCGATAAAGACGGGCGGATCCGTTCGCAGGCCGTGGGCGAACTGGCGCGCAAGCCGGGGCCAAAGATCCTGAATACGCTGAGCGGCGCTCTGGCCGACCCGGATGAACAGGTGCAGCGGCGGGCAGTCTCGGCCCTACAGCAACTTCCGGACGGACAAGGCATTCCGCTGCTGATTCAAGTGGTGAAGACTACGAAGAACGATCAACTCCGCAGGCAGGCGATGAATTCGCTTAAGAATTCACAGGATCCGCGGGCGCTTTCGTTTTTCGAAGATGTGTTGAAGTAACCGGGGACAGGCCGGGAGGCCTGTCCTACTGGCCTGCGAGGTCCAGGAGTTCGACTACGTGCAGGACCTTTTGTTTGTTGCCGTGGAGGCGGACTCCGGCCTGCAACTGCAACAGGCAGCCGGGGTTGGCGGTGGCGATGACGGCTGCGCCGGTGGCATTCACCGATTCCATTTTGCTTAGGAGAATCTTCATCGACATCTTGTTCTGGACCACGTTATAGATGCCGGCGCTGCCGCAGCAAAGGTCGGCTCCGCGCATTTCCTGGAACTGCAATCCGGGGATCGCGGCCAGGAGTTCGCGCGGCGAGGAGCGCACTTTTTGTCCGTGGGCCAGGTGGCAGGAGTCCTGATAGGTGACCGTCAGATTCACCGGCCGCATTTTCTGGGTGAGGCCGATGGATGCCAGATATTCGGTGACATCCTTCATATGCGCGGCAAAGTCGCACGCCCTGGCGGCGTACTCCGCGTCGTCCTCCAGCAATTCGCCGTATTCTTTCAAGGTGGAGCCGCAGCCGGCGGCGTTGGTGATGATGGCTTCGAAGCCGCCGTCCAGAACGGCATCGATGTTTTGGCGCGCCAGTTTGCGCGCTTCGTCGCGCAGGCCTGAATGCAGGTGGAGGGCTCCGCAGCAGCCCTGGCCGGCAGGGATGACCACTTCGCACCCATTCCGTTGGAGCACCCGGACGGTGGCTTCGTTCAGGCGGGCGAAGGAAATATTGGCGATGCATCCGGCCATAAACGCCACGCGGTGACGCCGTTCGCCGCCGGCTGGAAAAGTCTTGCCGATCTGGCTGAAGAAGAAGGGCGGCTCGGCCTGGGGGGTAAGCGGTTCGAGATCGCCCAGGCGGCCCAGCAGTTTCATAAAGCCCAGCGCGCGCACCAGGGCCTTGGCGCCGCTCACCTGGTAGAGGTAGAGCAGGGTGCCGGCCACGGAGAGCGCGCCGCGGGATTGCAGCAGCTTGAGGAACACGAAGCGCCGTACCCAGCGGGCGAAGGGACCGCGCTGCACCTGGGCTTCGATCTCCGCGCGCGCGTCCTCGACCATGCGCCCGTAGCGCACTCCCGAAGGGCAGGCGGATTCGCAACCGCGGCAGGCCAGGCAAAGATCGATGTGCTGCTGGTAAGCCGGCGTGATAGGAGCCCCGGCGGCCACCTGCACCATCTGGTAAACGCGGCCGCGCGGCGAATCCATCTCGAGGCCCAACTCGCGATAGGTGGGGCAGGCGTTCAGACAGAGGCCGCAGTGAACGCAGCGGTCCAGATCGAACTGGCGGGGTCCCGATTTTTCAGATGCGACGATAGAGTCGGCCACGATTCAACAGATTCTCCGGATCGAACAGCTTCTTGACGCGATGCATGAGTTCGATGTCGCCGCCGGGAGCGGGCCACATCTCGACATCCTGCTTCCACTCCTCCGGCGAGAACTCCAGGACTCCCTTCCAGCCGCGGCGGGCGGCGCTGGAAAGCCAGAGGGCTGCATCCTGGGTGCGCTCGAAATATCCGTAACAGACACCCGAGCCGGCGCGGGCGAGGGCCACGCCAGGCATGGCTTCGATCACCGTTTGCAACTCTTTCAGCGTACACGAGACACGAACCACCGCGCCATGCTGGTGCTGGGAGAGGAAAGTGGGAGTCAACTCGCGCACGTAATGCCAGAGGGACTCGTGGCGCTCCCCATCGAAGGCGACACCGTTGCCGAGGGGGGCAAGTTCGCGCTCGTAGCGATCGACCGCGGCGCTATTGCCGCCGCAGCATACGGCCAGTAGCCAGGCACGATTGCCCAGGGCCGCGCCGGCCGCGGGATTCAGCAGGTCGATTGCCGAGGGTTGCAGGACGCCGCGCAGAATGCGGTCCCGGGCGGCTACAGCGCCGGCCAGCGAATCGAACGGAAGGAGAAAGCTGCGCTCCGCCTCTGGCGCGGGAACCACCTTGAAGTTGACCACGGCGATGGCCGCGAGGGTGCCGAAGGAGCCGATCATCACCTTGCCCATATCGAGACCGGCCACGTTTTTGACGACCATGCCGCCGGATCGCACCAGTTTGCCTTCGAGGGTGACAAAGGTCATGCCGATGACCAGGTCGCGCGCGGTGCCGTAGAGGCGGCGCCGGGGCCCGCTGGAGTTGGCCGCGATCACGCCGCCGACGGTGGCGACGGGGGCGTAGGGCGGGTCGAGCGGAATCATCTGCCGGTGTTTGGCGAGAACGGCGGTCAATTCGCGCCAGGGGAGCCCGGCTTCGACGCTGATGGTGAGGTCGTGGGGCTCATACTGGAGCACGCGATTGAGGCCGCTGGTGGTGAGGTATTCGTCGGCCTCGAGGGTGGGGCCGCCCATGAGCCGCTTGCTGGCGCATCCTTCGAGCGCGATGGTGCGGGCGTGCTTGGCGGGGCGCGCCAGCATCTCCGCCAGTTCCTCCACGGTTTGCGGTTTCAGCACTAGAACACCAGGCGGCGCAGGATCCAGGTCAGAACCGTGAGCACCACCGACCCGATGACCGCTGAAAGGAATCCGCGGATTTTAAAACCCGGAGTGAACAAAGAAGCCAGCTTGAGCAGGATGGCGTTCACGACCAGCAGGAAAAGCCCCAGGGTGAGGAGCACCAGGGGGAAGGAGAAAAACCGTAAAACCGGGCCGATGGTGGCGTTCACCACGGCGATCACGAGAGTGGCGAGCAACGCGTCGCCAAAGCCGCGCAGTTCGATACCCGGCACCATCTGCGCGACCATCCACAGCGCCACGGCGCTCAGAAACCAGCTTACGATGATGTGGATCAGCATTTAGGATCTCTAGCCAGAGATAATGATAAGCCATGGCAAACCTGTATGCCGGAACCTCCGGCTTCGCCTACGCCGCCTGGAAGCCGGCCTTCTATCCGGCCAAACTGAAGGCGGACCAGTTTCTGAACCACTATGCCGGGCGGCTGAACTGCGTGGAGATCAATTACACTTTCCGGCGCCTTCCCGCGGCCACCACGCTGGCCAAATGGGTGGAGGCGACACCGGCCAGTTTCGTCTTCGCGGTGAAGGCCCACATGCGGATCACGCACATCATGCGGCTGAAGAACGCGGAGCAGGCCACCGAGATCTTCTTCAAGGCCATCGATCCGCTGCGCAGCGCGCGCCGCCTGGGTCCGGTGCTGTTCCAACTGCCGCCGGCGCTGAAGTGCGATGTGGGTCTGTTGAAGGCGTACCTGGAGCTGCTGCCGGGCGAGATGCGGCATGCCTTTGAGTTCCGGCACACCTCGTGGCTGAACGAAGAGGTGTACGACGTACTGCGCGGCCGCAACATCTCGCTGTGCGTGGCTGAATCGGAGAGGCTGGAGATTCCCGAGGTGATCACGGCCGATTTCGTTTATTACCGGCTGCGCAAGCCGGATTATACGGCCGAAGATGTGGATGGCATCGCGGCGCGCGCCCGGGAACTGCTGGCCGGCGGCAGGGACCTGTACCTGATGTTCAAACACGAAGAAACGCCGGAGGGCGCGCTGAACGCGGAACGCCTGCTCGCGGCGGCGCGCGACCAACTATAATGGCGTAACCATGAAGACCGTATCCGCTACCGCCCTGATTGCGGTGGCGGCACTCACGGCGTTTACGGTATGGATTACCGCGCGCGCCAAGACGCTGGAAGAAGACCTCAACAACCGGGGGAACGCCATTGATGCCGTGGGTAAACCGGCGCCGGCGTTTTCCCTTCCCTCACTGGACGGGCACATGGTTTCGCTGGCGGATTATCGCGGGAAGAAAGTGCTGCTGGTTTACTGGGCCAGTTGGTGCAGCCCCTGCAAAGCCGAAATGCCTACGCTGAACCGCCTGTATCGCGGGGCAGCGGGCACGAATTTTGCGTTCGAAATTCTGGCGGTGAGCGTGGATGAAGAGCGAGCGGAGGCGGAGAAATTCGCCCGGGAAAACGGCATGACGTTCCCGGTATTGCTGGACCCGGGACAAAAGACGGTGGACCGGTTCCACGTGGAGAGCGTACCGAGCATGATTGTGGTGGATTCGGCGGGCACGATCATTTTCGGGCGATCGGGTTTCGATCCACGGGCGCAACTCGACCTGGCCAACAAGCTGGGCTTTCCAGGACGTTTCGGGGTAGGAGGGATGGATGGCCGGCGCGGCAATTGAGTTCCAGGGGGTCAGCAAGGTCTACAAGCGCTGGTTCAGCGAGGAGCGCGTGGAGGCGCTGTCGGACGTCTCTTTCGAAGTGGCGCAGGGCGAAGTGTGCGCCTTTCTGGGGCCCAATGGCGCCGGAAAAACAACCAGCATCGGCATCCTGATGGGATTTCATTTTGCCAATGCAGGCTCGGTGCGCGTGCTGGGGTATCAGCCGGGCGACGTCCGGGCCAAGGAGCAGATCGGCTTCCTGCCGGAGAATTTTGCATTTTACAAATATCTGACCGGTCCCAAACTGCTGCGCCTTCACCGCGGCGCTGGCGGGCCGGACCGCGCCGGGGGACGAGGCGCTGATCGGCGGACTGCTGGCCAAGGTGAAGCTGGCCGGGTACGAGAATCTGAAGATCGGCCGGTACTCTCGCGGCATGGTGCAGCGGTTGGGAATCGCGCAGGCGCTGTTGTGCGATCCGCAACTGGTGATTCTGGACGAGCCGACTTCGGGTCTCGACCCGGCGGGGCGGCGCGAGGTGCTGCAACTGCTGGTCTCTCTGAAGGCCGAGGGGAAGACGGTGTTCCTCAGCTCCCACATTCTGCCGGAGGTGGAGCAGATCTGCGACCGGGTGGTGATTATCGATCATGGCAAGCTGATCCGCACCGGCCGGTTGAACGAAATGCTGGGCAGCGGGACGGCGGTGGAGATTGTGGTGGACAGCCTTTCGAGCGAGATGGAACTCGCCGCCAGAGAGCGCGGGGCGGTGGTGCAGCGCACGACTCAGGGCATCAAAATTACGACCGACGCTGGCGCGCAAGCGCGAGATGGCCGAAGCGCTGTGGGCCGGCGGGTGCGACGTAATCAGCCTGAACCCGGTGCGGAGCACGCTGGAAGAGGTCTTTCTGAAAACGGTGGACGGGAAGGAGGCGGTGTCATGAAAGTCCGTGCCATCGCTTTGAATACGTTCAACGGGCTGCTGCGGAATAAGATCATCATCGTGTTCAGCGCGGGTATGGTTTGCGTGATGCTGCTGGCGTTGACGCCGCTGATGCTGGCGCGCAACAATCGCGCCATCGGCGCGGACCAGGTGCAGGCCATGGTGCTGCAGATTATCGGCGGCATTATGAGTATGGTGAGCGGGTTCGGCAGTCTGCTGGCGGCGTGGGCGGCGGCGGACGCGGTATCGGGGGAAATGCGGACGGGCACGATACTGGCGGTGATGGCCCGGCCGGTGCGCCGGTGGGAGTACCTGCTGGGCAAGTATCTGGGCGTGCAGATCCTGATGGTGGCGTTCGTGTTGGCCATGCTGGCATTGAATTACGGGATGGCGGCGATCGGCGGCGTGCACATTCAAATCTCGCCATGGCTGCTGATCGTGTATCCACTGGTGCGCTACGCGGTGTACAGCGCCATTGCTTTGATGCTGGTGACGGTGATGCACCCGATGATGGCTTTCGGGATTGTGCTCGTGATGTCGATCGCGGCGCAGATTGTGGCGCCCTCGGCGGCTCCGCCGCAATTCATGGCGCCGTGGGTGCGCAAGGTATTGTTCGATGTCCTGCCTTCGACCAATGCGCTTTCAGAGATCCGGTTTCTGACGGTGACGCGGGCAACGCTGCGGGTGGCGCCGTGGACGGATCACGTAATCACGCTGGGGTACGGGCTGGATTACGCGCTGGTCTGCTTTTTGCTGGCGGCCTGGCTGTTCCGGAACCGGACGCTGTCGCGGGATTGAGGGGTCGCCGTTTGTCAGGAAGCCGAAACGTATACCAGCGAGTCTCGCCCCGCCTCAACCGGCATCCTCCCAGCCCTGGGCGTCCCAAGTCAGCGGCTCCTCGTCCGCCGAAAACTCATCGCGTGAAGCTGGAATTGACCGGTACAAGAACGCGTCAGATCCCTGTTGCGAGGCTATCAACCGCAGCAGACGCGCGCGTTCCTGGACTGGCAGTGAAGCCACCAGGGAAAGATGTCTTCTGCCTTGAGGCTTTGCCACTGCTTGTATTCTAGCAGGACGTTCCCGCCACGAAGGCCGGACTGCTTGACGCGGGCGACGCTTTGGGTAGCGCCACGGACGATTACATGGCTGTCGCGGGATTGAGGGCGTAAAGCGCGAGTCTAGAGTTTCCGGGTGCCTTCCAGCTTTGTCAGGCCGCGATCGAAGGTGCCCAGCGGCAGATGACCGTACTCCCGGGCCAGCGCCAGCATCAGGCAATCGGAAAAGCCGAGCGAGGGCCGGGCGCGAAACATATCGAGCGCGGCCGCGACGGCCTCGGAGTCTTGCAGGATGAGTTCCTCGTGGTCGAGAAGCACACCGATCAGGTCGGCCAACTCTCCGGGACTCCTTCGATAGACGGTTCGAAGGACCCAGACCGCCTCGGCCAGCGCCAGAGTCGATACCCAAACCCCTTGTCTGACGAAGGCCTGGGCAGACTCAAACTGGCGAGTATCGTCCCGGGCAAGCAGACGCACCAGAACATTCGTATCAACGGCGCCCATGCCGCTCTCGCATGAACTCTGCGATGCCTTCCTTCAGTTCCTTCAACGTTCTGCGCCGAGGGGGTCCTTCGGGGAATAGCACGCGATGGGCATCTTCAAACGTGTAGCGCCCGGAACGCCGAACAACGATCTTCCCACCGTCTTCGTCCCATTCCAGAATCGAACCGGGGCCGACACCGAGTTTCTTGCGCACGCTCGCGGGAACTGATATTTGTCCCTGCGCGGTAAGTTTGGAATGAGCGAGGGCCATACGTTTATATTACCAGGGTAATGCAGATTCAACTAACTGGCGCCGCGGGCCATTTCGCGGCGCAGGAACGACTTTGCGGCGCGCAGATCGTGCCGGACCGCGTGGGCCGAACGATCCAAGGCCAGGGCCATTTCGTCCGCGGTCATACCTCCGAAATAGTGCATTTCGACGAGGCGGGCAAGGCGTGGGTTCCCGGTTTCCAGCAACGAGAGGACGCGGTCCAATTCGAGCATGCGGGGCGCCGGGGAGCCGCTCCCGGCAGAGATCTCGATCTGCGTGTCCCAGGGCACTCTTTCCGCACTGCCACCGCGCTTGGCGGCATGGGAGGAGCGCGCATAGTCCACCAACACCTGGCGCATGGCACGGGAGAGCACGGCCAGAAAGTGGGCCCGATTCTCGAAGCCTGGCCCATCGTGACCGAGCAGTTTCAGGCAGGCTTCGTGGACCAACGCGGTGGGCTGCAAGGTGTAATCGGGCGATTTGCCGCGCAGCAGGTTCCTGGCCCGCCGGTTCAACTCCGCGTAGACCAGGGGCATCAATTCATTGAGGGCTGCCTGGTCTCCCTGGCGCCAGCGATCGAGAAGGATCGTGATTTCGGCAGGCATGATCCGGAGGGAGGCTACAAAAATCGTGGATTCTCCCGATGTTGCACTATAATCATTTTGATTTTAGCCGAGCTTGACGGGTGGACGCGAGATGACGGAGGAGGCACTGGCGGTATTTCGGGATGTGGCCGGCATGGACCCCGTCAAACGCGCGAGCTACTACGCGCAGAAGGGCGTGGCGCCGAGCCTGCGCGACGAAGTGGAATCCCTGCTGCTTTATGACGTGGAATCCGACTCTCTGTTGGATTCGGTTGCCGCCATGGCTTCGGGAGTGCTGCGGCAGGGGGCGGTTTTGTCGCCGGGCGATCCATGCGGCCCGTACCGCCTGGTGAGGTCGCTGGGCGAAGGCGGCATGGGTTCGGTGTTTCTGGCGGAGCGCGCCGACGGCGAAGTGGAACAGCGGGTGGCCATCAAATTCGTGCGGTCGAGCATGGACGTTCCGGCGGTGCGAAACCGCTTTCTGGCGGAGCGAAAGATCCTGGCTTCGCTGCATCACCCGGGTATCGCGCAACTCATCGACGCCGGGCATACGGCGGAGGGCCATCCGTACCTGATCATGCAATACGTGGACGGCACGCCTATTGACCGGTACTGCGCGGGACGCGAAGTGGCGGCCATCCTCCGGCTGTTCCTGGGCGTCTGCGATGCGGTCTCGTATGCCCACCGCAACCTGGTAATTCATCGCGACCTGAAGCCTTCCAATATACTGATCGACGGCGGTGGGCGGCCGCGACTGCTGGATTTCGGCATTGCGAGGATGGTTACGCCCGCCGAGCCCGCGCAAACCGTAATGCGGGCCATGACACCGGAATACGCCAGCCCGGAACAGTTATCCGGCGACGCCAGGACTACCGCGACGGACATTTACTCCTTGGGCGCGGTGTTGTACCGCCTGCTTGCTGGCGCGCCACCGGAGCATTTCGCGGACGGGGAGACCACCCGGGTCCGGCGGATCAACGGCGCGGTCCCGCGGGATGTCGAGTTCATCCTCCGCAAAGCCCTGCGCCGCGAACCGGGGGAGCGCTACGCCACGGTGGACGCATTCGGCGAGGATCTACGCGCGGCGCTGGAAGGGCGTCCGGTGCGGGCGCGCTCCGGTGAGAAGTGGTATCACGCGCTGAAATTTCTGCGGCGGCACTGGCTTCCGATGGCGGCGGTGGCGGTGGCGATTCTGGGGCTGGGGATCGGGCAATACTCCGCGAATCGCGAGCGGGCGCTGGCGCAAAAGCGATTCGAGGACCTGCGGCAGTTGGCCAACCGCGTGTTCGACTTTGAACCGAAGATCCGCAATCTTCCCGGTTCGACGAAAGCGCGCGAGGAACTGGTGTCTGCTTCGATGGAATACCTGCAGCGATTGGGCGGGCAGTCGCACATCGATCCGGAGATGGCGATGGATCTCGCGAGGGGCTACCTGTTGACGGCCGAGTCGCAGGGCGTTCCTTCACTTCCGAATATCGGGCAGTTCGCGCAGGCGGAAGACAGCCTGAGGCACGCGGATACGTTTGCCCGACAGGTGCTGGCAGCACACCCGGGCAGGCAGGACGTGCTGCTGCTGCTGGCCCAGATCGAAGAGGACCGGATGATCCTGGCGACATCGGAGCGGCGCAACGATGCCGCGCTGGCCAGCGCGCAGAGCAGCAGGGGTCACGTCGAGGCGCTGCTGCGCGAGGGCAACGCTTCGCCGGAAGTGATCCGGTTGACGGCTACTACGATGGGCAATATCGCCCTGGCGTACCTGAACATGCACTATTTCGAGGATGCCATCGGTTCGGCGCGGCGGGGGGTGGAGATTGCGCGGACGAGTCCAGTGGGGAGAGAAGTAGTGGCGCAGGATCTCAGCATCCTGGCCAACTCGCTGCGGCTGACGGGCGACCTGGAAGGCGCCCTGACCATGGTGACCGAGGCGCGATCCATTGTGCAGAGCAGCGACTCCCTCCAGCGAGACGGTGGTTCGGCGCTTTACGCCATCCTGTGCCGGCAGGGCGGCATCCTGGGAGAACCGGGCGCGATCAGCCTGGGCCGGCCTAAAGACGCGGTCGAGCCATTTCAAACGGCGCTCAACCTGGAAGAACGGCTGGCGCGGGCCGATCCGAACGATGCGGAAAGCCGGATCAAACTGGCCACGCCGGCGCGGCAACTGGGGGATGTGCTGACGGTTCTCGACCCGCCGAGGGCTCCGGCGGTGTTCGAGCACGCCCTGCTGCGGTTGCGGGAGATCAGGAACAACGTGAAGGCGCGCCGCGAAGAAATCCGGATGCTTTCCCATTACTCATACGCGCTCTGGGGGCTGGGCCGGAATGCGGACGCCGCCAATGCCATCGCGGCATCTTTCCAGTTGTTGCGAGCCACGGGGGACTATCCGGCCCAACGCTTCAAACTGGGCGGCGAAGGCGCGGAAACCACCAGCGCGCAGGCCGATTATCTGGCCGCGACCGGAGAACCGCAACGGGCACTGGAGATTTATCGTGAACTGACTGCCGGCATTCTCGCTTCCGACCAGCATGTGGGCGACGACCTGGTCCAGGCCAACACCTTTTCGCGAATGTGCGCGGCGATGTCGCAACTGGCACGGCGCACCGGGCACGCGGCCGAAGCGAAAGAGTTGGACCAGCGCCGCCGGGAACTGTGGCAGGGCTGGGCGGGCAGGATACCGGCGAGCGCCTTCGTGAAAAAGCAACTTCGGGAAGCCGGTGAATAGGGTCTCGCTTCGGAGCTAACCCACTTTGCTTTTGCGGGTGCGCTTCTTGGGGGCTTCTTCGAGAGGGGCCTCCTCTTCGGCTCCAACTCCGGCTTCGGCGGCGATGGCGGTGGCGGCCTGGGCGGGTTTGCGCTTCTCGGCCAGGCTCTTCTTAAGGGCTTCCATGATGTCGATGACCGGGGCGACGTGGGCCTCCGGCGTGGCCACGACCTTCTTGCCTTCGATCTTGTCTTCGATCATCTTCTGGAGGTTCTCGCGATAGGTGTCGCGATATTTCTGCGGTTCGAAATCCGCCTCCAGCGACGAGATCAACATCTTCGCCATGGCCAGTTCCTTCTCCTTGACCAAGCTGGTATCGGTGCGGAACTCCTCCACCTGACGGATCTCGTCCTGGTAGTACATGGTGTGGGAGAGAATGCCCTTGGGTCCGGGACGCAGGATGATGATGTGCTCGCGATTGTGCATGGCGACCTTGGCGAGGGCGTAATAGTTCGATTCGCGGAGGGCCTGGAACAGCAGGGCGTAGGGCTTTTCGCCGCCTTCATCGGGCGCCATGTAGTAGGAGCTTTCCAGGTAGACGGGGTCCACCTGATCGCTCTTGACGAATTCCAGGATCTCCATCACCTTGGCGGTTTTCGGCGCGACCTTCTTGATGTCTTCGTCGTCGATCTCGACGTAGTGATCCTTTTCGTACTCGTAGCCTTTGACGAGTTCGCTGCGCGGGACGGGCTTGTCCTCCGCCTGGCAATAGATCATCTGCTTGATGCGCGAATGGTCTTCCTTGTGCAGCAGGTTGAAACTGATGGTTTCGCTGCGTGCCGCGCTGAACAGCCGAATCGGGAACGATACCAGGCCAAAGGTCAGATGGCCTTTCCAGACGCTTGCCGCCATAAGGTGCTCCTATGCGGTTTTCAACATACCAAAAACCTCTATAAGATGTAAATAAAGGGATTTATGCCTCTCGAAGAGTATGCTGCCAAACGCAAGTTCGAGAATACACCGGAACCGCCGCCTTCCGCGCAACTCGCAGCCGGGCGGCAACTATTTCTGTGTGCAGCGCCACGATGCCACGCGGCTGCATTACGATTTCCGGCTGGAGATCGACGGCGTTCTGAAATAGCTGGGCCGTGCCGAAGGGGCCCACGCTCGATCCGACGCTGAAACACCTGGCGGCCTTTGTGGAGGATCATCCGCTGGAGTATGGCAGCTTCGAGGGCACCATTCCCAAAGGCAACTACGGCGCGGGCAGCGTGATGCTGTGGGACCGCGGCACGTTCGAGCTGCTCGGCGAGGTGGCGGGCGAGCCGACAGATCGCAGCGCGGCGATCTGAAGTTCCGCCTGCACGGCGAAAAGCTGAACGGCGATTTCGCGCTGGTCCACATGAAGAATCGCGGCAAAGGCAACGAGTGGCTGATCATCAAGAAGCGCGACGAGTTCGCGCAGGAAGGCTGGGATGTGGAAGCCCATGCCACCAGCGCGCTCTCCGGGCGCACACAGGAAGAGATTGCCGACAACCTGCCGGCGCGGAAGGCGAAGGCCAAAACCGCCGGCGCGTCGGACCGGGTATGGGAAAGCAGCCGGCCCGCCAAGCGGGGCGTGAAATCCGCCGCCGCGCCCGCGGCTAAGTCCGCACCGGTAAAAAAAAAGCACATTGACCTGAGTGGCATCAAAGGCGCGCGCCAGGCTCCCCTGCCTGCCAATGTGGAACCGATGAGCGCCACGCTGGCGGACAAGCCTCCGCGCGGTGAGCAGTGGCTCTTCGAAGTGAAATGGGACGGCGTGCGGGCGATTGCTTTCATCGAATCCGAAGAGGTGCGGCTGCAATCGCGCAGCGGCCTGCGCTGCGAGCGCCAGTATCCCGAGCTGGCTGTGATCCAGCACCAGGTGGCGGCCTCGCAGGCCATACTCGATGGCGAAATCGCGGTGCTGGATCCCAAAGGGGTCTCGCAGTTTCACCTGATTCAGCCGCGCATTGCCAACAGCGATCCCAACACCATTGCGCACCTGGTGCGGTCCACGCCGGTGGTCTACTTCGCGTTCGACCTGCTCTACCTGGATGGGTACGACTTGCGCGGCGTGCCCCTGGCGAAGCGCCGTGAGCTGCTGGAGGCGGTGGTGAAGCCGGGCGGACCCGCTGCGCATTTCCGAAAGCTTCCCCGGCGCCGGGGAAGAGATGCTGGAGGCCGCGCGGGAAGCCGGCCTGGAAGGCATTCTGGCCAAAAACGCCGCCAGCACGTACGAATCGCGCCGCAGCCGCGAGTGGCTGAAGATCAAGCTGGTGAGCGAGCAGGAATTCGTGATCGGCGGATTCACCGAGCCGCAGGGCGGCCGCAGCCATTTCGGCGCTCTGGTTCTGGGCGTGCGGAAGGACGGCAAGCTGCAGTGGGTGGGCAATGTAGGGACCGGTTTCGACGCAGCGAACGCTGGCCGATCTGTACGCCCGGCTGAAGCCGCTGGTCACCGGAGAATGCCCGTTCGCCGTTCGACCCAAGCCCGACCGGGGCATGACGTGGGTCAAACCGGAACTGGTCTGCCAGGTGAAATACGCCAACTGGACGCAGGACGACCACCTGCGCGCGCCGGTGTACCTGGGGCTGCGGACGGACAAGGCGGCACGGGAGGTCGGCAGGGAGGATGCCGGTCAGACTGCGCTGCTGGCGCCGGACGCCAAAGAGGCGACGCTGGAGATCGACGGCCACGCGCTCAAGTTCACCAACCTGCCGAAGATCTTTTATCCCGACCAGGGTTATACCAAGCGCGACGTCCTGAACTACTACGATGCGGTTTCGACCTGGATTCTGCCGCACCTCAAAGACCGTCCGCTCTCGCTGAAGCGGTACCCCAACGGCATCAAGGAGGACTTTTTCTTTCAGAAGAACGCCCACGAGGTGGTGGCGCCGTGGCTGCGCACCGAGTGGATCGATTCGGAGCATAACGGCGCGCCCATCCGCTACGTGTTCGCGGAGGACCGGGCCAGCCTGCTGTACCTGGCGAACCTGGGCTGCATCGATCAGAACCCGTGGATGAGCCGCTCGCCGCACCTGGATAATCCGGACTTCATCCTGATCGATCTGGACCCGCAGGAGTGCAGCTTCGACCTGATCGTGGAGGCGGCGCTGATGGTGAAGCGGGTGCTGGACCAGATCGGGCTTGACAGGCTACCCCAAGACCACCGGCGGCGACGGCATGCACGTGTACATTCCGGTCGAGCCCGATCTACTCCTACGAAGAGACGCGCACCTTCGCCGAACTGATTGCGCGGCTGGTGACGCACCAGAAGCCGGACCTGTTCACCACGCCGCGCAGCGTCTCCAAGCGCCAGAAGAACCGCGTGTATTTCGACTACCTGCAGAACGGGAAATCCAAGACCATCGCCGCCCCTTATGTGCTGCGCGCCTACGACCGGGCGCCGGTGGCGACGCCGCTGGAATGGAGCGAAGTCAGAGAGGGCCTGCGCCCGACGGATTTCACGATCGAAAACGCGGTGGAGCGGTTTCGGGAAAAAGGCGATCTGTTCGCGGGGGTGCTGGAACGGCCGCAACGGCTGGAAGAGGCGTTAGGCAAGCTGGAAAAGCTGTTCCGGTGAGTTACTCCTGCCCGGTCAGGATCACCATGACGCCGCTGCCGCGAAAGACCAGCCGGGGGGAGCCCGAGCGTTTCTCGACGCGCCCGTAGATGACCGCCCAGCGGTCGTAATCCGAGGTGCCGAAGCGGAACTTGCCGAGCGAGGTGCGGCGCTGCATGTCCACCAGTTTCTTGTGCAGGGCGACGGCGTCGAGGGTATAACTCTCCGGTAGCTTGGGCGCCTCGGTGTCCTCCAGCAGGGGCAGTTTCGGCGGAACCGTTATGGCGGGATCGCAGCCCTGCTCGCCCACCCAGGTTTCCGAGGTGCGAAAGGAGTAGCGGCCGAGCACGGCCAGGTCCTTGCCTTCGTGCGCGGCGAAGTCGCGCAGTACCTCGCACACCGTCACCGGCGTCACCGGCGGCGGATCGGCCGCAAAAGACACGCAAACGAGCGCCAACGTTAAAAACAGTCTAGCCTTGGTTCTTCCCTGAAGCACGGTTTCTGTTAACTAGCATAGACCAGCCGCCGGGCGTTTCGGGTTTCAATAATCTTGAGGGATAGCCCAGACGGATCACGCGTTTTTCTGGCCGGGTCGCGCCGGGGAGCGACTAAAGTTTCGCTTGGCCTGTTCCAGAAGCTGGTCCAGTATCTTCAAATCGCTTTTCGCAATTTTGGATTCGGCCGAGCGAATCAAGGTCCCTTCTTTGAGCGCGCGAGCAACCTCTCGCTCCGTCTGCCGGCGACCTGCCGGGGTCGCGTACCAGTCGGCTTCCCCAATCTTGGCGTTGCGTTTTATGACGTCAGTCGATTTGCGGGGCATACTTACACCTCCCAAGAGTATCGATTCCTTATTCCCGCCTCGCGGCTACAGTCGAATTCGCCGTTTCGACCAAAATCGTCTCCTCGTCTTTTTCGGGCAAACCGCTTCTCAGCTTCATTTGGATTTGATACATGACGCCGTTTTGCGCCCACCACAGGTGTGCGGGTGCACACGACCCTCCGCACGAGACCGGCCTGAACATTCCGGTGCGGCCGCCCGACAGCGCGACTTGGCGCGTGCTGGGCAGATCTTGGAAGATGCGAGTGGAGCCACCAAAGCCGGCCGCAAAAGTTGCATTGACGGCATCCTCAGAGAAATAGAGCGAAATGAAATATCCGTCCTCCCTCACCCCACCCCAGGCCAGTTTGATGGCGCTTTCTGGAATGGCAGATGGCAACTTCGACGGCAGCACGATTGGAATCCGGGTTCGGCGTTGGATCTGTCGAAGTGCGGACCTAAAGACCGGAGCCGGTCCCCTTGCCCGCCCCAATACAGAATTCAATCCCAGGTAAGGGCATAGAAACAAGACGAGCGCGACTACGGGCGCTGCTGTGCTGATTCGCAGTCCCACTGACTTCCGGATTATAGGCACAAACCACATTTTAGGCTCACTTCACCGTCCCACTTCGAGGGTCGCGCGTGACACACCCAAGCGGCCGACCTCACAACAGGAGCATCGCCGGGGTCACTTGCCGATCTCCACTTTTTGTTCAAGGCCCGATCAGCCCTCTTGATCGGGCACTTTTGTGAGTGGCATGACGTCAAAGTGCCAGTGGTGGTTCACGTCTTATGAGCTATGGAATTGCAGTGAAACTCAGACCCATGGCCTTTGTGGGGATGGCATCTCTGGCATTGCACATGGTGGCAATTGCGGCCATCGACGCGCAATCCGCTTCGGGACCCAGATTCGAAGTCGCCTCCATCAAGCCCGCTCCAGAACTGGCGCCGGAACTGCGGCGCTCCCCGGGCACGCCGCTGGGAGTGCGCCTGGACAAGGCGCAGGCGAGCTTCGGGGGCATGTCGCTTTCGGCGCTGATCTCGTACGCCTGCGGGGTCAGGCTCGCACAGATCTCGGGTCCGGAGTGGCTGAGTACGCAGCGGTTCGACATCGTGGCGAAGTTGCCGGAAGGCGGGTCCACCGAGCGCGTTCCTGAAATGATGCAGGGGCTGCTGGCGGAGCGCTTCGGTTTGAGACTCCATCGCGAGAGCAAGGAATTCCCGGTCTACGCGCTGGTGGCTGCCAAAGCCGGGATCAAACTGACACGCAGGCCTGAGGACTTCGACCCGAGGGCGCACAACGACCAGACTGCGATCCCGCATCCTGAGTCTCACGCTGCTGTTGGAGCAGATTGTCGACCTACCGGTAGTGGATGAGACCGGGCTACAAGGGCAGTATCTGTTCTCCTCGCAGGCGCTCGGGCAAGCGATGATCGCCGGGACAACGGCCAAAACGCAGCAGCGCGCGGCTGAGGCTTCGGAACCGGCGGACTCGGGTATTGCCGCGCTGCTGCTGCCGGTGGGAATGAAGCTGGAAAAGAGGAAGGCCAACCTGCCAGTGATGGTCGTGGAAAGCATGCGTCGAACGCCTACGGAAAACTAGTAACCAAGCGACTGTTCAGTGGCCGCAGGTTGATAGGTCATCGTTGAGAACGAGACCCGAAGTCAGCGCCGTGTCTTTGCGTGAAGCCAGATCGTAAATTGCGAGCTGCGAGGTCCAGACGCTGTGCGGGCTTGCCGGCGCCAGTGGAGTCGTCCCGAAAGGACGTAAATAAAGGATCGTCTTGCCGTGAAGCCAAAGCAATCGCCGGGCCGTCAGTTCGGGCGTCCAAGCCCGGGTGGCAGGATTCAGAAGGAAGTAATCGTTCTGCGGATCTCCGGCGCCTCCATTCTCGCCGTAAAGACCGGCCAGCAGGCTCTTGCCGTCGGGCGACCAAACGATGTCCTGGGACGGTGCGTCGCGCTTCGGCAACACGAGGCGCTCGATCTGGTGGCGCGTCGTGGCGTCCAGGATGGCGAGACCGCCGTCGAAAAAAGCGGCGATCCGCGTGCCGTCAGGCGACCACTCAGGCACATCATATTTCCCACCCACAGTCTGCGCCTTGACCGGTTGCGGCGTCAGCAACAAACAGCCGGGCGTTCTGGCTCTGTCCGCCCTTGTCGTACGACGCTGCAATTATCAGCGCCAGCCTGCGGCCATCAGGAGAGAGAGCGGCTTCATCGACGTTTTGGAAGACCCATGGATTGTGCACCAGGCTGCGCAGTTCGGTGCCCACGCGTACGAGCAGTCCGCCATTCGCAGTCGCTCCGTCAAGGGCCAGCCCGGGGTTGCTCGAAGTGCGCCATATGAGGTGTTCCTGGCCGGTCTGCCGGTCATACGCCCAGACCTCGCGTTCGTTCGGGTGGCCGCCGTACGAGTTTCGGGAGCGCTCGCCATCGCGGTCCGACACGAAGTAGATTAGCTTGCCGTCGCGCGAGCAAACCGGTTCGGAGTGGTCACGCGCGGAGTGGGTGAGCTGCCAAAAGTTCAGGGTTCCTTCTTCCGCCATCCAGATCTGCGCGAAGGTCCGGCCGTGTTCGGCATAGACTCGCCGGCTCAGGACCACCTGGGCATCCAGCCAACGCGCTCCCATGACGAGAATCCAACACACTGCCATGGCTTTCATTCGCACCAAGTGACGTCGCGCGACACCTGGTGGTTACGGGCCGATGGAACGGCATTGGGGGCTAGACTGGTAGTGCATGATCTGGGAGCCGTCGCGGGCATTCATCGAAGGGACCAATGTGTGGCGCTTCATGCAGCGGCTGGGGTTCGCCGACCGGGAGGCGTTCCTGGAGTTTTCGCGCCAGGATCCGGAGCGCTTCTGGGACGAGATGCTGCTCGAAATGCGCGTAGCGTGGTTCGAGCCGTATCGCCGGGTGCTGGATGCGAGCCACGGGCCGGAGTGGTCGCAATGGTTCACTGGCGGCCGGCTGAACATCGCATACAACTGCCTGGACCGCTGGGCGGAATCCGACCCCGGACGTACGGCCTGCCTGTGGGAAGGCGAGAACGGCGAGACCCGGACGATCACCTTCGGCGAGTTGCGGCGCGAGGCCAGCCGCGTCGCCCGCGGGCTGGTGAAGCTGGGTCTGGAGGCGGGCGACCGCGTGGCCCTGGTGATGCCGATGGTGCCGGAGATTCTCGGCGTGCTGTACGGCTGCCTGCAGGCGGGGCTGATCGTGGTACCTATTTTTGCGGGATTCGGCGCGGGGGCGATGGCTACGCGGCTGGAGGATTCCGGCGCGCGCGTGCTGTTCACCGCGCCGCACCTGGTGCGCCGCGGGAAGCAACTGCCGCTGGCGGAGAAGATCCCCCGCACGGTGGAGCACACCATCGTGCTGCCGGAGCAGGGCGGATTCTTTCCCGGGGAAGAGGACGCGCCCTTCCCCACAGCCTCTTTGGATTCCGAGGCGCGCGCCTTGATCCTGTACACTTCGGGCACCACGGGGAAGCCGAAAGGCACGGTCCACACGCATGGCGGATGCCTGGCGCAAATGGGCAAGGAGATCTGGCTGGGCTTCGACCATCGGGACGGCGACCGCTTCTTCTGGCTCTCCGACATCGGCTGGATGATGGGCCCGTGGACGATTCTGGGCAATCACCTTTTCGGCGGCACCATCTTTATGTACGATGGGGCGCCGGATTATCCGGGTCCCATGCGGTTGTGGGAGATGATCCGGCGTCACGGTATCACCACGTTCGGCGTTTCGCCCACCGCCATTCGCGTGCTGACCAAATACGGCGGGGAAGTGCCGGCGATGGACACGCTGCGGCTACTCGGCTCGACGGGCGAGCCGTGGGACGAGGCTTCGTGGCTGTGGTTCTTCGAACGCGCCGGGCGCGGGCGGTGCCCCATCATCAATATCTCGGGGGGCACGGAGATCGTGGGCAGTTTCCTGATGCCGCTGCCGATTCAGGCGCTGAAGCCGTGCAGCCTGGGCGGACCCGCGCCGGGCATGGCGACGGACGTGGTGGACGAAACCGGCGCGCCGGTCCGCGGGCGCACCGGCTACCTGGTGTGCAGGGCGCCTTCGCCTTCGATGACTCGCGGCATCTGGAACGACGCGGGGCGGTATATCGAGACGTACTGGTCGCGATTTCCGGGCATGTGGTACCACGGCGATTGGGCCAGTGTGGACGAGGACGGCTACTGGTTCCTGCATGGCCGTGCCGACGAATCCATGAATGTGGCCGGCCGCAAGGTGGGCCCGGCCGAAGTGGAAGAAGCCATCCTGCAGCACCCGGGCGTGGCCGAAGCCGCGGTTATCGGCGTACCGGACGAATTGAAAGGCGAGGCGATCGTGGGCTACGCCGTGGCGAAGCCGGGCGTGGAGGTAGAGCCCGGCGCCGTGATCGGCACAGTGGTGGACGTGCTGGGTCCGACTTTCCGGCCGCGCGAAATCAGGCTGGTGGCGGAACTGCCGAAGACGCAAAGCGGAAAAATTGTCCGGCGCCTGCTGCGGCAGCGGTATCTGGGCGAACCGCTGGGCGATCTTTCGACGGTGGCCAACCCGTCGTCACTCGGCACGCAGGGATAGCGCCGGATCGATGCGGGTGGCGCGGCGCGCGGGCATCCAGGCCGCCAGGAGGGCCGCGCAGAGGACGGCGACCGCCGCGGCCGTATAGGTAAGGGGATCCGCTCCGCTGACTCCGAACAGGAGCGAATCCAGGTAGCGCGCCAGTGGAAACGCCAGCGCCACGCCGAGCGCTACTCCCGCCAGCGACATTCCCAGGGCTTCGCGCAGCACCATGCGCAGGACGCCCGCCGGCGGCGCACCCAATGCGAGCCGGATACCGATCTCGCGCGTCCGCTGGTTGACCGCGTAGGACAGCACGCCGTACACTCCGACCAGCCCGAGCATCAGGGTGATGGCGGCGAAGACTCCGAGCAGCACTGTGGCGATGCGCGCGGGGGCCAGGGACGCGTAAAGGAAGCGATCCACGGGACCGGCGAGGTTGGCGGCGAGGGTGTTGTCCAGCGTCCAGACGCGGCGCTGCAGGGCGGGCAGCAGCGTTGCGGCGTCACCGGCCGTGCGCACCACCAACCCGGCGTTGCCCCGGATGATGCGCGGATGCATCATGGGCAGGTAGAATTCGGGCCGGATGGCATTGCGGAGATTGTTGTGCGTCACGTCGCCGGCCACTCCGACGATTTCCACCGCCAACCGGCCACCGCCAAGCAGCAGGCGCTGGCCCACCGCGTCCTGCCCGGGGAAATAGCGGCGAGCCAGGGTTTCGGAGATAACCGAGACGGGCGGGCCGGCTTCGGAATCGCGCGGGGTGAAGGCGCGGCCGCGCTTCAGGGGGATCTTCATGGTGGCGAAGTAATCCGGACTGGCGCGGGTCACCAGGGCTTGCGGCATTTGCTCCGGAGTGGGAACCGGCCGGCCGGCGATGGCGAAGCCGCCATCGTTCACCAGGTCCAGCGGCCCGAAGGGCATGGGTTGCGCGAGGGCGGCGCTCTGCACGCCGGGAAGGCTGCGCACCTGGTCCAGAACATCTCTGTAAAAGGCGCGTTGGGCGGTGGCGTCCGGATAGCGCGAGGGGGGCAGGAAGATCTGCCAGGCCACCACGCCGCGCGCCTGGAAACCGGGATCGACGCTGCTCAGCCGGACCAGGCTGCGCAACACCAGTCCGGCGCCGACCATCAAGACCAGAACGGCCGCGATCTCCGCCACCACCAGGAGGCGCCCGATACGTTGATGGGCGCCGGTTCCGCCGCGATCGCCGCCTTCGCGCAGGGCTTGCGCGAGATTGCGCCGCGCCGAACTGAGGGCGGGCGCGAGTCCGAAGAGCACGCCGGTGAGAACCGAGATCGCAAAGGTGAACCAAAGCACCTGGCCATCCACGGCGATGTCGCGGACGCGGGGGAAACTGGCCGGCAGTTGGGAAGCCATGGCCGGCACCGCCAGGGCAGCCAGTGCCAGACCGGCGACGCCTCCGGCCAGCGCGAGCACCAGGCTCTCGGTAAGCAACTGGCGGATCAAACGCGCGTTGGTAGCGCCCAGGGAGCGGCGCAGGGCGAATTCGCGGTGCCGGGCGGCGGCGCGCGTCAGGAGCAGATTGGCGACATTGGCGCAGCCTACGGCCAGCATGAAGGCCACGGCGGCCCACAGCACGATCAGCATGTCGCGGACGTTGCCTACGAGGCTGTCCTGGAGGGAATCGGCGCCCATGAGCAACTTGCTGTCCACGTCCGGGTAGGCCTTGGCCATCTGGGCGGCAAGGGTGGCGAGTTCGGCTCGCGCCT
Organism: uncultured Solibacteraceae bacterium; assembly: GCA_963853855.1. Lineage (GTDB taxonomy): Bacteria > Acidobacteriota > Terriglobia > Bryobacterales > Bryobacteraceae > Sulfopaludibacter. The sequence continues at coordinate 119,801 of CAWKYG010000001.1, read as the reverse complement.
GAGTGGGGGAGACGCCCGGCTTCAAGCGTGCGATGGCGTTCAGGAAGATGCTGCCGCGGCTGGCGCGGTCCTCCGGAGTAAAGCTGATGGGAGCGTAGATCTGCGTGAGGAGGGATGGATAGCCTATGGCTGGCGGGAGGACTCCCACTACGGTGTAGGCGCGTCCGTTGAGTTGCAGGGCGCGGCCCAGAATGTGCGGATCGGCGGCGAGGCGATTACGCCACAGGGCATTGCTCAGCACCATGACGGGCTGGTTGTCGCTGTCCTCGGCGGCGGTGAACCAGCGGCCTAACTGCGGGGCGATGCCGAGGACTTGCGCGGTCGAGGCGGTCATCTTGATTCCCGGGAAAAACTCGGGCTGGCCGGCGCCGGACAGGGTAAAGCTGAAATCGGTGTAGGCGCCGAGGGCTTCCAGCGTGCGGGAGTGGGCCTGGAGGTCCAGGAAGTTGCCGGGCGAGAAGATGTCGTGCTGCCCGTGCGATTCGGCGTAGGTGGTCCAGAGGTTGAGGAGTCGCTCGGCGTGGGGGAAGGGGAGGGGTCGCAGGAGAACGCCGTTGACGAGGCTAAAGATGGCGGTGTTGGCGGCAATTCCCAGGGCCAGGGTGGCCACGGCGATGGCAGTAAATCCCGGCTTCCGCAGGAGCGTGCGGATGGCGTAGGCAAGGTCCCGGCGGAGTGTGTCCATGGCGTCGAACCTAGCACGCGACGGACCAAAAAAGGGGACAGACGCATTTTAAAAATGCGTCTGTCCCCTTTTTTGGTCCCATCCCTGCGGCTAAGGCTTTGCTTCACAATGGGACTGTCCGCTTTTCAAAGGCGTTTTGGCGTGCATTTCAGCGTGTGACTCACTTCCGAAAAATGCGTCTGTCCCCTTTTTTAAATGCGTCTGTCCCCTTTTTGGGGCTATGATGGGCAATCGTGCGAGCGAAATGGCACCAGCTTCGCGGCCTCATCGCCCGGCGCGTCCGTTATAAGATCACACGCGGCGGGGCGCTGTTCACCCTGGCGATCCTGATTGTCGGGATGGGAGCGGTGGTGTCCGCCAACAATCTGCTGTTCCTGGTTGTGGCCGCGATGCTTTCCACGCTGCTGGTTTCCGGCTTCGTGAGCCGCCTCTGCCTGGCGGCGCTGGAGCTGGATTTTCAGGTGCCGGAGCACGTTTCCGCGCGCCGCGCCGTGCCCGGAAAGCTGTTCGTGCGAAATCAGAAGTGGCTCATGCCCTCGTTCTCGATTCGCGTAGAAGGGATCCGCGACCCGGCCAGCCCCACGCTGCAATCCGACGTCTACTTCCCGCTCATCGCCGGCGGCGCGCTACTCGAAGAGACGGTGGAGGTGCGCTTCCCGGCGCGCGGCGCCTACCGCCAGAACAGCTTCGCCTTTTCCACGTCGTTCCCGTTCGGCTTCCTGGAAAAATCGGCGCGGGTCACCCTGCGGCGCGATATGATCGTGTACCCCTCGATCGATCCGCAACCCGGCTTCGAGGACCTGCTGCTGGGCATCGCCGGAGAGATCGAAACCCACTACCGCGGACTGGGCCGCGATTTCTATCGCATCCGTCCTTACGAGGCCCTGGAAAGCGCGCGGCACGTGGATTGGAAAGCCTCCGCGCACGTGGGCAGCCTGCAGGTCCGCGAGTTCGCCCGCGAGCAGGAGCAGACGGTGGAACTGTTCCTGGACCGCGACATTCCCGGCCACCTGGACGCCTGGTTCGAGTACGCCCTGGAGTGCTGCGCGTTCCTGGCCTGGCGGCTCAGCACGCAGGGCGCGTCCATCCATTTCCGCTCCAACGGCTTCGATTTCCGCCAGCCGGAGGACGGCGATATCTATTCGATTTTGAAGTACCTGGCCCTGGTCTACCCGCAAGGCGGCACCGAAGCCGAAGGGCCGCTCGATGACACCAGCTACAAGATCGTGATCACTCCCTCGCCGCGCAAATTCGCGGAGGCGGGTTGGATGGGCGCGCGCATTCTGGCTCCGGACGTGCTTCCCGCGCCCGACCCGCGCGATGCCGTCGCGCCATAGGAATCAATATGCGTTACATGTTTCTGATGTATTCCAAAGAGCTTCCGGGCGGTCCGCCGCCGGAGGAAGGCGACCACCAGAAGAGAGAGCACTGGGCCCTGATGAAAGAGACGGCTGAAAAGAAGATCCTGCTGGCCGTCGAGGGACTGAAGCCCACGGCGAGCGCCACCACGTTGCGAATGAAGGATGGCAAACCCATCACGCTGGATGGGCCATTCGCCGAAACCAAGGAACAACTGGCCGGCTTCTACATTCTGGAATGCGCCGATTTGAATGAAGCGATTGAGTGGGCCAAACGGATGCCCACCGGTTGCAAGGGCGCGCCGGGCTGCATCGAGATCCGGCCGGTCGCCGATTTGCCGCCCATGCCCTGACCCCTACCCGCCGGCGATGGCGCCCACCACCAGAAAAGGCTCCTTGCCGGAAGCCACCGCCTCCGGCAGCGGCGCGTCCGGCGATTCGTGCGACAGGTCCTCTTCGCAGGCGAAGAACCGAACGAACGGCCGGCGTTTCTGTGTTCCGTACTCGCGCAGGGTTCCGCACAGCGGGGGATAGCGTGCTTCCAGGGCATCCAGCACGGACCGCTGGGTGACCGGCCCGGCAATTTCGAGTTCCACTTCGCCGGTCACCTTGGCCAGGATTCTGAGATGCGCCGGCAGCACTACGCGGATCATGATAGCGTCTGGACCTCGACGGAGAGCACCGCCGGCAGATCCCGCACGATGGGCGCCCAGTTGTCGCCGGCGTCCGCCGACGCGTACACCTGCCCGCCGGTGGTTCCGAAATAGACGCCGCAGGAATCCAGCGAATCCACAGCCATGGCGTCGCGCAGCACGTTCACATAGCAATCCTTCTGCGGCAGCCCGCTGGTCAGTGGCTCCCATTCGTTGCCGCCGGTTTTGCTGCGGTACACGCGCAGTTGCCCGTCCAGCGGGAAGTGTTCCGAATCGCTCTTGATGGGGACCACGAAAATGGTCTCGGGTTCGTGCGCGTGCACGTCGATGACGAAGCCGAAATCGGTGGGCAGATTGCCGCTCACCTTGTACCAGTTATCGCCGCGGTTGTCGCTGCGCATCACGTGCCAGTGTTTTTGCATGAACAGCACATCCGGGCGCGACGGGTGCATGGCGATGCGGTGGACGCAGTGGCCCACCTCGGCATCCGGATCGGGGATGTGCGGGGACACCAGGCCGCGATTGATGGGCTTCCAGGTGGCGCCGCCATCGTCGCTGCGGAAGGCGCCCGCGGCGGAAATCGCGATGAAGATGCCGGCGGGATCTTTCGGGTCCAGCAGAATCGTGTGAAGGCACATTCCACCGGCGCCAGGCTGCCAGTGCGGTCCCGACCCATGACCGCGCAGCCCGGAGAGTTCGGCCCAACTTTTGCCGCCGTCGGTGGAACGGAACAGGGCGGCATCTTCCACTCCGGCGTACACCGTGTCCGGGTCGGTGAGCGAGGGCTCGATGTGCCAGACCCGCTTGAACTCCCACGGATGGGGAGTGCCGTCGTACCACTGGTGGGTGCCGGGCACACCATCATAGACGAACTTGTTGTCTACCGGCTCCCAGGTTTTGCCGCCATCGCTGCTGCGTTGGATCAACTGCCCGAACCATCCGCTGGACTGCGAGGCATACAGCCGGTTCGGGTCGGCGGGCGACCCCTTCAGGTGATAAATCTCCCAGCCCGTGAAGTGCGGGCCGCTCACCTCCCACTGCTTGCGGGTTCCATCCGACGTCAAAATGAACGCGCCTTTGCGCGTCCCTACCAGCACTCGTACTCCGCTCATTTCATCTCCTCCGGTAATTCCTCAAGTTCGATCACAGGCCGCACTTCGACAGTTCCCCTCCGCGCCCCGGGAATCCGGGACGCGATCCCGATGGCTTCATCCAGATCCTTGGCCTCCACCAGAAAGTACCCACCCAATTGCTCGCGCGTTTCGGCAAAGGGACCATCGGTTACCAGGCGTTTGCCTTCGCGAATACGAACGCTGGTGGCCGTGGATGTGGGATATAACGGAGCGGTGGCTAAAAAGTTCCCCTTCGCCGCCAGATCCCGGCAGAGGTCGATGGACTCTGCGTAACATTCCTGGCGCTCCTTGTCGTCCAGCGCCTGCTCCTCCAGATAAATCAGCAGCATGTACCGCATTCCCGTCTCCTGGTTTTGAGTCGAACGGGAGCCGCCCAAATCGACACCCGCCCGCAGATTTTTTTACCATCAAAGAATGGACCGTTATTCCGACGAGGCTATCGAAGCATTGTACCGCTCCGATTGGGGCCGCATTGTGGCCGCGCTGATCCGCCTGGTTGGAGACTTCGAAATAGCCGAAGAGGCCGCCCAGGAGGCGTTTACCGCGGGGGTGAACCAATGGCGCGAGTCCGGAATCCCGGAATTTCCGCGCGCCTGGATCATTCGTACGGCACAGAACAAAGCGATCGACGCCATTCGCCGGAAGGGCCGGTTCGCCGAGAAGATCAACCTGTATAAGGTCACCGAGCCGAGCGTGGAGGTGCCGGATTACGACTCGACGGAGATTCCCGACGACCGTCTTCGCCTGATATTCACCTGCTGCCACCCGGCCCTGGCGCCCGAGGCGCAGGTGGCCCTCACGCTGCACACCCTGGGCGGACTGGAAACCGACGAGATCGCGCGGGCGTTCCTGGTGCCGGTACCCACCATGGCCCAGCGGCTGGTGCGCGCGAAGCGCAAGATTCGCGATGCCCGCATTCCGTACGCCGTCCCCGGCGCCGCCGAATTGCCGGCACGCCTGGGCGCGGTGCTGACGGTGATCTACCTGGTGTTCAACGAGGGGTACGCGGCGACGCGCGGAGCGCTGGTGCGAACCGACCTGTGCAGCGAGGCCATCCGCCTGGGGCGCCTAGTACGAGAGTTGATGGCGCCTCAGCCCCCGGCCGAAGCGAGCGGACTGCTAGCCCTGATGCTGCTGCACGATTCGCGGCGCGATGCGCGGCTGGACGAGGCCGGCGATATCGTGGTTCTGGAGGAACAGGACCGCACGCGCTGGCACCAGGCGCAGATCGACGAGGCAATTCCGCTGGTGGAGCAGGCCTTTCGCGACGGGCCCGGTCCCTTCAGCGTACAGGCTGCGATTGCGGCGCTGCATTGCCAGGCGGCGCAGGCGCAAGATACCGAATGGCCGGAGATTCTGCAGCTTTACGACCTGCTGGAGCGCATGACGCCTTCCCCCATCGTCTCATTGAACCGCGCGGTGGCGGTGGCCATGGTGCAAGGCCCGGGTCCGGCGCTGACGCTGATCGACGCCCTGGCCGCTGAGGGCGACTTGCAAAACTACCACCTGCTTCATTCCGCACGAGCGGATCTGCTGCGGCGGGCGGGCTCTTTCGAGGAGGCTGAGAAAGCGTACACGCAGGCGCTCACCCTGGTGAACAATCAAAGTGAGCGGCGCTACCTGGAGCGCCGCTTGCGGGAAGTGACTGGAGCGGCGGCTACTCGAACTCCCAGCCTTTGAAGCGATGCTGGTGTTCGGCCATATCGATGCGCTTGCCGCGGAAGCGGACGCCTTCCATTTCGAGCCGGGTGCGCTGCTCCAGGGCGGCTTCGTACTTCAGCTTGATTTCGCCTCCGGCACCAACGACGCGCTGCCAGGGGAGCGAGCCTGTGGGTGCGGTGCGCAGGAGTTGCGCCACCTGGCGGTGGTAGAGCGGGTAGCCGGCGGCGGCCGCCACCTGGGCGTAGGTGGCCACCTTACCTTTCGGAATCTGGCGGATGGTCTTGCGGAAGGCTTCGTCGCGGCGAGCGCTTTTGGGGACGCGGCGGAGTTCCGGCGGCGGTGGCTTTCTCATGCGGACTCCAGCAGGCCGGCGGCGAGGCATTCGCGGATGCATTCGGGATTGCCGAGTTCGGCGATGGTTCTGGTGCCGTCGCACCGGGCGAGGAATTCGGGAACCCAATCCGCGACGCTGTGCTGAACCCGAAACGGGCCATTGAGCGAAAGAACCCGGCGGTGCGCGACCCATGCCGCGTTTTCCAGGTGCGCGTGAGTGGCGCATTGCACGCCCGGCGCGAGTTTGGGGCGCAATTCCCCTTCGATGGGGCGCAAGCAGCGCTCGGCGTGGGCGATGGTGAAGCCTTCGCCGGCTTCGCGGACCACGGTGAGAGGTGGAGCGGCCGCGCGATGGCGCTCGACAATCACATTGACATAACGGAAGCGGCGAATGCGGCGCTGATCGACAAACTGGCGCCACGCCGGCAGATCTTCCGGCGCGCAGTTATCGAAGAGGAAGGTGCCGGCTTCGGTGACGCGGCGGAGCACCACCACCATATCGAACTCGGATTCGGCATCGCGCAGCCAGTCGCGAAAGCGCTGGGGGATGGTATCGCCGGGATACTCGGCGACCATGGCGAGCAGGTACAAGCGGCCACCGGGATGCAGATAGTTGGGCAGGCCTTCGACGATGCGGCGGGTGAGGCGCTCGCCATCCTCGCCGCCATCGCGAAACAGTTGCGTGTTGCGCAGCGAGGGCACGTAGGGCGGGTGGGCCAGGATGCGGTCGAAGGTCTGGCTGCCGGCGGGCGCGTAGAGATCGCCGCGCTTGACCGTGAGATTGCGGATGCCATTGAGGCGGCGGCTGAATTCGGTGAAAGCGCGGCAGCGTTCGGAGACATCGAAGGCGAAGGACTGGACTGCGTAGCGCGTCGCGGCGAGCAGCGCGGCGGCTCCCGCTCCGGCGCAAATCTCGAGGCAAGCCGCGGTGGGCGATTCCGGAACGAGTTGCAGGAATTCTTCGGTTTGCGGACTGATGGCGCTGAAGACGTGGTCGGGACCGCTGCGGCCGGAGAGATCGCGATCGCTGATGACGTATACGGACCGCACAGGATAGAGCTTGACTGTGGCGGTGATGGCGTCGCCGCCTGTGACCAGGCCGAGGGTTTGGAGCAGCGCGAGAATTTCGGCGGGAATCCAGGTTTGCGGTAGCGTTTCCTCGAGCAGGAAAAGGCGCATGAGCCAGTCCAGGGCATCGGCTTGCGGACCGCCGGTGGCCAGGTGCACCACTTTGGCCAGAGACGGAATTCCGAGGCGCTCGCAGACGGCCGCTTCGGTGTACTCCGAGGCCTCCAGAAACTGGCGGAGCGCCGCGAACTGTTCGGGAGTGCCGGGTTGCGGAATCACAACGCCTGCACTTCGGAGTAGCGGAAGCATTCCACGGCGTGATCGTTCACCATGCCGGTGGCTTGCATGAAGGCATAGCAGATGGTGGACCCGGCGAACTTGAAGCCGCGGCGGAGAAGGTCTTTGCTCATGGCGTCGGACTGCGGCGTGGTGGCCGGAATGGGGCCTTCCAGAGACAAGCGGTTCTGCAAGGGGCGGCCTCCGGTGAACTGCCAGATGTAGGCGTCGAAGCTGCCGAATTCCTTTTGCACGGCGAGAAAGGCTTTGGCGTTGGTGACGGCGCTCTGCAGCTTGAGGCGATTGCGGACGATGCCCGGGTCGGCCATCAGGCGCTCCAGTCTGGCATCGTTGAACCGCGCCACCTTGCGCGGGTCGAAGCTGCTGAATACCTCGCGATAGCGATCGCGTTTGCGCAGGATGGTGGACCAGCTCAGGCCGGCCTGCGCGCCTTCCAGGATGAGGAATTCGAACAGGGCGCGATCGTCGTGTACGGGCACTCCCCATTCGGCGTCGTGGTAGGCGGCCATTTCGCCGGTGCCGGCCCAGCGGCAGCGCGGCTTACTGGCAGACGGCAGCATGCAGAATCTCCTTTTCGATGGTGAGCAGCAGGCAACCAGGTTTGGTGATATTTTCCAGCGTCAGGCCGTTCCAGGAGAGCAGCGCGGGCAGCCATTCGGCGGGGAGCGTCACCTTCATTTCGGTGACCGAGCGGCTGACGATATCGATGCCCTTGGTTTCCGGATCGTACTTGCCCTGGACGCGCGCCGTGACTATGGCGTCACGCACCGGCAGCACCACGCGGGTATCCAGGCGCTGGCGGTCTTTGCCGCGCTTGATCATGATCGCCACGCGTTTCTCTTCGGTATATTTGGCCATCATGTCTAGATAGGCGCGGGCATTGGCGATGGGTCGGCCTTCGAGTTCGACGATGCGGTCACCCACTTTCAGGGGGCCGTTGTACTTATCGGGGAGCTTGGCGATGAGCAGGCCGGGACCGGGGTCGTCCACCTTGGCGCTGAAGGTGCCGAGGTCGAGCGACGCGGTGTTGACGGGGACGAGGTGGGTGGAGGGGAGGACGTCGTTGCGCTCGCCGGAATCGAATTTCGTCATTTGCACCCAGTAGCAACTGCCGAAGGTAGGGGAGTTGGTTTCGCAGTCTATGGAGGTGGGAAAGGGGCGGCGGGTATGCTCCAGAAGCCACGTTGAAAGCGGCGGCGTTGGTGAGGCTGGCGGCGGCGCGCCACTCCATGTTGAGGCCCGCGGCCTTGAGTTTTTCGGCCAGTGCGGCGTCACCGGCGCCGCTGCTGACCCAGAGCACCGGCGCGGCGGAGAAGTTGCCCGCAAAAATGCGATCGCTATCGATGGCGGCCATGGGATTGCCGCCGAGGGCGATGCCGGCGGCCCAAAGGTCTGGGATGCGCGAGATGGTATAGAAGACGGCGGCGGCAGCTTCCCCGCGCCCGGCAATGTAGATGTGGGCGGGATCGACGGCGCCGCTCTGGACTGGCCTGATTTACGGCTTGAGCCGCGGCCTGCACGCGCGCATCGATGGCTACGTTGGCGGGCAGGGCGGCGGGCGCGATGACTTTCCAGCCCAGATCCTTCGTCCAGGTCTGCCACTGCGCGGCTTCAGCCGTGTCCAGCACGGCGATAGCTGGAGGTTTTCCCGACGGGATGGCGGCCGGCACGGGAAGATCGGTCTGCGCGCGCGCTGCGCCGGCAGCCAGCAGACTAATTGTGGCGCATGCGAGCGCGAATTTTCTTGACCAGTTTCTCAATGTCGTCGGTCTTCTTCAGGGTGGAAATGGAGAACACGAAACGATCGTTCTTCTCCAGGTCCTGTTGCAATTCTTGCGCAAGTTCGGTCAACTGCGCGGCGTCTTTGAGATTTTGTTGGTATTCGGCTTTGAGGATCTCGTCTTTCTGAGACTTGCCGTTGGGAAGCGTCACGTCCCCCTTTTGCGAAAGTGGGATGGGCTCTGGTCCCTGGGCGGGAATGCTGAAAGAGGAGATGGCCGCAATGGATAGAATCAGCGCGCAGCGCCGCCACCTGGGTTTCATGGTGATTCCTGAATTCCATGATAGCCGAGGCGGCGCGCTGCCTTGCGCGGGCGGTGGACGTTCGATACAGAATAGGTATGCGTTGGAAGCAGGCGGTGTGGATTGCGGTCTGTGCCGGGTTGGCGTGCGGACAAGCGATCTCGCCGGCGGAAGCGGGGTTGGACGCGGCGAAGCTGGAGGCGTGGCGAAGCGGGCTGGCGGCGCACGGGACCACCGGGCTGATCGTGCTGCGGCGCGGGCGGATTGCGCTGGAGTGGTACGCGGACGGATGGAACGCGGACCGGCCGCACGGCACCGCGTCGATGGCCAAGGCGCTGGTGGGAGGCATGTCGCTGGCGGTGGCGATGAGCGACGGGCGCATCTCGCCGGACGACCTGGCGGCGAAGTACATACCCGAGTGGCGCGCCGATCCGCTGAAATCCAAGATCACGATCCGGCAACTCGCCACCCACACATCGGGCATTGAAGACGCCGAACAGGACGACATTCCGCACGACAAACTGACCGGGTGGAAGGGCGATTTCTGGAAGCGTACACCCGACCCGTTTTCGATTGCGCTGCGGCAGGCGCCGGTGCTGTTCGCGCCGGGCACCGGGAACGAGTACAGCAATCCCGGAATGGCGGCGCTCTCTTATGCCATTACCGCGTCCTTGCAGGGCGGCGATATACGCACGCTGTTAAAGGATCGCGTGCTGGATCCGCTGGGCATACCGGAGCAGGACTGGTCGATCGGCTACGGGCGGGCCTACGAGATGGACGGGCTGAAGCTGTACGCCAATTGGGGCGGGGCGAGTTTCACGGCGCGGGCGGCGGCACGGGTGGGGCAGTTGATGATGCTGCGGGGCGAGTGGCACGGGCGCGAACTGATCCGGCGCGCGGTGGTGAAGCAGGTGCTGACGGACCAGGGGATGCCGCATCCACCGCGAACCGCGACGGACCCGGCTCCGGCGTCCGGCCTGGCGTGGTACACCAACGCGGACGGCGTCTGGCCGGCGGCGCCGCGCGACACCTTCGCGGGCGCGGGCGCGAGCCACCAGGTCGATCGTGGTTGTGCCCAGCCTGGATTTGATCGTAGTGCGCAACGGTACGGCGCTGGGCGAGGCGCAGGCGGGATTCTGGGGTCCGGTTTACGATCTGCTGATCCGCCCGCTGATGGAGAGCGTCGCGGTGCGGGCTCCGTATCCGCCGAGCCCGGTGATCCGCGGGGCCACGTTCGGGAAGGAGATCCGGCGCGCGGCCATCGATAGCGACAACTGGCCCATGACGTGGGGCGACGACGACGCGCAGTACACGTCTTACGGCGACGGGTACGGGTTCGAGCCGTTCGTGGAAAAGAAACTGGGCATGGGATTCGCGCGCGTGACCGGGCGGCGCCGGGGATTATCGCGGGGTGAACCTGCGGTCGGATGCGGAGCGGAGCGGCGGCGGCGCGAGCAGTCCCAAGGCCAGCGGGATCCTGATGGTGGACGGCGTACTGTATCTGTGGGTGCGCAACGTGGGGAATGCGCAACTGCTGTGGTCGCGCGACCGGGGCAAGACGTGGCAGTGGGGATTCAAGATGGCGGAAGGGTTCGGCTCTCCGGCCTTTCTGAATTTCGGACGCAACTATGCCGGCGCGCGCGACGGGTATGTTTACACGTACTCGCAGGATGGTCCCTCGGCGTATGAGAGCGACAACGGTCTGGTGCTGGCTCGCGTGGCGAAGGGCCGGATTCGCGAGCGGAGCGCCTGGGAATTTTACGCGGGCGCAGACGGACGCGGAGGGCCGGTGTGGACGGCAGAACTGGCGCGGCGCGTGCCGGTGTTCGCGTATCCGGCGAACTGCGGCCGCGTGGACGTGGTGTACGATGCCGGCATCAGGCGGTACCTGATGGCGCTGGCGTACGATCACGCGGGCGGCTGGGGATTGTTCGACGCCCCGGAGCCGTGGGGCCCGTGGACCACGATCTTACACCGGCAATGGGATGTGGCGGACACGCACGGGTACCGGCTGCCGGCCAAGTGGATTTCGGCGGATGGGTTGAGGATGACGCTGGTGTTTTCAGGCATCAAGCCGAATGACGCGTTTTGCACCCGGACGCTGACGCTGATTAAGTAAGCGTGAACTGTTCAGAGCGTTCCGGACTCTCCATCAGAGTCCAACCCCATTTGGCCGCCATTGCACGAACGTAGGCCTTATGGCTTTCCAGTTCTTTTTCCGGGGCTATGGGCGGTTGGACCTCCGGCTTATCAACTAAGACGACATCAACAACCTTGAGATGCACTTCATCACCCAACTTCAGGTCGGCGCCGGCCCAAGTGAGCTGTTCCCTTGTAGAGGCGAGAAGGCCGCCAACTGTGAGATGTAGATGGTCTAGCTTCTGCCCACAGCCGTAATGCACTGTCGCGTTCAACACACCATTGCCGTCGATTCCAGCCAGACACAACCGGCTGCCATTCAGGAAGACTTCGTAGGCCCGCATGTCCCATTTTTATCATGCAGCAAGGTAACGGCCTGGATAAGATAACTCGCCCGATCACTGGGAAGGGAACGCCATCTCGAAGATGTGTTCGGTGCGACTCGCTGGGTCACGCGCTACTCTTAGGCTGTGGGCGCTTCTTGTGATTCGGTTGAGGCATGGTGGCGGGCGGCGCTGATTGAACCGCCGGTGCGGGCGGTTGTGCTGCCTTCGGAAGAGGCGCATCCATCCACCGCTTATACAGGATGCCGGCAAGAAGCCCGATCACCATAGCTCCCAAGCAGAGGACCTCTGGAAGCAGGGAATGCGACCCGATCGTACGTGTGTTTGGCAAAAGATTAACGACAAAACCACTGAGAAGGCTAGGCCGGGCATTTTACTGTGCCAGATGTACGGCGGTTGGGTCCTGCAGAAGCTAACGTGGAAGATAGCGAGGATGATTCAGGTCGTTAAGTGCTCGGATTGCCGCAGAACGGCCTGCTTAACTCCACTACTTGAGATGCAATGACCAAGTATATTGGTGCGGGATTTGATCTGCGCGTGCCAGCCGAGTCGCTCCGGGATGATCCCCGTCTGGCCGACCAATGGCTTGTTCCACTGAATCGGAACCGGATCAGCGCAGACGCGACCATTTGGCCGACGCCCGAGCAGGTAACCAAGTTCTACTGGAGCGATCTAAGGAACTGTAAATAAATAACCATAGCATTTTTAATGGGGCAAGATCGTATAGTTCCATTCGCCGTGGAAAGTGTCGGTGCGGAGTTGGATGGCGGCAAACTCCGACTTACCCACCTTGATCCCTTTCGGGTACTTGCCTGTATCCAACTGGCTTTGAACGCGAAGGCCGGTTCTTGTGGTGGTGGCTGCAATCAGGTTGACGATGACTTCATGGCTGACCAGCGGTTTGCCGCGCCAGTTCTTCGTAATGTAGGAGAAGAGGCGGTGCTCAATTTTGTTCCACTTGCTGGTGCCCGGCGGGAAGTGGCAGACCGAGATTTGCAGCCCGGTTTCATCGGCCAGTTTCTGCAACTCCAACTTCCACAGCCGCACGCGCGATCCGTTGCTGCCTCCACTGTCCGCCGTTATCAATAGCTGACTGGCGCCGGGGTAAGTCTCTCGACCCATCATGTTCCACCAACGCCGGATACTCTCCACGGCGAACGCGGACGTGTCATGATCGGTACCGACACTGACCCAACCAGCATTCTGCCCCAGATCGTAAACTCCGTAGGGAGCATCCTTCTGCTTGGCGAAATCATGCACCTGCACCGGTTCGGGCTGACCCTTCGGCCGCCACTCGCGGCCTCCATTCTTGTAGTCCCCTACCTGTTCCTTCTTCTTCGTGTCTACTGAAATGGCTGGCTGGCCACTGTTCAGGAATTCCGTCGCCTTGGCACTGATGTATTCAAACTGCGCATTCCGGTCCGGGTGCGAGGAGCCCTCCTTCGTCTTGCGGTTCGCCTGCAAACTGTACTTCTGTTCGTGCAACAGTTCGGCAACCAGCACGTGGCTTACCTTGTGTCCTTGGGCTCGCAACTCGTCGGCGAGATTCCGCACGCTTTTGCATGTCCACCGTAGTGGGGACTGCGGATCTCCACGGGTTACCGGTTCCAGCAGTTTCTCTAGGTCGAGCAGCAGGTCTGGATCCTTGAACGATGCCTTCTTCCGACCGCCGCCCTTTTGTCGAATCGGCAGATGCTTTCGCTGTGAGCGGTCCGGCTTTTTCCGCAATTCCGCCAATCCCACTGCGATGGCGCGCCTGGAAACACCGCTGGCGCGGGACACAAGCGAGATGCCACCCCGCCCGTGGGCCGCGCTTTCCGCTGCCGCCCACAAACGTCGCGCGTGTTCATCCAGCCACGCCTCTAACTGGGAGAAACGCTTCTTGATCTCAGCCTCGCTGGCCACAAAAACATTCTAGGCCGAAAATGATTTAATTGCTACACTTATTTTCTTACAGATGCTAAGCATTCACTGTTATCCGCTCGGGCTGCGAAGAGATCCTGAGGAGCTTTTCGATGCCTTGCACGAACGAGGGATCGCGACGGTCGGCCTCACGCCGGTTTGCTTGACGATCGGCGAACAGACCGCAACTGTACTATCCGAAGGCCATTGGGCCGACCATTTTGCTTGCGCACTCAGGGAAGAAGACCTCGTTGCACGCGGGTGGCGGTTCCTGGGTTTCGACGTGGCCGAGCTGAATGGCCTATGTAGCGGGCTCAAAGGCTGCGGATACAAAGAGCCGTTCCGGTCCCAGTTGCGGGCGCGCTTTGGAGGGGTATTGAACGATGTCGGCCTGTTTAGTGATGCAACGATCGCTTCCCAGTTTGCGGAAGTTCGTGGACTCGAGATACCCGATCACGCTCCGTTCGAGGTTGTCGGTATCCTTGTCCAGGATGTCAGCAAGGAATAGGTCTATCGCGAGCGACGGCAGATGTGCAAAACCTTATAGATTTCCGATGGTGCGACAGAACGTAATACCGCGAACATTTGCCAAGCCAATTCGGTTAGAGTGCTCAAGCGAAGAGCCGTTCCAGCGCCAATCTAACGAAACGCGCGAGCAGCCCAGCCGCTCGCGCGTCCCCGCCCATCGACACCACGATCCGATTCGATTAGTAACCGGGGTTTACGTAGCAGGGAGCAGGCACCCAATTGCCGTATCCGTCGTAGTAGCCGCACCCGTAACCGTTATCGTACCCGTAGCCGAACGGAATGCCGATCCCTACACCGAAGTAAGGACGAGCCCAAAACCGACCGCCGTAGTAGTAGCCGTGGCCTGCGTAAAAGCGGCCGGGGTAGTACCCGCCACCACCATAGCCATAGCCGGGTCCGGCGTAAGCGCGACCGTATCCGCCGCCGTAAGCGCGACCATAGTTGCCGCTATAAGCGCGGCCGTATCCGCCGATACCACAGGCGCGGCCAGAGTTGCCGCTATAGCTGCGACCGCCCCCAGAATATCCACGGCTGGACGGGGCAGAATAGCTGCGTCCCCCGCCGCCTGAGTACGACCGACCGGAGAAGGCGCGGCCGCCGCCGCCGTGTCCACCGTGTCCCCCACCGCCGCGTTGGGCGAATGCGGCCGCGGGACCGAGCAACATCAGGGCGCCCAGAGCCATTGCGGGAATCGCGAATTTCACCATCTGCACTGTCCGATTCATAAGAACCTCCAGAACCTTCGACTTTACCTTTGCAAGGCACTCGCCATTTCCAACGAATTGCAAACAAACCGCTTACATACCGCTGACCCAATCGAGCTATGGCTGATAACCACCGCTTACGGTTCTTCTCAGCCTGATCGATGCCAATGTTCACTATATAACCAAGCAAGCTGACGACCCCCCGGCCTTCGATTCGCATATCGGGTGAGCTGTCGGAAAATAAAATCATAAGACCACAAGCGAGATCGTGAAACGCAGGAGGCAACTATGATAACTCCAGCCGAACGGCCGGCAACGGCTCTGCGAGACGAGGCGCTCAGCGCGTACGGGCCGGCCCGCTCGACCATCAAAGGCTCCCCGCTTAGCGCGGAAGAACTACGGCGAACCGAGGCATACTGGCAGGCGAGCCTCTATCTATGCCTGGGAATGTTGTACCTCAGGGACAATCCCTTGCTTCGGGAATCGCTCCGATTGGAGCATTTGAAGCCCCGTCTGCTGGGCCATTGGGGCTCGGACGCCGGTCAGTGCTTCGCCTACATTCACTTCAACCGGCTGATCAGGAAATACGACCTGAATGCAATGTATATTTCCGGTCCCGGTCACGGTGCGCCGGCGGTCCTCTCGCAAGCGTACCTGGAAGGGACCTATTCGGAAGTGTACCCGGACAAGAGCGAAGACCTGCCGGGGATGCAGCGCTTCTTCAAGCAATTCTCTTTCCCCGGCGGCATCGGCAGCCATGCGACACCGGAAACGCCCGGCAGTATCCATGAAGGCGGCGAGTTGGGCCATAGCATCTCCCATGGTTTTGGTACGGTCTTCGACCATCCGGACCTGATCACACTCGTAATGGTGGGCGATGGGGAGTCCGAAACCGGGCCGATGGCCACCAGTTGGCACAGCAATAAGTTTCTTAACCCTATCACCGATGGCGCGGTGCTGCCGGTTCTTCACCTTAACGGGTACAAGATCAACAATCCCACGGTCCTCGCCCGCATCAGCCAGGATGAGCTGCAGGCTTTGTTTACCGGGTACGGGTACACCCCCTACTTTGTGGAGGGCAGCGATCACGAGAGTATGCACCAGGCGATGGCTGCCACCATGGAACACTGCGTTCTGGAGATTCGCCGATTCCAGAACGAGGCACGGCAGAAGGGCAAGGCGTTTCGTCCGCGGTGGCCCATGATTGTTCTTCGCAGTCCCAAGGGCTGGACAGCGCCGCGCGAAGGTCGATGGGCACTATCTGGAGGGGTTCTGGCGGGCGCATCAAATCCCGATCCCGGACGTCGCGACCAATCCAGCGCACCTGCAACTCCTTGAGTCCTGGATGCGGAGTTATAAACCGGAGGAGCGTTTCGACGAACGCGGCCGGCTGATACCGGAGTTGAAGGCTTTGGCCCCAACCGGGATACGGCGTATGAGCGCCAACCCCGTCGCCAATGGCGGCTTGCTGCGCCGGCCTCTCGACATGCCGGATTTCCGCAACTATGCGTTGGATGTCAAGGACCACGGACGCGTGCTGGCCGGCACTGTCCCGGCTCTTGGAATCTTTCTTCGCGAAGTGATGCGGCTGAATATGTCCAACTTTCGCGTCTTCGGGCCGGATGAGACGCAGTCCAATAAACTCGATGCCATTTACGAAGTTGCCAAAAAAGTCTGGCTGGGTGAGTATTTTCCCGAGGATGCCGACGGCGGCCAGTTGGACCTGACGGGACGCGTGATGGAGATGCTCAGCGAGCACACGGTTGAAGGGTGGCTGGAGGGTTATGTTTTAAGCGGCCGGCACGGCTTCATCAACAGCTATGAGCCGTTTATTCACGTAGTCGACTCCATGTTCAATCAACACGCGAAGTGGCTGGAGAAGTGCAACGAACTGCCATGGCGCGCCAAAGTAGCGTCACTCAACCTTTTGATTACGGCACTGGTCTGGAGGCAGGATCACAACGGGTTTACGCATCAGGACCCCGGATTTCTCGATGTGGTCGCTAACAAGAGCCCGACCGTGGTGCGCATCTATCTACCGCCGGACGCCAACTGCCTGTTATCGGTAGCAGACCACTGTTTGCGAAGCACTAACTATGTCAATGTCATAGTAGCCGACAAGCAGTTACACCTGCAGTATCTGGATATGGAAGAAGCCGTGGCGCACTGCACCAAGGGCGCCGGCATCTGGGACTGGGCCAGTAACGACCAGGGCACCGAACCCGACGTGGTTATGGCCAGTTGCGGAGACGTACCGACCATGGAATCTTTGGCCGCGACGGCCTTACTCCGTGAGTACCTGCCCACCATAAGAATCCGGTTCGTCAACGTAGTGGACCTGTTCAGGCTGGTGCCCCATACCGAACATCCGCACGGAATGACCGACCGCGAGTTCGAAGCGCTTTTCACGTCAACCAAGCCAGTGGTCTTTAACTTCCATTCCTATCCCTGGCTGATCCACCGGCTGACGTACCGCAGGCCCAGTCAGCACCTTATTCATGTGCGCGGCTATAAAGAAAAGGGAAACATCGATACACCCTTGGAACTGGCGATCCGCAACCAGGTCGACCGCTTCAGCCTGGCCATCGACGCGATAGACCGCATCCCGCGTTTCTGCGAGACCGGATCGAGTGTGCGCGAGGCCCTGCTCAACCAGCAGATTGCCTGCCTGAACCACGCCTATGACGCAGGTGTGGACCGGAAGGATATCGCCGACTGGAAATGGCCCGTGGGAGCCAGGCGCGGCGAGTAAGCCAAAGGAGAATAGAGTATGCCTGGATCGACTATCATCACAGGCGACCAAGCTGAAGTAAAGAGCGCCGAGGGCCTTTTTGCGGAACTCCACAGTAGCCCGCAGGGCTTGACCAGCACCGAGGCTAAGACACGCCTGGAGCAGTACGGACCGAATACCCTGAAGGAACAGCGGGTCAACCCCTTTTTGAAACTTCTCGGTTACTTCTGGGGACCGATCCCCTGGATGATCGAGATTGCGGCGGTCCTCTCGGCCGTCGTCGGGCACTGGGCCGATTTGGCGATCATCCTGGTGCTGCTCGTATTTAATGCCCTGGTAGGTTTCTGGCAGGAATACAAGGCGGCCAACGCCCTGGAAGCGCTGAAGAAGCAACTGGCGCTAAAGGGCAGGGTTCTTCGGGATGGTAAGTGGCAGGATGTTGCCGCGGACCAACTGGTCCCCGGCGATGTCATTCGTCTTCGCCTGGGAGTCATTATTCCCGCGGACGTGAAACTATTTGAGGGCGATTATCTCAGCGTCGATCAATCCGCTTTGACCGGAGAATCCTTGCCGGTGGGCAAGAAGGCTGGAGACACCGCTTACTCCGGATCGGTGGCCAGACAAGGCGAGATGGTAGCTCTGGTGACCAGCACCGGAGCGCAAACATATTTTGGCCGCACTGCCACTTTGGTTCAGTCCGCCGGCGCTGCTTCCCACTTCCAGAAGGCAGTTCTGCAAATCGGGGATTACCTGATCTACTTGAGCGTGGCGTTAGTAGTTGTTCTGGTCCTGGTGCAACTGGAACGCGGCGCTCCTATTTTGACTTTAGTGCAGTTTGCCCTCATCCTGACGGTGGCCTCCATCCCCGTGGCCCTGCCGGCGGTCCTTTCCGTGACGATGGCGGTAGGCGCCCTTGCCTTATCGAAGATGAAAGCTATTGTGACGAGGCTGGAATCGATAGAAGAGATGGCCGGTATCGACATCCTCTGCTCCGACAAGACCGGGACCCTCACACAGAACAAGCTGACCTTGGGAGACCCGCTGACGTTCGCCGCCCGAACGCCCGAGGAATTGATTCTCTATGGCGCGCTGGCGTCCAGGGAAGAAGACCAGGACCCCATCGATCTCGCGGTATTGGCCGGTGTAAAAGATGAAAAAGCACTGGCGGCCTATACCCGCTTGCATTTTGTGCCGTTCGACCCGGTTCACAAAAAAACCGAGAGCACGGTGAGAGATTCGCAAGGCCGGATATTTAAAGCTGTCAAGGGTGCGCCCCAGGTCATCATAGAGCTGGGCCATCTTGACCCGGCGACCTTAAGCAAAGCGCAGAAAGCGGTGAATGAGCTGGCGGCAAAAGGATACCGCACCCTCGGTGTAGCGCGTTCCGATAGCGGCGACTCCTGGCAGTTTCTAGGCATCCTGCCACTGTTAGACCCGCCGCGCGAGGATTCCGCTCTCACGATTGCGGACGCTAAGAAGCACGGAATCCAAATCAAGATGGTGACCGGGGACGATGTGGCCATCGCCCGTGAGATCTCGCGAAAGATCGGACTAGCCGATGACATCCGGCCCGCTACCGAACTCTTCCAGGACGATACGGATGTGAGCCACTTGAGCCCGCAAGCTGTCACTCAAATTGAACAAGCCGCGGGGTACGCGCGAGTTTTTCCCGAACACAAGTACGGCATAGTGCGGGCGCTACAGTCCAGGGGCCACATTGTGGGTATGACCGGAGACGGTGTGAACGATGCTCCAGCCATCAAGCAGGCGGATGTTGGTATCGCGGTGAGCGGGGCCACGGACGCCGCCAGGAGCGCGGCCGCCCTGGTACTAACTGCTCCGGGCCTTTCCGTGATTGTCAGGGCGGTGGAGGAAGCCCGCAAGATCTTCGAGCGGATGAACAGCTACGCGGTGTACCGCATTGTGGAGACGATTCGAATCATGTTTTTCGTGGTGCTGGCGATCGTCTTTTTCAACTTCTACCCAATCACCGCGATCATGATCATCCTGCTGGCGTTTTTCAATGACGTTCCCATCATGGCGATCGCCTTCGATAATACCCGGATCGACCCCAACCCGGTGAAGTGGAACATGCGCCAGGTGCTAAGGCAATCGACGGCACTGGGCCTCACCGGAGTTGCCGGCAGTTTCCTGATGCTCATCGTCGCCAAGAATTGGCTCGGATTGGATATTCGGGAAATCCAGACATTTGTTTTTCTAAAGATGGCGGTGGCCGGACATTTTACTCTCTTCGTGACGCGCACCTCCGGCAGATTCTGGCAGAGACCGTATCCGGCGCCAATCCTTCTCTGGTCGGCAATTCTCACCAAGGTATTGGCCACCCTGTTTGTGATCTATCCTTTCGGGCTAATCACGCCGATTCACTGGAGCACCGCGGGGATCATCTGGGCGTACTGCATCGCCTGGCTGTTCATGGGGGATTGGGTCAAACTCACGGTCCTTCGGCATTTAGAGATGACCAGCCCGCGGCACGTGAGATTCCTCAGATTTGCCAAAGAAAGGCTCCATCGCTAGCTTAGCTTAGCTATCCCTCACGATGAGCCGGCGATCCGATGGGCTTGAATGAAATCATTGTCCAATTCCCAACCGAAGCCGGACGATTCGGAGAGCGTCAGGCAGCCATTCTCGATTCGGGGGCGGTTGGCGATCATTCGGTTCCAGATGGGATCGCGATCCGGAGGCATGGTATCGGCGAAGGTGCCATGCGGGATCGAGGCGAGCAAATGTGCGCCGATGTGCGCCTCTTCGTGGTGGCACATCCGAACATCAAACGATAGCGCCATGGCGGCCACGCGCCGCCACTCGGTGGGACCGCCGGACCAGGAACTGTCAAAATTGCAAAAGTCGATCGCAGCGTCCGTCATGAGGTCGCGGCAGCCGCCGGCCGAGTATTCGCTCTGTCCGGCGCAGACGCGAGCGCTCGATCGATAACGGACGTCGCGCATCGCGCGCCGGTCGTTGTGCCAACGGCAGGGCTCCTCGAAATAGTAAAGGTCATAGTCTTCGACCAGGCTGGCGAACCGGACCGCCTGGTCGGGAGTGTAACCCTGGTTAGCGTCCGCGATGAGGACGAAATCAGGGCCGGCAGCCTTGCGGGCGGCGATGAATCTCCGGGCGTCTTCCTCCGGCGAAAGTCCGCCAACCTTGAACTTCATCCCGGCGATCCCGGCCACGCGCGCGGCCGCCATTTCCGCTTCGATCGGGATATCCGCGGTATAGTAGCCTCCTGTCCAGATCACCCCAATGGTATTTCGATAGCCTCCCCATAGCCGCCAGAGCGGTTGGCCAAGGGCCTTGCCGACCGCGTCCCAGATGGCGCCATCGACCGCGGCGCAGGCCACCAGGCCAATGCGGCGGTCGCGGAGAATGTCAAAAGTGGCGGGCCGCGCCAGTTCCCAGCAGCGCTCGGTGGCGAAGGCGTCCTCGCCGAGCAGCCGGGGTGCGATTTGGTCCTGGATCACGCGCTCGATCTGGCGGTTGATGTGGTCTTCGTCGCCCGTGAAGACTTCGCCGGTGACGCCTTCATTCGTTTGGATACGCGTGACGATGGTGGAACGGTGCGTCATCTGGTAGCAGCTTCCCCGGTATACGCGCGGCAGCGGGACGCGAATCGGAATCGTTTCGATCTGGCGGATGGTAAGACGCCTGTAAGCCATGGTTGGAACCAGATGTAGCACATGCCGAACCTTTGCGCTTCCGAACAGCGGCGCGGCAGAGCGGATTTGGCGGTGCGGTTTCAGTGGGACTCCGATGAGGGGCTCGGGATTCAGATGGAGCGTACGCTCACCCGCGAAGCAGGAGAAGGCCGAGCACCCACATGAACAGCGCGGTTCCGCCGTGAATGAAGATAGCGGTGACATTGCGGGGGGTGCTGTGGGCATACACGTTCAGCAAATCGCCAAGCGGGATGAGAGAGGCTGTGAAAAGGAACACCGCGAGTACTTCAGGCCTGACTCTCAGCCAGAGCAATCCAATTGTAATCAGGCCCGACACAATATCGCGCGTACCTTTTGCCCAAAGGTACGTGGATTCGCCGTTAGGCCGAACCGGGACACCGAAGTCGCTGGCCGCCCGGAGCGGGGCCACGAAGAAACGCGTGCCAATGAAAATGATGCCGACTCCAATCAGCAGAACCAGCCAGAACAGGGCGGAGCCCGCAATCAATTGTGAATTCTGAGGCATAGTTTTTAGACGCGCGACGGAGTAAAAACTGCTTCGCTGTGCCTGCGCGGGTGGTATGGTCGAACACCCTCATCGGCTCACTTGCGTGCTGTCTCCCATTCGGGGCTGTTCAAGAAGTAGGTATCGTACAGATCCTGCACGTCGCGCAGACTCTCCGGAGGTTCCTCTCCCCGCCCGATGCGCGTAAGTTTGCGAAAGTATTCGAAGCGTTCGACGCCCGGCGCGATCACAATCAGCAGATCGGCGCCGCTGCCGCGCGCAGCGGAAAACGCGTGTGGCAGGCGTGGCGGAACAACGATCACATCTCCGGGTTCGGCCCTCAGGATTTCCGTACCGGAGAGTACCTGCAGCACGCCGTCGAGGATGTAGAACATCTCGGCCGCGCGGTCGTGCCGGTGCGGCCGCGCGCCATCGACTCCGTTTTCCAGCGTCATGCGCACGGTGGGGAGCGCCCACCACTTCGGCGTCGCTGCTGCGCACCACGACGGAACGATCGAATTTTGCGGATACCAGTGACATTCGACTCCTCCTCATGTTTTGGACGCTCGCGGGCCGCACCTCAGGTACTATTGAAGCGTGTCTACTCGCCAGCATGCAGGGCCCGGACCCTCTGTTCCGGATGTTCCCGAACCCACACTCGCTGAACGTGCGCGGACGCTCGTTTCGCTGGGACGGATCGGCAGCCTCTCGACGCATTCGCGGAAGTTCGCGGGATTTCCATTCGGCTCCGTAATGCCGTACGCGGCGGACCCTCTCGGCCGCCCCATCTTCTTTATCAGCAGCATGGCGATGCATACGCAAAACCTGCATCAGGATGCGCGCGCCAGCCTGCTGATCACGCAACCGGATGCGGCGGGCGACCCACTTGGCGCTGCGCGCGTCACGCTGATCGGGACGGCGGCGGAAGTACCCGCGCCGGAAGTCCGCGACCTGTACCTTTCCCGCTATGAGAATGCGAAATACTGGCAGGAGTACACCGACTTCGCCTATCAGCGGCTGGAAGTGACCGCCATTTATTTCATCGGCGGTTTCGGGGTGATGGGATGGGTCGAGGCGAGGGATTATGCCGGCGCCCTACCGGATCCGCTGGCCGAATCGGCTCCCGGTATCATGCAGCACATGAATGCGGATCACGCGGAGGCGCTGGTTCTGATCGCGCGTCGCTTCGCCGGAGAAGAGGCGACCGAGGCGGCAATGACCGCGGTGGACCGCCTGGGATTCCACCTGCGCCTCAAGTCCCGCGACCGCGTCCATGGCCGCCGCGTCGCCTTCCTGCGCGAGGTTCGGAATAGCGAGGAGGCGCGCACCGTGCTGGTGGAGATGGTGCGCCAGGCGCGCGCATGAAGGCGTTCGCCATTGCGTTGCTGCTGGCCACACCGGTATACGCCGCCGATTGGCTTATCGCGCCGCCCACGAGTAAAGCCGAAGTACACCGCGGCGATTCAGGCCGCGAAATCGTTATGGACAACGGGCTGATTCGCCGTGTCTGGCGGACCGCGCCGGATGCGGCCACGGTGCGCCTCGACAATCTGCAAACCGGCCAATCCCTGTTGCGCGGCGTCAAACCGGAGTGCGTGGTGGAACTGAATGGCGCGGAATGGAACGTGGGAGGCCTGGCCGGGCAGCCGGACTATGCCTACCTCAAAACCGCATGGCTGGACCAGATGACGGCCATGCCGCACGCCTTTCACTTCGCGCGCTTCGAGACGGGCCAGACCCAGGCGCCTTTTGCCTGGAAGACAGTGCGCCGCTCTTCCCGCGCGCCATGGCCGCCCCCCGGCGTTTCGCTGACTCTGCACTTCCAGCCGCCGGACGGAACCCTGCCCGGCATCGAGGTTCTGGTTCATTACGAAATGTACGATGGCATTCCGCTGATGGCGAAATGGATCGGCGTGCGCAACGCTTCGAATGCAGAAGTGACGCTGAATCGCTTCACCAGCGAACTGCTGGCAGTGGTGGATTCCGATTCGGCGGTGGACCACCCGCCGCAGCCGCCCGACGTGCTGCACGTCGAGACAGAATACGCCTTCAACGGCATGGATTCGCGCAGCGCGTCGCGCACCGTCAACTGGATTCCCGACCCGCAGTACCTATCGCAGGTGAACTATGCGCGCGTGTCGCCGGTACTGCTGCAGGTGCGGCCGCCGCTGGGACCCGCCGCGGCAATTGCTCCCGGCGATACATGGACATCGTTCCGCACCTTCGAACTCGCCTACGATTCCACCGATCGCGAACGCCGCGGCCTGGAGCAGCGGCGCATGTATCGCACCATCGCGCCCTGGGTGACGGAAAATCCGATCTTCATGCACGTGCGGCGCGCGGATCCGCAGGCGGTGAAGCTGGCCATCGACCAGTGCGCCGATGTGGGATTCGAGATGGTGATCCTCAGCTTTGGCAGCGGGCTCAATATGGAAAACGAAGATCCCGCTTACCTGGCGCAGATCAAAAGCCTGGTGGCGTACGCGCATTCCAAGGGCGTGGAGTTGGGCGGCTACTCGCTGCTGGCCAGCCGCCGCATCGACGCCGAAGACGACGTCATCAATCCCAAGACCGGCAAGCCCGGCGGCGCCATCTTCGGCAATTCGCCGTGCCTGGGCAGCCGCTGGGGCCTGGAGTATTTTCGCAAGCTGCAGCATTTCATCGAGGCCACCGGCTTCGACGTGCTGGAGCACGATGGGTCGTACCCCGGCGATGTGTGCGCCTCCACCAGCCATCCGGGCCATCGCGGGCTGGACGATTCGCAGATGCGCCAGTGGCAGCAGATCACGGCGTTCTACCGCTGGTGCCGGGCGCGCGGCGTCTATCTCAATGTGCCGGACTGGTATTTCCTGAACGGCTCGAACAAGACGGCCATGGGCTATCGCGAGACCAACTGGTCGCTGCCGCGCGACCGGCAGATCATCCTCGGCCGGCAGAACATTTACGACGGCACCTGGGGAAAGACGCCGAGCATGGGCTGGATGTTCGTGCCGCTGGTGGAATACCAGGGCGGCGGCGCGGCGGCCACGCTGGAGCCGCTGGAACAGCACCTGGCGGATTACGAGCAGCACCTGGCGCAGAATTTCGGCTCGGGCGTGCAGGCCGCGTATCGCGGGCCGCGCCTTTACGATTCCGAAAAGACCAAGCGGTGGTGAAGAAGTGGGTGGACTTCTACAAGGCGCATCGCGACATCCTGGAGAGCGACCTCATCCACCTGCGGCGCCCCGACGGCAACAATATCGACGTGGTGCTGCATGTCAACGCCGCGGCTGCGCGAGAAGGCCCTGGCGATGGTGTTCAACCCGGCGGACCAGGCGGTTTCGCGCACGGTCAAGCTGCCGCTCTATTACAGCGGGCTCTCCGCGCACGGCCACCATTCGGGAGCGCGACGGCGCGCCGAAGGCGTACCGCCTGGATCGCGAGTACGCCGTTTCGGTGCCGGTGCAGATAGCCGGCGCACGGGCTGACGTGGCTGGTGATTAGCGAAGGCCGGTAGCCGGTTCCCGGCGCACGCTAAAATATTAGCTTCCATGCAAAAGACAATCTCGCCCGCGTCGTGTATCACGGGTTCCATCTCTTTGCCCGGCGACAAATCCATCTCCCACCGCTACGCCATGCTGGCCGCCATCGCCGAAGGCGAGACGCGGATTTCCAATTACTCCAGCGGCGCCGATTGCCATTCCACGCTGGGTTGTGTGCGGGCACTGGGCATCGAGGTCGAAGGCTCCGGCGCCGAATTCGTCATCCACGGCCGCGGCCTTGACGGCCTGCGGCAGCCCGCCGCCGGGCTCGACGCCGGCAATTCCGGATCCACCATCCGCATGCTTTCCGGCATCCTCGCCGCCCAGCCTTTTCGCAGCCGCATCTTCGGCGACGAATCGCTCACCCGCCGGCCCATGCAGCGCATCATGAAGCCCCTGGCTCAGATGGGCGCGCAGATTCAGGCCGCGCGAAGACAAATTTCCTCCGCTCGAAATCGACGGCGGCCCGCTGCGCCCCATCGAGTACGAGCTGCCCGTGCCCAGCGCGCAGGTGAAGACGTGCGTCCTGTTCGCCGGCCTCTTCGCCGAGGGCGAAACCGTGGTCATCGAGCCGGTACGTTCGCGCGACCACACCGAGATCGCTCTCCGCGAGTTCGGCGCCGATCTTACGTGTCACGCGCGGACGCATCACCGTCCAGGGCCGGCCGCGGCTCACCGGGCGCGACGCTGGTGGTGCCCGTCCGACCTCTCTTCGGCAGCCTTCTTTCTGGCCGCGGCGCTGATGGTCCCGGGTTCGCGCCTGGCCATCCGCGGCGTGGGTCTGAACCCCACCCGCTCCGCGCTGCTGGATTTTCTGGTGGGGATGGGCGCGAAGATTCGCATTCCCGAACTCGAGAGCATCAATGGCGAGCTCGTCCGGCGAAATCGAAGTAGAGTATTCGCCGCTTCGCGGCGGCACTATTTCCGGCCCACTGACCGCGGCGCTGATCGACGAAATCCCCGTGCTCGCCGTTCTCGGCGCAGCCACCGAGGAAGGCATCACCGTGAAGGATGCTTCCGAGTTGCGGATCAAAGAGACGGACCGCATCCAGACGGTTGTCGGCAACCTGCGGCGCATGGGCATTCAGGCCGAAGAGTTGCCCGATGGCCTGGTGGTTCCCGGCCGTCAGAAATTCCACGCCGCGCAGCTCGATTCCTTCGGCGATCACCGCATCGCCATGGCGTTCGCCGTCGCCGCTCTGTGCGCCGATGGCGAATCCGCGATTCGCAACGCCGAAGCCGCCTCCGTCTCCTTCCCCGAATTCTGGGATACGCTGGCGGCTATCCAAACCGGTACTTAAACCCGTTCTCCGCGATCCCGCGCAACTCCGCTTCGCTGAAGCCGAACGCCCGCGCGGCCAGCCGTACTCGCCCGTCAGCGTGCAGCCGAACATCGCCGGATCGTCGGTATTCAGCACGATCGGCACGCCCGGCGTCGTAACAGCCGCCGCACGGGATGGTCCTCCAGGCGCTTCACCACGCCGGTCACCAGGTTGCTGGTGATGCAGATCTCCAGCGGAATGTCGCGCTCGCGCAAATGCCGCATCAGCGCCGGGTCGCTCGACCGCGGCGATGCCGTGGCCGATCCGCTCGGCGCCCAAGCCGAGCGCCGCCCAGACCGATTCCGGCCCCATGCTCTCGCCGGCGTGCGCCGTCAGCCGCAGGCCGGCGCTCCGCGCGAAGGCGAACACTTCCGTGAACCACTCCGCCGGACCGCGCTCTTCGCTGCCGCCGATGCCGAACGCCACCACGCCGTCGGTCCACCCGCTCGGCCGCCAGTTCCGCCACCTGCATGCGCCGGCTCCACGCCGAACTGCCGCACCGCGTCCAGAATCCAGCGCACCTCCACGCGGCGACCCCGCGGCGGCCTCGCGCACCGCGTCGAAAATCGGCGCGAACTCCTGCCCCTTCCACAGCACCACGCCCGCCGCCAGCGATGATCTCCGCATAGCGCACGTTCTGCGCGGCCAGCCGCTCCAGCAGCCGGCGCGTGACCAGCGCATAATCCTCGGGCGTGCGCAGGCGCTTGCCGATGGCGCCGAAGGCCTTCAGAAAGGCGTCGAAATCCGCGTAGCGGTAGAGCGCGCGGAACTCTTCGACCGGTGTCGCCGGGTCCAGTTCGTGCAGCGTTTCCGGCTCCACCGACCCTTCCAGGTGCAGATGCAGCTCGGCTTTGGGCATTTCCGCGAGGAAATCGTCCATACTTGACTATTAGACTCTCATGACTGCCGAAGAAATCGAAGCCATAGTCGGCGGATACCACGGCGACGCCTTTCGCATCCTCGGCCCGCACAGCGTGCGCAAGAAAGGCCGGCCAGGCCCGCTGGGAGGTGCGCGCCTTCCTGCCGCAGGCCGAATCGGCCGAGGTGCTGCTCGGCGGCGAGCGCTGTCGCCATGGCGAAGCAGCCACGCCGCAGGGCTTCTTCTGCGCCGTCGCTGAACGGCGAGCCGCAGCCCTACCGCATGCGCGCGCGTCTGTGGGACGGCCGCGAAGTCGAAATCGAAGACCCCTACCGCTTCGGCCCGCAGATCTCCGATTCCGACCTCTACCTGCACACCGAAGGCACGCTCTACGAAGCCTACCGCACGCTGGGCGCGCACCTCGTCGAAGTCGGACGGCGTGCGCGGCGTGCGCTTCGCCGTGTGGGCGCCCAACGCCGAGAGCGTCACGGTGGCCGGCGAGTTCAACGATTGGGACACCCGCCGCCATCCCATGCGCCGGCGCAACGGCGGCGTCTGGGAGATCTTCATTCCCGGCCTGGGCGAGGGCACGGCCTACAAGTACAACGTGCGCTCGCGCTTCGCCGGCTACCAGCAGCTCAAGGCCGATCCCTACGCCTTCTACTGCGAGACGCCGCCGAAATCGGCCTCCGTCGTGTGGAACATCGACAAGTACCAGTGGCAGGACGCCGCCTGGATGGAGGCGCGCGCGCAAGCACCGACTGGCTGAAATCGCCGGTCTCCATCTACGAAGTGCACCTGGAATCCTGGATGCGCGGCCCGCAGGGGCAGCCGCTCAGCTATCGCGAGCTGGCCGTCAAGCTGGTGGAGTACGTCAAGCAGATGGGCTACACGCACATCGAGCTGCTGCCCATCATGGAGCATCCGTTTTCCGGCTCGTGGGGCTACCAGGTGATCGGCTACTTCGCGCCCACCTCGCGCTTCGGCACGCCCGACGATTTCAAGTACTTCGTGGATCGCCTGCCACCAGGCCGGCATCGGCGTGATTGTCGATTGGGTGCCCGCGCACTTTCCCAAGGACGCGCACGGCCTGGCCTTCTTCGACGGCACCGCGCTCTACGAGCATGCCGACCCGCGCAAGGGCGAGCATCGCGACTGGGGCACGCTGGTCTTCAACTACGGCCGCAACGAGGTGCGCGCGTTCCTGATCTCCAACGCGCTGTTCTGGCTGAAGGAGTATCACATCGACGGCCTGCGCGTGGACGCCGTGGCCTCCATGCTGTACCTCGATTACTCGCGCAAGCCGGGCGAGTGGATTCCCAACCAGTACGGCGGCAACGAGAACCTGGAAGCCATCGACTTCCTGCGCCGCTTCAACGAACTGGCGCACAAGGTGCCCGGCGCCTTCACCGTGGCCGAGGAATCCACCGCGTTTCCCGGGCGTCTCGCAAGCCGGTCTATCTCAACGGCCTGGGCTTCACCATGAAGTGGAACATGGGCTGGATGCACGACATGCTGGACTATTTCAGCAACGACCCGGTCTACCGCAAGTTTCACCACAACAACATCACCTTCAGCCTGCTGTACGCCTTCACCGAGAATTTCGTGCTGCCCATTTCGCACGACGAAGTGGTGCACGGCAAGGGTTCGCTGCTCAACAAAATGCCCGGCGACGAGTGGCGGCAGTTCGCCAACGTGCGCGCGTTCCTGGCCTACATGTGGGCGCATCCCGGCAAGAAGCTGCTGTTCATGGGCCAGGAGATCGGCCAGCGCGAGGAGTGGAACCACAACGCCGGCGTCCGCTGGGAGCTGCTGGAGTTCGATTACGCACCGCAAGCTGCAGGCGCTGGTGCGCGAGCTGAACCGGCTCTACCGCGCCAACCCGGCGCTCTACCAGGTGGACTTCCACTACACCGGCTTCGAGTGGGTGGATTTCCACGACTGTGGAGAACTCCGTCATCGCGTTCCTGCGGCGCGCCGAAGACCCGGACGATTTCCTGCTGTTCTGCTGCAACTTCACGCCGGTGCCGCGGCAGGGCTACGAATTCGGCGTGCCGGAGGAGGGCTTCTACGAGGAGATTCTGAATACCGATTCGGAGCTGTTCGGCGGTCAGAACCTGGGCAACGGCGGCCTGGTTTCGTCGCGGCCAGTGCCGCAGGCACGACCGCCCGCACAGCATCGCGGTCACGCTGCCGCCGCTGGCGGTGGTGGCGTTCCGAAGACAGAGCGTTGAAACTCATGCCCAAATACGACGCCATCATCATCGGCGGCGGCCACAACGGCCTGGTGACCGCGGCCTACCTGGCGCGCGCCGGCCGCAAGGTGCTGGTGCTGGAGCGCCGCGAACTGGTGGGCGGCTGCGCCGTCACCGAAGAGATCTGGCCGGGCTACCGCGTCTCCACCGGCGCCTACCTCACCAGCCTGCTGCAGGAGCGCATCGTGCGCGAACTGGAACTGGAGCGCTTCGGCTACCAGGTGGATGCCAAGGATCCCGCGTTCTTCTCCGCCTTTCCCGACGGCCGCCACTTCTTCATGTGGCAGGATCGCGCGCAAGACGCTCGCCGAGATCGCCAAATTCTCGCGGCACGATGCCGAGGTCTATCCCGCCTACGAAGACCAGCTGGAGCGCCTCTCGCAGGTGGTGGAATCGCTGCTGCTGACCACGCCGCCGCAATTTCCGCCGCGCGGCATCGGCGATTTCGTCGACTACCTCAAGCTGGCCGGCGCGCCTGCGCGGCTTGGCCGCCAGCGACATGGTGGCGCTGGTCAAGATCTTCACGCAGAGCGCCGCCGAGTTTCTGGACGAGTGGTTCGAATCGCGAGCAGGTGAAAGTCACGCTGGCCACCGATGGCGTGATCGGCGCCAACGGCGGCCCGCGCTCGCCGGGCACGGCTTACATCCTGCTGCATCACTGCATGGGCGGCGTGGCCGGGCATCGCGGACTGTGGGGATTCGTGCGCGGCGGCATGGGCGCGGTGTCGGAGGCCATCGCCGCGTCGGCGCGCGGCCAGCGGCGCCGAGATCCGCACCAACGCGCGCGGTGGCGCAAAGTGCTGGTGCGCGGCGGCCGCGCCACGCGGCGTGGTGCTCGAAAGCGGCGAGGAGATCGAAGCCGGCGTGGTGGCCTCCAATCTCGATCCCAAGATCACGTTTCTGCGCCTGCTGCGACGAGCGCGATCTGGACGCCGGATTTCGTCGCCGCCATCCGCCGCTTCCGCATCGAAGGCACCAGCTGCAAAATCAACCTGGCGCTCAACGGCCTGCCGGAGTTCACCGCTTACCCCGGCGCGCCCGGCCCGCACCATCGCGCCACCATGCACATCTGCCCCAGTCATCGAATACGTGGAGCGCGCCTGGGACGACGCCAAGTATGGCCGTCCCTCCGAGCGCCCGCTGCTGGAACTGACCATCCCGACCATGTACGACCCGTCGCTCGCGCCGCCCGGCAAGCACATCATGGGCATCTTCCTGCAGTACGCGCCCTACACGCTGCGCGAGGGCACCTGGGACGAACTGCGCGAGCCGTTCGGCGACCGCGTGATCTCGCTGATCGAGGAGTACGCGCCCAACATCCGGCTCGCATCATCGAGCACCGGCAGGTGCTGACGCCGCTCGATCTGGAGCGCCGCTTCGGCATCACCGGCGGCAACATCTTCCACGGCGAAATGAGCCTCGACCAGATGTTCGTGATGCGGCCGGTGGCCGGATGGGCGCGCTATCGCACGCCGCTGCGAGGGCCTGTATCTGTGCGGCTCGGGCGCGCATCCCGGCGGCGGAGTGATGGGCGCGCCCGGCTACAACTGCGCCCGCGAAATGCTCAAGCGGCGTGCCTGAGCAGTAATCGCGTAGTTCCTTTGGTTAACTATGAATCCGGGCCGCGCCGCGGTAGACTCCATTCGAATATATGGACGCGCAGCCCCAAGGGAAGCCTCCCCGCGCCAAGGTTTTCTGGCTGGTTTGGCTGACTCTGGTAGCCCTCGCCGCAGGGTCGTTCGTCTTTCTTTTTCAGATTGGCTTTCTTTCCACCAAGGCTACCGTGTTCCGGCAAACGGTGCGTGGATGGGAAGCGCTGCCTCCACTAGGCACGCTCGGCTACAACATTCGTATCTCCGATCGCGGCGTGGTGTGGGTGCAGACCGCCAAGGGACTGAGCCGCCTGGACGGCAATGTGTGGCATCCCTTCACCGCGTCCGACTTTGGTACTGAGAGGGGCTATCTTTACGGCGACTTTGCCCTGGATGGCGAAGAGGTCTGGGCCGCCTCCGCCGGCGGCATCATCCATTTCGACGGCAGCAGGTGGCGGTCCTATACGGACAGCGTGGCCATGCAACAAGTCATGTGGCTTGCAGCGGGCGGTGGCCAGGTGTGGACAATCGACCGAGCGGGCAACCTCTCACACTTCGCCAACAATGCCTGGACCACGCAGAAGCTCGACCTGCCGGGCGTGCAATGGAGTATGTGGCCCGACCGTGTACCCAAACTGGCGGTCACCGGCAACGGGACGCTCTGGCTCGTTTATCAGGGTCTCTGGAGATACGACGGCGCATCGTGGACGCGCGTTCCCGGGGCCGCAAAAGATGCCCGGCTGTTGGGCACCGTGCCACCCGGAGACTATCTCGACCAAGGGAAGAAGAAGGCGTCGCGCGGCGGCTTGTGGGTTTTCGAAGCGGGCGAGTTAGCCGGTTATGACGCAGATGGCAAGCCGGTGCGGCGATACAGCCGGCGCGATCTGGGCCTGCGTAATTCCGCCACGATTTACGGAGTCGCCGGGCGGGCGCCGGTTTGGGTAGCGGTGAGCAGTCAGGGCCTGGTCTGGTTCGACGGAAGCCGGTGGCACGGCGACCAGATTTCGGCGCTCGGGATTACGACGGCTTCCAGCATTGCGGTCGCCCCCGATGGCTCCCTGTGGGGCGTGGGATATCCGCACCGCACCAGGCCATCGCGTCTTTTGGGCGCCGCGTCGTTGGCCTGCCTGATTCTTCCCCTCATCATTGTCATTTATCCGATCTGGTGGTGGAGACGCAGGTCGCGGTACCGGCGCCAGGCCGCGCAGGAGGCCGTGATGCACGCCACCGGATCGCTCCCCGAAGACTTGCAAGGCCCACCGCCTTCCGGGTGGAAGACGGCGGCCGGTGTCGTTGTGATCTTGCTGATGAGCAGCGGCAGCTACTGGTTGGTCAAAGAGCGTTGGCCCAATGCGCCGGTTTGGCTCTTGCCGGCGTTCTTCGTGGCCATCCATTTCATCTCCGGCGTGCTGGGGTCGCTGAAGAAGCGCAAGCCCCTGCCTTCCGATCCGATCGGCCCCGGAGGCCCTCCGAGTTACGATTGGGCCAAGTCCGTCACGCCGATTCTGGGTAGCGTGGCTCTGCTGGTGTTGCTTTATGGAAACAGCATTGCGCGCCACTTCCACATCCGGTGGCTCGCCGCGATTCCGGGAATTGTTTTGCTTTTCGGAGGACAGTTTCTCTTTCACCTGTACGACGTATTCCGCGGCCATCGCGTGGAACGTGAGATCAAACGCTGCCAGTACGGCAGGGCCCTGCAACTGCTGGACGGGCCTCTGGGCTGGCCGGCCACCGGCCTGTTGAAACTGCTGCGAACCGACGCGCTGTTCTTTTCGGGCAGGGCTGCGGACGCCGAGGCGATTCTGCGGGAGTTGGTGGAATCCCAGCGAAATGCCGGACTCCGGACGCTGGCGCTCGAACATCTGGGGCGGGTGCAGATGGCGCAAGCTCGCTACCCGGATGCCCGTCGCTCTTTCGAAGCCGCCGCCAAGCTGACGCCTGGGCGTCCGGCTACGTATTTGGGACTCGCCGAAGTGCGGCTGCGGCAGGGCGTGGAAACCACACAAGCGCTGGAGGACGCGGAGCGTGCTCTGCAACTTCACCGCGATTCCCTGCTGGAGCGGAAGGCCTCCAAAGAGCGTCTGGCCGCCATCCGCGGAACTCAGGCTTGGGCGCTGGCGGCGCAGGGCCGCGGCATCGAATCGCAGCAGGCCATAGAAGCGGGAGTCCGGGAAATGGATCCGAAGTTCCTGCCGGAGGTTGCCGGATTCTACTGGCGCGCCGGAATGGCCATGCTGGTCCTGGAGAACGCGAACGCCGCCACCGCCCATCTGCGCCGGGCCGCGGAGTTGGACCCGCTGGGGTATTACGGCAAGCTGGCCGCACAGCACCTGAAACAGCATAGCGTCTGGGGCACGGTGGGAGTGGAAAGCCGTCGCTGAGGGCTGCCGACTGGGTACAATAAGGTTGGTGTTTTCAGGGCCCTTAGCTCAGTTGGTTAGAGCAGCGGACTCATAATCCGTCGGTCGTAGGTTCAAGTCCTACAGGGCCCACCATTCCTTCCAGGCAGTTGCCCGATTTTGCGGTTGCAGGCGCGGCGAACCTTAGATGTTTCGCGCAGCAGTCAAGACGACCAAACCATCGACGGCATTGAAATCGGCGGCGTTGTGAGTCACCAGGGGCAGATTCAACTGCAGAGCCGCTGACGCAATCCATGCGTCAGCGAAACTGATCGGCCGGCCCTTCTTTTCGCGAGCGCTTTTGATCTGGGCCCAGAAGCGTGCCGTTTCCATGTCCGGCAGCAGAGGGGTGAAGCGGTCAAGGAACCGCCGCATCAGTGCGCGGCGGTTTGCACCCCAGTTCTTCGCCTCCATGCCGTACTCGATCTCCGCGAAGGTGATTAGAGAAGCTGCCAACGGCCTGCCAGCCAGGATCGTTTGATAGATCGCCGCAAACGGATGGTTCTTGAACAGGAAGGAGATAACGTCAGTGTCTACGACAACGGGAGTGGCGGGAGCCATCAGAGCGTCACGGAGCGAGAGCCTTCGTTACGCAACGCCCGGATCAACGCGACGAATTCTTCCGCGCCCTCCGGGTCATACTCCGTGTCGGTCTTCAGATCTTCCACCGTCACCGGCGGCTTGAACACAACGCCCGCCGGAAACCTGGCTTGACCGGTTCCCGCGTCCGTTCCTGGTGTCCTTTGTCCCATCCCGCTTCCCAGTTTAGCGCGCCTTGCAGGCTACAGAATATACCGGCTCAGGTCCTGATCCTTGACGATGTCCGCAAGCTGCTTGCGGACGTAGGCCGCGTCCACCTTCACGGTCTTCTTCTTCAGGTCCGGCCCTTCGAACGAGACGTCTTCCAGCAGCTTTTCCATGATGGTGTGCAGGCGGCGCGCGCCGATATTCTCCGAGCTCTCGTTCACCTGGGCGGCGAACTTCGCCACCTCTTCCAGCGCATCGTCGGTCAGCATCAGCTTGATGCCTTCGGTCTCCAGCAGCGCCGTGTACTGCTTGGCCAGCGCGTTCTTGGGCTCTTTCAGAATGCGGATGAAATCCTCCACGGTGAGCGATTTCAACTCCACGCGGATGGGAAAGCGGCCCTGCAATTCGGGGATCAGGTCGCTCGGCTTGGAGACGTGGAACGCTCCGGCGGCGATGAACAGGATGTGGTCGGTGCGCACGAACCCGTAGCGCGTGTTGACGGTGGTGCCTTCCACAATGGGCAGGATGTCGCGCTGCACGCCTTCGCGGCTGACGTCCGGGCCGTGGCCGGATTCGCGGCCGGCGATCTTGTCGATCTCGTCCAGGAAGATGATGCCGCTCGATCTCCACGCGCTCCAGCGCCACGCGCGTCACCTGGTCCATGTCGATGAGCTTCTGCTCTTCCTCCTGCACCAGGTAATCCAGCGCTTCGGCCACGCGCATTTTGCGGCGGCGCGTCTTCTGGCCGAAAAGGTTGGGCAGCATGTCCTTCAGGTTGATGCCCATCTCTTCGATGCCGGCGTTGGTGGTGATTTCGAAGGACGGCGCGCGGTCCTTCACTTCCAGTTCCACCAGGCGCTCGTCCAGCTTGCCTTCGCGCAGCCGCTCGCGCAGCTTTTCGCGCGTGCGCTCCACGCTTTCGCTGGGCTCGGGCTGCGGCGGCATCAGCAGATCCAGCAGGCGCTCTTCGGCGTTCAACTCGGCGCGGTCGGCCACTTCGTCCAGCCGCTCCTCGCGCACCATGTCGATGGCGATATCCACCAGGTCGCGGATCATCGATTCCACGTCGCGGCCCACATAGCCCACTTCGGTGAACTTGCTGGCTTCCACTTTCAGGAAGGGCGAATTGGCCAGCCGCGCCAGGCGCCGCGCCAGTTCCGTCTTGCCGACGCCGGTGGGGCCGATCATGAGGATGTTCTTGGGCATCACCTCTTCGGCCATCTCCGGCGGCAGTTTCTGGCGGCGGATGCGATTGCGCAGGGCGATGGCCACGGCGCGCTTGGCCTCGGCCTGGCCGACCACGTGCTTGTCCAGCTCGCGCACGATTTCGCGCGGAGTCAGCTCGTCCAGAATCGGTTCTTCATCCACGGACTGGCCGGGAAGATAGATCACCATGGCTATTCCAGCTCCTCGAAGATCACGTTGTCGTTCGTGTAGATGCAGATTTTGCCCGCGATGGCCATGGCCTCTTCGGCGATCTGGTTGGCCGAAAGCTTGGTATTGCGCAGCAGCGCGGTGCCGGCGGCGGTGGCGAACGGTCCGCCCGATCCGATGGCGGCAATGCCTTCATCGGGCTCGATCACGTCGCCGTTGCCGCTCACCAGGTAGGTGCTGGTCTTGTCGGCCACCAGCAGCAGAGCCTCCAGATGGCGCAGCACGCGGTCCGTGCGCCACTCCTTGGCCAGTTCCACCACGGAGCGCGACAGGTTGCCGTTGAACTGTTCGAGCTTGGTTTCGAAGCGCGAGAACAATGCGAACGCATCGGCGGTGGAGCCGGCGAATCCGGCCAGCACCTTGTCGTTGTACAGCCGCCGCAGTTTCTTGGCGGTGGCCTTGATCACTTCCTGACCCAGGGTGACCTGCCCATCGCCGGCCATGACTACTTTGTTGTCGCGGCGGACACAAATCACCGTCGTCGACCGAATTTTTGGTTCCATTGTTCGTGTGCCTTTATTTTATCTCACACTGCGCAGGTGCCTGTTCCACATGATTCCGAACTTGTGGACCGCCGCGGGCGCGCGCCGCCGCGCCGCCATGCGGACCAATTCCACCGCCGCCCAGACCAGATAGGCAAGGGTGGCGTAGAAGTGCACGGCGATTCCCTTGGCGGAAAATGCAAACTGCACGGCCCAGAGCACGAACAGGCCCGCCGCCTCCCACCATTCCAGTTTCATCTCCATGAGGAACAGAAGACCCAGAAGAGCCTGTGCCAGCGTGAGTGCGAGTTCGGTTTCCTGCATGCCATCGAGCGGAATGGCCGATACCACGCCGCGGCTGAGTGAATAGGTAATGGGCAGCATGGCGGCCAACAGGGTCCACTGATTGATATTGCTGGAGACCATGTTCATGAGAGCCGTGGAGGCGCGCTCCACGGTTCGCGCCCAGTAGAAGGCCGATACCTTTTCCGGAAATTCCGAGACCAGCGGCGCCACCCATTGCACAAACACGAAATTGGGTATGCCCAGCGATGCGGAAAGGGCCAGCAGGCTGGCCAGAAAGGGCTCGGCCAGGAAATAGATCAACGCTCCGCCGGCCACGAACAGACCGGCAATGGCGAGGATGCGCACGGTTCTGGGAGCCAGGACAACGGCGCGGGGAATGCCCTTCAGATCGTCGATGGTTTCGGCGCCCTCCGGGGGCATCCGGCTGAGCAGCGCCAGGTAGGCCGCGTAAACCGCGATCAGTACGCCGCCATCCACCAGGTGCAGCGAGCCCTTCCACCACACCACTACCATGTAGGCCATGGCGGCGGCCAGGCCGATCACCTCCACGCTCTGCTCGTCCTTCAGACGGATGGGTCCCAGAGTCTTCCCGGTACGCTTGCGATGAAATGCCGCCGCCGTGAAATAGATCATGGGCCAGCCGAGTCCCGTCAGCAGTCGCAGCGCGCCGGTGAGATTGGCCATCAGCAGCGGCACCTGCTGTTTCCAGGCCAGAACGGCTTCCACGGCGAACTCGGGGAGCGTTTGCAGCCACGCCAGAATCGCCAGGGCGAAGCCTTGCGCCATGAAGAACTGCGCCGATTCGGCGGCCCACGCGATGAGCATGGCCGCGGCCAGGATGCCGGGCGCGGTCCACCAGACCGACGCCGGGCTGGCCACGGGAATGGCACCGGCGGATAGGATGAGCAGGGCGCAGACGGGTGCGACCGCCTGTTGACGCCTATCGAAAGGTGATGCCGGCATTTTTTCGGATGATCGTGTGCTTTTCGAATTCGCTACGCTTTTCGGGAAAATCGGTACGATAGTGCGCCCCCCGGCTTTCTTCGCGGCTCAAAGCGCAAAGCGTAATCAGTTTCGCCACCAGCAGGATGTTCCGCGTCTCCACATCTTCCGACCCCTTGCCGTCGAGCCACAGCAGCGCCTCGTGCAAACCGCTGGCATCCCGTACGATGCCGCACTTCTCCCAGGTCCACTGCCGTGCCGCGTGGCTCGAGGTACTGCCCTGCGGAAATACGTTGGGCCTCGGGCTGGGGCGGGACGTTCCGCCTGCCGATTCCGCCATCGCCCGGCCGGCACGTGCGCCGAAGACTACGCCTTCCAGCAGCGAGTTGCTAGCCAGCCGATTGGCGCCGTGGACGCCGGTGCAGGCGGCCTCTCCCGCGGCGAAAAGCCCGGGCAGCGAAGTGCGCCCCTCCAAATCCGTCCATACGCCGCCCATGGCATAGTGAGCCGCGGGCGCCACCGGCGCGGCCTCATGCTCCAGATCGATTCCATAGCGCAGGCAGGTTTCGTAAATCCGCGGAAAGCGCCCGCGCACGAAACCGGGCTCCCGATGCGTCATGTCGAGAAGTACGTGGCTCGTGCCCGTGCGCTTCATTTCGGAGACAATGGCGCGCGCCACCACGTCGCGCGGCGCCAGTTCCACCAGGGGATGGTAGCGCTCCATGAAGCGCTCTCCCGCGGCGTTACGGAGCAGCGCTCCTTCTCCGCGCAGGGCCTCGGAAAGCAGAAACCGCGGGGCGCCTTCCACGTGGAGCGCGGTGGGGTGGAACTGTACGAATTCGATGTCCGCGATTTCGGCGCCGGCGCGGTAGGCCATGGCCACGCCATCGCCGGTGGCCACGTCAGGGTTGGTGGTGTTCAGGAATACGTGGCCCAGGCCGCCGGTGGCAAGCAAAACGGCGCGCGCGTAAACCGGCACGGTGTTGCCTGCGGCATCGCTCAGCAGGGCGCCACGGACGCCGTCATCCCACAACAGGTCGGAAGTGGCGGCAAAGCCGCGAAATTCCACGTTGGGCAGGGATGCGGCCTTCTGGTACAGTGTGCGGGCGATTTCGCGGCCGGTGGAATCGCCGTGCGCATGCAGAATCCGGTTGCGGCTGTGAGCGCCTTCCCGAGTGAAGGCCAGTTCGCCCTCGCGCCGGTCAAATTCCGCACCCCACCCGATCAGTTCCTGGATGGCCGCGGGACCCTCCTCCACCAGGGTTCGCACGGCCGCGCGGTCGCACAGTCCGTCGCCGGCATAGACCGTGTCCTGCTCGTGCAATTCCACCTCGTCGTCATCGCTCAGAGCCACCGCGATACCGCCCTGCGCATATTCCGAAGAGGATTCGCGGAGGCTCTCCTTGGCCACAACCAGCACTCGGCCGGCCGGGGCGAGTTCGATCGCCGCTCGCATACCGGCAACTCCGGCGCCGATCACCAGAAAGTCAGGATCCATGCGTTACTGCGATCATAGCAGGGCGAACCTGTACGGCCTTCGCTCCGTGGTACAAAGGGCGTATGCCCACCTACCGCGTCGAAACGCCGCAGCACAGTTATTCGGCGATTGTGCTTCGCGGAGCGATTGGCCATGCCGCGCAGCAACTGCCCGCGAAGCACGGCAAGGTATTCGTCGTCACCACCGAAGACGTATGGCGGCACCAGGGCGATGCCCTGGCCCGCGCGCTGGCCGGCGTACCATACGAAGTGCTGCATCTTCCGGGCGGCGAAGATCAGAAGCGGCTCGCGCCCGTGGAAGAGCTGGCGGAGCAGATGGTGCATTGCGGGGGCGACCGCTCCAGCATGGTGATCGCTTTCGGCGGCGGCATCGTCACCGATATGGCCGGCTTTCTGGCGGCCATCTTCATGCGCGGCATTCCCGTCCTGCAGATTCCCACCACCCTGCTGGCGCAGGTGGATGCGGCCATCGGCGGCAAGACCGGCGTCAACCTGGTGAGCGGCAAGAATCTGATCGGCAGCTTCCATCAGCCGCTGGCCGTGCTGATCGATCCCGCGTTGCTCGAGACGCTTCCCGAACGCGAATATCGCGCCGGCCTGTACGAAATCGTCAAAGCCGGCATCATCCGCGAAGCGGCGCTGTTCCGCTTCCTGACGTACGGAAACGGCGGCTGTGCTGGCGCGCCGGCCGGACGCGGTAGACCGCATCATCGCCGAATCGGTGCGCATGAAAGGCGAAGTGGTTTCCAGCGACGAACGCGAAGGCGACCTGCGCCGCATCCTGAATTTCGGCCACACCTTCGGCCACGCTCTGGAAGCGGAGACCGGCTACACGCGCTTGCTGCACGGCGAGGCAGTGGCGTGGGGCATGCGCGCGGCTATTTATCTGGGCCAGTTGACCGGCCATGTCTCGGCCGAAGATGCCGTGGATATGCTGGAGACCATCGCGGCCTACGGGCCTATTCCCCCGCGTCGATGGCATTCCCGCCGAGAACCTGCTGGCGCCGCCTGGTGCACGATAAGAAGACCATCCAGGGCAAGGTGCACTTCGTGCTGCCGGTGCGCATCGGAGAAGTGACGGTAGTCTCGGGCATTGCCGAAAAGCTGGTGCTGGAAGCCATCCGGTCTGCGCTGGCATGAGCGGCACCACGCCGCAAGGCACGCGCAGCGAGACGGAGGCCGCCGCCTGGGTGCGCGGCATGTTCGGCCGGGTGGCGCATCGCTACGACCTGGCCAACCACCTGCTCTCTTTCAACGTGGACCAGCTTTGGCGCGCGCACACCGTCCGCCGCGTGCGCGCCATTCTGGAGCGGCCCGAAGCGCGCGTGCTGGATATCTGCTGCGGCACCGGCGACCTGGCGCTGGCGCTCGAGCGCGGCTCCGCCGGGCCGCGTGATGGGTTCGGATTTCTGCCATCCCATGCTGGTGGCGGCGCGCGACAAGGTGGAGCGGAGACATGCCCGCGCGGCGCTGTTCGAATCCGACGCCTTACGCCTGCCGGTGCGCGACCGTTCGCTCGACCTGATTACGGTGGCGTTCGGATTTCGCAACCTGGCGAATTACGATGCCGGATTGCGCGAGATGCATCGCGCGCTGCGGCCCGGCGGAGTAGCGGCCATCCTGGAATTCTCGCAGCCGCCGAATCGCGCTGTTCGGCGCCCTCTACAACTTTTATTCGCGACGTGTCCTGCCGCTGATTGGCGGCGCCATCTCCGGCAGCCGCGATGCCTATACGTACCTGCCCGAATCGGTGCGCAAGTTTCCCACGGCGCCACAACTGGCCGGCAGCATGCGACTCGCCGGATTCGATCGCGTCAGCTTTGAATACCTGACCGGCGGGATCGTGGCGCTGCATTACGGTGTAGCGGCATAGCTCCCGCAGAGTGAGGTTACGCACACCAATACGCGGGTTCCGCGGGCATCGGATTGTACAATGATGTGCGTCGCCCGGTCCAACTCATGGAACAATCCACCCTGCTGAAGGGCAAGGCTGCTCATCTTGGGTGGGCGCTGCTCGTCTTGGCCGTGCCCATCCTGCAAGGCAGCGATCCACAGCAAAAACTTCCCTCCGATCAGGGACCGGCAGCGCTGAAGAAGCTGAGCCTGGAACAACTCTCGCAACTGGAAGTGACCACCGTCTCCAAGAAGCCTGAGAAGGCCTTCCGGACTCCGGCGGCTATCTTCGTCATCACCGGCGACGACATCCGGCGCGCCGGCGCCACCAGCATTCCGGAAGCCCTGCGGTTGGCGCCCGGCGTGGAAGTGGCGCGGATCGACGGAAATAAATGGTCCATTGGAATCCGCGGCTTCGGCAGCCGCCTGT
Source organism: uncultured Solibacteraceae bacterium (assembly GCA_963853855.1). Lineage (GTDB taxonomy): Bacteria > Acidobacteriota > Terriglobia > Bryobacterales > Bryobacteraceae > Sulfopaludibacter. The sequence goes on along the minus strand of CAWKYG010000001.1, from coordinate 78,381 downwards.
CCCGCTCCGTGCTGGTGATGATAGACGGGCGCACGGTGTACACTCCCCTGTTCGCCGGCACGTATTGGGAAGTGCAGGACACCATGCTGGAAGATATCGATCGCATCGAAGTGATTCGCGGACCGGGGGGCACCATCTGGGGGCCGAACGCCGTGAACGGCGTGATCAACATCATCACCAAACGGCCCGCCGATACAAAAGGCACGCTCGTATCCGCCGGCGGCGGCAATGTGGAACAGGGATTCCTCAATTACCGGTACGGGTCCGGCAATGACAGAGGCTTCGCCTACCGGGTGTATGGGAAGGGATTCACCGACGGCCCGGAATATCACCCGGATGGCCGCAACTTCGATGACTGGCGAGCGTCGCAAGCGGGTTTCCGCATGGAATGGAACCCGAACAACAACAGCCGGGATACCTTCACGCTGCAGGGCGACATCTACAAGGAAGAGGCGGGCGAAAGCGTGTCCGCCGTTACGTACGCGCCGCCCTACCAGCGCATTGCCGATGCGAACGCGGACCTTTCGGGCGGTAACGTGATGGGCGTGTGGCAGCGGAAACTGGCCGGCGGCGGCGATTTTCAACTGCAGACTTACTACGACCGGACGAACCGCTATGAAGCCAACATCGGTGAGAGGCGAAACACTTTCGATGTCGATTTCGTGGAGCATCTTCCCTGGGGCGACCGGCAACGGATTACGTGGGGACTGGGTACGCGCTTCAGCCGTGCGGACGATCTGGAGGTGGTCTCCGGCCTGACGTTCCTGCCCCCTGACAGAACCGACCAGCTTTACAGCGCATTTCTACAGGACGAGATTCGCCTGATCGACGACCGGCTCACTCTGACTGCCGGCACCAAACTGCTGCGCACGAATTTTACCGGATTCGAGTTCGAACCCAGCGTCAGGCTGGCGTGGACGCCTTCGGAAAATGAAACCGTATGGGCCGCATTCACCCATGCGGTGCGCACGCCATCGGACTCCGAGGAGAATTTTTATCTGTCCGGCTTTGTGGGAATCGCACCGGGCGGCGTGCCGGAGATGGCGCGATTCAACGCCAATCCGAATTTTGCCCCCGAGCAGATGAACGGCTACGAACTGGGGTACCGGCGTCTGGTCAGAAAAAGCGTCCTGGTGGATCTGGCGGGTTTCTACAACCACTATCACGACCTGTTCGACGAAGAGTTTGCGGGGCCGGTTTTTCTGGAGAGCAATCCCGCGCCGGTGCATTACCTGCTTCCGGCACAGTTCCGGAACGGCCTGCTGGGCTATACCAAAGGAGTGGAGGTGACGCCGGAGTGGCGCGCCACGAGCCGCTGGCGGCTGCGCGGCTCTTACTCCTTCCTGCATATGAACCTGGCAAAATCGCCGCACTCCGGCGACGTGGGGACTGCGCCAGGCATTGTGGGATCGAGTCCCCAACACCAAATCTGGGTTCAGTCTTCTCTTGACCTGGGCCGGAGCTTTCAACTGGATTTGACGTACCGGTACGAGAGTTCTCTGCCGGGCCAACGGGTGCCTGCTTATTCCACCGGAGACGCCCGCTTTGCATGGCGCGCGACCCGTGAACTGGAACTCTCGGTGGTGGGGCAGAATCTGCTTCAACCCTTTCATCCGGAATTTGCAGGCGACCCCGGGCCCCTGGTGGGAATCCGGAGAAGCGCCTATTTGAAGCTGACATGGAGCAGGTGAACCGGACCAGGCGGCGCGTGCTTCGGTGGGCCCGTATCGGGATTGGCATGATTGCCGCCGCTGCGACGCTGATCGCGGCGCAGTCACCCGGGCCGCGTCCGGAGTACGAAGTGAAGGCGGTTTTTCTACTGAACTTTACCAGGTTCATCGCATGGCCGCCGGAGGCCTTCCAGGATTCAGGCGGCGTCTTCCACATCTGCGTCCTGGGAGAAGACCCTTTTCAGAACGTCCTGGACCAGGTGGTGGAAGGAGAGAGTGTGGGGAGAAGAAGGATAGTGGTAGCGCGGTTGACTCGCGCGCCTGGCGCAAAGTCGTGCCAGGTGCTGTTCATCGGCAAAGAGGAGAAAGACGTTTCCGGGATTCTGGAGAGGGTGGGTCCGGGAGTGCTGACAGTTGGCGAAGACTCGGGTTTCCTCCGGGAGGGCGGTATAATTAATTTCGCACTCGATGGCCGGCATGTTCGCTTTGACATCAATCAACGCGCGGCAGCCAGTGCATCTCTGATCATCAGCGCCCGGCTGTTGAACGTCGCCCGAACCGTTCAGAAGTAGGCATTTGGGGACTTGTTCATGCGTACGCTTCGCGATCTACCGATCAAGCAGAAACTGCTGGGAATCATCATCGTGAGCACTACGGCGGCGCTGCTGTTTTCGGGGACTGCCATCGTAGCCGCGGATTCCTTTCTGTACCGCTCCCGGTTGCAGCACGATCTTTCTTCGCTGGCGCGCCTGGTAGGCGATAACAGCACGGCCGCACTGGCATTCAACGATGGCCGCGTTGCCCTGGAGAACCTGAATGCGTTGCGCAGCCGGTCCCACATGATTGCGGCGTGTCTGTACCAGCAGGATGGATCCGTGCTGGCCGAGTATCTGCGTCCTGGCTCCGACACCCGGTGTCCGGCCCCGGCCGCGGGAGAGGAACTGAGATCCGGCCGCGAGGGGATTATCGTTTCGCACCCCGTGCTGCTCAACGGCCAGCGGGCCGGAACCGTGGTCTTGCTTTACGATTCCGGGGAACTCGCGGAGAGGTTCAGGGTTTACGGCGGGATCGTGCTGATTGCTCTTCTGGGCTCGAGCCTGATCGCCATTGTGACCTCGTCCCGCATGCGCGATACCATCGCCATACCCATCACCCGTCTGGCATCGGCTGCAACGTCTATCTCCGAGACGGGGGACTACGCCATCAGGGTGGAGAAAGACTCGCGCGACGAACTGGGTGTTCTGGTGGATTCGTTCAATGAGATGGTGCGGCGCATCCAGTCGCGCGACACCGAGATCCAGAAGGCCAGGAATTCGCTTCAGACCACCCTCGCCAGCATTGGCGACGCGGTGGTCTCCACCGACACCGGCGGACGGATCGTGTTCGTGAACGCGGTCGCCTGCTCGCTGTTGGGATGGACGGAGGCGGAGATCGTCGGCCGGCCCCTGGAGGATGTTTTTCAGATCGTGAACGAATTCAGCCGCACGCCGGTGGAGAGTCCGGTGGACAGGGTACTGCGGGACGGAACCGTGAGTGGGCTGGCGAATCACACCGTACTGATCGCGCGTGACGGAACCGAGACCCCGATTGACGACAGTGCCGCGCCCATCAAGCAGGGTGGGCAGACCATCGGCGTGGTACTGGTATTTCGGGATATCAGCGAGCGGCGGCGCGCGCAGGAAGACGCAGCCTACCTGGCTTCCATTGTGGAGTCGAGCGACGATGCCATCATAGGAAAATCGCCCGCAGGCATCATTCAGAGCTGGAACCCCGGCGCGGAGCAGTTGTACGGCTATGCGGCGCCGGAGGCAATCGGGCAGACCATGCGTGTGCTGTTGCCGCCGGACCGGCGCGATGAAGAAGCGGACATTCTGGACCGGCTGCGCCTGGGCGGGTCCGGCATTCATTTCGAGACGGTGCGCATCCGTAAGAACGGCACCGCGATCGATGTCTCGGTGAACATTTCGCCGATCCGGGATAAGGCCGGGAAGATTATCGGATTCTCGCACGTGGCGCGCGATATCACAGTCCAGAAGAGGCATGCCGAAGAGATGCGGCAGACGCAGAAACTGGAGAGCCTGGGTGTGCTGGCTGGCGGAATCGCGCACGACTTCAATAATCTGCTGACCGGCATATTGGGCAACGCCAGCATGGCGTTGGACGATCTGCCGCCGTGGTCATCCTTGAAAGCGCCGCTTGAGGCAGTGATTGCTGCCGGCGAAAGGGCCGCCGAATTGGCCCGGCAGATGTTGGCGTATTCCGGCAAGGGACGCTTCGTGCTGGAGCAGATCGACTTGTCGGCGCGCGTCCGCGAGACACTCCCGTTGATCAAGGCCGCCATCCCCTCCACCGTGGAACTGCTGCTCGACCTGGATCGACATCTGCCGGCGATTGAAGCCGACGCCGCGCAAATGCAGCAGCTCATCATGAACATCATCATCAATGGCGCCGAGGCCATCCCCGAAGGAACCACGGGCGCGGTCACCATCACCACCCGCTGCGAACAGATGGACGAGCACGATCTACCGGTGAACGAAGGCACCGGCGCGGTGGAATTGCAGGCGGGCTCCTACGTTGTATTCGAAGTCGCCGACACCGGCAAGGGGATGGACGAACAGACCAAAGCGCGCATTTTCGACCCGTTCTTTACCACGAAGTTTACCGGGCGCGGGTTGGGGCTGGCGGCCGTGCTGGGGATCGTGCGGGGACATCGGGGGTCAATGCAGGTTTTCAGCGCTCCGGGAGAAGGCACCACGTTCCGTGTGCTGCTGCCGGCTGTGGAAACGGCGGGGGACCCTCCTGCGGCGGCGGCGGAGCGGCAGGCCATGGATCTTCGCGGACGCGGCCTGATTCTGGTGGTGGATGATGAGCAGGTGGTCCGCCAGATGGCCACCCAGGCATTGGAACGGTACGGGTACCAGGTACTGGCGGCCGAGGATGGCGCTCGCGGTCTGGAGATCTTTCAGCGCGAGGCCTCTCGCATTGCATGCGTGGTGTTGGATCTTACGATGCCGGTTATGAGTGGGGAGGAAACTCTTCTTCGCATGAAGTTTGTGCACCAGGGAATTCCGATCGTCCTGTCGAGTGGGTTCAATGAGGACGAGGCCGTGCGGCGGTTTGAAGGGAAGGGCCTGGCAGGCTTCCTGCAGAAACCTTACAAGGCGTCACTGTTGCTGGAGATGGTCAAAAGAGTCATGCTTCGGCCGGAATCCGGCGGTACCGCTGCCGCCGGCGGCGGGAATGGCGACTGGCAATAGCGGAGTGGCCGGTACCTTGCGTAATGGTAAACAAACAGTATTGACTTAAATTGAATTGGCCGTTATCTGCTTTATTTTCGACCGAAATTCAATGCTGGGCGGTATAGAACCAGGTTTGTATTCGGAGTCAAATCAATAAGGCTCCCGGCGTACTTGCCTAACCCTCAGTACTTTTCAAACCAACGTCCGAGCCATCATACTCGGAACAAATGCGCCTAACTTCAACTAAATTTTTGCTCGGGATATTCTGCCTGGCCGCTTCTACGGCCGCTTACGCAAACAGTGCGGTGTTCCTAACGTTAGATGGAAACTTCTCTTCACCGGACTATGCCTTCTACAGTTACACCGACACTTCCAACGTGCAGCACGGCTCGATTCCGGTTGGTCCGTATATCACGTACCTGAATGGGGACGGCTTTAATAATACCCTGGCCTACACGTTCTGTTATGACTTTAACAGCCCGACAGACGTGGGAACGGCGTATCCCGGTATCCTCGAAGTACGCACCGATACGGCTAGCCTGGAAGCCACCTACCTGGTCCACAAGCTGGACACGCTGGGGCTGATGAACGCTTCGTTAGCCACGAGAGGCGCCATCTCCATGGCAATCTGGGAAATCATGAACCCCTCTTCCACCACCGGTTCGGCGCTTTTCCCAAGCGATCCGGCGGCGCAACCGTACGAACTGGCGGCGGCCAATGCCGTCCTGGGCGGCTCGTGGACCGTCGCCGATTCCGCTCGATATCCCACTTGGGTTCCCAACGATCCCTCAATCCAGCGGTTTGGAATGGTAATTATGGATCCAGCCCCAGAGCCGGCCAGTCTGGCTTTGATGGGCTTGGGGATGATCGGCCTGGGCATTCTCCGGCGCAGGCGGAAAAGCTAGCTCAGGGCTAATTCAATAGCCTCCCCTGGCGCAGATAGGCCGGGGTGTCCAGATCTTCCATGTCCAGGACGGGCTCCGTCTCGGCCATCATGGCCGGCTCCGGCTCGAACACAGGCTCGGGCTCCGGTTCGATGAACGGCATCGGCTCGGGCTCCGGCTCCGGTTCCGGCAGGCGATGCTGGACGCGAATCACCGGATCGCCAACCCGCCGGCGTTCCACCACGGGCGCGTTCTCCGGCTGGAAGCCGGTGGCGATCACCGTGATCTTCACGGCGTCGGCCAGCGATTCGTTCAGGATCACGCCGAAATTGATCTGCACGTCGTCGCACTCGGCGGCCTCGCGGATGATGGAGCAGGCTTCGTTGACTTCGTGCAGGCCCAGGCGGCTGGAGCCCGGTGATGTTGATCAGGATGCCGCGCGAGCCGGAGATGCGGCGAATCTTCCAGCAGCGGGCAACTGATGGCCTGGCGCGCCGCTTCCACCGCCGCCTTTTCGCCGTGGCCGATGGCCGTCCCCATCATGGCGTAGCCCATGCCCGACCATGGTGGCCTTGATGTCGGAGAAATCGCGATTGATCAGGCCGGGCGTGATGATGATGTCGCTGATGCCCTGCACCGCCTGGCGCAGCAGGTCGTCGGCCACCTTGAACGATTCGAAGAAGCTGGTGCCGCGCGGCACCAGCGCCAGCAGCCGGTCGTTGGGAATGGCGATCACCGTATCCACCGTCGAAGCCAGCATGCCCAGCCCTTCCTCGGCCAGCCGCATGCGGCGCGGACCTTCGAAGCCGAACGGCTTGGTGACCACCGCCACCGTCAGCGCGCCCAGTTCCTTGGCGAGCGAGGCGATCACCGGCGCCGCGCCCGTGCCCGTGCCGCCGCCCAGACCCGCCGTGACGAACACCATGTCGGCGCCCTGCAGCATCTCCACGATGTGGTCGGTGTTTTCGAGCGCCGCCTGGCGGCCGATCTCCGGCATTCGGCGCCGGCGCCCAGGCCGTTGGTCATCTTGGCGCCGAGTTGCAGCTTGTTGGGCACCTGGCAGGCTGTAAGCGCCTGCAGGTCGGTGTTCATGGCGTAGAACTGCACGCCTTCCAGGCCCTCCGCCACCATGCGGGCCACGGCGTTGCATCCGCCGCCGCCCACGCCGATCACTTTGATCCGCGTGCCGCGGCGCACTTCTTCTTCGATTTCGTATTTCAGATCGTCCATGTCGGAGTCGATCAGCCCCATCGTTTACCTCCCATCCTGCGGTTACTTCAGGATTCGCCCCAGCCAACCCGCGGTTTCCCGCGCCTGTTCCGCCTGCGCCTTCAACTTGGCCGAATACATCGCCAGGCCCGCCGCCGTGCTCCATTCCGGATCGTTCATCGTCTCCGGCCAGTCCCGAATTCCCACAGCGCAGGCCGTAGCGCGCCTGGCACTGCAGCACGCGCTCCGCCACGTCGCACAAGTCCGGCAAGCGCGCCGCCGCCGCCGGTGAGGAACACGCCGCCCATCAGCGCGCGGTCCATGCCCACGCGCGCCAGTTCGTCGCGCACAAGCCGGAACAACTCCTCGGCGCGCGCCTCCAGAATCTGGTTGACGAAGCGCCGCGTGCGCGTGGCGCGGTTCGCGATTCTCCGGCGTGGGCAGTTCCACCAGCACGTTCTCGGGACACGTCTCCGCCAGCGCGCGAGCCGTACTCCAGCTTCACCAGTTCGGCATCCTCGAAGCTGATGGCAGAGCCCCTGCGCCAGGTCGCGCGTGAAATGGTCGCCGCAAACGCGCACGCTGGAGGCCAGGCTGCATGCGCGTCGCCGTAGTACACCACCAGTTCGGTGGATTGCGCGCCGATATCCACCACGCGCGATTCCCTCGCCGCCGCTCCTCGGGCAGCACCGCGGCGTAACAGGCGGCCAGCCCTTCGAAGACGGTCTCCTCCACCACCAGGTGCGCCTGGTTCACGGCGCCCACCAGCGCGGTATGTTCCTGCACCGAAGCCGTCACCAGGTGGACGTTGATTTCCAGGCGCGACGCCATCATCTTGCGCGGATCGCGATGGCCGGGGTGATCGTCCACCACGAAATCCTGCGGGAACACCTGCAGCACCATGCGGTCTTCCTGCAATTGCACGCGGGAGGCGCGGTCCACCACGCGGTTGACGTCGCGCTGCTCGATCTCGCGCACGTGGCCCAACTCCACCACGCCGCGGCTGTTGGCGCCGCGCACCGTGGGGCCGCCCACGCCCACCACCACCGATTCCACCGAGACTCCGGCCGTCGGCCTCCGCCTCGCGCAGAGCGCCTCAGAATGGAATCCGTGACGGCGCTCTGGTCGGCGATGCGGCCCTTTATGCCAGCCCTGCGATTCCACCGACGCGGCGCCCAGAAAGCGCAAACGGCCGCCTTCCAATGCGCAGATCACCATGCGGGTCTGGCGGCTGCCTGCGTCGAGTCCCACTGCGTATATCGGTTTTACTGCCATGAACCTGTCTATTCCTTTGCCGTGATGCGGTCATCCAACCGCAAATCGAACGTTTTCACCTCCGGGCGATTGTTTCCTGATTTCCGGATAGTGAGTGAGAAAATTCTGATAGCGACTGCCCGAAATTGGTGTCGCCGAGGATCAATTCGACGGCGCGGTCCTCCACCTTGCGCGACGATGCGCATATTTTCCAGATCGGCCGCGTTCACTTCGGAGACATCTTTCGCCAGATATCCCAGGTCTTCCTGCACGCGGAGCATGGCGCGCACGCGCTGTTCGCGCGTCGGCTTCCGATTCGTCTTCGCGCACGCCGCTCAACACCGGGAACGAGAAGTGACCCAAACCACCCTCCTGGGCGGCGGTTCCAGCAGCACTCCATTGGCGTCGATCAACAGCACGCCGGCACGGAAATAAACAAAGGCCACGGGCTTGCGCTCATGGATTCGCACCACCAGCCGGTCCGGCCAGATGCGCGAGATGGAAGCGTCTTCCACCCAATCCATGGCCAGCAGCCGCCGCCGGCGCTCTTCCAGCGGAGTGGCGAAAATGCTGCGGTCGAAATCGTGGGCGAAGGCGTGTTGCACCTTGGAGCGCGAGGCGTACCGGATGCCATCGATGACCAGCGAATCCTTCTGGTAGCGCGACAGCTTGAATTGAGGATCGGAAAGCACGTAGTCGTGAACCTTCAGGGCCGCGACGGCCGTCGAGACGCACACCATGGCGGCCGCCACAGCGCCGAGCCACAGCTTCCACCCGAGGCCCACGCCCTTGGCCGATTTTTTCGATTCCCGTGCCATGGCTTACCCGTCCGCCTTTTCGCGCAACTTCTCCAGCAGTTTTTCCGCGGCCTGCGTGATGCTCCCGGCGCCCAGGGTCAGCACCACGTCGCCGGCTCGCGCCACCTTCAACAGGGCATCCACGCCGCAATCCATCGTGCCCACGTACTCCACGCCGCGGTGGCCGAACTGGCGAATCCGCTCCACCAGCGCCTCTGCCGTCACGCCTTCAATCGGTTTTTCCGACGCGGCGTAAATATCCATCACGAATACCGTATCGGCCTGGTTGAAGGCCCGCGCGAATTCGTCCATCAGGTGGAAGGTGCGCGTGTAGCGGTGCGGCTGAAACAACACGTGAACCCGGGCGAAGCCGCATTGCCGGGCGCCCTCGAGCGTGGCTTTGATCTCGGTTGGATGATGGCCGTAATCGTCCACCACGGTGATGCCGCGTTCTTTGCCGCGCACCTGGAAGCGCCGGTCCACGCCGCTGAAGGTGGCCAGCGCCTCGCGTATCGCTCCCGGCTTCACTTCCTGCTCCAGTGCGATGGTCACCGCGGCCATGGCGTTCAATACGTTGTGGCGGCCCGGAATGCGCAGGTGAAACGCACCGAGATCGGCGCCGCGGAAGCGCAGACGGAAATCGCTGGCGAACGGGCTGCACGTAATCTCGGTCGCCACCATATCGGCCTGGGCCGTCGTGCCATAGGTAATGGTCCGGCGCTTGATGGAAGGCAGGATGCCCTGCACGTTGGGGTCATCCAGGCAGACAATGACGGCGCCATAGAACGGCACTTTGTTGACGAACTCCAGGAAGGCCGCCTGGATCTCTTCGAGGTTGGCGTAATGGTCCAGATGCTCGCGATCGATGTTGGTCACCACCGCGATAATGGGGGCGAGCTTGAGGAAAGAGCCGTCGCTTTCGTCGGATTCCACCACCAGAAAATCGCTCTTCCCCACCCGCGCATTGGCGCCGCCCATCGTGCCCACTTTGCCGCCTACCACAACCGTGGGGTCCAGGCCGGCATAGTTGAGGATGGTGGCGGTCATGCTGGTAGTGGTGGTCTTGCCGTGACTGCCGGCGATGGCGATCCCGTACTTGAGGCGCATCAACTCGGCCAGCAGTTCTCCGCGCGGGATCACCGGGATTTGCATCCGGCGCGCTTCCTGCACTTCGGGGTTCTGCTCGTCCACGGCGGAACTCACCACCAGGGCGCGCGCTCCGGCGATGTTGCCGGCGGCGTGACCTTCGAAGATTTGCGCGCCCATGGCGGCCAGCCGTTCGGTGGTGGCGGAGAGCCTCAGATCGCTGCCGCTGATCTGGTAGCCGAGGTTCAGCAACACCTCGGCGATGCCGCTCATGCCGATACCCCCGATGCCTGTGAAATGCAGATGCTGTGGACGGAAAAACATTTCCCCTTCGTATTGTTTCGGCTAGCGAAGCAACTGTCAACCAAAATCTGCCTCACCGCCGGGCTACCTCCTCTAAAATTTCGGCCGCTCGCCGGGCCGCTCCGGGCCGCGCCAGTTTTCGCGCCGCCGCGCCCATTTTTTCCAACGTTTCAGTACCGGACAGTTCCATAACCAGGGATGCCAACTTCGCGCCGTTCATCTCCGCATCGCGCACCATGCGGGCAGCGCCGCCGCGCGCCATGGCTTCCGCGTTGCGCGTCTGGTGATCGTCCGCCGCAAACGGAAAGGGCACCAGGATGGATGGTTTCCCGGCCGCCGCCAACTCGGAAACGGCCCCTGCGCCGGAGCGGCAGACAATCAGGTCCGCCGCCGCGAAGGCCGCGGGCATATCGGTCAGGAAAGGGACGATCTCCCCCTCGATGCCCGACTCCGCGAAAGCATCGCGCAGTTCTTCGAAGCCGTTCTGTCCGGTCTGATGGACCATCCGTACGCTCACGCCTGCCGACCGGAACAACGGCCAACTCTCTCGCGCCGCGCGGTTCAGCGTACGCGAGCCCTGGCTGCCTCCGGTGATCAGCAAATTGAATTTCTCGCCGCGCGGCTTCGCCGCAAGGTGGAAGAATTCTTCGCGCACCGGCAGCCCCGTGACCTCGGTCCGGCCGGCCGGAAAGTAGGAAGCGGTCTCCGGAAAAGTGATCAGCGCGCGCGAGACCAGCCGGCCAATCACCCGATTGGTGAACCCGGGCACCGCGTTCGGTTCCATCACCACCACGGGAACGCGCCGCAGCAACGCTGCCGCCACCGGAGGCCCCGCAACATACCCGCCCATGCTGAAGACGGCGGCCGGATGATAGCGCAGGCAGTGAATGGTAGTGAAGGGCAGTTTCGCCAGCGTCACGACGCGCTGCCTGAATCCCACGCGATTCAATCCGCCGATGTCGATCTTCTGCAAAACAAATCCCGCCGCCGGCACCAGTTTGGCTTCCATACCCCGGTCCGTGCCAACGAAGAACACTTCGTGGCCCCGGGCCCGGAGTTCCCGCGCCACCGCCAGGGCGGGAATGACGTGGCCCCCGGTGCCGCCGCCGGCGAAGAGGAAGGGGCCGGGGGCCAGGGGCCGGGGGCCGGGGTTTAGTTGCTCGCTGCGCTCGCTCATATTCGCCGCACCAGGGCATCGCGAAGCTTATACAACTGCTTGCCCAGCACTGACGAGGTTTCCAGAAGCGCTGTGGCATCCTCCGGCGCCGCATAGCCCAGTCTTTTTGCTATCTCAATCTGTGTTTCCACCTCTGCCAGCGAAGCCTGTGCCATCGATATATGGTTCAGATACTCTTTCGTCGAAGCCCGCGTGTGGCCCTCGGCGATATTCGAAGGAACCGACACCGCCGCTCGACGGATCTGGCTGGTCAGCCCATAAACCTCCCCGCGCGGAAATCCGGCGGAAAGACGGTAAATCGTCTCGACGAGATCCATTCCCCGCTGCCAAACGTGCAATTCGCGAAAATGACTGACCTTTCCCATATGCCCGACGCAAGCCCTGGCCCCTGGCCCCGGCCCCCCCCCGGCCCCTACCCAGCGTGTTCGCTCACATTCATCAGGATCCCCAGCATCGCCAGGGTGCTGAGCAGCGAACTGCCTCCGTAGCTGATCATGGGGAGCGGGATTCCCTTCGTGGGCCCCATCCCAATCACCACGCTCATATTGATGAAGGCCTGAACCACCACCACGACCGTAACTCCAAGCGCCAGGTATCGGCCGAAATCGTCTTTGATCTTGACCGTGGTGCGCAGGCCGCGCCAGAAAATGATGGTGAACCCGGCCAGTAGCCCGACCGTTCCGATCAGCCCCATCTCTTCGCCCACCACCGCGTAAATGAAATCGGTGTGGGCCTCCGGAAGGTACAGCAACTTCTGCCGGCCGTTCATCAGTCCGACCCCCAGCGGCCCGCCTGCGCCGACTGCGATTTTCGATTGCGCGAGCTGATAGGTGGTATCCGCGGTGGTCAGCGATTTTTCGAGCTGCGATTTAATATGTCCGCTGGGGTCCAGCCTGGTCACGATCTTGAACTGCGGATCGAAGAACTGGACCACGCGCTTCATGCGGTATGGGTCATTCCAGATGGAAATCAGCACCCCGATCAGCGCCACGATGCCGACGGTGGCCACATACCGCCATTCCAGGCCGGCCACGAAAAATACGATCGATGCCACCGCGCCGAGCACCACCGCCGTCCCCAGGTCGCCGCGCACCACCGCGAAAATCACCAGCCCCACCGCCAGCGCCGCCGGCAGGAGCGTATGCCTTGGATTGTTGATGGCGCGCGCCCGCCATGTCACGAAGAAGGCCAGAAAAATCACCAGGGCCGGCTTGGCGAGTTCCGAAGGCTGCACCTGTCCCAGGTGACGCACGCGCAGCCAGCGGTGGCCGCTGGAATCGAAGACATACGCCGCCGCCAGCAGCAGCAGCGCAATGCCGATCGCGCTGAATGCCACCGCCGGCGTTTGATAATTCCGGTAGGAAGTTTTCTTGAGCGCCATCATCACGATGACGGAGAGCACACCCCACTCGAGCTGGCGGGAGACGAAATACCAGCTCGACTGGTATCGCGGATCCATTTTGGCGCTGATGGACGATGCGCTGTAGATGATCAGGGCCCCGAACGACATCATCACCAGCACGGTGACGAACAGGATCCAATCCGTTTTCAGCCGCTGCGCCATATCAGTCTTTCTCCTGCAATTGATTCACGATCTGTTTGAACACCTCGCCGCGATGCTCGTAACTGCGGAACTGGTCGAAACTGGCGCAAGCGGGCGCCAGCAGCACCGTATCGCCCGGGTGGCCGTGCTCGAACCCGTAAGCGATGGCGGCGTCCAGCGTCCCGGCGTCGACCAACTCGCACGGCGCCGCGCAACTGGCCGGCGATTTTGTCCGCCGCCGCGCCAATCAGCAAAGCGGCGTGCGCCTTGGCTTTCAACGAGGGCCGGAGGGCGGCATAGTCCAGGCCCTTGTCCTTCCCGCCCAGAATCACCCACAGACCGCCGGGGAAGGCGTCCAGCGCCTTGAGCGTGGCATCCACGCTGGTGGCTTTGGAATCGTTGTAGAAATCGATTCCGCTCACCTTGCGGACAAATTCCAGGCGATGCTCCACCGCGTGGAAGGTGCGGACCGCGGCGGCGATCTTCTCGCGCGGCACTCCGGCGCGAGCCGCGGCAATCGAGGCGGCCAGCACATTTTCCACGTTATGACGGCCGCGAATGGGAATCTCGCGCTCTTCCATGAGCAGCTTGCCGTCCAGCACCAGTTTGCCGTTGCAGAGACTGGCCCCCGGAGTCACCTTGCGCCGGCTGCTGAACCACTGCACAATCGCCCGGGTACCCACGGCATACGAGACACACACGGGGTCGTCCGCATTCAGGACCGCGAAATCTTCCGCCTGCTGGTTCTGGAACAGGCGCCCTTTGGCCGCGGCATAGTTTTCGAAGGTATGGTGGCGGTCCAGGTGATTCTGGGTCACGTTGAGCGCCAGCGCGATATGCGCGCAGAACTCCACGATGCTTTCCAGTTGGAAGCTGGAGAGTTCCAGCACGTTCCAGCCATCCTTGCGGGAGTTGTCCAACATGGAAGTGACGGGAGTCCCGATATTGCCGCCCACCTGAACTACGAATCCGGCTTCGCGCAGAATGTGTCCGATCAGACTGGTGGTGGTGGTTTTGCCGTTGGACCCGGTGATCCCGATGGTAGGACCTTTCAGGAACGGCGCGGCCAGTTCCACTTCCCCGGTGACGCGGACACCGAAAGCGCGCGCAGCCTCGAGCGGCGGCAGGTCCCAGGGGACGTCGGGTGAGAGCGCGATCAGATCGTGGCCCTCGAACACGGCGGGCGACTGCTGCTCGAAAGGGATAGCGAGGCGCGCCAGCAGGATGGCGGCATCGTTCAACTCGGCCAGCGGCTTCAGGTCTGTGGCGCGGACCACGGCGCCCTGGCGCGACAGAAACTCCGCCATCGCCATGCCGGATTTCTTCATCCCGACCACCAACGCGCGTTTGCCGCTCAGTTCCATCCTTATCTCAGCTTCAACGTAGTCAGCGCGAAGAGCGCCAGCACCAGGCCGGCGATCCAAAATCGCGCGATGATTTTCGATTCGGTCCAGCCCAGCGCTTCGAAGTGATGATGCAGCGGCGCCATCTTAAAGATGCGCTTACCGCCGCGCAGCTTGAAGCTGCCCACCTGCAGAATCACCGAGACCGCCTCCAGAATAAATACGCCGCCGATAAACAGAAGCAGGACCTCCTGCTTGATCAGCACTGCCACGACGGCCATGGCCCCGCCCAAACCGAGCGAACCCACATCCCCCATGAATATTTCCGCCGGATGTGCGTTGTACCAGAGAAAACCCAGGCTGGCTCCGGTCATGGAGCCGCAAAACACCGTGAGTTCCCCGGTGCGCGGATTGCGGGCCAATTGCAGATACTCGGCCAACTGCGCATGGCCGCCGGCATAGGTCAGGATGGTGAGCGCGCCGGCCGCGATGACCATCAGACCGATAGCCAGGCCATCCAATCCGTCAGTCAGGTTGACGGCGTTGGAGGCGAACACCACCACCAGCGCCACGAAGATGCAGAAAGGCAGCGCTCCAATCACGTATGTCCAGGGATTGCCCAGCAACGAACCAATGAGCAGCGAAGGCTTGAACTGCTTGAGGAACGGAATATTCATGGCCGTGCTGAAATCGCCGTATGCGCGCATCACCAGCAGTACGCCCGCGAACAGGAACCCCATCAGAAACTGATAGGTCAGCTTGCGCCGCCCGGTGAGGCCCAGGTTCCGCCGCTTGGTCACTTTGGAGTAGTCGTCCAGGAACCCGATCCAGCCGTAGCCCAGCAGCGCCGCGATGGCGATCCACACGTAGGGGAAGCGCAGGTCTGCCCACAGCAGCGTGGGAATCACAATGGAAATGATGATGAGGATGCCGCCCATGGTGGGCGTGCCGGCCTTCTTCTGGTGGGATTTGGGACCTTCTTCGCGGATGTATTGGCCGATCTGAAACTCGCGCAGCTTGTTGATCAGCCACGGACCCAGCGCGATGCACAGGAACAATGCGGTGAGGCTGGCGAACGCCGTGCGGAAGGTGATGTACTGGAAGACGCGGAAAGGGCTGACGTATTTGCGGAGCTGATCGTAGAGCAGGTAATAGAGCATTAGCTTTGGAACCTCCCGAGCGCCCGCTCCACCTGCACGCCGCGCGACCCCTTGAAAAGGATGGCATCGCCCGGACGCGCCATAAGGCGGGCATATTCGCCCGCCTCTTCAGGGTCTGCGAAAAAATGCGCGGCGCTCTCCGGAAGCCCGGCGCCGACCGCCGCGTTGACCATCTCGCGCGCGTCGCCGCGCACGCCGATCAATAAATCCACTCCATGCTCCGCCGCATACCGGCCCACCTTGCGGTGCAGTTCCGCGGAGGCGTGTCCCAGTTCCAGCATCTCGCCCAACACCGCGATGCGCCGCTGCGCCGGCGTTTCCCGCAGCACGTCAATCATGGACTGCATCGCTTCGGGATTGGCGTTGTAACAGTCATCCCAGATCGTGATACCGTTTCGCACGGAGCGCTCGCCGCGCATTTTGCCCACGGCGAAACCCGCGACGGCGTCGCGCAAACGCTCCGGCGCGATTCCGAACTCCCGCGCCACGGCCAGGGCGGCCAGCAGGTTCATCACCGCGTGCCGGCCCGGCAGGCGCGTTTCATACTCCACACCCAGGGCGCGAAAGCGGCTGCCGCCGGCGCCTTCGGAAAGCACTTCCGCCCGCACGTCCGCAGCTTCCGAGAATCCGAACGTCACCGATCGTCCCTGATGCACGCGGCCGAACTCGCGCACCCGTGCATCGTCGCCATTCAGGATGGCCACGCCGCCGGCGGGGAGACTCTCAATCAACTCCCGTTTGGCGGCCGCAACGCCGTCGATGGAATCGAAGAATTCCACGTGCGCATACCCCACGTTGGTGACAACGCCGATCTCCGGCTTCGCAATCGAAGCCAGTTCGCGGATTTCGCCCGCATGATTCATGCCCATTTCCAATACACCGGCACGGCACCCGTCCGGCAGCCGCAGAATCGAGAGCGGCACACCCACGTGATTATTGAAATTGCCAATGGTCTTACCGATCGGAAGCTCTACGGCCAAAAGATCCGCGATGGCATCTTTGGTGGTAGTCTTCCCCGCACTACCCGTCACGCCGATGACGGTTCCACCCCAAGTCTCACGCGCCCAGTTTCCTAAACTCTTCAGCGCCTGCAGCGTATCCGGCACCAGCATTTCGCCCGGCGCTCCGCTACTTCGCTCCACCACTACGCCCGCGGCTCCCTGCGCCACGGCTTGCACGACATACTCATGGCCATCGTGGTTCGGCCCGCGTAGCGCAAAGTATACGTCGCCCGGCTTCTGTGTCCGGGTATCCACGCTCCACCCTGCAACGGCTACCGGCCGAACTTCGCCCCTGGCGTGCATGGCACGCGCAACTTCTTGTAAATCAAAGGTCATGGTTCACTACTGCTTGTGATACCCATAACCTCTCAGCAGTTCTCTCGCCACCGTTCGATCGTCGAACGGGATGGTCTTGTCCTTCAAAACCTGGTACGGCTCATGGCCCTTGCCGGCCAGAATCACGATATCGCCTTCGCGCGCCTGTTTGAGAGCCCGGTCGATCGCGATGGCGCGATCCGGCTCGATGAGGTGCGGCACGTCCTTCCGCCGGATCCCCACCAGGGCGTCGTTCATGATAGCCAACGGGTCTTCCGAGCGCGGGTTGTCGCTGGTCAGGACCACGAAATCGCTGGCTTCCGCCGCCGCCTGGCCCATCAGTGGACGCTTGGCCCGGTCGCGGTCGCCGCCGCAGCCGAACAGTGTGATCACGCGTTTCGGATTCAGGCCGCGGGCCGCGGCGATCACATTGCGCAGCGCGTCATCGGTGTGCGCATAGTCCACCACCACCACAAACGGCTGGCCTTCGTCGATGCGCTCGAACCTTCCCGGCACGGCCTTCAGGTCCGCGATGCCGCGGGCTATGATTTCGGGCGCGATGCCATACGAGAGACCCACACCGCACGCCGCGAGGATATTGTACACATTGATCTTGCCGATGAGGGCAGACTCGACGCCGAAGCGCAGTTTGCCGGACTGTATTTCGAAGCGGAGTCCCTGGAATCCCGAAGAGATGCGGCGAGCCCGCAGATTGGACTGGGGACCGTATCCATACCAATATGTTTCCGTGTCCGCGCCCACCCCAATCTGGCGCGCGTGTTCATCGTCGCTGTTGAGCACGGCAAACGGCGGAGCAGGCGCACCCGCGCCGCGAAACAGCAGTTGCTTGGCCGCGAAGTAGGCTTCCATGGTGCCGTGAAAATCCAGATGATCGCGCGTCAGGTTGGTGAACACCGCGGTATGGAAGTGCAGGCCGTAAACGCGCCCCAGGGCGAGCGCGTGAGACGAGACCTCCATGGTGGCGTAACTGCCGCCCGCCTGGTCCAGTTCCGCAAAAAGGCGCACCAGTTCGAGCGACTCCGGCGTGGTGTTGACAGCGGGCAGCACGCGGCCCGCCATGTGGTATTCGATGGTCCCAATCAGCGCCGTGATTTTTCCGGCGGCGCGCAGCACCGAATCCACCAGGAAGCCCGTGGTGGTTTTACCATTAGTGCCGGTGATGCCCGTAAGGCCGATGCGCTCATCGGGCCGGCGATAGAAGTTGAGCGATGCCAGTGCCAGGGCTTGCCGCCCATGCGTTACCTGGATCCAGGGAGCATGAAACCCGGCGGGCGCCGGCGATTCGCTGGCCACCGCGGCGGCGCCGCGAGCCAACGCGTCATGCGCGAATTGCCGCCCGTCCACCCTGCTGCCCGAAAATGCGAAAAACAGAAAACCCTCTCCCACACGCCGCGAATCGTAGTCCAAACCGCCGATAGCGAGATTCGTAAGCTCGGGCGCAAGGGGTTGTTGCAACCCTACGCCGGAGAGTATCTCGCTTAGTGTCATCTCGAGAATTGGACGCGGATGCGTTCCCCCTGATGCAAAATCGACCCCGCGGCGGGAAATTGGACACGGGCTACGCCGTTCCCGTTCGGCTGGATGACCAGCCCCTGGGAAGCCGCCTCGGCCAGTACGTCGCGCATGGTCTTGCCTTTGAAGTCCGGCACCTTCGGACCGTTCCCCGCGGCGGGGCCGGCCTGATCGTCATCCTCGGAGTCCAGCAGGATGTTGTTGTCACTGGCGAATTCGGCGAAGGCGGAATCGTCGTCCGGCTCGGTTGCGCGGACGCCACCAGCGTGGGAAGCGGTTCGTCGGGCAGATCCTTGGGCACCTCCAGCAGGCGCAGGGCTTCGGTGGTCACCGCGTGAAATACCGGCGCCGCAGCGCGTCCGCCGTATCCGTTGACGCCGTGTGTCCCGTTAAGCGTTACCACTACCACCAGGGATGGATTGCTGAGCGGCACAATGCCTACGAACGACCCGTTGTAGTTGTGCGTATAATGCCTGGTGGCGAAGTCGAAAATCTGCGCCGATCCCGTTTTTCCAGCGTCCGAATAGCCTGCCAGCCGCGCCTCGGGATATCCCGTGCCCCCTACGGTTGTGACCCCTTCCATCATCTGGCGCATGGTGATGGCGGTTTCCGCCCGGATGATGCGCACCGGCGGCTCGATCGGCGTCACCTGGCCGCCTTTTTTAAGGATCAGGCGGGGCTGCACCAGCAATCCACCATTGGCGATCACCGAGGTGGCCCGCGCCAGTTGCAGAGTGGTCACGCTGACCTCCTGACCGATGGATACGGAAGCCAGCGATGTCGCGCCCCACTTCTTGAGCGGGCGCAGGCGGCCACGCGATTCACCGGGGAGCGGGATGCCCGTCCTCTGCCCGAAGCCGAACCTGGTAGCGTAGTCATACATGCCCGCCTGCCCTACCGTCATGCCGATTTTGATGGCGCCGAGGTTGCTCGAGTGCTTCAGCACGTCGGACATGGGGATGACGCCGTAATAGGTGTGCGCTTCGTGGATTGTTCGGCCGAACAGGGTCAGAGGCCCGCGCCCGCAATCGATCATGCTCTCCGGCCGCAGGCGCGTAGTCTCCAGCGCCGCAGATAAAGTGATCACCTTGAATACCGAGCCGGGCTCGAAGGGAACGGCAGTCGCGTGATTCTGCCGGTCTACCACGTCCTGATAAGAAACAGGCGGCACATTGGGATCGAACGTGGGATAGCTGGCCATCGCCAGAATATCGCCGGTGTTGGGATCCATCACCACCACGCTTCCGCTCACTGCGTTGTGCTGCGCCACTCCCACGGCCAATTCGCGCTCGGCCACGAATTGCAGCCGCTCATCGATGGTGAGGGTGATGGGCGTTCCGGGACGGCCAGGGTTCTCGTTCTGCGAATCGATGCCGCGATGCTTGACGTCTTTCAGCAGCAGTTCCTGTCCGGGTACGCCGCTCAGTTCCGCGTCAAGAGCCTTTTCTATGCCGCCGTTGCCGTGCTCGGAAAAATCCACGCCACCCAGGATGTGTGCCGCCAGCTCGCCTTTGGGGTAGTGACGCTGGCTATCGGTCTGGATCTTGATGTAGTCCAGAGCGACGTTGCGCAGGTGCTGGCCTTCGGCGAAGGTGATGTCCTTTTTGACGATCAGGTAGCCGCGATTATTCTCCTGGGCATTCTTCAATCTGCCGTACAGTTCCACGCGGTCCAGATGGAGGAACTGGCTGAGGATGTCCGCGGCCACTCCGATATCCGGCACCTTGAGCGGATTCACATACACGAACTCGGTCGGAATGCTCATGGCCAGGGGCTGCCCGTTGCGGTCGAAAATGGTTCCGCGAGGTTCGGGAATGGTGCGTACTTCCTCCTGGTGCTTACGCGCCTGGAGCACGTATTCGTGGTGATGCAGCACCTGGAGCGAAATTAATTTGTAGAAGATGGCTCCTCCCCAGAGGAGAACGGCCAGGGCGAGCCATGTCAGACGGCGCTCAACCATACACTTATCCGGCAACCGCTCCCTCCCGGGGTGCGGTTGGCAAGCACCTTATTTCACAATCAACGCGGCACTTTCGGGCTTGTTGTGGTCTTCGAGGTGGACCACCTGTCCCGATTGCGGCGTAACCAGGTTCTGCTTTTTGGCGAGTTCTTCGAGACGCCCGGGGCTCAGCAGTTGGGCCTCTTCCAATTGCAGGGTGCGCCGTTCGTCGAGCAGGCGCTGGTATTCGCCCCGCAAGGATTCCAGTTTGTAACCGGCCAGCGTGTTGGTCACGCTGGGAGCCGCTACTCCGGTGAGCAGCGCGAAGATGACACAGGCGGCGCCGATGGCGCTCCAGCAATCGCCGCGAGCTTGCGGATCGGCCTCCCGCACCAGGCGCGAGTTGTCGATCTTCTTGCAATAGAAGAATACGTCGTCCTGCGGCAGGGCGCGTAGTTGAAATGGATCTTTTACCGCTCTGGCTACCTGGAGCCTGGCGGTTTCCTCCGATTGATTTTGCCGTAGCGCTTCTGTCCTTTTTAAAAATGCCGGCAGCGTCGCCATGGTTCTTCTTCCCTCTCTGAGGCCACTTCCTGTGACCGTTCCTAATTCATTTGCAGTGCGCGAAGCTTGGCGCTCCGCGACGCCGCATTCTCCGCTGTTTCTTCGTCGCTGGGCTGGAGCGGGTGTTTGGTAAGAATCGTGCCGCGCCCGTCCCGTGCCAACGCCCTGAACTTCTCTTTCACTTTGCGGTCGTCGATGCTCATGAAGCTGAGCACCACCATTCGTCCGCCGCTTCCTAGCAGCTCCGGGCCGGTCTGGAGTAACCGGTCCAGTTCTCCCTGTTCGTCATTTACCGCCATCCGGAGGGCCATGAAAGTCCTGGTGGCCGGATGCGTTCTACCCGTCCGGTGCACGGCCCGCTCCACTACATCGGCCAGATGGAGTGTGCTCCGTATGGGCCGTGCTCGGACGATTGCTCTGGCTATTCTCCGCGCTCTCCTTTCTTCGCCTAGCTGAAAAATCAGGTCGGCGAGCGCCTTCTCGGCGTTGTAATTGACTAGATCGGCCGCTGTCATGCCCGTACTCTGGTCCATCCGCATGTCCAGAGGCCCATCCGACTGGAACGAAAAACCTCTCTCCGCCGAAGTAAGCTGATAGCGCGAAACCCCGAGGTCCGCCAGCACTCCATCCAGCGTTTTGAAATCCTGCTTCCGCCACGGCGTCGGCCAGTTGACCGAACGACCCGTGATGATACCGAATCCGGTCCGCCCATTCGGCGGTGTTGGCGCGCGCCATTTCCAGCGACTGCGCGTCGCGATCGTTGGCGATCACAATACCGGTGGTCAACCGCTGCGCAATCAGGCCGGTATGGCCTCCCAACCCTGTCGTACTGTCCAGGTATATCCCCTCGGGGCGAATCGCCAACAGTTCCAGCGACTCCCGCGGCATGACCGAGTAATGCATAGGTCATCAGTTCAGCCCCGCCGCCTCCAACTTCGAGAGGTCGTCGGCCGCGGTCATGGCGGCCTCTTTTTTGCGCTCTTCGTAGATCTTTTCGCTCAGCACTTCGATGCGCCCGCGATAGGCAAACAAATGCACCGGCTGATTTTCGATTCCCAACTCGCGCCGCAATTCCGGCGAAAACAGAATCCGCCCCTGGTTGTCCATCTCGACTTCGGATCCCAGGTCCGCCGCGTTAAAGGCGACGTTGCGAGCTACCTTGGGATCGTCCCGATAGGTCTCGAAAAACTTTTCGTTTTGACGCCAGACCTCCATCGGGTATATTTGGGCTATGCGACGATCCAGGCTCGTCACGAAAAGCTTCTTTTCCCGCAGCGCCATAAAGTACTGCTGGAAGGAAGTCGGCAATTTTACCCGGCCTTTTTCGTCCAGACGTCCCGGATACATGCCCCGAGGAGCCTCGACCATCGCCAATTGCTGTTCTCCGCCCACTTTTTAGCTACTTTATGACCCCTTTTGGCCACAACTAATAGTGCCACGGGCTCCTGAATGTTTGCAAGAGCTTTTTTGCAGAATCTCTTTGATCTGAAGGGAGTTATGTGTCCACAAGGCAATCTACACTGATTGCGACACATACAACATGTTGAGTGCTTGGCGAAGACAAGGCGAAGAAGAATAGGGCCGGATAGAGCATCCGGCCCGGAGAAGGAAACTACAAGACGCTACTACTGGATCGGAATGCTGGCGCCCCTACTGTAATAGTTCTGGCCGCCGAGAGTGACTCCGACCGAAAACACCTGGCTGCCCGAAGCTTCCGTTGTGGGAACCTGGAAGGAAACCAGGTAGACACCCACCAGGTCCGGCGATAGCTGCGCCGAGATGAGGGGAATACCTTGATTGGCGATACCGATGACGAGGGTGTTATTGGCCATGGAAATCGCCGTCGGTAGCGGAAGCGCGTTGGTGCCGACCGCAGGTGTCGCCGGTCCCAGACCGGTGACATACGCGATGATCGTGTCGCCCTTGCGGGCGGGATTGGCCTGGGTCACGAAGGTGCCATCGGGCCGCAGGAAGATGCCCATTGGAGAGGGGCTGCCGTTCGGCAGAGTGAGCATTGTGCTGGTCTCGAATACCCCCGGGCTGACGGGCAGCAGGTTGACCGTTGCCGTAGCCGAGCCCGCGCCGACGGCGACCGTCACCTGATTGCTGCCGGTGGAGGCGGTGCAGGGCACCTGGAAGGTGAGCTGCTGCTGGTTCCCTATGGTCCCGACATTCAGAATCGGAGCCGGAGTATTGCCGAACATCACTGTGTCTGTGCCCAGCGTCGAAGAGAGCGGGCCCAGGCCGAACAGGCTGCTGCTAACCACGCCCTGCACACCGGAGACGAGACCGGCAGCGTTGATGGTAGCGAGGCTGCACGGAGAGAGCGAACCGATCTGCTGATCGGCGGCATTGACGAAGCTATTCGCCGTGAGAGTCGGTCCCGGAGGGCTGACCGTGAGATTGAAGGTCTGGGTGAAACCGGCGGCGGTAGCGGTTACGGTCACAGTGCCCGCGGTGGCGGGCGCGGTAACAGTCACTTGCGCCTGGCCGTTGCTGCCGGTGCTTTGTTGCGTGGCCGACAGGATGGCTCCATTACTGGCGGCGAAATTCACCGGGATGCCGGGAACCGGCGCGCCGGTGCTGCTCACCACTGCGACAACCAGCGGACTGGCAAAAGCCGTACTGACGATCGCCGCCTGATTATCGCCGCTCACCTTGCTCAAACCGCCGATCGTGATCGCGGAGATCGCCGTAATATTGAAAGTGGCTTTCAAACTGGGGTTTGAATTCAGCGTCGCGGTTACGGTGACGGCCCCGACGGCACTGATGTTCAGGGTCACGTTGGTGGTGACCTGGCCACTGGAATCGCTGGTGCTGGTGGAATTGGAAAGCGTTGCCGCCCCGGCCGGGCTCACCGACCAGGTGACAGCCTGTCCTGAAAGGGTGCCACCGCCCTGCGCGTTCACTACCGCGACAAGGGGCAAATTCAGGGCCGTTCCTGCCGTAGCGGACTGGCCGCTCCCACTGGCCACTGCCACGGACGATGGCACTGGCGGACTAACCTGCATGGGAAGCGGTGGCGGAACGTTCAGGTAATAGTTTTGGACATCACCAAGTGCCAGCGTCGCATTGGGTGGATCCTGCGAGCAATTGCAAAGAGGCACACCGCCGACTACCAATTCAAACGTGCCTGAGCCCGTACCGTTGAACACGGGGGTGCACGTAGCTATACCGTTGGTGTCTGTCAGGACGGAGCCTGGATCCGCCCCAGGGCCCGTCACGCAACTGGCTGTAGGTGAACTCTGGAAATTGATAATTCGCACGCTGACGCCAGGAACGGCAGTCCCACCCACGGTAAGCACGGCCATGGTGAGCGACTGAAAGGCCTGACCCTCGAAACTGTAACCCTGCTGTCCGGAATTCGCTGTAATTGGATCGCCGGCGATGGCCTGCGGCAGACTAGTCGTGTTTTCGGCGATCTGTCCACTACCGCCGAAGGCGTTGTATGCCTGGGTCAGGTTGAACGTAGCGGTAGCCGAGCCGGCAGTGGCGCTGATCAGAAAGTTCGTGGGCGGAGTGGAGGGAGTGCCCTGCGCACCGCCGCCGGGGACGAACTGATTCGAGGTAGTTCCATCCGCGCCGGTGGTGGTGGTGGAGACATTACCGAAGAAACTTCCGAAGCCGGTTTGGGAAGTGAAGTTCCAATTGACGGTGGCGTTGGCGAGTGGCTTCCCATTGGTGTCCTTGACCAGAACAACCAGAGGATAGAAGGTGCCAGTGTTGGGATCGATCCCGCTGGCCGTCGGGCAGGAACAGAAAATCTGGCCGTTGCCCGACACAGTGATGATGCTGGCGGGCGTTTGCGCGGGCGCCACCTGCACACACAACAGACAGGCCAGTATCGCCGCGAATATGAAATATCTAAATTGATACAAGAGTGCCTCCTCGTTTCGTGAAATAACACGATTGGATCTGGAATGGACGCGGTGAGAACTAAAGTGTATCATCTCTCGGGCGAACGGGAAACGGTCAGGATGCAAAAAAAAAGAGGGGAGCCGAAGCTCCCCTCTCTTGGTAATTGAAACTACTTGCTTCTTAGTGAGTCAGGGTTTCCTTGGCGCCAACATCGAGGCCGCCGCGGGCACCGTTCAAAATCAGGGCCAGGTAGGAGGTCAACAGACCACGGGAACCGATATCGGTTACCGCCGCGTAGCCGTGAGCATACTGGAAGTTGCACTGGGCGATCATATAGCCCGTGAAACCTTGGCCAGCCATGTTCGTGGCGGACGCGTCGCCGGTCCAGGTAGTACCAGCATTGATTACCGGTGCGCCAGTTGTTGCCGTGGTGCTGGCCGTAATCGGAGTGTTGGTGGTACCGCCGTTGTTGTTACCGTACCAGTTGAGGGTGCAAGCCCCCGCCTGAGCGCCGGTCCCAAACGGATCCATGCTGGTATTCGAAATCGCGAGGCCGGTGGTGAAGCCGGTGATCGTGGTTACGAACGGGAACAGCAGGTTGGTCTGGCAGATGTTGATCGTGGCGATGACTTTATTGTCGCCAGTGCCCAGATCGATGAATCGCGGAATCGTCCCAGCCGAGCTGGCGAGCACCGTGCCGGTGTTGCCCGCGGAGGCCGGCGGAATCGGGGAATAGCTCATGCTGACGGTGATGGGGCCGGTAGCGGGCGAGTTGTTGGCGACGTTGGCGCTGTACTGCAGGTACACGCCGAAGTCGAAGTTCTGGTTCATGGAAGTGTTGCTGTTGATCACTTCCCAAACCGCAGTGACCGAGCTGGTGCCGGCAGCCGGAGTGAAGGCGACGTAGTTCCCGCCACCGTTGCTGCCAGTGGCCGACAGCGTCGGAGCCGTGTTGAGGACGGTCTCAGAAGCGGTGGAGCTGACAATCAACTGCGCGTAAGTAGACGTCGTGGAACTCGCCGACGCGGGCGGCGCTACTTGGGTGGTGCCGCTCAGGTTGGCGGTCGATACGTAAATCGAGACGCCGGACGGAACGTTGTTGAAGACAGCCTGGAAGCGGGTACCGTAGTCGGCGAGACCGGCGGTGGCGCCGTTTCCGGTGAGAGCCGTGGAGGTCGGAGCGCCAGCTTCGTTGTTGAGTGGCTGACCGTTGAAGATGAAGCCCGATTCCGACGTGGCGTTGTTGGAGGAGCCAGGAACATTCTGCAATGCCTTGGTTCCATCCTGACCGCTATTGCCGCCGTTGGTTCCGGCAAGCACGCGGGTCTTGAAAGCCGTGCCGAAGTTCGACGTGTAGCGCAGGATAGTGGCTGCTAGACCGCTACCGCCGGTGCTGCTGCACTGGTTGAAAGCAGTGCCTGTGCTGCCCAGCCCGCCGCTGTTGTCAACCTTGCGCAGGCTTGTGGTGAGACCGGAAACCACGTAACCAACAACCAGTTGCGAATTGGTCAACGGCACATAGCTGGAGCCGCTGATCGAGATCAACGCCTGGACGTTGCCAGGAGTATTCGCACCGGCCGGAACTGCCGAGGCATTGGCGCGAACGTTGGTGATGCGGTACTCACGAGCGACGCCGCTGGACACCGGGGGCAGAATCGGCACACCGAAAAAGGTGAGCGACTTGCCATCGGGGTTTACAACGCCCTGAAACACGTTCGGACCAGCGCTGGTGCCGGACATCGCGTGCTGAGTTCCATCCGCCTGGACTGGGCTAGCCGTTTCAATGCAACCAGAACCGGGGGTGGGGCAGATGATGAACGGGAGACCCGGGCCATAACCACCCAAGCCGGAGTTCGGTTCGTCAATCATCAGGACTGCTTCGGACGCGTTTCCGCTGCCGAGCAGGCGGCTGGTCACCTGGGTATTCAGGAAGACCGTGATGTTAGCCTGTGGGATGTTGCCGTTCGCGGTCACGGGAGTTCCACCGGTGCAAACGAGCACGATGTCACCGACCAATTCCGTAATGCCTTCCGACCGTAGGGTCGGCGTTACGGATGCGTTCGCGGCGGTGCAAGCAAAATTGCCGCCGCCCCCACCGGTAACTACCTGCGCATTCGCGCCGGCCACACAGAGGGCCAGCACAGCTAGCGCAAGAATCCATCTGCGAAAATCTGTCATTTCCTTCTCCTTGTAGATTTCGAAAAATTTGAATCGGTCGAAGTTCTCTTTCAAACCTGAGCCTCGATGTCAAGCCCTCAAACCGTTCATGCAACCTAGGGAACTTCTCCGTGTCGGGCGGAGAGTCGGCCCAACGAGCCACCAAGCCGGCCGCTGGACTCTATCGTACTGAAGCCTTAACTCTGCTGCACATGATGCTTTATTTTTTGTCTTCTGTGCTAGCAGAATCCAAACGCAAAATTGCCACTGAAACTAGACGCGGTAAAGATATTCATAACTGATTGCCCGTCAAGTGTCAAGAGAAATTCTTTCCCTTCAACACCAGCGGTTCGGCAACCGGTCGGATTGGGATAGTATCCAATGCTGGCACGATTAGAACATGCGGAAGCCCTTGCAGTCAATAGTTTCACACCGAACCGTCCCATTTTTTGTCACTGAAGCGATACAGAAATGGTGTAGCCCGACTATTCTGCGTATTTGGTGTCAGGAAAATCCCCAAGCTGTGCGAAATTCGTGCCTCGAAAAATCAAATTTCCACAGTCTATGCGAGAAGGTCCACCATGGTGAGATTGCGAACAGAACAGGTGAGCCCGGATCCATATTATATAGGTTGCAGTCCGAAGGCCCGGTTGCGGGCCTGGCTAGTATCCGCTATTTCCCGGGACGCGAAAGGGCCTGCCTCGCCGAGCCCCACACCAGCACGGCGGTTCCCGCCAGGTAGGCCATCCAGAGAATCCATACCATAGGAACCGATAGTGTGGGCGCCTTAAATGCCGCGATGCGCTGGATTACTTCGCCGAGACCGGCGGCGCGGAGGGCCGCACCGTGCAGCGATTCCAGTGCGCCGTTGGGCTTGTGACGGATGAGGCCGGTGTAATAGGGGATGGCAACGGCGTGCATGGCAAACAGATCCAGGGCCGCGAAGAGCGCCACGGCGGCTGCCGGCACCCAGGCGGCCCAGCGATCCCGCACCAGCCGGATCCAGCCCGCGGTACAAAGGGAGACCTCCGCCGCGACAACGGCGTACAGGTAATAACCCATTGAAGTGGCGACTCCGCGACTGACCCACAGGATCCACACGTGGTACAACTCGCCCAGCCAGAAACAGGCGTAGACGCCCGCCAGCCAGAGCATCGCCAGGGTGCGGCGTGCGCGAGCCAACCCGATGAGGCCGGCCAGAGCCAGGAGATAGAAGACGTGATACATCCAACTGCGCACCTGAAGAAAGCTCCAGCCGCCCGAGTAGAGGTGCGAGAACAGAATCGAATCGACGGCCTTTGCCCAGGGCAGCCCGAGCGCCTGGCGGAGCGTGGGGGTATGGGCATCGCGCGCCATCATGAAGTCTGTCAGGCCGGTGAGGGTTCCGGTTTCCGTATACCCCCCCCCCCCCCCCCCCCCCCTTTTTTTTTTTTTTTTTTTTTTTTTTTTTTTTTTTTTTTTTTTTTTTTTTTTTTTTTTTTTTTTTTTTTTTTTTTTTTTTTTTTTTTTTTTTTTTTTTTTTTTTTTTTTTTTTTTTTTTTTTTTTTTTTTTTTTTTTTTTTTTTTTTTTTTTTTTTTTTTTTTTTTTTTTTTTTTTTTTTTTTTTTTTTTTTTTTTTTTTTTTTTTTTTTTTTTTTTTTTTTTTTTTTTTTTTTTTTTTTTTTTTTTTTTTTTTTTTTTTTTTTTTTTTTTTTTTTTTTTTTTTTTTTTTTTTTTTTTTTTTTTTTTTTTTTTTTTTTTTTTTTTTTTTTTTTTTTTTTTTTTTTTTTTTTTTTTTTTTTTTTTTTTTTTTTTTTTTTTTTTTTTTTTTTTTTTTTTTTTTTTTTTTTTTTTTTTTTTTTTTTTTTTTTTTTTTTTTTTTTTTTTTTTTTTTTTTTTTTTTTTTTTTTTTTTTTTTTTTTTTTTTTTTTTTTTTTTTTTTTTTTTTTTTTTTTTTTTTTTTTTTTTTTTTTTTTTTTTTTTTTTTTTTTTTTTTTTTTTTTTTTTTTTTTTTTTTTTTTTTTTTTTTTTTTTTTTTTTTTTTTTTTTTTTTTTTTTTTTTTTTTTTTTTTTTTTTTTTTTTTTTTTTTTTTTTTTTTTTTTTTTTTTTTTTTTTTTTTTTTTTTTTTTTTTTTTTT
Organism: uncultured Solibacteraceae bacterium; assembly: GCA_963853855.1. Classification (GTDB taxonomy): domain Bacteria; phylum Acidobacteriota; class Terriglobia; order Bryobacterales; family Bryobacteraceae; genus Sulfopaludibacter. The sequence goes on along the minus strand of CAWKYG010000001.1, from coordinate 49,232 downwards.
TTTTTTTTTTTTTTTTTTTTTTTTTTTTTTTTTTTTTTTTTTTTTTTTTTTTTTTTTTTTTTTTTTTTTTTTTTTTTTTTTTTTTTTTTTTTTTTTTTTTTTTTTTTTTTTTTTTTTTTTTTTTTTTTTTTTTTTTTTTTTTTTTTTTTTTTTTTTTTTTTTTTTTTTTTTTTTTTTTTTTTTTTTTTTTTTTTTTTTTTTTTTTTTTTTTTTTTTTTTTTTTTTTTTTTTTTTTTTTTTTTTTTTTTTTTTTTTTTTTTTTTTTTTTTTTTTTTTTTTTTTTTTTTTTTTTTTTTTTTTTTTTTTTTTTTTTTTTTTTTTTTTTTTTTTTTTTTTTTTTTTTTTTTTTTTTTTTTTTTTTTTTTTTTTTTTTTTTTTTTTTTTTTTTTTTTTTTTTTTTTTTTTTTTTTTTTTTTTTTTTTTTTTTTTTTTTTTTTTTTTTTTTTTTTTTTTTTTTTTTTTTTTTTTTTTTTTTTTTTTTTTTTTTTTTTTTTTTTTTTTTTTTTTTTTTTTTTTTTTTTTTTTTTTTTTTTTTTTTTTTTTTTTTTTTTTTTTTTTTTTTTTTTTTTTTTTTTTTTTTTTTTTTTTTTTTTTTTTTTTTTTTTTTTTTTTTTTTTTTTTTTTTTTGCGCTCACTGCGAGGCCTGCAGAGCAGACTTCTTCATAGCATTTTCCTGCAAAGCAAGAGGGGTTTGCCCGAGTTGCAACCAACGCGCCATGGTAGAATCTGCCTCTCACCTAGTCGAGAGCGTGCTGCCGCGGTTGCCTTTCGCCAGTTTGTTATGAGCTTTCCCAGGAGAATACGTTGTTACTTAGAAAACCATAAAACACTTCAAACTGTTCTTAAAATAGTTGTGGATGAGATTCGTAAAAGACTTATTGCCTGTAGTCCCACTGCTAAAGATCCTCAAATTGGTGCGATAAGCTTCATTCAGCATTTTGGCAACACCCTGAACTACCATCCGCACTTTCACTTCATAGTTGCTGACGGCATTTTCAGCAGCGAGGATGGTTTGCAGTTTCACGAAGCAACACTTACGCAAGATGATATCATCGATACGCAGGAAGCCATTCAGAAGCGAGTGCTCAAGTATTTTTGTAAGCGTAAATTTTTCGATAAAGATGAAATGGAAAAGATGCTCACATACGAGAATTCCGGTTTTTCGTTGGATGCTACAGTGAAAATTCCGTCTTTTGACAAGGACGCCTTAGAGCGCTTGATAAGATACTGTGCAAGACCTCCCTTCAAAAGCGAAAACATCCGCTTTAATGGTCCCTTGATTAACTACCGTCTCCCGAAACTATGCCATACAGGCAAAACCTTTATCCAATTAGAGCCCGTAGAGTTTATAGAACGTATTTCTCGCTTCATACCATATCCACGCCGCCATCGTAGGCATTATCATGGAGTCCTCGCACCCTCATCACCGTTACGCAAGCAAGTAGCTGCCAATGCCCAAAAGAGACTTGATGTTGCCTCCAAAACTAGGCAGGAAACAGACGAGAAGGTAACAAAAGCATCGAGGGGCTGGGCCCAGCTTATAGCTCGCATTTACGAGGTAGATCCACTAACATGCGCAAATTGCGGCAAGAAAATAAAGATCATTACCTTTGTAACTCATCCCGAGCATATAAGACGTATCCTGAGAGGCATAGGGTGGCCGACAGCAATCCCAGAATTTGACCCACCCCCAGAAGAGCATTGTGACGACATCTGTCAATTGGATCCAAACACGCCCAATGGTTTCCCAGAATCTGAAGTGCAGGTGCACTATGATGCAGGACCAGATCCACCCTTTATTGCAGAAGTAGACCCTCCTCATTGGGACGACATCTCCGATCCACCGCATTGGGAAGGGTAACTGATCAAAAAAGCCACTTAAGGATGTGGAGGCGTAATCTCATTGTCATACGCTGTCACTTTTCAAGAAATATTCATATGAAGTCTCGAAGAATGCATAAAATCAGCTTTGAATCAATGCAAAGTTAACGGGCGAGCGGGGGAAGAACAAGCCCCCCAACCTGATTTCCCCGGGAGAAATCAGGTTGGGGGGCTTGTTCTTCCTATACCTGACTTCCTCATGCTCCGGCAAGTGAAGTATGAAATACTGTAAAAAGCTGTTTTCCCCATCTCATGAAAGATTCTCAAATTAATTCTAGTCTGGCGCTGAACATTTTGCTCTTTTTTATAACGTAGCTTGTGTGATAGCATAGTTCACTTTTTTTTAGGTAATTTATTATGACTGGTATTTCTTATGTCGTAGGGTATGCAATTGAAGCAGCTGGAGCCCTGTTCTGGGGTGCTCAACCAAAACCAGAAAAATGCGAGAGTGCTTTAGAAGAGCTACAGCAAACACAAATGACGTACCTTGAGAAATTGCGAACAGTTAATGAGCAATCGCAAACAATTAATGACTTGTACAGAGAAATTATAGATTTAAATCAACAAACTATACAAGTTTATAGAGATCAGAATGCTGAAATTGCTAAAATGAGTACTGAAGTTGATCAATTACTTGAAAGGGCCAATAACCTCAGTAAAGAATTTAAAAAATTGCTCGAGCCTACTTCAGACCAATCAGATACTGAAGGAAGCGCTACAAGTGACTTAGAAGACGAGCTCTCTTCCTTGAGCTCAGAAGAGCCAGAGGAAGACCTTACAAGTTACTTAGTGGACAAGATCTCTTCCCTGCGCTTAGAAGAGTCAGACGGAAGACCTTATTGGCTGGCCTGATGTCGATCCTGCCAATCAGGAAGAGAAGAGCAAGGGTGATGTGGAACTTTGGCGTTGTTTCATGCAAAATGATTTAGCACCGCTCCCCTTACGTAGAGATTTTTTAAGAGGTGGTGAGGGCCCAAGGTACCCTACGCATCCTCTGTCGCAAGAAACTATTGAAAGGTGGACTTGCTATCCTTCGCATGAAAAGATAGAGGCATTTTTGGGTAGAACTCCATTCAATTTAGCAAAGGAGCCGAGTATCGTTTGCGCTCTAGAGAAGGCAGACGAAAAGCTAGTCGATGTGATTGAAAGTGCCCAAAACAAGGCTACAATGTCAATGGAGCAAATTGATACTGTGCGCTCGATGTGCCAAGAACTTAAGGCGGGTATCAAAAAACAGATAGAACAATTTGGCCAGAAGCTGCGTAAGGATATCAAAGAAGGTCGAACCGTTATTACTGCAGCCTTTGCAAAACGCTATCCAGAGCTTTATAGGCTGCGTAAGCAGGAGGAGATGACGGCGTACGAGAGGTATTTATGGTCACTTGAGTTTCAGCGCCTTGTGAACGAAGTATATCTTGGCCAAGAACTTCGCAATACACAAAACCCTCACAGTAGTGCAGGAACCTTTGTTGAGCAAGTAGTCATAAAAACGATGGGGCTTGCCTCTGGTGACGAAATGCTCATTCGCGCACGCCAGCATGAGGCGGAAATAGAGGTTATTAAGCTTTTGATGCAAGGGGAGGGCATTGACGCTGAATCCCTTGAGGAACTCACTCATCTTTTGGCAACAAAAAAATTAGAAGCAAGGCTAAAGGCTGTAGGAGTTAAAGATAGGGTGGTTACAAATCTCATTAAAGTGATACGAAACCTGGAAGAGGGATATTCTACGATGATCGCTTGCTCAGAGGTATGGAAGGGCCATATTGCCGGCTTGCCTAATGAAGTGCCTCCTCTGGCTCTTCGTTTTCTCTTGCAGTCAAAGGCCGCATCTGTCAACCGCCTGAATAGCAGTAGACTCAAAGCGCATATTCAGTCAAACTCTGAGCTGCTCACAAATCAAGTTCTTGGGCCTAATGAGCTACTCTCTTTACAAATTCCATCTTGCTTAATGGCAAGTGTTAGGGATGGCAGTCTCTATGCAACAAGAGATAGTTGTTTATTAAAAGCGAGCAAAATTTACCAAGATTTTGGCCCCAGGCTTCTAGGGGAAATGATACAGGGTCTAGACGATGATGACGCTGTCCTTGATCTGGGCGCCTGTTTAGCCATTGCTTCGCGCTGGGTATGGAATGCACAAAAATATCCCCACCTTACTGCTCAAGAGTTTGTACGGGTTTCAGCTCTCGGCCAGATCACCGCAACAGATCGATTTAGACAGGCGTATCATTGGTTAGGTATCAGCTTGAACGCAACTAAACAGTTTGTAGACTGGTTTCCTGCGCAATTTCTTAAGCAGGAAAAGATAAAGACAGTCGAAAAGCTGTTCACGATTCAATGCTCAGTGTGTGATGCAGCCAAAGAGATGAAAGTTGCCATAGAGGGCTGTAAAGAGAAGCTCTCACATAGCCATGGGGCTCTCTTGTTGATAATTGATGGGCATGCACTTTATATCAAGATTGACGAAGTGCTCAAAATATTAGGCGACCCTAATATTGGAATCCTCGACTTCAGCGAGAGCGCTACCCCACTAGACGAGCTCTATCGCTGCTTCGAAGCCATCCTACGCATACAACATCCAGACAATAAATGGATTTCGTGTTTGCAGTTTAGGACTTAGAATTCACCAGAAGACATACCCATTTTTCACTAAAAGCTCGGCGATGAGGATGGCTCCTCCGCCTGCGCCTCTCACGGTGTTATGTGAGAGCAGCACGAACTTATAGTCGAGGATGGGGTCGTGGCGAAGCCTGCCTACAGAAACTGCCATGCCGTGTTCCAGATCGCGCTGGAGTTTTGGCTGGGGAAGGTCATCTTCTTCGAAGAAGTGGATGGCTTTTATAGGAGCCGAGGGTAGATGCATCTCTTCGATCGGCGATGAAAACTCTTTGAAGGCACGCTTTACCTGCTCGAGCGTAGCCTTTTCCTTTAGCTTTACCGATACCACTTCGAGGTGGCCATCCGTTACGGGAACGCGGGTGCAGGTGGCGGAAATCTTCATGTGATACGGCTCGATTTTGCCCAGTGAAAATTCCGTCTTTTGACAAGGACGCCTTAGAGCGCTTGATAAGATACTGTGCAAGACCTCCCTTCAAAAGCGAAAACATCCGCTTTAATGGTCCCTGGATTAACTACCGTCTCCCGAAACTATGCCATACAGGCAAAACCTTTATCCAATTAGAGCCTGTAGAGTTTATAGAACGTATTTCTCGCTTCATACCATATCCACGCCGCCATCGTAGGCATTATCATGGAGTCCTCGCACCCTCATCACCCTTACGCAAGCAAGTAGCTGCCAATGCCCAAAAGAGACTTGATGTTGCCTCCAAAATTAGGCAGGAAACAGACGAGAAGGTAACAAAAGCATCGAGGGGCTGGGCCCAGCTTATAGCTCGCATTTACGAGGTAGATCCACTAACATGCTCCAATTGCGGCAAGAAAATAAAGATCATTACCTTTGTAACTCATCCCGAGCATATAAGACGTATCCTGAGAGGCATAGGGTGGCCGACAGCAATCCCAGAATTTGACCCACCCCCAGAAGAGCATTGTGACGACATCTGTCAATTGGATCCAAACACGCCCAATGGTTTCCCAGAATCTGAAGTGCAGGTGCACTATGATGCAGGACCAGATCCACCCTTTATAGCAGAAGTAGACCCTCCTCATTGGGACGACTATTCCGATCCACCGCATTGGGAAGGGTAACTGATCAAAAAAGCAAAAAAACTCACTTAAGGATGTGGAGGCGTAATCTCATTGTCATACGCTGTCACTTTTCAAGAAATATTCATATGAAGTCTCGAAGAATGCATAAAATCAGCTTTGAATCAATGCAAAGTTAACGGGCGAGCGGGGGAAGAACAAGCCCCCGGACCTCAATTTCCCCGGGAGAAATCAGGTTGGGGGGCTTGTTCTTCCTATATCTTCGAGGCGTTGCTGACTTGTTAAAGAGAAAAATTAAAGAAGGCCTTAAATGAAGGGTATTGGTCTTGACCCCATGTTATTAAACCCATGAATGCCTAACGTGACTGTCGTTTTTCCTCCCGTTATATAAAGGATCTGTCTTCTGTTTTGTCTACATATTCCGAAAGTGAGGATGCGTTGGCTTTGTGAAGAAGGTCACATATATCTGCTTCCTTTGTTTGAATGAACAGGTCGATCAAAATAAGAGCAGATTCTTAATCTAACTTGCAAAGATCCATTTCATTTGAAAGAGGGGTGGGAGTAAGTGATAAATTGCCAAATGATAAAGTAATCGCCTCTACTGGGTCTTTCGCAAAAAGTCTTTTTTCTAAAACCTCAAAACAGTAAAGTACCCAATTTATTCTTTCTTCATGCGCGGGGCATTTCTTACTCCAGGCCATCAAAGCCTCTTTTCTTGCAGCAAGTGATGCTCGCAGGCAGTCATGATCTGCTTGGTAAAAGCCATTATCTACGCCAATAAGCTGAAGGTCGCGTCCTGTGAGTAGGCCTGTAGCAACCATTTCCTCATACTGGATTTCTGTTTTCTTTAAGCCATAGCGTTTTGTGATCAAGTCGAAGGTATTTGCTTCATCAAACTGCGTATCAGAAAGTGGATAAGAGAGTACTGCAATGTTTGGCATGGGCTCATCTGTTACAAAAATCTGAGAAAAGGTAGCGCTGCAACACTTTTGAAAAATAAGAGTGTTGAGACTGTGGAGTGCGTCGAGCTCTTGACAGGGCGCGCACAGGCGCTTTTTTAATTTTACGCTTGAACAAAAGAGCGCCACCGGATTTTGCATTTCAAGAGAAACGAGAATTTCGCCAAGCTCTTTGATCTCTTTGATCTCAGCTATGGTTGAATATTTTTTGGCAATAGCTTCCAACCGCTCTTCCTGCGTCTTTTTAATGAAGTCAAGAAGTATTTTACACTGCGGTTCATTATAGAGTAAAGACAGGTCGCGCTTGCTATAAACAGGCAGACGTTTATATAACCTGCAAAATACAGCACGATCGATGTCAGGAGCTATTTTCACCAGGCGTAAAACCTCTAGGGGATCCTGTGTCAGAATTTTTGAAAAGTACTTATTTAGAAAAAGTTGATCGATAAGCGCATCGATCACCTCTTTAAAACAGGCTTCCTGAGCAATCTTTTTGCGGCAGGCATCAAGCTTTTTTCGCTGGTGCTCAAGAAAGACATCGATCATTTCGCGAGAATAGGGCAGCACACAATTAGGCAGTACACGTATCGATGCGCCATATCTTAATAATGTACGAACAACCCCTGTATGATTCATTGTCGCAGCCATATGGAGGGCAGATTCGCCTTGATTATTTCTTAAATCAAGAAAATCTCTTCTTACGTTGCGGCCCAAAAGTGCAGTGGGGTTAAATAAGGGAAGTATATGGACATGACCTGCGTCTGCAATACCAAATAGAACTGTCTCTCCTGCAGTATCTACAATGTCAATTTTTGATCCCATAGCAAGCAGCTCTGTTGCCGCTTCGAGATGTCCCTCTTCACAGCTAATAGCAAAAGCAGTCCGTTCAAATCGATCGCGTGCGTCTACAACTCCGGGTATTGTCTTAAAGCAGCGGATAGTATCAGCGCATCCGCTAAATGCTGCATACATAAGGGGTGTATATTTGTTTTTCTCACACACGACATGGGGATTTGCACCCGCATCGAGCAAAAGGCGCGCTATGGTAGCGTGACCGTTGAAACAAGCAATATCAAGCGGTGTCATCTTCTCTTCAAAATGAACAAAGTCTAGATTTGCGCCAAGTGCAATAAGCTCGCGGGCTGCCTCGAGGCGCCCCTCTTGGCATGCAAGATAGAGCGCTGTTGCACTATCTGTTTCATGTTTATCTATTGACTCCTTCCATTTTGCACAGAGTCGTATGATCGATGCATGGCCTTCATATGCTGCGACATGAAGGGCTGTCCACTTTCCTGTGCGTGTCCAAGGATCTGCACCAAAACCAAGGAGTGTGCGGGCAGCTTCCTCTTTTCCTCTTTCACACGCTAGCCAAAAGGGGGTGTTTTCATCGTTTGTCTTACAATCGATATTCGTGCCTTCATATAGCTTAATAACTTCTGTATGTCCACCCTCTGCAGCCATATGAAGGGGCCGTTTTGCCTGTGGTCCAGAGCGAGCATCCCGAAAAGCGCCAAGTTCTAAAAGTATTTTACAGCCCTCTACATTGCCGCACGATGCCGCAATGTGAAGAGCCGTTTGATCTTGGCTATTTCTGATTTCTAAGTGGTTATAGGGAATAGGGGCACGCGCAAGTTCAGCAAGGCGCTTGCCATCTGCAAGTGCGGCTGCAAGGTGAAAAGCGGTATTGCCGGTCTCTGGATCTTGAAAAAAGGGATCGACGTCCTTTGCAGTAAATTGAAGTTGGCCGTTGTTAGGCGGAAATGAAGAAACTGCATGCATAACAAAGCAATATAGCGCAAATATCTAATTTGCGCAAAGATAAGATTTTTTCACGCCGCTTAGCTATAAAATTAGTTATTTTCTAACGGTTCAGTGTCTAATTTATAAATTTATTTGACAAAGAGTCCCGGTTCTTGTATTTGTAAATTATATTAATTTATAATTAGGATATACAATGCAACCAATTTCTAATATTTCTTTAAGAGCCCTTGAGGGGCAAATTTCGAACTTACAACAGTTGACGAATGAGCTAACGCGGGCCGTTTCACAGGTAAAAAAAGCGCATATATACAATGAAGATACATATACAAATGTTGAATCGGCTGCTGAGTTGCTTGCCGAAATTGATCCTGGTGTAAAACAGGTATATGACAATTTTTCTCAGTGGCAAAATAGTCAGTTGCCAATTTTTGCCACTGGCTGGGCATCTACACTTGGCAAGAAAGCCAAAAGACATAGTATGAAAAGGGCGGCTGTTTTCATAGATTCTTCTTTGTTATTTTTCAGAGATCCTACAGCGCGAAATTTATTTTAGCAACGGGAAAATCTCTTCCCGAAAATCTGGAAATTGAGCAGTATTCCGATGCCTAATATTATAAGGAGGCACATATGAGTAGTGTAAGTTTTCCTGTAGATAGTGAAGGAAGAACCGAATATCTTGGGCTACAGCCTGGATCTAATAAAATAGCAAATCGCGTATTATTTCTAGATCGGCGCTATCTTGAGACTATGATTCTAGTAGTCTATACTCCTTGATTAATGCTCAATCTGACTCTGAAGTTTGGAAAGAGGGCATTAAGGCCTTTACCGGTACATTCAATAACGTTCCTGTCAGCATTGTAACAACTGGTGATTGCATGTATGATTTGGATAGTGTTGTGCGTGAGATTCGTCATATCACAGAAGGTCCTTTAGTAATGATTGCTCTGAGTGCAAGCCGAACGCACAGGGAAGATGTGGCTAACGGCACAGTCGTTGTCGCACAAAAAGCATTTGCCCTCCAAACGATCTTTCAGGACTTTACCCCCGGTCAAATAGCCCCGCGCGTCAATGTCAATTATGCACCCTCGCCACCATGTGAGGCCACTCCTTCACTGCACGGCCTACTTAAAGAAGCTCTCGTATGTGGGATGGATGGTGGAAACTATAATCGTATTCAAGAAGGCCATGAGGCAACTTGCGACTCACGGTATGCGGCTACTGGGTATGTCGATCCGCAATTTGCAGACGACAACAAAACGATTATACCTGCTCTAAGAGAGACGTATCCTGATGTAGTTACACTCGGATCAAAAGACCTACCAGTTATTTCACCTGGCAAAACAAAACTGCGTAGCTTCACATGATGACAAAGCATTTTCCGCAGCCGCTTGCTCGATCGTGTCAGCAAACAGTCATACTGGAAAATCTCTTTCAAGCAAAGAATTTGATGGGATTGAGCGTGATGTTGCAGCTCGCTGCTTACAAGCATTAGTAAAGCATCAGGCAATCTAAAAATGGGAGCAATTAATAAATTGCTCCCATTTCGTCTATGCTATGAATTTAGAAGCTACGACGACGCTCGCGGCCACCACCACCACCGCCACCACGATCATCACGAAACTGGCGAGGCGCTCTTCGCGCGGTCTTGCTTCGTTTACTGTGAGCTGGCGACCTTGGAGTTCAAAACCGTTTAGAGCGTTGATGGCAGATTGGCTGCATCATCTGAGCTCATTTCAACAAAGCCAAAGCCTTTTGAACGGCCTGAGTCTCTTGTCAATAATGACTTAGGTATAGGAAGAACAAGCCCCCCAACCTGATTTCCCCCGCGCGGGCATACCACCATCCTCCGATCAGGAGAGCCAGCGCCAGGGGAAGCGCGGCGCGCCACCGCAGTTTCCAGATGGCGAGCGCGGCTACGGCAGGGATGGCGGTGAGGAAGTAGGCCTTGGTCAGCAGTCCCAGACCCAACGCGGCGCCGAAGGCGAGTTGATCGCGAAGAGTGCACTTGCCGCCCGCGAGGCGCGCACCGCACCAAATCAATAGTGAGAATAGCGCCACGGCGAGACAGTCGTTACCGGCGTGCCCGGCGACCAGGGCGAAGCCGGGCATGACCGCCACGATTGCGGCACAACCAAGCGCGATGCGCCGGTCGCTGAAGACTTCGCACGCCGTCAGAAAGGTGAGAGGGATGGTGAAGGAACTCAGCAGGGCGCCGAACCATCGCACGTACAGCAACTGCCGCGCAATGCCGGCACCACCGAGCAGAACCATGAGCGGCGCCATGGTCCAGTAATACAGCGGCGGCTGATAGGCTTCATGGGCGCGATAGGCTCCTTCGCTATCCTTCCATTGCCAGTCGAGCGGGAGCACGCGGAAGGCCGTCTCGCGCTGGTCGCGCGGGTCGCGCGGCAGTTGCCAGAACTCGTCGTGCGTCATGCGGGGCGCGCCCGCCAGGCGCCACGCCCAGGGCAGAGGAACCAATTCCAGGGAAGCACCCACATCGCGAGGCAGAGGACTGTCTCGCGGCGGCAAGGCCTCGCCGCGCGCCACCAGGCGAATCACCGCGAAGTGGCTCCATTCGTCGTATCCTTCCCAGACCGGAAGCATAGCCGCATAGAAGCAGACACGCGCGAAAAAACAAAGCCAGATTGTCCTGATGCCCCACCCGCCGCGCATTGCAGCCAAAAGTATCGCATGGGTGTGTACGAAAACACAGTATTGACAAGGGGCCCGTGAGGGAGCATATTGAAGGTGGAAGCGGCGCAAGAGGCCGTCTTCCAGGCCCTGTTCTCCGAATGGGGTTAAACGCGATCCCCTTAATGGGGGAGCTATTTGTCAAGGAGGAAGAGCATAGAACCAGTCCACAACAAGGGCGGCTTCCGGCTTCCTCGGCTGACCCGAGCGTGAATTCTGACGCGCCTTACTGGCGCCGCGGTCTTAAACCGCAAGTCGATACGGTTCGCGAACGGGAATGAAATGAACAGCGGGTCTCGGCGGCCGCCCTTTCTTATTTTCGAAGCGCCCCTTCCTCTTTTCTGAATTCCGCTCGCGTTTTTTGATCGAAACTTCCATAAGATCCCCTGATATAATGACCGCGGTAAAGGAGCTTCGCATCATTATGTCTGATCCCAAGACAAGGAGATTTTTTCTCGGGGCGGCGACGGCGCTCGCCGCGACCCGGGTCTGGGGCGCGAACGACAAGGTCAATGTCGGAATTGTCGGGCTGGGAGGCCGCGGCACCAATCATCTGAATATCTATTCCAAGATGGCGGAGGCGCGCGTGGTGGCGCTCTGCGATATCGACCAGGCGGCCCGGGAAAAGGCACAGACTACGCTCCTGAAGAACACCGGCGAGAAGGCCAAAGAGTACGAAGACATGCGCCAGGCCTTCGCCGATTCCAATGTGGAAGCGGTCTCCATTGCCACACCGAACCACTGGCACGCGCTGGCGGCCATTTGGGCGATGCGGGCCGGCAAGGACGTGTACGGCGAAAAGCCCGCCTGCTACAACATCTACGAAGGACAGAAGATGCTGCAGGTGGCGCGCGAAACCAAGCGCATGCTGCAGATTGGCTCGCAGCATCGCAGCACGCCGTTCAAGATGAAGGCCATGGATGCGATGCATCAGGGCCTGATCGGCAAAATCTATCTGGCCAAGGGCCTGTGCTTCAAACGGCGCGCCTCCATCGGCCACGCCGACGATTCGCCCACGCCGGCGGGCGTGAACTGGGACCTGTTCCTGGGGCCGGCGCCGCTGCGTCCTTTCAATACGCTGCGGTTCAAGTACAACTGGCACTGGTTCTGGGACACCGGCAACGGCGATATCGGCAACCAGGGCGTGCATGAGATCGGCATCTGCCGCTGGGGGCTGGGCGATCCCGAATGGCCCAAGACGGCGTACGCGCAGGGCGGCAAGTACGCCTACACCGACGACCAGGAAACGCCCAACACGCTGCTGGCGAGTTACGATTACGGCGGGCGCGAGATCGTGTTCGAAGTGCGCGGCCTGCTGACCGGCGGCGAAGGCGTTCCGGTAATGCGCCGGCCGGGTCCTCCGGCCACGGGGGCTGTAGCGCCGCCTGCTTCGCCGGCTCCGGCCGCGACGGCGCCCCGCAATGCGGCGCCGCTGAACATCATGATCGGCAATCTGTTCTACGGCACCGAAGGCTGGGCGGCCATGAGCGATGGCGGCTTCCAGGCGTTCAAGGGCGAGAGCAACGAACTGATTATGGAGGAGCGGCCGCAACGTGGAGCCGATGCCACCGGTCTGCACATGCAGAATTTCCTGGCCGCCTGCAAATCGCGCAACTACAAAGATCTGCACGACGAGATCGCCAACGCCTATCTGAGCGCCTCGATGTGCCATCTGGCCAACATCAGCTATCGCGTGGGCCGCAAGCTGACCATCGCCGCGGGGCCCAAGTTCACCGGCGATTCCGAAGCCGACAAACTGCTCACGCGCAACTATCGCAAGCCTTACGTGGTAGCGTAGCCCTCCGTGCCGGTATCGGTGGATCTCGACCGCACGCTGCTGCGCACCGATCTGCTGTTCGAGTTGCTGGCCCGCCTGCTGCGGCAGAAGCCCTGGCTGCTGTTGGTGGTTCCGCTGTGGCGGCTGGGCGGTAAGTCCAAATTGCGTCGCGAACTGGTCCGGCGCGTCTCGCTGGACGCAGCAACATTGCCCTACAATGGCGAGTGCCTGGACTGGCTGGGACAGCAGAAAGCCTTCGGTCAAGCGCTGGTGCTGGTTACCGCGGGCGAGGAAAGCGTGGCCCGGCAGGTGGCTGCCCATCTCGGCATTTTTGACGATGTCCGGACCAGCAATGGCGGCGCCCTGGAAGGCGCGAAAGCATTTCCGCCACCGCGCCGCCGCCTCGGCGATTATCTTTCCGCCCTACGCATCCACCAGTGGGCCAAGAATGTTCTGGGCTTCGCACCGCTGGTCACCTCGCACGAGATTTTTCACCTGGAACTGGTGGGGCGCTGCACGCTGGCCATGCTGCTGTTCGGCCTCTGCTCCTCGGCACAGTACATGATCAACGACCTGGTGGACCTGGAAACCGATCGCCGGCATCCCACCAAGCGGCTGCGTCCGTTCGCCGCGGGCACGCTGCCGCTGCAGGCCGGATTCGTGCTCGCTCCGTTGCTGCTGATTGCGGCGTTGGCTGGTGCGCTGGCTCTTTCCGGCGCCCTGGCGTTGACCCTGGCCGGCTATACCGTAGCGGCCCTGGCCTATTCGCTGTATCTGAAGAAGGCGGTGCTGGTGGACGTCTTTGTACTCTCGGGCCTGCTGCTGCTGCGCGTGATCGCCGGCCAGATTGTCACCGGCGTGGTGTACTCGGTGTGGCTGCTCTCGTTCGGATATTTCCTGTTGCTCAGCCTGGCATTCGCCAAACGCTGCGCGGAATTGAGCAATGCGGGGGCGGATGCGGAGAGCCTGGCGGGCCGCGGCTACCAGGTGTCTGATCTGCCGCAGATCAACGCGTTCGGAGTGTGCAGTGCGTTTCTGGCGGCGGTGGTGTTTATGCTGTATCTGCAAAGCGACCGGGTGCGCGAACTATACCGGTCGCCGGATGTGCTGTGGCTCTGGTCTCCGCTGTTTCTATATTGGATCACCCGCGCGTGGATACTCTCCTCGCGCGGGCGTATTCACGAAGACCCGGTGATGTTCGTGCTGAAGGACCGGCCCACGTGGTGGGTGGCTTGCCTGGCAGCACTGATCATGGCGCTGGCAGGGGCAAAAAGCTGGAGCGGGCGGTAACCTCACTTCGAAGGAGCCGCGGTCAACCATGTAGTGATGCTCACGGCGCCCTGCGTGGTGGCACAGAAGCCGAAGGGCGACGGGACACGCGGATCGACGTAGCATCCCCAATAGTTGTTGTCGGCGGCAACAGTTCCGGTGCCGATGTTGGCCACCCCGACACTGCCGCGGAGGAAACTGTTTCGCGAGACGGTGACGGTCCCGGGTGCGTTGACGACCACATCCAGCATTTCTCCGGTGATGGTATTCTGCGAGATCACGACTCCCGAAACGGGAGACACGGAGAAGTAATTGATACCGGCGGTGCCCGGTGTGAACGCGTCATCGGTATCCGCGCCGTTGCCGCTGATGGTGTTGCCGATAATCACGTTGTTGTTGAGATTCTGGTTCGGTGTGTGCCCGTGAATCGACACGCCGGGAATTCCGTTCCCGGTGAGCGTGTTGTTGAAGACCACGTTGCCATAAGCTGCCGTGCCGGGCGCCGAGGCAAAGATCCCAACGCCGGCGCCTCCTCCCATCACGCCATTCTTAGTGGACTGGTTATCCACCACATGGTTGGAGTATACGCCGAGGGCAGTCTTGGAGTTGGTGAGGGCGGCGGGAACATGCGATGCCAGCGTGATGCCGCAATCCAGGGCATTATTGTTGACGTTATTGCCGGCGATCAGGTTATCGTGCGCGGCGGCGGTATCGTCGCTGATCAGAATTCCGCCGGCGTTGTTCTGCACGGTGTTCCCGCTCACGGTGGCGTGGTCAGCACCCATTAAATGGATGCCCTCTCCGCAATCGATCCGCGAAATGATGGCGTCTTTGAGATCGTGATTCAGCATCGCTTTGCAATCTCTCTACAGCTCGGTTCAGACCTGTCGCCCGGGCAGCGGGGCGGATCTTCACCGTGACAGCTTTCAGGAGCCGGCCGACGGGATCGCTGCGGAATGACACATACGCATCTTACCGGGACGGCATTTTTCTGAACAGCCGGCCCGCTCGGCCCTGGCACGATCTGCATACCTTCTGGACAGACGACAAGCTTTCTTCGCAAGATCGATGGATCCACCAGCAATGACCCGAGTGCCTCGTTCCCGAAATAGGACGGACCCCTTGATGCCTGCTACCGACAACCGCCCGTGGGTCGCGCTGACCATGGGTGACGTCGCCGGCGTTGGCCCGGAAGTCATTGCCCGGGCCTGGAGCGACCCCACGCTGCATCGCCTCTGCCAGCCCCTGGTCATCGGCGATCCCGATGTGCTCCGCAAGGCGATCGCGCTGGTGAGTAGCCCGGCCGGGGCCGTCATGATCGATCGGCCTGAACTCGCCGAGCCCTCGACTTACGTCGTGCCCTGCATCATGCCGACGTCCGCTCGCGACCTCGGCCCCCTGATCGACGTACCGGCCGGGACGGTTGACCGACGTGCCGGCCGCGCGGCCCACGACTTCCTGATCACCGCGATCGACCTGGCGCTCGCGGGCCGCATCGACGCCATCACCACTCTGCCGCTCACAAAGGAGTCGCTACGGCTGGCGGGCATCCCGCATCCGGGCCACACGGAGATTCTTGCGGAGCGCTGCAAGGCCTCCGACCATGCGATGATGCTCTACCTGGCAGCCGATCCGGCACTCGCTACAGGTGATCAGGAGGGCGAAAGACGGCCCGGCCTGGGGGTGGTCCACGTGACGTTGCACGTCGCCCTGCGGCAAGTCTTCGCGCTGCTCTCCACTGCTGCCGTGGCCTCGAAGATCCGGCTGGCCGACCGGGCGATGCGGCCCCTGACCGGCGGCAAGCAGCCGCGCGTGGCGGTTTCCTCACTGAACCCTCACGCCGGGGAAAACGGGCTCTTCGGCGACGAGGAAATCCGGACCATCCGGCCCGCCGTCGAGGCGATGCAAGCCGACGGCTTCGACGTCCACGGTCCCTTCCCCAACGACACGCTCTATCACCAGGCACTTGGCGGGGCGTTCGATGCCGTGGTGGCCATGTATCACGACCAGGGGCACATCGCGCTCAAGACCGCCGGTTTCCGCCGCGCGGTCAACGTCACGCTCGGGCTTCCCATCGTTCGCACGAGCGTGGCCCACGGCACGGCCTTCGACATCGCCTGGCAAGGCATCGCCGACCCGTCGAGCCTGATCGAAGCCGTCCGCGTCGCCGCCCATCTGGTGGCCGGCCGCGACTCGACTGGGGTATGAAGAGGCAATTTAGTCAAGTATTTCGGATCTCCTGACTTTCCGTCCGCGTCGACAGGAACCGGGCTCACAAGCCTGAAGCGCAAGCGAAGGACGTTCAAAAATACATATTGTTCTATGCCCCTCGCTTGCGCTTCAGGCTTGTTGCAAGCGACTTCCCCGGCATCGCTTGCATTCTCGGCGGCGATCGATCTGGTGCTGTAGAATTAGCCGCGGCTCATTCTCTGCTTCGATCCGCGGCCCTTTTCCGTCTAGCGCCGCACGATTTCGATGTTGACCCAGCCGGTTTCGATTATCCCCGGCCAGATGGATCGAATATCGGGGTTGGTCCAGCCGCGGTCCGGGTCTGGCTCGAGCCAGACCCGCAGCCGCCGGCTGCCGGGCTGATCGATGACTTCTCGAGGAATCGGCTCGACGGGACCGATCGGCAAGCGCCGCGACGCGGCAGGAGTCTCCGACGCTTCTGATCTACTGTCGCCCTGTCCGCTCAGGAGGATGAGGCCGGCCGGGAAGCGTCCCGGCACCTGATCGAATTCCAGGAAGATCTGGTGGGCCAGGTTGCACGGCAGTGGGGTTGCGATCACGACCTGAGCCGGGTTGCGGATCATCATCTCCTGGTTCAGGGCGAGGAAGCTCGACCTGTCGTCGGCAGACACTTGCTGGCTCTCCAGGCGTATGGAACGAGCGATGATCTCGGCCCGGTGCTCGTCAGGCAGGGCCAACAGTGAGCGGATTTCCAGTCTGGAGTCGAATTCGAAGCTGAAGGGAAGGTGTGGCAGGTCGATCTGCCACGTGTCGGTCAAGCCCCGGGTTCTGACCCTGGTCTGGAGGGCCAGGCGGTGGGGACCGCTCGTGTCGAAGTCGGAGGGGACGATGGTGAAGTCAACGTTGCCCGCACCCGGCGTCCAGGCCGAGTATTCCTCGAGCGCCGCGCGGCGGGCGCCGGTGATCCGGTGCGACCATTCCAGATCGGCCGGCTTGATTCCCGGTCCATCAGCCAGCAGAAACGGTAGCCCATACGTCGCCCGAATGGGAATCTCGCCCCTCAGCGCCCTGGGATAGCGACGCCTTGCGATCCACTCCACGGCATATCCTCTGCGCACCAGCGCTTGCTCTTCCTCGGCGATCAACTGATCGTGCGCCCAGAGCACGGAGATCGCCCGGCCGGCGGCGTCGCGCAACGACGCAGACGGCGGCTCGCCGAAGATCCGGAATAGCTCGGAAAGACCGGAGCGGCCAAACTGGGCGACGGACTCGATCTCCCGCGGGGTGATGTCCGGCTCGCTGAGACGAGCCACGGCTTTCCGCGCTTTCCAGGCCTGCAGGAGCTTGCGGCCCCCGCCCAGCAGGACCACGCCGCCCAGCACGACCAGCACGGTGGTTCGGGGCTCGCTCAGCCAGTTCCGGCTTTCGGCCAGGGCATTTCGCCGGGAGCGGAAGCGCCCTTTCCTCGATCCGGGCACCAGCCCACTGTCCGAGTCGCTTTCGGAGCGGCCTGTCTCTCCGTCCCCTACGCCGCTCGTCTTGCTCCCTGGCTGCATGCTGTTCGGCGCCCCGGAATGCGAAGGACTTACAGACTGGTCCGCGGCCGGGCAGACGGAAGTCCCTGCGGCTTCGAGCCTGGCTCGGGCCGTATCGACGGCTTGGACGTTGCGCCTTCTTGCGGCTTGGCATCCTGGTTCTCGGGCATCTCCTCGATGATGGTCGGCTTGCGCACGCGCGCACCGTCCACTCCCGAGAGCCCGGTCAATTCGCGCACCTCGTCGAGTGCGTCCTGAATATCATGAATATCGCGATGAAGCTCGTGGATCTCGGCCATGACCCGCTCGATCGGGTCTTCCGAACCTTGCTTGTCCGTCAGGATGAGCAGGTTATCCTCGGCAACAACTTTGTAAGTCAGGCCAACCTGGTCCAGGAGCAACTTCAGACCGGTCTTGAGCCGAACGCCCCGGAGCTCGAGCTTGACGGCATCCTCGGGCTTGACGTCGAGCCGACCCAGCGCGGCCAGGTCGAGGACGACCGGCAAGCCCAGCTCGCGGCTGAGTTGCTGTGCGACATCGGCCAGCGGCGTGGGCCGGGCGAACCGGAAAGGATACGGCTTGAGAAGCGCGTCCTGGACCGAGTCGGACTGGACCAGCTTCGCCAGTTCGGTGACTCCGCCGGCAACCGCCTTGGCCCTCTCGGCCGCCGGCTTGCTCTCGCTCTGAGCGCGCAAGGACAGGTGGCTGACCGCGACCAGACCCACCATCACGCCAGCGACCACGAATAGCAGGATCAGGCGTCTCATGCGCCACACCTCTTCGAAGGCTCCGAGCAGTCGGAACGGAGAGGAACATTACAATTCCGCAAAACGATGCCGCATTATAACGCCCCGGCCTGACTCCGGCCAGCGGGACTGACTCGGCGCGGCCATCCCTCAGCGCAGCGCCGAGGCGCCAGGTGCGGGCGACTTTTCCGATTCCGCAAGCGTCTTGACCGTTTGAACCCGCCGCAAGCCACGAGGCTTCAGCCCGTGGTTAGGCGCGGGGGGAACCCCGCTTGCGGGGTCGCTCCCGTAGGGCTTCAGCCCGTTCCGTTAAGCCACCGAAGCGGCATAAGTAAACGAGTAATGATTATTGTAAACGATCCTTGAAAGAGAGCCGGCCCCTGGTATGATGGAATCGGCTCTTTGGTAATGGGGATGTAAGCGGTTGGCAGGGGAAAAGGAATCGGCCCTGCTGGAAAACATCAACCGAGCGAGCACGTCGTGAGACGTTCTCCACCATGCGGCCGGAATTGCTCCAAGCGCACCCACAAGGTCGTTGGAGTTCACCCGGTGCGGCTCGACGGAGTCGAGAGAAAACCACAGGATCCACTTGGGTCCACGGGGTCGGAACGGGCCCTTGGGCGCTAACGTAGTCGGGGAAAGGCATGCGTTGCCCAGAAGCTGCACCACTTTCAGTGGTGGCAGAGCGTTCACGTGCCTGAGTACGCGACCGTGAATGCGATGAATGATCGGGTCCGACCGGAGTCTCCAGTACGATGCCGGCCAGAGACCATGCTGGTACAAGGTGCTTCCTTTCAGAAGCGTCTTCCCTCCCGGCAGCGGCGTCAAGAGGAACTGACCTTGTTTCGAGACGAGGAAGTCCTCGAGGTGCGGCGGGTGGATCTCGAATAGCGGATTCCATTCTCTCATGGGTGCGGGGTTGCTCGTCACGGCGAACCGCAGCAGACGGGGTTCGTCCCACACTTCGATCGGCTCGACGAACGCTCCGGTCGAGAACTCACAGCGCCGGACGGCGCCCACGCCGGTCCCCTCGATCCGGGCGCGAATGGGGTAGGCCACGCCCGAGCGGAAGAGCCAGTCGTTCGGCGGGTCAAGGTCGGAGAAGCTGACAACATGCCGCCAGACGTTCTCGGGCGGGGCGTCGACCACCACCGAGGTCTCGCAGGTGAAGAGCAAGGGCTCGGGCTTCGTGACATGTTCGGCGCCTACCATCGTCGGCAGCAGGGCGAACAGGACGATCACGAGCTTGCCGAGATCACGGGGTGGTTCGGGTCCAAGTTCCAGGATGAAGTATCCGACCAGGGTGCCGAGGACCACGATGGGCACGGCGAGCGGCAGCATCATGATGATGCAGATCAGCCCTTCAAAGGCGGTCGCAACCAGCAGGACTATCGCCAAGAGTATTACCCCGGCAAGGAAGTTCCGCATGCTGCTGCATATTAACCCGACGCGCCAGCGAGGGAAACGCACCGGATCCCTCGCTCGCGCTTCGGGTTGGTATATGACCTTCTTTGCTGCCGGGGTAATATCCAGAGCACGGCGATCCAGAAGCAGTCCCACTGCGTGACTTCCCTGCCGAAGCCGTAAATCACGACCGAGAGCATCGGCAGCACGAAGGGAAGACCGACGAACAAGCTCCAGCCGTAGTCTCGAATGATGTGCGTGCAGAAATAGACCACCGCCGCGGCGACCGGCAGGGGAATCAAGATCGCCAGGATCGCCCTCTTGTAGGAAAAGCGGGGCCGAGTCTCCTTCGAGCCTGATTTCGCCGCCTCGGGTCCATCGATCACGTCGCCCAGCGTTCCATGAGCCGTGCGCGCCCGACTCGGCGTAAGACACAGCACGATGAAAAAGACGATGTTGATCGGCATGGGCGCGAAGAAGAACAGCACGAGCCAGAGCGGCCAACCCGCGTCGCGAAGCCGGCGGACTGTCAGCACCACCCCGACCACGAGGAACGGCAAGGCCAGAGCGAGCATGGTCGCGTAAAAAATCTGGTCGTCGCGGTTGAGCGAGAACAGGCCGCCGATTTCGCCCGTGACCGCATAACTCAACGGCGACCAAGGTCTGCCGAACGCCCACGCGGCCACGAGGCGGTCGAGCGCTTGCTTGAGTAGAGTGAGCAAGAACCCGATCAGGAAGTAACTCCGGGGCGAGATCGTTCCCCCGAAGCGCAACAGGTTCCAGCGCGGCTCGGACATAGGTGTTCCTCTCAAAAGGACTGGGCGTTCGAGGCGTCGATCGACGGCCATCTGCGACCGCGCGGCAGCGCGGTCTCCCAAGAGAACCGCAGCCTGGAAGGACGATTAACCGTAGGCTCTTGGAATTTGCCGATCGCGCGCTGATCTCGGCGCGGTCTCACCCTTCACGCCGGATGTCGAACCCGCAAACACGTCATCGGACAGTTCCCCCGTCGGTCCGGCCAGCACGGCCTCGGCCTCGGCGCGGAAGGCGGACAGCTCGGTGAGGTATTCCTGGCGGCGTTTCGGGTGGTCCTGGATCCACCGCGCGGCGCCGTCGAAGCTGGAGTTCCGGAGACACCATATCTAGCTCCGAAACAATCAGCACCACCGGTAGAACCGGTGGTATGAGGAAGGCCCCTTGAAGGGGTCGTTGGGTCAATTCGAAGTTCGACTCACCTTGGTCTTCGTCCCGCTGGAGCTTCGCTTGCTCATGGATACACCGCCAGATCGGGTACTCATCCAGCCTGGCAGCGCTCACCCGAGTTCCACAATCCCACAATCTCCGTCCGAACGACGTCCCGTTCATGTGCCCGAGGTCTCGGTGACTCAAATGCACGCCGGAAACGGCAGAGCCTTTAGGAGTCTCACCGCCAGAGGCGGTGGATTTGTTCTTGATTAAGTATGGTGTCCCCGGAACTCCCCATCGACATGGACCGTTGCTCTGTTTCACAACCCCTGCATCAGGTCCGCCAAGTCCTCTACGATCCGCCCCTGGCCTTCAAGTTGCGTGCGTATTTTGGCCGGAACGCTGGGGGCCATCGACACGCGCTCGATGCGCCACGACTTATAGGCGGAGTATTGATCGAGGAACCGCTGGACATGTCCGTCGAACGTGGAAACGTCAGCCGCCAATTTGTCGGATGACCTCTTGCATGAGCCGAACCTGATCACCCTGTCGGTCTCATTCAAGGCCACGAGGTCGATTTCCGTGCTGCCTCGATCCCAGTAGCCTTTTATGCGCTGCGTCAACGGAAAATCCCCGATTCCCTTGCGGCTGCGCTCTTCATAGAGGTGCCCTACGAGTTTCTCGAACGCCTTGCCTTCCACGTCGAACAAACGCTGATCGGCGGTGGATACCAGGGTTTCAACCGGCCGGAAATTGATTGCGGCGACCGGGTTCGCCAACGCGGCCAGCCAGGCGCGCAGAAAGTTGTCGGCGAGGTAATAGCGGGTCCTGCGCGCCGTGGGCTTCGCGAAAACGGGCAATTGCTTTTCGATCAGGCGATACCTGTCCATCAGAATCGAAAGGTAGCCGCCGACTTGTTCCGAGCGGTCACCGCTTATTTTGCGCACGTGCTCCTGTATGTCGCTGTGCAAGCAACCATTGTGCCGGGCGATGAACTTGAGCACGACGTCGTATCGGCCGCGAAGTTCCTTGAGAAACCAGTTCTCGGCCTCGGTGCGCAGGGGCGACGAGCTTTCAAAAAAGATCCGCCGCAATAGTGCGGTTCGCTCGCTTCCGAGCACCCCTTGCTCGTAACAGTCGCGATAGAACTTGGGAACGCCCTCAAATAGCGTCCAGAGGAATAGTAAGCGCTCAGGCGATGTGTCGGCGTGCTCGTGGAGGATCGCCAGCACGGACGCGATGTCCAGGTGTGTGAGCTCGATTTCATCGGTGGTGCGGTTGAAGAGGGGGGCGTTGCGGTCTTCCAGCAGCGCCGTCATCTCGGTGTGAATCGACCCCAGGACGATCAGCCCGCCCGGCACGCGATCTGCCTGTGCCGAAAGCGTGTCCACCTCCGCTTGCAGGGAGGAGCAGAAGGGCAGCAAATGGGCGCGATTGAAGTATTGGAACTCATCGAGGACGACGATGTATCCCGCCTGGACAAGAGAACTGATCAGCCTCGCGAACTCCGCCAGCGTTCTCGGCCGGGCGAACCGGTCAGGAGAAACGTTGAAGCTTTCGAGAGCGTCGTCCACCGCTGAGAGGACGCCGGCCGGCGCGGAGTCCGGAGTCTGGACGTAGAGAATCGGCTTCCCGCCCGCGGTCTGAATGGCGTGCTGGATCAGCGTTGTCTTGCCGATGCGCCGGCGTCCGGTCATCTTGACGAAAAACCAGCGGTTTCGGCCGATGATTTCGACGGTCATCCGTAATTCGTCGGTGCGGCCGTAGAATCCCCAGGGCATGGCAGCGTTCTTGCTAAGGTAAAACTTTTTGGGTTGCCGAACCATACGGCGCAATCCTTTATAATGCAAGGGGAAAAGTCACATGCGAAGTTTTCCGGTACGAGGCTTTGCGACCGTGTGAACTTGCCTGGTCGCCTATGTGCCGGGCCGACTGGCCGCGATGTGCAACGTCCGGCATGGCGGGCCGAGGGGGACATTGGGCGGCCCGGAACTCTGCGAAAAATTAAGTATGGTGTCCTTGCGTCAGGTAAGCTTTGCAAAGGAGGAAGAGACTCGAACTCTGAAACCTTTCGCTGAAACCCTGCGGGTAAGAATCCCGCCTGGCAAAGCTGGACCAGCAGCCAGAAGCGAGTCTTGCGTGGTGGTGGGGCGACCCATCCTGCGAAGCGTAGACAGTGAGGTCAAAGGTCGTGTGATTGAGCCCCGAAAGTACAAGACGCTTGGAGCCTTCGTCGTGGACACAGGCGGGGGCCGTGTCAGGCAACTCACTCTTGGTCCACTCAGCCTGCCTGATCCTGCCGGGGTCGAAGAGCACGGACAATGACCACCAGGGTTTCCAAGGAACCTGAGAGACCCCGACGTTTCCATCGTCAATCCGGATGGGGAGACCGGAACCGACAACTCCCTGGCCCCCGGTGGGACGCCCACGACCGAGGGGAGCAAACCACGGGCGACACGATGGTATCGGCTCGTGAAGAATTCGAACGGGTCGAGACGGACGGCGGGGAGTCGGAGCGTCCCATAGTATCGTGGAAGCGGGGGAACCATCCCGAGTGACCCCGTGGAGAGAAGGGGACGCCATGTCATGACACCGGTGGAGGGAAACATGGCGGGTGCATCGAAACCCGGAACCGTGTAGATGAAACAACAACGGTCGCGGCGTCGAGTACGAGACGGATCGCTGATTCACTCAGGGAGCCGTCCCGTAGCGAGTTCATGATATGAGGAGCCGTATGCGCGAAAGTGCAAGTACGGATCTGCGGGGGGTGCGACACGAAGCTACGGATGTACCTGTTATGACTGGTCTTACGACCAGGACGTAACCCAGTGTGCGACCACTGATACCCTACCAAGACGTGCGGCCGGGGTAACCTGGCGGTGCGAAGCTCTTGGGACAACGTAACCTCACCCACCCAGGGTGGCCGGGCTTCTCGTGAGAGAGCCCGACGACTGCTAGCGCTAAGGCGGTTGGGGGCCAAGGTGGATGGCATGGCTAACTCAGGTGAACTGCTGATAAACGTCGTGAGATCCAGCAAGCCAAAGGCGCTGAGAGGCTTGAACCAAAAGGTACGTGGCCAGGTACAGGGGGGTCTCCCTTCCCCTGTCGTCGCTGTCGGAGCCACCGGCGGAGAGGCAGAGCCTAAACCATCCATGATTCATCCGTCGAACGTGGTAAGCCCGTCGTCCTCCTCCCGAGGTAGGCCCTCCGCAAGGAGGTTGCTGATGGGACGGCGGGCAGAGGATGGGGGAAGAAGCGAATGCCCTCCGGTAGCCGGAGGGATAGGGGTTGAGTCATCGGGCGAAATCACCCCACGCGAAAGCGGGCCGACTTCCCTCGGGTCTTTCGTCACGAGAGAACCTGGCAAACCACTTCAGGGGGCAAGCAGATGATGGCAGACATTCGCACTGCTGGTGCGGCCTCCCACGCGGCGGAGGGTTGGCATACCATCAACTGGAAGTCAGCCTACCGCATCGTGTGCCGGCTCCAGGCCCGTATCGTGAAGGCGATCCAAGAAGGCCGATGGGGCAAGGTGAAAGCCTTGCAATAGACGTTATCAGAAATAAGGGTTACAATAGCCGCATGATGACCTACGCAACGCTCCAGAGCGATCGTCGGGAGTTCCTAGCTCTCACCGGGCTAACGCTCCAGGAATTCCAACTGCTGTTGAACGCCTTCACTCCGGCCTATGAGCGACGGTATCCCAAGGACCGAACCTTAGCAGACCGACCCCGCCAACGGTGCGCCGGTGGAGGCCGCAAGGGAGTCTTGGATTCTCCGGAGCAGAAGCTGTTATTCCTCTTGGTCTATCTCAAGACTTATCCGCTACAGGTCCTCATGGGCGAACTCTTCGGCCTGAGTCAACCGGGCGTGAACTATTGGATCCATCGGTTGTTGCCCGTCTTGCGAGATGCTCTCGATAGTCTGAGTGTCCTCCCGGAGCGGAACCCCAATGACTTTGCCCAGAGCCAAACCGCTACAGGAACGGAGCCTCGGCTCATCATCGACGGCACCGAACGGCGTCGACAGAGGCCGAAAAGCCCTGAAAAACAGGCCCTCCACTACAGTGGGAAGAAGAAGGCGCACACCGATAAGAACGTCGTCATCGTGGACCTGCGAAGGAAATGCATCGGCTTCTTGAGCCGGACTTATGTCGGCAAGACGCATGACAAGAAGATCGCCGATAGCGAAGGCATTTCCTATCCGCCGAAGGCTGAGTTATACAAAGACACCGGGTTTCAAGGGTACGAGCCAGCCGTAACGAGGACTTGCCAGGCGAAAAAAAAAGCCGCCCCGAGGGGAACTCACAGCCGCTGAGAAGCGAACGAACCGGAAGCTCGCACGCATCCGAGTCAATGTCGAGCATGCCCTCGCCGGCGTGAAACGCTCCCGCATTGTGAAAGATGTCTTACGGAACACCAAAGACGGAGTCTCGGATTCGGCCATGGAAGCGGCTTGTGGATTACACAATCTTCGTGTTCAGAACCGCAAGCGGCCACTGAGACGGTAGCGAAATCCTTATTTCTGATAAAGTCTAATATCTGCTGACTCACTCGTTCAGTGGCAAGGCCCTGGCCATTCGACGGGTGACAGAAAACCAAGGCAAAGGGACTCCAGGTGTGGACGGGCGTGATCCCAAAATGCGGTCACGCGGCACTACGCTTAGATTGTTTCCTCGTTGATGTTTGCGTCACGTCGTCATCTTCTTCATCGAGCTCTTTCAACTCCGCAAGACACTCCGGTGGTGTCCAGCGCCAGTCCGTTCGGCGGTCCCTCGCCATCGCTTCCCGCGTGTGTTCCACGATCTCTTCCCAGCGCCCTGATACGACGGCAGCCCGCAGTTGGAACACTGCTTCCGCATTGTCCTCCGTCCAGTAAATGCCGTTCCCCTTGAGTCGAAGGTTGATCACCCGGCGAATCGTGCTCTCGATCGCACCGCTCCCCAGCGGTACACCACGGTACCTGAAACAATTGTACCGCAGTCGTCCCGCCTCGGAGTGTTTCCTCAAGTAGCGGATCTCCCTCCACACGGGCGAGCCTTCGGGCTGGCCCGCCCCCAACCGCTCTAATTCCTCGATGACGATCTGGCTCTGGCCTGCCCTCAGCAGGGTGCGAAGCCGGCCATACTGCTCCGCCCGCCGATCCTGGGCCAGATCTAACGCCGCCAACGCCAGGCTCAGGTGATGCACGCCGTGACACCAATCGAGCACCTCGACCACTCGGGCCGGGTCCAGCTTTACCTGGGCGATCACCCAATCCAACCGCGCCCAGATCCAAGGCGCACCGTCGGCCGCGACAGTCACTAACTTGGCCTTCGCTGCACCCAGCCGGTGCAGGTGAAACGCCACCAGTTCGATCAACGCATCCGGGCCCTGCAACGTGCCGTCGATGACCGGCCGGCTCCCCTTGACCATCCGCCCCTTCTCATCGGTCTCGAACAGAATAACCACCTTGGGCTCGCGCCACTCAATCCGGAACTTCTTCCGTTTCATCTTGCCACTGACGCGGATGTTCTCAACGACAGTGCGCACCCGAACCCGGCCACCATCAATCCCGACCGCGACCCTCTTGTCGGCGAATTCGTTCCCCGCGGGCAATTCCCCGGCACGGAACCGTAGCAGGTCACGGGTGCGGGTCGCCAGCATTTGAGCCCCCAGTTCACCGGCGATTCGCCGAATCGCTTTCTCGTCCAGTTCCAGGCCACGTCGAGCCAACTCGGTGTGCGCCTGCTCGATCGGTAACTGACCGACCAGACGGCCCACTTCGGCTTGCACGTTGGGGCTGGACCCCTCGCTGATCCGATAGGCCGCCAGTTCCGGGTAGAGCCCACTTCCCTCGACGCCTCGTCCCTTGCCGCTGCGCCCCCGAGGCGCACAGTACAGCGTCATCACCGTGATCGCCAAGCCCCCCAAAAGCCGCACCACCAGGGGGCGTTTTTTTTTTCAACCGGGCGCAACGGGACTTCAGCCTCGGCAGTCACTTTGTCGACGTGTTGGGCCATCTCGGGGTGTTCGCTGGCCTTGGCCAACAACCCGGCGACGTACAGATCGGCCTGCCGCCGTGCTTGGTCGTGAACTTCCCGTTCGACGGCGGCAAAGCTTGCTGGATCACCCACCAAGCGATCCAGCCACTCCGCCTCGCGTTCGGTCAACAGCCGTCCCGTCTGGTTCGCGATGGCGGCTGGCGTGGGTGCCGGAGGGCCGTTGGGACGCTGACGCTTTCCTCTTCCCTTTTCCTTGTTCCGGCCCATTTGCTCTTCCGACTCCAGAAGCACTTCCATAACGGGCTCTTTCCCAGTTGCCAATCACCTGTGTTGTTCAGTCTCCGTCCCTTCGCGTATCTTACACCTGTGCTCTTCGGTGCGTCACCGCTTTTTGGTTTTGGAGTTGCGCTTTTTGACTCCCCCCGATCAGATCGCCGCGCGGTACTCCTTGGGATGTGACTGCCGGAGCTGCTTGGCAAGCACTTTTCGCCCGGTGGGTGTCTCCATCTTCTCCGCCAGTAGCTTCAGTTCGCGCTGTTCGGCTTCCTGACGCACGGCCAGGGCCAATCCGTAGGTTCGCTGAGTTTGCCACCACTCCCTCTCTTTCTTCTTCAGCGCTTTCTGTTTCAATTTGCGCGCTCGAATCCACTCCAAATAGACGAACGTCACCAGGCAGAGCGTGACCCAAGTTTCCGCCTTCTCGAACTTCTTGAAGCGGTAGTGATGCAAACCAAGTGTAGATTTGAGCTCTTTGAAGAAAAGCTCAATCTGCCACCGCAACTGGTAGAGCTCGATCACGTCTCGCAGGGTGAGTTTCGCGTCGTTGGTCATGAGGGTTTTCTGAACCTCTACCCGATGGCCTTGTGCCGGTGCTTTCGTTGTCGAAAAGAAGAGCCGTACCTTTCCTACGGAATGAACGTCTCGACTTTCCTCGTGCACGTAATACGTGCGGGGCTTGAATTTCGGCCCGATCCGGTAGCGGGAGATCCGTCGATAGTCGACGTACTTCCCCTTGCCAGGATGAACCTTAAGGCAAACCATCTGGTCGGCGGTCAGATCCTCAGACAGCGACGAGACTTTGGGACGTGGCTTCTCTCCAGCAAGAACCCGCTCGGGGTTGATGGGCACGATCCAACTAAACTTGCGTTCCTCGCAGGCAGTGCGGATGGCCTTGGCGTCGAAGGCGGTGTCTCCCAGGACCACCACGCGCGCTTCCGGGGGCAACGGCAACTGGCGGATAAGTTGAGCGGCCAGTTCGGTCTGCTTGCGGTACGCGATCTTCTTCGCCTTACAGTAGGCCTCGGTGTAGTAGCTCACGGAAAACGGTAGACGCATTCCGCTGGGGGTAATCAGCAAGCCCATCACGAAACAGTGAGACGACCGTTGCGCGTACTTCTTCTGCTTCTTCTTGTTCTTCTTGGGGCGCTTTGTTTTTTCGCCGCGGATGATCGTGTTTTCGGTGAGCTTACCTTGCTGGCTACAGTAGGTTTGATCGATGTCGAAGACGAACGTCCCTTGCCGCGCTTCCATTTCAAGCAGTTGAGCACGCAATTGGCCGAGCAGATCGCATCGCCGCCAATAGCGGCGTCCCAGGAATCGACTGACCTGAGCACGATGCCTCGCATCGGTTCGAACAGCGCCGGCAACACGGGAGGCTGACATCTTGCCCAGATGCATGAGGAAGGCGATCACGCAACGAAGAACCAACTGTCGGGCTCGCTGCTTCAGGGAGACGGGCTTGAGAAACGACTTGAACAGTGGGAGTGCATCCTGCATGATCAGCATGGGAGGCTCCTTCTTCAATGGTTGGCGAATGGTCCGCTTCCTCACCACTATTTTGCCCAAATCCGCAGAAAGAAGGAAGCCCCCCTCCTTTTGAGCCCATACACGTCGAAAAAAGCGCAACTTCAAAACTTTTTGGGATCGGACCCGGTGTGGACCGGGAGATCTGGGACACCCCGGAGAAGAAAGCGACGGCCTTACAGGCGCTGCGACAGAGGGGCTACAATCCCCAACCGTTAAGGCGCGTGTACATACCTAAAAAGAACGGCAAGATGCGTCCTCTGGGGATTCCCACGATGAGAGATCTGAGCATTACCCACATCTTTTCCGGAGCTTTACCTCTTGTTAACATGGGTCAATTCTGTGATCTAGCGAACCCATATCAGGATTCCTTCGGGAACGGAGCCCATGATCTTACCTCATGCTGTTTGGGCCCATCGAGCGGCTTTGGCGGCTGACCTGCCCGATGAACGTCTTGAAAGTCGGCTCACCGCGATTCTTGTGAACACCATCGAACATCCCTCGGCCTCGATTCCCCAGGCGATGGATGGTGACGCCGGCCAGGCCAAGGCCACCTACCGCTTCTACGCCAACCCGCGCGTGACCGCCCCCGCGTTGCAGCTCGGGTTCGCCGTTGAAACCGCCCAGCGGAGCCTCGACCAAGACATCCTGCTGGTCGTCCAAGATACCACCACGCTCAATTTCACCGGCTTGCACTGTATCCCGGAACTCGGCCCGATCGACTCGGGCGGGCTGGCCCGGGGCGTGCATTTGCACACCGCCTTGGCCGTGACCAGCTCGGGACAAGTCATCGGCATCTTGGACCAGCAATATTGGGCGCGGCCCCAGCGGGGCCAGCCAGGCCCCGAGGAGAAAGAGAGCGATAAGTGGATCAACGGCATTGATGCGTCCCGCGCCGTGCTGTACCAGGTGGCCGGGGAGCAGTCGGTGCCGCGGCTGATCCACGTGATGGACCGCGAGGGGGACGCCTACGAGGTGATGATGACGGTCGCGGACGCTGGCGACAGCGCGATCATCCGCTGTGCTCAGAACCGCAAGATCGACGACCCGCTGGCCAAGGCGCACGAGGGGGTGCGGAGCCAGCCGGTCCTGTGCCGGGCCGTGGTTGAGGTGAGTCGAAAGGCTGGCGTCCCTGAGCGGCGTGCGGCGGTGGAAGTGCGGTCGATGCGAGTGACGTTGGTGCCGGACCTCCAGAAATATCCGCACGCCTGGCCGATGACCTGGAACCTGGTGGAGGTGTGGGAACCCGCGCCACCGGCAGGGACCCAGGCAGCACACTGGCTGCTCTGGACGCTCGAGCCGGCGGCGACGGCGGACGAGGCGCTGGAGGTGGTGCGGAAATACACCTGTCGGTGGCCGATTGAGGAGGTCCACTTGGTGCTCAAAAGCGGCTGTAAGGTGGAGGATCTTCGCTTGGAGACCTGGGACAGACTGGAGAAGGCCGTGAGGGTCGATGCGGCGGTGGCGGCGCGGATCGTGTTGTTGCGAGATCTGCGCGGGAGACCCCCGAGGCCCCGGCGCTGGAGGTCCTGAGCGAAGACGAGGTCGAGGTGCTGGTATGTCGCTTTGGGAAAGGGATGAAGCCATCGGAACTGACGATCGGCCAGGCGGTGCTGTGGATCGGCCGCCTGGGCGGGCACTTGAATCGCAAATGTGATGGGATGCCTGGCGTGAGGACATTGTGGCGTGGGCTTCATGACCTAACCTTGCTTGCCGCTGGCTTCCGTGCCGGCAAAAGACTACGCGAATAGTTGTGGGTAATGCTCAGATGAGAGATCGGGCGATGCAGGCGCTCTACCTGCAAGCCCTTGATCCGATCGCGGAGACGATGGCCGACCCGAACTCATACGGGTTCCGGAAGGAACGATCGACGGCAGACGCCATCGAGCAGTGCCACATCGTCCTGAGTAACCGGGGCGGTGCCCGCTGGATCTTCGAGGGAGACATCAAGTCGTGCTTCGACAGGATCAGCCACGAATGGTTAATGGCTCAGATCCCGATGTGTAAAACCATCCTCCAGAAGTGGCTGAAAGCCGGGTTCATGGAGAAGCATGTCTTCTCTGCCACCGAAGAGGGAACACCTCAGGGTGCATTTGTTCACCAGTGTTGGCGAACATGGCGCTGGACGGCCTGGAACGGGAGCTGCGGGGACGCTACCCCAAAGCATCGGCCCTGAGCCGCAAAGCCAAAGTCAACCTGGTCCGATACGCGGATGACTTCATCATCACCGGGAGTTCCAAAAAACTCTTGGAGGAAGAGGTGAAGCCGCTGGTGGAATCGTTCTTGAAAGAGCGGGGATTGGAACTCTCCGCCGAGAAGACCCAGATCACGCGGATCGAAGACGGCTTCGACTTCCTCGGACAGAACGTCCGTGACTACGGCGGCACCATCGTGGTGAAGCCATCACGGAAGAATGTCGCGACGTTCCTGGAGAAAGTCCGGGGGATCATCAAGGCGAGCAAGCATGTCACCGCCGGACACCTGATCGTGAACCTCAACCCGGTCATCCGAGGCTGGGCGAACTATCATCGTCACGTGGCAAGCAAGCGGACCTTCTCACGAGTGGACCACGCGATCTTTCGTGCGTTATGGCAGTGGGCCAAACGGAGGCACCCCAAGAAGTCCAGACAATGGATCAAAGACCGATACTTTGAGACCATCGACCAACGGCATTGGGTCTTTCACGGCACAGTCGCCGGCCGGGAGGAGGTCATCCAACCGGTCTGGCTCCTCGCCGCCTCAAGTGTGCCGATCCAGCGACATACCAAGGTCAAAGGGGAAGCGAATCCCTACGACCCCGCCTGGGAACCGTACTTCGAGGAACGTCTCGGCGTGAAGATGGCCGGGACCCTGGCGGGCCGATGGACTCTGCGGCTGCTCTGGAAGGAGCAAGGCGGTATCTGTCCGGTTTGCAACCAGAAGATCACCACGGTGACGGGGTGGCACAACCAGCATATCGTGTGGCGAACCCATGGGGGCAAGGATACGATCGAGAACCGCGTGCTGGTGCATCCGAACTGCCATCAACAGATCCACAGCCAAGAGTTAGATGTGGGAAAGCCGCGTCCTGCGAAGGGCGTTCGAGAGGCTTGAGCTGCATGAAGGGAAACTTTCACGTGCAGTTCTTAGGGGAGGGGGTGGCGGCGACGTCACCTCCTTACCCGACACCTGGGTGGGCAACCACCCAGGTCTACCCGGCCCGATACCCTGCAAGGCTCGCGCCGAATTGTCTTAAGGGAAGCAATAATGATGAACTGACACCGAATTGTCTTCATGATACAAGGGAAGCAATAATGATGAACTGACACCGAATTGTCTTCATGATACAAGGGAAGCAATAATGATGAACTGACACCGAATTGTCTTCATGATACAAGGGAAGCAATAATGATGAACTGACACCGAATTGTCTTCACTGCGACTGACTACTCACAACTGACCGACAGATTTGCTGTAACGATTTCGATTGGCAAACGACTAATGGGCACAACCGCGCCACCAATCCGAGTGGAACACGCTGAGAATTGTTTTCATAGCGTGGCGGACTTTTGCTTTCAAAAGCCAAGAGGAGGTGCTCCCATGAATCGTCGTCGTCCCACGAAGCGCTCGCTGGTGTTCTGCGGTCTTGAGACATTGGAATCCCGTCAACTCATGTCGGCTTCCCCACTTTTGCAGCAAGCCACAAGTTTTGTGTACACGGAAACAGACAATTCCAACCCCGGCCATAACGCCGTGATTGCGTACCGGCAAAACTCCGACGGTCAGCTCACGCAAATCGGATCGTTCAACACCGGTGGTACGGGCGTAGCCAATCCGCAGGGGCTGCTCGGACCCGACGATTCCGACAAGGAAGTCATCGCCAGTCCTGACGGACGTCTCCTCTTCGCAGTCAACCAGGGAAGCAATTCCATTGCCGTGTTCCGCGTCCATGGCGACGGCTCGCTTGGGCTCGTCAATAATACGGCCATCAGTTCCGGCGGCACCGAGCCTGTAAGCCTTGCTATTGCCGACGGCCGGCTCTACGTCGTCAATCGCGGCGATGAAATCCAGGACCAGGTCCCCACAATCGCTCCCACCATCACAGTCTTCAACATTGGGCCAAACGGTGTTCTGACACAAGACCCCGCGGCCACGACGACGCTACCTCTCGGCCTTTCCCCGTCCCAGGTGCTGATCTCTTCCACGTCCGATCTGGCCTTTGTCGACACCTTCACGCCGCCTCCGCTGAACAATGTGACGGACGCGAATGAGGTACTGCCATTCCGGATCGCTGCTGATGGAAAGCTCATTCCCGTTTCCAGCGGAGGCGTCGGGGCGCCAGTGACTCCGCCACTACTTTTAGGCCTTGCTCAGGACCCGAAGGAGAATATCATCTACGCCGGACTTCCCGGGGCCAATCAGGTCGCCGTCTTTACGTTCGATGGCGCCGGCAATCTGACCCTTGTCGGTACTGTCTCCGTTAAAGGCAGTGGTCCATGCTGGACGCTGGTAAGCGCCAACGGAGAATTCCTTTACACCGTCGATACCGGCACTAACAGCGTCGGCGTGTTCTCGTTGGCTGATCCCCTGCACCCCGTTCAGATCCAAGAATTCGTGCTCGGTGGGCCACAGAATCCGACTGCCCCGCGCGAAACCACGGCCTTTGAATTCGCTCTCGATCCGAGCGGCAAGACACTCTATGTCATCGACCATCAGACCGATGCCGCAGGCACTTTCCCGCAAGGCAACGCTCTTCACGTCCTTTCGGTTGCGCCCGATGGCACGCTTTCGGAGAGCGCGAGTTCGCCGTTATTCCTGCCGTCAAACATTCCGGCAGGAGCCGATCCGCAGGGCGTTGCGGTGATTGCGGCCCCCGGCATCGCCAAGACACGATGACAATGAAAGCCAATCAGCCTTCAAATACTGTCGGAGACATAAACGCTTACGCCGGGAGAAGCGTCGAAGGGCTTGTAGACCGAGAAGAAATGGCCGGTGTGGTCGTGAAAGGTGAATACGGCGCTGGCGGGCATGGCGTTCGTCCTCCTTCTAGCTCGGCCCCGATGGCGGGGCCGGGCGGCGCCCTGGGAGTGACCGGATCATCGCCCAAGCGCATGGTCAATCCGCGGTCCCTCCGCGCCACCGCCGCGCGGCGGCGGAACGCATCGCGGCGCCGTCTTTGGCCAGGCTGCTTGCCGCTGGCAAGCAGCCTGCTCAAGCGCTCTTCGATCTCCCGGCGGGACGACCTCATGAGAACTCGAGGGGAAAGCGGGGTACCGGCGGCGAGGGCGTACCGCTCGCGCAAGGCGATATTGTCTTCGGACATGGCGAAGAGAGCGGGGTTGCGAAGTCTGTACTCGATGACGGCGGCGGTATCCTTTCTGCACGATCATCGTCCAGCCTGCCAAGCCGTCTATGCGGAGCGATTCGGGTCCCGGGACTCCGGCTTCGACGCCAGGAGCAGGTCGAGCCGTTTCTGGAGGTCGGCCACTTCGCTACCTCATTCCCGATGGGTCGAATCGAAACGCCATGAACGCTCTCTACCCGTCGCGGCGATCCGCTTTTGGCCGGGGCTTGTCCTGGGCGATTTCCGCTGTTACATTCGACCGGGTCATTGGGACCGACTGGGCAGGTTCGAGTTCGCCTGATGAGGAATCATGAACGCCCATCAGATGCCGCAGGCCGATGATTCGGATGCGCTTTCAACCGCCGGCGATGCCTCCACTTGGCTGGACGAGCACGGGGATGTCTTGTACCGGTATGCTCGCTCGCGGGTTGGCCACCGGGAGTTGGCGGAAGACTTGGTGCAGGACACCTTGCTGGCGGCACTCCAGTCGCGCGACCGATTCCAGGGCCGAGCGACCGTTCGCACCTGGCTACTCTCCATCCTTCGGCGTAAGATAGTTGATCATTGCCGACGCACGGCAACATCGATTTCGCCGGCCGAAGCCGATCCGATCGCGAGACCCGACCCCGTTCGCGCGCATTTTTTCAGCGCGAAGGGTTTGTGGAAGAAGGCCCTCGCGTCATGGAAGGCGCCGGACCAGGCACTCGAGGATCGCGAATTCTGGGACGTGCTCGACGGCTGTTTGAGTCGACTGCCACGTTCGTTGTCCTCGGCGTTCATCTTGCGGGAGCTCGAAGACGTGGATACGGCCGAGATGCGGCGAATCCTCGACCTGAGCGAAGTCAACTTGCGGGTGCGGCTGCACCGCGCCCGGCTGCTGCTCCGCGAATGCCTGGAAAAACACTGGTTCATCGAGACGCCCGGCGGGTCAAGGAGAACCTCCTGAGTCGGTTGAATAGCCTCTTGCGCGTCCTGACTCTCCACTGCGAAGCAGCCTCGGAGCTATCGTCGCGCGAGCTGGACGATTCGCTGCCCCGTCTGGACCGCGCGGCGCTCTGGTGTCACGTTTTGGCGTGCAGGTCCTGCCTCCGGTTCCGCGCAGGTTCGCTTGATTCGCAAGGCAATCCGCCGCCGCGCAGCTCCTCGCCGAAACGGACTCGACCGAGGGCCGACTCTCCGCGGAAGCACGATACCGCATCGCCCTCGCGTGCCGAGAGGATGGCCGCGATGATGCCGGCGCCGAGACCATGCTCGAATAACGGCGACGTCTCGCTCTCGGTCGAGGACGGACCGAGGAGTTCCGGGGACACCAGGTCTGGGCATCGGGCCGGGTAGACCTGGGTGGTTACCCACCCAGGTGTCGGGTAAGGAGGTGACGTCGCCGCCACCCCCTCCCCTAAGAACTGCACGTGAAAGTTTCCCTTCATGCAGCTCAAGCCTCTCGAACGCCCTTCGCAGGACGCGGCTTTCCCACATCCGGAGGCATGCGGAGGCATGTGCGGAGGCATGGGGTCCGGAGGCATGGGGTCAGACCGAGTTTCAAGTTAACTTGAAACTCGGTGTGACCCCGCGGAGGTGTGACCCCGCGGAGGTGTCAAGGGTAATCCGGCAGTGGTAATCCGGTGTCAGTTCGTCCTTTCGGGGGTAATCCGGTATAGGTTCATCTTTTCGGGCAAGAATGGTGAACTGACACCGGATTTCCACCAACTGACACCGGATTTCCGCCCAACGCCCCTTGGTAGCTGGCTAGTGCTTCGCGTGGACGACATGAACGCCAGCCTGTCCGGCGCGAGCCCTTGAACGGCGCGGCCGAACCTGGACGCGATCTGCTGGAAATCGATGTCTTCGATGTCGCAAAATCCGTGCGAGCGAAGGATCGCTGCAATGCCAGCCGGCTCGAAACGGCTGGCCCAGCGTTCACCGATTTTCTCAAGCTGTGCGGCCCGCTCCGTCGCGAGCGCCCTTATCTCTTCGGAGAATGCCTCGGGAGGTTCCATGTAGTCGAACACCACCTCCGAGTTCTGGATTGACGCCATGTAGTCCAGAGTGCTGTCGATAGCGTCCTGTGTCAGATATGGCACAATGCCGAGCCAAGTGAAAAACGCCGCCGAGTTCTGCTGAAAGCCTGCGCCGCTTAGCTTCTCCCGTAAGTTATCCCGTTCGAAATCAACCGGCATGAAGATGAGCCATGACGGAAGTACGAGTTGAGCTTCCGCCAAGCGATGGCGCTTCCATGACTGCGTGGTGGTGTGGTCCACCTCGAAAACGCGTATCTGTCGTGCGGCGTGGGGATTCCGGAGAGCGAAGGTGTCGAGTCCGGCGCCGAGGATGACGATCTGCCGAATCCCTCTTTCGACAGCTCCTGACAAAGCATCTTCCGCGATCCGGCTTCGTGCGGTGCTGAAAAGACGTCCGATGCTGGCCAAGGGAGGACGAAGGAAGCGGGACGGGTCCGATATTGCTAAGTCAGGCGGCTTTTCTGCTTGCCCACATTTCAATAGCGGACTTGTCCCGCTTTTCTCTTCGCCGGACTTGTCCCGCTTTTCTCTTCGCTCTACTCGCGGGCCTCGGAGCTTGTCGGCGACCGGAATCCTCGCGAGCACGAGTTCTCGATCCAGCTCCGGGCGTTCGACACCAGCAAGACTGGTAGTTCGCTCGGCGTGGCTGCCCTTCTCGCCATCTGCTCGGCCTTGATCAACAAGAGCCTTCGGGGCGGCATGGTCGTCCTGGGCGGGATCAACCTGGGAGGTTCGATCGACCCCCTTCACAACGCGATCGACGTGGTGGAACTGGCCGTCGAGAAGGGAGCCTCTGTCGTCCTGATGCCCGTCTCCTCCCGCAAGCAACTCTTCGACCTCTCCGATGACATCGCCACCAAGGTCACGGTCGTCTTCTACAACGACGCCCGCGAGGCGCTGATCAAGGCGATCTCGGATTGAACCAGTGCCGTCCCCGGAAACTGAGCTTCAAGGAACGAAAGGAGCTGGAAAGCCTGCCGGGCCGGATTGAGCTGCTATCCAATGTCCCAGCGTGGCTTTTTTGACATCGTGAATTCTGTGGTTTAGGATTATACGGCGAGTATTTTTGGTATTCCAAAAACGTCTATTGAATAACCAAAACAATTGCGTTAGGTTTCTCCAGTCCAGAATGACTATCAGCTTGATCCTGGAGGGCCGAAGGTGCGTGTTTATCGAATGAAGAACGTCGAACCCGGCGGTTTTACTCTCATTGAGTTACTGGTTGTCATCGCCATCATCTCCGTCCTGATCGCCCTCTTGCTTCCCGCGGTCCAGGCTGCCCGCGAGGCGGCACGGCGGTTGCAATGCGTCAACAACCTGAAACAAATCGGGTTGGCCATCGCCAACTACGAGTCAGCCGTCGGCTGCATCGTGCCGGGATACATCAGTTACTGCAGCAGCGGCAACTGCAACTCGGTCGCAGCGGCAACGCAACCCCTGCCGCCACAGATCGCGGTGCCGGGCTACAATCCGGATCCGCACTCGCTGGACAGCGGCCCGGGATGGGGCTGGTTGGCCATGCTGCTGCCCTATGCCGAGCAATCGCCGCTGTATGCGGCGACGAACTTCAGTCTTCCCACCTGGGTAGCCGACAACGGCACGGTGGTGATCACTCAGATCAACATCTTCCTTTGCCCGTCGGCGAACAATCCGACCCCGACGTGCCCGATGGTCGACGCCAACGTGAACCTGCTGCCAGTGGCGAACCAGTACTTCGCCCGCGCCAACTACCAGTACAACATGGGCTGGGACGACACGAGCATGACGCCGCCTAATGTCAATTACGACAATCCTGTGGTGGGATGTAACGGTCCGCTCTACCGGAATAGCCACATTCCCTACGCCGGGGTGACCGACGGACTGAGCAACACGGTCTTCGCGAGTGAGAAGACGCCTTATCTGGCCGATGCCAGTTGGGTGGGGATCATTCCCGGCTACCGGCACTTCGCCTACAACGCCTTTGCCAGCCTGGGGACCGGCGGCTTGGGGGTCAACTACGATTACCCCGGCGCCATCCTTGCGTCCCACAGCGGCCCATCGCTCTACGAGGACCCGGTGGTGATCCACCCGCCGAACAGCCCCCTCGGTCACACCGACGAGTTCTACTCGCTGCATTCCCCCAGCGGCGCCAACGTGCTGATGGGGGACGGCTCCGTTCGGTTCATCAAGCAGACGATTAACTTGCTGACTTGGATGGCTCTGAGTAGCCGCAGCAACGGGGAGGTAATCAGTGCCGATTCCTACTGAACCGCAGCCTGCTGCGACGAATGGGCTCCAGGCGCGCGGCCTTAAATCGCGAACGACCTTGCTTGTGTGGCTCGTGCTGTTACTTACCGGCTGCGGCGAGCCGTCGGTTCGCGAGCTCAAGAATCGCCGCGAGCTCGAGGCCCTTTTGACGGCCATCTCGCTCAAGAACCAGAAAGAGCTGGACAAGGACATCCAGCGGATCGAGGAGCGCCATGCCTCGGGCGAGCTCTCCGACGAAAGCTACAAGGACCTCCGCGAGATCAGCAAGAAGGCTCAGAGAGGGGACTGGGGCGAAGCCCAGAAACAGGCGTATGAGATGCGCGAATCGAAGCCATTTTTCCAGTGAGCGGAAAGGATCTCGTGTGACGATGAAGAAACTGGCCTACGTGTCTGCCTTGATCACCGTCATCGCCTTATCAGCGGCCTGGACGGGGTTGATGGTCTACAGACAGCGTCCCGCTCTGCCGGTTGCCGGCTTACTCCACCGGTCGACGGTCGATCCGACGGTCGACCGCGGCGGCCACACCCGGGGCATCATCCAGGTCGACCTGATGCGGCAGATCATGGCCGACCGGGCGCGGGCCGTCCCCTCTGCCGCTGAGCTGGGAGATAAGGCTGGGCACTGCGTCCCGAGCCAAGCCCATCCCCTCCTCGGCCGCCCAGCCCCAGCGCT
Source organism: uncultured Solibacteraceae bacterium (assembly GCA_963853855.1). Classification (GTDB taxonomy): domain Bacteria; phylum Acidobacteriota; class Terriglobia; order Bryobacterales; family Bryobacteraceae; genus Sulfopaludibacter. The sequence continues at coordinate 10,121 of CAWKYG010000001.1, read as the reverse complement.
CGTGCTGGAGGACGCGACGGGGAAGACCCGGGACTTGGGCGCCCAAGTCTCAAACGGGCCGGTGGTGGTGGTCTTTTACCTGGGTTTCACCTGCATCGCATGCGTCACCCACCTGGTCGAGCTGGAGCGGGCGATACCGCGGTTCCGCGAGCGGGGCGCGGAGGTCTGGGCCGTCAGTGCCGACAGCCCCGACTTCTCGCGGGAACGAATGCGCAGGTTCGGGAATCTTCAGATCCCGCTCCTGAGTGACTCCGACCATGCAGTCGCCTTGGCCTACGGTGTCTGGAAGCCGCTTCCGGGTGGGAATAAGGACGACGGGGAAGCCCTGCACGGTACGTTCATCGTCGATCGCGGCGGCGCAATCCGCTGGGTCTACATCGGAGATCAGCCGTTCGCCAACATTGACGCGCTGCTGGCCGCCCTCGATCCCCCCACCGAGACCCGCGTCCTGAGCCTGCCCGAACTGTCCGACGGCGAAGACATCGAGCAGTGATCGGCGGGCCGGCGCGCGGCCAATTCCCGCGACAGAGCGGAGAGTGTGCAGTAAGGCTCGAGCTTTCCGAGAATAGAATCGAGATGGTTTTCGGCATCAGGCAGTCCCATGATGCACCCCACCATGACCGGCTTGCTGAAGTCCGGGTGATCATTGCCAGCCACGCCTTCGGTCCTCCGGGGCTGAATGTCTTGGCAACCGGGTGGTCCGTCGTCTGAAGACGAGCTTCCCGGATCTCGACGACTTGCCAGCCGTCACGGAAGGCGTCACGGATCTCCTGCTGGGTGACCCGCCTCGGTCCCTCACCGGGCGGTTCCTGATCGCTGAAGCAGAGGAGGTGGACAGAACCTCCGGGCCGGACAACCGTCGCAAGCCCCGAGACGTACAGCGGTCGCTGCTCGTCGGCCAAGGTGTGAAACAGCCCGCAGTCGATCACCGTATCGAAGGTGCGACCCAGTTGATCGAGCTTCAAGGCATCGCCGACCTGAAAATGGACGCCCAGCCCCCGCTCCTTCGCCTTTGCCTTCGCTCGTTCGATAGCAACGGGGATGAAGTCGAGACCCCAGACCTCATGCCCACGGGATGCCAGGTAGAGGGCGTTCTCTCCGGTGCCGCACCCGGCGTCGAGCACCGATCCCCGGATCTCCCCCGCCTCCTCCAAACCGACAAACGCAGGCTGGGGACCAGGGATGTCCCACGGTGCCATTTCCTGGTATGCCGACTCGAAACCCTCTCGATCCATTGATAGCCCCTTCTCACTGGGGGGTCCTCGGGGTCAGACCGATTTAGAATTTTTTCCACGGGGTCCTCGGGGTCAGACCGATTTGCGGTGCTCGAGGTCAGAGCGATTTAGAATTTGTTCCAAAAGGCTTCGCGGGGTCAAAAGGCTTCGCGGGGTCAAGCCCTGTTTCCGGTTCACGGTAGGCCTTACGCTTGCTAAGCTGAGGGCATGGCTAGACCCTTGCGGATCGAATTTCCCGGCGCGATCTACCACGTGATGTCGCGGGGCAACGCCCGACAGACGGTGTTCCGCGACGACAGCGACTACCAGAGGCTCAGCAAGGGCCTGGAAACGGTTGTTGGCAGGTTGGGATGGGACTTGCTCTGCTTTGTCCTGATGCCCAATCACTTCCACTTGCTGGTACGGACGCCAAGGCCCAACCTCTCGCGGGGAATGCAGCATCTCACATCCGGATACGCCAACTGGTGCAGCCGACGTCATCGGCGTCCGGGGCACACATTTCAGGGCCGGTTCAAGAGTGAACTGATCGAGGACGAGAGCTACTTCTGGACCGTCAGCCGCTACATCCACCTCAATCCCGTGCGGGGCAAACGCCCGCTCGCCGATCACCCGCGCGACTGGCCCTGGTCGAGCTATCCGGGCTACGACCGGCGGCGGCGGCGCGTTGGATGGGTGGCCTACGAGGCTTTGCATTCGGCCTGGCGTGGCGAGTCGGGCGGCAACGATCTCCCGAGGCGGCCTACCGGCGGTTCGTCGAGCAGGGACTGGCGATGGCTCCGGCAAACCCCTTTCAGTCCGCGGCGCATGGCTGGCTGCTGGGCAGCGAGACGTTCATCGAGCGGATGCGATCGCTGCTGAGCGAGCCGAGAAACCAAGACGAGGTGCCCGCAGCCCAGCAGTTGGCCAGCCTGGACGCGGCGATAGTCCTGGCAGAAGTGGCTCGGTACTACGGTGTTGATCAAGACTGTTTTCAAGTGCGCCGAAGCGGGCTTTTGGGCAGAGACCTTGCCGCTTGGCTGGTCCGACATCACTCCTCTGCCACACTACGAGAGCTATTACCCTGGCACCGAAGAAGCTCATACGAACCCGACGCGCCAGCGAGGGGAGTGCCTCAGAGCCCTCGCTGGCGCGTCGGGTTAGTATGTGCAAGGATGCGAAACTTTCTTGCCGGGGTAATAGCCCCGATCTTCGGCTTGAATCATCCCGATAGCGTCAACCATCTGGTTCGTCGCGTCGATCGTGCCTTGGCCAGGTCGAGTGAACTGAGAGAGGACATCGGCATGACCCAGCGCATCCTCGCACAACGAAGACACGGCTCGTCCTGATGACCTCCGTCCCGGCGACCTTGACTCCAAGTCTCGATGACCGAAAAGAGGGCCGGCCCCCTTGAACGGCCCCGCGAAGCCCGTTCGTGGTCGTCTGCCGGCCTTCCTTAGACCGGAACAGGGCTTGACCCCGCCAAGCCTTTGACCCCGCGAAGCCTTTGACCCCGCCAAGCCTTGCGAAGGACTTGCGGCGACCCTCGTAACGCGTCGGGTTGGTATGGGAGGGACCCGCAGGTGTCAAGCCATACAGATGGCAAGTCGCCTGTTTTGGGACCGTGCCGTACTATTGCGCGTAGCAGAATTTTTAAGCCGTTTTGGCACATGCTGTTGTGGCCAGATTCGCGCGCGGCTCTGAGAAAGCTCAGGCCTGGTCGTAAACTCTAGTAGGCAATCGCATTTCCCCACCTGACGTTTGACACCATCACGAAACAGGAGATTCGCATGTCCAGCGCATCTTCGGTACTTCCAAGCGATCTGGTTTCCGTCGAGGTTGCGGCTCAGCAAGTTGGCGCCCACCCTCAGACCTCGTTGACCAGGTGCACGTTTCCGGTGCTTTATCCGGTGCCTGCACCGGAAAGGGGTCCCAGATGGCAAACCCACGCCCAACGCCGAAACCTGGGAACCTCGGTCCGCAGACCTCGTTGACCAGGTGCACGTTTCCGGTGCTTTATCCGGTGCTTGCACCGGAAAGGGGCCCCGGGAGTGGAAATCCGGTGTCGGGAGTGGAAATCCGGTGTCGGTTCATCATTCTTGCCCGAAAAGATCTACCGACACCGGATTACGCGAAAAGATGAACTGACGCCGGATTACGCCCAATAATCTCCCGCCCACGGGTCGTCGGTCAGCCCGTGATCGTCTCCCACAATTGGGCGTCGATGAACCTCGAGAGATGGGCGACGTTGTCCGAGACAAGGAAAAAGGGTTCATCACTGAATAGCGCCTTCTTAACCCCTAAGCCGCTTGCATCAAGCGTTTACGTGCATGTCCTCGAGGCTGCTTCGCCTCTCAAACGGTCGATATTAGTGATGTCCCCTTTTGACTCCCCGGTCTTGAGGATCTCCCGGGCCTCTGCTTCCCGCTGCGGCGCCTTGGCCACGAAGGCCTTGAGCTTCTTGCTCACCGCCAGCCGCTGAGCCAGGTGGTCCTGCCATTCGGCCCAGAGCTGTTTCATCACAAACCGATCCACGTCGGTGAGGCGGACCTCCTTCAAGTAAGCCGGGCCGCAGTTGGCCGAGGACAGGTCTTTGCGGTCGGCGTTGGAGTTGCTGAGGATGTGGCGGATCTTGCTGCGGACCGAGGTAATCCGGCCCTGGAGATACTAGCGGTGGCGGACCAACGCCCGGTGCTGCCGCAGCCAGGGCGTGGGCTGGTAGGACTCGGGGAACATGTCCAGGACCAGGAATTCGGTCAGCACCTGGGCATCCAGGCGGTCGGTCTTCTTGGTGCTCTCGGCAATCACCACCGCTCCGCGGTCGGAAAGACTGCGAACTCGCTCGTCTACTCACGGCGTCAACAACTCACGCCCCTCCCCTGCGGGGGCCCGGCCCGTCTCGACCTCTCCCTTGAACCAAGGCGATCCGCCGTGCTTAATCTCCGGCTTGGCCACCGGGCCCCCGGCAGGGGTGGGCGGCGGGCTCGGACCGTTTCTGGCTGCGTGAACTCCGCGTTTCTCCGCGTTTCTCAACATTTCTCAACATTTTACGGCTCATTTGTTCAGGCCATGGATACCCAGCTCAGAGCGCTGGTTTCCCGACCGGCCAGAAATGACGCTTCGTCCCCATGGGCGGCCCAAGAACCAACATAACGGCTTCTGGCACCTTGTCTGCCTCAAGACATCGCTGGCCGGCCTGACTCGGTCTCGCTTTCGGATCGCCGGCCGACTCATGCACTCTGGGTGTGCAGAGTCATGCTGACGATTTCCGTGCGGGCCGCGTTGGTGGTCAACTCGATCGTTCCACTCTCCGAAGCCCGGGCATAGGCTCCATCACCGCCTAAAACTATCTGGGTATGTTTATAACTAATGGCGCTGCCCACTTTCACTCCCGCTCGCGGGGAGTTTTCGTTGTTGAACGCGACGCCGAATGCTCCGTTCGAGGCATGAAGGATTAGCGTGTCGGGCCCCTCATAGTCTCCGAAAGAGTCCACGGTCTCATCCCAGATGCCGTGGACCTCCCCCAGCGCGCCGAGCTGCCCGGCGACCGGGACCGACGTGGTCATGGAGCCGTCCTCGTTCGTGGTCGTGGTCGTCGCGTTGGGGTTGTTGTCGACATTGAGCGTGCCATTGAGTACAACCGGGGTCGCAGCCGGCCGCGCGGCATGCGCCACGGCAGCGTGTACGTGCGCTCTCGACAGCAACTGCCGCGCTTCGAGAGTCTCAAAACGGAGGGAATGGACGTGTTTCATGCCTGCACCTCCCGCGCTCGTCGACCGGTCCGATCCCTGCCACCGTGGTACGTGAACTCACCGGTTCTATCGGACTGCCGCTTATGCCGAGTTGAGCGATTTTGCGGGCGGGATGAGAGCCGCGCGACCGGGAATCGCCGCAAACCAAGGAGTTTCGCGTTGGCCACTTGCAAGCAAGACGGAAGTCAAGATTCCGTGCACTCTCCGGCGGGGTAATCGGCATAGCTCGCGTCAGGGAGAGGTCGCAAGAAGACCGCTGTCTCTTCCACCCTGATTCATGCCACTCTGCCGGCGCGGAGGGCAATGTCGATAGCCTCCGGTGCCGGAAAACCGAAATCGGTGCGGTCAAGGACCAGGGCGGCCGCGGCGGAGGCCCGGATCATGGCCTGTCGGACAAGGTCCGCGGCGACGACGCCCGAAGCGGGCTGCCATCCCTGGGAAAGTAGTGTGGAAATGAAGGTTGCCGCGAACGCCTCGCCGGCGCGGTTGGTATCGCGCGGCGGACGGTCGCGGGAGAACGCCGGCACGCGGATAGTGCCCGGCTCTCCCTGTGGAGTCGTGAATCGAGCCCAGCTTCCGGAGGGACCGTCGGTAACGACCAGGATCGACACTCGCCAGGCCACCTCCTCCCGGTCGTCCAGCGTTTCCCACTCCTGCCGGTTGCAGCAGAGCAGATCGATCAAACCGGCAAAGCTTGACACGAGGCACTCTTGATCGCGCATGTTTCTCATCGCCGGGGCAAACACGCGACAGCTTGCACCAGGAGCGGACAGGATATGGGCCGCCAGCCGATTGGGAAGCGCCGCGGCCACGCGCAGGTCGCAAGGCGAGGAGAGCCAGGGGTCGAACGAGCCGGCAGCGAGCGCCGCATGACAGCCTCGGAAGCCGATCGGCAGCTTGTCGCCATGCATACCGCTGCTCACGAGCAGGGTCCAGTCGGCACCATGGTCAGCGACCCGGATCGTGGAGTGCGCGATGGCCTGCCGGTCCAGGAGGCTAGCGATCACCTGGCTGATCGGGTCGTCCTCGGGCCCAAGCGCACAGCAGAGCGTTCCCGCCAGAGCGGTCGCATAGCCGGCCCCCATGCCGCCCAGGTCGTCGGTCCAGCTCAGCCCGCTGACAGCCCTCCGGCCAGTTGCCCCCGGCGGATCTCCTGCTCCAGCTCGATCCGGCCGGACGGGCCGGGCCAGCCAGACGGCAGGGCGATCTCGATCGTATAGCCCGAAGGATCGGCCAGCTCGAGGTTGCGGCCTCCGGCGAACCCGAGCGACCCGTCCACGCTCTGATCGATGGGAGGTCCAAGGGCCGGGGCGACCAGCGGCCGATCGACCCTCAGCACGCGGTCCAGATAGGCTGGGCCAAAGACCATGGCGCGGAGATTCATGTCGCCTCCCGGCTGCTCGGATTGCCGACCGACCCGGGGCACGTGCGATCGAGCGCCGAGCTATCGCCGTTCATCCAACCTGGATTATACTGAGCATTGGCCGCGCCGCGGGTGCAATCTGTGCCGAGAAGGAGACGTCGTTTGGCGACGGACATCGAATCGTCTGTGGAATCGCTGGACCACCCGGTGGACAATGCCCCGGTGCGCTCGCTGCACCACAAGGGGCTGACGGTGGAAGGCTACTCGCGGGCGGCCGTGCAGACCTACTGGAGAGTGCCCGAGCTGAAGCTGGGGTTTGACCTGGGAGCGCAGCCTTGGTCGTTCATGACCACGCCGAACTGGTTCGTGAGCCATTCCCACCTTGACCACATCGCCGCCCTGCCGGTCCTGGTCGCGCGACGGCGGATGATGAAGATGGAGCCACCGACCATTTACATGCCGGCCGAGGCGGTCGAGGGCGCTCGAGCTCTTGCTCCGGGCCGTGCAGAAGCTGGACCGGGGGCGAATGCCTGTGGAACTGGTGGGACTGAACCCCGGCGACGAGGTTGAGCTGTCACGCGAGCTCGTGGTCAAAACCTTCCCCACCAAGCACACGATTCCCTCGCTGGGCTTTCTCGTCTGGGAACGTCGGAAGAAGCTCAAGCCCGAATACCACAGCCTGACCGGCGAACAGATCCGCGACCTCCGCCTTTCCGGAGTTGAGGTCTCATCCGAGATTCGCTTGCCCAAGGTTGCCTACCTGGGCGACACCTCGCCGCAGGGCCTGGACGTCTTTCCGGAGATCTACCAGTCGCAGGTTCTGATTCTGGAGTTAACCTTCGTTGCCTCCAACGAGCGCCCGGCCCTGATTCACAAGTTCGGCCACACTCATCTGGACGACTTGCTGGAGAGGACCGAGCGGTTCGAGAACGAGGTCATCATCACCTCGCACTTCAGCACCCGGCTGCACCCGGAACAGATCCAGCGGATCATCGAGCGGCGGTTGCCGGAATCATTGCGCAACCGGGTCAAGATCTGGCTGTAAATCGGTTCCAGACCCGCGCCGTCAATGCTGTCGTCGCGTCCCACCCGTGCTGGACTTGCCCGCGCTGGAGGCTGGCTTCCAGGGCTTCGAGAGCGGCGCGGGCTTGAGCTTGCGCTTCGCGGAGCGCTCGAGCAAGCGGGTCATGACCGAGATGGCCAGGGCCATTCCAGCGCCCAGGACGACCTGCACGTTGCGGCCGGGCTGAAAATCGAAGAGTCCGTTGGCCAGAATGCCCAGGCCGGCCAGCAACGAAAGCCAGCTCAAGAGCGCCAGCAAGAAAGTGCCCGGGAGCCAGTTGCGGCGCGAGGCCATGACCATGAGGGCCAGGCCGAGCACGGCCGTGGCCGCTCCGCCGATACCCAAGAGTGGTGAAGTGCCGTTGCTCGGCGGGCTTGTCGGCGACACCGGACGAGATCCGCTGAACAGGCCAGCGGCCAGCAGGATCAAGCCCCAGCTAATCATCAAGAAGGCGACGATCGCGACGATCCACTGGGACTGATCGACGGTTGCCGGGGAGTTGTTACCTCTGGGCAACGGCAGCCTGGCCGGCTCACTGATCGGGAACGAGAGCCTCAGGTCCCAGGGCCCCGCGGCGGGCACCTCCACCAGGCGACAGTCCTTGTCGGCCAGGCACTGCCGGCACCAGCCGAAGACCACCCTCCCGTCGGGCGCGATTCCCACGGCCTGGGGAACAGCCAAACCATCACATCGAGTGCAGCGCATGAGAATCCACCCGCGTGGTTCAATCCTTCGCGTGAAGCAGTCGTCTCGGAGTCAGTCCGAGGGGTTCGTCTCAATCCGAGGGGTTCGGCCTTTTCCCTTGCTTCATCATGAAGTCTGGTTCGAAGATTCGTCAATCGAATCCGGCAAGAGAGCCTCGTCGTGTCCGTCGGGGCGAACGCCCCGCGGGCCGTGCGTGGCGATCGCTACAAAGTTGATCGCGAGTCGAGCTCCTCGAGCTTGCGATAGAGCGACGACAGCGCCAGGCCAAGCCGGCGGGCGGCCTCTCGCTTATCGTCGCCGCTGTCCTTGAGCACACGCTGAATGTGGTGCCACTCGTACTCGCGAACTGCCGCGCGGAGGTTGTCGCGCGTGGTTCCGTTTTCGGTATCGGTTTCCGGCATCAGGCCGGGCGGAAAATCGTCAGGGGTAAGGATCGGTCCGTCGCCCAGAATGACGGCACGCTCCAGCGCGTTGTCCAGCTCGCGGACGTTCCCCTTCCAGGCGGCGGCCATGAGCCCGCGCACCGTGGCGTTGTCCACGCCCTGGACGTGCTTGCCCAGCCGGGCGGCGTGCTTGGCCAGCAAGACCGAGACCAGCTCGGGAATGTCCTCGCGACGGTCGCGCAGAGGTGAAAGATGAATCGAGACCACGTTCAAGCGATAGTACAGGTCCTCCCGGAACCGGCCGGCGGCGACCTCTGCCAGCAAGTCCTTGTTGGTCGCGGTCACCAGCCGGGCGTGAAACGATACTGGCCGGGTTGCGCCGATGGGCAAGACTTCCTTGTTCTCGATGGCACGAAGGAGCTTGGCGAGGGTGGACTTGCTGAGCTCGCCAATCTCGTCGAGGAAGACTGTCCCCCGCCCCGCGGCGACGAACAGCCCCGCGTGGTCGCGCTCGGCGCCGGTGAAGGCGCCGCGGACATGGCCGAAGAGCTGGTTCTCCAGCAGGTCGTGGGGGATCGCGGCGCAGTTGACGGCGAGGAACACCGCGTCCGGATCGGGACCGAAGGTGTGCAGGGCCCGGGCCACCAGCTCCTTGCCGGTGCCCGATTCTCCGGTGATGAGCACTGTGCTCCGGGTCGGGCCGACCTTGCGTATCAAGGTCTTCACGGCCTGCATCGTCGGGCTCCGGCCGACCAGCGTCTCCAGGTCCTCATGGGCGTGGAACTGTCTCCGCAAGGCTTGGTTCTCGAGGAGCAGCCGGCGATACTTCATGAGCCGGTCGATCTTGACAAGCAGCTCCTCGAACATCACCGGCTTCATCAGATAGTCATGGGCCCCGCGCTGGAAAGCGGCCACCGCGTTCTCGACCGTGGCATAGGCCGTGATCATGATGAACAGTGTCTCGGGCCGGACCTGGAGCGAGCGGTTCAGAAGCGTCAAGCCGTCGCCGCCGGGAAGCTGGACATCGCAAAGTACCACGTCCGGCTCGAACGATTCGATCAAGCCCAGCGCCACGGGCATGCTCATGGCTGTGGCGACCTCGTAGGCTTCACCCTGCAAAAATTCCTTCAGGGTGGACGCTATGACTTCCTCATCATCGACAATGAGAACGCGGCCGCGGGACTCGCGGCTCTCACTACCTCTGGCAACACTGTTTGTCGTCAGGGAGGCCAAACTCATCGGGCAGCCTCGGTTCCGTGTTTCAAGAGCAATGCCCTGTGGCGAAAGAATCTGTTATAGAAGGTCCAGTCGCGCCTCACGCCGACGGCAGGGCGGCAACGGGATTGCCGCGGCCGGTCCGCTCCGGCTCCCGGTCGTCGGCAGCCGGAGCCGGACCCGCGCGATCCCCTTCGCTCACTCCCGTCACTGTCGGACTCAGGGCGGCTTCCCAGGGAAGCCGGATCGTGAACGTCGAGCCCCGTCCCGGCTCGGAGCAGAAGGTCAGCGTTGCGGAGAACTCCTCGAGAATCTGACGGCTCACGAAAAGTCCCAGCCCGGTGCCATGCGGCTTGGTCGTGAAGAACGGCTGAAAAAGACGGCAGCGGTCGGCCAGCGAGATCCCCCGGCCGTCGTCCTCGACGCTCA